>CAVTEA010000001.1:0-226793 GCA_963733615.1 uncultured Actinomycetes bacterium
GGCCGCGCTCAGATTGCACATCGGCGAATAGGTCAGTCACCTAGCGCATCCAGGACGAGGACGCGGCCGGTCACCGATTCGCCATCGAGCCGCGCGATCGCCGTTGCCACGGACTCGGTGCTGACAATCGACGGGAAGCTGTTCGGGGCGAGTGCATTGGCACGCACGCCGAATTCCCCGAACTCGGCCGCCATGTGCCGGGTGAGCTGATTGAGTGCCGCTTTCGACGCGGCATAAACGGCCTGCCCGCCCGGGTACACGCGAGACGCGGCGATGCTCGACACGTTGACGATATTGCGATTCCTGCTGCGATTCTCTTCATCGCGCTGCAGCCAATGACGTTGCGCGAGGCGCGCGGCGAACCGCAACGGAATGCCCACGTTGACGGCGAAGTGTCGCTCGACGCTGTCGAGAACGGCGTCACCGTCGACAATGCCCTGCTCGTGCCAGTAGGAGTACGCGGCGTTGTTGACCAGCAGGTCCACCTGGCCGAACTTCGCCAGCGCGATGTCGACCACCTGCTCGACCTGACCGTCGGCTTCGAGGTCGGCGTGGACGACGAAGACCCGAGCGTCGTTGTCGGGCAACGCCGAATCGGGATCGAGCGGATCGACGAACCACTCATGCTGCGACGCCACGCCGGGGGCGCGCCGGCGGCAAACTGCGACGATGTCATAGCTCGCGGCGTAGGCGCGGCAGAAGGCGTCGCCGAGGGTGCCCCCGGCACCGGTCAGTAGGCAGACCCGACGCTCACCAGTACTCAATGCTCTGATCCCCCCACCGTTGCAGGACCTCGTCCTTCGTGCGGTGCAGCCACATCACCACTGAGTTACGCGGCTTCGTGCGGTTGCTGACGAATGCGTGCCATGAGCGGGGCGTGCACTCGAACAGAACCATCGAGTTGTTCACCGGCGGGACAGCTGCGGACGGGCCCAGATGCGCCGACGCGATATCGGCGAACAGGCCGGTCTCGCCGCCGTCGCCCGGCTGCCAGGGCGGATTGCCCAGGTAGAACAGCAGCGATACACCGCGGATGCACTCGCGTGCCTCGACGCCCGGCCGGCGCTGGCCCGTGTGCAGTGCGACGCCCTCGGAGTGCTCGAGGCGGATCTCGTCCGCCTCGGGCGGTGGGCCCGCGAACCATGCGGGGTTCAGGTCGTTGTGCGGCCAGCCGCTCTCGCTACCCGGCTCGTGGTGATGCAGGTTCGCGTTGACGTCGCCGGTGGCCCGCACGCCGGCCACCCGGGCGATCAGGTCGTGCCACTCACGCGAGACGAAGACCCCGAGCGGCCCGTCGTGGAATCGGCTGATGCTTGCGCCAGAAGCGTCGTAACCCTTCATGTTGCGCTGGAATGTCTCGGGACGTTCACGCTCGATGCGATGAAACTCGTCGTCAAGTTGCGCGGAGAAGTCGGCCACGAACACGTCGCGCGCGTACACGTGCGGGAAGGGTCGGGTGCGTCGCACCCAGCGGCGGCTGCCGAGTAGCTCGTCGAGGCGCCACCTCGGCTGTTGGCTGGGCGATTGCGTCGGCGTGGCGATCTGCGTCTCGGCAGTCACTGCCGCCCTCCCGTCCACTCGATCCGGTATGCCCGGCCTCTACTATGCCTGGCTGGATCGGGCACGTATCGAGTGGTACGTCTGGTGCGCTCGATGGCCTGGTCTCCAGATCAGGCGTGCCGACCTGCGTGACCAGACCGCCTGCCTATCTCAGCCGATGCGCCATGACACCCGCGGGGTGAGGAGGCACGATGGCAACCATGACGGTGATGCCCCGTGAGTCACGTGACTGGACGGTGGACGACATCGACCTGCTGCCCGATGACGGGCTGCAGTACGAGCTACTCGACGGTCTGTTGCTCGTGACGCCCGCGCCCGTACCCGTGCACCAGCGCGCGGTTGGACGTATGTTCTTGCTCCTGTCGGCAGCGTGCACGCCACGGTACGAGGTCTTCGTCGCGCCGCTGGACTGGCGGCCTGACTTGCGCACGTCATTGCAGCCGGACCTGCTCGTCGTCGAACAGGACCGGATCGGGCCGAAGAACGTCACTGCCCGGCTCGCGCTTGCGGTCGAGATTCTCTCGCCGTCGACCCGGCGCAAGGACATGGTGCTCAAACGGTCCAAGTACGAAGACGCAGGCGTGGCCTCGTACTGGATCGTCGACCCGCAGATGCCGTCGTTCGTGGCGTACGACCTGGTAGACGGGCGCTACGTCGAGGTCGCCGCCGCCACTGGCTCCGACGCCGCCGAACCGACCTTGCCGTTCCCGGTACGGATCGTTCCGGCGACATTGATCTGACTCGTCACGTGTGTACAACGAGATCGGCGCCGTCCCGGGTCGCCGCGATCAGGTCGGCATTGCGCTGGTCGCTGCCGTATGCGCGCCCTTCGGCTTGTTCGCGGGTGCGCCCGTAGACCATGTGCCGCTGGATGAGCCGCTCGAGCCGGGTCGGCTCGTCCATCTCGGCGAACCACACCTCGTCGAGTAACCGGCGCGCGGATGTCCAGTGCAGTAAGTAGTTTCCCTCGGTGATCACGAGCGGCACATCACGCCCGACTGCGACGGCACCGGCGATCGGCTCCTCGATCTCGCGGCAAAACGATGGCGCGTAGACCACGTCGTCCACGCGTTCGCGCAGCCGGCGCAGCACTGCGATGTACCCGGCGGCGTCGAACGTCTCCGGTGCTCCCTTACGTTCGCGCAGGCCGAGACGGCGCAGCTCGGCGTCCGCCAGGTGAAAGCCGTCCATCGGCACGAGCACCGCGTCCGGCGCCAGAACCTCGACGAGCGAGGCCGCGAGCGTCGACTTCCCGGCACCCGGCGCACCTGTGATGCCGAGCATTCGCCGACATTCAGGCGTGATCAGCCTGCGCGCACGTTCGAGCAGCTCCGTCAGGGGCGGCGTCACTGGACCGCTTCGGCGTATCGCAGCCGCCTCATCGCGCCGTAGATCATCGAGCGGGACACCGCATCATGCAGCAGTCGACCGGGCACGAGGTAGACCATGCCACGACAGCCACGGTCGGCTCCGTACGCTAGCGTACGGTGGCAGCTCCGTACGCTAGCGTACGCCTATGCCTGATACCCGACTGAACCGCAACGATTGGATCGACGCCGCCGTCGACGCACTGCTGCACAAGGGTCCGGACGGCGTCGCCGTACAGCCACTGGCGCGACAGCTTGGTGCAACGAAGGGCTCGTTCTACTGGCACTTCTCCTCCCGCGACGACCTGCTGCGAGCCGCGCTTGCGCGGTGGGAGGCCGTAGCCACCGACGACGTCATCGCGGCTGTCGAGGCAGGTGCGGATGCGCCCGGCGAGCGCGTGGCACTCATGATCGCCGAGGTCAGCGCACGCAGCCAGGAACGTCCCGGTGAGCTTCTCTTGCTCGCCGGAACCGCGCACCCCGATGTCTGCGAGGCTGTCGAGCGGGTGACCCAACGCCGCATCGACTATCTTGCGCGGCTGCTGCGGGCAAGCGGGCTCACCCAGGCGGTTGCCGCGCGGCGCGCCACGCTCGGATACGCAGCGTATGTGGGCAATGCGCAGCTCTCACATGCCGTGCCCGCCGTGTTGCCGGCAAGCACGCGCGGCCGGCGGGCGCTCGCGATCGAGACGGTAGACGCCGTGCTGCGACGAGATTGAGTGCGGCCACATGTACACCGCGCTTGCGGCAGGCGAAAAATCCACTTGCGGGCACGCGTAGCGTCGAACAACCGTGAGCGATAATCCGGTGTCCGTTGTCCAAGAATCGAAAGCCGCCGGGTTACCTGCCGCCAACGGCGGCGAAGAGGTACTCGCGGCCGAACGTTCCCACCTTGATCTCGCCCGTCGCTGCCTCGACGTGATGCGCGCATCCGCGCAGGGCATCGCCGACTACGGCGTCGACGCCCTTGCCAGTGAGAGCCTCGGTCGGCTGCGCGCCCAGCGGCTCAAGGCGCTGGCCGCCGACCCGGACGCTCCGCCGTTCTTCGGCCGCACCGATCGCGACGCCGAGTTGGCCACTCACGACGCGCCGCGCACCGAGACGTTCCATATCGGGCGCCGCCACGTTCGCGATGCCGACGGAGATCCGGTTGTCATCGACTGGCGGGCGCCGATCTCGCAAGCGTTCTACCGCGCCACCCCGGCCGACCGGATGGGCGTGCAGCTGCGCCGCCGCTTCGGCTTCCACGACGGGCTGCTCAGCTCGTTCGAGGACGAACACCTCGATCGCGGCGAGGCGCTGGGCCTGGAATCCCACCTGCTGCGCGAGGAGATCGAGCGGCCGCGTGTCGGGCCGATGCGCGACATCGTCGCTACCATCCAGCCCGACCAGGACGAACTCGTGCGGGCCGACCTCGACACTTCGCTGTGCATCCAGGGCGCGCCGGGAACCGGCAAGACGGCCGTCGGCCTGCACCGCGCGGCCTACCTCCTCTACACCTACCCGGCTCGGTTGCGCCGGTCAGGTGTGCTCGTCGTCGGCCCCAACCGCGCGTTCCTGCACTACATCGCGCAGGTGCTGCCGGCGCTGGGCGAGGGAGGCATCGAGCAGGCGACCGTCGACGAGCTTGTCGGCCACGTGCCCATCAGGGGCGTCGAGCCCGTGGCAGCCGCGGTGCTCAAAGGCGATGCGCGCATGGCAGACGTGCTGCGTCGCGCGGTCTTCTCGCACGTCACTCGCCCGACCGAGGATGTCGTCGCGATCATCGGCACGAAGCGCTACCGAATCCCTGAGCACCGGTTGCGCCGGTACGTCGACGATGCCCGACGCGCCGACGTGCGCTGGGCGCTCGTGCGCGATCGGCTGCGCCAGCAGGTTGCCGAAGACGTCCGGCGCCAGCGTGAGGACGCAGGCGGCGCGCCGTCCGACGCTGAGACGACCCGGATTGCTCGATCGTCCGCAGTGCGCGAGTTCGTCGACACGGTATGGCCGGCGCTCGACGCGCGGAAGTTGCTCGCCCGGCTCTACTCCGACGCCGACTTCCTGGCGCGCAGCTCACGAACGACGCTGACCGCCGACGAGCGCGCACTGCTGCATCGCCAGACGAAATCACCGCGCTGGACCCCGGCCGACGCCGTGCTGTTGGACGAACTGACCGCGATCCTCGACGGCGTGCCCTCCTACGTCCATGTCGTCGTGGACGAGGCACAGGATCTCTCGCCCATGCAGTGCCGCGCCGTCGCCCGGCGCTGCCCGCTCGGATCGGTCACGGTGCTCGGCGATCTCGCGCAGGCCACCACTCCATGGGCTCCTGGATCGTGGCCGGTGACGCTCGCACACCTCGGCCACGACGGCGCATCGATCCGGCCGCTGACGGCCGGGTATCGCGTGCCGGGCGAGGTGCTCGAGATCGCCAACCGGCTGCTGCCACACGTCGCTGCCGACGTACCGCCCGCAACCTCCATCCGCCAAGGTACGGACGCCCTGCGATACGCATCGTCGGCGCAACTCATCGAGACAGTCCGGGCGTATCTCGACGTCGAGGGATCAATCGGCGTGATCGTGCCCGACCAGCAGGCCGCCAGCATCCTGCAGGCCCTGCTCGGTGCCGGTATCGCGGCTGAGCGGCTCGACGACGAGGACGATCCGCGGGTGGCGATCGTCGCGGCCAGCTCGGCCAAGGGCCTGGAGTTCGACTCGGTCGTGCTGGTCGAGCCCGCGCAAATCGTCGCGGCCGAGGCAACCCGACCGGCCGGGCTTCGCCGGCTCTACGTCGCCCTGACCCGCGCGGTATCGCGGCTGACGATCGTCCACGACGAGCCGCTGCCCGCCGAACTTGCTTAGGGCCTAGTACTTTCCGGACCTAACACGCGTACACGCTCGCTGCATCCGCTGTGCAGCTATCGCGGCCTGACGGCGGCCGGGCCGCAGGCGCAGATATGGTAGGAACCCCTGGGAAATCCTGCGGTGCGCCATCCCTGTACCAACGGATAATCCAGAACATCGCCAGTCGGCACGGGCGCGGTGACCCCGCACTCAGTGCTTGGATGCGAGGAGCGTGCGCATGCCAGCAGTACCTGCCCTACCGGACTTCGAGGCAAAGGATGGCGCGGCAGCGCTGCACGCCGTCCCGCCCGAACCTGACATGGTTCAGCTTCTGACGCCTGAGGGCGTACGGGTCGAGCATCCGGACTACCCGCTTGACATCTCCGACGACGAGATCAGGTCGCTGTATCGCGACCTCGTCCTGGTCCGCCGCATCGACACCGAGGCCATCGCCTTGCAACGGCAGGGCGAACTGGGCCTGTGGGCGTCGCTGCTCGGCCAGGAAGGCGCGCAGATCGGCGCCGGGCGGGCCCTTCGCCAGCACGACATGTCGTTTCCGACCTACCGCGAGCACGGCGTTGCCTGGTGCCGCGACGTCGACCCGCTCGTGCTGCTCGGGCTGTTCCGGGGCACCAATCTGGGCGGCTGGAACCCGCACGACAACAACTTCAACCTGTACACGATCGTCATCGGGGCGCAGACCCTGCACGCGGCGGGTTATGCGATGGGCGTGGTGCGTGACGGAGCGGTAGGCACCGGCGATCCCGAGCGCGACACGGCCGTACTCGCGTTCTTCGGCGACGGCGCATCCAGCCAGGGCGACGTCAACGAGTCATTCGTCTGGTCGGCGGCCGAGAACCTTCCGATCGTCTTCTTCTGCCAGAACAACCAATGGGCGATCTCCGCACCGGTGACCACGCAGAGCCGCGTGCCCCTGTACCGCCGGGCGAGCGGCTTCGGCTTCCCTGGTGTGCGCATCGACGGCAACGACGTGCTCGCGAGCCTGGCCGTCACCCGCAAGGCCCTCGACGACGCACGTAACGGCCAGGGGCCCACCCTGATCGAGGCGTTCACCTACCGGATGAACCCGCACACGACCTCCGACGACGCCACCCGCTACCGGCTGGCGGCGGAGACCGAGACCTGGAAGCTCAAGGACCCGATCGAGCGGGTACGCGCCTACCTGACCCGGCAGGCCCGGGCCGACCCCGAGTTCTTCGAATCCATCGCCCGCGAGTCGGAGGCGCTGGCCGAGCACGTGCGCGAAGGCTGCCGGGCGCTGCCCGAGCCCGATCCGATGATGGCGTTCGATAACGTCTATGACGAGATGCCCGACGAGCTGCGTGAGCAGCGTGACGGGTTCGCCGCCTACCTGGACACCTTCGAGGGCGCTACGGCCGGGGGCACAGAATGAGTCCCATAACGCTCGCGAAGGCGCTCAACGAGGGCTTGCGCAAGGCCTCGAGGACGACCCGAAGGTCATCATCATGGGCGAGGACGTCGGCAAGCTCGGCGGCGTCTTCCGCATCACCGACGGCCTGCAGAAGGACTTCGGCGAATCGCGGGTCATCGACACCCCGCTGGCCGAGTCCGGAATCATCGGTACCGCGGTCGGCCTTGCCATCCGTGGCTACCGGCCGGTCTGCGAGATCCAGTTCGACGGCTTCGTCTTCCCCGGCTTCGACCAGATCGTCAGCCAGGTCGCGAAGATCCACAACCGTTCGACCGGCCTGCTGCGGATGCCGATCACCATCCGCATCCCGTTCGGCGGAGGCATCGGCGCGGTCGAGCATCACACCGAGTCGCCTGAGGCCTACTTCGCGCACACGGCCGGCCTGAAGGTCGTCGCCTGCTGCTAATCCGTCCGATGCGTACTGGATGATCCAGCAGGCGATGCGCTCGGACGATCCGATCATCTTCTTCGAGCCCAAGCGCCTGTACTGGACGAAGGGCGAGCTCGACGAGAACCCATATCCCCTGCACAAGGCGCGGATCGTTCGCCCGGGCCGCGACGTGACGCTCGTCGCCTACGGCCCGATGGTCGCCACCGCGTTGGAAGCCGCGTCGGCCGCGGCCGAGGAGGGCCTCGAGCTCGAGGTCATCGACCTGCGCTCGATCTCGCCGCTCGATACGGCGACGGTCGTCGAGTCGGTCGAGCGGACAGGCCGACTTGCCGTGGTGCACGAGGCGGCGGTCAGTTTCGGCGTCGGCGCCGAGATCGCCGCCCGGGTGCAGGAGCGAGGCGTTCTACGCCCTCGAGGCGCCCGTGCTACGGGTGGCCGGGTTCGACACCCCGTACCCGGCCAGCCGCCTGGAAGAGGAGTGGTTGCCCAACGTCGACCGCATCCTCGACGCCGTCGACCGGATCATGGAGTACTGAAGCATGAGCGATCTCAAGCAGTTCAAGATGCCCGACCTCGGTGAAGGCCTGACCGAGGCCGACATCCTGAGGTGGACGGTCAAGCCGGGCGACACGGTCGTGGTCAACGAGATCATCGTCGAGGTCGAGACGGTAAAGGCGGCCGTCGAGCTGCCCTCGCCGTTCGCCGGCGTCGTCACCGCGCTGCACGCCGCTGCGGGCGACACGGTCGACGTCGGCACGCCGATCATCACCATCGACGTAGGCGGCGACGCCGAGCCGGCGGCCACGGCCGCGCCCGCCGACACGGGCAGCGTGACCGAGGATTCCAGCGCTCCCAGCTACTGCCCGCAGGTGGCTGCGGCGGCGAATGCAGCTGCCGGGGAGCTGGGCGGCCGCCAGCCAGTACTCGTCGGCTACGGGCCGCGTGCGGGAGCTGCCAAGCGCCGAGCCCGCAAGGCGCCCACGCTGTCTGATGCGCCCTCGGCGAACCCCGCCTTCAATATCGCGCCGGGCCCCCGACGCCGGACGCTCCCGAGACCCGCCACCGCGTGCTGGCGAAGCCGCCGGTCCGCAAGCTGGCCAAGACGCTCGGCGTCGACCTCAGCACGGTCGAGGCCGACCGGCCCGAACGGCACGGTATCGCGCGAGGACGTGCAGTCTGCCGCCCCGCAGGTGGGCACTTCTGTCGCAGGTGGGCAGTTGCAGGTACCCACTCGGGGCGAAACTGCCCACCTGCGGGGCGAGACCCGCATCCCGATCAAGGGCGTGCGCAAGCACACGGCCGCGGCCATGGTCGCGTCGGCGTTCACCGCGCCGCACGTCACCGAGTTCATCACTGTCGACGTCACGCCGATGATGGAACTGCGCGAGCGCATCGCCGCCCGCCGGGACTTCCGCGACGTCAAGGTCTCGCCGCTCGTGTTCGTCGCCAAGGCCCTCATCCTGGCTGCGAAGCGCACCCCGCAGATCAATGCCTTCTGGGACGAGCCGGCCGGCGAGATCGTCCTCAAGCACTACGTGAATCTGGGCATCGCCGCGGCAACCGACCGCGGGCTGATCGTCCCGAACATCAAGAACGCCGACCAGCTCAGCCTGCTCGAGCTTGCCCGCGCGATCGGCGAGCTCACCGAGACGGCGCGGGCCGGCAAGACCTCACCCGCCGACATGGCCGGCGGCACGATCACCATCACCAACGTCGGGGTCTTCGGCGTCGACACGGGCACGCCGATCCTCAACCCGGGCGAGGCAGGCATCGTGGCGTTCGGTGCGGTGCGCCGGATGCCTTGGGTCGTCGACGACGAAATCGAGCCGAGCTGGGTCACCCAGCTTGCCGTCTCGTTCGACCATCGCATGGTCGACGGCCAGCAGGGCTCGCAGTTCCTCGCCGACATGGCCGGGGTGCTGGCCGACCCGGGCCTGGGGCTGCTGTAGCCAGCAGGCGTCCTAGAGCAGGTGGGCGGCCCGGTAGATCGGCCGGGTCGCCGCCGTAATCATGCCGTTGTCGTCGAAGAAGCGCATGATCTTCTCGCCCATCCAGCGGACCGTCTCGCGATGGTGCGGATTTGCCCGGGCCATCCGGCGCGCCCGCTTCGGGTCGAGGCCGACCGACGCGTAGACCTTCGGGTCTATGAGCACGCTCGCCAAGGTCGCCGAGACAGCCGCGGTCACGAGCTTGTGCCAGCCGCGTCGCGGCTTCGAGAGCCGCAAGAGCGTTCGGGCCAATTCCGTGCGCGCGAAACGCACGTGCCGCGACTCCTCGACCACGTGGATGCGGTTGACCATGCGGATGAGCGGGTGGATGTCGGAGTCGTTCATCGACGCGCGCTGCAGCCGGTCGGTGATCTCTTCCGTGACGAGCACCGGTCCGAACAGCATCGGCCCGCGAGCGGTCGCCTTGTAGAGCCGAGCCAGGTGATGGACGAACCGGGGCGGGCGGTAGGCCGGCACTCCCATGCGTGCGAGGGTCTTGGCGAACATGATCACGTGCCGGGTCTCGTCGCCGATCTCGGTCAGCTCGTAGTGCGTGCGGGGGTCGCGCGGGTCACGGTGATACGCATCGCGACTGAGCATCTGCATCAGGATGATCTCGGTCCACAGGCCGATGTTCACGATGCTCGCCAGTTCGTGCTTTGACAGCTCGATGCGCTGATCGGCGCTGAGTTCGTCCCAGAGGGGCGTGCCGTACAGCGACATCCGCTCGAACGGCATATACGCGAGGCCCTCGGGCAGTGGCGCGTCCCAGTCGACATCGAGTTGCGGATCGTAGGAGTTCTTCGACGAGGAGCCGAGCAGACGTTCCGCCGTCTTGACCTGATCGGTCAGCTCTGCGGTCATGACCGTCGCCCTTCGCCCCATTGTGTCTGCAACACGCTGTATCAGTTACTTGCCGTCTAAATTAGCGAGCTGTACCCAGATCGGCAAGGCCATCCGCAATGCAGTCGACGACGGTCCCGGCTGCCGATCCAGCGCCGTCCAGGTCTGGGTCGTAGCTGCCGACGTGGGCGCCGATGGCGTGAGGTGCCAGCGTCCGCAACAGGGCGGGCGGTGTCGGCGGCTCCGGATCCGACCCGGTGCGACCTCATTGACGTAATGCGAGCAGACGATCAGGTCCGCATCGGGCGAAACGGTCATGGGCGCCAAGATATGCGCTACAGCGGACAACTCGGCGCATAGACAGAATGAATCGTGGGCCTAAAGGCCTAACTATGCGATGTTGTAAGACACAAGGAGGCATGCAGCCACTTGTTCTTCGGTTCACAGGGTATGATCATTAACGAAATGAGGATCAGCTAGCTGGCTTCCCGAACGAAACCAACTGACTGCCTGACCAGACCCCCGACCCGAAGGAACCAGAGGCAGACAATGAAGACCAAGATCACGAACAGACTCCGCCACCGCCGCGAGATGCTCGCATTCGAGCGCGTCCTGAACTCCGCTTCACCGACGATGCGCAGCGAGCTGATTGCGATGGCGCAGCGGCAGAGTTACATCCGCTAACGCGCGCTGATTGCCCAACACACGGAGCTCGGTCCGCACGGATCGGGCTCCAGGCGTGTGCGGGTCAGTTTCGCGATAGCGGGAGTCAACACGCGTAGCCTGCACGCCAGACAACCCACCCGCGCACGCGGCTGGTCGCTCCGAAAGAGGGAGACCGTGCCCGAGATAAGGCCGGACCCGGAAGCGATGCCCCCGTCGAACCACCCGGCGGCCGCGTCGGCCGGCGCACGGGATGCGGCGCATAGCGAGATTCTGCGCCTGATCGCCGCACACACGCCGCTACCCACCATCCTCGCCACGCTCGCCCAGCTCCTCGAACGCGAATTGCCCGGCAGCCGATCGGCGATTCTGCTGGCCACGACCGACGCCAAGCAGCTGCGAGTCGCGGCAGCACCCGCACTGTCCACCCAATTCATCACAGCCATCAACGCGCAAGACATCGGCCCGAACAGCAGAACCTGCGGCGCCTCGGCATTTCATCGGCGAGTGGTCGTCACGGCGGACATCACCCAAGATCCGAACTGGCGGGCCTGGCAGCAGGCCGCGCTCGCGTCCGGCATCAGCGCTTGCTGGTCAATACCGCTCCTCGGCTCGCAGGAGGAAGTGCTTGGCACCTTCGCCGTCTACTTCGGCGAAACTCGCACCCCCGCGCCGGACGAGCTGGAGTTGCTGCACGAGGCCGGTCACCTCGCCGCGGTCGCAGTTCAGCAGGACGCCTCGCAGCGCAGGCTGCGCGAGCTCGTTCGCACCGATCCGCTGACTCATCTCGCGCCCCGTGCGGTGCTCACCGACCGGCTGCAAGTCGCGCGTGCCCGAGCCGCGGAAACCGGTCGCTTCTACGTAGTAATCGTGCTCGGACTCGACGGTGTCTCAGCGGTCAACGAGTCCTTCGGGCACACGGCCGGCGACGAACTGCTGCGTCTCGTCGCCCAACGCCTGCTGATCACGGCCGGACCATCGGCGACCGTCGTCCGGATGCGGGGCGACGAATTCGCCGTGCTGCTCGAGGACGTGCACACAGTCGACGAGGGCACTGCTCTTGCGGTGAGGCTCCGGAGCGCCCTCGCCGCGCCCTTCGACGTCGATGGTCTCGACCTGTCGGCAAGCGCCGGCATCGGCGTGGCCATGTTCGGTGCGGACGCCGACGAGTCCGAGGCCTTACACGCGGCAAGCGTCGCGCTGGACCGCGCCAAGGCGTTGGGCCGCGGCCAGCTCGTCGTGCACGATCAGCGCGCTCCCGGACGAGACGACGTGGTCGCGCTCGCACCTGCACTCCGGCACGGAATCGAAGCGCAGGAGTTCGGGCTGGCCTACCAGCCGATCGTCGATCTCAAGTCCGGGCGCGTCACCCGCTACGAGGCGCTGCTTCGCTGGACGAGTGGCGAGCATGAGGGGGTCCCGCCTGACACGTTCGTACCGATGGCCGAACGCATGGGCCTTGTCGGCGATCTAGGCCGGCATGCGCTGGTCGAGGCGCTCGGCGAATTGCACCGGCACTCGACCCCGCACGCGGTGCCCGGGGTCGGTGTCTCGGTCAATGTCAGCGTTCACCAACTGTTCGACGATTCGCTGCCGGCCACTGTCGAGGAGACGCTGGCCAAGTACGCGCTGCCGGCGCGCAGCCTGACCCTCGAGGTCACCGAAGGCGTGCTGCTGCGCAGTGGCGGAATCGGCTGGCGGATCCTGTCGACGCTGCGCGGCATGGGCACGCGCATAGCCATCGACGACTTCGGCACCGGCTTCGGCCAACTGTCCTACCTGCGCCAGTTCGCCTTTGACGAGATCAAACTCGACCGATCGTTCGTGTCGGACATCGTCGATGATGCACGGGCACGTGTGATCGTTCGGCACGTGGTAGAGCTCGCGAACGCGCTCGACGCCGAGGTGGTGGGCGAAGGCATCGAACGCCCAGAGCAGCGCGAGCTCCTCGTCGAACTCGGCTGCCATTACGGGCAGGGCTACCTGCTCGGGGTGCCGGGTCCGATGCTTTGACAGCCTGCGGCGAGCGGGCGTCGCTAGGCGATGGCGGTGTCGACGCGCGCAAGGCGAACTGCGTTGCGACCGTCGTCCTTCGCCGCGTAGAGCGCATCGTCTGCGGCCCGGAGCAGATCGTCGAGATCGATCCCCACGCCGGATGCCGCAGCCACACCGACCGAGGCCGTGACCCGCACCGGGCCGTATTCACCGACACGACGCTCGACGGTGACGCTCAACGACTCGATCCGGCGCCTGATCCGCTCGCCGACACTTCGCGCCGCTGGTCCGTCGACCCCGGGTAGCAGCGCGACGAACTCCTCGCCACCGAAGCGGCCGACCGCGTCGTAATCGCGCAGTTCGTCGGCAAGCGCCTCGCCGACAGCCTTCAGCGCGGTGTCGCCTGCGAGGTGACCGCAGGTGTCGTTGATGTGCTTGAAGTGGTCCATGTCGATGACCAGCACCGCCGTGGTGGTGCGCTGGCGCTCGGCCCGCTCAAGTTCACGCTGGGCCAGGCGCCGCCAAGCGGCCGCGTTGAGCAGTTCGGTCTTGGCATCGATCGTCGCCGCCTGGACGAGCTGGGCGAGCAACGCATGGTGCTGCAGCAAGAAGATGGCCGGCAACACGATCGCAGCCAGCAACGGCACCGTGACCACCAGGGCCACGGTGATCCCGCCCAGGCCGAGGGTTGCGAATTCAAGCGCGTTTTCCGACCACGAGCCGAGCAGTTCAGACGTGGCTCGACCGCTGACGACCATCGCCGCGGCCAGCAGCGCGCTGTTGACGAGCCAATACGCGATGATCGCCAGGACGACCGATACCGCCCCGCCGACGCGGGCCGGAAGCCAGTTGTTGTCGACGGTGTGGACGGTGTGGACGGTGTGGACGAGGGCCGAAACGGCGAGGCAGGTCAGCGCCGCGACCGACGCGCTGTAGACCGTTCGATAGAGCCGAGCCCCATCGACGCGACCCCAGGCACGTATCCAGGAGTGCACGTATGTCAGCGCGACGAGTGCAACTGCGAGCTTGGCCGGAAGCAGGACGGCCGCCGGAAAGGTCCACACAGAACTGATGTCGGACTGCACAACACCGCTGCCGGAGAGCAGCCGACGGCGGTGTTCGACTTGCCGCGCGACCTCCAAATAGGTCACGCTCAGAGTGGCGAGCAGGCCGAATCGAAGGAGGTCGTCGCCATTGACTGAGTTGCGCGCGATCGCGGCGGAGCTACCCAGCAACGCGGCGGCGTCGACTGCAATGACCAGCACGATCACGCGAAGTGGGGCGCCCCAGAGGGCCCACCGTCGTATTTTGCGGGCAGCCAACGCGGTTCGCTCAGTCACCGTGTCATGCAAAGTGGCCAATGCCCTCTCCGACCCCCGTCGACGCCCTGTCAGGTTAGCTCAGCGGGGGTGGTCATGTCATCACTGCCCACGGTCAACCGTGTGCAGATCGTGTGCACACAGTCCGCGGGAGGAAGTCGGCAGATGAGCTGATCTCAAGCGCGGCTGGTAGCACCGCGGCAGCTCACCACGTCGTCAAGGAGGTGACCTTGATGTTCCAGAACAAGAACTGGACCTGAGCCATGTGCCACGTAGACCTGCATCCTTTGCGGGAGTTCGGCGCTGCAACTCGAGCAACGTAGCTACGAGCTGGTCAAGTGGAACATGTCGCGTCGACGTGCCGGAACACATCGCGCAGGCGACCGGTTGGTCGTCGCGTGACCCCTTCGCGCTTTCGCGTGCGCGCACCGGAGCTGGCGGCCAGAGGCGGCTGGCTGAATACCGCCGAGCCGTTGTCGCTGACCCGCTTGCGCGGCAAGGTCGTGCTCCTCGATTTCTGGACGTTCTGTTGCGCGAACTGCCTGCACGTCCTTGCTGAGCTACGCCCGCTGGAAGAGAAGTACCGTGACGTCCTGGTCGTAATCGGGGTGCATTCGCCGAAGTTCGCACACGAGGCCGATCACGATTCTGTGGTTGCGGCGGTCGATCGTTACGAGGTAGGACACCCCGTGCTCGACGACCCAGATCTCGGCATGTGGCGCCAATACGCAGTGCGTGCCTGGCCGACGCTCGTCGTGATCGACCCTGAGGGATACGTCGTCGCACAGGCAGCCGGCGAGGGTCAGGTGAGCGCGCTCGACCGAATCATCGGTGAGCTGGTCGCGTCCCACGAGGAAAAGGGCACGTTGCATCGCGGCGGGAGACCCTACGTCGCACCCACCCCGATGCCGACAGACCTACGGTTCCCGGCCAAGGCGATCGCACTGCCGTCCTCACTGCTTGTCGCCGACGCCGGCCATCACCAGATCGTCGAACTGGCCCTGGCGGGGGAGCGCGGCGAGACGGTACTGCGCCGTATCGGTACCGGCGTGCGTGGCCGTACCGACGGACCCGCTGATGCTGCATCCTTCGCCGAGCCGAACGGCCTCGCGCTGCTTCCCGACGGCGTAGCGGCCTTCGACGTCGTCGTCGCCGACACCGCGAATCATGCGCTTCGCGGCGTGCGCCTGGCCGACGGTGCGGTGGTCAGCACGATCGATCTGGCGACCGGCCTGGAAACCGTCACAGGACCCGTTCCGGACGTCATCTCGCCGTGGGATCTCGCGTGGTGGCCGGCGATCGGACGGCTCGTGATTGCGGCCGCCGGAGTGCACCTGCTGCTGGCCTGGGATCCGGCGACGAACGCCGTCGAGATCCTCGCGGGGACTACCGTCGAGGGCCTAAAGGACGGCCCGGCGCTCGGTGCATGGCTCGCGCAGCCCTCGGGTTTGGCCGTCGACGGTGACCGCCTGTGGTTCGTCGATTCGGAGACATCCGCGCTGCGGTATCTCGATGTCGAGGGAATCGTCCACACGAAGATTGGTGCGGGGCTGTTCGACTTCGGGCACGTCGACGGCCCGCCGGCGAAGGCACGCCTGCAACATCCACTCGGCGTGACCGGTCTGCCGGACGGTTCCATCGCGATCAGCGACACCTACAACGGCGCGGTCCGCCGATACGACCCAGCGGCGGATGAGGTGTCGACGCTGGCCAGCGGTCTTGCCGAGCCGAGCGGCGCGGTCGTGGTCGACGGCGAGCTGGTGGTTGTCGAGTCGGCGGCACACCGGCTCGTCCGGCCGATCGCTGCGGGCTCGCTCGTGTACGGCGACTCGCTGCGTACGCAGCGGCCGGTAACCGACGTAGCGCCCGGCCACCTCACGCTGGACGTTGTGTTCGCAGCACCGCCCGGGCGCAGGCTCGACGAGCGGTACGGACCTGCGACACGATTGGCGGTCAGTGCCTCCCCGCCTGATCTGCTCCGCGAGGGCACGGGCGAGTCGACCGAGCTTCGCCGCGACCTGCTGCTCGGCGGCGCCACCGAAGGGGTCCTGCACATCACCGCGCAGGCCGCTGCCTGCGACGACGATCCGGCGATCGAGCATCCCGCGTGCCATGTAGCGCGGCAGGACTGGGGCGTGCCGGTGCGCATCGCACCCGACGGCGCAGCCGAATTACGCCTCGTCCTACTCGGCGACTAGCGCTGCGCGCAGCTCACTGGTGTCGGCGTCGGTCCAGCCGTGTTCGCTCAACCACTTCGCCGGGCCGCCGTGGGCGTCGTCCAGGTTCGACAGAAACGTCTCCATCGTCGCCGGTCGCGGCAGATGGTGATCGAACGGCACATCGCGCAGATCGTCGACGTAGGTATGCGAGGCCGAGAGCCTGGCCAGGATCTGCTTCATCCGATCGCCGCTGCGCACGAAGTCGTCGACGATCGCCGAGCGCTCGACGCCGACCACGTCCAAGGCCAGCGCGACGACCACCCCCGTGCGGTCCTTGCCAGCTGCGCAGTGCACGATCGTGGCGCCGTCAGTGCGTGCGATCAGACGCAGCGCTGCAACGACCGAGTCGGGCCGATCGTCGAGGTAGCTCTGGTAGATAGTGGACGCAGTGCGGCGCTCGCCTGCCTCGGCGGCGCGCTTGTGCCATGGCAGCACGACCGGCCCGTCGTCTGACTCAGCCGCGAGTACATCGGAGTCGTCGACCCACTCGGGGAACATCGACAGGTGCTCGATGGTCACCCGCGCGTCGTGGCGGAGCGGCCCGTCGCCCTCGCTGGTGACTTCGGTGCGGGTGCGAAGGTCGGCGACGGCACGCACACCGTGCTCGCCGACCAGCCGCTCGACATCGGCCGCCGTGAGGCCCTGCAGATTGTCGGAGCGGATCAGCCGTCCGGGCCGCGTGTGCCTGCCGTCGTCTGTCGGAAGCCCGCCGACATCGCGGACGTTGACTGCACCGTCGAGATCGATCCATAGCGGTTCTGCACTCACGACATCCGACCCTACTGGTCGGTGACAGCGGCGCAGGCCGTCCATTTGATGACCATTGAGGTGTTCTCACCAGAGTGGCTGGTGTGACTCGTGTGACTGATCGGGTTCGCGTCGGCGTGGCGGGATGAGGCGCGGGGTCCTGGTCTCGAAGGTTGGTTTCGACCAAGAAGCCAGCCCGAGTAGGACCCCGCGTGATTCCCTATCGTGCCACCCTCGATGTCCCGTGCGAGACGGCGGCGTGTGTGTCGCGTTGGCTCGCCGCGCACCGCAAGATCCACGACGCGCGGCCGTGGCAGCGGGCCGCAACGCCTTACGCGCAAGCTGTTCTGGTGTTGCGCTGGTTCAGGGACAGAACCGACGTTGACGTCCTCGCGCGGGACTCGAGGATCAGCATCGCCACGGCGTACCGGTATCTGCACGAGGCGATCGACGTGATCGCAGCGCGCGTCCCCGACCTGCACGACGTCCTCGCGCGCGGCTTGGAACAAGGGTGGGAGTTTGTGTGTCTGGACGGCACGCTGATCCCGACGGTGCGATCGAGCCGCAAGTCCGAGGCCGGGCACGATCTGTGGTACTCCGGCAAACACCACCGCCACGGCGGCAACGTCCAGGTCCTGACCGGCCCGACCGGCTACCCCGAATGGGTCAGCCCGGCCGAACCGGGCTCGACACACGACATCACCGCCGCCCGCGAACACGTGCTGGGCGCGCTCTACCCGGCCGCCGCAGCCGGCCTGAAAACCCTGGCCGACAAAGGCTACGTCGGCGCCGGCATCGGCATCCTCGTCCCGATCAAGGGTGGCAACCTCGCCCCGGACAACCGCGCCCGCAACACCATGATCAGCGCCCTGCGCGCACCCGCCGAGCGCGCCAACGCGCTGCTCAAACGAACCTGGAAAACACTCGAACGCATCACCCTGGACCCCGGCAGAATCACCGCGATCACCGCCGCCGCACTCGTCCTTCTTCACCTACAACGGCCCGCCTGGTGAGAAAACCTCATTGGCCATCGAATCAATGACTCGTCAGAACGAGTCCTCCGAGACGTCCATCAGGCTGTTGTCGGTGCCCTCAGTGACGGCGCGGCGCGCGGTCAGCTCCGGCAGCACGGTCTGCGCGAAGAACCGCGCGACGGCGGGCTTGCCCTCATAGAACCTACGGTCGGCATCGGAGAGGCCGTTTTCGCTGATCTTGGTCAGCGCCACCGCCGCCTGCCGCAGCAGCAGGTAGCCGACAAGCAGGTCGCCAACCGACAACAGCAGCCGCGTGGTGTTCTGGCCGACCTTGTAGACGTTGGTGACGTCCTCTTGCGCGCTCATCAGCTGCGTGATCATGGCGCCGACCATGCCGCCGACGTCCTCGAGCGCCTTCTGCACCGCCTCGCGTTCTTCCTTGAGACGGCCCTCCTCGGCGATCGACTCGAGGAACTGGGAAATCTCGGCCGACACCGCGCCGAGCGCCGCACCCTTGTTCCGGACGATCTTGCGGAAGAAGAAGTCCTGGCCCTGAATGGCGGTGGTGCCCTCGTAGAGGGTGTCGATCTTGGCGTCGCGGATGTATTGCTCGAGCGGGTAGTCCTGCAGGTAGCCCGAGCCACCGAACGTCTGCAACGCTTGCGCGAGCTGATCGTAGGACCGCTCGGAGCCGGCACCCTTGACGACGGGGAGCAGCAGGTCATTGATCGCTTCGTCGGCAGAAGTGTCGTTGCCCGCGTGCTTGCCGACGATGATCCGGTCCTGAACGCTCGCGGTATAGACCACCAGCGCCCGAAGCCCTTCGGCATATGCCTTGTTCAGCATCAGACTGCGGCGCACGTCGGGGTGGTGGATGATCGTGACCCGCGGCGCTGTCTTGTCGGTGGCCTGCGTCAGATCGGCGGACTGGATACGAGTCTTGGCGAAGTCGAGCGCATTGAGATAACCCGTCGAGAGCGTGGCAATCGCCTTGGTCCCGACCATCATCCGGGCGTGCTCGATCACCTGGAACATCTGCGCAATGCCGTCATGCACATCGCCGACCAACCAGCCGACCGCAGGTTCCCTCTCACCGAAGCGCAGCTCGCAGGTGGTCGATGCCTTCAAACCCATCTTGTGCTCGACGTTGGTGACGTAGACGCCATTGCGCTCGCCGAGTTCGCCGGTCTCGAGGTCGAAGTGGAACTTCGGGACGATGAACAGCGACAGGCCCTTGGTGCCGGGGCCTGCGCCTTCGGGCCGGGCCAGTACCAGATGCAGGATGTTCTCGGTCAGGTCCTGCTCGGCCGATGTGATGAATCGCTTGACGCCTTCGATGTGCCAGCTGCCGTCGGCCTGCTTGACCGCCTTGGCGCGGCCGGCGCCGACATCCGAACCGGCGTCCGGCTCGGTGAGCACCATGGTGGCGCCCCAGCCGCGGTCGATCACGAGCTGGGCGATCCGCTTCTGCGTCTCGTTGCCGTTGCGGTAGAGAATGCCGGCGAACGGCGCTCCGGCGCCGTACATGTGCAGCGCCGGGTTGGCGCCCAGAACCTGCTCGATGACCGACCAGACGAGAGCACGGGGAACGAGATGGCCGCCGAGCTCGGGCAACGTCTCAAGGCGCCACCACTCGGCCTTGCGCAGCGCTTCGTACGACTTCTTCAGTGAGTCCGGGACGGTCACTGCGTTCGTGGCCGGGTCGAATACGGGCGGGTTTCGGTCGGCGTCTGCGAATGACTCCGCGAGCGGGCCTTCGGCCAGCCGGGCCGCCTCGGCGAGCATGCCGCGGGCGGTCTGCTCGTCGAGGTCGCTGAACGGATCGGCCTCGAGCAGCTTGTCGGTGCCGAAGACCTCGAACAGGTTGAACTCAATGTCGCGAAGGTTGCTCTTGAAATGGCCCATGGCCGGGACCCCTCCTGATGCGGCTTGGCGCCGGTTACTGGTCAGTAACCAGAGAGTTTATTACCGACGGGTAACCGCCGCAAGGGAGCGTAGGTCGCACCCAAAGGCGCACCGATCGCACTACACCGGCCGGCGTCAAGCCGATGAAGGTTGCAGGCTAGGACAGAACGCGCAGCCGAATCGTTTCGGGCAAGGCGCGCACCTGGTCGAGCATCTCGTCGGTGTAGGTGGCGCTGATGTCGGTCATCACGTAGCCGACGTCGCCACGCGTGCCCAGCAGCTGCGCTTCGACGTTCACCTTGTGCTCGGCCAAGATGCCGTTGACAGTCGCCATCACGCCGGGCACGTTGCGGTGGATCAGGATGAGCCGATGGGTGTGTGGCGGCTGCGGCAGGCTGATGCCGGGCAGGTTGACGCTCATCGACGTCGCGCCGTCGGCTACGAAGTCGCGGAACTTGCCCGCCACGAATCGGCCGATGTCCTGCTGCGCCTCCTCGGTCGATCCGCCGATGTGCGGGGTGAGAATGACGTTGGGCAGGCCGCGAAGCTCGCTGACAAATTCGTCGCCGCGCCGCTTCGGTTCGACCGGGAACACGTCGACGGCGGCGCCGGCGATGTGCCCTGACTCGATGTGCTCGCGCAACGCCGCGTAGTCGACCACGAAACCACGTGACAGGTTCAGGAAGATGCTGCCGGGTCGCATGGCCGCGAATTCGGCGACGCCGAAGAAGCTGTTGTTCGATGCCCGCCCGTCGACGTGCAAGGTGACCACGTCGGACTCGGCAAGCAGATCTTCAAGCGAGTCGCAGCCGCGCGCATTGCCGAGGGCGAGTCGGTCGGCGGTGTCGTAGAACAGGACGCGCATGCCCATGTCTTCGGCCAGTACCGACAACTGCGTGCCGATGTTGCCGTATCCGACGATGCCGAGCGTGCGACCACGAACCTCGTGCGCGCCGTCGGCGGACTTGTCCCAGACGCCCGCATGCATAAGCGCGTTCTTGTCTGCCAGCCGGCGGGTTAATGCCACGATCTCGGCGATCGCCAGCTCGACGACACTGCGCGTATTGGAGAAAGGGGCGTTGAAGACGGTCACGCCGTGCTCGGCCGCGGCCTGCAGGTCGATCTGATTCGTACCGATGCAGAACGCGCCGATCGACATGAGCCGGGGTGCAGCGTCGAGCACGCGCTGCGTGACATGAGTCTTCGAGCGGATACCGAGCAGGGTGATTTCGCCGATTCGCTCGATCAGTTCGTCCTCGTCGAGCGCGCGGTCGAGTGTGTCGACTGCGAAACCAGCGTTCCTGAGCAGGGCTGCGGCGTCGCTATGGATTTGCTCGAGCAGTAGTGCGCGTACAGGCGTGTCGGCCACGCGGCGTCCTCACTCGCGGTGACGGGTTGCCCGTCAAGTCTAAGAGAGGACGCCACGCCGAATACGCCCGCGCCCCCGCAGGGGCGCCAGACCGCTCAGATGGTGAGACGCCGACGCCGGCCGCCGCTACCCACTCGGCGGTAGATGAGCAGCGCGATAACGGCGCCGATCACCGAGCCGACCAGCCCGGAAGGCTGCAGGAAGCCGTCCTGACCGTCCTTATGGAAGAGCACGCAGCCGAGGAAACCGCCAATGAATGGTCCGACGATGCCGAGCACGACAAGGCTCCTTGGCTGATCGACTTGCTTCAAGGTCAGCCGTACCAGTCTGGACTGGCGCCAAACCGTGCGCTGACGTCAGCGGGCGGCCGCGGTGCGGCTAACCCCTATGCCGCCTGGGGTCTCGGCCCCGTAGCGGGCTATCTCACGCTCCAGGTCCAGCGGCCGGATCTTCGCGCGCCCGGCGAGCGCCGCTTCGTCGAGAGCGTCAGCCGGGACGATCCAGGCGATCTCGAATTCGAGGCCGTCGGGATCCTTGCCGTAGAGCGACTTGGTGGTGCTGTGGTCGGACGCTCCGACCAGCGCGTCTGCGCTGGCAATCTTGGCCGCCAGCTGCTCGAGATCAGCGAGCGTGTCGACCTCCCACGCGAGGTGATACAGGCCCACCGTGCCGTGACCGGCCGCGGAATCGCCTGCCTGCTCGCCGATCTCGAACAGGCCGAGATCGTGGTCGTTGGTCGAGCCGGGCGCGCGCAGGAATGCTGCGCCCGGAATGGCGCCCATCTCGTCAATTGCACGGAAACCGAGAACGTCACGGTAGAAGGCGACGCTGCGCTCGACGTCGCGGACATAGAGCACTGCGTGATTGAGGCGGTGGATGGACATGATGGTTTCTCCTCGCGGTTCCGCCAGGGTATCACCGCAAGAGTTGAGCACTCAACTATTTCCGTGCTGACTGTTCCGCGTATCCTCGTCGGGTGGCGAGAACCCGCTGGCTCAGCGCATCCGAGCAGCAGGCGTGGCGTACGTATCTCGAGGCGACCACGCTGCTCTTCGATGCCCTCGATCGCCAACTTCAGCGTGATGCCGGCATCCCACATGCCTATTACGAAATCCTCGTGCGCCTGTCGGAGGCCGACAGTCGCAGCATGCGGATGAGTGAACTCGCCGATGCCACCCGCTCCTCGCGCAGCAGGCTCTCGCATGCCGTCGCTCGCCTGGAGGAGCGCGGCTGGCTCAAGCGGGTCGATTGCGCAACCGACAAGCGGGGCCAGGTAGCGGTGCTCACCGACAGCGGGTTCGCCGCTCTCGGAGCCGCGGCGCCCGGGCACGTCGACGCCGTGCGAAAGCACGTCATCGACCGGTTGACGCCGGAGCAAATCGTCCAACTCGATCAGATCGCAGGTGCAATCGTTGCGGCGCTCGAAACATCGGAGTGCAGGGCCGCTCGAGCAGAGGACGACCGAGTACCCGCCCCATGACAGTCGCCACAAATCGGCGGTGATCGTGACCAACGATGGACACCGACATTAGGTTTGCCTTACCTTCTTTTCCGTGACCCTGACCCGCACCCTGCTACTCGGCTTCATCGCCGGAATCACGATCCTGCTCGGCCTGCCGATCGGTCGAATGCGCCGGCCGGTGCCCTCGCTGCGCGCGACTCTCAATGCCGTGGCCATCGGCGTGCTGCTGTTTCTGGTGTGGGACGTACTCACTGCCGCGTGGGAACCGATCGACGGTGCGCTGGCTGCCGTGCACGAGAACACCGGCGGGCTGGCTCCGGTCTTCGGTTACGGCGCGCTCTTTGCCGGTGGCATCGCGGTGGGCCTGCTCTCCCTGGTCGGCTGGGAGAAGGTCATGGACCGGCTGCGGGCCCCCGCGCCATCCGGCCGGATCGGTCCCGGTGCGATGTCGCAGACCGAGGCAACGCTGCTGCATGCTCGCGGATTCGCGACGTGGTCGGCGGCCAAACGCCTGGCGTTGCTCATTGCGATCGGCATCGGCCTGCACAACTTTGCCGAGGGGCTCGCGATCGGCCAGTCCGCCGCGAAGGGTGACATCGCACTGGCCACCCTGCTGGTGATCGGTTTCGGGCTGCACAACGCCACCGAGGGTTTCGGCATCGTGGCCCCGCTGGCTGCGAACTCGAGTTCCGAAGCGGACGGCGCTGTGCGTTCCCGACCGAGCTGGGGATTCCTGTTGCTCATGGGCCTGATCGGCGGCGGGCCGACCTTCGTTGGCACAGCGGTTGGCCATGGCTTCACCAGCGAGGCGGTCAGTGTCGTATTCCTGGCGCTCGCCGCGGGCTCGATCATCTACGTCGTTGCGCAACTGTTCGGCATTGCCGCGCGTACCAAGCGCATGGACCTGCTCGCGTACGGACTGCTGATCGGGTTGCTCGCCGGATTCGTCACCGATGCCATAGTGACGGCCGCCGGCGTCTGAGCTGAATGCCGGCGGCTTGCCTGCTCATTCACGGCCGCGTCGGCCATAGTGGCAGGTATGGCGCTGCATCGAGGATCGTCCGCCCAACCGACCCGCTCGACCGACGCGAACCCCTTTCTGGGTCAGGCCAACCCCGCACTCGGCGAGCGAGTCACGCCTCCTCGTGCCCGCCTCGCCGACGATCCCGTTCCGCCGGCCGTCGCATACCAGCTCATCCACGACGAACTGCTGCTCGACGGCAGCTCCCGGCTCAATCTCGCCACTTTCGTCACGACGTGGATGGAGCCCGAGGCACGTGCGTTGATGGCGGAGTGCGTCGACAAGAACATGATCGACAAGGACGAGTACCCGCAGACCGCCGAACTGGAACGGCGCTGCGTCGCGATCCTCGCCGATCTCTGGAACGCGCCTGCGGCGGAGTCGGCGACCGGCTGCTCGACGACCGGGTCGAGCGAGGCGTGCATGCTCGCCGGGATGGCGCTCAAGCGGCGCTGGGCGGCGCGCACCGGTGCCGGGCCTGACCGCAAGCCCAACCTGGTCATGGGCGCGAACGTCCAGGTCTGCTGGGAGAAGTTCTGCCGCTACTGGGACGTCGAGCCGCGGCTGGTGCCGATGGAAGGCGAGCGATTCCACCTCGACGCCGCGACCGCGGCTGCTGCCGTCGATGAGAACACGATCGGCGTCGTGGCGATCCTCGGCTCGACGTTCGACGGCAGCTACGAGCCGGTCGCCGAGATCGCGGCGGCCCTGGATTCAGTTGCCGCGAGCGGCGGCCCAGACGTGCCGATGCATGTCGACGGAGCATCCGGCGCAATGATCGCGCCGTTCCTCGACCCCGACCTCGTCTGGGACTTCCGGCTGCCCCGCGTCGCATCGATCAACACGTCCGGGCACAAGTACGGGCTGGTCTACCCGGGCGTCGGCTGGGTGCTGTGGCGCGATGTCGAAGCCCTGCCGCAAGAGTTGGTCTTCAACGTCAACTATCTCGGTGGCAACATGCCGACCTTCGCGCTCAACTTCTCCCGACCGGGCGCCGAGGTGGTCGCGCAGTACTACACGTTCTTCCGTCTTGGCCGGTCCGGCTATCGCGCGGTGCAGCAGGCCGCTCGCGATGTCGCGATCTACATCGCCAACCAGGTCGAGAGGCTCGGCGACTTCCGGCTGATCACGCGCGGCGACGAACTGCCGGTCTTCGCGTTCACTACCGCCGATCATGTGACGGGATGGGACGTTTTCGCCGTATCACGGAAGCTTCGCGAACGCGGCTGGCAGGTGCCGGCGTACACATTCCCGGCGAACCGGCAGGACCTCGCCGTGCTGCGGATCGTGTGCCGCAACGCGTTCTCCCACGACCTCGCCGACCTCTTCGTCGCCGATCTGCGCGCAGCCGTGGAGTCACTGGGCGAGGCCACCTCGCATGGTCCGCTTACCGGGCCGGCCGGATTCCATCATTGAGGTGTTCTCACCAGAGTGGCTGGTGTGACTCGTGTGACTGATCGGGTTCGCGTCGGCGTGGCGGGATGAGGCGCGGGGTCCTGGTCTCGAAGGTTGGTTTCGACCAAGAAGCCAGCCCGAGTAGGACCCCGCGTGATTACCTATCGTGCCACCCTCGATGTCCCGTGCGAGACGGCGGCGTGTGTGTCGCGTTGGCTCGCCGCGCACCGCAAGATCCACGACGCGCGGCCGTGGCAGCGGGCCGCAACGCCTTACGCGCAAGCTGTTCTGGTGTTGCGCTGGTTCAGGGACAGAACCGACGTTGACGTCCTCGCGCGGGACTCGAGGATCAGCATCGCCACGGCGTACCGGTATCTGCACGAGGCGATCGACGTGATCGCAGCGCGCGTCCCCGACCTGCACGACGTCCTCGCGCGCGGCTTGGAACAAGGGTGGGAGTTTGTGTGTCTGGACGGCACGCTGATCCCGACGGTGCGATCGAGCCGCAAGTCCGAGGCCGGGCACGATCTGTGGTACTCCGGCAAACACCACCGCCACGGCGGCAACGTCCACGGACGCCCGACCGGCTAGCTCATTACCGAAGAATCGCCGGATCGGCGGTTGTGCTGCTACGGTGACGCTTGGTTGTCAGCAATCTTCCTCCACGTTATGACGCGCAGGATCTTTGCGCCGCGCGTCTCGTCCTTCCCGGGTTCGACGTGAGGCAAGGCAATTGCCGGGGTTGCGCAAGGTGCGGAACCCCGTCTCACGAAGGGGAACACCGGAATGACGCAAGGCACCGTGAAGTGGTTCAACAGCGAGAAGGGCTTCGGCTTCATCTCGCCCGACGGTGGGGGAGCGGACGTCTTCGTTCACTTCTCGGCCATCGCGGCTGATGGCTACCGCAGCCTCGACGAGAACCAGCGGGTCGAGTTCGAGACCACGCAGGGCCAGAAGGGCCCGCAGGCGGAGAACGTCCGCCCAATCTGAACAAGCACGTCGGGGGACCCTGGTCGTACGCGACCGGGGTCCCTTTCACATCCAGTCCAGAGGTTTTCACGCTATAAACCACGTACCGAATGCCTAGGACCGATCTCTTGCAGGAGGCACCCATTACGGCCGATGGCATGCTCTATGACAGTCGCCGCCAGTGCTACTACAGGAAGCCGAAGCTGCGCGGCTGGCTGCATTTAGGGCTTTTCCAGGCATCGCTGGTGCTCGGCACGCTGGTGCTCACTGCCGTGCACGGCGGTGAGCGGGTGACCGCCACAGCGATCTATGTGGCCACGGTCAGCGCCTTGTTCGGGACGAGCGCCCTTTACCACCGCGGGCAGTGGAGCGAGCGGTACTCGCGGGTCTTGCAGCGCCTCGACCACGTGATGATCTTTCTGCTGATCGCCGGTACGGCCACTCCGGCGTTCCTGATCGGGGTGCCTGGGCGCCTCGGCGTCATCGGCGTCTCTGTCATGTGGGGCGTCACCCTCGTCGCCGCGTTCACTCATCTCATCTGGATGGACGCCCCCGAGTTGCTCGTCGGCGGCACGTTCATCGCCTTGGGATGCGCTGCCGGCGTCGCGCTTCCCGCCGTGTGGGTGCATACCGGCGTCACGGCAGGCGTCCTCATGCTCGCCGGCGGACTGCTCTACGCGACCGGCGCTATCGCCTACCACCTTCGGTGGCCGGACCCGTCGCCGTCCGTGTTCGGCTTTCATGAGGTCTTTCACGCCTTCGTCGGCGCTGCGGCGGCCTGCCAGTACGTGGCGATCGCACTCTTCGTCGTCTGAGCCTCGCCGTATCTGAAGGCGCCATCGGCGCGGATTCCACACACATTTGCAGTGACGGCGGATAGTGGATGTCGAGACGTGGCGGGGAGCGTCTCACCCCCGGGACTGCCTAGATCCGCCACGCCTCGCCAACTCGAGCAGAGGCCGCTTCATCTCGACGCGCCCAGCCGAGCTGGTGCATGCTTCCTGTCCGACCCGAGACCGGAACCGCGAGTGGACTACTTCATCTACGGTCGCGATGAGCCGGGCCGCGACGAAGTGCGCGCCGAGATCACCGAAGCTCACTGGTCCTATATGGACGGATACGCCGACGCCATGATCGCCCGGGGCCCGACGCTGACCCCTGATCGGCAATCGGCAGCATGCACCTGATCAATGTGGCGGATGTAGCGGCCGCGCGGCGCTTCGCGTTCGACGAGCCGTACTACTGCGCGGGCGTCTTTCGCGAGGTGCTCCTACGAACTCGGTCATCGGCTGCCTGATGCCGGTTGCCACTACCAGGCCCTGCGCACGGAACACCTCGACCCCTTCGTCTCCGCGCACGATGCTCGCCGGCTGAAGCGTGCGGGAGAGGAATGGGTCGTACGCAGATCCGCGCTTGACGCCGACACGTATGCCGGGCCGATCGACCTCACTTGCCGTGGCGATCGCGGATTCCTGGGGCACGGCGAACACACCATCGATGACGACGTACGGCGCAGTGAGCCTCACGTGCCGGCTCGATGGCGAGAAAGCAGATGTCGGCGTGGCCCGCCATCATCGCCTCGTATGACTTTCGCGCTGCGGCGAAGCAGACGAAATCCACTGGCATGTTCAGCCGCGCGGCGATCTCACGCACGATGTCGACCGTGACGCCGGTCGGCGCCGTGGCCGTGCCCTGGGCGAGTACCGGATTACCCAGATTGATCGAGGCTCGCAGCGTGCCACTCGGCGCCAGGTGCTCGATGATGTCAGCAGTCGCGATGCTCACGACCTGGCACGGGTGCGGCGCTCCAGACGTCCCATTGGATCTTGATCATCCCTGCTGGATCCGTCATTACTCGCAGCTTCAACAGAGATGATCACTGGTGTGCCGGCCGCTCGGGTTGCCATCGACCAGGTGCTCACCGTCGCCGGGTCATTGAGGCTAGTGAGGATCGCTCGGGAGCACGTCAGGGGCGTGTCCGGCGGTCCCTCGGTCGGTAGGTTCACCTCATGTCTGAGGGTTCGGCGAGCCTTCCGACCGAGGATTGCCTCTTCCCGTGCCGATGAGTTTCACGGTCATGAGACGTTGATACAGGGGACAGCTAACAATCGGCGGAGGCCACGATGGGCAAGGTACTCACCCACATGACGATGTCGCTGGATGGCTTCATCGCGGATCCGAATGATCAGGTCGGGGAACTGTTCGAGTGGTACGAGGCCGGGGACGTGACTGTGCCGAGCTCGAATGAGAACATCTCGTTCCAGCCCCTTCCTCGGCTGAGGACGGCGCGCTGCCGATCTTGGTGCGCGCAGAGTTCCCGCGTGCCCTCATAGCTGCCGCATTGCTCGGCGAGTCGGTCGGGTCAATGGCCCGCGACCTCTTGATCCGTAGGCGCCGGCAGTCAAGTGCTGCCCGCGTTTGTAGTGGCAGCTCGCTGGGTTGATGCGAGCGACCGATCACCGCTGATCGTGACTATTGGGGTCGCACCGGGGTCAGCGCTTGCCAACGCACTGATCTGCCGATGGGCGGGCACATTCTTCCGCCCGCCCATGGAGAAGCCTTTTCTGGCCGCGCCTCATGACAAGGCAATATGGCACGCATGTCCCTGCCTACCCCCACGCTGCCCACCGCTCGCCTGCGACTGCGTCCCTTCACCGACGCGGACGCGGACGCCCTCTTCGCGCTGCACAGCAGCGCCTACGTGCTGCGCTACTGGGACGCGCCGCCATGGAGCGAACGTGCGCGCGCCGAGCGCTTCATCGCGACTTGCCGGCAGATGGCGGACGAAGGCACCGGGGCGCGGCTGGCCATGGACCGTCTTTCCGACGGAGCCTTCATCGGCTGGTGCAGCCTGACCCGGTGGAACCCGGACTACCGCAGCGCGTCGCTGGGCTACTGCCTCGACGATGCGGCATGGGGTCACGGCTACGGGACGGAAGCCGCGCGCGCTTTGCTGCAGTGGGCATTCGACACGCTCGACCTGAATCGTGTCCAGGCCGAGACCGATACGCGCAACGTGGCATCCGCCCGCGTCCTGGAGAAGATCGGATTCGTGCGCGAAGGGACGTTGCGGGAAGACTGCGTCGTGAACGGCGAGGTATCGGACTCGTGGGTGTTCGGGTTGATCAGGCGGGAGTGGCGGCCCTCATCCGGGCCGGGTCCCGCCCGCTGAGTCCTCCTCGCTCACGAGAGGGCGGCCCGGCCTGCGGTTCTTCATTCCGCCGCGATGAGGGGGTGGCACAGCGCACGCTCATGCCGCATGGCGTGCACAATCCTGCCGATGAGCGCGCTGGTCATGGCTGGATTCAGCTGGTCTCAGCAGTGTTCAGCTCGGGTGTCGAATCTGAGGGGAAGCAGATCATTGATCGACACAGTGATCGAGCCGGTCGGTGTTGGCACTATGACGCGGATCTGCGGGTAGTAATCGGCGAGGACCTGCTGGTCTCGGCCCTCGCCCCGGTGGGCTAATGGCACGTTAATGGCACGCGGCGGTTCTCGACCGTCAAAGGGGGCGCCTCTCCTGACTCGGAGATGGCGCCCTTTGGCTTGCTGCGTAAGGTGATTTGCGATTGGAGCGGGTGACGAGAATCGAACTCGCACTGTCAGCTTGGGAATCGTCTGGATCACGCGCCGTTGCCGGTGTTCTCGGTCGTCGCGAGTGCCGGTCGCGGCCTGGAGTGACCACCTGCGGCCAGGGGTAATGGCCCGTTAATGGCCCAGCTACCGCGTGAGAAGCGCCGCAACCGCCAGCCAGAGCAGGAAGGGTGTGACCCCGCCTGCAACTCCGATACAGAACGAGAACGCGATGTTGGCCGCGCGGGAGTCGTGCCGCTGCGCGAACCAGACAGCGAGTGTCACTGCGATTACCAACTCGACGCCCATGGTCGTGACGGCAGCCGTTGATCCGTACGCCGCGACGAGGAACACCACGATGTTGAAGGCGAGGCTGAGCAGCAGGCTCAATGCGCCGACGATGACGCGTGAGGCAGCGAAAGGCCGAAGCTTGGCGTGGCTCGGCGTCGCGGCTGTCACCAGGTAAGTGTGCCTTCTGGTGCGGGTCCGGGTCGATCCCTGCCGACCGTGCCAATGGCCCAGACTCGTCCCTGCCCTTCGTAGCTGCCGCCTTGCTCGGCTGGTCGGTCGTGTCAATGGTGGCGCTTGCGCCATCGCGTGCGACGCCGTAGGCGCCATTGACGCGGCCGGGCTGCCGTGGACGATTGTGCGGCGGAGGGCAGACACACACACTGAGTTGGCGTCTGTGATTGTCCGGCCAACTGATGGGTCCGCCCCGGCTGCGGCCGAGGACGGCGCGCCGAAGGTGTCCGCCCGCAGGCCGTGAGCCGGGGCGGTTGCGCGGCCGGTAGGCCGCGCCTTGATCCCTGAGAGGTTAACTCGGCAGTGATGCGTGCCTGATGGCGTCGCCGAGATCGTCCATCGTGCGGACCAGGGCGTCGGCACCGGCGTCTCGGAGGTCGCGCTCGCGCTGGTGCGTCTTGGCGTAGCCGATGGACCGGACGTGAGACCGCTGGCTGACCTGGACGTCAGTAACGGAGTCGCCAACGAACGCACAACGGCTGGGCGCTTCGGCGAGGAACTGCACGGCGCGGTGGACCAGCTCGGGGTGCGGCTTCATCAGGTCGGGACGGTGATCAGGTCGGGCCATGATCGCGTCGACAAGATCGCGCAGGTGGTGGCGCTCGAGGTACGCCTCGATCGCTTCGGGGGCGTTGTTGCTGACGATCACGATTGGTCGATCGGTATCCCGGCACACGCGCATGGCGTCGTGGGCTCCGTTTGTCGGCTCGCTGCGTAGGGCGGCGTCGATCTCTCCAGCGCGGCATACGTCCTCGATGGCGGCGAGGACGTCTGTGGGCTGAGTCGCCGCTGCTACGCGCAGGACGGCCAGTGGGTCTTTGGTGTCCGCGATCTCAGCAGGAACATCGCCCGCGGCGTCGCGAAGGGCTGCGCGCATTAGGTCGGAGATCGCCCGGTCGATGCCTGCCGGCATGAGCGTCGTCACCGGCCCATCGAAGTCGAGCAGCACGGGCCGGGTGGTTGCGAGCACGGCGGCGAGGGCACCGTCTCGGGTGGTACTCGTCATTGCTCGTACGGTCGGGCGATTGTGTCCCACACGCTGTCGAACCACTTGGCTGTCTCGGTGATGTACTGCGATCCGGTCGAGTCCGGATCGCCGTCTGCGACGTGGTGAAACAGCACTGCGTCCTTACCCATTGGGTCGAAGATCGGCACTCGTTTCTTGTTGATCGTCACTGTGTGCTCGATGACCGGGTAGTAGCCGAAGAACAGATCGTGGCCATTGATCAGATAGACCTTGAACAGCGGTGCCGAGCTGTGCACGCGTGCTTCGGCTCCGGCGTTCTGGACCAGGCCGAGCTCGGCGAGTTCGGCGATCGACTCGATCACCGCGACGGCATTGCGTTCTGCGATCGTGGCCATGCGTGCCCGTACCTCCGCGTCGTCACCTGGCTTGTCACCGGCCCGTGAGGGAAGGCTGATCGGTCGCGTCATGTCCGAGAGCAGCATGCGCACGTGCACGCTCTCCGGGGTGAGACGGCCCACCCGGATCTTGTCGAGCGGCTCCTGGAGCATGCCGTGCAGCGTCTCGGCGGTGTACCCGGAGAAGTCGATCGAACTTCGGCGCTGCTCGAAGGCGCGCCTCGACGTGCGGCCGCAGTCCGACCGGCCGCTCGGTGCGCTCACGCACAAACACGCCGCTTCCCTGCCGCGACACGATCAGCCCTCGTCGCGCAGGATTCGTAGCGACTGCTGCACGGTCATCCGGGCGACGCCGTACCGGGTCGCAAGTTCGCCTTGCGAGGGCAGCTTCTCGCCCGGGCGCGAATTTGCGAGTCAGGATCGCGGCGCGCAGAGCGTTCGCGACCTGCTGGTACGGCGGGCGCGGGTCGTCCGGGTCAAGGGTCACGCCGCAAGGGTAGAGCCAATCTGACTAGCTGGGCTAGCTAGCTGTCCCAATCGCTTGACATGGCTAGCCAACCTAGCTATCTTCTGATCATTCCAAATGTGGCTAGCCAATCTAGCCACGTCGAGAGGAGCCAGGGCATGCCGGTTTACGCGGTGAACAGCAAGGAACAGCCGATGACGGCGACGGGGATCGTGCAGGCGGTCACGGAGTGGGAGGACAAGCCGGGTGGCGGTCGCCGAGCGACGGATCGTCAGGCGAAGGACGAGGCGACCGGGGCGCTGCTGTGGCTGGTCGAGGTCATGTACCTGATGGTCGCGTTCGGCCGGGAGTCGACGGCGACATCGATGGTGCGGGTGCCGCTCGCGTCGCGCCCGGAAGTGCAGCCGTTGACCCGGATCGAGTTCGACGGGCTGCGCTGCGATGTGCGCACGAACAAGGGCGGCGGTTTCGAGGAGCGCTGGTCGGCTGCGGCGATCACGGGCGCGAAGCAGACCCGCTCGTCCTCGGGTGGGTCCTGATGCCTGCACGGGCCATCGGGGAGCAAGACATGTTGCCGGTGTTCGGCCCGTCCCTCACGGGGGACGGGTCACCCCGGTGCACGGCGTGGACGAGCAAGCAGGTGCCGTGTGCCCGTCCGGGCGACGTTGTGGGCTGAGGGCCGGCGGCGCTTTGTGCAAGCAGCACTACGCGGTTCTGGTGTGAGGGGCGGTTGGGATGACTGCGGTCAGGGATGAGGCTTCGGCGACGCTGCGGGCGTTGCCGCAGGTGGCGGCGCTGCGGCGCTTCGCGGTGCGCGAGGCCACCGGGCACACGCGGGCGGTGGACAGGTTGGCGTGTTCGCCGCTGGCGCCGGCGGTTCGGGTGGCGCTGCTGCTCGAGGTCGCGCACCGCGCGGTGTTGGCGGCGGCGTCGGTGACGGCGGGCGGCCCGGTTCCGGTCGAGGTGGTGCGGGCTGTGTCCCCGCGCGCCGGCGATGGCCGACGAACTGCTCACGGTGGGCATCGGCTGGCGGGATCGGTGCGCGGGCTGCGGACTGCCTTCGGTCCTGCTGGTCGGGTCGGGCGGTGTGCGCCAGGCCGCTGCGCCCCGGTGACCGGGTGGGAGCCCCGCGTGGTGCCGGAGCTGGACGGGTCGGGTGAGTGGGATGGCTAAACGAGGTCGGGTCGTCCGTTCCACGCGCGGGTCGGCAGGCGGTCGTCGCACGCGGGAGTATCTGGCGCTGCCGCGCAAGCGCTCGGTGTGGGAAGTGCTGCTGGTGAACGCGCTGCGGTTGCTGGGCCGGGTGGCTGTGGTGGCTCTCGCGGCATCCGTGGGTGACGTTGACCGGCGCGGCGTTCCTCGCCTCGCTCAGCTTCCTGGGCCGGGCCGGGACCGGGTACGTGCTGATCGGCCTGGTCGTCGTGGCCGGCCGGCGTGGTGGTGGCGTTGGCCGGTCTCGTTCGCCCGGCTGGTCGTGGTGCCGGGTCGGGGGCAGTGGCGGCGGCTGGTCGTGTTATCAGCGGCATTGGCAACCGGCGATGACGATGTGCGGGCTGTCCGCGGAGTACGGCGATCGGCAGTACCTGCCCGCGATCAAGCGGGTGCTGTCGAACAGGTTCGCCGACCGGGTGCTGGTGGTGCTGCTGGCCGGTCAGGCGCCGGCCGATTTCGAGAAGCAGACCGACGCGCTCGCGCACACCTTCGGCGCCAGGCGCTGCGCGGTGCGGGTCGACCGGCCCGGGCGGGTGTGGCTGGACTTCTTCCGCGCCGACGCGCTCACCGACCCGATCGGGGCGTTGCCGATCCCGACCGGTGCCGGACTTCGCCGCCCTGGTCCTCGGGCCGCACGGAGGCCGGGGTGGCGTGGGTGCTGCGCGCTGCTCGGTACGCACGTGCTCATCGCCGGGGCGACCGGGGCGGGCAAGGGCTCGGTGTTGTGGTCGATCGTGCGGGCGCTGGCCAACGGCATCCGGGAGCGCACGGTGCTGCTGTGGGGCATCGACCCGAAAGGCGGCATGGAACTGACCTTCGGCCGGCGCATGTTCGACCGGCTCGGCTTCCAGGACACCGCGAGCATGCTCGCCCTGCTCGATGACGCCGTGGCGTTCATGAAGGAACGCCAGGCCCGCCTGGTCGGGATCACCCGCACGCACGTGCCCACCGTGGCCGACCCGCTGCTGGTGCTGGTGGTCGACGAGCTGGCCGCGCTGATCGCCTACACCGACCGCGAGACGAAGAAACGCGCCTCGGACGCGCTGCAACTGCTTGCTCTCGCAAGGCCGGGCGGTCGGCGTGGTCGTGGTCGCCGCGGTGCAGGACCCGTCCAAAGACATCATCGGCTTCCGCGACCTGTTCCCGACCCGGATCGGGCTGCGCCTGGTCGAGGACGTCCAGGTCGACATGGTCCTGGGCCGGGGCGCCCGCGAGCGCGGCGCGGAATGTGACCGCATCCCCGCCTCGCTGCCCGGCGTCGGCTACATCGTGCAAGAAGGCGTGCGCGAACCGGTGCGCATCCGGGCCGCGCACGTCACCGACTTCGACCTGGCCGACATGTGCGCCCACTACGCACCCGGCATGCCCGACCCGGCCGAGGCGGTCCAGGCTGCGCCCGTCCGGCGGTCGTGGCTGGTGCGGATCTTCGGACGCCCGGCGGTGGCCTGCGATGAGCTACCACGCCGCGCAACTGCTCATCTCCTGGCTGCTGGTCGCCGTGTCGCTGCGGCGGGTCTGGCGCTGGCGAAGGACCGGCCGATGACCGCGCCCGATCCGGCCGCGCGACAGGACTGGCCGTCCACCGAGATCATGCAGGCCGTCGCGGTCGAGGTCGGCGCCTGCGTGCACCCGATCATGCAACGGCTGATCGACACCACAACCGGTGAGGCCCGGGTCATCCCGATCCCGTGCGGGGCGACCTGGGCCGGGCACTGCCCACCATGCGCCGAACGCAACCGCAAACTGCGCGCCACCCAATGCCGCGAAGGCTGGCACCTCGACCAGGACCCGATCCGGCCAGACGAGCACGACGACCAGGACGACGAGCACGACCAGGAAGACGACCAGGACGCGGCGGATGAGTCCGGGGATCGGCGGGTGCGCTCGACCCGTCGCCGCGATGACATGCCCGGCCTGCCCGACCGGCTGCCGGTCGAAGCACGCTCGGTCGGCCGGGTCTACGAGGGCAACGACGGCAAGCTGCTACCGGCCGTCGATGTTCGTGACCATCACGATGCCGTCCTACGGCGAGGTGCTACGACGACGGGACGCCGGTTGACCCGGACAGCTACGACTACCGCCGCCAGGTGCTCGACGCGATGCACTTCGGCAAGCTGTTCGACCGGATCATGCAGAACCTGCGCCGCTCGGTCGGGTGGCGGGTGCAGTACTTCGGCGCCGTCGAACCACAAAAGCGGCTCGCCCCGCACCTGCACATGGCCATCCGGGGCGCGATCGCGCGCAAGACGATCAAGCAGGTCATCCACGCCACGTACGCCAACGTGTGGTGGCCGCACTTCGACGAGCCGGTCTACACCAACCCGGCCCGCCTGCCCGTGTGGGATGTCGATGACTTCGGCGAGGGCCGCTTCCTCGATCCCGAGACCGGCTGTCCGCTGCCGACCTGGGCACAAGCGCTGGCCGAGCTCGACGAGGACCCGACCAGCGTTCCGGCGCACACAGTCCGCGCCGGCAGGCAGCTCGACGTCAAGGGCCTAATCGCCGGACCGAAGTCGGAGAAGGCGATCGGCTACCTAACCAAGTACCTCACCAAGTCCATCGCCGAAGGCATCACCCGCGACGAACCCTCGGCCCGGCAACGCGCAGCACGCCGACCGGCTCGCCCGTGAGGCACGCTGGCTGCCCTGCTCGCCACAGTGCGCGAACTGGCTCCGATTCGGCATTACCCCCAAAGACCCGCACGGTCGACTGACCCCCGGCCACTGCGACAAACGCGCGCACTGGCCCGAACGCTGCGGCTACGGCGGTCGCCGCGTCCTCGTCTCCCGGCACTGGACCGGCAAGACCCTCACCGAACACGCCACCGACCGCCGCGACGCCGTGCGCGTCGTGCTCGAAGCGGCCGGGATCGAGCTACCCGAAGGTCATTCGGCAACCGAGCTTCGTGAGGACGGCGAACCTCGCTGGCTCTACCAGCCGATCAACCCCGGACAGCTGCACGGCGACGAATACCGCCAAGCGCTCGTCACATCTGTTCGGCAACGCGTCGCCTGGCGCGACCAATACCAACGAGCCCGCGACGGCACCGGACCACCTGGCGCCACAAGTCATTCGGCAACTGCGGCCAAGGGGAGTGATTCAAGTTGAGCGGGGACGAGCTGCTGACCGTCGAGGAGGCGGCGCAGCACATGAAGATCAGCGCTCGCCATGTGCGTCGCCTAGTCGCTGAGCGCCGCATTGCCTACGTGCCGGTCGGGCGTTGCGTTCGCCTTGCGCCTGCCGACATTGCGGCCTACATCGCGGCGGTGCGTGTCGAGGCGATGACGACGGCTGACGTGCTGCGTGATCTGAGGGGAGTGGCCTGACATGGCGAACAAGGACGGTCACCGCCGATTCGGCACTGTTCGGCAACGGGCCTCTGGCCGATGGCAGGCCCGCTACCCCGGCCCGGATGGACGGCTGCGGTCGGCGCCGGAGACGTTCGCACGTAAGCGCGACGCCGAGCGGTACCTGACGCTGATCGAGAGCGCCATGGCCAAGGGGGAGTGGACCGATCCGGTGCGCGCTCGGGTGCGGTTGCAGGACTACGCGGAACGCTGGATCGAACAGCGGCCGGGCTTGCGCCCCCGCACCCTGCAGCTCTACCGCTGGACGCTCAAGAAGCACATCACGCCGTACCTGGGCGGTGTTCCCTTGGGCAACCTGGATACGCCGCTCATCCGCGAGTGGCGGGCCAAGCTGCTCGCTGAGGGTGTTTCGCCGGGCATGGTCGCCAAGGCGTACCGGTTGCTGCGGGCGGTGCTGTGGACGGCGGTGCGTGAGGACGAGCTGCTGCCGCGCAACCCGTGTCGCATCCCCGGTGCCGACAAGGAGACACCTGACGAGCGGCCGACATTGACCCTCGTCGAGGTAGCTCGGTTGGCGGCGGCGGTCCCGGCCCGCTACTCGGTGATGATCCTGGTCGCGGTGTTTGCGAGCTTGCGCTTCGGCGAGGTCACTGCGCTGGAGCGGCAGGACGTCGACCTGGACGCCGGGACGATCCGCGTACGCCAGCAGTACCTCGAAGTGATAGGCCAGGGCCTCGTGCTCGCGCCGCCGAAGTCCCGCGCGGGGCTGCGGACGGTCGCTATCCCGGCCCGGTTGGTGGCACGGCTTCGGGCGCACCTGGACGAGTACGTCGAGCCGGGGCGGTCGTCGCTGTTGTTTACCGGGCCGACCGGTGTGCCGATTCGTCGCGGGAACTTCAACAAGCTCACGCGATGGCGTCAGACGGTGGCGGCGATCGGTCGCCCCGGCTTGCACTTCCACGATCTCCGGCACACCGGCAACCTGTTCGCGGCTGGGAGCCGAGTCAGCACCCGGGACCTGATGACGCGGATGGGGCATGACTCGATGGATGCTGCGCTGATCTACCAGCACGCAAGCCGCGAGGCCGACAAGTCCGTCGCCGACTACCTGGACGCCGCGCTCGACGCCATCGACCAGGGCGACGACGAGGACGACGACGGCACGGCGGGAGCCCTTGTTCCGGTGGGCTAATGGCCCGTTAATGGCCCACGGTGGTTCTCGACCATCGATGAGGGCGCCGCTCCAACATGGGAGTCGGCGCCCTTTGGCTTGCTGCGTAAGGTGATTTGCGATTGGAGCGGGTGACGAGAATCGAACTCGCACTGTCAGCTTGGGAAGCTGATGTTCTGCCATTGAACTACACCCGCGAACTGGCGTCATGTTACCGCCCGGGCTGATTTGCTTTCGCCTTGGGCGCGATAGGTGAGAGGCCGGGCGCGGGCGCCCCCGAGCGCCCGCCCCCACGCGGCGGCCTGGGGGATCGCGTTCCGACCCGGTTGCAACCGTGCCTGTTCGCGGTACCGCAGCAAACTAATGTTCTATCGCGACGCGAGCGTCGCGAAGTGGCAGATTGTGACAGTGGCACTTGACGGCCTCGATCAGATTAGGTGGCCTAGTGGGCGCGGACGATCTCACCGATCATCTCAATCTGCTCGGCGTCAGCGAGGATGGCGCCCGGGTTTACCGATCACTGCTCGAGGAAGGCTCGGCGAGCGTGTCGGAACTTGGCGCCATGCACATGATGTCCGACGAGGTGATCTACGACGACCTGGCCGAGCTGATCGACGCGGGCCTGGTCGGTCGGACCGGTCCGTCAGGCGACCGGTTCGCGCCGGTCGCGCCGGATGCGGGCTTGAAGGTGCTCACTGCCCGCCGGGAATCCGAGGTGAACGCCGCGATGGTCGCGACCCTCAACGCCTACGCCGGGTTCCGCCGGTCCCGGCCCTCGCCCGCGACAGATCACCTGGTCGAGGTCGTCACCGGACCGGCCATGCTTGAGCGGGTTCAGCAGGCCGAGCGCAATGTGCATCACGAGGTGCGACGGCTGGATTCCCCTCCGTACTACATGGAAGGCACGGAGAACGACACGGAGCTCGACCATCTGACGCAGGGCATCCGCTACCGGGTCGTGTATTCGCAGTCATCGCTGGAACGAGACGGTTATCTCGACGGCAACGTCGTGCCGTGCATGAAAGTCGGCGAGCAGGCGCGGGTGCTGCACGACGTCCCGGTAAAGCTGAGCGTCGTCGACAACACGACGGCGCTCGTGTCCCTGCCCATCGGCGAGGCGGACGTCAACCGGTCGCTGCTGATCGTGCGCCCGAGCAGCCTGTTCTCCGCGCTGGTGGGCCTGTTCGAGCTCGCCTGGCGCGCCGCATTGCCCATCATGCCCTCCGGCGAGGCCGGCGCCCGGCTCGAGCCGATCGAGCAGCGACTACTCGCCTTGCTGGCCGCTGGCGTCGCGGACGAGACGATCATCCGCACTCTGCGCATCAGCCGCCGCACCTTCTTCCGCTACCTGGAACGGCTGCAGGCACGGGCGGGCGTCAACAGCCGCTTCCAACTCGGCGTGCAGGCCATTCGCAACGGCTGGCTCGCGCCGGAAATGTCGTAGCGAGCCACGCGAGGCTGCCTGCTGGGGGCGGACTAGCCTTTCGGTCATGCTGCTGAGTGACCGCGACATCCTGGCGGCGGTCGACGCCGGCCGCCTCGTGCTCGAGCCGTGGGACACCGGACTCGTCCAACCGTCGAGTGTCGACGTACGTCTTGATCGCTACTTCCGCGTCTTCAACAACTCGCAGTACACGCACATCGATCCGGCGCTGCAGCAGGATGACCTGACGACTCTGGTCGAGCCCAAGGATGACGAACCATTCGTCTTGCACCCAGGCGAGTTCGTGCTCGGCTCGACGCTCGAAGTCGTCACGCTTCCCGATGATCTCGCCGGGCGGCTCGAAGGCAAGTCGAGCCTTGGCCGGCTCGGGCTGCTGACCCATTCCACAGCGGGCTTCATCGACCCGGGCTTCACCGGCCACATCACGCTCGAACTGTCGAACGTGGCCAATCTGCCGATCACCCTGTGGCCTGGGATGAAGATCGGCCAGCTATGCCTGTTCCGGCTTTCGAGCGCCTCTGAGAATCCCTACGGATCGACGGCCGCAGGCTCGCGCTATCAGGGACAGCGCGGGCCTACGCCGAGCCGTTCCTACGTCAACTTCAAGCGCTGGCCGACGTCGTAACTTTCGGACGCAGCGGCGCCAGCGCGGCGCTGAGCTTGGCGAGTTCATCGAGCATCTCCGCAGCGCTTCCGGCCTGATGCTCATCGGCTTGCAACCGCCCGTCGACCATGTGCCGCCGGACGTCACGGATGGCCACCGCGTCGTCGATGGGCACCATCCGCAGCGCAGTCAGCGCCGGCTTGATCGCGTAAGCGGCGCGCAGCCCGCCAGAGATGCCGCCGTAGCTCACCAGACCGACCGGCTTGTAGTTCCACTCGTAGTACAGGTAGTCGAGCGCGTTCTTCAGCGGAGCCGTGAACGTTCGGTTGTACTCGGGCATGACCAGGACGATGGCATCGGCGGTGTCGACGGTGGCGCTCCACTGCTTCGTGTGCTCGTGCACGTAGTCGTCACGCGCGTTGTCGTTGGGTTCGTTGAGCAACGGGAGCGCGACCTGCGCGAGGTCGGCGATTTCGATATCGAAGGATCCGTGCGCGCGCGCGCGCGCGGCGAACCAGTCGGCGACCGCCTCGCCGCGACGACCCGGGCGGGTGCTGGCGATGATGATCAGTAAGCGAGGCATGGTTCCACCTTTGGTTCGGTACGCACCGCAAGGCGCGGGATGAAGTAGTGAGCAAGCGGGCCGATCACCAGGGCGTACAAGACCGTTCCGACGCCGACCGATCCGCCGAGCAGCCAGCCGAAGCCGAGCACGGTCAGTTCGATCGCCGTGCGCATCACACGAATCGAGTGGCCGCGAGCAGCAAGACCGGTCATGAGCCCGTCACGGGGGCCGGGCCCGAGGCCCGCCCCGATGTAGAGCCCCGTGGCCACGCCGTTTGCCACGATGCCGACGATCAGGAATCCGACGCGCACAGCCATCGGCGACGGCGCCGGCACCACATCGAGCGCGGCGTCGACCGCAAACCCAACCACGATGACGTTGCTGACGGTGCCGACGCCTGGCCATTGCCGCAGGGGCACCCACAGCAACAGCACAAGCGCGCCAACCACGATGACGATCCAGCCGAACTGCAAGCCAGTCTGGCGCGCCAGGCCTTGATGCAGGACGTCCCAGCAGTCGAGGCCGAGGCGGGCCCGAATCATCAGCGCCATACTGACGCCGAACAGAACCAAGCCGGCGTAGAGATTGATCAGGCGCCGCAGCAATGACGACATGGAATCACCTACTTGACGTGTCACGTAAGAGGTTAAGACGCCCTTGCATGACATGTCAAGTAGATTCTAGGATGAGTCATGGCGAAGACGCGATGGCTCGATGAGGCCGAGATGCGGGCGTGGCTCGGTTACCGGCGCATGCACTTGCTGCTGAACGCGCAGGTGAACCGCGATCTCGCTCGCGACTCGGGGCTGTCCGAACCCGACTACGACGTGCTGTCGAATCTGTCCGGCGCCCCGGATCAGCGTGGTCGGCTCAGTGAGCTGGCCACGCGGATGCTGTGGTCGCAGAGCCGGCTCTCGCACCACATCAGCCGGATGGAACAGCGCGGCTTGGTCGTGCGCGAGGAGTGCGAGTCGGACGGGCGTGGCTCAGTGATCGCCTTGACCGACACTGGACTGCGCACCCTGCAATCGGCCGCGCCACAACACGTCACGTCCGTGCGCAGACACATCCTCGACCTGCTCTCACCCGCACAGATCAAGGCGCTGGGCGATATCAGCGAGACCGTTGTCGCCCACCTCGCGGAGGCAGATGCGTAGTCCATACCCATAGGTATGGACTACGCATCGGGCGCTGGCTCCAACGGACACACATAGCGCGCCACAGGTCGGCCAGAGCGTGGTCGCCTTCGATCTGCACATCGGCCGGCCTGTTCCATGGGGCGTTCCGGCCTTAGCCGAGCGGGTACATCCACCCGTGCGTGTCGGCGGCCCGACCGGTCTGCAGGTCGAGCAACGTCTCGCGCAGTTGCATGGTGATCGGCCCGGGCCGGCCGTCGCCAACCGTCCACTCTGCGGCTGCGCTCTTGACCTGCCCGACCGGCGTGATCACTGCGGCGGTGCCGCAGGCGAACACCTCGGTGAGCTCTCCGGACGCGTTGCCCCGGTGCCAGTCGTCGGTGGAGACCTTGCCCTCCTCGACGGCGTAGCCCGCCTCATGCGCCAGGGTGAGCAGCGATTCGCGAGTGATGCCGGGCAGCAACGTGCCGGTGAGCGCCGGCGTGACGATGCGGGCAGTGGGCCCGGACCCGTACACGAAGTACAGGTTCATGCCGCCCATCTCCTCGACCCAACGGTGCTCGACGGCATCGAGCCAGACGACCTGGTCGCAGCCCTGCGCAGCGGCCTCGGCTTGGGCAACTAGCGAGGCGGCGTAGTTGCCGGCGAATTTCGCCTCGCCGGTGCCGCCCAGTGCGGCCCGGGTGTATTCGGTCGACAGCCACACGGTGACCGGCTTGACCCCGCTCGGGAAGTAGGAGCCAGCCGGTGACGCGATGAGCAGGTAGCTATACGCATTGGACGGGCGAACGCCCAGGCCCACCTCGGTGGAGAGCATGAATGGACGCAGGTACAGCGACTCTTCGTCCTGGCTCGGCACCCAGTCACGGTCGAGGTCGACGAGCGCTTGGATCGACCCGACGAACAGCTCCTCGGGCAATTCCGGCATAGCCATCCGGCGGGCGGAGCGCTGGAACCGAGCCGCGTTGACCGCTGGCCGGAACGTTGCGATCGAGCCATCCGGCTGCCGGTATGCCTTGAGCCCCTCGAAGATGAGCTGGGCATAGTGCAGCGACATCGTCGCCGGGTCGAGGGTCAGCGGACCGTACGGCAATACCGCTCCCGAGCCCCAACCGTCCCGTTCGGTCCAGTCGATTCGGACCATGTGATCGGTGAAGTACTTGCCGAAGCCCGGCGCGGCGAGAATCGCTGCCCGCTCCTCGGCACTCTTCGGGTTGGGGTTGCGCTGCACCGTGAACGCCATAGTCGGACATCCTAGTAATGTCGGCGGTGTTGGGCCTCAACCATTTCTGCGCTCGTGGTCAGCGCATCAGGACAGATCGGCGAGCCAGCGCGAGTCGACGTTCGGCACCACGCCTGGCAATGCGTTGGCCAGCAGCGCGAGTAGCTCCTCTCGCAGTAGGGCCGGCTGGGTTGTGCCGGACAGCCAACTGATCACCACTTCTTCGCAAAACGCCACCCAACCGCGGACCGCGATCTCAGACCGGGCGTCGGCCGGTAGGCCGAGGACGTCGAGATGCTTGAGGACTCGGTTGGCCATTTCGGTGCGCGTCTCGTCCGATACGCGCCGCACCGTCTCATCGCCACTCGCCGCGCCACGCACGAGCGATACGTACGCGTCCTGATTCTCGGTGACGTAGTCGATGAACGCAGACAACGATGTGGTCAACTGCTCGAGCGGAGCCAACCTGTCGTCCGGCGCAGTTCGCTCGAGCAGCTCACGGGCCGCGGCGCGGATCACCTCGAGATGGAATTCCTGCTTCGAGCGGAAGTAGTGGAACAGCAGGCCGCGCGAAATGCCGGCCTCCTCGGCCAAGGCTTCCACCGAGAGATCTTCGAGTGTCCGGGTGGCGAGCATGCGCACGCCGAGGTCGATCAGTTGCGCCCGGCGTGCATCCGGACTGAGCCGAATCCTCTTGGGCATGCGATGATCCTAACGTCTTATTGAACTGGAGTCAGGAGATATTGACTCCTGTTCAGTTGGGATCGTAGCCTGCACATATGCCCGATCTCGCTTCCACGCCTCGTCACGTCGAGTTACTCGTGATCGGCGGAGGTTTCGCCGGCCTCGGCACCGCGATCAAACTGACCAAGGCCGGCAGGCACGACTTCGTCGTGATCGAGCGCGGGCCCGATGTCGGCGGCACCTGGCGCGACAACACCTACCCAGGCGCAGCCTGCGACGTTCCCTCGCACCTTTACTCGTACTCCTTCGAACTCAACCCGAACTGGACGCGATCGTTCTCCTCAGGCTGGGAGATTCAGGAGTACCTGCGTCGTGTCGCCCGCAAGTACAACGTGCTCGACAAACACGTCTTCAACTGCGAGATGCTCGCGGCTCATTGGGACGCAGGTGCCGGCCGTTGGGTGGTCGAGACGTCGACCGGCCCCTATACGGCGAAGATTCTCGTCAACGCCGTCGGCGCGCTGTGCGAGCCCGCGTTGCCCAATATCGACGGCATCGACGACTTCACCGGTGAGGTCGTCCACTCCGCGCGGTGGAACCACGACTACGACCTGACCGGCAAGCGTGTTGCACTCGTCGGCACGGGCGCGTCCGCCGTTCAGATCGGCCCGGAGATCGCTGCGCGGGTCGCGCGTCTTGACGTCTACCAGCGCACCGCGCCGTGGATCGTGCCGCGGCGCGACCGCACCTACTCAAGAGTGGAGCGCCTCGCCTACCGCCACGTGCCCGGCCTGCAACGGCTTGCCCGCACGCTGATCTACTGGGGCCGCGAGACGTTCGTCTTCGGCTTTGCGATAAACCCCAAAATGGCCGCGCCCGCCCGCAAGATGGCCGAACGCAACCTCGCCCGCGGCGTCAAGGACCCAGCCTTGCGTACGGCGGTAACTCCGAAGTTCCAGATCGGCTGCAAGCGCATCCTGCTCTCGAACGACTGGTATCCGATGCTCGAACGCGACAACGTCTCGCTCATCGCCGACGGCATATCTGCCGTGCAGGGCAATGCGATCGTGACGTCCGACGGCGTGGCCCGCGAGGTCGACGCGATCGTCATGGCCACCGGCTTCCACGTCACCGACTCGCCCACGTTCGACCGGATCAAGGGCGCCGACGGACGAGCGCTCGGCGAGGTGTGGCGGCAGGACGGCATGCAGGCATACAAGGGATCGACGGTGACCGGCTTCCCGAACATGTTCTTCCTGGCCGGCCCGAACACGGGCCTGGGGCACAACTCGATGGTGCTCATGATCGAGTCACAACTGAACTACGTGATGGACGCCCTGCGCACCATGGACGAACGCGGACTGGCCACCGTCGAGGTGCGCGCCGATGCCCAGCGCGCGTACAACACAAAGCTGCAGCGGCGGATGCGGCGCACCGTCTGGACGACGGGCGGCTGCGCGAGCTGGTACCTCGACTCGCAGGGCAGGAACACGACGTTGTGGCCAGGCTTCACGTTCACGTTCCGGCAACGAACCCGCCGCTTCGACCAGGCGGCCTATACGAGCACCCGTCCGTCCGACGCGGACCTGTCGGCATGACGCCGGCAACCCCAGCGACTTGTCACACCTTCAGCGGGCGTACGCGCGCCGTAGGTATGACAACTCGCAATGGACGGGAGGGGCAGCGATGCCGGTGAGCCGCTTCGCGGGCAAGGTCGCCGTGATTACTGGCGCCGCGTCAGGCATCGGCCGTGCGCTCGCGTGCGACCTGGCAGCACGTGGTGCCCGGCTCGCGTTGTCCGACGTGGACGAGATGGGCCTGGCCGAGACGGCGCGCCGGACGAGACGGGCCGGTGCCACGGTCCACACGGCCCGGCTCGACGTCGCCGACCGGGAGGCGGTCCTTGCATATGCCGCGACCGTCGTGGATCAGTTCGACGCTGTTCATCTGGTGATCAACAACGCAGGCATCGCCTTCACCGGCGACATCGAGGAGATGACGTTCGGCGATATCGAGCACATCATGGACGTCAACTTCTGGGGCGTCGTCAACGGAACGAAAGCCTTCCTGCCACACCTCATCGCGTCCGGCGACGGGCACCTGGTCAACATCTCGTCACTGTTCGGGCTGCTCGCATCGCCCTCGCAAGGTGCCTACAACGCGGCAAAATTCGCGGTGCGAGGTTTCACCGAGGCGCTGCGTGAGGAGATGCTCGTCGCCGGTCATCCCGTCAAGGTCACCTGCGTTCATCCGGGCGGCGTGCGAACCTCGATCGCACGCAACGCCGGTGCTGCACCGAGCCGAGACGCCGACGCGCTGAGTGAATTCTTCGATCAGCATCTGGCCCGCACCTCGCCCGAACGCGCGGCGAAGACGATCCTGCGAGGGGCAGAGCGCGGCCGTGCACGTGTACTGGTCGGCATCGACGCCCGACTGCTCGACGTAGTGGTGCGACTGACTGGATCCAGCTACCAGCGCTTGTCGGCGGCAGTGGTCAGACACGTCGCTCCCGCAGCGAAGGTGCCTACTGTCCGGGGTCGCTGAGCGGCGCAATCGTTCCGGCCAGATGCGCGTTGCCGGACCTGGCATCGCGGACGTCCAGGCGCCACTGATCGTCCTGGCGCGATGCCACGCATCGAACCGCCGCCGGTCGCGACCAGAGCCGGGCAACTCCGGGCGGCGCGGCCATGGTCGGATTCATCCGCGCCGCGGCCGACTGGTGGATCGAGCATCCCGACGAGATGACCCGCGCAGATCTGACCGAGTACCTGACAACCGACCTGCCAGAGCATCTGTTTCCGATGCTGTAACGCCGTCGAGATCAAGGGAAGGCGAATGACTCAAGCACAATGGACCGCTGTCGACGACTACTTCACCAAGGCACTCGCGCCGCCTGATGCAGCGCTCGCTGAAGCGCAGCGGGCGAGTGCCGCCGGCGGCCTGCCACCGATCAGCGTGTCGGCCGCGCAGGGCAAGCAACTGCATCTGCTCGCCCTCGCCCTGGGCGTCCGCTCGATCCTGGAGGTCGGCACGCTCGGCGGGTACAGCACGATCTGGCTGGCCCGGGCGCTGCCCGCCGACGGCCGGCTGGTCACGCTCGAATTCGATCCGCATCATGCCGAAGTCGCCCGCGGCAACCTCGCGAACGCGGGCCTCGGCGCTGTCGCCGAGGTGATCGTCGGCCCGGCATTGCAGACGCTGCCGCAACTTGACGGACCGTTCGATCTGGTCTTCATCGACGCCGACAAGCCGAGCAACGCCGACTACTTCGCCTGGGCGGTAAAGCTGTCCCATCCGGGCAGCGTGATCATCGTCGACAACGTCGTGCGCGACGGGAAGGTGATCGACGCAGCTAGCGACGACCCGGCCGTGCAGGGCGTTCGGCGCCTGGTCAGCACGGTGGCCGCCGAGCCCCGGGTCAGCGCCACGGTGATCCAGACCGTGGGCGCGAAGGGCTACGACGGCTACCTGCATGCGGTCGTCACCGGCTGAGTCACCGCTTCGATCGAGTCACGCTACTGCCGCGCGGTGGCGGGCGCGTGCTGCCCGACGTTGAACCCGAAGGTCGCAGCGTGCGTGCTGGCGGCGAGCCTGAGGCTCGGTACGTCCAGAGCCACGACGGTGATGTCGTAGGGGACTCCGTGCTGCCGTCGCAACCCCAGAACGGCTGTTGCGGGATGGGCTTGCCGGTTGCGTTCAGTTGACAGGCACCTCTCGCAGTGATGTATCGTGCTGATACATCGGGTCGAGATAGGGACGGTGCGGGGTGCTCGAGATCGCCGTGCTCGGACTGCTGAACGAAAGCCCGATGCACGGATACGAACTCCGCAAGCGATTGGCCAATCTTCTCGGCGCGTTTCGGGCGTTCTCCTACGGTTCGCTCTATCCGACGCTTCGGCGGTTGTCCGAAGCCGGGTGGATCACCGAGGAAGCACCTGAATCGGTAACCGGCCCAGCCACCAGGTCGCGGCGTGGCAAGCGGGTGTACCGCCTGACCGCCGACGGCAAGGAACATTTGGCCGAACTGCTCGCCGGCGTAGGTCCAGAGGCCTTCGACGACGAGGGCTTCGGAGCGCGGCTTGCGTTCTTCGCGCAGACCCGCTCGGAGATCCGGCTGCAGATCCTCGAGGGACGACGACGCCGGGTCGAAGAGCGACGTGACGGCATGCGCAGTTCGCTGGCACGCACCCGCGAGCGGCTCGACCGATACACGCTCCAGCTACAGGAGCACGGTCTCGAGTCGGTCGACCGCGAGGTGCGGTGGCTGACCGAACTGATCGAACAAGAGAAGTCCTAACCACTCACCCACGAGACAGGAGGCCCCCGATGGGCAAGATTCGAGTCGGCATCGTCGGCGTAGGCAACTGCGCGGCATCACTGGTGCAGGGCGTCCACTACTACCGCGACGCCGACCCGGCCCAGAAGGTGCCCGGCCTGATGCACGTCAAGTTCGGCCCGTACCACGTCAGCGACATCGAGTTCGTCACCGCGTTCGACGTGGACGCCAAGAAGGTCGGCCGCGACCTCTCCGAGGCCATCCTGGCCAGCGAGAACAACACGATCAAGATCTGCGACGTCCCGCCGCTCGGCGTCAGCGTGCAGCGCGGGCACACCCTCGACGGGCTCGGCAAGTACTACCTGGAGACCATCGAGGAGTCCGACGAGGAGCCGGTCGACGTGGTGGCCGCCCTGCGCGCCGCCGAGGTCGACGTCCTGGTCTGCTACCTGCCGGTCGGGTCCGAGGACGCCGCCAAGTTCTACGCGCAATGCGCCATCGACGCCGGCGTGGCATTCGTCAATGCACTGCCGGTGTTCATTGCCGGCACGCCGGAGTGGGCGAAGAAGTTCGAAGACGCAGGCGTTCCCATCGTCGGCGACGACATCAAGTCACAGGTGGGCGCCACCATCACCCACCGCGTGCTCGCCAAGCTCTTCGAGGATCGCGGCGTCGAACTGCAGCGCACGATGCAGCTCAACGTCGGCGGCAACATGGACTTCATGAACATGCTCGAGCGCGACCGTCTCGAGTCGAAGAAGATCAGCAAGACCCAGTCGGTCACGTCGCAGATTCCGCACCGCGATCTCGGCAAGCGCAACGTGCACATCGGCCCGTCCGACTACGTGCCGTGGCTCGACGACCGCAAGTGGGCCTACGTCCGGCTCGAGGGCAAGGCATTCGGCGACGTGCCGCTGAACCTCGAGTACAAGCTCGAGGTCTGGGACTCACCCAACTCGGCCGGCGTCATCATCGACGCGCTGCGCTGCGCCAAGATCGCCAAGGACCGCGGTATCGGCGGCCCGATCCTGTCGGCATCGAGCTACTTCATGAAGTCCCCGCCGGTGCAGTACTTCGACGACGAGGCGCGCGACGCGGTGGAGAAGTTCATCCGCGGCGAGGTCGACCGTTAGGCAGATCGGCGACCCCGACTTCGGTTGAGTGGTGCGTTGTGGCTTGAGTGGTGAGTTGTAACGCACCACTCGACGTCTAACGCACCACTCAACGGATTCATCGGGTCGGAAGGACCGGAAGGAGAGCCATGACTGACGCCTTTCACCCTGCGCTGCGGCACATCCCGGCGGGCGAACTCGACTCGGAGACCCCCCAGTCGAGCGGCATGCGGCGCTTCGCCGCCATCAGCAACAAGCAGGTGGGCTCGGAGAAGCTGTGGATGGGTCAGGCGCACGTCGAACCTGGACTGCGCTCGGCCGATCATCACCACGGCGAGGCCGAGACCGCAATCTTCGTGGTCAGCGGCACGCCTGAGTTTGTCTTCCTCGATGGCGACGAGGAGCGGCGGATCAAGGCACAACCCGGCGACTACGTGTTCGTCCCGCCGTGGGTGCCGCACCGCGAGGAGAACAACGACCCGGACGCGGAGGCGGTCGTGGTTGTCGCCCGCAGCACCCAGGAAGCGATCGTGGTCAACCTTCCGTCGCTGCGTGGCAACGACGCGCAACGCTGAGACGCCCAACCGTCAGTTCAGGCCGAGCTCAGGCGGGTACGTCGAGAGCATGGTCAGCGGCGGCGGCTGACGGCGAAGCACCCGGCTCCACAGCTGGCGCGGGTCGAAGGTGAACGCGTCGTCGGCCCGGCCATCGACGACGTACCACGAGCCCGCCGCCATCTCGTCGGCTAGCTGGCCTGGCGCCCACCCGGAATGGCCGGCGAACACACGCAGCCGGGTCGTCATGCCGGTGATCAGCGCGATGTCGCCATCAAGATCGACAGTGGCGAGCCCAGCCGCGATACGCCGCACACCCGGGCCGTTCTCGCTGTGCCGGCCGGTCAACTCTGCCAGGCACAGCGCGCCGTCGGGCATGACCGGGCCACCGCTGAACACGACACTCGGCTCGCTCACCGCATGCCGCCAGTCGGGCAGCACCTCGCCCACCGCCGTCTGGCTGGGCCGGTTGAGCACTACGCCGACGGTGCCTCCGCCGTCGTGCTCGAGTACGTACACGACCGAGCGCGCGAACGTCGGCTCGTTGAGCAACGGGCTGGCTACCAGCAGACGTCCGGACGCGGGCACATGACCGGTCCAGGCGCAGGGTGTCGACTGCTCTGCTGGCACGGTGACATCTTGCCCGGTATGCGCAAGCGACGCGCGCTGCACCTCGCCCTCCTACCACTACGGTCAGAGAGTGCGCGCCAACGGACACCTTCGGGCCTCGCTGCGGCGCCCGGACTTCCGCCGGCTGTATTCGGTTCGGTTGCTCGGGCAGTTCGGTGACGGCGTGTTCCAGGCCTCGCTGGCCGGTGCCGTGCTCTTCAATCCGGAGCGGCAGGCGCATGCCGCGGACGTCGCGGCGGGCTTTGCCGTGGTGCTGCTCCCTTACTCCCTGGTCGGCCCATTTGCCGGTGTCTTGCTCGACCGGTGGTGGCGGCAGCGCGCCCTCGTCATCTCGAACGTCCTGCGCGCCCTCGGCGTGGCTGCGGTTGCCGCGGAGATCGGCGGTGGCCTGCACGGTGAGCCGTTCTATGCCAGCGCGCTGGTAGTCATATCTGTCAACCGCTTCATCCTGTCCGCGCTGTCGGCGGGCCTGCCGCACGTCGTCGATCCACGTGAGCTCGTTACCGCCAATGCGCTGTCGACGACGAGCGGGGCCATCGCGACGACCCTCGGCGGCACCGTTGCGATCGGGGTGCGCGCCTTCATCGGCGACACCGACGCCGCATATGCCGCAATCGCCGTAGGGGCAGCTCTGCCCTACCTGGCGGCGTCGTACGTGGCGCATCGCTTCACCCGTGAGGCCCTGGGGCCGGACGATGTCGAGCGCACCAATCGCGAGACCATCGGCGCCGTTGCCCGCGGACTGGTTGCCGGCGGCAGGCACATCGTCTCGCTCAAGCCCGCGTTCTACGCGCTGCTCATGATTGGTGCGCATCGTTTCTGCTATGGCGTCAGCACGGTCTGCACGCTGCTGCTGTACCGCAACTACTTCCACGACGACGGCGTGTTCCGAGCGGGACTGGCCGGCCTCGGCCAGGCGATCGCGATGGTGGCGATCGGCTCGGGCCTCGCCGCCGTGGTGACGCCGGCGGCGTCGCGGCACCTCGGGTTCGTGCGGTGGCCGGCGTTGCTGCTCGGCGTCGCCGCCGCCGCCGAGATCGGGCTCGGCCTGCCGTACACGATGCCGATGCTGCTGCTCGCCGCGTTCGTGCTCGGCTTCGTCGCACAGGGCGTCAAGATCTGCGTCGACACCCTGGTCCAGCAGACGGTCGAGGACGACTACCGCGGCCGGGTGTTCTCGCTCTACGACACGCTGTTCAACATCACCTTCGTCAGCGCAGCCATCGCCACTGCGGTGCTGCTACCGGACAGCGGCTACTCGCCCGTATCGGTCATCGTGCTCGGAGCCGTCTACGCACTGACCGGGCTGACGTATCTGCGGGTCGCCGGCCGTCTGCCCGCGCCGGTTGTCACACCCGAAGCGGCGCACTCGGCGGTATGACTGGTTCATGAACGGACTCATCGCAGTGACCGGGGCGAGTGGTTGGGTCGGCGGACTGGTGGCCCGCGACCTCGCGGCGCGGGGAGCGCGCCAACGCGTAATCAGCCGCAACCCGGCGCGAACGCCGCTGCTCGACGGCGCCGAGGTGGCCATCGCCGACTACGCCGACCGGACCGCGATGCGTGCCGCATTCGACGGCGTCGCAACGCTGTTCCTCGTCTCGGGGCACGAGGCACCCGACCGTCTCGACCTGCACCGGGGAGTCGTGCAGGCCGCCGCAGAAGCAGGCGTCCGCAGAGTCGTCTACACCTCTTTCATGGGCGCCGCGCCCGAGGCGAGCTTCCCTTATGCCCGAGACCATGCGCACACCGAGCGGGCGATCGTCGATTCCGGACTGTCCTTGACCGCGCTGCGTAACAGCATCTACGCCGACTTCGTCCCGCACATGGTCGGCGCGGACGGCGTGGTGCGCGGCCCAGCCGGTAACGGCGCGGTCGCGTGGGTGGCACGCGCCGACGTCGCGCGCCTGGCCGTCGCGGCGCTACTCGATGACGCACACGCCGGCGCGGTGTACGACGTGTCCGGCCCGTTCGCGATCGACCTGCACGAGACGGCCCGGGTGCTCAGCACGGTCACCGGCCGCGACATCACCTATTACGCCGAGTCCGTGGACGAGGCACGCGCCTCGCGGGCCGGCGCCGCCGACTGGCAGATCGAGGGCTGGATCGGCTCGTATCTCGCAATCGCCACCGGCGAAGTCGGCGTCACCAGTCACACGATCGAGGCGCTCACCGGCGTACGGCCGACGACGCTCGGCGAGTTCCTGCTCGGTACGCCCGAATCGTGGGCGCACCTGCGTCCCTGATCCGATCGTGCAACTCCTGGCGTTCCTACGGCGCCGACGATTGCCCGATCCTGCGCTACTGGTCCGCTGCCCAGACCCGCAGCTCCGCCACGGCGCGATCGCGGCCCAGCGGTCCGTGTTCCATGCGCAGGGCGAGCATGTGCTGGTACGCCCGCCCGACCATCGGACCCGGCGGGATGCCCAGGATCGCCATGATCTCGTTGCCGTCGAGGTCGGGGCGGATCGCGTCGAGTTCCTCCTGTTCGCGCAACTGCGCGATGCGTGCCTCCAACGCGTCGTATGCCGAGGCGAGAGCGGCCGCCTTGCGCAGGTTGCGCGTGGTGCAGTCCGAGCGGACGAGCTTGTGCAGCCGGTCGAGTAGCGGCCCGGCGTCGACGACATAGCGGCGCACGGCCGAGTCGGTCCACTCGCCGCGCCCGTAGCCGTAGAAGCGCAGGTGCAGGAACACCAGCTGCCCCACCTCCTCGACGATGTCCTTCGAGTACCGCAGTTCCTTGAGCCGCGCCCGGGCCATGCGGGCGCCGACCGCCTCGTGATGGTGAAAGGTGACCCGGCCTTCGGCCTCGAAGCGCCGAGTGGCCGGCTTGCCGATGTCGTGCAGCAACGCGGCCCAGCGCAGTACCAGATCCGGTGACGACTCCAGGTCGATCGCTTGGTCGAGGACCTGCAGCGTGTGCGCGTAGACGTCCTTGTGCTGGCCGTGCTCGTCGGCGGCCATGCGCAGCGCCGGCAGTTCGGGCAGCACCACGTCCGCCAGCCCGGTCTCGACGAGTAGCTCCAGGGCGCCGCGCGGCGCGGTGCCGAGCATCAGCTTGGACAGCTCGGCCTGCACGCGTTCGGCCGTGACCCGGGCCAGCTCGCCCGCCATCGCGGACATCGCTTTCTGCACCTCAGGCGCGGGCGTGACCCCGATCGTCGAGACGAACCGCACCGCCCGCAACATCCGCAACGGATCGTCGGCGAAGGACTCCTCGGGCGTTCCGGGCGTGCGCAGCACCCCGCGCGCCAGATCGCCGAGCCCGCCGAACGGATCGGCAAAGACGCGCTCGCCGGTGACCGACAGCGCCATCGCGTTCATGGTGAAATCGCGACGGCGCAGATCGTCGACCAGAGACATGCCATAGACAACGTCGGGATTTCGACTGATCCGGTCATAGCGGTCAGCCCGGAACGTGGTGATCTCGCATTGCCGGCTGCCGATCTGCAGACCCACGGTGCCGAACTCGATGCCGGTCGTCCAGGTCGCCGATGTGAGCGACGCGACGATCGTGAGCACCTCGTCCGGATGAGCGTCAGTCGTGAAGTCGAGGTCGGTGTCCGGTCGGCCCATCAGCGCGTCGCGGACGGTGCCGCCGACGAGGTGCAACTCGTGGCCGGCCGCCTCGAACGCGGCACCAAGCCGTGCCGCCTCAGCGGGCACTGCGATCAGGTCTGCGGGGTCGCGGGCTGGCCTCATTGGGCCGCCACGGATGGAACTGGAAGGGGGAGCGGCCGAACCACAGCAAAGCGGCCACCGACGAGGGCTGTCACGGACGGCCAGGCTACCGGCCTGCGGCTACCATCGGGCCATGTCCCGTGCCCCCGATTCGCCGTCGCCACGGCGCTCGGGTGAGGGTGGCTCATCCACGAAGGCGGCGCGACGCGGTCGGCCGAGACTGAAGCGGGTCGACGAGATAAGCGCGGGCGGCCTGGTCGTCGATCTCGGCGGTGACGTACCTCTCGGCGCGCTGATCGGGCGTGTCGACCGACGGGGCCGACTTCTCTGGTCATTGCCCAAGGGTCACGTCGAAGCAGGCGAGACTCCCGAACAGGCGGCGATCCGTGAAGTTCGTGAGGAGACCGGCATAAGCGGTGAGATCCTTGCCCGACTCGGCACGATCGACTTCTGGTTCATCGCCGAGGGGCGCCGGGTCCACAAAACGGTGCATCATTTCCTCATGCGGGCCGTCGGCGGCGAACTGTCCGACGCTGACGTGGAGGTCGCCGAAGTCGCGTGGGTGCCACTTCCGGACATCACCGAGCAGCTGGCCTACCCGGACGAGCGGGGCCTGGTCGACGCGGCGGGACGGCTGCTCGCGGAGAGCGCGTGAAGTTCGAGACACACACCCTGGCTCGCTGGGTGCCCAGGGCGGTCATGACGGCCGCCCTGCTGGCCGGCGTCATGCTCTTCGGCCTGCCAGACGCAACCGCGAAGACCGCGCAACCTCCGACTGGTCAAAGCCTCGCGGTGTCGGTCATCGACATGGCACCGAACACTCCCGCGTACACGACCACCCCTAGCAAGCTGACGATCGTCTTGTCACTCACGAACAAGACCTCGTCGACCCTCTACGACGTCAGCCTCGACGTCGAGCGCGACGTGCCAGTCATCGACCAGGCACCCCTCGAGCAGCTGATCGCCCACCCCGCGCCGAGCAGCGACCCGCGTAATCTCTCGGAACTGCCGCCGGTCAAGGTCTCAACACCCATCGGGGCGCACGACACCCTGCGCGTCAGCTACCAGACCACGACCAGCGAGCAGAACGACGGCCAGAGTATCTGCCTTTGCCAGAGCAGCGGCGGTGCGGTCTACCCGATCAACTTCACCGCCTTTGCGGCAGCGGAGCCTGCCGGCGAGGCGAGCCAGGTCGGTTTCGGGCAGACGTTCCTGCCATCGTTTCGCGACCTGCCCAAACCGGTGCAGGTGAGCTGGGTCTGGCCACTCATCGACCGCCCGCATCGCCTGGTCGACGGCGACCCGTTCGTCGACGACGGGCTTGCCCAGTCCGTGCGCCCCGGCGGTCGTCTGGACCGCGCGCTCTCCGTGGTCGAACGGGTCGCCCCGAGGGTGCACCTGACCCTGGTGATCGATCCTGAGCTGATCGACGAGCTCGCTGTGATGAGCAGCCCCTACAAGGTCGAGCAGGCCGGAAGGGTCTCCGACGGTACGGGCACCGCGGCGGCCCGATCCTGGCTGGCCCGGCTGCATTCGGTCGTTGCGTCCGCAGAAGTGAGCCTCACGCCCTACGCCGACCCCGACATCGACGCTGTCACTCGCGCCAGGCTGACCTGGTCCAACAATTTCGGACCGGAACAGGTGAAGCGGGTTCAGGGCGCGCTCGGTGAGCCGGCCGGTAGCAGCATCGCCTGGCCGGCCGGCGAGACGATCACCTCCGCGGCGTTGCGCCAACTGCTCAGCCGCGGCACGTCTGAGGTCGTGCTCAACGACGCCACCCTGCCGGGCGCCAATTCCAGATCGCCGCGCCCGGACGCCCTCGCGCCGCTCCCGGCGCAGTACGGCGGGCCCGGTTCGATGGCGGCCGTCACCGACCGTCTGCTGCAAAAGCTCGCCACCCCGATCCTGACGTTCGACAACGCGAGCGCGCAGACGCTGCCGCAACTCGTCTCCGATCTGGCGATCCGTGCCGTCGAGCAGTCCGATCGCCCGCACTACGCGGTGATCACGGCTGAGCGTTACGTCGACCCCTCGCCAGCACTCGCCGCCCGGACAATTCTCGCCACAGCCCACACCAGCTGGTCGACATCGTTGACGCTCGGCCAGGCGGCGGCGACCGTGCGCCCTGTCGACCACGGCCCGCTCGTCGAGCCGAACGCGAACGCCGAAGTGGCGCCACGGCTGATCGACGCGGCGGCTGACGCGTCAGAATTCGTCCGCTCGTTCAGCAGCGCGCTGACCACCAACGATGCGGCGACGCTTCTTGACGGGCTGCCGGCTGCCATCCAACGCACCGAGTCTTCTGCGTGGCGCTTCAACCGGCCACGCGCCCTGTCCTTCTCGGCGGCGCTCACGCATCAGACCGACAAGTGGCAGTCCGGCGTGTACATCGTCCGTCCGTCCAACGGCACCTACACCCTCGCCTCGAATGACTCTCCGCTGTTCGTCACCGTCGTCAACACGCTGCCTGTCGAGGTCAACGTGCGAATAGCGATCACGACCGTCAACGGCGTGACGGGCTTCAGCACCGACAACGTCCGAGTGCAGCGCATCCCGAGCGGTGCGCGCAGTTCGTTGAAGATCCAGGCGCACGTCCAGCGGGCCGGACGCTTCCAGGTCGACGCCTCGCTGCAGGCACCGGACGGGATGACGCTCGGGCGATCGGTACGCCTCAATATCCACTGCACCGCACTCGGCGCGGTGGGCGTGATCATCACCGCCGTGGCCTGCGGCGTCCTCGTCCTGGCATTGGGATTCCGGGTTGTGCGGCGCATCCGGTCGCGGCCGCAGGGGCCGACCATCGACGAGTCGCACCGGCCGGAGCCGGCGGGGGTCGGCGCGTGAGCGACCCTGCGTCGCGCAAGCCCGGCGACGGGTGGAGTGCGCCATCCATGCACGGCCGCGGACTGATCACCGTCGAGCCGCGCACATTCACCGAAGACAACCCGATGACCGGCGTCCTGATGCCGGCGTGGCAGCGGGTATCGGACGAGGAGTGGGCGCACGCCGAAGAACAGTGGGGATCAGTCACCTATGGCGGCCGGCGGCGCTACCGCCCGCAGGCCGCGGCAGACACGACCGTCGCCAAGCCGGCGGGCACCGCAGACGGTGCGCGCCGTGAGGGCAGTCTGCTCGCCTCGAGCCGGACCATGGCCATCGCGAGCATCGCCAGCCGAGTCACCGGATTCCTGCGAAGCATCGTGCTGGCTGCGGCGCTGGGCACGGGATTGGTCGGCGACGCGTACAACGGCGCGAACAGCTTCCCGAACATGGTGTACGAGCTCATGGTCGGCGGTGTCCTGTCGAGTGTGCTCATCCCGCTTCTTGTCCATGCCGAGCAGCACGACCGGGACAAAGGTGAGGCGTATACCCAGCGACTGCTGTCGATCGCCACCGTGGCGCTGGGCTGCGCCACGCTCATCGCGGTAGCCGCCGCACCGCTCATTGCGGCCCTGTTCGTCAACAACACCAGTGAACGCGAACTTACAAGCACGTTCGCGACGCTTCTGCTGCCCGAAATCTTCTTCTACGGCCTGGGCGCAATGTTCTCCGCGGTGCTGAACATCCGTGGCGTGTATGGCCCCGGAGCCTGGGCACCGGTGCTCAACAACGTCATCACGATCATGACGGTGGGCATCTTCGCCATGATTCCCGGGCCGAAGACGCTGATTCCGGCGAACATGACCACGACGCAGATCCTGGTGCTGGGCGTCGGCACGACGCTCGGCATCGTCTCTCAGGCACTCGTGCTTCTGCCGTCGCTGCGGCACGCCGGATTCCGATGGCGATGGCGCTTTCACAGTGAGACGCATGACGAACGCGGCATGCGCGAGGCCGGCTCGTTGACCGGTTGGGTCGTTGGCTACGTCATCGCCAGCCAGATCGGCGTGAGCGTCATCGTCAAGGTCGGCTTCAACCACAACGGCGTCACGAGCTTCACCTACGCTGACCTGCTCTTTCAGGTGCCCTACGGCATTCTCGGCGTCTCGTTGCTCACCGCCCTCATGCCGCGGATGTCGCGGGCGGCGGCACGGGGCGACAACGATGCGGTCATCGAGCACATGTCGGTGGGTGCGCGCCTGTCCGCCGTCGCGCTTATCCCGGTGACCGTGGGCTTGATGGTGCTCGGACCGTCGTTCGCTATGGCGATCTTCGTCGGACGCACGAATCTGCATGACGCGCGGCTGATCGGCACGTCGCTGGCGCTGTCGGCATTCGGGCTGCTCCCGTTTGCGCTCGTGATGCTGCAGATGCGGGTCTTCTACGCGATGCGTGACGCGCGCACGCCCACGATCGTCAACATCTGCATGGTCGCCACGAAGGTGACGCTCGTGCTGATCGCGGCCGAGACGCTGCACGGCGACCACGTCATCGAAGCGCTGAACGTGTCGACGTCGCTGTCCTACGTCGTCGGCGCCGTGCTCGGACATCTCATGCTGACCCAGCGCCTCGGCAATCTCGGTTTCGGCCGGGTGATGCGAACCATCGCACAGATCAGCGTCGCGTCGGTGCTCGGAGGAGCGGCTGCCCTGGGCATGGTGCTGTGGGGCACGAGCCTGTTCGGGCCCGGGCGCACCGGGGCGCTCTTCGGCGTCATAGGCGGTTCGATCGTCGGCGTGCTCGTACTCCTCCCGGTGGCGTGGCGGATGCGTATACCTGAGGTGCGTGAAATTCTCACCGCCGCACGCCGCTGAGCCATGCGGCACCGCGAACCCGTTCGGGAATCCCAGCGCATTTAGGATCGTTGCGCGGCACGTAGGCACCCAGGGATCGAGGCCAATAGTGAGCAATGCCCAGCACCGCAACGTCATCATCGTCGGGTCCGGCCCGGCGGGGTACACGGCTGCGCTTTACACCGCTCGAGCAGATCTTGCACCGCTGTTGTTCGAGGGTTCGCAATTCGGCGGCGCGCTGATGACCACGACGGATGTCGAGAACTATCCGGGATTCCCGGACGGGATCATGGGCCCAGAGTTGATGATGCACATGCGGGGCCAAGCGGAACGTTTCGGCGCCGAGATCGTGAGCGACGACGTCGTGTCGGTCGATCTGGTCGGCCCGGTCAAGAAGGTTCGCACCCACGACGCCGAATTCAGTGCCGACACGGTAATCCTCGCGATGGGCTCGGCCTACCGAAAGCTGGGCATTGCCCGCGAAGACGAGCTGTCCGGGCACGGTGTGTCGTGGTGCGCCACCTGCGATGGTTTCTTCTTCCGCGACAAAGACATCGCTGTCGTCGGAGGCGGCGATACCGCCATGGAAGAAGCCACCTTCCTTACCCGTTTCGCGAAGTCAGTCACCGTGGTGCATCGACGTGACGCGCTTCGGGCCAGTCGCATCATGGCCGACCGGGCATTCAGCAACGACAAGATCGACTGGGCGTGGAACTCCGAGGTCGCCGACATCAGCGGCGAGGGCACGGTTGACGGGATTCGGCTGCGCGACACTATGACCGGCGAGCAGCGCGATCTGCCCGTCCAGGGCCTGTTCATCGCGATCGGGCACCAGCCGCGTAGCGAATTGGTCAAGGGCCAGATCGACCTCGACGAAGAGGGCTACATCCTGACCCAGTCGGGCACGACGAAGACCAACATCGACGGTGTGTTCGCCGCGGGCGACGTCGTCGACCACGTCTACCGACAGGCCGTTACCGCCGCCGGCACCGGGTGCCAGGCCGCGTTGGACGCAGAGCGCTACCTGGCCAGCCGTGCTGACGCATCCGACAGCACCGTCACAGCTGGGGCCTCCGCCTGACCTGCGGGGAATGGCCGCCTGCTCGACACCGTTGCATCACTACCAGCCGACAAACAGGAGAACGACATGGGGCAAAACACCAAGACCGTTACCGACGCCACCTTCGCGGCCGATGTGCTCGGCGCTGATGGGCCAGTACTCGTCGATTTCTGGGCGGAGTGGTGCGGGCCGTGCAAGATGGTCGCCCCAGTACTCGACGAGATCGCCGGTGAGTACGCCGGCAAGATCACGGTCGCCAAGGTGAACATCGACGAGAACCCGGCGATCGCACGTGATTACCAGATCCTGTCCATCCCGACCATGTCGGTCTTCGACAAGGGTCAGATCGTCAAGTCAATCGTGGGTGCGCGCCCGAAGGCAGCCATTCTTAAGGAGCTTGCCGACTACATCCCGTAACGCCCAGGCCTGGCGCACATGTAGCTTTCGCGCCGGTGCTGGCTGATCCCTTATGCGACAAAGGCGGCCCACTACGGCCGCCTTTGTCGCATTTTAGTGCGGTGGACTCGCGGACTTTATGCCCCGTTCGGTATCCGAGCAAGGCTGGGGCACAATGGCTGACGGCCCGTTGTCCAAGACAGTGCCCTTCCCCGATCGTTCCGTGAGGTTTTTCGTTCCGATGCAGCCACTCCGCCGCGGCGCTGCGGGTGACGCGGTCGCCGAGGTGCGGCGCGTTCTCGCCGGACTCGGCCTTGTCGCCAATATCGACCCGGCAACCCAATCGGTGTTCGACGCCGAGACCGAGCTTGCCGTTCGCCATTTCCAGCAGCGGCGCGGCCTGTCCGTCGACGGCGTTGTAGGCATTGAGACCTACGCCGCGCTGGCCGGTGCCCGCTGGCGCCTTGGTGATCGGGTCCTCGGCCACAACGCCACGAACTTGCTCGCGGGCGATGACGTAGCGTCGCTGCAGCAACAGTTGCTGGAGATGGGCTACGACCTCGGCCGCCCGGACGGCGTCTTCGGACGGCGCACCGAGCGAGCCTTGCACACCTTCCAGCGCGACTACGGTCTGGTCCCGGACGGCATCTGCGGTCCGGCGACGCTGCGCGCCCTGCGCCAACTCGGGCGCCGGGTCATCGGTGGCCGGCCGCAGTTGCTTCGCGAGCAGATGCGGGTCGTCGAATCGGGTCCGAGCTTGCTGGGCAAGCGTCTGGTGCTCGATCCCGGTCACGGCGGCGACGACCGGGGCGTCGAAGCCGACGGTATCTGCGAGGCAGACATCGCGTGGGACCTCGCCACCCGTCTAGAGGGCCGCTTGACCGCGCTCGGGGTCACCACCTGGCTGACCCGCGGCCCCTACAACGGTGCGAGCGACGAGGAGCGTGCTGGCTTCGCCAATCAAGTCGGTGCCGACATGTTGCTCTCCTTGCACGTCGATGCCGCGCCGTCGCCACTCGCCAACGGCGTCGCCAGTTATCACTACGGGGCCGGTGAATCGAGTTCGACGATTGGCGAGCGGCTCGCTGATCTGGCCCAGCGTGAGATCGTCGCTCGCACCGGCATGCTCGACGGACGTGTGCACCCGAAGACCTGGGCCTTGCTGCGGCTGACCACGATGCCGACCGTTCGCGTCGAGGTCGGCTATCTCAGCTCACCGATCGATCGGGTGCGACTGGTCGATCCGGCATTTCGCGACACCGTTGCCGAGGGTTTGCTCGTCGCGGTCCAACGGCTCTACCTGCCCAAGGCCGAAGACCCACCCACCGGCGTGATGCGTCTTCCCGCGATCGCGTCGTAGCGGGCGGCGCTCAGCTTCGCGACAGCGCGGTAGAGGGCACCGAAGAGAAGAGCCGCTCGATCGCGTACTCGACGTCTTCCTTCCACGACACGGTCGACTTCACATCCAGGCGCAGCCGCGGGAACTTCGGATGTGGACGGACGGTCTTGAAGCCGACTGCCAACAGGTACTCAGCTGGCAGCAGGCAGGTCTGCCTAGACTTGTCGCCACCGTCACCGCCCGCTCCGATCTCACCGAATGCCTCGACGGCCTTGAGACCTCGGCGCGCAATGTCGCGAACAACGCCCTGCACGAGCATCCGGCCGAGCCCGCCGCCAGCGAATTCCGGCATCACCCGGGCGGTAAGCAGCAGGACCGCATCGGCGCTCACCGGCGAGGTGGGAAAGGCGACCGCGCGCGGCACGTACGCCGGCGGCGCGAATAGCACGTAGCCCGCGGGCGCCGCGTCCACGTAGACGATCTTGCCGCAGCTGCCCCATTCGAGCAGGGTGTCGGAGACCCAAGCCTCCTTCTCCAGGTCCGTGCCACCTCCCTCGCACGCACGCTCACCGGCAACTGGGTCGAGTTCCCAGAAGACACATGATCGGCAGCGGTTGGGCAGATCGATCAGATTGTCGAGCGTGATGTTCACTAGGCGACGGGACAACGCAGCTCCAAGCGACGGTGTACCCCGCGATGCTAAAACGGTATTCGCAGCGCGGCGACCCCGAAGCTGACGTTTCCAGTCCAACGACGGGACGAATGCCGCGGATGATTGGACGTGGCCCCGTTTGGTGGATTGCGCTACGGGCCCTGATAGGTGTCGAGGAATGTGCCGATCCGTCCGATCGCCTCGGTTAGGTCGTCGGCCCGGGGGAGCGTAACTATGCGCAGATGGTCCGGACGCGGCCAGTTGAACCCGCTTCCCTGCACGACGAGGACGTGCTGCTCACGTAGCAGTTGCAGGACGAACGCCTGGTCGTCCTCGATCGGGTACAGGTCAAGATCGAGGCGTGGGAACACGTAGAGCGCACCTCGGGGCTGCACGCAGGTGACCCCGGGGATCTCCTTGAGCGCTGCGATCGCGGCGTCGCGCTGCTCGCGCAGCCGCCCTCCGGGCAGCACAAGGTCGTTGATGCTCTGCCGTCCGCCTAGCGCCGTTTGGATCGCGTGCTGTGCAGGCACATTCGCACACAGTCGCATGTTCGCGAGGATGGTGATGCCTTCGAGGTAGCTCGATGCCGACCGCTTCGGTCCGGTGACCATGAGCCACGCGCTCCTGAATCCGGCGAGCCGGTAGGCCTTGGACAGGCCGTTGAACGTCAGAGTGAACAGGTCCGGGGCGATCGCCGCGAATGGCGTGTGCGTGGCATCGTCGTAGAGGACCTTGTCGTAGATCTCGTCCGCCATGACGACCAACCGGTTCCGCCGGGCCAGCTCGGCGATGCTCTCCATTACCCCCGTCGGGTATACCGCGCCGGTCGGATTGTTCGGGTTGATGACGACGATTGCCTTTGTACGCTGGGAAATCTTTGCAGCGAGGTCGTCAAGATCGGGAAGCCAGCCGTTGCTCTCGTCGCACAGATAATGCACCGCGCGACCGCCGGCGAGTGCGGTTGATGCTGTCCACAGTGGATAGTCGGGCGCGGGTATGAGCACCTCGTCGCCGTCGTCGAGCATGGCCTGCAGCGACATGGTGATCAATTCGCTGACTCCGTTGCCGAGCCAGACGTCGTCGACCGTCGTGCCGCGCACGCCGCGCTCCTGGTAGTGCTGCACCACGGCGGTACGGCCGGACAGGAGCCCTTGTGAGTCCGAATATCCCTGCGAAACCGGCAAGTTCCGGATGACGTCGACCAGGATCTCTTCCGGAGCCTCGAAGCCGAACGCCGCCGGATTGCCGATGTTCAGCTTGATGATTCGGCGGCCTTCTTCCTCGAGGCGCTTCGCCTCATCCAGCACCGGTCCCCGGATGTCGTACAGGACGTTTTCCAGCTTGCGCGACTGCCTCAATTCCACGAGCACACGATCGCACACGACCTGGGTGGTGACACACCAGATATCTCCATGTGCGACCTTGGAGCCGGCGCATCGCTGATCATGCGCTTCAATGTCGTAATGGAATTCGCGGATGTCGTACGCAAGCGGCGAATGGTGCGCGCCTACGACCCGGCGCGGCCGGTCAGCCGCGCCGGCGTTGAGGAATTGCTGGACTTGGCATTGCACGCGCCGTCCGCCGGGTTTAGCCAGGGATGGCACTTTCTGGTACTGGACACGCCGACGAGCCGAGATCGCTACTGGGTAGCCACCACGGATTTGACGGCACCGGCCGACACTTGGTTGACCGGCATGCGCACCGCCCCCGTGCTGATTGTTGCCTTTTCTGACAAGCAGGCCTATCTCGACCGCTACGCCGAGGCCGACAAGGGCTGGACTGATCGCGACGAGTCACGCTGGCCGGTGCCGTACTGGCATATCGACACCGGTATGGCATCGTTGCTCGTCTTACTCGCGGCGGTCGACCAGGGACTAGCCGGGTGCTTCTTCGGCGTACCGCCCGCACATTGGAACGCAGTGCGCGCCGCATTCGAGGTGCCAGACCGGCTGACGCCGATCGGGACGATCAGCCTCGGGTACCGGGCGGTCGACCGTCGCTCGCCGTCTCGTCGGCGTGGGCGTCGGTCCCTCTCGGAGGTCGTCTCCTACGACTCGTTCGCGCCAGCCGATTGACTGCGAACTGTCGCCACCTTGGGCGCAATGAGCGCCACGATGCGCTCCAGGTCGTCGACAGACGCGAACTCGACCGTGATCTTGCCTTTGCGACGACCGAGGTCGACTCGCACGCGGGTGTCGAGCGTGTCGGAGAGCTTATTGGCGAGATCGGCTACGCCTGGCGCCACGATCCGCGGCGCTGAAGGGCGACGGGACTGTTTCTTGTGCGCCATCCCGTGCAGATACATCGAGACGAGCTCCTCCGTCGCCCGCACCGATAGGCCCTCGGCCACGATGCGCCCGGCGAGCTCTTCCTGCGTGTCGGCCTCCTCGAGGCCGAGTAATGCCCGGGCATGTCCGGCCGAAAGAACGCCGGCTGCTACACGTCGCTGCACCGGAACCGGCAGGTTGAGCAGTCGGATCGTGTTGCTGATCTGCGGTCGGCTGCGACCGATCCGCTGAGCGAGCTCTTCGTGCGTGGTGCTGAACTCGTCGAGCAGTTGCTGGTAGGCGGCGGCCTCTTCCAGCGGGTTCAGTGCCGCGCGATGAATGTTCTCCAGCAATGCGTCGCGCAGCATTGCGTCGTCGTCGGTGTCGCGGACGATCGTCGGAATCGTCTCCAGGCCGGCGGCCACAGCCGCACGTAGCCGGCGCTCGCCCATGACGAGCTCATACCCGGGGTCGCTGCGCCGGACGACGACCGGCTGCAAGACACCGAACTCCCGTATCGAGTGCGCGAGCTCAGCCAGGGAGTCCTCGTCGAAGACCTGCCTGGGCTGGCGTGGGTTGGTCGTTATCGAGGCGACCTCGACTTCGACGTAAGAGGCTCCAGGCACCGGCAATGGGCCCGCTTGCGATACTTCGTCGCCCGCTGCCACGGGCGCAGTCGCGGGGAAGGGATCCACGCCGGTCTGCTGGCGCATTGCCCTGGCGTTGGATGACTCTGCGGGTGCGTTGAGTCCGCTCTGGGCGGCGGGCGCAACCGGGGCTGTGGGTATGAGCGCGCCAAGTCCGCGTCCTAACCCGCCCACGCGCGTCTTGCTCACAATCTCTCCTCATCGGTCGATTGCATCGGCTCACTCAGCGTGTACCGACCCCGTTCGGCCAGCTCACGCGCCGCCTCCAGATAGCCGACGGCGCCCCTCGATCCGGCGTCGTAGGTCATGACGGTCTGACCGAACCCAGGCGCCTCGGAGACTCGTACGTTACGAGGAATCACCGATTCGATGACCAGGTGGCCAAAGTGGGAACGAACCTCGGCGGCAACCTGGTCAGCGAGGCGAGTGCGGCTGTCGTACATCGTGAGCAGAACCGTCGTGACAGACAGCGTCGTGTTGAGGTAGGACTGCACCATCTCGATCGTGCTCAGCAGTTGAGCAAGCCCTTCGAGGGCGTAGTACTCACACTGAATCGGGATGAGTACTTCGCGGGCAGCCACCAGAGCATTGAGGGTCAGCAGGCCGAGTGAAGGCGGACAGTCGACGAAGATGTAGTCGAGCTCGTGATTGACGCTGAGGAAGGCGTCAAGGGCGCGCTGCAACCGATACTCACGGGCAACCTGGGATGAGAGCTCCAGGTCCGCGCCCGCCAGGTCGATGGTGGCTGGCACGCAGAACAAGGTTTCGGCGATCTCCACCTGGGCGACGACGTTGGACAGCGACTCCTCACCGAGCAGCACGTCGTAGGCCGACGGCGTACCGACGGAATGCTCAACGCCGAGCGCAGTACTCGCGTTGGCCTGCGGATCCAAGTCGATGACGAGCACTCGCAACCCGTGAAGCGCAAGCGCGGCAGCGAGGTTGACGGTCGTCGTGGTCTTGCCGACGCCGCCCTTCTGGTTCGCCACCGTGATGACCCGAGTCGCCGATGGTCGCGGCCACCGTTCGCGCCGGACGTTCATGACATGCACCGCTTGCAGTGCCTCGCGAGCGATCGGCGTATCGATCGGTGTTTCACGTGAAACCGCATCGCCTGGTGTTTCACGTGAAACCGCATCCGCCGTCCTATGGGCGGCGGTAAATGGTTTACTCATCGGCTTCCTTTGACACTCCGCGCTCGCTTCACGGCTCGCCGCACTGTCACCACCTTGACTACCGGATCGACGACGCCTTCGCCGCACATTGCGATCGACACCTCGTCTCCCCCCAAGCGACGAATCGCCGCCATATGAGCCTGGATCTCAGATTCAGCCTGAGCGCCCTTTATCGCAAGAAGTGTGCCGCCTGGCTCCAGCAGTGGTAGGCACCATCTCACTAACCGATCCAGTGGCGCCACCGCTCGTGCTGTCACCCACGGAGCATTTACAACCGACGTTAGTATCGCTCGGTCTTCCGCCCGACCGTGCACGACTCGCACTTGACTTGATAGATCAAGAGCCGCCACCGCCTCTCGCAGGAACGTGGCCCGGCGGTCCAGGGACTCGACTAGGTCAACCCGCAGGTCAGGGCGACAACAGGCCAGCGCGATACCGGGAAGCCCTGCTCCACTGCCGACATCGACGATCCTCGTCCCAGCCGGGATCAACTCGGCAGCTACAGCACAATTAAGTAGGTGCCGTTCCCACAGCCTTGGCACCTCGCGCGGGCCGAGTAGTCCACGCTCGACGCCATCCGTCCCCAACAGGTCTGCGTACCGCAGAGCCAAGTGCAGGCGTTCGCCGAAGATGCGCCGGGCGGCGGGCGGGACCAGTGCACCCGGCGTATCCATCACGGCTCGATGAGCACGACCACGCGGCGATCTGGCTCCTCGCCCTCGGACTCGCTCCGCACCCCGTCGACGCCGGCGATAGCGTCATGCACCACCTTGCGCTCGAACGGATTCATCGCCGCCAGACGTACCGACTCGCCGGTATCAAGCACCTCCCGTGCCACCGATTCGGCCAGTGCCTTGAGCTCAGCGCGCCGCGCCTGGCGATGCCCACTCACGTCGAGCATCAGTCGACTGCGTTCTCCGGTGCGCTGCTGCACCGCGAGCCGGGTCAACTCCTGAAGCGCGTCCAACGTTTCGCCATTGCGGCCGACCAGCGGCTGCAGGTCGCTGCCCACGATCGCCACGATCGCCCGATCGTTCTCTACATCGAGGTCGATATCACCGTCGTAGTCGATGATGTCGAGCAGCCGCTCCAGATAGTCCGCGGCAATGTCTCCCTCACGTACCAGCAGGTCGCCAACGCCGGCTGGGTCGTCAGACAATTGCTCGTTCGGTGATACTTCGGTGTCACTCACGGGCGGGTGATCCTTTCGTAATCGAGCTCGGCGTCGACGGCTAACGACGCTTCTTGGCTTGGCTTGGTCGCTTGCCTGCGGGCCTGCTCGGACCGCGATTCGGCCGTGCACCTGGGCGCGGCGTGCTGCTGCGTGGCGCAGGCGATGACGCCGGCCCGTCGGCAGAGACGTCATCGTCGACAACGTCCGCCGGTGTCACGTTGATGGTCCGGCGATCCCGCACCGGCTTCTGGCCAGGTTTTGGGGCGAGCGTCTTGCCGAACTCGCCCACCGGGACCGAATCCGGGCTGGTGTGCGGGTGGAACTTATTGATGTAGAACTGCTGGCCCAGTGTCCACACGTTGCTGGTGAACCAGTACAGCAGCACGCCCAGCGGGAAGATCAGCCCGGAGAACAGCACGCTGATTGGGATGAAGTACAGCATCAGCTTCTGCACGGTGGCGGCCGTGCCGGCCGGCGCCGTCGGCTGCCCGCGCCGAACCAGGATCTGGGTGAAGTAGGTGGCGGCCGCGCTCACCAGCACCAGCACCAGGGTCACGACCCGAGTGCTCGTCAGATCGCCGCCGAGGTGCGCGATCTTGTCTGCCCCGTCGCGAAGCGATGCCGCCAGCGGCGCGCCGAACAGTTTCGCCTTCGCGGCACTCAGCGTCTCGTCCGACGTGAACGTGTAGAGCGTCAGCTTCGGGTTGCCGGCCTGCAGGTTGACCGAGTTGGACAGGTGGCGCAGCACGTGAAACAGCGAGATGAAGATCGGGATCTGCAGCAGCATCGGCAGGCAGCCGGCGATCGGGTTGAAGCCTTCTTCCTGCTGCAGCTTCATCATTTCGCGCTGCATGGTGGCGCGATCGTTCTTGTACTTCTCGCGCAACTGCTGAATCTTCGGCTGCATCAATTGCATGTGCCGCTGGTACTTCACCTGCTTGACGAAGAACCGGAACAGCAGCAATCGAGCGGTGATGACGAGGAAAACGATCGACAGCGCCCAGTTCAGGCCACCGTCCTTGTCCAGGCCGATGGCCGTGAACAGTTGATGCCAGCGCAGCAGCACCCACGAGACACCGATATACAAGAAGTCGAGCACGGACGCGTCTCCTAGGCGGCTGTCCGGGGCGACCGGACAGGGACGGGATCAGGGCGTGATGAATCGGCCGATTCGGCAACGAGCGACGGCACCGGGTCGTGCCCACCACGATGCCACGGGTGGCAGCGCATCAGCCGTCGTACCCCGAGGTACCCGCCGCGGATCAAGCCGAAGCGTTCGATCGCCTCTGCTGTGTAGGCACTGCACGAGGGCGTGAACCGGCACGACGGAACCCGCCACGAGCTGACGAACACCTGCCAGCCGCGAATCAGCCCCAATGCGGCGCGGGCGCCGATCCCCTGTCGGCGCGCGGACCGCACGCCTGGTGTGGCACTCATCGAGCCGGCGCTCGCGACGCTCGAGACAGTGCCGAATCCAGCTCGGCGCCCAACTCGGCCGACGAGGCTTCGCACGATTCGGGAAGCGCTCGGATCACGACCCCACTGCCCGGCGGCAGCGCATCAAGACGAATCGCCATCTGTGCTCGCAGCCGACGGGCAACCCGATGACGCACGACGCTACCGCCGACCGATCTGCCGACGACGAGTCCTACCCGCGCCGGGTGATCAGAGGTCAGGTCTCGCAGCAGGTGCACGACGAGTGCACCGCGCCTGGTGCGGGCACCACGCCGGACGACGGAGGTGAAGTCACCAGACCGCCGCATTCGGTTCGCCCGCGGAACCACGAATCCAGCTGCGGACTCGGATCAGGCCGACAGGGCGTTGCGGCCCTTGCGCCGGCGAGCCGCGATGATGGCGCGCCCGGCGCGTGTACGCATACGCAACCGGAAGCCGTGCGTCTTGGCACGTCGGCGGTTGTTCGGCTGGTAGGTCCGCTTGCTCACGGTCGGGCTCCATCAAGGTTGTTCGGGCTGACGACTACGAAGTATCAATGCGCGCGTAACTCGCTGCTACGAGTGTCGCAATTGGCCCCTGGCCAAGGCGGAAGGAGTGCGGGTGCACGGAATCCGTCCACAAGGTGGGGACCGATCTACGGTACGGATCCACACAGGCCCGGGTCAAACCAAGCACGCGCCGAACTAAACACCCTACTGTGTGCGGCCTGTAGCCCTCCGCGACGACACGCCGCGTCAGTTGTGAGATCTGCGGAGCCGCTGTTAGGTTCACCAGCCGTGCCGCTCGCCGCCGGTCGGCACGTGCTGCTCGGACGAAGTCAGAGCTAGATCGCGATCGGCCAGAGGTGTGCATACACAGTCTGTGGACGACGCTGTGGACTGACTCGCTTCGTACGGCGCGGATCCGATCCCTGCTGGTGTGCGGCGTGGCGCAGCGCATGAGACTCTCTGTGGAGGACAACAGGCAAACGCCGACGTGGGGGGATGGATTCGGCTCTTGGACGACACCACAGACCTCGGCGACGTCTGGACACGCGCCATCCGTCGCCTTGATGACGACACCATCCGCCCGCACCACCGCGCGTGGATTGGCCTGACTCGACCGCTAGGTCTGGTCGAGGACACCGCACTGCTCGCGGCTCCGAACGAGTTCGCGAAGGACTACCTGGAAAACCGGCTACGCCCGCTGATAGCAAAAGCGCTCAGCGCCGAGCTCGGCCGAGAGATCCGGGTGGCGGTCACAGTCCAGCACACCGACGAGCAATTTGACATCGCCGCAGAAGCAACGAACGACCGCATCAACGGCGACCCGCCTGATCTGGCCGACACACGCTTCGACGAGTGGGCGGTGGGCCAGCGCGCGGGTGCGTCGCCGGTGAACTCGTATCCCATGGATCGCCCGGTTTCACGCCTTAGTGACCGCGAAGCTCGCCTCAACCCGAAATACACGTTCGACACGTTCGTCATCGGTTCGAGTAACCGCTTCACCCACGCGGCCGCAGTCGCTGTCGCCGAAGCGCCCGCCAAGGCCTACAACCCCCTGTTCGTGTATGGCGAGTCCGGGCTGGGTAAGACCCACCTGCTCCACGCCATTGGCCACTACGCCCAGCGACTGTTTCCGGGGATCAAGGTTCGCTACGTATCCAGCGAAGAGTTCACCAACGACTTCATCAACTCACTTCGCGACGACAAGATGCAGGCGTTTCAGGGCCGCTACCGCTCCCAGGACCTCTTGCTCATCGACGACATCCAGTTCCTCGAGCGCGCCGAGCGCACGCAGGAGGAGTTCTTCCACACGTTCAACACCCTGCACAACGCGAACAAGCAGATCGTTATCAGCTCCGACCGCCCGCCGCGCCAGCTGTCCACCCTGGAGGACCGGCTGCGCACACGGTTCGAATGGGGCCTGATCACCGACGTCCAGGTGCCTGACCTCGAGACCCGCATCGCCATCCTGCGTAAGAAAGCCGCGCAGGAAGGCATGAATCCACCGCCCGAGGTCCTCGAGTTCATCGCAACGAAGATTCAGAGCAACATCCGCGAACTCGAGGGTGCGCTGATCCGGGTCACCGCGTTCGCCAGCCTGAACAAACAAGAAGTCGAGATTCAGCTCGCCGAGATCGTCCTCAAGGACCTCATCAGTGAGTCGGACAGTCCGGAGATCACCGCCGCGCACATCATGGCCGTAGTCGCCGAGTACTTCTCCGTGTCGCTGGACGATCTCACCGGCAGTTCGCGCAGCCGCGTCCTGGTCAGCGCACGCCAGATCGCCATGTACCTCTGCCGGGAGCTGACCGATCTTTCGCTGCCCAAGATCGGGCAGACCTTCGGCGGCCGCGACCACACCACGGTCATGCACGCCGATCGCAAGATCCGCGGACTGATGGCCGAGCGGATGAGTGTCTTCAACCAGATCAGCGAACTCACCAGCCGGATCAAGTCGCGAGCACGCGCATGATCACCGTCGAGGTGCGCCCGATCGCTGCGCCGAGTCATGCACAGTTTGTGGGTACAGCTGTGGACAGTCGCGCCATCACAGTGGAAGACGGTGCATCTCGCCTGATTGTCCACGGCGTACCAGCAGGACGACACCGCCGCGACAGCTCCTCTTCCACAGTCGTACCCCGCGGATTTACTGGACAAGCTGAGGTTGTCCCCAGTTTCCACACCTGTGACGACGGCAGACGATGATTGTTCTTTCCAAAAGCTGAACTACAAGAGCACAAGCAAACCCCGATCTGGGGATACCGCACGCGATGGAGGCAACATGAGGTTCCGGGTCGAACGCGACGCGTTGGCCGACGCAGTGGCGTGGGCGGCTCGGAGCTTGTCCACCCGCCCGACCATCCCGGTTCTTGCCGGGCTTCTGCTCGAGGTAACCGACTCGAGCCTTTCCATCTCCGGCTTCGATCTCGAGGCATCGACCCAGGTTGACCTCGACGTCGCGTCGGCCACCGCAGGAACCGCTCTTGTGTCGGGTCGCCTCCTCGCTGACATTGCGCGCGCGCTTCCTCCGCAGCCGGTCGACGTCGCAGTCGACGGCGCACGACTCACAATTGCCTGCGGCTCGGCGCGGTTCACGCTGCCGACGATGCCGGTCGAGGACTATCCGAAGTTGCCGCAGATGCCGACCACCGCCGGCACCGTCGGCAGCGCCGCCTTCGCCACTGCGGTCAGCCAGGTCGTGATCGCGGCCGGGCGCGACGACACCCTGCCAATGCTCACCGGCGTCCGCCTCGAGATTGACGGCGAAAAGCTGACCTTCGCGGCCACCGACAAGTACCGCCTCGCCGTGCGCGAGCTGGCATGGAATCCGTCAAGTGCCGGCGAGGCGTCCGCGCAGGTCGTCATCCCGGCCAGAACGCTTGCAGATGCTGCGAAGAGCCTGGCGCAGAGCGACGAATTGACCATCGCGCTGTCCGCGTCGGCTGGCGCCGGCGACGGCATCATCGGGTTCACCGGCAGTGCGGGCGGGCGCGCCAGCCGTGCCACCACTCGTCTGCTTGATCCGCAGTTCCCGCCGTACCGGACCCTCTTGCCCACCGAGTGGTCCTCGACCGCCGAGGTTGCCGTGGCGCCGTTCGTCGAAGCGGTCAAGCGGGTCGCGCTGCTGGCCGACCGCAGCACACCGGTGCGGCTGGAGTTCGCCGAAGGCGGCGTGAATCTCACCGCCGGCGGTGAGGACGAGGGCCGCGCCGAGGAACGGCTCGAGATCTCCTACGACGGCGAGCCGATCACGATCGCCTTCAACGCAACGTTTCTGCTCGACGGCCTCGGCGCGCTCGGCACCTCGTCGGCCCGGCTGCTGTTCCCGTCCGCGAACAAGCCGACTGTGTTGCGGCCTGCAGATTCCGACGACGAGTACTACTACTTGATCATGCCCATGCGGCTACCGCATTAGCCCGCGTCATGTATGTGCGGCACCTCTCGGTCGCCGACTTCCGTAGCTGGGTGAGCGCGGACGTCAGCTTCGATCCCGGCCCGGCTGTGCTCGTCGGTGCCAACGGCCAGGGCAAGACCAATCTGATCGAGGCGCTCGGCTACCTGGCCACACTCGGCAGCCATCGTGTTCCGGCCGATGCACCGCTCGTGCGCGCCGGCGCAGAGCGCGCTGTCGTGCGCGCCGCCGTCGTTTCAGACGGACGCGAGCTGCGCATCGAGGTCGAGATAACACCGGGGCGTGCCAACCGGGCCAAGCTCAACGGCGCACCGGCCACCCGGCCGCGCGATGTCCTCGGGATTCTGCGGTCGGTCCTGTTCGCCCCGGAAGATCTCGCCATCGTGCGCGGTGATCCGAGTGAGCGGCGTCAGTTCATCGACGGACTGCTTGTGCAGCGCAGTCCCCGAATGGCCGGCGTCCGCGCCGACTACGAGCGTGTTCTCAAACAGCGCTCGACGCTGCTCAAGTCCGCCGGATCGGCGCGCCGCGGCGGCGGTACCGGTGACTTGCGCACGCTCGACATCTGGGACAGCCATCTTGCCGAGCACGGTTCGACCTTGCTGGCTGCACGACTCGAAACGCTCGACGCGCTGCGTCCACATGCGGCGCTCGCGTACTCGCAGGTCGCGCCCGACAGCCTGCCGCTGCGCCTGGACTACGTGAGTTCGATCGGTACCGGCCTGCCGGATAACCCTAGCGTCGAGGTGCTCGAGGCGGCGCTGCTTGCGGAGCTCGCGCGGCTGCGCTCGCAGGAGCTGGAGCGTGGCGTGAATCTGGTTGGCCCGCATCGAGACGATCTGGCCTTGCATCTCGGAGAGTTACCTGTGCGCGGGTTTGCAAGCCATGGCGAGTCCTGGTCGGCTGCACTCGCGCTGCGGCTGGGTTGTTACGAGCTGCTCCGGGACGAGGGCCCCGAGCCGCTCCTCATCCTCGACGACGTCTTTGCCGAACTTGACGTGAGCCGGCGTAATCAGCTCGCATTGGTAGCGAGTAAGGCTGAGCAGTCGATCATCACGGTTGCGGTTGCATCCGATGTGCCCGATGAACTCGCTGGAGCACGATTCGACGTGCACGCTGGGGAGGTACGCCGTGTCCGATGAATCACGGACCGATGAGACTGAGCTCACAGGTCCGTCCACAATGGACAGTGGAAAACCCTCGGAAGCTGTGGATGATTCGTCGCTAAGCGTAGATACCGATGCGTTAGATCTAACGCAGAGTGCTCTCGCTAACGCACAACGCGTATCTCGGGCATCTTCTCGAGTCACACGCCGCCGCGCTCAGGTAAGGCGCGAGGGGCGCCGGCGAAGCGGCTACTCAGGTCCAGGCCCAGACGACCGTGACCCGCAATCCGTTAAGGAGGTGTCTGCAGGCCTGTTCGCAGAGCGAGGATGGGATCGCCCAATTGCCGAGGCGAGGATCTTCGCCGACTGGGCATCGCTTGTCGGCGCCGAGATCGCCGCTCGCTGCCGGCCGGTGAGTCTAGGTGACGGCGAGTTGCGCGTTTCCGCCGAGTCGACCGCGTGGGCAACCCAGTTACGCCTGCTCGGTGGCACGCTGCTTGCCCGGCTTGCCGGGGAACTCGGCCCGAAGGTCGTCACGCGCATCTACGTGAGCGGGCCCGTTGGACCGAGCTGGAAGCACGGAGCGCGATCGGTGCGGGGAGCGCGCGGCCCACGCGACACTTATGGCTGAGTTGCATGCGCCCCAGCATCACCCGGTGGAACGGCACACCTTGGGTAGATTCGCGCAATGACCTCGCCTGACGCGGCGCGATGGCCGGCGTATCCGACAGCAGTTCTCGCGGCCATCCGAGCGCCCGGGGTGGCTGGGCATCTTCCCGCGCCGTCGGCCGAAACGCTCGGCCACTTCCGGATGACACCTGGCAGGCCGATGTGTGCCGGCTAGCCGCGGCGCTGCGGTGAGGTCAGACCACGTGGCGCAGCGACATCACTCGGGTATCGGGCGGGCAGCTCGCCGACCGGCTGGAGCGACCGCTGCGCCTGACGCACCCCCGATTGCGTGGGTGCCCGTGCGGCTAGGGTTACCCGGGCCTCTGCGGCGCGAATAGGCCGCGTCACACGCCGGATCTGCGTCGACCATGCACTAGACTTACCTATAGCGAGTAGTCGATATGGGGTCGGTACCACGCCGGTTCGATGGGCGCCTGGTCCGCCCCGCGTTCATGTCAGAGTCAAGATCGTTTCGTCCCGTGCCAGGACAGGCCGGTGAGAAGGAGTTCGTCAGTGGCCGCAAGCACCTCAAAGAATGGCAAATCTGACTACACCGGTAGCTCTATCACGGTTCTGGAAGGACTCGAGGCTGTACGCAAACGGCCGAGCATGTACATCGGCTCGACGTCTGAGCGCGGGCTGCACCACCTCGTGTGGGAGGTTGTCGACAACTCGGTCGACGAGGCGCTTGCCGGTTACTGCGACCGCATCGAGGTGTCGCTGCTGGCCGACGGCGGCGTGCGGGTGGTCGACAACGGCCGAGGCATGCCGGTCGACATGCATCCCACCCAGAAGAAGCCGACGGTCGAGGTCATCCTCACCGTGCTGCACGCCGGCGGAAAGTTCGATGGCAAGGCGTATGCGGTCTCCGGTGGTTTGCATGGCGTCGGTATATCCGTCGTCAACGCCCTGTCCGAACGGCTCGAGGTCGAGATCGACCGCGACGGCGCGCACTGGTCGCAGCCCTACGTGAACGCCAAGCCGGCAGCGCCACTGACCAAGGGCGCGAAGACGACCAGGAAGACCGGTACAACGGTCACCTTCTGGGCCGATCCGGTGATCTTCGAGACCACGACCTACTCATTCGAGACCATCAGCCGGCGGTTACAGGAGATGGCGTTCCTGAACAAGGGGCTGACAATCGTGCTGCGCGACGAGCGGCCCGGCCTCGTCGTCGACGAGGAGGACGCTGCGTCCGCTCCGTCCAAACCGGCTGGCCCGAAAGAGCTCACCTACCACTACCCGGGCGGTATCGCCGACTTCGTCAAGCATCTGAACGCGACGAAGAGTCCGATGCACAAGTCGGTGATCTACTTCAGCGACGAGTACCGCGAAGACTCCCGCTACCGCATGTCGGTCGAGGTCGCCATGCAGTGGAACGAGGCCTACTCCGAGAGCGTCTACACCTTCGCCAACACGATCAACACCCACGAGGGCGGAACGCACGAGGAAGGCTTTCGCACCGCGCTCACCAGCGTCGTGAACAAGTGGGGCATCGACAAGAAGATCATCAAGGACACTAAGGAAGATCGCCTTACCGGCGACGACATCCGCGAGGGCCTGGCTGCCATCGTGTCGGTCAAGCTGGGCGAGCCGCAGTTCGAGGGGCAGACCAAGACCAAGCTCGGCAACTCCGAGGCGAAGTCGTTCGTGCAGAAGGTATGCAACGACCGTCTCGCCGGCTGGTTCGACAGCAACCCGAGCGAGGCGAAGATCATCGTCACCAAGGCGACGCAGGCGGCGCGTGCGCGCAAGGCGGCGCAGCAGGCACGCAAGCTCGCCCGCAAGAACGCGCTCGACACGATGGGCATGCCGGGCAAGCTGTCGGACTGCCGCTCCACCGATCCCCGCGAGAGCGAGCTCTACATCGTCGAAGGTGACTCGGCCGGCGGCTCGGCGAAGTCCTGCCGCGACTCGATGTTCCAGGCGATCCTGCCGATTCGCGGCAAGATCATCAATGTCGAGAAGGCGCGCATCGACCGGGTGTTGAAGAACACCGAGGTCCAGGCGCTCATCACGGCGCTCGGCACCGGCATCCACGACGACTTCGACATCAGCAAGCTGCGTTACCACAAGATCGTGCTCATGGCTGACGCCGACGTCGACGGCCAGCACATCACGACGCTGCTTCTCACCTTGCTGTTCCGCTTCATGCGCCCGCTGATCGAGGCAGGCCACGTCTATCTCGCCCAGCCGCCGCTCTACAAGATCAAGTGGTCCAAGGGCGAGCCGGGATATGCGTACTCGGACAAGGAGCGCGACGGCCTGGTCAAGGCAGGACAGGAAGCCGGCCGCCGACTCCCGAAGGAAGATGCGATCGCGCGGTACAAGGGTCTCGGTGAGATGAACTCGAAGGAGCTCTGGGAGACCACGATGGACCCGGCGCACCGGATTCTGCGACTGGTCACCTTGGACGACGCGGCGACCGCCGACGAGTTGTTCAGCGTGCTCATGGGAGAGGACGTCGAGGCCCGGCGCTCGTTCATCGTGCGCAACGCCCACGACGTCCGCTTCCTTGATATCTGATCGCAACGTGAGAGGCCAACGCAGCGCACTGCGAGCGGATGCGATGAGCCCTCGGGCGAAGAGCGAAGGCTCAGCGCGAGCGCTCATCGCCCGATGGTTACTCCGAAAGTGAGTTAGCAGATGACAGACACGACCGATACCGGGTCGTTCGACCGGATCGAACCCGTCGACATCCAGACCGAGATGCAGCGTAGTTACATCGACTACGCCATGTCGGTGATCGTCGGACGAGCCCTGCCCGACGTGCGCGACGGCCTCAAGCCGGTGCACCGCAAGATCCTCTACGGCATGTACGACTCCGGCTTCCGGCCGGACCGCAACTTCGTCAAGTGCGGCCGCGTGGTCGGTGATGTGATGGGTAACTACCACCCGCACGGCGACACCGCCCTCTACGACGCCCTGGTGCGCATGGCCCAACCGTGGTCGCTGCGTTACCCGATGATCGATCCGCAGGGCAACTTCGGCTCGCCCGGCAACGATCCGGCAGCGGCCTACCGCTACACCGAATGTCGGCTGGCGCCGCTCGCCATGCACATGCTCGCCGACATCGACAAAGACACCGTCGACTTCATCCCGAACTATGCGGGCAACACCGTCGAGCCCGTCATCCTGCCTGCGCGTTTTCCGAATCTGCTGGTCAACGGCTCCGAAGGCATCGCCGTCGGCATGGCCACCCGCATCCCGCCGCACAACCTGCGCGAAGTGGCGGCAGGCGTGTCCTGGGCACTCGATCACCCCGATGCGACGTCGGAGGAGTTGCTCGAAGAACTCATCCGGTTGGTGCCCGGCCCGGACTTCCCGACGAAGGCGCTAATCGTCGGGCGCGACGGTATCGAGGACGCGTACCGCACCGGCCGCGGCTCGATCCGCATGCGTGCCGTGGTGAACGTCGAGGAAGACGTCAAGGGCCGCGTGATCCTGGTGGTCACCGAACTGCCCTACCAGGTCAACCCCGACAACCTCGTCGAGTCGATCGCCACGCTGGCCAAGGACGGCAGAGTCGCTGGCATCGCCGACATCAACGATGAGTCATCCGACCGCATCGGCATGCGGATCGTTGTCACGCTCAAGCGCGACGCGGTGGCCAAGGTCGTGCTGAACAACCTGTTCAAGCACACTCAGCTGCAGACGACCTTCGGCGCCAATATGCTGGCGATCGTCGACGGCGTGCCGCGCACGCTGCGCCTTGACCAGTTTGTGAGCCACTACGTCGATCACCAGGTCGAGGTCATCGTCCGACGCACCCAGTACCTGCTGCGCGAAGCCGAGCAACGCATCCACATCCTGCGCGGTCTACTCAGGGCGCTCGACCAACTCGACGCGGTCATCGCACTCATCCGCGCTTCGGAATCGGCCGAGACCGCCCGCGGCGGCCTGATGCAACTGCTTGACATCGACGAGGTGCAGGCCACCGCGATCCTCGACATGCAACTTCGCCGGCTCGCCGCCCTGGAGCGCCAGCGGATCATCGACGAGCACGACCGCATCGCCGCCGAGATCGACGACTACAACGACATCCTCGCCAAGCCCGGACGCCAGCGCTCGATCATCCGCGACGAGCTTGCCGAGATCGTCGAGCGGCACGGCGACGCGCGCCGCACCATCCTGGTGCCCTACGACGGCGACGTCAGCATGGAAGATCTCATCGCCCAAGAGGACGTCGTCGTCACGATCACCCGGACGGGGTACGCCAAGCGCACCAAGACCGATCTCTACCGGGCGCAGCGTCGCGGCGGCAAGGGCGTGCAAGGCGCAGCCTTGAAGACCGACGACATCGTCGCGCACTTCTTCGTCGCATCGACCCACGACTGGATCCTGTTCTTCACGAACAAGGGGCGGGTGTACCGGGCCAAGGCCTACGAGTTGCCTGAGGCGAACCGGAATGCGCGCGGCCAGCACGTCGCCAACCTGCTGGCATTCCAACCGGGCGAGGCGATCGCCGATGTCATCACGATCAAGAACTACGAGGTGGCACCGTACCTCGTGCTGGCAACCAAGGCGGGCCTGGTCAAGAAGACGAAACTGGCCGACTTCGAGTCGAACCGTACGGGCGGCATCGTCGCAATCAACCTGCGCGAGGACGACGAACTGATTGACGCGTCACTGATCTCCGCCGACGACGACCTGCTCCTGGTCAGCCGCAACGCGATGTCGATCAGGTTCAAGGCCGACGACGAGGCGCTGCGCCCGATGGGCCGCGCCACGTCTGGCGTCATCGGCATGCGATTCGCCGACGCTGACGAGTTGCTCGCCATGGAGGTCGTCCGCGGCGATGTCGAAATGCTCGTCGCAACCGAGGGCGGCTACGCGAAGCGGACCAAGATCGACGAGTACCCCCAGCAGGGCCGCGGGGGCAAGGGAGTGCTCACGGCGCGTATCGTGTCCACGCGGGGTGGGTTGGTCGGCGCGGTTGCCGTCCGTCCCGAGGACGAGATCTACGCGATCACGTCTGACGGCGTGGTCATACGCACGAAAGCTGCGGAGGTCCGCCGGGCACAGCGGCAGACGATGGGCGTCCGGTTGATGAACCTGCCCGAGGGGGTAAACCTGGTTGCGATCGCCCGCAACGCTGACGAGCCCGACGAGCAGGAGTAGACGCAAATGAGCGAACGCACCGAGCGAATCAACGCGCGCCGCGCAGGTGGAGCCTCGCGCCCGTTCGCACGGCCCGTTCCGTTCACGCAGGACGACGCAGCGGTCTCGCGTGGTCGAACGCGCGGAAAGTGGGCATGCGCATGAGCCGGCCGCCGCACCTGGGTGAGACGTTCAGCCCGCCCGAGCCGGTCACCAGACAGCACGACGCAAGGTCTGGGCCGAATGGTGGCTCGTCCGTACCGGAGGCGCTCGAGAACCACCATCCGATCGACAATCCAGATGAGACGAGGCCGCGCTCCTCGTTCGGCCTGGCCGGATCCGGGCCGGCTGGCGGCTTCGAGCCCAATCCGGTGCCGCCGTCGCTGCTACCTCCGGGCAACAGTCCGCTGGCCGGCGACCAGTCCGATGGTGACGGATTCGGCGAGACGACCGCGTTCGGCCAGCCGTCGCTGCACACTCCTGGCAACGCGCCGTCTGGTGGCCTTGCCGAGCCGGACGGGTTCGGCCCGCCCATCGAGTACGCCGGCCCGCCCATCGAGTACGCCGGTCCGCCGACGGAATTCAGCCCGCCGCCGGGCGAGTTCACGCCGCCGGGCGACTTCCGGTCGGCGCAGACAGAGTTCGCCTCGCCGCCTGGTGGCGGATTCGGTCCACCGCCGCCCGGATTCGGGCCTGCGCAAGGATCGTTCAACCCGACCCTCGAGGGATTCAACGCCTCGACAGACGGAGCGCCGCCGGGCGGGCCGTCTGGAGCGATGGGAGGCCTGCGCCCATCGCAGGTGGACGGCCCGGGGTCGCCACTGGGCGCTGGACCCCGCTCGGGCGCACCGACTGGTGCGAGCGGCGCCCGGGCGCGCGGCCCCCGCCGCGCCAGGCTGCAACTGCGCCACATCAACCCGTGGACGGTTCTCAAGTTCTCCTGCGTGTTGTCGATCGCGCTGTTCTTCGTCTGGCTGATCACCATCGGCTTGCTCTACGGCATCCTCCAAGCCGCGGGAGTTATTGATCAGATCAACAACGCTGCGACGACGATCAACGGCTCAGGCTCGAAGGACCCGGTCACTCCTGGCCTGGTCTTCGGTGGGGCTGCGATTATCGGGGTCGTCAACATCGTCTTGTTCATCGCGTTGTCGACGGTCGGGTCCGTGGTCTACAACCTGTGCGCCGACCTCGTCGGCGGAGTAGAAGTGACATTGTCCGAACGCGACTAGCCGGTTTGAAGCATGCACAGCGAGACCGCTAGGCTGACCCTTCGCGTTTCCGGGCCTGTAGCTCAGACGGTTAGAGCGCATCCCTGATAAGGATGAGGCCGGAGGTTCAAGTCCTCCCAGGCCCACCGCGTCATCTCGGCAGCCGCACTCGCGGTTGTCGTCGGCGCCGACGGAAGGTGTAGACCGTGCGTAAGTCGCTCCTGCTGGTCGTTGTCGTCGCCGGGGTCATCGCAATTGTGCGCAAGCGGTCGTCGAACCAGGCGAGTGCTTCGCTGTGGCGCGAGGCCACCCAAGGCGGATCCTCCGGTACTCGTCAGTCGTAGTCTGAGGCTGAGTCCTCCGGGGACGTAGCTCAATTGGCAGAGCACCGCCTTTGCAAGGCGGGGGTTAGGGGTTCGATTCCCCTCGTCTCCACTCGCTAGTTTCGGATGCTCTGCGGTGCGTGGGCGGCGTTCGATCGCTCATTGCGTGCGTCCGTTGATTCGTGGGCCGCGCCTACTGCGCTCAATCGCCGACACGGATGATCTTCGGGCGGTTTCCAGCTTACGAGGATTCGCGGGTCAGAAGGCAGCAGGTCGGACGAGTTCCCTGATGCGTGCGCCCTTTCACCCCGCCGGAGTGAGGCGGGTGCACGGACCTTGGGCGTGGACTGGGCCAACTCACGCGTGGAGGTCGCGAGATGGTGCTGTCTGAATACGAGCCAGGAACCGCTTTCCCAGGAATCATCGGTCGTACGACCGACGTGTCGTCACCGGCCTGGCCGCAGGCAGCACGCCCCGCACCGGGGACGCCGAATGTGCTGATGGTCGTGCTCGACGACACGGGGTTCGGCCAACTCGGCTGCTACGGCAGTCCGATCGCGACCCCGACCTTCGACGCTCTCGCCGGCAACGGGTTGCGCTACAGCAACATGCACACGACCGCGCTGTGCTCGCCAAGTCGGTCGTGCATCCTCACCGGCCGCAACCACCACAGCAACAGCATGGCCTGCATCACCGAACTCGCCTCGGGCTATCCCGGATACAACGGCATAATCCCGTTCGAGAACGGACTGCTCTCCGAGATGCTGCTTGGCCACGGATACAGCACGTTCATGGTCGGCAAGTGGCATCTGACACCGAGCAACCAGGAGACCGCAGCCGGACCCTACGATCGCTGGCCGCTCGCACGCGGCTTCGAGCGCTTCTACGGATTCCTCGGCGGCGACACGAGCCAGTGGTATCCCGACCTCGTGTACGACAACCACCAGGTCGAGCCTCCGGCGACGCCCGAGGAGGGTTACCACCTCACCGAGGACCTGGTGGAGAAGTCGATCCAGTTCATCGCGGACAGCAAGCAGATCGACCCCGACAAGCCGTTCTACCTGCACCTGTGCTTCGGGGCCACGCATGCGCCTCATCACGCGCCCAAGGAGTGGGCGGACAGGTATGCAGGCAAGTTCGACGAAGGCTGGGATGCCTACCGCGCACAGACGTTCGCGCGGCAAAAGGAACTGGGGATCGTCCCGGCCGACGCCGAACTTTCCAGGCATGACCCGGACGTACCCGAGTGGGAGTCGCTGCCTGAGACCTCGCGCAAGCTGTTCATCCGGATGATGGAGGTGTTCGCCGGCTTCCTCGGCCACACCGACCATCACCTCGGCCGGCTGCTCGATTTCCTGCGCGAACGCGGCGAACTCGACAACACGATAGTCATGGTGATCTCCGACAACGGAGCCAGTGCCGAGGGCGGCCCAACCGGCACCACGAACGAGGCACAGTTCTTCAACAACGCGCAGGAACCGCTGGAAGATAGCCTCAAACTCATCGACGAGATCGGTGGCCCCAAGCGCTTCAACCACTACCCGTGGGGCTGGACCTGGGCCGGCAATACGCCTTTCCGGCGCTGGAAGCGCGAGACATACCGCGGCGGCGCCTCGGACCCGTTCATCGTCCAGTGGCCGAAGGGAATCAAGGCGAAGGGTGAGGTTCGCACGCAGTACGCGCACATCATCGACCTGGTGCCGACCGTGCTCGACGTGCTGGGCATCGAGCCGCCCGCCACAATCCGCGGAGTCACCCAGTCGCCGATCCAAGGCGTGAGCTTCGCGCACACCTTCGACACGCCCGAATCGGCGAGCCTGCACCACACGCAGTACTTCGAGATGCTTGGCCACCGCGCGATCTACCACGACGGCTGGCGCGCGGTATGCCCGTGGCCCGGACCGTCGTTCGCTGAAGCCGGCATGCCGTTCGGGCAGCCCATATCCGCCGAGACGCTCTCCGAGCTCGACGGCAAACGCTGGGAGCTCTACCACGTCGAGGAGGACTTCGCGGAGAACTACAACGTCGCGGCGGACAACCGCGACAAGCTCATCGAGCTCATCGGGACGTGGTACGCCGAGGCCGGCAAATACGGTGTGATGCCCATCGATGGCAGCGGCTTAGCGCGCATGATCGCCGAGAAGCCAGCGGCAGCACCGCCTCGTGACCGCTTCACCTACATCCCGAACACGCAGTCCGTCCCGTTCTTCGCCGGGCCGCGCGTGCTGAACCGGCCACACAGCATCACGGCCACGGTCGAGATCCCAGAGAGCGGCGCCGAGGGCGTGCTGTTGTCTCAAGGCACGGCAGCGGGCGGCTATTCGCTGTTCGTCAAGGACAAGAAGCTGCACTACGTCCACAACTATGTCGGTAGGAGCCTGCATCGGGTCTCGTCGCCACACGCGCTGCCAACTGGCGAGCATGAACTTCGCTTCGAGTTCGAGCCGACCGGCAAGCCGGACATGCCGAACGGGCGGGGTGCGCCGGGCCGTCTGCAGCTCTATGTTGACGGCACGCTGGTTGCGGACGCCGACACACCGGTCACCACGCCCTTCGTGCTCAACCCCGGGGCATTGACCTGCGGCGCGAACCCCGGCTCGCCGGTGACCCCCGACTACCCGTCACCGTTCCGATTCACCGGAACGCTGCGCGAGGTCGTCGTAGACGTGTCCGGAGAGCTGATCGCCGACACCGACAGCGAGATGCGAATGGCAATGGCTCGCCAGTAGCGGCGTCGGGGGTGTCCATATTGCACAAGCCAACTCTTCGCGCAGGCATCGGCCGCGCGGCGCAGTGAGAACCGCGTCATCCACTGCGGATGATGACGTCGCATGAGCTACGCGCCCAAGGTGGATGTGCATCGGTTGCCGCACGGACCTGAACCGATCGATGCACCTCTTCAGCCCTCAAGGAGTGCTCATGCGAAATCTCAGCACGACAATCGCCGTCTACCCCAACCTCTCAACGGCGCAGAAAGACTGGGATGCTGTAGAAGCCGCAGCCAAGGCGCATGCCATCGATCTCGCCGACGCCGCGCTAATCGAGAAGCCCGCAACCGTCGAGACCGTCACCATCCACCGCCAGTCGCATCACGGCTGGGGCAAAGGTGCGGTCGCCGGTGCCGTGGTGGGCGTGCTGTTCCCACCGTCACTGATCGGTGCGGCTGCTGTCGGCGCGGGAACCGGTGCGGTCGTTGCGAGGATGAACCGCAGCCTCGACCGTGGCGACATCAAGGACCTGGGCGAGGTCATGGACACCGGCGAAATCGCGGTCGTCGCGCTGAGCAGCGTCGACAGCGTCGCGGCCCTGGACCACGTACTCACCGGCGCGACGAACAAGATCAGCAGATCGAGTTCGTCCGCGGAAGAAGTGCAGGAGGCACTGGCCGAAGACGAGCGCGCCGCTGCACGGGCCTAAGCCGCACGGACGCCAGCCTTTGGCCGGGTCTGCGATAGCTACCGCCTGCGTCGGTCTACAACCTGCTGCATGCCGCGGCTGGACACGTCATGCGTCAAGCCGCCGGTGACACCGAGCCGAGAATGGCCTCGGCCTCGGCAAGTTCTGCGTCGGTGGGTTCAGGCAGATCCGTCAACTCGTGCGCGCGAGCGCGGCGAAGTGGCTCTCGGGTGCCAACGCCGCGGCGATGGCGACGCGCCTGATACGGCAGCGCGCCAGGCGAGGACCGATCCGGCGCCGGGCTGTAGTAGACAGCCTCCTCGGCCGCCTTGCCACGCAGCGCGCTCTTCGCGAGAGTCGCGGCCACCACCTCGGCCGGCGCACGGCCCGAGGCGAGCTGGTCGCGAAGGCTCCAGACCTCGCCCGCGGTGAGACCTGCCCACACGCCGTGCGGTATGTCGCGGCTTAGCGCAAACGCGAGGCAGTGTGCCCGAACCAGGCAGTCGGAACAGATCCTCAGGACTGCGGGCAGCACTCGACTGTGCGGTTCCGGAAACCACCACTCGCCGCCGACTTCCGCGCAGGCTGCCTGGTCCGGCCAGACCGGCGCACCGTCGTCGGATTCGTTCACGCGGGTCATGACGCACCGCCGTCGTGCGTGCGACTGACGGACATATGCGGTGCGGCGATCGTCGAGCCGATCACGAACGAAACGGCGCTCGCGGACCTGGCGGGTCGGGTGTTCTCGTGCGACCGCGTGCAGATTGTGGTTGGGAATGGATTGGGCAATCCCAAACACCTCCTCGCGTGGGTACGGCAGGCGACCGCCGCGGCGACGTCTGCGGGTGATCCGCCGGCGCGGTGGAGGGCTTTGTCCGCCCTGTCATTGAGTTTGCGGTCTGGAGGGGTACGCCGTCACTACTTGAGACCCAACCTGGTACAACTTTCGTCCGTCCTGCCACGGTATGTCACGACAGTGACTCCGTGCGCGCTTGGAGTAGCACAGTGTGTGGCCTTTATGACGGAATGTAGTCAGGAACTACTGAGGGATGATTGACAGGCCCTGCTCGGGCCGGTCGAATCAGACAATGACCGCGACTCTCGTCCGAGACCTCGTGCGCGATCTCGGCGCGGAGTCCGCCAGCCTCGACGACCTGGTCACCCCGCTGTCCGCAGATCAGTGGGCCATCCCGACTCCAGCCGAAGGCTGGACCATCGCCCATCAGATCGCCCACCTGGCCTGGACCGACCGGCTCGTGCTGCTGTCCGCTACCGACGAAGACGCGTTCGCGGCCGAGGCGTCGCAGGCCGTCGCTGATCCAGCTGCCTACGTCGCGAACAGTGCGCAGGAGTGGGTCAGCGAGGAGCCGGCGAAGCTGCTCACTCGCTGGCGCGACGGATGTATCGAGCTGGCCGAGCAGATCGCGCATCTGCCAGGTGGGGCGCATCTTGCCTGGTTCGGTCCCGCGATGAGCGCTGCCTCGATGGTGACAGCCCGGATCATGGAGACCTGGGCACACGGCGAGGACGTTGCTGATGCGCTCGGGGTCATCCGTCCGCCGACTCAACGACTCAGGCACGTTGCGCACATCGCGGTCTCCGCACGCGGCTACGCCTTCGGCATCAATCGCCTAGCGCCGCCGGACCAGCCGATCCGGGTCGAACTCACTGCTCCGGACGGCACGTTGTGGACCTGGGGCCCCGATGATGCAGCCGAGCGGGTGACCGGCCCGGCCCTGGACTTCTGCCTGCTCGCAACCCGGCGGCGTCATCGCGACGATCTGGAGGTGAAGGCACAGGGCGAGCACGCCGACACCTGGCTCGACCTCGCCCAGGCGTTCGCCGGCCCGCCTGGTCCGGGCCGCGTCCGGGATCAGTTCAGCCGACGCTGACGCGGCCGCCGACGTGTCACTACGGGTGATCAGATCATTACACGAAGGGCACGTATGGACAGTTGTGCCAATGGCACAACTGTCCGAGCTGTCGCTCTAGCGGCTGATCGGATGGACGCATAGGTTAACGGCCACGTGTGCTGGACCTGCTATTTGCCGGTCGTGTCGGCCACGTTCCGTCCATCCGGTCTATCCCATAGGGGGGTCCAGCACATGCTGAGACGGACAACCGTTCGCGCCGCGACCTCGATTGCAGCGGTTTCGGCGCTCGCTCTCGGGTGTTGTCTCGCCACGGCTCCAGGCGCAGACGCCAACACTCCACGCACGGCAGTGCCGAACACGAAACCGATGTGGCTCGGCCACGCCAGCCATGTCGGTGTACCGGCCCAGAACGCGCCGGTAAATCTGCGCGTCTACCTCGCACCGCGCGGCGGGCTCGACCATCTCAAGGCCGCAGTCACGGCAGTTTCAACGCCCGGCACTGCCTCGTACCGGCAGTTCATCACCCCGGACGCCTACCAGGCGATGTACGCGCCGACGAACGCCAGCGTGCAGGGCGTCGAGTCCTGGCTTCGCTCATCCGGGCTGAAGGTCACCGGGGTCGAGGCGAGCAACCGGTATGTCACCGTCAGCGGAACCGTCGCGGCGGCGCAGAAGGCGTTCGGCGTATCGCTGCAGCGCTTCAACCATGACGGGCAGTCCGTCACGGCACCGACGAGCAGCGCGACCGTGCCGGCCAGCATCGCCGGGTCCGTGCTCTCGGTCGCAGGCCTCGACACCACTGTGCACAAGGTTGCGCACACGTCGGTGACCCCGGACGCTCCGCCGCCGGCCGGCTTCGTCAACGCCCGACCCTGTTCGCTCTCGTACGGGCAGGTTCGGGCCAAGTACCAGGCCGACTTCCACACCCCGCTGCCCAAGTTCAACGGCAGGGTGATTCCGTACGCGCCGTGTGGCTACACCGGCCCGCAGTTCCGCGCTGCCTATGAAGGCAACTCTGATCTCGATGGCAGCGGCGTGACCGTCGCCATCACCGATGCTTACGCGGCGCCGACGATCGCCAAGGATGCGAAGACGTACGCGAGGAACCACGGCGACGCCAGCTACGTGAGCGGCCAGTTCACCCAGTCGAAGCCGGCCAAGTTCACCCATCAGGCCGAGTGCGGCCCGTCGGGTTGGTACGGCGAGGAAACCCTTGACGTCGAGGCCGTGCACGCGATGGCGGGCGGGGCGAACGTCATGTACTACGCGTCGGCCAGTTGCTTCGACAGCGACTTTCTCGACACGCTCGCCAAGGTCGTCGACGACGACCGGGCATCGCTCGTCTCGAACTCGTGGAGTGACGTCGAGGCCAACGAGTCTCCTGACAACGTCGACGCCTACGAGCAGGTCTTCCTGCAGGGCGCGCTGCAGGGCATCAGCTTCGTCTTCTCCTCGGGTGACAGCGGCGATGAGCTCGCCAGGACCGGCCTCAAGCAGACCGACTACCCGGCCTCGGATCCGTACGTCACCGCGGCCGGCGGCACCTCGACCGCGATCGGCGCGGACGGCTCCCTGGCGTGGGAGACCGGCTGGGGCACGATGAAGTACAGCCTCTCGGCCGACGGCACGTCCTGGGTGCCGGTCGGCTTCCTGTACGGCGCCGGCGGTGGCTACTCGGCACTGTTCAACCGTCCCGACTACCAGAACGGCGTCGTTCCGGCTAGCGCGCCGGCCGGGCGAGCCGTTCCCGACATCGCGTTGGACGCAGACCCGACCACGGGCATGCTGATCGGTGAGACGCAGACGTTCCCGGACGGCGTCCACTACGGCGAATACCGCATCGGTGGCACCAGCCTCGCTGCGCCGCTCTTCGCCGGCATGACGGCCCTCACCCTTGAGCACGCGGGTAGCGGCATCGGCCTGCTCAACCCGACGATCTACTCGCAGGCGGGCTCGGGCACCTTCACCGACGTGAAGGGCAAGGCACACGATGCGGGCAACGTCCGGGTCGACTACGCGAACGGTGTCGATCCCTCCGGTGGGCTGCTCTACAGCGTCCGCACGTTCAACCAGGACTCGACACTCAAGGTCGTCAAGGGCTGGGATGACGTCACCGGTGTCGGCTCGCCGAACGCGGGCTGGCTGACAAGTGTGAGCTGATTTCTGTCCACCTAGCAGGACACACGGGGCGCGTCGGTGCAATGAGCCGACGCGCCCCGCTGCGTCCGCGTAGCCTGCCGATCGTGCTCGAGGCGGATTTCACAATGGTGCTCGATGCCGCTTCGAATGGAGACGAGACGGCCTTCGCAAGATTGTGGCGGGACATGCACCCTGCGCTGCTGCGTTATCTACGGGTACTTCTCCGGGACAACGTGGCGGCCGAGGACGTCGCCGCTGACGTCTGGGTCGACGTGTCGCGCCGGCTGGGCGCGTTCCGCGGCGACGAAGGTGCGTTTCGCGGCTGGCTGTTCACCTTGGGACGCAGGCGTGCCATCGACACCTGGCGGCGGGCGAGCCGGACGCCGGTGCACCTCACCGATGACATCTCACGCCTGGACCGAGTCGCAGACCACGACACGGCTGGGTCTGCGCTGGAGCGGCTCGGCACCGAACGTGCCCTCGCGCTGATCGCCACGCTGCCCCAGGACCAGGCCGAGGCAATCACGCTTCGGGTCATCGCCGGACTGGACGTCAAGCAGGTGGCTTTGCTGCTCGGGAAACGTCCGGGAGCCGTTCGCGTGGCCGCGCATCGAGGTCTGCGAACGCTTGCCGCGCGGCTTCGCGACACCTCGTCGCTGCAGGGTGTAACGCGATAGCGACTGCCGTCGGTTCTCCATATGAGATGACGCGCCGCCGCCAGCAACCAGACCTCACTTCGTCATTGGACGAAGTGGCGGCCGAACGGCTGCTACGCGGTCAACGTCCGTCTGTGGGCGCGTCCTCCGACGAGCAGGCTTTGGCGAAGCTGCTCGCCGTTGCGTCGGCGCCGCCTTCGGCTTACGAACTATCCGGCGAGGCCCGGGCGGTGGCTGCGTTTACCGAGACCCGCCCGGCGACCACGGGTCCGAGACACGTCCGGCACGTTGCGCGCCGGCATCGATTCGTGCTCAACCCACGAGTCGGTCACGGAGTTGCAGCCGCGGCGGTGCTCGGCGCGTTGACTGTGGGAGGTGTCACAGCTGCCGCGTACAGCGGCACATTGCCTGACTCCATGCAACGCCTGGCACACGACCATCTCGGGGCGCCCCGGCAGCATCCGGCCAAACCGCACCCGATCCGGCCGCCCACGCACGTCGCCCAGACCGCGCTGAGGTCCAGTGAAGCCGCGGAACACGGGCAGTCCGGGCTTAGCGCCGTCACGCCGAAGCAGACGCCGCGTGCATCGACGGCGACGCGTCCCGCCAAGGCGCCGACCCGAAGCATCAGCACGCAGCGCTACCTGCTGTGCACCGCATACAAGGTGGCGCGCGACCACGGCAGGCAAGACGACGCCGACAGGCTCTTCCATCAGCTCAGCAAGGTTGCCGGCGGGAACGACAATGTGGTCGACTACTGCGCGCCGATCTGGCACCAAACGCCACAACTGAATCCGCGTGATCCGCGCGACCCTGGGTATCCGAGCATGCACCCTCCGATACCTTCTGCGCGGGCATCTGCCGACGGGCTACCACCGAACTAGCAAGAGTCGCCCCCACAGACGGCGCGCCAGCGGGAAACCCCCCTCCCCCCGCACCCGCTGATGCGCCTGGAGGTGCCGGCCTTCCACCCACGGGAAGGCCGGCACCACTGCAATGGCCGTGCTCGATGGCCCGCTGGCGCCGGTAGCCTGTGCTCATCATGACCCGATACCCCACATCGTGAAGATCTCTGCGGTCTGGCTTGGCAAGCTGACCTTGCTGATGCTGCGACTCATCGGTCGCCGCGGAAATGCGCTGCCCGGACTGGTCGTCGAAAAGGTCTTTCCCCGTTTCCTGCCCCGAGCGATGGACGGCCTCACGCACGGGGTTGTCGTCGTTACAGGCACGAACGGCAAGACGACCACGACCAAGATGATCGCCACGATTCTCGCCGAGCGGTATCGGGTGCTCACCAACGACACCGGCAGCAACTTCGTTCGCGGCGCTATCACGGCGACCGTCGAGCACTCGCGGTGGTCGGGTCGGTTGCCGTTCGACGTCGCCGTGTTCGAGCTCGACGAAGCGTGGGCAGTGCGGTTCACTCAGATCGTGCCGCCGCGGCGGCTATTGCTCCTCAACGTGATGCGCGATCAGCTGGACCGATTTGGCGAGATCGACACCACCGCTCGTCTGCTGGCAAAGGTCGCCGAGGCGACCACCGAGGCCGTGGTGCTCAATCGCGACGATCCCCGGGTGGCGGCAATCGCCGACGAGACGTCCGCGAAGGTTTCCTACTTCGGCGTCGCACCTGAGTTGCGCATTCAGTTCCCGAACGACGAAGAGCTCTACGGCGGGCCGCTGTTCCAGTCCGGCGTGGCCGCTGACGCAGAGCTGCGCAGCCTGCCATCCGGTGCGGCGCCTGACACCGTGGTGTGCATCGGCGGGTCCGAGTACAGCGTCCTACTGCGCGCCGAGGGAGCACACAACGCGCAGAATGCAGTGGCTGCCGCGGCCCTTGCGCTGACCTTCGGTTTCACGCCGCGCGAGATCGCTGGCGGGCTGCGCCGGGTGTCGCCTGCTTTTGGGCGTGGGCAGACCTTCGACATCGACGGCCGCCCGCTCGTCCTGCAACTGGTGAAGAATCCGGCGGGCTTCCGGCAGACGCTGCGGACCCTGGAGAACTCCGACCCGGCGGCGATCGTCGTCGCCATCAACGACGACTACGCGGACGGTCGAGACGTCTCCTGGCTCTGGGATGTGGACTTCACCGCGATGCTGGCCGGGCGCTCGTGCAGGCTGTCGACCTCGGGCACCCGCGCCGCCGACATGGCGGTCCGGCTGAACTACGACGGGATAGCCGTGAACGGCGTCGAGCCGGACCTGGAGAACGCCGTGCGGCAGGCGGTGGCGGCGGTCGAACCGGAGCAGCGGGTCGTGGTGTTCAGCACCTACACCGCCATGTGGGCGCTGCACGCCATCTTGTTGCGGCTCGGCCGGCCCGCTGCCGAGGCCGCGATCTCCGACGAAGAGGAACCCGAGTCGTGACCTCTCTGACCCTCGTCCACCTGTACCCGCGTGAGATGAACATCTACGGCGACACCGGCAACGTGATCGTGCTGCGCCGCCGGCTCGAGTGGCGCGGCCTGGCATGCCAGGTGGCCACGATCAACGTGGGCGACCCGTTGCCGCACGACGCCGACATCATTCTCGGCGGTGGCGGTCAGGACGCTGCCCAGGGAGAGATCGGGCACGACTTCGTCTCACGCGCGGCCACCTTGCGCGCAATGGCCGACGACGGCGTCGTGTTCCTGACCATCTGCGGCACCTACCAGATGCTGGGCCACGAGTTCCTCACCCAGGAGGGCGTGCACATCGCCGGCACAGGTGTGCTGGACGTGACGACCCGCGGCACGCAGGCCCGCCTGATCGGCAACAACTACATCCAGACGGCTGAGTTCGGCCGGCTGGTGGGCTATGAGAACCACAGCGGGATGACCGAGCTCGGGCCCGGCGTGCGCCCGATCGGCACGACCGTGACCGGCCGCGGCAACAACGGGCGCGATCGCACCGAGGGCGCCGTACGCGACAACGTGTTCGGCACGTATCTGCACGGGCCGGTACTCGCCAAGAGTCCGCGTTTCGCCGACGAGCTGCTGCGCCGGGCCTTGGTGCGCCGCGGCAGCGACGCCGACCTTGCACCGCTGGATGATTCGCTGGCCGAGCAGGCCGCAATGGTGGCGGTCGGTCGACCACGCTGACCGGCTGCGGCGATCACCTACCCTAGGCAGTTGTGCGGCTCATGATCGTCGGGCTCGCGGCGGCTGCCCTGCTGGCCGGCTGCGACGGCGGGCAACATGAGCCAGCGCGGACCTCGACGCACACGACCACGCAGACGCTCACCAAGACCGCGCCCCGCTCGACGCCGAGGAACGAGCCGACCGGCGCGATTCCGGACGGACGGATAAGCACGGTCGAGAGCGACTGCCCGTACCTCAGCGTCACCGATGCTTCGACCGAAGAGGGCAACCGCATCGACAAGCGATACGTGCTGATGGCTCGTGGCAAGGTGGTCGGCTGTCGGTTCATGTTCTGGACGGACGCCTATGCCGTCCTCGAGATCACCAAGCACACCTACGCGAGCTCGGACGCGGCCTACAACGCCATGATTCGCATCGGTCAGCGTGGCGGCAACTCTCACGGCGTCAAGGGACTGGTGCCGGGCGTCGACGCCATGCTGTACCAAACGCGCTTCTACGCAGTCGACGGCGCGACGGACTGGGCATGCACCTTCGCAAAGGGCACCACAGTGGTGACGGTCAAGACCGCTCAGAACAACGTCGAATTCAACGCCCGCGAGATCGCCAAGTCGATCGCGCCCAAGTTTTGATCCGCGTGCGCTGAGCCGGCATTACGCCTCGTCAATGCCGGGTGGTGCCTTCGGTACCGCCTTCTTCGCGGGCGCCTTGCGCGGAGGGCGAGACGTCGCATTCGAACTGCGTGGCCGGGCAGGGGCCTTCTTCGCCGGACGCCTTGCCGGAGCTGGCTTCTCGGCGGGCGGCTGCTCATCGGCTGCAGTCGCCTCGGAGTTCGGCTCGAGCAACGTGGCGGCGGAAGGCTCCGCGACGGGCGGCTCCGCGGCCGCCGCATCCGGGACAGTCTCGGTCTTGGCCTCAGTCTTGGCCTCAGTCTCGGTCTTGGCCGCATGCGCATGCGCATGCGCAGGGGCGGGCTGCGGCTCAGGCTCGGCTGCTTCAGGCTGGGTCTGCACCGGTGTGGGCATCGGCCGCGGCGCCCACGACTCGGGAGCGGGCGTGACGCGCAGCGGGGTGTCGTCGGACGGGCGACGCAGCCTGCGCGCCAGCACCAAGCCGGCGCCGCCGAGCACGACCATGGCAAGCAGTCGCTTGCTGCGCCGGTGCTTCGGGGGGTTGGGGTCGGCGAAGGTCAAGGCGCTGACGCGTTCGGCCGCGACCGCTCTTGCGGCGTGAACTGGTTCGGAGACGTCAGGACGGTTGCGCTTCTTGCGGATGAAGCCCACCTATCAACCACCTTCGGGTCGAGGACACGGATCACGATTGCTGAACCTACTCAACGACCACACCGGTGTTCAGGGTCGCTGCCTGGAGCGTGTCCGAAGCCGTCTGCTCGGCCCAGCTTGGACGCGTGGCAGGATTGGAGCAACCAGGTCCCGAAAAATTGGTGCGTGCGCTGCGTACCGAGTGGGGTCGCGCCCATCGAGCTATCAGGGAGTTTCCACCGTGTCCGAAACCCAGACTGCCACACTGCACACCTCCGCAGGCGACATCCGGGTCAACCTGTTCGGCAACCAAGCGCCCAAGACCGTGCGCAACTTCGTCGAGTTGGCCCAGGGCGCCCGGGAGTGGACTCATCCAGAGACTCACGCGAAGACCACTGATCGCCTCTACGACGGCACCATTTTCCACCGGGTCATCTCCGGATTCATGATCCAGGGAGGCGACCCGCTCGGTCAGGGCTTCGGTGGACCCGGCTATAAGTTCGCCGACGAGTTCCACCCGGACCTCGTTTTCGACCGTCCGTACCTGCTCGCTATGGCCAACTCCGGGCCGAACTCGAACGGGTCGCAGTTCTTCATCACGGTCGGCCCGACGCCACATCTCAACCGCAAGCACACGATCTTCGGTGAGGTCGCCGACCCGCAGAGCCAGGCGGTCGTCGACACGATTGCCACCACCCGCACCGGGCGCAACGATCGACCGGTCGACGACATCACGATCACGTCGGTCACGTTCGACTCGACGCCGGGGAGCTAAGCAGCCGGATGTCCGAAGCGCACAGCCAAGCCGTGCCTAACGACGAGCACGGCACGAGCGGCGGCGGTGAGATGCCGCCGCCGACGATCGCGCGCTGCTACCGCCATCCGTTGCGCGAGACAGGCGTGCGCTGCGTGCGCTGTAACCGGCCCATCTGCCCCGAATGCATGCGCCCGGCATCGGTCGGGTTCCAGTGCCCGGACGACGTCAAGCTAGGGCAGGTGACCCAGCGCGCGCCGCGCACGGTGGTCGGTGCGTCGGTTCGGGCGAACTATCCGTACGTCACGTGGACCTTGGTGGGGCTGAACGTTCTCGCCTATGTCGCCACGGCGCTGGGTTCAGTCCACGGCATCAACCAGAACCAGACCAGCCACCTGTTCGCGCAGTGGCAACTCGAGCCGTACTTCGTCGCGCACAACCACCAGTTCGGGCGGCTCATTACGTCCGCCTTCCTGCACTACGGACTGCTGCACATTCTGTTCAACATGCTGGCGCTACTCATGATCGGGCCGTATCTCGAACGGCTGCTCGGCATGTGGCGGTTCGGCGTCGTCTACTTGATCGGCGCACTCGGTGGATCTGTCGCCGTCTACGCGTTCGACTCGCAGTACACGCGTGTTGCCGGTGCGTCCGGTGCGATCTACGGGCTCTTCGCCGCCGCGCTGTTGCTCGCTCGCGAACTGCAGCTCAACATGCAGTGGCTCGTCGGCACGATCGTGCTCAACTTCGTGTTCACGTTCAGCGTCCCGGGCATCTCGAAACTCGGCCACATCGGCGGATTCATCGTCGGCGGGCTCGCCACCATTGCCATCGCCGGGGTGCCATGGGACCGCCACCGGTTGCCGAAGCGAGTTCAAGTGGCGGGTCTGGGCGGGCTGCTGCTTGCGATCATCGTCGCCACTGTGTGGCGGACGGCTGTGCTCTCCTGACGACGCTAGCCGCCGGCTGTCGAGCGCGGGTCGAAAGCCTGGAGCAGACCCAGGACGGTACGCGGGTCCTCGCCGAGCGCTCGCCTACTGAACACGAGAAGCAGTGACCCGGCGTCGATCTCGAGGGTGCGGCTCATCAACCCGAGGTGGGTGCGCTCGTCGACACGGATCGCCTCGATGTCTGACCAGGCGAGCTTCGCGCGGGTTGTAGGCGAATGCACGCGCAGCCCGGTCGCAGAGGCGACGAGCCTCGGCCAGAACAGCAGGTCGGTGGCCACGTACGCGCAGAGCACCACGGCAGCGATCCCGGCGAGCAGCCGGCCCGCCTGGTCATGCGAAACGATCACGGTGGCTATCGCCACGGCCGCGAGCGCCGCGGCGAGGGCGGCGAGGCGGCGGTCCGGGCCGAACCGGCAGACCGGCGCCCGCGCTAGCCCAGAGGGGTCGGCCATGAGGCCAGAGCCTACGACCGACAGTTATCCACAGACTTATCCCCAGGTGGGGATAGAACTACAGCTGTGTAATCACGCTGAGACAGAGGTGGATCGGGGTGATCTAGCGCCAGCGGACGGCCATGACCAGGCCGACCATCATGATCCCGAACGCGACCGCAAAGTTCCATGCGCCGATGTCCTGGATGACCGGAACCTTGTCACCAGCAATGTAATACACCGCGATCCACGCCAACCCGATGACAAGCACCACGACCATCACGATCGGATACCAGGCGGGGCTCGGCGCTAGCGCCTTGGTGCTCGGCGAGAGCGAAGATGCGGACGACGCCTTCGGCGTGTAGTCGCTCTTCTTGCGGACCTTCGACTTGGGCACTGCTTCTCCTCGGGTACGCCGTGCGATCGCGCCGGCGCGGTGCGGTTAGCGTAGTCGGCGAACGAGTGTTGATGCACGACTCGGGTGTCGGCGACGGTACGGGAAGGCTGATCGGGTGCGAGCGCCGGCCATGCTGGCCAAGCTGAGAATCGCCTCGGCACTGCCCGCGCGGTCGGTGTGGCGGTGGCTGGTGCCGATCGTATGCGCACTGGCCGGTCTGCTGTTCGCGACGAGTGCGCACGTCTCGCGCGGTACCGAGTTGCGCTCGCCGCAGAATGCGAACCTCGCCGGGTTGGTACGTGCCGCTGAGGCCAAGGTTGGCAGCGAGTCCGATCAGTTGGCCGCCCTGCAGCACGACGTGTCGGATGCCACCAACCGGGCCGGTCTCGGCAACACGGCGGTCGCGGCTGCGCAGGCCCAGGGTGCACCTCTACACGGGCCGGCCGGGCTGACTGCGGTACATGGCCCGGGCATTCTCGTCGTTCTCGACGACGCGCACAGCATGCCGGCCGATCCGTCCGTCGATCCCAATCAGCTCGTCGTCCACCAGTCCGATCTGCAGTCAGTGGTGAACGCGTTGTGGGCCGGTGGCGCCGAGGCGATGTCGGTCGCCGGTCAGCGGATCATTGCGAGCAGTTCCGTGCGGTGCGTCGGAAATACCCTTTTACTGAATGGCCGGGTATTCTCACCGCCGTTTCGAGTCCACGCGATCGGGCCGTCACGGCCGATGAAGGATTCGCTCGATCGGGCTCCGGGGGTCACACTGTTCAAACAAGCAGCCGGCTATTACGGCCTCGGGTACACGGTCGAGGCCCAGGATTCGGTGCAGCTTCCGGCCTATGACGGGCCGATCGGGCAAACCTATGCGAAGGCTGGTTCCAGATGACCGAGGACGATGGTGGACGAGCATCGCCCTGTGGCCCTCAGGACGATCAGCGCGGAATGATCACGACGTTAGAAGAGTTTGAGCAGCGAGGCCGACAGTGAGCGTTGACGACCAGGACCCGATCGGCCCGCGCCACGGCGCACGGACGCGTCGCGCTTCCAGACCGCAGGAATCCCGCGGCGATTGGCTGCGATTCGGGCTGCGTGGCACCGGGCAGACGCTGATCACCGCCGGAATGGTGATCCTGCTCTTCGTCGTCTACGAGCTGTGGGTGACGAACATCTTCGCGCACGCGAAGCAGTCGAAGGTCCACAGCGCCCTGGAGAAACAGTGGGCCGCAGGCGACGACCCGCTCGTTGGCGGGCGGCTCAAGCTGCCCGGCGGCAAACAGTCGACCATTCCGGTTGGCACTGGTATTGCCAACATCTACATGCCACGCCTCGGGCCCGACTATCACTTCACGATCGTCGAGGGAACCGACGACGGGTCGCTGGAGAAGGGGCCGGGCCACTACGTCCACACGGCTCTGCCGGGCGAGGTCGGCAACTTCGCGGTGGCCGGTCACCGCGTGGGCAAGGGTGAGCCGTTCCTGAATCTCGACCACCTGCGTCCCGGCGACGCCGTCGTGGTCGAGACGAAGTCGAACTGGTACATCTATCGAGTCAGGGGCAATACGCAGACCGGCGATCTGAACGACGTCGGCAGCGACGGCGTCCCGGGCCGCGAGATCGTCAGCCCGAGCGATACTCAGGTCATCGCGCCGGTACCGGACCACGTCGGGCAGAAGCCGACCGAGAAGCTGATGACGATGACCACCTGTCACCCGAAGTTCACGGCCAACCAGCGCATGATCGTGCACGCCGTGCTGGCCCGGGTCGTACCGCACGTGGCAAATGAGCTGCCGAAGGAACTCGCCGGGGGGACCCTGTAGCCATGTACGTCTGGATCTGGAAGCACCTACCCGGCGGCGTCAGCTGGAAGGTCCTGCAGACGCTGATACTGCTCGCCGCCGCATGCGCGCTGCTGCTCTTCCTGGTGTTCCCCTGGGTCGAGCCGAAGCTGCCCATCAGCCACGTCACGGTCAACGGGCAGTGACAGCTCATGAAGATCCTGGTCATCGACAACTACGACAGCTTCGTCTACAACCTCGTGCAGTACCTGGCCCAGCTCGGCGCCAAGGTCGAGGTACGCCGCAACGACGCGGTGCATCCGGGCGAGCTTGATTCACTCGACGTCGCGGGCGTGCTCATCTCACCAGGCCCGGGCACGCCGCAGGATGCCGGAAACAGTATGGCGATGGTGCAGGCGTGCATCGAGCGGCGTCTGCCGCTGTTCGGCGTCTGCCTGGGACATCAGGCGATCGGTGCGGTGTACGGGGCGCCGATCGTTCGGGCACCGGAGCTGCTGCACGGAAAGACCAGCGAGGTCCAGCACGACGGATCCGGCGTGCTGGCCGGGATGCCGCAGCCGTTCACTGCAACCCGCTACCACTCACTCGTCGTCGAGGAGCCTGCGCTCCCGGCCGAGCTGGTCGTGAACGGGCGGACTGCATCGGGCGTCGTCATGTCGATGCGGCACACCGAGCTGCCCATCGACGGCGTGCAGTTTCACCCCGAGTCGGTGCTGACCCAGGCGGGGCACCTCATCGTGGCGAACTGGCTGGCCCGGTGCGGACTGCCGATCGATCGCGCCCGGGTAGCCGAGCTGGGCGCCGGGGTCGAGACGCTGCGGGCGAACGCCTTCGCCGGCGTCTGACCGTCAGACGCGGGTGTCGCGCTTCGCTGCCTTGGCGTCGTCGCGGGCAAGCGAGCGGGCGAGCACGTCGATGATCACGAACCCGAGCAGGCTCGCGATGAGTATCGCGATGACGAAGTTGGCGATGACCACGTATTGATCAGACGCCTGCTCAGCGCGTCCGGGTAGCACCTGAGCGCGCTCCTCACGGAGTTCCTCACGGACCACTCACGGGCCCGACTGCGCCCAGCGTCAATCGATCAGGTCATACGCCGGCAGGGTGAGGAACGTCGCGAAGTCGTCGGCCGGGGCGACCTGCTCGAACACTGTCCGCGCATCGCCGCTGAAGCCGGACTCGTCCAGGATGGCGCGAACCAGATCGGGCGTGACGACCTCGCCCGTGTCAGCGAGCCGGGCGCCGCCGTGTATCCACTGCCAGATTTGCGAGCGGGAGATCTCGGCGGTCGAGGCGTCCTCCATCAGGTTATCGAGGGCGGCGGCGCCGTTGCCACCGGGCCATGCGTCGAGATAACGCACGCCGACGCTGATGTTCGCGCGCAGGCTGCCCACGAGCCGTCGAAGTCGTCGCCGCTGTCCGGAAACGGCCACTCCGTCTGGCATGCGCAGCCGATCTGTCTAGTCGAAGAACTCGTCGGCGGCGACGTGCTGGTCGGCCGGTAGCAGCGACGACCACCGCTGCGCGACCGTCGGCCGGGCCGCGTCTGGCACGGATCCGTTCAGGCGCAGGCGAGAAATGCCGCCGTCGGGGTAGATGTCGAGGCGGACGCGTTCGACAGAAACGGCCTGGCGCAGCCGGAACCGGTGCTCGGTGTCAGGCAGCAGTGGCGTTCGGGCCAGCAGTTCGGTGCCGGTGTCGGCATCGGTGAGCCTGGCCCAGCCCGGCGCGTTGCCGACGAATCGTGACGTGTCTATGACGGCGTCGTGCAGCACGCCCGGGGCGGCGAGGGCCACCACGAGCCAGTCGTTGCCGTCGTCGCGCCGACGGGCGGTCTCCCAGCCGTCGGACATGACGGCTGCTCGTCCGGGCGCCAGCACGTTGGCCGGCGATGCGTAGAACATGTTGCTGCAGTCGATGATCCGCCCACCGTGCACCGTTGCAGCAAGGTCGACGCGGGCGCCGAGGCGCCGAGGATCGGGCACCACCTCGCCATGGACCCGGAGCCGGGCGACGCCGCCGTCCGGGTAGATCGTCAGCCGCAGATGGGTGACGAGCCGGTCGGGACCCGCGACGGGCAGGGCGTTGCGAGTGTCGCCCCGCAGGGGTGCCTTGGCGGCGAGCGGCGCCCACCCGGCGGCGCGCACCTCGTCCGCGCTCGGGTAACCGAGCAGGCAGGTGCCCTCAGCGGCGGCGAACTGCGGGTAATTGCCGGTGAAGTGGGCGGTGTCGACGACCACGCCGCGCACGACGCCGGCGACCCCGAGACGGATGATCACGCAGTCGGCGCCGGGTTCACGTCGGCGCCGGGTCTCCCAGCCGTCGTAGACCTTTCCGCGCGGGCCGTACGCGGAACGATCGTGGTCGGCCGGGCCTGGCGTGATGAGGTTCTCGGCGCCGGCGAAGAACTCGTCGTTCGCCCAGATGACGGTGCCGCCGAGCGCCCGGCTGGCGAGGTCGGGCCACTGCTCAACGCTGGTCACGCGCTGGTCCGACGGAGCAGGAGCCCGCGGGGCTCGCCGCTGATCCGTTCACCACGCAGCCAGGTTTCATGCACCACTCCGAGCAGCGTAGTGGCGGCATACGGGGTAACCGGGTGCCGGTGTCGAAGCCGGGCAGGGTCGACCACCCACGTCTCGTCCGCAGCGAAGACGGCGAAGTCGGCGTCGTAGCCGGGCGCGATCGCTCCCTTGGCCGCCAATCCGGCGAGCGTCGCCGGACCACGTGACATCCACCGGGCGACGTCCGCGAGGCAGAACCCGCGCCGTGACGCCTCGGTCCACACGGCGGCGAGGCCGAGCTGGACGGACGAGATGCCGCCCCACGCGGACGCGAAGTCGCCTCGCTTGAGTTCCGGCGGGCAGGGCGAATGATCGGACACGATGCAGTCGATGACGCCGTCGCGCAGGCCGTCCCAGAGCCGCTCACGATTCGCCGCGTCGCGGATGGGCGGGCAGCACTTGAACTGCGTTGCGCCGTCGGGAATCTGCTCGGCGGTGAGCGTCAGGTAGTGCGGGCAGGTCTCGACGGTGATGGGCAGGCCCTCGGCCTTCGCGGCCGCGATCTGCGGCAGCGCGTCTGCCGCAGAGAGGTGGACGACGTGGGCGCGGCAGCCCGAGTCGCGCACCGCTTCGATCAGCGCGGCGATCGCGCGGGTTTCGGCGGCGGGCGGGCGCGATTCGACGAAGTCGCGGTATGTCGGGCCGCGGATCGGGCCGACTTCGGCGGCCGACTCCGCGTGCGCGATCAGCAGGCCGCGAAACGATGCGATGCGTCGCGTGGCTGCGCGCAGGCCGGCCGGGTCGAGGGGCGGGAAATCGTCGACACCGGAGGGCAGCAGGAAGCACTTGAACCCGACGACGCCCGCATCGTGCATCGGCTCCAGATCGTCGAGGTTTCCGGGGACGGCGCCGCCCCAGAAGGCCGTGTCGACGTACACGCGGCCGCGGGCTGCGGCCTGCTTGGCGCGCAGTGCGGCGACCGTGGTGGTCGGCGGCACGCTGTTGAGCGGCATGTCGACGATGGTGGTGACGCCGCCGGCGCTGGCCGCGGCCGTCGCGGCGGCGAAGCCCTCCCACTCTGTGCGGCCTGGCTCGTTCACGTGGACGTGGCTGTCGACCAGACCGGGCAGTAACGCGTGTCGTGCGGAGATGGTGACGTCGGCCGGAGCGTCCGAGGCGGTGGTGACGGAGACGATCCGACCATCGCGCACGACGACCGTCGCGGGCCGCTCACCCTCCGGTGTGACGACTCGATGCGCCGAAATGGCCGTATCTGCGCGCGCAAGTTGCTGCCGCGCAAGTTGCTGCACCTTTCTGCCCCCTTCCTAGGAACCACGACCTGATTGAACAATCGCCGAGCCTGCTCAGTTGCATGGAGACCTACAACTGCTGGCGCCACGCGTGGGGCGTTACCCCCCCGACGTTCTCACGCGCGAGAGGGGAAGGAGCCCGTCGGCTCCTTCCCCTCTCCATATCCGGCGTCAGGCGATAGCGTGGCGCGGTGGTCGCACCGGCAAGCATGGCGGATTTCGACGAAGTGCCCGTAACCGACGCGGCGGCTGAACTGCTGCCCTGTTGCGCGAGCCGTCGCTGGATCAGCCAGATCATCAACGGCCGACCTTACGGAAGCCTCGGATCTCTCGTCGGCGCGTCCGACGCGGTGCTAGCTGACCTCGCCTGGCCAGATGTGGCGGAGGCGCTTGCGGCGCACCCGCGCATCGGCGAGCGCAGCCTGGCGCAGCGGCGCGAGGACGCCTGGTCCAGGCAGGAGCAGTCTGGCGCGCAGCTGACCGAGCCCGACGTCAAGGCCGCACTTCGCGAGGGCAACGTCGCCTACGAGAAACGGTTCGGGCATGTCTTCCTGATCAGCGCGACGGGGCTGTCCGCGGCACAGATGCTTGCCGCGCTGCGAGCACGACTCGCGAACTCGCCCGAGATGGAGCAGGACGTCGTTCGGCGCGAGTTGATGAAGATCGTGCGGCTGCGGCTGGCGAAGGCCTTTCGCTGACCGGGTTGTAGCGGCCGATCGGGCAACCCTGGGCGTCCCCACGACGCCGAACGTTGCACGATCGAGGAAGGGAGAGTTCAGGTGACCGTGTCGACGCACGTCCTCGATGCGGTGCGCGGCGGGCCCGCCGCCGGCGTCGGTGTGCGCTTGGAGCGGGTCGACGGCACGCTGCTGGCCGCCGGTGTCACCGACCGCGACGGGCGGGTCGTCGACTTCGCTGGTGCGGTCGAGCCCGGTATCTACCGCCTGCGGTTCGACACTGAGACCTACCTGCGGGTCGACACGTTCTACCCGGAGGTGGTCGTCACGTTCCGGGTACGCGAGGCGGCCGCGCATCATCACGTCCCGTTACTGCTCAGCCCGTTCGCCTACTCGACGTACCGGGGGTCGTGATGCTGGGCCCGAATCGCTACGGCAAGTCCGAGGTTCGGGTCGTGCGCGTGACGCGTGGTGAGCAGCACGAGCTACGCGACTGGAATGTCTCGATGGCGCTATCGGGTGACATGGCTGCGGTGCACCTGTCCGGCGCGAACGACAAGGTCCTGCCCACCGACACTCAGAAGAACACGGCGTACGCCTTCGCTAAGCGGCTCGGCGGGGTCGAACCGGAGACGTTCGCGCTTGCGCTCGCGGCACATTTCGTCGACACGGCGCCGTCGATCTATCGCGCCCGGATTGCGGTCGACGAGTACGGCTGGTCGCGGCTCGGCCCGCACTCGTTCGCACGGCGTGGCGGCGAGGTGCGTACCTGCGTCGCGGTCCACGACGCGCACGACGGAGTGACCGTCGTCGGCGGGCTGCGGGACCTCGTGCTGATGAACACGACAGACTCGGAGTTCTGGGGTTTCGCCCGCGACGCGTATACGACACTCGCCGAAACCACCGAACGTGTGCTCGCCACCGAGGTGAATGCGCAATGGCGGATGCGCACGCCCGATGCGGACTGGGCCGGCGCCTTCGCCGGGGCGCGGCAGGCGCTGCTCGACGCGTTCGTGGGCACCTACAGCTACTCGCTGCAGCAGACGCTGTACGCGATGGGCTCGGCCGTGCTGGCGGCCGTTCCAGCGATCTGCGAGGTCCGCCTGGAGTTGCCGAACAAGCATCACTTCCTGGTCGATCTCGAGCCTTTCGGGCTGACCAACGACGATGAGGTCTACTTCGCCGCGGACCGGCCGTACGGGCTCATCGAGGGTCACATCCTGGCCGACGACGCCCCGGACGCAGGCCTCGCCTGGACGTAGCTGACGAGCCGGGTCGTGCCGGCGTGGCAGATGTTGCCCGCCTGAGCCTGCTGGTCTGGCGGTTATCGTCGCTGTCGGGGGTGTTTTCGTGGAGTTCGCACGCCCGACGACCTGGGCCGACGCCTTGGAGATGAAGGCGGCCATGCCTGCGGCGCTGCCGATCGCCGGGGGCACCGACGTCATGGTCGAGATCAACTTCGACCGGCGCAGGCCCGAGGCATTGCTCGACCTCAACCCGATCGGCGAGCTGACTCGCTGGAGCACCGAGGCGGCGGCCGCTGTCATCGGAGCGGGAGTTCCGTACAGCAGGCTCATCGACGAGTTGGGCACTCGCCTGCCGGGCCTTGCCACGGCAGCACGCACCGTCGGCTCACCGCAGATCCGCAATCGGGGAACGCTGGGTGGCAACCTCGCCTCGGCATCGCCCGCCGGCGACACCCATCCCGTTCTGCTCGCCCTCGATGCCACCGTCGAGGTCGCGTCGACGAGGGGCGCACGTTCCATCCCGATTGACGAGTTCTACGTCGGGGTGAAGCGGTCGGCGCTCGAGCCGGACGAGCTGATCCGCGCGGTCCGGGTGCCGCTGGATACCGGCCCTTGTCACTTCGCCAAGATCGGCACGCGTAACGCGATGGTCATCGCGGTGTGCTCGTTCTGCGTCGCGCTGCACGTGGCCGACCGAACGGTGCGCACCGGCATCGGTTCGGCCGCGCCGACGCCGCGCCGGTCCCTGGCTGCGGAGGCGCTCGTGGCCGACCAACTCGACTGGGAGAACCGCGCTCCGCTCAGCGAGGCGATGGTGCTGCGCTTCGGGCAACTGGTGGCCGATGCCACGTCGCCCATCGACGACGTCCGCGGCACCGCCGCCTACCGGCGTCACGCGCTGGCAGTGCTCGCTCGCCGAACCCTCACCTGGGCGTGGGAGGAGTACCGGCAGTGCGCGTGAACATGACAGTGAACGGCGAGCAACGTCAGGTCGATGACGTGTGGGAAGGCGAGAGCCTGCTCTACGTCCTGCGTGAGCGAATGGGTCTACCGGGCAGCAAGAACGCGTGCGAGCAGGGCGAGTGCGGTTCGTGCACCGTCTACCTCGACGGCGAGACCGTGTGCGCGTGCCTTGTTGCGGCGGGGCAGGTGCAGGGCCGCGAGGTCGTCACGGTTGAGGGCCTCGGCTCGGCCGGCGAGCTCGACCCGGTACAGCAGGCGTTCCTCGACGCAGGCGCGGTGCAGTGCGGCTTCTGCACTCCGGGCCTGATCGTCGCTACCCACGAACTGCTCGCCCGCGACGCCGCACCGTCCACTGTGGACATTCGAGAAGCGCTGGCCGGAAACCTGTGCCGATGCACGGGTTACGAGTCGATCATCGCGGCAGTGCGTCTGGCTGCGGCACGGCGCGCGCCGACGGAGCGGGTTGTTTCGCCATGATCGTCATCGAGAATGCATACATCGCGACGGTCGACGCCGCGAACACCGAGTACGCCAGTGGGCACGTCGTGCTCGACGGCAACCGGATCGCGGCTGTCGGCGGTGGGGCGCCACCGGCGCACTATCGAGACGCACCGGCTCTCGACGGCAGCGGTTGCCTGGTCACACCCGGCCTGGTGAATACCCACCATCACCTCTACCAGTGGCTGACCCGTGGCATCGCCCAGGACAGCACGCTGTTCGGATGGCTGACCACGCTCTACCCGATCTGGGCTCGCATCGACGCCGAGGCCGTTCATGCTGCGGCGGCGGCCAACCTGGGCTGGCTGGCGCTGTCCGGGTGTACGACAAGCACCGACCACCACTACGTGTTCCCGCACGACGCAGGTGACTGCCTCGAAGCCGAGATCGTTGCAGCCGGCGAGATCGGCGTCCGCTTCCATCCGACCCGCGGGTCGATGGATCTCGGTGAGTCGAAGGGCGGCCTGCCGCCGGACTCGGTCGTCGAGGACCGCGACGCGATCCTCGCTGCGACTGAGGCTGCGGTCGACCGCTGGCACGATCACTCGTTCGACGCGATGACCCGCATCTCCGTCGCGCCATGCTCGCCGTTCAGCGTCACGGGCGAACTCATGCGCGAGTCGGCAGACCTGGCGCGCCGCAAGGGCGTGCGGCTGCACACCCACCTGGCCGAGACGGTTGACGAAGAGCAGTTCTGCCTTGCCGCATATGGTAAAACTCCCGCTGATTACGTCGATGACCTTGGTTGGCTGGGCGATGACGTGTGGCTCGCGCACTGCGTCCACCTGGCCGACGACGCGATCAAACGCTTTGCCGAGACGCGCACCGGCGTCGCGCACTGCCCGACCTCGAATGGCCGGCTGGGCGCGGGAAGCGCGCGCGTCCGCGAACTGATCGATGCCTCCGTACCGGTGGGTATGGGAGTGGATGGGTCGGCGTCCAACGAGGCGAACCGGCTGGTCGCGGAACTGCAGGCGGCGTTGCTGGTCGCTCGCCTACGGGGCGGTCCAGAGTCGCTCACGGCGCGCGAAGCCTTGCAAATCGCCACGATCGGCGGCGCGCGATGCCTGGGACGTGCCGGCGAACTGGGCTCGCTGGAAGTCGGAAAGCTCGCTGACGTGGCCGTGTGGCGCGTCGACGGGCTCGGTGGCGGCGGGGTGGATCCCGTGTGGACGCTGGCCTTCGGAGGTGGCGCGCCGCTCGAGTTGCTCCTCGTCAACGGCCGGGCGGTCGTCGAGCACGACACGCTCGCCACCGCAGACGCTGCCCGGCTCGCCCGCGCGGCGGCGGCGGCGAGCGGACGGATCCTCGACCGATGACCGCGACGAAGACGGAGGTCGCCGGCGGGATCGGCACCGACGCCGCGCGGCCAGACGGCGTGCACAAGGTTCGCGGCGAGTTCGCGTACTCGTCCGACATGTGGCTCGACAACATGCTGTGGGGAGCCACGCTGCGCAGCCCGCATCCGCGCGCCCGCATCGCAGGCATCGACGTCACCGAGGCGATCAAGACGCCGGGCGTCCATGTCGTGCTCACCTGCGACGACGTGCCGGGCCGCAACCGCTATGGGCTGGAGATCGCCGATCAGCCCGTCCTGGCCGAGACAGAAGTGCGCTACGAGGGCGAGCCGGTGGCGATCGTGGCGGCTGATCATCCAGAGATTGCCCGGCAGGCATGCAAGAAGATCGCGGTTGCCTACGAGATTCTGCCGCCGGTGACTGATGCTGTTGCCGCGATCGAGCCAGGCACGCCTTTGGTGCACCGGACGCCGGTGCCGGGCCACAGCATCGACGGCAACGTGCTCCGGCGCGTGCACATCGAACGCGGCTCCCCGGACGTGACGGCTCCGGTCGTCGTGACCGGCGAGTACGAGGTCGGCATGCAGGATCAGGCGTTCCTCGGCCCCGAGTCGGGGCTTGCGGTGCCCGCCGAGGACGGTGGGGTCGAGCTTTTCATTGCCACCCAGTGGCTGCACGCCGACCGGTCGCAGGTCGCCGTCGCGCTCGACCTGCCCGAGGAGAAGGTGCGTTTCACGCTGGCAGGCGTCGGCGGCGCGTTCGGCGGCCGCGAGGACGTGTCGATGCAGGCGCACGCGTGCCTGCTGGCGCTGCGCACGAACCGCCCGGTGAAGATGGTCTACAGCCGCGAAGAATCCTTCTACGGGCACGTGCACCGGCACCCGGCCGTGTTGCGTTACGAACACGGTGCTTCGAGCGAGGGCCAGCTGATATACGTCCGGGCATCGATTGTTCTTGACGGCGGCGCGTACGCGTCCTCGTCGACCGCGGTCGCGGCGAACGCGGCAACTCTCGGCTTCGGCCCGTACGAAGTGCCGAACCTCACGATGGATTGTCGCGTCGCCTACACGAACAACCCGCCGTGTGGGGCGATGCGCGGGTTCGGCGCCGTGCAGGCCTGCTTCGCGTACGAGTCGCAGATGGATCGGCTGGCCGACGCTTGCGGGCTGGACCCGGTCGAACTGCGCATCCGCAATGCGGTGCATGAGGGGTCGGTCATGCCTACCGGGCAGGTGATCGATTCGGCCGCCCCGGTCGCCGAGTTGCTGCGCCGCGTGTCGTCGGCGCCGCTGCCCATGGCGGCCGGGAGTGATCGCGACGTGCTCGATCTTCCGGGTGGCGCGTCGAATGCCACGCACGGCGAATCCGTACGCCGAGGTATTGGGTACGGCATTGGCATCAAGAACGTCGGATTCTCCGAGGGATTCGACGACTTCTCGACCGTCCGGCTCCGCCTCGAGTTGGTCAACGGCGAACCGGTCGCGTCGGTGCAGACGGCCGCAGCCGAGGTCGGGCAGGGTCTCGTCACGGTCATCGCCCAGATCGTGCGCACCGAGCTCGGCGTCGAGCGCGTGGTGCTCATGCCGCCCGACACGTCGATCGGTTCGGCGGGATCGACATCGGCGTCGCGCCAGACCTACGTCACCGGCGGTGCGGTGCGAGCCGCGTGCGCGGCCGTACGGGGGCGTATGGAACTAACCGGCCTGACTGCGCCGATCGACGAGACGGTTGTGTGGCGTCATCGGCCGACCGCAGCGCTGGATCCCCTTACCGGGCAGGGAAATGCGCACGTCCAGTACGCGTTCGCGGCACATCGCGCGGTTGTCGATGTCGATACCGAACTCGGACTGGTGAAGGTCGTCGAAATCACGACTGCACAGGACGTCGGCCGAGCCATGAATCCGCAGGCGGTGTTGGGGCAGATCCACGGGGGCACTGCGCAGGGCCTGGGCCTCGCGCTGATGGAAGAGATCCAGATAGTCGACGGCGTGCTCAGGAACCCGTCGTTCACCGACTACCTGCTGCCCACCATCCTCGACATGCCGCCCATGAACGTGGACGTGCTCGAACTCGCCGATCCGCATGCACCATATGGCTTGCGTGGCGTGGGCGAGCCGCCCACTATCTCGTCCACGCCGGCGATCGTGGCGGCGATCCGGGCGGCGAGCGGCATGCCACTGCGCCGGGTGCCGGTGCGTCCCGAGCACATCACCGCGACATAGGCGGCTATCGCGTCGCCCGACCCCTGCGTTCACCCGGAGCGCAGCGCCAGCGTCCGGCATCGACTCGTTAGGCTGCGACGTCTGCTTTGTATGAAGAGGGAGCTTCGCGTCGATGCCAATCCACCGGACACTTGCAGTCGCCTCGGCCGTGCTTGGTCTTGCTGCCGCTACGGCGGTTGCCGTATCGGTGAACAGCCGGCCGGCCGGTGCGGCGACGGCGCCGATGCCGCAACCGACACCTGTCGCCTCGCTGCCTGGTGCATACGGCGCAGTCGCGCCCACTCGGCTGCTCGACACGCGAACCGGACTCGGTGCGGCCAGGGCTGCTGTCGCGCCCGGCGGGTCGGTCGTCGTACAGGTCAGCGGACGAGGGGAAGTGCCGGGGGCGGACGTCTCGGCTGCCCTGCTGGTCGTGACGGCAGTCAGCCCGGCAGGACACGGCACGGTCAAGGTTCGGGCAAGCGGCGACACCGGCCCGGGAACGTCAGTCATCACGTTCGTCAACGGCGTGAGCCTGGCCAACCTCGTTCTGGCACCACTCAGCCAGGACGGTAAGACCGAGTTGATCAACAGTTCATCGGGCACCGTGCAGCTCGTCGGCGACCTGTCCGGCTACTACCGCGGAGGCACCGTGCAGGACGCCGGTGCCATGCAACCGCTGACACCTGCCCGGCTGCTCGACACCCGGTCCGGCATCGGTGCGCCGAAGGCAGCGGTCGGGCCGTCGAACACGCTCGGCCTGCACGTCACCGGTCAAGGAGGCGTCCCAGCGGCGAACGTCGCGGCCGTGTTGCTCAACGTCGACGCGATCTCGCCGACCAGAAATGGGTCGGTCGCGGTATGGCCTGCCGGGACGACGCAACCTGGTGTTTCCCAACTCAGCTTCGCGGCCGGCAAGACTTCGGGCACCTTGGTGATGGCTCGGGTCGGCAGCGGAGGCGTCGTCGATTTCGCGAACAAGTCCAGCGGGACGGTGCAGCTCGTCGCCGACGTCTTCGGCTACGTGCTCGCGGGCACGCCGGCTGCCGCGGGTGTGTTCGCGCCGGTGACTCCGGCCCGGCTGCTGGACACCCGCTCCGGCGTAGGGGCGCCGAAGGCACGAGTCGCCGGGCGCGGCACCGTGACCGTGCAGGTGGCCGGTCGCGCTGGACTGCCGACCACGAACATCGGCGCCGTCGTGCTCAGCGTGACCGCTGTGGCGCCGTCCGGCACCGGAACCGTCACCGTCTGGGGCGATGGTCAAGCCAAACCGGGCGTCGCCAACCTCAACTATGCGGTGGGGCAGATCTCGGTCAACCTGGTGGTCGCCCCGGTCGGCGCTGACGGGAAGGTCGAGCTGGCGAACAACTCGCCCACCTCGACCGACCTCGTGGCCGACGTGGCTGGCTACTACCGCGCCGACCCGCACGCGCTGGCGACATCGACGAGCCATTACGTGCGCAACCTGACCGGCGGCTCGACCGATGCATCCGTGATGAACGGTGCGGGCTGTGCCGACGCGCAGCATGATGCTCCCGGGTCGCAGCACCTGATCCTGCTCGACATCGGCGGGCAGGTCATGGTGAACGGCGTGCGCGGCGTCGAACTATCGGCGACGTCCACGCTGCTGACCGACGCGCAGCTCCTCACAGCTCTCAACGGCTACGTCGACGGGTATGTCAACTGCCGCACCAGCCCCGACCCGACGTTCATCACGGTCGCGACGAACAACGACGGCAAGCTGCGCGACAGTGCCGCCGCGACCGATTGGGCCGACAGCGTCATCGACCCGATGGCGGCGCACGCGGCAGGCCACGAGGGCATCGTGATCGCCGGCGCCAACGACATCGAGCCGGACTTCACCGGTACCGAGGCCGAGGCCGAGGCATGGACGAGAGCGTTTCTGGCGGCCACCCCGGCGCCGTACGTGTTCGTGGGCGCCGCGAGCGGTTGCCCCAGCACCGACGTCGGCGGCACCTGCAGTTTCGGCTGGACGCAGGGCAACCTCTACAACCTGGCGCACGGCATCTCGCCGACGCGGATCCTGGCGCTGCCGCAGATCTACTACCCGGTGAACGCAACGCAGTGGAAGTACATCTCGCTCTCGCACGCGTCAGGCGCTGACCGCATCGACTTCGTGGGATCGCTCAGCGAGTTCGCCGCATGCCAGAGCGCCGGCAGCGGCTGCACCCCGAGCGGGTACCTGACCGCCAATGAATCCTGGCAGGCACTGCGCACCGCCTTGTCGAGCAGCGCGGCAATCAACCTCCAGCGCCTGCCAGTCTCGACCGACCTGCGCACCGACTCGACGCCAACCGCCGGCTTGAGCGCCAAGCGGGTAACCACCGCCGGAGTTCGCTAGCTGGCGGGCTCGTTGCTCGTGATCACCTGCGGGTAGTAGACCGCGGGCGGTGCGCAAACTGCCGGTGATCACGATCGGGTTTGCTCGCCGATAGTGGTGCCGGGCCCCGTCACGGCGTCGCTGACACAGTCAGGTCGTGTGCCAGTCCCACTGCGGCACCACCTGGCAATCGTGCAGGTCGGTGTCGTCCTGCGCATGCGAGTTGACGAGCGCGACCTCGGTGCCGAATTCGAGGTAGCGGGTCAGCGCCGTCCGAAACGGCTCGTCGGCGGGCAACCCCACCGCGTCCGCCGCCGCCAGGAACAGTTCGACGAACCGCTGCCGCTGCTGCTCGGAAATGCGCAGGCCACGGTGAGCGGCGAGCAGCGCGGGGAAGCCGCCGAGGTCGTCGGTGTAGCGGGTCGACCCGCCGAAGACCTCGCTGAAGAACGCGGTCAGGTGATCGACGTGTGTGGGCCGGCCCTCGCCGAAGAGCGGCTTGAGTACAGGGTCCGCGAGCACCGTCGGATACCAGTAGGCGATGACTCGGTGCAGGCCTTCTTCATGGCCTGCGTGCTCGTAGAGCGTCTCGGTCATAGCGTGCAGATTACATGATTACAAGAGGCTAGTCAGATGACCTGGTGACCGCCGCGCCATACCTGCGCGACAAGTGGCACTCCCGGGCGGTAGGCGAGGTGAACGTAGGACGGCGCGTCGAGCGCGAGCAGGTCGGCACGCCGGCCGGGAGCGATGACCCCGACGTCGTCGCGGCGCAGCGCTGCGGCGCCGCCAGCCGTCGCGGCCCACACCGCCTCGGCGGGCGACATCCGCATTTCCCTTACGGCAAGGGCGATCGCGAGCGGCATGGACGTCGAATACGCCGAGCCGGGATTGCAGTCCGTGGCCAGAGCGACCACGACCCCAGCGGCGAGAAGGCGTGATGCGTCCGGGTAAGCGGAGCGGGTGGAGAACTCTGCGAGCGGCAGCAGCGTCGCGACCGTGGACGATCCGGCGAGGGCGTCCACGTCGGCGTCGGTGAGGTGGGTGCAGTGGTCGGCGCTCGCCGCCCCCATCTCGACGGCGATCTGCACGCCTGGCCCTGCGCTCAATTGGTTGGCGTGCACGCGTGCGTCGAGCCCGTTCGAGAGGCCAGCGCGTAACACAGCACGCGTCTCGTCAGCATCGAATGCGCCCTGTTCGCAGAATGCGTCGATCCACCGGGCGTGTGGCGCGCACGCGTCGAGCATCGGACCGCATACGAGGGCGACGTATTCGTCGCGGGGCGTGTCGGGCGGAACCACGTGCGCGCCGAGGAAGGTCGTCTCCGGCGTGAACTCGCCGGCGATGCGCAGCGACCGCTGCTCGGTTGCGACGTCCAGGCCGTAGCCGGACTTGCACTCGAACGTCGTCACGCCGGCGCGCAACAACTCGGCGGCCAGCCGCTCGACGTTGCGGCGGAGCAGGACGTCGGGCGCGGCGCGCGTGGCGGACATCGTGACCCGGATTCCCCCTGCGGCATAAGGCATTCCGGCCATCCGCGCGGCGAACTCCTCGGAACGGTCACCGAGGAAGACCAGGTGCGCGTGCGAGTCGACGAACCCTGGGATGACGGTGCGGCTGCCGAGCCCGAGCAGCCGGTCGGCCTCCGGCGCGGACGTCACCGGCCCGACCCAGGCGATGGTGTCGCCGTCGATGACGATTGCCGCGTCGCGTATCTCGCCGAGTTCGGCGTCCTGCGTGGCCAGTAGGCCGATATCGGCGAGCAGTGTGGCGGTCACTTGGCTTTGGCCGCCGCCTTCATCTGCTGCTTGTAAGAGCGCACCTTGGCCAGTGACGCGTCATCGACGACGTCGGCGACCGAGCGGTACGCGCCGTCATCGCCGAAGGTGCCGGACGCCTCGCGCCAGCCGGGCGGTGTCACATCAAACTGCTTGCCGAGCAACGCGGTGAAGATCTGCGCCTTCTGCGGGCCGAATCCGGGTAGTGCCGACACCCGCCGGATGAGGTCGGGGCCGTCGACGGCGTGCGTCCATACGGCGGCCGCGTCTCCGCCGAAGCGTTCGACGATGATCTTGCCGAGTTCCTGCACCCGCTTGGCCATCGCCGCGGGGAAGCGATGCAGCGCAGGCGGGGTGCGGAACAACTCCTCGAACGCCGCCGGCTCGTACTCGGCAATGGTGACGGCGTCGAGGGCGCCGCCGAGTCGCTCGCGTAACACGTGCGGCGAGGTGAACGCCTTTTCCATCGGGATCTGCTGGTCGAGCAGCATGCCAATCAGCAGTGCGAGCGGATCGTCGGCCAGCAGTTCGTTGGCCTCTGGTGTGTACGCGAGATGCATGGCCTGCATGACCCGATCTCACCACAGGTGCCGCGACGCGTCACCGGGCCTGCCGGGACGAGATGGCCGAAGGTCCGTTCGAGCCGGGTCGTTCGGTCCTCTAATGTGATCACTTAACGTCGATTTTGTGTTTAGTCGGAAGCTGGCGGGTGCTCACGCGACCGTCCATTACGAGTGGCGGGAACGTCCGTGAAGCTGTGTGTTTGCCTGCGCAAGCGTGTTCTCGCGGCCGGACTGGTCGTCGGCATGCTCGCTGCGACGCTGCTCGCGATGGGCGGCGCCGGCGCCTCGACCGGCGTTCTGCGAAATGGCGAGGTTGTCGCCGACGGGTCTTGGTGCTGGTTCCAGGATCCCCGAGCCGTGCACTATGTCGGCATCCACGACCGCACCTACGTCGGCTACGTGACCTCGACGGGCGACATCGACGTCATCTCCCAGGACGCCAGCACCGCAACGCTGACGCACACCACGTTGCACCCACGACTGCAGGCTGACGACCATGCCGCGCCGGGGCTCGTCGTGCTGGGGGACGGCCGGATCGCCGTGTTCTACACGCCGCACACCGGTACCACGATGTACTACCGGATCTCGGTGAACCGCGAGGACATCAGCACATTCGGCCCTGAGCTGACCGTGCCGACGAACACCGGCACCGCGGTTGGCTACACCTACGCCAATCCGATCTACCTGTCGGCCGAGCATCGGCTGTATCTGTTCTTCCGCGGCGGTAACAGCCTGCCCGCCATGGCCTGGACGACGGACTACGCACACTGGTCGACGGCGGCCACCGTGGCGGTGCCTGATCACACGCCGCCGTTCACTCGGCCGTACGCGAAGTACGCGACGAACGGCGTTGACACGATCGCGATCGCATTCACCGGCGGGCACCCGGATGAGCTCTCGCCGAACCCGGTCTACGAGATGACCTTGAAGGGCGGCGTGCTGCGGACTCCGGACGGTGCGCCGGTGACGGTCCTCGATCCGACGATTGCCGGCGGCACTGGCGGCGCCCCGCACACCGGTGCCGCGCACACGGGCTGGCTCGCCGCCGATCCGGCGAGCGGTGGCCTCGTGTACCAGGACCCAGGCAACGCCCCCGCCTGGATCGAGGCGACAGCGTTCGATGCGAACCTGAACCCGATCATCGTGTACTCGACCTACCCGACGCATGCGGACGCGCTGTACCGGTACACGCGCTGGACCGGCACTGCCTGGGCGGATTCGGGCATCACCGATGCCGGCGGGCCGATCGAGACCAGGGACCCGTCCTACTCGGGTGCCGCGGACATCGACCGCAACAGTCCGGGCACGGTGTACCTGTCCCGGGAGACGACGCCGACCTCCGGCGTGTGGGAGATCGAACAGTGGACGGTCGCCGACGACGGCACGGCCTCCCGGCAGGCTGTCCTTCCGCAAGATCTGACGCAGAAGAACGTGCGCCCGGTCGTTCCATGGGGACCGCCCGGCGAAATTAACGTCTTGTGGATGAGTGGCGCTTACACCAGTTGGGCGGCCGGCTTCCACACCCAGTTGCGCGAGCTGACCAGCGGGCGCGCGCCGACAACCGCGCGAATCGGCGTCTCCGCGATGGGCATCAAGGCCGGCACCACGGTGAACATCAGCGGGCATATCTCGCAGGGCATCAACGGCGCACCGGTTGCGGGCGCGCTGGTCGAACTGGTCGGTCACACCGCGGGCCAGCCGGACCAGGTGCAGCAACGGGCGTACGCAAACGGATCCGGCGTAGCGGTGTTCACCCGCAGGCCGAGCGAGACGATGCGGTACACGATTCGGGTGGCGCCCACGGCGGTATGGGGCGGTGCGGTTTCCGCGTCTGCCCTGGTCAGGGTCCTGCCAGCCTCGGCGGCCCGCATCAGCACGTCAGCAACGGCGATCCGGCGCGGCCAGTCTGTCGTCGTCGGCATGCGTGCCGTGAGTGCCCGCACGGGCGCCCCACTGCCTCGAGCGACCATCGAGTTGTGGCAGCACGTGTACCAGGGCGCGTGGCTGCGGGTCGGCCGGTACACGGCGTCGAACTACGGGCTCGTCACGGTCAGGCGTTCGCCATCGGTGAGCGTCGTCTACCAGGCACGGGTCGTGGCCAGCAGCACCTACTCGGCCGCATCGAGTGCGACGGCCACCGTGCACGTTTACTGAGTCGGCACTTAGCCGCGATCGTGCAACCTCTTGCGTCGTGGCGAGGCCGAGAGTTGCACGATCGGGTCAGGTGCCCGCTCGAAGAACGTCTCCAGCACGACGATGGCCTGCGTGCCGGTTACGCCGTCGATGGCGAAGATCTGCCGTAGCGCGGCCTGCAGGTCGTCCGTGCTGGCGGTGCGAACTTTCACGAGCACCGACGCGGCGCCCGCGATGACGTGGGCCTCCTCGATCGCCGTGATCTTGGCAAGCTCGTCGCCGGCGTCGCCCATCCACGCATTCGCGTCGATCAGCACGAAGGCGAGGACGCCGCGCCCGACGGCCGCCGGGTCGACGTCGACGGTCGTGCGCCGGATGATGCCGCGCTCGCGCAACTTGCGCACGCGATCGTGCGTGGCCCCCGCCGAGAGCCCGACGGCCTCGCCGAGCGCGGCGTAGGCCTGGGTGGCGTCGCGTTGCAGCTGAGCCAGCAGCGCACGATCAACATCGTCCATTCGCTTGACTCTACCGAATCACAATCGGTAGAACTAGCAAATCATCCGATGAGATTCAGGAAGGTTGGCATGGCACAGATCGAGCTCGACGCCTACGAGGTCCTCGACGAACGCTTCGCGCGCCTTGAAGGCGACGTCGCCGTCGAGAAGCTGTACCAGGGTTGCCGGTGGGCCGAGGGCCCGGCGTACTTCCCGGCCGGGCGCTACCTCGTCTGGAGCGACATCCCCAACGACCGCATGCTGCGCTGGGACGAGACGACCGGCACGACCGGCGTCTTCCGCCAGCCCGCCGGCTACACGAACGGCAACACCCGCGATGCGCACGGCCGGCTGCTCAGCTGCGAGCACGGCAACCGGCGCATCACCCGAACCGAGCACGACGGGTCGACCACCGTCATTGCCGATCGCTACCAGGGCAAGCGCCTCAACAGCCCGAACGACCTCGTCGTGACCGACGACGGCGCGGTGTGGTTTACCGACTCGTCCTACGGAATCGACAGCGACTACGAGGGCATCCGGGCCGAGAGCGAGATCGGCGCCTGCCACGTCTACCGCGTCGACCCGGCAAGCGGCGAGTGCCAGATCGTCGCCGACGACTTCCTGCGTCCGACCGGCATCGGCTTCGCACCGGACGGGCAGCGGCTCTACATCGCCGATAGCCGCGCCAACCATGTCCGCGCATTCGACGTGAAGGGCAACGCACTCACCGGCGGCGACGTATTCGCGACGAACTCGATCGGCAGTTTCGACGGCTTCCGGCTCGACACGACCGGGCGCATCTGGATTGCGGCCGGAGACGGCGTGCACTGCTTCGAGCCGGACGGCACGCTGATCGGCAAGATCCGGTTGCCGGAGATGGCGGCCAACGTCGAGTTCGGCGGGCCGAAGCGCAATCGCCTGTTCATCTGCGCATCGACGTCGGTGTACTCGATCATGCTCACCGTGAACGGCGCCGCCCGCTAGCCGGGCGCCGGCTCAGGCCTCGCGCATCGGCACCCGGACGCCGCGCTCGTCGGCCACCTCGGCGGCGCGCTCATAGCCCGCGTCGACGTGCCGGATGACGCCCATGCCCGGGTCGTTGGTGAGGACGCGTTCGAGCTTGGCCGCGGCCAGCGGCGTGCCGTCGGCGACGGTGACCTGCCCGGCGTGGATCGAGCGGCCCATCCCGACGCCGCCGCCGTGGTGGATCGACACCCAGGTTGCCCCGCTCGCGGTGTTGACCAGCGCGTTCAGCAGCGGCCAGTCGGCGATCGCGTCCGAGCCGTCGGGCATCGCCTCGGTCTCGCGGTACGGCGAGGCGACCGATCCGCAGTCGAGGTGGTCGCGCCCGATGACGATCGGCGCGCTGATCTCGCCGGAGGCGACCAGGTCGTTGAACGCCAGCCCGGCGCGATCGCGCTCGCCGTAGCCGAGCCAGCAGATGCGTGCGGGCAGGCCCTGGAAGTGGACGCGCTCGGCCGCCAGCCTGATCCAGCGGTGCAGCGACTCGTTCTCGGGGAACAGGTCGAGCACCGCCTGGTCGGTTCGGGCGATGTCGCGCGGGTCGCCGGAGAGCGCCGCCCAGCGGAACGGCCCGCGCCCCTCGCAGAACAGCGGGCGGATGTAGGCGGGCACGAACCCGGGAAACGCGAACGCCCGGGAATAGCCGGCCAGTTGCGCCTCGCCGCGGATCGAGTTGCCGTAGTCGAAGACCTCGGCGCCCGCGGTCCAGGAAGCCGACCATCGCCTCGACGTGCCGGGCCATCGATGCGCGGGCGCGTCCGGTGAACTCCTCGGGCTTGCGCGCGGCGTAGTCGTGCCAGTCGTCGAACTCGACGCCGATCGGCAGGTAGGACAGCGGGTCGTGCGCGGACGTCTGGTCGGTGACGATGTCGATCGGCGCGTCGTTGGCCAGCAGCTGCGGCACGAGCGACGCCGCGTTGCCGAGCAGCCCGATCGAGAGCGGGCGCCGCTGCGTCGCGCGCCTCGACGGCGAGCCGCAGCGCCTCGTCCCGCGAGATCGGCCCGCACGTCGAGATAGCGGTGGTCGATCCGGCGCTGGATGCGCGACGCGTCGCACTCGATGCAGATCGCGACGCCGTCGTTCATGGTGACGGCGAGCGGCTGCGCGCCGCCCATGCCGCCGAGGCCGGCAGTGAGCGTGATGGTGCCGGCGAGCGTCCCGCCGAACCTCTTCGCGGCGACGGCGGCGAAGGTCTCGTACGTGCCCTGCAGGATGCCCTGCGTCCCGATGTAGATCCACGAGCCCGCAGTCATCTGGCCGTACATGGTCAGGCCGAGATGCTCGAGGCGGCGGAACTCCTCCCAGTTGGCCCAGTCGCCGACCAGGTTCGAGTTGGCGATCAGCACGCGCGGCGCCCACTCGTGCGTCCGCATGACGCCGACCGGGCGGCCGCTCTGCACCAGCAGCGTCTCGTCGAGCTTGCAGATCGGTGAGCGTGCGGACGATCGCGTCGAACGACGGCCAGTCGCGCGCCGCCTTGCCCGTGCCGCCATAGACGACGAGCTGGTCCGGATGCTCGGCGACCTCCGGGTCGAGGTTGTTCTGCAGCATCCGTAGCGGTGCCTCGGTCTGCCAGCCACGGGCGGTCAGCGTGGTGCCGCGCGGTGCGCGGACGGTTCGGCTCATGAGGGATCCTCTGGGCAGATCTCGGTGCAGGACGCGACGCCGTCGTCTGATCTCTATCACGGTCCGTTGCAAGTGTTTCGCCGCGCCAGGTTCACCGAGGTGGCCCGGCCATCCGCCGCTCGCGCAGTGGTGCACCCGGGTCTCTGACCCCCGTGACCTTGTTGCGCCGTGCGTGCGCTGATCGGCCGGGCGCATCAAGATCGCCAACGTCGACATTAACCGAGCGGATCGGAAAGTGCTGAATTTGCGGCGCTGACGGCGGCGCCTGAGCGTACGAACTCGACTGTGCTTTCGATCTCGGGTGACAGGAATCGATCAGGCCCTGGGCCGGCCACCTGGGCTCGGAGCGCGGCCACGACTCCGCCAGTCGCCGCACCTGGTTGCAGAGGTGCGCGCAGGTCAAGCGCCCGCGCCGCGGTGAGCAGTTCGATCGCCAGCACGCGGGTAAGGCCGTCTACGGCACGCCGCAACTTGCGGGCAGCCGACCAGCCCATCGAGACGTGGTCCTCCTGCATCGCCGAAGACGGGATCGAGTCGACCGAAGCCGGAGCGGCCAGCCGCTTGAGCTCTGCGACCAGGCCGGCCTGTGTGTACTGCGCGATCATGTGCCCGGAATCGACTCCGGCGTCGTGGGCCAGGAACGGCGGCAGCCCGCGTGACCGGGCGACGTCGAGCATCCGGTCGGTGCGTCGCTCGCTCATCGAGGCGAGGTCGGCGACCGGGATGGCCAGGAAGTCCAGGACGTAGGCGATGGGCGCGCCATGGAAGTTGCCGTTCGACTCGACCCGGCCATCCAACGTGATCACCGGGTTGTCGATCGCCGACGCGAGTTCGCAACCGGCCACCGAGCGCGCGTACGCGAGGGTGTCGCGTGCCGCGCCGGCGACCTGGGGGGCGCAACGCATCGAGTAGGCGTCTTGCACGTAGACGCAGTCCGGACCGGCATGGGACGCGATGATCGGCGAGCCGGAAAGCAGCGCGCGGATGTTCGCCGCGGCGACGGCCTGGCCGGGCTGCGGTCGCAGCGCCTGCAGGTCGGCGGCGAACACACGATCGGTGCCGAGCAGGGCTTCGATGCTCATCGCCGCGGTGATGTCGGCGGTGCGCAGCAGCTGGTCTAGATCGTGGGCCGCGAGGAGCAACTGGCCGAGCATGCCGTCAGTGCCGTTGATGAGGGCAAGGCCTTCCTTCTCGGCAAGCTCGACTGCAGCGAGGCCGTGGCCGGCCAGCACGTCGGCGGCCGGACGCAGCTCGCCGGACGCGTCGCGCACCGTCCCCTCGCCGAGCAACGCCAGGGCGACGTGCGCGAGCGGCGCGAGATCGCCCGAGCAGCCAAGCGAGCCGTATTCGGGGACGACGGGAGTGATCCCCAGATCGAGCAGCGCGGCGAGGGCCACGGCCGTCTCCGGGCGGATACCCGTGCGCCCGGTGGCCAGCGTCGACAGCCGCAGCAGCATGAGGGCGCGGACGACCTCGCGCTCGACCTCAGGCCCGGAGCCAGCGGCGTGCGATCGGATCAGCGCGCGTTGCAGCTCGACCCGCTGCGCGACCGGGATGTGTTTGGTGGCAAGGGCGCCGAACCCCGTCGAGATGCCGTAATGCGGCTCGGCGTCGTGAGCCAGGGCCTCGACCGTCTTGCGTGACTCGGCGATCGCCTCCAGAGCGTCCGACGCCAGGCGCACCCCGACGCCATCCCGTGCCACCGCGACGACCTCGGACTCGGTGAGCGGCCCGCGGCCGACGACGATGCGCTGCATGCACAGAACTGTAGGTCTTTGGTTCAGCCGCCCGGCATTGGCGACAATTTGTCTGATGCGTATGCGATTGGCGGCGACTGCAAGGATTGGGCGCTCGACCCGAATCAGAGGAGACCAATGCGTGCCGTCGTGATCACCGAACCCGGCGGGCCCGAAGTGCTGCAGGTGCACGACGTCCCTGACCCGGAACCGGCGGCGGGCGAGGTGCTCATCGACGTCGTTGCCACGGCGATCAACCGGGCCGACGTCCTGCAACGGCAGGGCAACTACAAAGTGCCGCCGGACGCCTCGCCGTATCCCGGGCTCGAATGCTCGGGCACCATCGCCGCGCTCGGTGATGGCGTGACCGGCTGGCAGGTCGGCGACGAGGTCTGCGCGCTGCTGTCCGGTGGCGGCTATGCCGAGCGAGTGACCGTGCCGGCCGGGCAGTTGCTGTCGCGTCCCGCGCGGACTGACGACGCTCGAAAGCGCAGCACTGCCGGAGACTGCCTGCACTGTCTGGTCCATGGTGTTCGACATCGGCCGCCTGCAGCCGGGCGAGACGTTCCTGGTGCACGGTGGCAGCAGCGGCATCGGCACACTGGCGATCCAGCTCGCGCGCCAGCACGGCGCTCGCGTCTTCGCCACTGCGGGGACGCAGCGTAAGGTCGACTTCTGCCGCGAACTCGGTGCGGACGTGGCGATCAACTACCGGGAGCAGGACTTCGTCGCGGTGATCAAGGCTGCGAGCGGGGGCGCCGACGTCATTCTCGACAACATGGGAGCCATGTACCTCGCCCGCAATGTCGACGCGCTGTCGATCGGCGGGCGTCTGGTCGTGCTCGGCCTGCAGGGCGGACGTCAGGCCGAACTCGACCTCGGCATGCTGCTCGGCAAGCGAGCCAGTGTGTCGGCCGCCGCGTTGCGCGCCCGGCCGCCAGGCCAGAAGGCCGAGATCGTGGCTGCCACCGCGGCATTCGTGTGGCCGTCGATCGAGTCCGGCGAGGTTCGACCAGTGATCGATCGAGTGCTCCGCCTAGACGACGCCGCCGAGGCGCACCGGGTCATCGAGGCCAGCGACCACATCGGCAAGGTTGTCCTGCGCGTGCGTCCGGGCTAGATGAGGTCGCCGAGCGCGCGGGCGAGCTGCTCGATCTCGGCACGGGTGGTGTGGGGCATCAACCCCGCGTGCACGGTACCGCCGAGCTCGTCCGCGCCGAGCGCAGTCATGAAGTGGTTCATGCCGTTCGCACCCGTCCACACCGAGACGCCTCGCTGCTGCAGGAAGTCGCCGACCTCGGAGGGCTTGTGCCCGTCGACCGCGAACGACACGAGGGGAACCCGCCGGGTGGGCGATCCGAGCACGGTGACGCCGGGGGTGGACCGCAGCCGGCGGTCCAGCAAGGCGAACAGCTGCCGCTCGTACTCGCCCGTGGCGGTGAGCGACGCAACCAGGCGCTGCCGTCGCGACCCGCTGGCCCATTCGTCCAGGCTGGCCAGGTGATCGACCGCGGCCACCACGCCGTCGAGCAGTTCGACCGGCAGCGAGCCGAGTTCGTAGCGCTGCGGCACCGGTGCGGTGGAGTCCTCGTCGATCTCGTACAGCAGGCCCTCACGGGCCACCATGGCACCGACCGTCGGCCCGCCGAACCCGGAGATCGAAACGCCGAGCAGGTCGGCGCCGAGTTCGCTCATGTCGAGTGGCATGTGCGGCAGAGCGGCGCCGGCATCGACGACGACGAGCGCGCCGGCCGCGTGGGCAAGGTCGGCGATGTGGCGGGTGTCTGGAATCGCGCCGGTGGACAGGTTGGCAAGTGGCACGGTGACCAGACGGGTGCGCCGGCTGATCAGCCGGTCATACTGCCACTCCGGTAATTCGCCGGTCTCGACGTCGACCTCTGCCCAGCGAACGATCGCTCCGACCGTCTTGGCTGCCGTCAGCCAGGGACGCACGTTGGAGTCGTCGTCCAGACGGCTGATGACGATCTCGTCGCCGAGTTGCCATTCGTGCGCGATAAGACCGGCGAAGCGGTCGATCAGGGTCGGAACGTTCGCGCCGAGCACCACGCAGTCAGGCGTTGCGCCGACGAGGTCGCCGATCGCGCGACGCGAACTCTCGACCGTGGCCGCGGAGCGTTGCGAACGTGCCGACCGCGAGCCGGGCTGGGTCGGCGATGATCGCAGCGTGGTGATGATGGCTCGAATGACGGTTTCGGGTTGCAGTGCGCTGAAGTTGCCGTCGAAGTAGGCAATGCCAGCTCCCAAAGTCGGGTACAGGCCGCGTACCCGTGCGACATCGAAGCTCATATAGGCGTTCCTACCGGATCGCACGCCGTTTTGGGGGTGGGGCGCAGTCGTGCAACTAGCAGATCGCGCAGCGACCGCGTTGGATGTTTCATCCTCGCCAACCTCGCTCTGCTGTCGCGGGCACCGCGTGCCCGGGGGTGTGCTCGTGCTCGTCGTCGGCTCTGGGCCAGACTGGACGCATGACCGACAACACCCAGCACGCCGGTGAGCCCCAGCGTCCCGCGGAATCCGATGCGCCAGTCGACGCTGTTGTCGCAGCGTCTGAGGGCGGCGGCGCCGCTTTTGGTGCTGGTGACGACGGTGACGAGATTACGACCATGGTCGAGCAGCCTGCGAAGGTGATGCGGATCGGCACGATGATCAAGCAATTGCTGGAGGAAGTGCGTGCGGCTCCGCTCGACGAAGCCGGTCGTCAGCGACTGCGGGAGATACACGACCTGTCCATCCACGAGCTCGAAGAGGGACTCGCGCCGGACCTGCGCGACGAGCTCGAGCGCTTCACCCTACCGTTCGGTGAAAGTGTGCCGTCCGAGGCCGAGCTGCGCATTGCCCAGGCGCAACTCGTCGGCTGGCTCGAGGGTCTGTTCCACGGCATTCAGACCGCGCTGTTCGCCCAGCAGATGGCAGCGCGTGCCCAGCTCGAGGAAATGCGCAGACGCGCTTTGCCTGGCGGACAGGGTGCGCCGATGATCGTCGGCCCGGGTGGCCAGCTCCTCCCCGGGCAGCGCTTTGGCCAGGCGGGCCCGGACGAAGGCGGCGAGCACGGCACCGGCCAGTACCTGTAAGCCGGTACTAGCGGTCGTGACCACTAGCGCAGGTGCGTGGTCAGGAAGGCCGCCACCTGCGCGACGCTGGCGTCTGTTTGGAGCAGATCCCAGCCGTGCTGCTCGCCGAATTCGATATGACCTAACGTCGCGCGAGGAGCGAGTCGATCAGCGTGGCAACCGCGTCGTCGTCGTTCGATGCGAGAACCTCGTCAGCGGCGGCCAGCGCGGCTGGATGGGCGTTGGCGACGGCGTAGGAACGGCCGGCCCATTCGAGCATCGGGACGTCGTTGGGCATGTCGCCGATGGCCACGACCTCGCCGGCGGAGATGCCGTGTGACGCGGCAACCTCGGCCAGCCCGCTGGCTTTGGTGACTCCCGCAGCCGCGATCTCGAGCAGCCCGTGCCGCGACGAGTGCGTCACTGTCGCCCGGCCGGCAAGCAGTTCGGACGCAGCGGCCATGAACTCGTCCGGGTCGGCCGCGTGATCTTTGGCGAGTAACTTCACCGCCGGCGCGCCGATGATCTCGCCGAGGGGCGCGACCCGAGGTCCCGGGATCGGCTCGCCACGATGATCATGACTCGGGCTGATCTCCCAGTCGTGGTGGTAGCCCGGCTCGTAGCCGAAGTTCAGGCCGTACTCGACCCCGAACAGCACGTCCGGAAAAGCCGCGCGCAGTTCGAGGGTGATCGAGGCAAGCAGTTCGGGGTCGAGAACGTGCATGCGCAGCACGGTCTCGGTCTTCAGGTCGTAGATGACTGCGCCGTTCGCGGTGGCTGCGACGCCGGTGTGACCGGTCTGCTCCGCGATCTGGTGCAGCCACCGCGGGGGGCGTCCGGTGACGAACACGACGACCAAGCCGGCGTCGGCGGCCCGGGTGAGCGCGGCGCGCGAGGCGGCCGAGACCGTGCCATCGCTGCGCACCAGCGTGCCATCGAGGTCGCTGGCAAGCATCCGAACGATGGCGGACGTGCCCTGGCCGCGGGTCACGACGGTGCCAATACCTCGCGCCCGCCAAGCCACGGCCGCAGTGCCTTGGGCACGTAGACGGTGCCGTCGGACTGCTGGTGGTGATCGAGCAGGCAGGCAATGGTGCGTGCCACCGCGCACAGCGTGCCGTTGAGCGTGGCCACCGGCGTCGTGCCGTGCTCGGTGCGCGTACGGATGTTGAGGCGGCGCGCCTGGAACGTCGTGCAGTTCGACGTGGACGTCAACTCGCGATAGGCGCCCTGCGAAGGGAACCATGCCTCGATGTCGAACTTGCGCACGGCGCTGCTACCGAGCTCGCCCGCCGCGGTGTCGATGACGCGGTAAGCGAGTTCGAGCTTGTCGAGGAATTCCCGCTCCCAGGCCAGCAGCCGCTGGTGCTCGTCACGTGCCTCGTCGAGCGAGACGAAGGAGAACATCTCGACCTTGTCGAACCAGTGCACCCGGATGATGCCCTTGGTGTCCTTGCCGTACGAGCCGGCCTCGCGGCGAAAGCACGACGAGAAGCCCGCGTAGCGGCGCGGCAGATCGGTGAGGATCTCGTTCGAGTGATAAGCGGCGAGCGCCACCTCGGACGTGCCGACGAGGTAAAGGTCGTCATCGGCCATGCGGTAGACCTCGGTGGCGTGTGCGCCGAGGTAACCGGTGCCCTCCATCGCCTCGGGTTTCACCAGCGCCGGCGCGATGATCGGGGTGAATCCCGCCGCCTGCGCCTGCTCCATCGCGAGGTTGACCAGCGCGAGTTCCAACTGCGCGCCGATGCCGGTGAGGAAGTAGAAGCGCGCCCCGCTGACCTTCGCGCCGCGCTCGGTGTCGATCGCCCGCAGCGCGTTGCCAATTGCGACGTGGTCGCGCGGCTGATCGACGGCCGGGGGCGTGCCGACGATATCGAGGGTGACGAAGTCGTCCTCGCCTCCGGGCGGGACGCCGTCCTCGACCACGTTCGGGATGGCCAGGTGTGCTACCCGAAGGGCGGCGTCGGCGGCCTGCTGGTCGGCCTCGGCGGACTTGACCTCTTCGGCCAGGTGCTTCGCCCGGGCGAGCAGTTCATGGCGTTCGTCCGGGGTGGCCTTACCGACCTGGCGGCTCAGCGTCTTCTGCTCAGCTCGCAGGTTGTCAGCTCTGCTCACTGCAGCGCGACGCTTGTCGTCAGCAGCGAGCAGTGCGTCGACGAGTGACTCGTCCGCGCCGCGGGTGCGCTGCGAGGCCCGTACCCGGTCAGGGTCGTCACGCAGCAGTCGAAGGTCAATCACCAGGCAAGGCTACTGACCGCCGCCAACTCCGGAGTTGTCACACCTGCGGCGTTCGGTGGCCCGCCGCAGGTATGACAAGTCGGAGATTCCGTGGACGCTCTGCGAAACTGGCGAGGTGCTCGACATCTCGGCATCCCGGTTCGAGGAGCTGGTCGGCGAGGCGCTCGATTCGATTCCGGCTCCCTTGCTGGCGCTGCTCGACAACCTCGTCATCCAGGTCGAGGACATTGACCCGGGCGACCCGTCGCTGCTCGGCGTCTACAACGGCACGGCGTTGACAGACCGGCTGAGCGACTACACGTTCGCGCTGCCCGACACGGTCACGGTGTTCCGGCTGCCGATCGTCGCGATCTGCGACGACGAGGAGGCGGTTGCACGAGAGGTGGCGATCACCGTCGTGCACGAGATCGGCCACCATTTCGGCATCGATGAGCGGCGTCTGCACGAGCTGGGCTGGGGCTGATCCCATGCGTTCGGCCGTGGCGTTGCCATGATCTGGCCGGGATATCCACATGCCTCAACGGCGCATCGCGGTGTGACCTAGGCTCGGCTCGTGACCGACCGGCTACCGATCAAAATGCTGCATGATCGCGTCCTCGTACGGATGCCAACAGACGAGGGGGAGCGTCGATCTTCCGGCGGCATCGTTATCCCCGCGACGGCGCAGATCGCCAAACGGCTGATCTGGGCGGAAGTCCTGGCGGTGGGCAACCACGTGCGCAGCGTCGAGGTTGGTGACCGAGTGCTGTTCAGCCCGGACGATCGCCACGAGGTCGAGATCTCCGGCGAGGACTACATGCTGCTTCGCGAACGTGACATTCACGCTTTGGCGGCTCAGCGGATCGAACCCAATACGGGTCTCTATCTCTGACCTGACCAGCGGGCTCTTCCGGACTTGCTTGGGGGTGTCGCCACCCACGGCGGCGACACCCCCATCACTGCAGTTGTTCGCCGGCGCCCAACCGCCTCGGGCGGCCAAGCTCCCGGCGCGGCACTAGATGCCGGCGGGCAGGCCGTTGACGGGCAGGCCGTTGACCGGCAGCGCCGACGTGACGCTGCTGAGCTGCTGAGCGGCTGCCTGCACCTGGTTGATGAGTGCGTCTGCGGAGGGCAGGCCGTTGACGGGCAGGCCGTTGACCGGGAGTGCTGAGGTCAGCGTGTTGAGCTGGCTGGCGGCTGCCTGCAGTTGGCTGCCCAGCGCGTCTGCGGAGGGCAGGCCGTTGACCGGCAGGCCGTTGACCGGGAGTGCTGAGGTCAGGGTGTTGAGCGGCAGGCCGTTGACGGGCAGGCCGTTGACCGGCAGCGCCGACGTGACACTGCTGAGCTGCTGAGCGGCTGCCTGCACCTGGTTGATCACTGCGTCTGCGGAGGGCAGGCCGTTGACGGGGAGACCGTTGACCGGGAGTGCTGAGGTCAGCGTGTTGAGCGGCAGGCCGTTGACCGGGAGTGCTGAGGTCAGGCCGTTGATCGGCAGGCCGTTGACCGGGAGTGCTGAGGTCAGGCCGTTGATCGGCAGGCCGTTGACCGGGAGACCGTTGACCGGCAGCGCCGACGTGACGCTGCTGAGCGGGCCGAGCTACCGCACCCACCTGGTTCAGCAGCGCATCGGCTGAGGGCAGGCCATTGACCGGCAGAGCGCCGACCGGCAGGCCATTCACCGGCAGCGCGATGCCCGGCAGTGCGATGCCCGGCAGTGCGTGCACCAGGCTCAGCGGCTGCGCGCCGGATGCGCCCGTGCTGGACAGCACCGGGCCGACGATCGGCAGGTCGCTTGCCACCGACGTCTCCTCCGGGGAGGCCGTGACGAGCAAGCCGCCGTACGGCGACGTGCCGCCGGCCGCGATTCCTGCGTCCCCAGAAGCAGACGCGGCACCGCTCGACCACACCGAGATCGGCATGCCGCCGACGTCAGTGGACGCGCTGCCACTGGCCATCACGCCGCCGTCGGGTGTCGTCTGCGCATCAGCCGACGCGGAAACCGAGCCGCCGGACTGCGCTGGATTCGCAGCCTGGATACCGGCGTGCAGGCCGACAGACGGAACAGCTGCTGCGCCGGCGTGGCTGGTTACTGCCGTCGCAAGGTGCGGCGCAGGCAGCATCGGTGCAACGGCCGTCGGCGACGTGACGCCGCGGACAACGTTCGTGAGAAGACCTGTCGTGTTGCCGAGCAGGCCGCCGAGCGAGTCTGCCTTGACCACATAGTTCGGCTGCTGCTGATCGTTGCCGAGGAGTCCAGCCGGCTGATGCGAGCCTTCGGCGTTGGCGATGCCGGTACCGATGCAGATGAGTCCACCTGCGAATAGGCCGACCTTGAGCGACCTACGTATCCACACGTTCATTACGAAGAAACCTCTTTCGACGATTCTGATTTGGGCGCCGCCGCCCTGGGCCTGCCAGCGCGCGGCACTGCAAGCTGAGATCGCGAAAGGGTTTAGTCGGGTGCGACAGGTGGTTTCGTCGCGCTGTTGCGCACATCGTGGGAGCTGGTCCGCTCCGCCGTGCCGAGCAGGCGCAACTGCTGCGCCGCCCAAGTCTCGGTTGCCCGCGCCGAGTAGACGCCGCTTCCCGATCCTGGCTTGCTCGCCGAGGCAGTGCCAGAGGCACCAGCCAGGGCAACATCAGGCATGGCCGGAGGAGTGGGTGGCGTGGGTTTCGGGCTGCGGGTGCCGCCGAAGGTGGCACGGGGTGCGCTCGCCGAATGCGACGCGGCCAGCGGATGGGCCGCCGCGTGAGCGTTGTTCGCCGGAGCCGCCGGCTCGGTGGGACGGCTCGCCGTCGGGGCGGCTGCCGTCCGGTTGGTCTTGCTCGGTGCGGCAACCCTGAACGTCAGGGCGGGTAGGTGCGCGGGCGGCGTCGAGCTGACCGGGGTGGCCGCGTCCGTCGCTCCGATGTGGATCGTCAGGCCGACGATCGGCAGCCGGATCGACAGTGCCTCAGTGGCCCGCACGGCGTCAGCGACTGCCTGCAGATCCTGGCTGAGTGGCTGGCTGACCGGCGGCGTGACCGGCGCGTCGGCGCCAGTGCTCACGCCTGACGCGTTAGCTCGGGTGACAACCTGACCGATCGCCGGCACGACGCCGCCGAGCAGATCCGAAGAGGGCTTTGCGGCGGCGCGCGGTGCCGAGTCGTGCGCAGTGAGCGCGTTGGTGACCGGCGCGAGCAGGTGGTCGAGATGAGCGGCAGCTACGGGCTGATCGTTTCCGCCCGGATCGGCCGAGGCATTGGCGGCGCTGGCGATTGCCACGCCGAGCCAGCCGAGCAGCATCATCGCGCCGACGAACAACATGCGCCGGGGGCGCGTGCCGAGGCAGGTGGCGACCACGCGAGCCCAAGGGGACTCCGTACTCGGCACATTTACCTCAACTTGGTCTTGTCGGATCGATCGCATGAAAGTAGCGACAGTCACTCCCGATCGCAAGGGCATCGTTGATCTTGTCGAATGCAATTAATACTTGTATTACCGGGAAGAATCACCAGGTTGGATCGACGTAAACGCAGGTCGCGTTTGCGTGTTCGGGTTGCAGGCGCTCTGTCGGATCGAGGCAGCACAGATCATCTGCGCGCCAGCCTGGTGAGTGCTATTTCAGTGGACGCCCGCGGCGTAGGTCGACCGGCCGCGGCGGAAACGGGTCTCCGTTGTTGAACTGTTTCTGCAGCCGGATGAGCTTCTCGGCGAGCGCGTCCGCTACGAGAGCCGACAAACCTTGGTACCCGCGTGCATACGGAGTCGTGGCGATGACGGCATTGCGTGCGGCCTCAGCAAGCTGGCGCGGCACGTACACCGACAGCTGCTCGGTATCTGCCGGCACCTGCTTGCTGGAGCGCCGGGCGGGTGCCGGGTTGGCCCGCCGCCGGGGCTCGGCCGTCATGGTTGCGCGCCGGTCTCGCGAACCTTGGCCAGCCAGGCGCGGGCGTCGCTGAAGTCAGCGTCCGTTCGACCGGCCGGCACCGGACCCAGCATCCCGTCGCGGCGCTCGTACGAACCGAGAAAGCGGACGTCGGCACACACGCGGTGCAGCGCCGCCACCGCGTCGCCTACCCGTTCGTTCGCGATGTGTCCCTCGCAGTCGATCGAGAAGCAGTACTGGCCGATGCGTCCCTTGGTCGGGCGGGACTCGATGCGGGTGAGGTTGACGGCGCGAGCCGCGAACTCGGTGAGAATCTCGAGCAACGCGCCGGAGTGGTTCTCGCGCAGGTAGGCGACGATCGTGGTGCGATCGTTGCCCGTCGGCTTGGGCGGCGGACCCGGACGCGTCAGCAGCACGAATCTGGTGACCGCGCCGCGATTGTCGGCTACGTCGTGCGCCAGGCTGGCCAAGCCGTACAACTCGCCGGCAATCGGGGTGCGACGGCCGCGTCGTATTGTCCAGCGGCGACGGACTGCGCCCCGCCGGCCGTCGAACCGACGAGCGCGACCGCCGCCCCCGGCAGGTGCGTGAGCAACCAGCGGCGCGTCTGCGCTTCGGCATGCGGATGGGTCGCGACGGTGCGCACATCGCCGAGGCTCGTACCCGGGCGCGCCAGCACGTCGAAGAGCACAGGCAGGTAGGTCTCCTCGGCGATGATCAGGTGCTCGCCGCCAGCCAGCTCGTCCAGGGTCGCGGGTACGGCGCCCTCGACCGAGTTCTCCAGCGGGACGAGCGCGCCGTCGGCCTCGCCTGAACGCACGGCGTCGATCGCAAGCGTCACGTTCGCCTGCGGCAGCAACACCGCCTGCGCGGCGATCGGCAACGTGCGCAGGGCGGCGTGGGCAAACGTGCCGGCTGGTCCGAGAAACGCCAACCTGGGCTCTGCGTCGGTCACGATTGCTGAGCGTATCGGCGCCCGCACAACGTCGGCGGTCAGCTCGCGATTTGGCCCGCTCGCTCCGACTTGTTGACACGTCCACGACGTCGCAGTGCTGCCTCGACTGCCTGCTTCTCCTCGGGCGACAACTCGTGCTCGCCGGTGCCGCCGTCGATGCCCTTGGCGTAGAGCCGGGTGTCGGTGCGCCCGGTGATGGCGGTGAGCGCCACGCCGTCGCCGTCGTCGTCGAGCATGGCCAGTGAGAACGACATGCGTCCGGAAATGTCATCGAATGCGTCGTAGCGAACGAGCGCGACATTGCGTAGCGATCGTGCGGTCTCGGTGTGCCTCGCTCGAACGGCGGATGACAGCTCGACGCGCGTCGCGTCGACGTAGGAACGCAAGGTGCCGAGTTGCTCGGCGACGGCGCTGGTCAGCTCGATGTGCCGCTCGGCTGCTTCGACGAAGGTCTCGGTGCCGCCGCTGCCGCGTCCGAGGACGGCCGTCGCCCGCCGGAGTCGGGCGAGCGTGCGCAACGCCAGGAATCCCGCCACCAGACCGAGGTAGCCCAGGATCAGCGCGAACACCGCGACGTAGGTCGTCATCGCGTTCAGGTTAGGGTGCACCGGCCGTCGAATCCGGCCGACACGTCGGCGCGGGGCACACGGGAGAATGTGGGCAATGACTGCGTTCCTTGTTGCCTTGCTCGCGACGTTCGGCGTCATCCTGCTCGTCGAACTGCCGGACAAGACCCTGATCGCGACGCTCGTGCTGTCGACCCGCTACCGGCATCGTCCGGTGCTGCTCGGCGTGGCGGCGGCGTTCGCCGTTCAGTGCGTCGTCGCCGTGCTGGCCGGCAGTTTGTTGCACCTGTTGCCATGGCGCACCGTCGAGGGTGTCGTGGCGCTGATGTTCGTCATCGGGGCGGTGCTGCTCATCCGCGAGAGCTTCGGCGAGGACGATCACGTCGAACTCGACGCCGTCCGGCAGAACGCCCCGACCCGCCGGGTCGTGCTCATGTCGTTCGGCGTGCTGTTCGCCGCGGAATGGGGTGATGCCAGCCAGATCGCGACCGCCGGTCTCGCGGCCCGCTTCGGCGCTCCGCTGGCGGTCGGCGTCGGTGCCTGGGCGGCCCTCGTCGGGGTCGCCATCGTCGCCGTCGTGGCGGGCCGGGCCGTCGTCAAGCGGGTGCCGGTGCGAGTCGTCCACCGCGTGGCCGGCGTCCTGTTCGCGGGCTTCGCCCTGGTCGCGGCGATCAGCGTATTACAGGGTTGACCCGATCCGGACTCTAGCCAGCTTGTGCAGCATATGATCCTGAACGCTAGACATACTGCGCAGTTTGCTGCGTCATCGCTGTCACACTTGCCTGTCAAGTATCGGAGACGCAAGGTGAGCGCATGGCCAACCCTTCCGCCGGCCGATCGACCTTGGCCGATTCACCGCGTATCGACCTGACCCCGCAAGAGCGCGAAGCAGATCTGACCGCCGAGCGGCTCAAGCAGCTCGTCGGCCTGGTCGACTACGACGCCTCTACCGACCCGTTCCCGGTTACCGCCATGGACGCGGTCGTCTTCGTCAGCGGCAACGCCACGCAGAGTGCGCGCTTCTACCAGCACGCATTCGGCATGCAGCTTGTCGGCTACAGCGGGCCGGAGACGGGAAATCGCGACCATAAGGCGTTCGTGCTGCGGTCGGGCTCGGCGCGCTTCGTTATCATCGGCGCGGTGGCGCTCGACAGCGAGTACGCCGACCACCACCGCCGGCACGGAGACGGCGTGATCGACCTGGCCCTCGCGGTGCCAGACGTCGACAAGTGCATCGAGCACGCGCGGCACTCGGGCGCCACGATCCTTTCCGAGCCGCACGACGTGAGCGACGAGCACGGCACCGTGCGGATGGCGGCCATCGCGGCATACGGCGAGACCCGCCACACGCTCGTCGACCGCTCCGCGTACAGCGGCGTGTACCTGCCGGGCTTCGTCGAGCAGACCTCGACGCTGCCTCTTGGCCCGCGGTTGTTTCAAGCCGTCGACCACTGCGTCGGCAACGTCGAACTCGGCCGCATGGACGAGTGGGTCGACTTCTACAACCGCGTCATGGGCTTTGTGAACATGGCCGAGTTCGTCGGCGACGACATCGCCACCGACTACTCGGCGTTGATGTCGAAGGTGGTGGCCAACGGCAACCACCGGGTCAAGTTTCCGCTGAACGAGCCGGCGCCGGGCAAGCGCAAGAGCCAGATCGACGAGTACCTGGAGTTCTACCGTGGCCCGGGCTGCCAGCACATCGCGCTGGCCACGAACGACATCATGCGCACCACCGACGAGATGCGCACCCGGGGCGTCGAATTCCTCGACACGCCTGACTCCTACTACGACGACCCGGAACTGCGGGCGCGTATCGGCGAGGTACGGGTGCCGATCGAGGAACTCAAGAAGCGGCGCATCCTGGTAGACCGCGACGAGGACGGTTACCTGCTGCAGATCTTCACCAAGCCGGTCGGCGACCGTCCGACCGTATTCTTCGAGCTGATCGAGCGGCATGGCTCGCTAGGTTTCGGCAAGGGCAACTTCAAGGCGCTGTTCGAGGCCATCGAGCGCGAGCAGGAACGCCGCGGCAACCTCTGACCCGGCCGGTTCGCCGTCCTGGGTGGGCACTTAGCGCGCAGGTGGGCACTCACAACTACCCACCTGCGGCATAACTGCCCACCGGGCGGAGATGGGAGAGTTGACACATGACCATTCGGTTGCGCGACGCCATGGCATCACTGCCCGGATATGTCCCGGGTCGCACCGTGCCAGGAGCGATAAAGCTGGCCAGCAACGAGACGCCGCTGCCGCCGCTGCCACACGTCCTCGAACGCATCGCGCAGGCTGCGCAGACGGTCAATCGCTACCCCGACAACTGGTCGCGCGAGCTTTCCGATGCGCTGGCCGCCCGGTTCGGTGTTGACGCCGCGCGGGTCGTGGTGGGGTGCGGGTCGGTCTCGCTGTGTTACCAGCTCGGCGCGGCCGTGGCCCAGTCCGGCGACGAGGTTCTCTACGCGTGGCGGGCGTTCGAGGCCTACCCGATCGTGACCGCGATCTCGGGCGCCGATCCGGTGCAGGTGCCGCTGCGCGACCACGTCCACGACCTGCCGGCGATGGCAGCGCGCATCACCGACAAGACCCGGCTGATCTTCGTCTGCAACCCGAACAATCCGACCGGCACGGTGGTTCATCGAGCCGAGCTGGCCGAGTTCCTGGCGGCGGTGCCCGACGATGTTGTCGTAGTGGTGGACGAGGCCTACCACGAGTTCGTCACCGATCCGGACGTCACCGACGCCGTGACGCTGCTCGACGAGCATCCGAACCTGATCGTGCTGCGCACGTTCAGCAAGGCGTACGGGCTGGCTGGCCTGCGCATCGGCTACGCGATCGCGGGCAATGACGAGCTGCCGGCCGCGCTCCGGCAGACGCAGAGTCCCTTTGCGGTCACGGCGCTCGGCCAGCAGGCCGCCCTCGCGAGCCTCGAGCCCGAAGCCGAGTCGCAGCTGATGGACCGGGTGAAGGACATCATCGCCGAACGAGACCGCGTCCAGTCCGAGCTGGGCGCCGCGGGCTACGACGTGCCGCCCACGCAGGCCAACTTCGTCTGGGTGCCGATGGGTGACGCCACGCTCGAGTGGGCGTCCGGATGCGCCGACCGCAAGGTGATCGTGCGCCCATTCGCCGGCCACGGCGCGCGGGTCACGATCGGCACGCCCGACGAGAACGACCGGTTCCTCGCCGCAGCCCGCGAACTCGCGCCATAGCCCGGCCGCGCCGTTCGCGCTGGCGGGCAGCGTCACGATGCCCGGCCGGTCGCCGCAACGGCAGTTCGCTGCTGCGACGCGCGGTTCGTGAAGTATCCGACGGCGTGGCGTCGGTGCCGCAGGCACGAGCCGGGGCCCTTCTGCGATAGGGGCGAGTGCCGCCGTTCGAACAGAACGCCCGGGTTGTCGTCGGGTCCAGGTGCTACTTCGCTGACTTTTTGTGGCGCGAGCTCTGGGCGATGCTCGAGATCGACAGTCGCGAGTACCACGTCGCGCCGCGGGACTGGCAGGCAACCTTGTGCCGGGAGACGGTGCAGAAAACTGCAGGTGATCAGCCCCGCGACGGTGCGCGGCCACAAGGATGAGGAGAACGCACGAGCCCGTCGCGGGACGTCAGGCCGGGTCGGCGGCACTCGCCGGTGGCGTAGCGGTGGCTGCGGCACGCACGGCATCGGCCACCGCTTTTGGCACGGATGGGTCGAAGACGCTCGGGACGATGTAGGCGGCGTTGAGCTGCTCGTCGGTCACGCAGCGCGCAAGCGCCTCGGCCGCGCGCAGCAGCATGACGGTGGTGACTTCATGCGCGCGGGCGTCGAGCAGGCCGCGGAAGACGCCCGGGAAGGCCAGCACGTTGTTGATCTGGTTGGGATAGTCGCTGCGCCCGGTGGCCAGCACGGCGGCAAGCTGGTGGGCAGCGTCCACGTTCACCTCCGGATCTGGATTTGCCAGGGCAAACACCACCGGCGAGGGCGCCATGTCCGAGATCCAGGCGGCGGGCAGCACATCCGGCGCGCTCACCCCGATGAATACGTCCGCGCCGCGTATCGCGTCGTGCAGATCGCCGGTGACGCCAGCCGGGTTCGTCAACGATGCGAGCGAGCGCTTGGCCGAGTTCAGCCGCGGGTCGGCCGGGGCGAGGATGCCCTCGCGGTCCCACACCAGCACGTTGCACACGCCGGCCGCGAGCAGCAGCGTGACGATCGCGGTACCGGCCGCACCACCGCCCGCCACCACCACGCGGGCCTCGGACAGCGACTTCGAGACGCAGCGCAGCGCATTGGTCAGGGCGGCCAGGACGACGATCGCGGTGCCGTGCTGGTCGTCGTGGAACACCGGAATGTTCAACTCCGCGCGCAGGCGCCGTTCGACCTCGAAGCAGCGTGGCGCCGAGATGTCTTCCAGGTTGATGCCGCCGAAACCCGGCGAGATGTGCCGGACGGTGGCCACGATCTCGTCCACATCCTGCGTGTCGAGGCAGATCGGCCAGGCGTCGATGCCGCCGAACCGTTTGAACAGCGCGGCCTTGCCCTCCATGACGGGCAGCGCGCCGCCAGGGCCGAGGTTGCCGAGTCCCAGTACGGCCGACCCGTCGGTCACCACGGCCACCGAGTTGCCCTTGATCGTCAAGCGCGTGACGTCCTCGGGATGCTTCGCAATCGCGAGCGCCACCCGGCCGACGCCCGGTGTGTACGCCATTGACAGGTCGTCACGCGTCTTGAGCGGCACGCGAGACTCGACCGAGATCTTGCCGCCGAGATGAAGCAGAAACGTCCGGTCGCTGACCCGGTGCACCTCGACGCCGTCCACGGCCTGGATGGCTGCGACGATCTCCTGCGCGTGCTCGCCGTTCGCGGCCGAGCAGGTGACGTCGATGGTGATGCGGTCGTGCCTGGACTCACTGACGTCGATGGCCGTGACGAGACCGCCCGCCGCGCCGACCGCCGTGGCGAGAACACCCACCACGGACGCCGACGGCGAGGCGTAGAGCCGAACCGTGATCGCGTACGAAGCGCTGGTCGGCAGGGGGCGCGGATGGGCTGAATCTGGCAGGTTCACGCCGCCCATCTTGTCAGTGAACGCAGCATGCGCGAGCAGGATGGCGGCTCGCGCCACAGCGTGTCAGGATCCCGGGATGGACAACCTGGATCTGCTCGCCGAGCAGATCGCGTACTACCGCGCGCGGGCTCCGGAATACGAGCGTGGGCTGTACGCGACCGCCGAGGCGCAGGCCCTGATCGGCGACGTACTGCAACGGGTCCCGGCAGGCCAGGACGTTCTCGAACTCGCCTGCGGCACCGGTGTATGGACCGAGCGGCTCGCCGGACGGACCCGCAGCCTTACCGCAGTCGACGCCGCGCCCGAGATGATCGAACTCGCCAGCGCGAGAGTCGCCGGCGCCGATGTCCGATTCGTCCACGCAGACGTGCTGAGCTGGCGCCCACCACGTCGCTACGACGTGGTCTTCTTCGGCTTCTGGCTCTCGCATATTCCCGCCGAGCGGTTCGCCGACTTCTGGGCGCTGCTCGAGGATTGCCTCGTCGACGGGGGGCAGGTCGTGTTCGTCGACGAGCACATGAGCAGAGCGGGCAACGAGAGCTGGCTTGCCCGCGAGGTGGCGCAGCGGACGCTGACCGACGGATCCACGCACCGGATCGTCAAGGCCTACCTGGACCCGCCGCTGGTGACGGCGCGCCTGGCGGCGCTCGGCTGGTACGCCGACGTTCAATCACTCGGCAGCGGCTGGGTGATCGGCCAGGCGCGGCGTGCCGCGTTTTGACGGGGATGCCGACGCGGAACTGCGTGAATTCTCCGAGCAGCGAACGTGACGGTAAGTGGGCAAAGGGTGGTTCCACCCACTCCTGGTCGCCCTGCTTGCGAGCTGATGCGAGGATGGGTTTGCTTCCGACCGTCACAACGAGGTGACACCCATGAGCGAGTTGAGGGCGCACGATGCGCCCGAGGATCTGCGCGCACCCGGCGTCATGTCCGAGGTGTTCTCGCATCGCTACCTTGCCCATGCCGCGAGTCAGCTGCCCGGACGAGCCAGCAGTGCCCTGGCGGCGCTTGCCCGCGACAACCTGGCATTCGGCGCCATCCGCCGCGCCGATCAGACGCTGATCCGGATCCTCGACGTCGATCCGTCGACCACCGCTATCGACCTGGTCACCGGCGACGCGCCGTACCTGGTCGACTCCGTGCGCGCCGAACTCGACCGGCTCGGTCACCCCGTCGAGCGGGTCCTGCACCCGCAACTCGTCGTAACCCGCAACGCCGAGGGCAACCTTGACGAGATCTTCGACATCGACGACAACGCAGAAGTTCCCGAGCGCGCGTCCACCGAATCATGGATGCACGTCGAGATAGGCGCGGTCGACGATTCCACCGCGACCGACCTGCGCATCGCCCTGCTGCGAGTGCTCGACGACGTCCATAACGCGGTGGCCGACGCCCCGGCGATGTACAAGCTCGTCCTCGATCTCGCCGACGACCTCGAGGCCGACCCGGGCCAGTTCGACCGCGAGACCAGCGCCGAAGCGGCGGCGCTGCTGCGCTGGCTGGCCAACGGCAGCTACATGATCCTTGGCCACGCGGCATATTCGGCCAACGAGCTGGCCAGCCCAGCCAGGGCCGCAGCTCCCGCCGACGCGAAAGGCGTGCTGCGCGGCGACGCCACGATCTCGCCGCTCGAACTTCTCCCGGCATTTCGCAGCGGCGCCCCGCTGGTGATCTTCAAATCGCCGCTCGTGTCACGCGTGCGCCGCTCGGCCCACTATGACTGCGTCACCGTCGTGACACCCTCACGCGGCACCGGATCGTCTGCCGGCCAGACCGTCCACGTGTTCCTCGGCCTGATAACCACCAGCGAAGACGGCACGGTCGGCCGCGTGCCGGTGGTGCGCAAGCGCATCGCCGAGATCCTGCTGCGGTCCGGGGTGCGCGGCAACAGTCACACCGGCCGGCAACTGCTGGCCGCCCTACGCACGCTGCCCCGCGACGAGCTGCTCGAAGCGCCCACCGCCGACCTGCTCCGCCTCGCCCAGCTCGTCGTGGCCCGGGCCGAGCAGGGCCAGGTCGGCGTGTTTGCCCGGACGCATCTCAACCGCGATTTCGTCAGCGTCCTCGTCTACTTCCCGGCCGACCGATTCGGCCCGGAAACGCGCCGACGCGTACGTGATGTCATCCTCGCGCACTGGCCAGGTGAGCTCATCGACCGCGACGACCGCATTGTCGAGCTGGGCCTTGCGCGCATGCAGTTCCTGATGGCGCTGCGGCGGGGTGCGATCGTCCCGTCGCCTGACCGCCACCTCGTCGAGGAAGAGGTCCTGCGTGTCACCCGCCGCTGGAGCGACGACCTGGCCGACCTGCTCACCGTCGGGCACGGCGAAGAGGAAGGCGAACGGCTCGCGCGTCGCTACGACGGCGCGTTCCCTGAGGCGTACAAGGAGGACTTCGGCGCAGGCACTGCCGTCGACGATCTCAAGCGGCTCGAGAGCCTGCCCGAAGACGACGGCCTCGGCTTTCATGTGTACACACCGCCCGCGGAGGACGACGCGGACCGTCGGCTGAAGGTGTTCCGCACCGGCCGCACGCTGTCGCTGGCCCACGCGCTGCCGATTTTCACCCAGATGGGTATCGAGGTTCTCGACGAACGTCCATACGAGATCGCCCGCCCCGACGGCACAGCGGCGTCCCCCGAGGCGCCCGGACCCACGCTCGGCACCGCGCGTTTGCCCGCATCCTCCGGAACGCGCGCGCCCGCATCGGCTGCCTCGCGTCCCGCGGCGTGGATCTACGACTTCGGCCTGCGACTGCCCGCGGGCGTAGAGATGGACACCGATCGAGCAGCCGACATCGTCGACGCGCTTCGCCTGCTGTGGCGTGGCGAGATCGAGCAGGACGGTTTCAACGGGCTCGTCCTGCGCGCCCGGATGACCTGGTGGCAGGCCAACGTACTGCGCGCATATGCCAAGTACCTTCGCCAGGCCGGCACCACATTCAGCCAGGGCTACATCGAGCAGGCACTGATCGATCACCCGCTGGTCGCGCGCAAGCTGGTCGAACTGTTCGAGTCGCGCTTCGACCCGGCGCAGTCAGGCACTGCCCAGGTGATAGACGACGGGCAGGGCGGCACGCTCACGCTCGTCGAATCCATCGAAGCCGACCTCGCGGCGGTGGCCAGCCTCGACCAGGACCGCATCCTCAGATCGCTGCTGCGGCTGATCCGGGCGACCTTGCGCACCAACGCTTACCGCACCGACGACGAAGGCAATCGGCGCACTGCGCTCGCCTTGAAGCTCGAGTCGCGCCATATCCCCGAACTGCCCGCGCCTCGTCCCCGCTTCGAGATCTGGGTGTACTCGCCCTGGGTCGAGGGCGTGCACCTGCGCTTCGGGCTTATCGCCCGCGGTGGCCTGCGCTGGTCGGACCGCCGCGAGGACTTTCGCACTGAGGTCCTCGGCCTGGTCAAGGCGCAGATGGTCAAGAACGCCGTTATCGTGCCGGTCGGCGCCAAGGGCGGGTTCGTCGCCAAGCGGCTGCCCGAGAGCAAGGGAGATCGCGAGTCTGCGGCCGCCGTGTCGGCAGAGGGCATCGCCTGCTACCGGACGTTCATCTCCTGCCTGCTCGACCTCACCGACAACTACGACACCTTCGGCAAGGTTGTCGCGCCCCCGCAGACGCGTCGCTACGACGGCGACGACCCGTACCTCGTCGTCGCGGCCGACAAGGGAACCGCGACGTTCTCCGACATCGCCAACAGCATCGCGCTCGAATACGGGTTCTGGCTCGGCGACGCGTTCGCCTCAGGCGGCTCGCAGGGTTACGACCACAAGGCGATGGGCATCACGGCACGCGGGGCGTGGGAGTCGGTCAAGTACCACTTCCGCGAGATCGGCATCGACACCCAGGAACAGGACTTCACCGCAGTCGGCATCGGCGACATGTCCGGCGACGTCTTCGGTAACGGCATGCTGCTGTCCGAACACATTCGCCTGATCGCAGCGTTTGACCACCGGCACATCTTCCTGGACCCGGCACCGAATGCCGCGGACTCATACGCCGAGCGCAGGCGGCTTTTCGAGCTGCCCCGATCGAGTTGGGCCGACTACGACTCGACGCTGATCTCAGCAGGCGGGGGCGTTTTCTCCCGCACGCTCAAGGCGATTCCGATCACGGCTCAGGTACGTGAGGCACTCGGACTTCCGGCCGACACCGTGCGGCTCACTCCGAACGAGCTGATCCACGCCATCCTGATCGCGCCGGTCGACCTGCTCTGGAACGGCGGCATCGGCACCTACGTCAAGGCGTCGACAGAGACGCAGATCGACGCCGGCGACAAGACGAACGATCCGGTACGCGCGGACGGTTCCGCGTTGCGCTGCAGGGTCGTCGGCGAGGGCGGCAACATCGGATTCACCCAGCGCGGGCGGATCGAATTCGCGCGAGCCGGCGGGCGCATCAACACCGATGCCCTCGACAACTCGGCCGGCGTCGACATCTCCGACCACGAGATCAATCTCAAGATCCTGCTCGATCGCGCCGTCGCCGCAGGCCGTCTCAGCCAGACCGAGCGCAACGACCTGCTCGCGGCAGTAGGCAATGACGTTGCCGAGCACGTCCTGCGCGACAACTACGGGCAGAACGTCATGGTGGCGATGACCCGCTACCTGGGCCCGGCGATGATCACCGTGCACGCGCGGCTGCTGCAGACACTCGAAGATGCCGGGCGGTTGGATCGCTCGCTCGAACACCTGCCGTCCGCCCGCGAGATGGCCCAGCGCGAGGCTGCCGGTGAGGGGTTGAGCTCTCCGGAGATGGCCATCATGGCGGCCTACGTCAAGATCGTCCTCACTGAGCAGATCGCGGACTCGACAGTTCCGGATGAGCAGTGGTTCCAGCGCGTCATGTTCGGCTACTTCCCGCCGTTGATCGCCAGCCGGTTCGCCGACGACCTCGCCAGCCATCCGCTGCACCACGAGATCATCACGACCTGCGTCGTCAACGACATGGTCAACCGCGGCGGCACCACGTTCGTGCACCGTGCCGTCGAAGAGACCGGCGCCGACCCCGCGCAGATCACCCGGGCATACACGGTCAGCCGCGAGGTATTCGGGCTCGAGCAGTTGTGGGCCGACATCGAGGCCCTCGACAACGAAGTGCCGACCGAGGCGCAGCACGCGGCCTACCACGAGGTACGTCGCCTCATCGACCGTGCGACGCGTTGGCTCGTCGACGTCCGCTTCCCCATCACCGATGTGGCCGGCGAGATCGAACGATTCGCCCCCACCGTGCACAAGCTGTCGCCCAAGATTCCGCAGTTGCTGCGCGGGTACGAGCGGGAGAACCTCTATGCCGAGGCTGACCGTCTCGTCGGGCTCGGCCTGCCACGCGATCTCGCGCTTCGCATCGGTGAACTGCTCAGCGCCTTTCTGCTGCTCGATGTCGTCGAGATCGCGCAGGCCGGTGGTCATTCGCCATCTGACATTGCACAGTTGCACTTCGCCGTATCGGATCGGTTCTCGGTCGACGAGATGCTGACGAAGATCACCGAACTGCCGCGCGACGACCGCTGGTCGACCCTTGCGCGCGCCGCATTGCGGCACGACCTCTATGCCGCGCTGTCGATGATCACCTCGGCGGTGCTGACCTCGACAGACGAAAACCTGTCGGCGACGCAACGGTTGGTCCGCTGGGAGCGGGCGAATTCTGCGCGAATCGCCCGGGCACGTGCAACGGTGGCCGAAGCGCTCGCACGTGACACCGTCGACCTTGCCACCTTGTCCGTAGCGCTTCGGGTGATGCGCGGCTTGCCGACCTGACCCGGTCGGGTTTCGGCAACCTCAAGCCGAGGACAGTTGCACGCTCGATGTGCGCGCGGGCAGATGGGCCCAAACGGTCACGGTGTCGGGCCCGCGCTTTACGCCCCAGAAGTCGGCTAGCGCCGAAACGATCGTGAGGCCGCGCCCGGTCGTCTCGTACGGGCTGGCATTTCGCGAGCGGGGGCGTTGCAGTCCGCCCCCATCGGTGACGCTGAGCGTTATGCCCCCGGCGCTCTGCTCCCAACTGATCCGCAGCCGCCCGGACGGCAGCGACCGGGCGTGCCGGACGGCGTTACCGATCAACTCGGTGGCCACCAGGACGGCGTCGTCGACGATTTCGGGGACCATTCCAGCGGAAAGCAGATCACCGCGGATGTCGTGGCGGATGGCGGCCGCGCTTTCCGGCTCTGCCAACACCCATCGCGTGGCCATGTATCCGTCCGTCGGATCGCTTTCGAATCTGCTGCTATCTGAACGCAGTCTGCCCGGCTGCGACCTATGTCTAACCTGTTGCGTCACTCTTCACGGTCCCAGTGGATTCCCCTGGTCTAGTCGCTTCACGACGTCCGCCGGCCGATTCGTGATTATTGCGTCGATACCTATCTCAAGTACGAACTCGACATCATTGGGATCGTCGACCGTCCATACATAGACCAGGTTGCCCCGTGCGTGTGCTCGTGAAACAAATTCCGGCTCAGCGCGTAGCACGGCCAGGCCAGGTCCGGCAATCCGGACACCCGCCGGCAACACGCCCTCGCGCCGGACGGGCAGCAGGCGCTCGAGTAGCAGCACGGTAGGCACCTCGGGTGCCAGCAGACGTATTCGACGAAGCGCGGTGGGTGCGAAGCTCATCACCGTTACCGGCCACTGGTTGGGTTCGACGGGCCGACGGCGCATGCCGCTGACCGGCCCCGGCCGACCGGCCCAGCCGAAGCGGGCAAGCTCGCGGACCAGCTCCTTTTCGACCAGGCCGCTGTACCGCGTCGGATGCTTGGTCTCGACGAGTAGCTGCACCGGGCGGCTCGCGTCGTGGACGATGCCGAGCAGGGTGTTGAGCGTCAGCACGCCGCCACGGTGATCGCGATCTGGGGCTACGCCGGCCAGATAGGGCTCCTCGCGCATGAGCTCGTCGGCCGAGTCCGGCCATTCTTCATGCCAGGACGAGAAGTCGAGCGCGTTGAGGCCGGCAAGATCGAGCTCGCTAACCAGGCCCTGCCCGTCGGAGGTCCGGTTGACACTGCGATCGTGGACGCACACCAGGTGCCCATCGCGGGAAAGCCGCACGTCGCACTCGAGGGCGTCCGCTCCCGAGTCGATCGCGGCGACATAGGCGGAGACAGTGTGCTCGGCGACGGCCAACGATGCCCCGCGGTGCGCGACCACCAGCGGCCGCTTCGGCGGTGTTCTGGCCTCGCGCCTCCCTCTCGGGCTCACAGCAGCAATGGTGCTCTGCAGATCACAAGACGCGCGGCGGCGCGCCTGTGTCGCTGATCATCGGCCGGTGCGCGGTGGCCCACGCCAGCATGCCGCCGTCGAGGTTCGTCGCCTGGAATCCCTGCTGGTTCAGCCAGGAGGTGACCTGGGCAGAACGCCCGCCCATCCTGCAGACGACCACGACGCTGGCCTCAGGAGTCAAACCGCCATCGTCGCGTCCGAGCCGGTGCGGCAGGTCGGACATCGGGATATGTACGGCGCCGTCGACGTGGCCGGCGGCCCATTCGTCCGGCTCGCGTACGTCGAGCAAGAAAGCGTCTGCGGGCAGTTCGTCGACCGACACACTCGGGACGTCAGAAGGATGCACTCGACCAAGTCTGCCCCAGCGTGATTCGGGCGTGTCAGGCGGGCGAGCGTGGCGCGAGGGGCCCGGACTTGTTACTTGAGCAGCTTGGACATGCGCCGGTCGGCCAGCTCGCGGCCTTCGGTCTGGCACGTCGGGCAGTACTGGAACGATTTGTCGGCGAAGGACACCTCGCGCACGAGGGTGCCGCATACCGGGCAGGGTAGGCCGGTGCGCGCATGCACCTGCAAGCCTGAACGCTTCTCGCCCTTGAGCTTGGCCGCCTGCTGGCCGACCGATCGGGCGACCGCGTCGGTCAGCACCTCGCCGATAGCCGCATGCAACTGCTCGATCTCGGCCGGGCTGAGCTTCGCCGCGAGCTTGAACGGCGAGAGCCGGGCAGCGTGCAGGATCTCGTCGGAATAGGCATTGCCGATGCCGGCGAGCACGGTCTGATCAGTCAGCACGCCTTTGATCTGCGCGCGCTGCGCCTGCAGTAGTGCGCGGAGCTGGGTTGCGTCGACGGCCATCGCGTCCGGGCCGAGCCGGGCGATGCCGGGCACCTCGTTCACGTCGCGTACCAGGTAGACGGCCAGGCGTTTCTGCGTTCCGGCCTCGGTGAGGTCGAAGCCGGACACCGGCCCGTCGGGGAGCTCAGGGGCAAGGTGCACCCGCAGCGCCAGCGGTCCCTTGCTCGGACGCGGCGGGGCCGACGGCAGCGACTCGCGCCACTGCAACCACCCGGCTCGAGCGAGATGAATGACCAGGTGCAGGCCGTCGACGTCGATGTCGATGAACTTGCCGTAGCGACCGGCGCCGGTGACCGTCGCGCCATTGAGCGCGGACAGCGGCGGGTCGAATGTCTTCACAGCGTGGAAGGCGGCCACATCGGCTCGCATCACGGCACGCCCGACCGCTCGCTCTCGCAGGAATGCGGCGAGCGCCTCGACCTCCGGCAGCTCCGGCATCTCGCCAGCGTACGTCCGGGAGATGGGCCGGTGGGCACTTTCGCTGCGGGTGGGCAGCTACAACTACCCACCCGCGCGCCAACTGCCCACCTGCGAAACGCGGCGTCAACCAACTGGGCCACGACGTCGGCGGGGCTCAGCGGCAGGTTCATCGCCGCGACGAAGACCTGCTCCTTGCTGCCGAAGTAGTGGTGGACGAGCGCAGCATTCAGCGATCGACTGTGCGGACCTGGTCGTGGTGCGCGGTGGCGTCGAGGTGCTGTACGGCGTCACAATCTCCGTACCGATGGGTATGGTCACCGGGCTGCTCGGGCCCAGCGGCTGCGGCAAGACGACGCTGATGCGTGCCGTCGTCGGCACGCAGATCGTCAAGGGTGGCACGGTGACCGTCCTGGGCCGTCCGTGTCCGACGGGCAGCGCAGCCGCGTCAGCCTGGCGGTTGCTCTGATCGGCCGGCCCAGGCTAATCGTCTTGGACGAGCCGACGGTCGGTCTGGATCCGGTGCTGCGCGAACATCTGTGGAACCTCTTCCATGAACTGACGACGAACTGATCCTGATGCGCGACGGGGCCGTCGTGGCCCAGGCCAGCCCGTCCACACTCAAGCAGCAGACCGCGACAGCGTCGATGGACGCGGCCTTCCTACAACTGATCACGGCCGGGCAGGAAGCACCGTGAACCAACCCTCACGATCGCCACAGCACAGCGCGTCCTGATCCAGCTTCGTCATGATCCGCGGACGGTCGCGATGCTCATCGGGGTCCCGTCGCTGCACATGGTGTTGCTCCGGTACGCGTTCGACTCGAAGAGCACGTTCAGCGCGCTGGCGCCAGCGTTGCTCGGCATCTTCCCGTTCCTGTTGATGTTCCTGGTCACCTCGATCGCCACTTTGCGCGAGCGATCGTCGGGCACGCTCGAATGGCTGATGACGACGCCGATGGCGAAGCTCGACCTGCTGCTGGGCTATGCGCTGGCCTTCGGCCTGGTGGCGAGGGCTTCGGTGATCGTCGCGGTCACGTACCGAGTTTCAGGCGATTCAGCTGATGGCCGTGGTCGTTCTGCCGCAACTGCTGCTGTGCGGCCTGTTCCATCCGCGCGGTGAGATGGCGACCGTGCTGCGCTGGCTGTCCGACGTGTTGCCGGTGCCGTATGCCGTCGAGGCGCTCCGATTGGTGGCGAACTCACCAACTGTCGGATTCGACTATGTGCGCGATGTGCTGGTCGTTGCCGGGTTCGTGCTCGGCGCTCTGGTGCTGGGCGCGGCAACGCTTCGCCGCCGTACCGAGTGAGGTCTGATCGGCCCGTAGGCTGCCGGGGTGCAGACGCGATCAATGCGATGGGGACGCGTCGCGCGGATCAGTGCAATCAGCCTGCTCGTGCTGCTCCTGGCCTGGTTTGTCGGCGGCTTCTTCGTGATTGTCCGGCCGCACGTGAATCACCCGCAGCACGCTGACGCGATCGTCGTGCTCGGTCCGCCCGACGACAACGGCCGGATCGACACCGCGGTCGCCATGATCGAGAAACATCTCGCGCCGAACCTGGTCATCTCGGTGGAATCAGCGAAGCAACGCAACGCGAAGCGTCTGTGTACTGCACCGCAAGAGGGCTTCACCGTCACGTGTTTCCAGCCCCATCCGTCGACGACGCGGGGCGAGGCCGAGCAGGTCAAGCGCCTTGCCCGGCAGCACGGGTGGAAGTCGATCATCGTCGTGACGTCGACGTACCACATTTCCCGGGCTCGGATGATCGTCAAGCGCTGCTTCGACGGCCGGCTCTACATGGTCGCCGCGCGTCGAGACATCTCGATCGGGTCGTGGACGTTCCAGTACTTCTACCAGGCCGCCGGATATGTGAAGGCTTTCCTGCAGTCCGGTTGCTGATCGGCCAGGTTGCCCGCGCCCCGGTAACGAAGTGTGTCGCCGGCACCGCGAACGCGGATGAGTCTCGTCCGGTAAGGGCGCGATCGGCAGTGATCATTTCGACCTTCGCACGCGAGAACAGCATGTTGCCGAGGCTACGAGAGTCCCTTAAGCCGTCGGCCACTGTTCGCTGGATGCGATCGCAGGACGTAACCTCGTGTTATGACGCAGTGGGGCCTCGACACTCTCTTCAATCCAGCGAAGAGACATATGGATGAAGAGAAGCGCCGCCTGCAGTCCACCCGCGAGGAGGTCGGCGACGCCTCCGGCGGCAACCGCATTGATTTCGAGTCTGGCAAGGTCACCATCCGCCGATCCAGCAAGACCAAGGCCGAGCTGGACGAGCCCGGCGATGTCGCCGAGACGAGCGAATCCGCCGCGCCGACGGAGACTGCCGAGGTTGCGGAGGCCGACGCTTCGCAGCAGGCCGACGCCACGCAGGAGGCGGACGCCGCCGCGCAGGAGGCTGGGCCCGATGCGCCAGGTGCCGAAACCGACTAGTGTCCCGCGCCATTAATTCGTGTGATAAGTCGGGCGAGGGATTCGAGGATCTGTTCGGCGGTCTTGGTCCAGATGAAGGGTTTGGGGTTGGTGTTCCAGGCTTTGACCCAGGAGCGGATGTCGTTTCGAGGGCGTGGACGCTGCGGTGGTCGCCGCGTTGGAGCAGGTCGCTCGGTGAGGTAGGCGAACCAGCGTTCGACCTGGTTGAGCCAGCTGGAGTAGGTCGGGGTGTGGTGCATGTGGAAGCGGGGATGGCTCGGCGAGCCAGTCTTGATCGCTGGGCTCTTGTGGGTGCCGTAGTTGTCGCAGACCAGGTGCACGTCGAGGTGGGCGGGGACTTCGGTGTCGATCTTGGTCAGGAACTTGCTTGAACTCGATCGTGCGGTGCCGGCGGTGCAGTGAGCTGATCACGGTGCCGTCGGCGGTGTTGAACGCCGCGAACAGGCTGGTGACGCCGTGTCGGATGTAGTCGTGGGTCCGCTTCTCGGGCATGCCGGGCATCATCGGGAACGCCGGCTGGGAGCGGGCCAGCGCCTGCACCTGGGACTTCTCGTCGACGCACAGCACCACCGCACCCTCGGGCGGGTTGAGGTACAGCCCGACGACGTCGAAGACCTTGTCGACGAACAAGCGGGTCATTACTGACAGTTTGAACGTTGTCGGCGCGATGCGGCTTGAGCTCGAACGCCTGCCAGATCCGCCCGATCGTCGAGGAGGACAACCCGCTGCGCTGCGGCCATCTTCGCCCGCGACCAGTGCGTCGCGTTCGCCGGCGTGGACTCCAGCGTGGCCACCACCACGTCCTCGACCTGATCGGCGCGTGACCGACCGGCGGACGCCCAGGCCGCGGCTCGTCGGTAAGCCCGTCCAGACGATCCGCGACGAACCGACGACGCCACTTGTCCACCGTGTTCGGCGCCACCCCAAGATCAGCAGCCACCTGCGTGTTCGAACGCCCCCGGCACCGCACACGCCAACACAATCCGCGACCGCAACGCCAACCCCGCCGCCGACTTACGCCGCCGCGACCACCGCAGCAACTGCACCCGCTCGACCATCACTCAACACCAACGACGGCTTCGGCCGCCCCGTCCTCGCCACCCTGCAACCCTACAACTTTCACCACGAATTAATGGCGCGGGACACTAGCAGTTGCTGAGCACTTCGGCGCGGATCTCGTCGGGTCGCAGCCTGTCGACATAGGCAGGTCCCCGGCAGGCGGGAGTGCCGCCGGGAACCTGATATGTCGAACGCTGAAACAAAGCAGATTCCCGGCAGGCGGGGGTGCCGCCGGGAATCTGCGATGCCGATCCGGGCCCCGCGATGGTCGGGGGTCCACCGCGAGGTCCGAAGTCACCGTCGAACACGAGTGCGACCAAGTCTTTCGCGCTGTGGCCGTATGTGCTGTCGTATTCGGTGGGTGACCGCTTCGACACACAAACAATGACCGCTGATCTTAGTGACGTCAAGTCGCGATAAGGTTCTGAGCGCGAAACGCGACCAAGGTCCCGCGCGAGCGTAGGACCAAGGTCAGACTCCCAAGCGCTGCAACACCTTATCGGCGCCAGATCTGGGTGACTCTCCGTACACGCCGGATGCTTGAGAACTGAGCCGATTGTCAAGAAAACGACGTGCGGTGGGCTCGGGCGCATGACCGATCAGCAGGCGGGCCTGCAGGCAACGAGCAACCAGTCCGGCCAACCCGCGCGCGCCTCGCTCGTCGGCCGCGCGGTCGGCTCCGAGATTGCCGAGACGCGCCCGTAGCTCGGCTATCGCCGCATCAAGGCCGGAGTCTGCGCCGGCAACTGTGTCGAGTTCGGCCAGCAGGGAGGCGACGCTCTCCGGGTCACGCACCGCCGCGCGCAGCACGTCCAACGCGATCACATTGCCCGAGCCTTCCCAGATGCCGTTGAGCGGCGATTCCCGGAACAGCCGGGGAAGGCCACTGTCTTCGACGTAACCGTTGCCGCCGAGGCATTCGAGGGCCTCGGCGACAAACGGGGGCGTGCGCTTGCAGACCCAGAACTTCGACGCGGCGACGGCCAGCCGCAAGAACGCCGACTCGCCCGCATCGACGGCCCGGGCGAGCCGCAGGAACAACGCCGTCGACGCCTCCGACTCGACCGCGAGATCGGCCAGCACCTCGCGCATCAGCGGCGCCTCGACGAGCGGCCGGCCGAACGCCGATCGGTGGCGGGCGTGATGCACCGCCTGGGAGAGGGCCGCTCGCTGGCCGGATGCGCTGCCGATGATGCAGTCCAGCCGGGTCATCGTGACCATGTCGATGATCGTGCGCACGCCCGCGCCCTCGGCGCCGACAAGCCAGCCATGCGTCGCCTCGAACTCGACCTCGGACGAGGCGTTGGAGCGGTTGCCCAGCTTGTCCTTGAGTCGCTGGATCAGGAACGGGTTGCGCGTGCCGTCGGGCAGCACGCGCGGCACCAGGAAGCACGACAGTCCACCGGCTGCCTGTGCCAGGACGAGGAACAAGTCGCACATCGGCGCTGAGCAGAACCACTTGTGCCCGGTGAGCAGATAGTGATCGTCGAACTGTTCGGCGCGGGTCGTGTTGGCCCGCACGTCCGATCCGCCTTGCTTCTCGGTCATGGCCATGCCGGCGAGCAGGCCGGCCTTCGTCTGCGGCGCACGTAGCCCGAAGTCGTAGGTGCTCGATTCGAGCAGCGGTTCGAATATGGCGGCCTGTGCGGGGGCGTGCCGCAGGGCGGGCACGATCGCGTATGTCATCGAGATAGGGCAACCGTGGCCGGCCTCGACCTGTCCCCATACGTAGAACTTCGCGGCCCGGATGAGGTGATTGCCCGCGCCGGAGTCCTGCCAGGCGGCGCCGTGCAGGCCATTACCCACCGCGACCCTCATCAGCTCGTGCCAGGCCGGATGAAACTCGACCTCATCGATGCGGTGGCCAAACCGGTCGTGTGTACGAAGCACCGGCGGGTACGCGTTGGCCAGGCGTGCCCACTGCTCGGCCTGATCGGTGCCGGCCAGCTCGCCGAGAGCGGTGAGTTGCTTGGCCTCGACGTCGCCGAGTTCGCCCAGCCCGTCGACGAGCGCTGCGTCGCTGCTGAACACGTTCTGGCCGGTCAGCGGCGGTGGGGTGTTGAAGACCTCGTGCGTCGGCATCTCCTCAGTGTGCCAGGAAGGCTACCGACGGGTAACCGCGTCGAGTGGCACGTGCGGGTCGGCTAGCTGCTTGGTGTCGACGGCGGCGCGGGACTCGATCAAGGCCTTCGTCTGATCGGTGACGTCCCAGACGTTGACGTTCATAGCGGCCAGGACGCGGCCGGGGCCGTCGAGCCAGAAGGCGATGAACTCGCGCGATTCGAGCTTGCCGCGAATGACCACCTGCTCGTACATGCCGGGCGGGGCGTGCCCGACGTACTCCATGCCCAGGTCGTACTGGTCGGTGTAGAAGTACGGCAGCAAATCGTAGATTGCCGACTTGCCGAGCATGCCCGCCGCGGCGACCGCCGGCTGGTTGAGCGCATTCCCCCAGTGTTCGACGCGTATTCGCTGCCCGAGCAAGGGATGCTTGGCGCGGGCGATGTCGCCGGCAGCGTAGATGTCGGGCTCGCTGCTGCGCAGCGATGCGTCGACGAGCACGCCGTCGTCGACGGCGAGGCCGGCGTTCTCGGCGAGGCTGGTCAGTGGACGCGCGCCCACGGCAATCAGCACCGCGTCCGCATGGATTGCCGTGCCATCAGCCAGTCGCACGCCGCGAGCCGTGCCGCCGTCGAGGATGACCTCCGCGAGCTGGACCCGCGTGCGCAGATCGACGCCGTGCTCGCGGTGCAGGTCGGCGAACACCTGTGCGAGCTCGGGACCGAGAGCGGCGACCAGTGGCAACTCGGCCGCTTCGAGCACGGTGACCTCGGTACCGGCCTGGCGGGCCGCGGAGGCAACCTCGAGGCCGATCCAGCCGCCGCCGACGATGACGAGCCGCTTGCCCGAGCCGAAGGTGGCCCGGATGGCGTCGGAGTCGCCCTTGCGGCGCAGGTACAGCACATCGCCGGCGTCGGCACCCGGGATGTGCAGGCGGCGCGGCGTCGAACCGGTCGCCAGCAGCAGCTTGTCGTAGGTCTGGTTCGTACCGTCGGCGAGTTCGATGCGGTGCCGCTCGGGATGGATCGCGCGCGCTCGCGTCCCGAGCCGTAGTTCCACGCGATTCTCCGCGTACCACGTCTCGGGATGGACGAGCGTGTCCTCCCACGGCGAGTCACCGGCGAGATAGCTCTTTGACAGCGGGGGCCGTTCATAGGGCGGCAACTGCTCGTCACCGATCAGCACGATCTCGTGGTCAGGGCCACCTTCGCGCAACGCCTGCGCGGCTTTGGCTCCGGCCAGGCCGGCTCCGATGATCACGAACGTGCTCATGAGCTGCTCCGATTCGGTAGCGGTTCAAGCCGCGGACCGGGTGAGGGCGAAGAATTCTTCGCGAGCGCGGGCGTCGCTGCGTAGCGTGCCGAGCAGCGCCGAGGTGATGGTGCTCGAACCCGACGCCAGGGCGCCCCGCAACGTCATACAGGTGTGCTCGGCATCGATGACGACGCCGACGCCGTGCGGGGCAAGGTTCGATTGCAACCAGTCAGCGACTTGCCTGGTGAGACGTTCTTGCACCTGCGGGCGGCAGGAGAAGTGTTCGACGATCCGGGCAAGTTTGGACAGGCCCAGGATCCGCTCGCCGGGCAGATAGCCAACGTGGGCAACCCCGACGAACGGAAGCAGGTGGTGCTCGCACATCGAACGGAACGGGATGCGCCGCGCCAGAACGAGTTCGTCATAGTTCTCGTCGTTCGGGAAGGTCGTGACCTCGAACGGCCGCGGCTCGAGGAACTCGGCGTATGCCCGGGCCATTCGGGCCGGAGTTTCGCGCATGCCCTCTGTGCCTGCGTCGACGTTGAGTGCGGCCAGCAGTGCAGCCGCTGCACGCTCGGCAGCGACCAGGTCGAAGCCGGTGTCGCCCCGAACGATTCGCAGCGACGGCACGGCCTCGACGTCGAAGTCGGCCAGCTCACCGGGCATCGGCTCTCCCTCGTAGGCATTTCACCAATAGAGTTTGGCGCTTTACGAGACATCCAGTCAATAGGGAGTTTTCTTTGTATCGGAGAGTTTCATTGGCGTTATCCTGAGCGTGTGGAAGCGCGGGCAAGCATTGAAAGCCGGTCCATCGCCGCGGTGGCTGCGCTCGATGACGACGTCCGGCGCGCCCTGTTCGAGCACGTGCGTGGCGCTCGCCGTCCGATCACCCGCGAGGACGCTGCTGCCGCCGTCGGCGTCTCACGCAATCTCGCCGCCTTCCACCTGGACAAACTCGTTGCCGTCGGCCTGCTCAACGCGAGGTACGAGGCGCTCGACGGGCCACGTCGCGTCGGCCGCGCCCCCAAGGTGTACGAGCCGACGGGCATCGACGTCGCGGTGAGCGTCCCGGCGCGCCGCCATGCGGTGCTCGCCGAGATCCTGGTTGCCGCGCTGGTGTCGCACCGCACCGGCGAGAGCAGCGACCAGGCGGCGATGCGCATCGCGCGCGTGCACGGCGAGCAGATCGGCTCGGCCGAGTATGAACGTCTGCGGCCCGGCCGGTTGGGTGCTGAGCGGGCATTGTCGCTCGCCAGTGCGCTTACCGAGCGCTACGGCTTCGAACCATGCCGATCGGCAAATGGTGGGGTGCGGCTGCGCAATTGCCCGTTCCATCCGCTCGCGCAGCAGGCGCCGGAGCTTGTGTGCGGCATCAACCAGCAGTTCCTGACCGGCGTGCTGACCGGCCTGCACGCCCGGGGCGTAGAAGCCTGCCTGGCGCCCCAGCCGGGGGAGTGCTGCGTAGAGCTGCGCGCGTCCGGCGCTGGGCGCTAGGACGTTCGGCCTTGGGTTGCGAGCTAGTTGGACGCAGAGCCCAGAGTTGCGCTTGTCGTCGTGGACGCGTTGCCGCGCAGGTACGTGAGCGACACCTTGTCGCCGGGCGCGTGCGAGCGGATCGCGGCGATCAGGCCGTCCGCGTCGTCGATGCGCTGGTTGTCGACCCGGACCACGACGTCGCCGGCCTTCAGGCCGGCCTTCGCGCCCGGGCCGTCCGCGCTGACCGAGGTGAGCCGGGCACCGGTCGTACTCGCGTTGCTGTTCTGCTGACCCGACACCTCGACGCTGAGCACGGCGTGGGTCGCCTTGCCAGTCGCGATCAGCTGACCCGCGATACGGCTCGCCTCATCGGAGGGGATGGCGAAGCCGATACCGATGCTGCCGGACTCGGTCGTCTGACCGGGAATCTGCAGGCCACCGGAGTTCGCGGTGGCGATGGCGGCGTTGATGCCGACGACGTTGCCGTTCAGGTCGACGAGCGGCCCGCCCGAGTTGCCCGGGTTGATTGCCGCGTCCGTCTGCACCGCGTCGAACACGGCCTGGTCACTGTCGCCGGATCGAACCGGACGCGCCGTATTGCTGACAATGCCCGACGTGACCGTGTCCGAGAGTCCGAGCGGCGCGCCGACCGCGACCACGGTCTGGCCGACGACGAGCTTGCTCGACTGGGCGAACGTCGCCGGGGTGAGGTTCTTGAGCCCGTTGACCTTGATGACTGCCAGGTCATCTGAGGTGTCGCGGCCGACGATGGTTGCGCTCGCCTGCTGGCCGTCCTGGGTGATGACCGTCATCGAACCGCCGCTATCGGCTACCGACACGACATGGTCGTTGGTCAGGATGTAGCCGGTGCTGCGGATGATCACGCCCGACCCGGTGCCCTGCTCGCGCGCACCGGTGACCTTGATGGTGACGACACTGGGCTGGATCTTTTCGGCGGCCGCGCTGATCGTGCCGTCGATCTTCGCGGCCACCGGCGCGGTCTGGCCGGTCTGCGGCAAGCTGCTGTACGTCGTCGTCTTGTGGCCGTTGTCGAGTAGGGCAACGGTGCCGGCGCCGATTCCGCCGCCGACGAGGGCGGCCGTCGCCGCCGCGACGAGCACGGTTCGGGTGGGCCGCGGCTTGGCCGGGGTGGCCGGAGCCGCCGGGGCTGCCGCGGCTGCCGCATCCAGGGTCGTCGGAGGCTCGGGCAGCGGGCCGAACATCGAGTAGGACGGCTCGGCAGCCGGCGGGTACGGCGTGCTGCCTGCTGCCGGATACGACCAGGTCTGGCCATAGGGTTCGCTCGGAGCGCTTGGTGGCTCGACGGGCGGGTGCGGCGCCGGGTATTGCGGCGGCTGTGGCGCCGGCTGGTCCGGTTGATCGCTGCTTGGGTGCTCCTCGGTCATGCAAGCTACCTTCCGCTGGCCCGCTGTGCTGGCGCTGAGTAGTGGCTGTGCTGCCGATACGACCAGCCACTCGCACCTGCCGAATCCCGGCGCTGACGGTCGAGCATCTCATGTGCGTGGATTGCGTAAACCTGTCACGGGATGTGGCGGCGGGATCGAAGTGTGCCGCGATATCAGGCCGGTAGCTGCCGCCCGCTCTGCGTGCCTAGGCCGAGGCGGCCGGGTCGTGGTGCAGGTGGCAGGAAACCTCGACATCCGAACCGGCTACCGGCAACAGGCGTGGGGCGACCCGCGGCGCGAACCGGATGTGCACCGCGTTGCCGTCGGCGGTCATCTCCTGGACGCCACGCCACAGCGGCTCGTCGCGATCCTCGGCCTGCTGCTGCTCGAGCAGTTCGAGCAATGCGTCGGCCGAGCCGCTCGCCGGGTGCACGACGCCTTCACCCGGCGACACCTCGGCGGTGTCGAAGCGTTCCGGGTCGCCGACCAGCTTTGACTCGCGGGCGTACTGGTCCGGCTCGACGGCCGTCCAGCGCTGTTCGAGGATCATCCGCACGTCGCGCGTCTCCCAGCCGCATGGCTTGAACGCCTGCGGGCAGCGCGGGTGGAACGGGCAGCCGGCCGGCGGGTTGGAGGCATCGGGAACCTCGCCACGGGGAAGGTCGCGGGCCATGCCACGCGACGGGTCAGGATCGGGCACCGCCTTGAGCAGGGCCTGGGTGTATGGGTGCCGTGGGTTGGCGAAGATCTCGTCGGTAGGCCCGATCTCGATCACCTTGCCGAGGTACATGATCGCGATGCGGTCGCAGAAGAATCGCGCGCTCGCGAGGTCGTGGGTGATGTAGACATAGGTCAGGCCGAGGTCGTTCTTGAGTTCCTCGAGCAGGCCGAGGATCTTCGCGCGCACGCTCATGTCGAGCATCGAGATCGGCTCGTCGGCCACGAGCAGTTCCGGGCCGAGTGAGATCGCGCGCGCGATCACCGCCCGTTGCTTCTGACCGCCGGACAGCTCACCTGGGTACTTCGACATGAACCTGGCCGCGGGCGTGAGGCCCACGCGTTCGAGCGATTCGGCCACCGCACGATCACGCCGGCCGGCATGCAGGCCGTGGATGCGCAGGGCGTCGGAGATCGCCCGCCCGATCGTCATCGACGGGTTGAGCGACGCGTGCGGATCCTGGAACACCATCTGCAGCTTGCGGCGCATCGGGCGAAGTTGCGACGCTTTCAGCCCGACGAGTTCGCGGCCGCGGTAGCGGACGCTGCCTTCGCTCGGGTGGACCAACCCGAGTAGGGCGCGACCCAACGTCGACTTTCCCGACCCCGACTCGCCGACGACGCCGACGACTTCGCCCTGCGCGAGATCGAGGTTCACTCCGTCGACGGCGCGCACGACGCCCGACGAGCGGCCGATCAGACGCGCGACAGCGTTTGTCCGCAGCGCGTAGTTGACGTGCAGGTCGCGGATGCTGATCAGCGGCGTTCCGGGGCTCGCGCCAGGTGCCACGTCGGGCGCGACGGCGTCGGGTGAGAGATCAGGCTTCGTCGGCAACGGACACCTCCGCCCGGGCCAGGGGCGCGCGGTCGGCCGCTGACAGCGAATCGTCGAGCAACCAGCACTCCGTGTCGTCGATGGTCGATGGCACGCGCTGCGGGCAGATGTGCATCGCCTGCGGGCAGCGGGGGTGGAAACGGCAGCCCGGTGGTGGGTCGCTCAGGTCCGGCGGGGCTCCGGCGATCGAGTGCAGCTCGCGGGTGTTCAGCGAGATGACCGAGCGCATCAGCTCCTGGGTGTACGGGTGGCGCGGGTTGGCGAACACCTCGCGTACCGGTCCCTGCTCGACGATCCGGCCCGCGTACATGACGGCGACCCGGTCGCACGCCTCGGCGACGATTCCGAGGTTGTGGGTGATCAGCAGGATGGCCGGCGAATATCGCTCGCGGATGTCGGCGAGGATGCGCAGGATCTGCGCTTCGACCAGGACGTCCAGGGCTGTCGTGGGCTCGTCGGCGACGATGAACTTCGGCCGCAGCGCCAGTGCCAGCGCGATCATGATTCGTTGCCGCATACCGCCGGAGAACTCATGCGGGTAATTGCGGTACCTGGTAGGCGGAATCCCCAGTGCACGTAAGGAGTCGAGCGCTCTGGTCTTCGCCTCGGCCTTGGACAACTCCGGCGCGTGCACCTTCAGCGCCTCCCGGAAGTGGTCACTGATGCGCATCAGCGGATCGAGGCGGGTCATCGGTTCCTGGAAGATCAGCCCCATGCCGCCGCCGCGGATCTTCTCCCGCTCGCGTGCCGGCAGGCTGAGCATTTCGCGTCCGGCGAAGTGCAGTTCGCCATCGATCGCGGCGCCCCGCGGCAGCAGGCCGATCAGCCCGCGTCCGAGTGTCGACTTCCCGCAACCCGATTCGCCGACCAGCCCGAGAACCTCGCCCGGCTTCAGCGTGAAGCTGACGCCGTCGACGGCCTGTACCGGCGCCTTTGGCGAGGCGTACCAGACCCGCAGGTCGCGAACGTCGAGGACTGGCCCAGACGTGTCGTCGACCTCGACTGCCAGGTAGTCGGCGCTCACGCGCTGCCCTCCTCGCGCGCCGGCAGTTTGACCGGACTGAGTTTCGTCGTTCGCAGCAAGGGATTGAGCACGTCGTTGAGGCTCTCACCGACCAGCGTGACGCCGACGACCAAGAGCACGATCGCGATACCGGGGAACGTGCCCGTCCACCAGATGCCGGCCGCCGTGTCGGACAGGGCCTTGTTCAGGTCATCTCCCCACGAGGCAGCAGACGACGGTTCGATGCCGAAGCCAAGGAAGCCGAGACCGGCTAGGGTCAGAATCGCGTCGCCGGCATTCAGCGTCGCGATGACCGGCACCGTCTGCACGACGTTGCCGAAGATGTAGCGCGTCATGACGACGCGAGGCGGCGCGCCTAGCGTGAGGGCGGCCTCGACGTACGGTTCTTCACGCGCGGCCACCGTCGCGTTGCGCACGACGCGGAAGTACTGCGGCACGTAGACCACGGTGATGGCGATGGCCGCCGAGAGGATGCCACCGGTCTTGCTGCTCTGCCCACCGGCCACCGTGATGGAGATGATGATTGCGAGCAGCAGTGGTGGGAACGCGAACAGCGCATCGGTGACGAGCACGAGGACCCGGTCGAGCCAGCCACCCCGGTAGCCGGAGAGCAACCCGAACGGAACGCCGATGATGATCGAGAACAACACGGCCAGGACGACGACCTCGAGTGCTGTGCGCGCACCGAACACGACGCGCGAGAGGACGTCCTCACCGCCGACCGTGGTGCCGAACCAGTGCTTCGCCGACGGTGTCTGCAGGGTCTGGAACGAGACGCCGTGCGAGGAGTCTGCGTTGAAGCCGTACGGCGCGATGGCCGGTGCGAACACGGCGATCACCAGGAAGAACAGCACGATGAGCGCGCCGGCCAGCAGCATGGCGCGCTGGAACCCCGAGGTAGCCCGCAACGCGGCGAGTCCCGGGATGCGGCTGTGCCACTTCTCCCGTACCGCCTCGGTCTCGTCGCTGTCGGCGAAAGCTGTGGTCATCGGTGGCTCACCCCCGCATCCGCGCGGCGGGTGATCTTCATGCCCGCACAGCGCACGGAGTCGCCCCGAACGATCTGGAAACGGCAGCACAACGGGTGCATCAGTACCTCACCCTCGGGTCGACGACCGCCGCGATCACGTCGATCAGGAAGCTGACGACGGCCACGACAAGAGCGAGGGCGGTGACGATGCCCTGCACGGCGATGAAGTCACGTCTGATCAGGTACTGGGTGATCGTGTAGCCGAGGCCCTGCCACTCGAAGGTCTCCTCGGTCAGCACCGCCCCGGACAACAATGCGGCGAACTGCAGCCCCATCACGGTCACCACCGGGATGAGCGCGTTACGGAAGGCGTGCGCGCGCACGACCCGTCGTTCCGGCACGCCACGCGCCCGCGCGGCCTCGACGTAGTCGGCACGCAGCGTCTGCAGCAGGTTGACCCGAACGAGTCGAAGGAAGACTCCCGCGACGAGCAGGCCGAGGGTTATCGCGGGCAGTACGGAGTGTTTGAGCACGTCGATGACGTAGCTGTTGTCGCCGTAGAGGATCGCGTCGATCAAGTAGATGTTCGTCTTCGGCGAGACGTTCTGGATGGCCAGTTCGACGTTGGTGCTCGCTCGTCCCGAAGCGGGCAGCCAGCCAAGCTTGATCGCGAACAGCAGCTTGAGCAACAGCCCGAGGAAGAAAACCGGTACGGCGTAAGCGAGAACCGCGAACAGGCGCAGCCCCACATCGGGCAGTCGGTCACGGTAGCGGGCGGCGACCCGGCCGAGCGGGACCCCGACCACGATCGCGAGCAGCGCTGCCCAGAACGTGAGCTCAAGAGTTGCCGCGCCCTTGACGATGAGCACGTGGCTGATCTTCTGGTTGTCGGTGATCGCCGTACCGAAGTCGCCGTGCGCGACGCCCTTGAGGTAGTCCCAGTACTGCACGAAGATCGGCTTGTCGAGGCCCGCGTTGTGCTTACGGATCTTGATCTGATCCGGTGGAAGCCTGCCGCCGAATGCGGACGAGATCGGGTCGCCGATCACCCGCATCACGAAGAAGACGATGGTGACGAGCACCCAGACCATGGGGATGACGAGCACAAGCCGCGTCACCAGGTAGGTGCGCAGCGACCCCGATGAGGTCGTTGTTGCCACGAGCCGCCTCTTAGTGGTTGCGAACGGATGGTCGTCCGGGGTCTGCCGGGCTCAGATCGCGCCATACCTCACAGCAAGGCGTCCCTACTGACATCCCCGAACGACCTCCGCTCGCATCCACTACTTGCTGCCTAGCTCTTGCTCAGCGTCCAGAAACGGAACAGGAAGGAGATGTCGAGCGTCTCCTGCACGCCACTCACGTTCGACCGGGCGACGGCGATCTGCTCGCCCTCGAGCAGCGGCAGGTACGGCAGCTGACCGGTGGCGAGTGTCTTCTGGATCTGCGTGAACGCCGCGTTGCGGTCGGTGCCTGATGCGGTCTGCTCGGTCGTCAGCGGCTGGGACATCTTGTCCTTGTCGCATGGCCGATCGGTGGCCTTGGGGTCGCAGTAGTGCGCGTGCACGAAGTTGTTCTCGACGAGGAACGGACCGAGGTAGTTGTCGCCGTCCGGGAAGTCCGGGAACCAACCGAGCTGATAGATCGGGTACGTGTCCTTGACCCGCTGGTCGCTGTAGGTGTCGAACTCGGTCGACTGCAGGTTCACCTTGAACAGGCCGGTGCCCTCGAGTTGCCGCTTGATCTCGTTGTATTCCTGGTCAGAGCTCGGGCCGTAGTGGTCGGTGGTGTACTCGATGTTCAGCGTGACCGGCGTCTTGACGCCCGCCTGCTGTAGTTCGTTGGCTGCCTTTGCCTTGTCCGGTGACGCGCCGAACTCGTCCTTGAACGCGTCGACGTGCGCGGGCAGGCCGTCCGGGATCATCGAGTAGGCGGGCTTGTACGTGCCCTTGTAGACCTTGTCCGAGATCGACTGCCGGTCGACCGAGTACGCGACCGCGCGCCGCACTGCGAGCTTCTGCGCGTCGGTGTCGCCGGGCATGGTCTTGAAGTTGAAGACCATGTAGCGCAACTCGCCACCCGGTCCGGTCCACACCTTCACATCCTTGGCGCCGCGCAGGCTGTCGATGTCGGTCGAGGTCAGGCTGCGCCATGCGACGTCGATCGCCCCGCTCTGGATGTCGAGCTTGAGGTTGGACGCCTGTGTGTAGTACTTCAGCGCGACCTGGCTGGCCTTCGGCTTGAAGTCGCCGCCGTAGTTCGGGTTCGCTGCGAACTGGATGAGCTGGTTCTTGCTGAAGCTCGTGATCTTGTACTGGCCAGAGCCGATGCACTTGTCGTCGGCGAGCAGCTTGTCGGCCGGGAAGACCTTCGAGTCGATGATCGGCCCCGCGGACGTGCCGAGGATGTAGGGCCAGGTCTGGTCATTGGCGTTGTTGAGGGTGAACACGACCGTACTGTCGTCGGGCGCGGTCACCGACTTCATGTTCGCGAGCAGTGACGCCGGCCCGTTCGGGTTGTTGATCTTGACGATGCGCGAGAAGGAGAACGCCGCGTCCTTCGCCGTGAGCGGGTCGCCGTTGGAGAACTTCAGGCCCGGCTTCATCTTGCACGTGTACTCGGTCGGCTTTGTGAACGAGCAGGACTGGGCCGCGTCCGGCTGCGGCGTCTTGGCGCCAGGCGGAATATCCATCAGGTACTGATACACCTGGGTCTCGAGCATCAGCGAGCCGTTGTCGTAGGAGCCCGCCGGGTCGAGCGCGACCAGCTTGTCGGTCGTGCCGACGGTCACCGGCTTGTTGCTGTTGCCGCCCGTACCGGGCGTGCCGCTGTTGCCGTTGTCGTTCTTCTTTCCCGCTCCACAGGCCGCGAGTGACGCGGTGATGATCGCGGCTGCCGCGGACACGGCAAATAGTCGCTGTGATCGACGGTGTGTCACCAGCATGTCGCCCTCTCTTCGTGCAGACCCCATCGTCTGCGCACCCGTTGCAAAAACACGGCGCGAGCCGCCCGTGAAAGGTGGATCGTACTGATGGCAGCGCGTATCGGGGACGCGCAAAGGTCACGAGTCGGCGGCTATTCCTCCGAGCACCGCTCGTCAGGTCGCACTCTGGCCAGGCTGCTCCGCGTCCCAGCCACCGCCGTGAGCCCGTTGGATCAAGTCGTTCACAACGGGACCGACGACCTGGGGGAATCCGCCGAGTTGCACCGCGATGCTGAACCGATCGCTGGTGACGCCGGCATGCGGGTTCTGCGGGTCGAGCGTCATGCGTTCGCTCATGGTGAGGACCTGGAATACGAGGCCGCGGGCGTTGAGGAAGGCACTTACCTGCTGGACTTCCTTCTCATCGACAGTCTGCAGAAACAGCTGCCCGGTAAGCCACCCAGTCATCTCCATGGCACCCATCCTGTCCGACGCACGCTGGCCGCGCTCTCGGGCATCGACCAGCACTTGCCGCGATGCACCGTCGCAAGACAAGGCAATCGCAGTGGTCGGAGGTATCACGACGTCAGCTGGTGACTGCCGGATCTCGGCCGATGAGGACCGGTATCTCGGCCAGCCAGCGCAAAGCAGGAACTGCGAACAGGCCGGCGGCAAGCAGCGACACACCAGCTGCGCTGAACCACTGCCCCGCGCCGTTGCCGGCATCGACTCGAGCGGCGTCAATACCCAGCGCGAGCAGGACGAGTCCGGCCGCGCCGAACGCCGTTGCCGCGACGATGGATACGAGTGGCGTACTCAGCAGCGACCAGAACGAGCGCGCCCGCGTCTGCATCCGCTGCATCCACCAGGTCAGCACCACGAGGCCCACAATCCCTGCGGCGAAGCGCTGGAAGAGACCGTCGGACAGGTTCTCGGCGAGCGCGGCCCGGGCACAACTGTGCGCGTCCGGGTGAAGCGCCAGCCAGTGCCGGCAGTCGCTCGCGGCATACGTACGACCGGGGGCATCGGCAAAGACGAACGACGAGCCGGCGATGCCGGTCATCGCCGCGGCGACCACGCCACTCAGGCCGACAGCGACAAGCGCGACGCCACCCAGGGCCACGCCCTGCTCGGCCAGGCGCCCGGCACGAATCCGCGGCCGTGGACTCGACCCGTTGAAGCGCCGGGCAATGTCGTCGACGCGGCCGAACTGCGCAATGGCCTTGTGCTGCGCATCGGCCGGCGTCAGGCCGCCGTCGACTCCGGCCGAAACCGCATCGGTCAGGTGATCCTCGGTCTCGCGAAGCATCCGGCGGATGTCGCGCGGCGTGCCCCGAAGGCGTGGTTGCAGCGCGTCCAGGTAGGCGTCGATCAGCTCGGTCATGCGTGCGCCCCCAGGACGGAGCCGACCGCGGCCGCGAACCGGGACCACTGCTGGCGTTCGGCCACCAGCGCCTTGCGCCCGGCCGCCGTGAGCGCGTAGACGCGCCGCCGCCTTCCCGAGTCCGTCGTCCAGCGGCTGCTGAGCAGACCCGCGCGCTCGAGGCGATGCAGCGCCGGATACACCGTGCCCTCAGGCAGGTCGAACAGTCCGTCGCTGCTCGTGCGCAGCGAGACGATGACGTCGTACCCGTGTGCAGGCCGCCGTGCCAGCACTTCCAGAACAAGCAGATCGAGGTTGCCCTTGAGTCGTTCCCGCATACCTAGAGATACTAGGCTATCGATGTGTTGAGTGGTGCGTTATCGCTTGAGTGGGCAGTTACAACGCACCACTCAAGGCGCAACGCACCACTCAACGGGAAGACAGCGGGGCGTCAGCGCAGGGCGGTTCACGGCGTCAGGCGCACCACCTGTGGGTCGTGGTCGCTCGTCTGGTCGGTGAACTCGGCATTGATATGCACGACCTGGTACTCGACCGACCCGGCGCCCTTGGTTACCAGGATGTGGTCGAGCACCTGGGAAACTCCGTCGAACACGTATGTGTACTGCTGGTTCACCGGCAACGTGCTGATCAGATCGGTGAGGATCGACGGGCCGGTGCCGTCGGCCGTGCCGGTGCGAAGCGCGGCGAGCGCCGGGCTGAACCGGAAGTCGTTCAGGTCGCCGAGCACGACGACGTCCGCTTTCTTGTCGACGGCGAGGATCTTCTCGACGAAGTCGTGCACCACCTGCGCTTGGCCGGCGCGTTGCACGGCCGACGACTGCGCCGGGAACTGGAAGCGCCCGTCTGCGCTCTGATCGCCGCCCTTGGAGTCGAGGTGGTTGCCGAGGACGAAGACCGTCTGACCGCGGAACAAGAACTCGCCGACGAGCGGCTTGCGGCTGGTCGACCACACCGTGTTCGTCGGGTCGATCCGTCCCGGTGAGAGCGTGAGATCGGGCTTGCCCTGACTCTTCACTACGGCGGTACCGGTGCTCGAGCGGTCCACCGTGGAGCCGCCCCGATCGACGAACGTCACCCGCGCCGGGTTGTAGAGGAACACTACCCGGATGTTGCCGCCCGGCCGGCCGCCGTCCTTGTCATCGACGGGATCGATCTCGCGCCACGCGTAGTCGGGCCCGCCGACCGCGACGATCGCCCCGGTCAGTTTGGTCAGGGTCTGGTCGGCCGCGACCTCGCCGTTGTCGGTGGCTCCGGTGTTGTCCTGGACCTCCTCGACGGCGATGACATCCGGCGACGCGAGGTGGGTGACGACGCCCTGCGCGAGCCGTTGGTATTTCGAGTCAGGGTCAGAAGGCGCGAGGTTCTCGACGTTGTAGGTGGCCACCGCCAGTTGCTCGGTCGACTGCGCCGTGGCCGATACCGGGGCCAGGCTGTTGTCCTGCTTGGCGCCGAGCGTGGTCGCCGCGATCACGTAGCCGCCGGCGGTGATCTCGGTGCCGCCGCGGTAGGTGGCGGCCTGTGCCGGCTTGGTCGTCACGAACTGCTCGCCGAAGCTGTTCGACGGGCCGACGACCCGGGCGTCGTTGACCTGGACGAGCATGCCTTCGCGTGACTCCCAGAAGTCGAGCGCCGATCGGGCCGGAGTGACGGGCGTCGACTCGATGTTGCCGCCTGCGAGATCGGGCGCGTAGGTGTCGGGCGCGGTGGTCGGCGTGATGACCTCGGCCGCCGGCACCGTATTGCCGTGCGAGAGCACGATCGTCGTCGGGCTGTCGATCTCGGTGATCGACAGGTTCGACGTGGTCGACACGGTTTCGCCACTGCTGAGCGGGTAAAAGTCCTTCACCGAGCCGGACACGAGCACCGAGTCGCCCACGCCGACGCCGGGTGATGAGGTGAAGACGAAGACGCCCTCGCTGGTCGCCGGGTTGGCGTCCGGCGTCGGGTCCTGGATCCAGAAACCTTTGCTGCCGGCCGTGCGCACACCGGTGACGATGCCCGGCACGTTGGTGACGGTCTCGCCGTTGTGGGGCGAGATCCAGCTGCTGCCTTGGATGTCGTGGATGCGCAGCGGCCCGGGCTCGCCGGTGCCTGCGCCGCCGCCCCCGGCGTTGGTTGCTGCCGGCGTGGGCGCGTCCTCCGATGGTCGATGGCTGAGGATCTCTTGCCATACCGGTTAGCGGGGGTAACAACGACCAGGCACGTCGGACGCACCGTAGCGTGCGCGGAGCGTGTTGGCAGTAGCACAGATCTGCTGAGTTCTGTCGCTTTTCTCGGCGTCTGCTGCCAGGGTGGCGATATGAACGTGCTGCTTATCGGACCTCCCGGTTCGGGTAAAGGCACCCAGGGCGAGCGGCTGGCGCAGCGCATGGGGCTCAAACACATCGCGGCAGGAGATCTGCTGCGCGCAGAGGTCACGGCCGGCTCGCCGCTCGGGCGCGAGGCCCGCAGCTATATGGATCGGGGCGAGTTGGTGCCCGATCAGTTGATCATCGGCCTACTGATGCGGGTTGTCATCGACGCCGGTCTGGACGGCGGGTACCTTCTCGACGGCTTCCCGCGGTCGGTGGCCCAGGCGCGCGAGGCGCGCCACCTGGCCGATCAGCAGGGCGTCGGCGCGGACGCGGTCATTTACCTGGACGCGCCGCGCGATGAGCTGGTCGAGCGCATCCTGGCCAGGGCGCGCATCGAGGGACGCGCCGACGACACCCCGCATGTCGTCCGCAACCGGCTCGAGGTATTCGACGAGGCGACCGCTCCGCTGGTCGACTACTACCGAGACCGCGGGCTACTGCACGTCATTGACGCCAGCGCCCGCGAGGACGAGGTGACGGCCGACATCCTGGCGGCCCTGGGTGTTGATCCGATAGACGCCTAGCTGCTGCGGCCCGGACGTTGTTCGCTCGTGCTCGAACCTGCATTACCTTCCGCGTAATCGACGCGATGACCTCGTCCGGTCATTGTTGTCGGCATGACAGCGACACTCCAAGAACCGGCAGAAGCAGCCGACACCGCCTCGCCGACCTGGCAGCGCTGGCTTGCGCTCCCGGTCATCCTCGCCGGCATGTTCATGATCACCCTCGACTTCTTCATCGTGAACGTCGCCGTGCCCGCCATGCAGACCGATCTGTCGGCTACCTCGACCGCGATCGAGTGGGTGGTCGCGGGCTACGGCCTGGCGTTCGCCGCGGGGCTGATCCTCGGCGGGCGGCTCGGCGATCACTACGGGCGCCGGCGGATGTTCGCGCTCGGCCTCGAGCTGTTCACGCTCGCCTCGCTGGCCTGCGGCATCGCGCCGAGCGCCGGTCTGCTCATCGCAGCGCGGGTCGTGCAGGGCACCGCCGCCGCGCTGATGGCGCCGCAGGTGCTGTCCATCCTCGGCCTCACCTATGCCGGTCAGGACCGGGCGCGCGCCTTCACCGCATACAGCCTGACGCTCGGCTTCGGAGGTATCGGCGGCCAGTTGATCGGCGGTGCGCTCATCAACGCCGACGTCGCCGGGCTCGGGTGGCGGGCATGCTTCCTCATCAACCTGCCGGTGGGCATCGGCGCGCTGCTCGTCACCCGGCGCTACGTCCCCGAGTCGCGCGCTGACGAGCACAGCCGTCTCGACCTGGTCGGTGCCGCGCTGATCTCCGCCTCGCTCGTGGCGATCGTGCTGCCGCTGGTCGAGGGTCGCCAGAACGGGTGGCCGCTGTGGACGTGGCTGAGCTTCGGCGCCGCCGCTGTGATGATCGCCGAGTTCGTGTGGTGGGAGCGCCGGCTCGCCGCTCGCGGCCGCACCCCGTTGGTCGACATGTCGCTGTTCCGGGAGCGGGCGTTCAGCGCGGGGATGGTGACCACGCTGACCTTCTTCGCCGGCCTGGCGTCGTTCTTCCTGGTGCTCGCGCTGTACCTGCAACTCGGTCGCGGCATGGACGCGTTGGCCTCCGGCGAGATCTTCAGCCTGCTCGGTATCGGCTTCCTCGTCGCATCGATCGCGGCGCAGAAGCTGGCCGCCCGGCTCGGCCGTCAGGCCCTGGCAATCGGTGCGCTCGTCCTGGCCCTCGGCCTGGTGATGTTCCGGATCGACGCGAATGCCTCGACCCTGGCGCTGATCCCGGCGTTCATCGTCGACGGTGTCGGCATGGGCATCGTGATGGCGCCGCTGACCTCGACGGTGCTCGCCGACCTGTCGCCGCAACACGCGGGTACCGCGGCCGGCATGTTGTCGTCGGTGCAGCAGGTGGGCAACGCGCTCGGGGTGGCTGTGATCGGCATCGTCTTCTACAACGCGGCCGGCAACTCGACCGCCGGGTTGGGAATCGTGCACGCGTTCGAGGCGAGCATCCCCTACCTGGTGGGCCTGGCCATTGCCGTCGCCGGTCTCGTGCAGCTACTTCCGCGCAAGCGGTGACGACCCGCTCGGCAGCCCCGCAATCCTTCGACGGTTGCGGGGCTGCCGCAACGCTTAGCCGACGAGCAGTGCGCAAGGCATGCCGACCCGTACGGGGCAAGTGCGGTGTGCGCGCTGCCCGTCACCGGGTCCTCGGCAATGCGCGCGAGGACGCCTGGCCGGATATGTGCGAGATGGACTTTATCGTCGATCCGGCCGGATGGGCATCGGCCCCGGATCGGAGCAGAGTGGCCGGCATGACCGCCGATCTAGCACGTTCGATCGCCCGATACGCCGACCGGTTCCATCGCGCGACCGGTGCCGGTCATCACGTCGCGTCGCCACTGGGTGCGTGGCTGTTGCTTGCTCTCGCAGCGCCCGCGGCCACCGGATCGGCGCGTGATCAGCTGGTCGATGCGCTCGGCATGGATGTGGACGAGGCGGCGAAGGCAACCTCCGCGTTGCTGGCAGACGCTCATCCCGCCGTCGCATGCGCGATCGCGTCGTGGCGCCGGGATGTGACGAGTGAGCCGCTCGAGCGGTGGTTCTCCGCGCTGCCTGCGGGCGTCGAGATCGGCGCCATGCCCACGCAGGAGGCGGCGGACGCCTGGGCGCGCGAGCGCACGCTCGGCCTGATCGACACCTTTCCGCTCGCACTCGCGCGTGAGGTCGTGCTGGTCCTGGCCTCTGCGCTGGCGACCAAGGTGTCGTGGCAGGCCGCGTTCGACCTCGCGCCGGCCGAGGAACTAGGCGCGGCGAGCCCGTGGGCCGCGCGGCTGACGCAGGTGCTGAAATCACCGCGCGCGCACCACGCGTTCATCGCGACAACGCAGACAGCAGGCGACGTCGCGGTGCACACCGCGAGGTCGACGGACGGGCTCGCCGTCACGTCGGTGATCGCATCGGCCCAGGTCGCGCCCGCGGAGGTTCTCGCCGCCGCGCACGAGGTTGTGCTCGGCACGTCGCCGACCCGGTCGTTGTTCGACCTGCCGTTGGGTGAATGTCCACTGTGGACACTGACCGAGCGCCCGTCCCCGTCGGGCAATGAGGAGCGGGTTAGCGCCGTGCTGCCGGCCTGGTCGGCGCGCAGCGATCACGAACTCGACGCGGGTGCGCTCGGGTTTCCGGTCGCCGCCGAGGCACTGATCGCGTTGCTGCCGCCGGGCCGGTACGACTTCGTCGCCAAGCAGTCGGCGCTCGCCCGCTACTCGCGCACCGGATTCGAGGCGGCGGCGGTCACCGCGATCGGCATGCGCGCAACGGCAATACGCGAACGGGCGGGGTTGCGGCGCACCGCCGTCCTGCGGTTCGGGCACCCGTACGCCACGGTTGCGGTGGCGCAGGGTGGTGGGCCATGGGACGGCGTCCCGGTCTTCTCCGCGTGGGTCGCCGACCCCGATGAGGCGACCGACGGGGAGTAGACCGCCGGCCGGCGATCATGTGCAGATCGCAGCGCCGGGGCACCCGGATCTGCACATGATCACGCGACGTCGGGCAACCTCAGAACGCGCCGGTGCCGTTCGGGTACCGAGACCTGCGTCGGCCGGCGGCGTTGCCAGGACGGACGCGACGAGCACCGCGCCGCCCAGCACGGCGGCGGCGCGCCGCGCTTCGCGGGCGCTGAGGGGAGAGACGGAACCATGCGACCTCCTCGGCTAGGGCCACTGGCAGGCAGATTCGCCGCCGGTCACCGGGCAAACCGGTAGCCACCACGGCAGACGGGCGGCCTCAACTCGAAGCAGCGACTGCCTCACTGCGGAGCAACAACGCCGCAGCCTCACGGCTTGAGATAGCTGTCGAGCAACCGCCGTAGTTCCCGGTCGAGCAGTCTGGCCGAGAGCCGATCGGCGACGAGATGCGCCGACATGATCACTGACTGCACGGTCAGCAGCACCATCCGGGCCAGCACCGCGGGACGGCCCGCACGGATCGATCCGTCCTTCTGCCCCGAACGCAGCCAGTTTTCCAGGATGGCGAGGCTGGCGTACTGGCTCGAGCCCAGCCGTTGGAAGACGTACGTGGCGAGCAGGTCCTGATCGACGGCGATCAGCTTGCCGAACAACGCATCTGTGCGCAGTGCCGCGGTGATGGCGACGACGTGATTGACCAGCACCGAGCGACCGTCGGCGTCGACGTCCTCGCGCGGGCGCGTGCTCTCGATGATGCCGAGCAGTTCGCGGGTGAGCACGTCGGCCACCATCGCGCGGGCGTCGCTCCAGCGGCTGTAGATGGTCGGCCGGGAACGTCCGCTGCGCCGGGCGACCTCGCTCAGCGTTGTTCGACTGACCCCGAACGCGAGGATGCATTCCCTTGCGGAATCGAGGATTCCGTCGAGGACGGCGTCTTCGCTCGCGGCGGTGGGTGTCACTGTCCGTCTCGGAGCGCCGCGTCCACGGCGAGGCGGGCGCGCTCGATGTCGCTGTGCACTAGGCCAATCCTGGTGCGGCGGTGCAGCAGATCGTCGGCGTCGAGGGCGCCCTCGTGCTGCACGGCAAAGCGCAATTCGGCACCGGTGATCTCGATGCCGGGAGCGATCGGCGCGTGCAGTTCGCTCGGCGCGCCGTCGAGTACGGCCGGCGCCTCAGCGCCGTACCGCGCGACGAGGCGGGCCGGCGCGTCGATGCGCGACAACGCTTTGCGTGGCGCCGCGCCGACAAGCGCGAGCCGGCGGGTTCGGCACGGCCGGGCGTCAATGCCCCGTTCCACCAGCGCCTTGTCGACGGCATCTTCGGCCATCCGCCGGTACGTCGTGAGCTTTCCGCCAACCACAGTGATCACGCCATCGGCCGAGACCCGCACTGCGTGCCGGCGGGAGAGGTCGGCTGTGCGACCCGGGTCGCCGTCGAGCAATGGGCGCAGTCCCGCGTACGCACCGACGACGTCCGCACGGCGAACGGGCGTGCGCAACGCGGTGTTGAGGGCGTCGAGGAGAAACGTGATCTCCTGCTCGGACGGTTCGGCGGTGTCGGGCAGTGGCCCGTCGACGGGCTCGTCGGTCAGGCCGACGTACACCCGACCGTTCGACTGCGGCAGCGCGAACACGAACCGGTTGAGCTCGCCCGGAACGGGCACGGTGATCGCGGTCGTGAGATCGCCCAGGACATGGTGCGGCAGAACGAGATGGCTGCCCCGGCTTGGACGCAGCGAAATGCCGTCGACGAGTTGCCCGCTCCAGACGCCCGCCGCATTGATCACGGCCCGGGCACGCACCTCGATGCCAGTGCCGGTGAGCTCGTCGCGCAGCTCGGCGCCATCACCGGTGAGCTTGACAGCGCTGCACCGGGTGATGACGCGTGCCCCGTGTGCTGCGGCGGTACGCGCCAATGCGATCACGAGCCGGGCGTCGTCCTCCAGTTGCCCATCCCAATACACGAGGCCGCCGCGCAGTCCGTCGGTGCGAACGGCCGGAGCCCGGTTCTGCACCTCGACCGCGCTGATCCGCCGGGAGCGGGGGAGCAGCGTCGAAGGAGTCCGTGCGACAACGCGCAGCGCGTCGCCGAGAGCGAAGCCGCCGCGGGCCAGTAGTGCCTGCGCCGTGCTGACTCCGGGAAGCAACGGAATCGTCATCGGCAGCGGCCGGACGAGATGCGGCGCGGTGTACGCCAGCAAGGTTCCGCGTTCGACCGCGCACTCGTAGGCGATCCCGAACTCGCCGTGCCCGAGGTAGCGCAGTCCCCCATGCACGAGTTTCGAGCTGAAGCGGCTGGTGCCGAAAGCAAGGTCCTGCTTGTCGATCAGGAGCACGGACAATCCTCGCGATGCCGCATCGAGCGCCACGCCTGCGCCGGTGACGCCTGCGCCGACCACCAGTACGTCGACGTGCGGGTCGCCGGAAAGAGCATCCAGGTCGCGAGCGCGGCGAGCGCGGTTGAGTGAGCTGCCCGCTGCGATGTTCACGAGCCAGCTTTACAGATTGTCGTCACATGCAAGATTGTATGAGGATGCCGAACGCTGCGCGCCGTATTCCGGACATGCTCTGGTCGGGTTGGGGATTGCCCGAGAATCGCGTGACCCTCGATGACAAGGTCCGTGAATTGCTCGAGCAGGGCCTGAAGATCAAGCCTCGCGAGGCCGGCGCCCTCGACGAGGTGCATGTGCGGCTGCCGGAAAGCAGGCTGACGACTGAGGCGCATCAGGCGATTGCGGGCGTGGTTGGCGAGGAGAATCTGCGTGCCGATCAGCACAGTCGGCTACTGCACAGTGCGGGCAAGAGCACGCCGGACCTGCTGCGGCTGCGGGCGGGCACGGTCGAGCGGGCGCCCGATGCGGTTGTTCTGCCAGGTGATCACGACGATGTCGTCGCGGTGCTTCGAGCCTGCGCGGCCCACCGCGTCGCGGTCGTGCCGTTCGGCGGCGGCACGAGCGTCGTCGGCGGCATCGAGGCGCAGGCCGGCGACCTGACCGCTGTGGTGGCGCTCGACATGCGCCGTCTGGCGCAACTCGTCTCTGTCGACGAGGAGTCGATGACCGCGACCGTGCAGGCGGGCCTGAAGGCACCCGAGGCCGAGGAGCTACTTGCCGCTCGCGGCTTGACGATCGGCCATTTCCCGCAGAGCTTCGAGCACGCCAGCATCGGCGGGTTCGCCGCGACGCGATCGGCCGGTCAGGCGTCGTCCGGGTACGGCCGGTTCGACGAGATGGTCGTCGCCCTCAAGGTCGCCACCCCGGTCGGCACGCTCGAATTGGGCCGGGCGCCGGCCTCGGCCGCCGGGCCGGATCTGCGGCAGCTCTTCCTCGGATCCGAGGGGACGCTGGGCGTCATCACCGAGGTCACACTGCGGGTGCATCCGGTGCCGGCCGTTCAGCTCGACGAGGCATGGGTGTTCGCCGACTTCGCCGCTGGAGCGGCCGCGCTGCGCGAGCTCGCGCAGGCGTCCATGCTGCCCGCGGTCACCCGCCTTTCGGACGAGGTCGAGACGGCGATCAGCCTTGCGTTGGCGGGTGATTCGGGAGGCTCGGGAGGTTGCCTGGCCATCACGTGCTACGAGGGCACGGCAGAGTCTGTCCCATCCGAACAAGCTGCGGTGACGCGAAAGCTGACGGCCGCAGGTGGCCGGCCGGCGGGAACGTCAGCGGGAACCCAATGGCGGCAGGGCCGCTTTCACGCGCCGTACCTGCGTGACGCGCTGCTGGACGCGGGCGCCCTCGTCGAGACTCTCGAGACGGCGACGAGCTGGTCGCACCTGCAGACGCTGTATGCCGCCGTCCGCGCTGCCATCACGTCAGCGCTGACCGAGTCGGGAACGCCACCGCTCGTGCTCTGCCACATCTCGCACGTCTACCCGACCGGCGCCTCGCTGTACTTCACCGTCGTCGCGGCGGCTGCAGCCGATCCGCTTACCCAATGGGCAAAGGCCAAACGAGCCGCGAGTGACGCAATCGCCGGCTGTGGCGCGACGATCACCCACCACCACGGCGTCGGGTCGGATCACCGCGCCTGGATGAGCGCTGAGATCGGTGGCCTGGGCGTTGCCGTGCTGCGGGCAGTCAAGGCCACCGTCGATCCTGCTGGGATCCTCAATCCTGGAAAGCTCATCCCGGATGCGTGACCCTCTTATCCGATAGGCACGACGGGTCGGTTGCTGCGGATGACACGATGCACGTCGACCTGCACGAGCGCCGGATCGTCCCGGGTCTCCAGCCGCTCACCGAGCCCGGCACTGCGGTTGCCGGCAGAGACCTTGAGTGAGAGGTCGACCGCGGACGATTCGGTGATCCAGCTGCGCCCGGCATGCGGGCCGGCGAGGATCGTTTCGGTGCTCAACTCTTCGGCGAGTACGACCGTGTGCGGGACGCCGATCGCCACAGGATGCGTGTGGCACCGGGTGCACACCGGCCTCGATGCCCGGGACATCGCTGAGGATCCTCTCGGTCACATCGGCTGATCGGCATACGTCATATCCGTTGGAGCGGCAGCGCTCCGCTAATGGGTCGACGGCGGTTCGGCCCGTGTCTGCAGCACCGGATGAAGGGCTTGCCATGATCTTGATTACTGGAGCGACGGGCAACGTCGGGCGTGAAGCGGTGAAACGGCTGCTGGCTGACGGCAGGGAAGTGGTGGCGGTGACCCGCGACCCGGCCAAGGCTGCGCTGCCCGCCGGGGCCGGCGTGGTCGGCGGCGATCCCTCCAAACCGGCGACGCTGACGCAGGCGCTGAGCGGCGTCGAGGCGATCCTGTTCAGCCCGCGGGCTGTCGCCGGCGCCGCTGCGGAGTTCCTGGCGCTGGCGGCCGAGCAGGGTGTAAAGCGAGTGGTGGCGCTGTCGGCTGTGACCGTGGAGTACCCCGCCGGGCTCCCGCGCTTCGCCGAGGCGTTCAAAGCGATCGAGGAGATCGCCAAGGCCTCCGGCTTGCAGTGGACCATCCTGCGCTGCGCGGACTTCGACGCCAACACCCTGTCCTGGGCGCCACAGATCCGGTCGGGCAACGTGGTGCGCGGCGCCTACGCGGACGCGGCAACCTCACCGATCCACGAACGCGACATCGCCGAGGTTGCCGTACAGGTGATGGACTCCGAGCACGCCGGTCGCACGTACCTGATCACCGGGCCGCAGTCACTCACCCAGCGCGAGAAGGTCCGCCTGGTCGGTGAGGCCATCGGCGAGGACCTGTCCTTCCAGGAACTCGCCCCCGAGCAGGTTCGTCAGGCGATGCTCGCCCAGGGTCTTCCTGAGGAGATCCCCGACCGGCTGCTCGGCTCCCTGGCCGACTACGCCAGGCAGCCGGGACCGTCCTCCGTCACCGTGGAGCAGATTCTCGGCCGCCCCGCACTGACGTTCGCTACATGGGCGACCGAGCACGCCGCCGCCTTCCGGAACTGACCCGGACCCGAATCCGTGACGTGGCGGCCACCATGTCCGTGGCGCCGTCCTCGATGAGCCCGAGTTCCTCGGTCCGGGCTGGCCGCCCCTCGGTGTGCGGGTTGAGGACGAAGGGCCGTTGAAATGCTTGCGCAGGGTCAGATCCCGATCGCCCTTCTCGATCACGTACAGGTAGGCCAAGCCGAGCGGATTCAGCTCCTCGACACAGAAGCTCAGCACGTGGTCGAGCGCGATCCGGCGCTATCCGCCGGACCGCTCGACCGATGACCACGGGCGAGCTCGCTCAGCCGTCCAGCGGAATCGGCCGCGTGCCGGGCCAGGTGGTCGCCACAACCTCGTCAAGATCGCAGCGCTGGCAGCATGAACAACCACACCGGGGCGAGCCGCGTCGCCACCATCGGTCAGCAATACCAACCCAGCAGGCACCGGCCAGGACCAGTCACGACGACGCCGGGTCTTTCAGGTCGAAGTAGCTATTGCTGCCGCGCCCCTGCTTCCAGAACACCGAGAAGACGGTCAAGTCTTCGTCTCCGTCGTTGACCACCTGGTGAGGGACCCGACTGTCGAATGCGATGGCGTCTCCGGCCTTAAGGCGCGTCGCACAGTCCGCCCACGTGACCTCACCAGTGCCTGCTACAACGAGCCAGATCTCACGCGACAGGTGGACGTCGAGGTCGTTGGTTGTGCCGGGCGAGACTGACCAGCGTGCCACCTCGAATGGTGCTGGAGCGTCGGCGGGATACGGAATCCTCCCCGCCTCAACCGGTCCGCCATCCGCAAAGTTATAGTCGTGCGAGAAGGTCAGCAGGCCGCTCGTCGGCGCGCCAACCTCTTGCCTGTTGAGATCACCGATCGCGCGACCAGAGTCGTGGTCGGACGGATGCTCGTCGCTCAACCCAACGTTGTTCGTCATAGAACCTCCACGTGCGAATTCGTACAAGCTCGTAAGTGCGAATCGTCGGCCCGCTGACTGGACCAAGCTCGCCGACACGATCGCGGAGGGCCACGCGATTGCATTGAGCGTGGCGCAATCGCACAACCCAGCGCTAGCGAATTTCGGACATCACACTTGAGTAGATGAATACAAGCTTCGAGATGCACTGTCGTGTAGAAATACTCAAGATCAACGTCCGAGTTTGGAATACCAAGGAACGCCAAGGAACGCCAAGGAACGCCAAGGAACGCCAAGGAACGCTAGTCAACGTCATCGGCGCGCGGACCGGGTTCGTCCACCCGCGGTTGCCCAAAGCTTGATCGACCGGGGGTGGTTCACGCCTCTGGGTAGCGGTGAACCACCCCCGTATGTGCGGCTATTTGTCCGGGCGCGTGGTGGCGGATCGGGTTAGTGCGCCGCTGTACAGGTACATGTTGGCGGTCGGTTGGTCGGGCGCGGTGATCGTTCCGGCCATGTAGTCGTTCACATGCCGTCCGTCGTCGGTGACCAGCGCCCAGTAGCGCAGGTTGATATCGCCGTTGGGCGTGTGGCATGTTTGCGTGGCGGGATCGAGTTCGGCGGTGTCGCCGTGTACGGCGAGGGTCCAGTCGCAGCCGTCCGGGGTATGCGCGTTGATTTTTCCGTGCTGAGATTCCTTCGCGCTGAACACGACGGTGCCCTGTTCCGGGTAGGCCTTGCCCGTGTCGGTGAGGACGACGTTGACGAGCATCTCGGCCGGGTTGCGGTTGAAGTCGCCGACGAACCGGTGGACGAATGTGCCGTTGTCCTGACCAGGGACCACTTTGGTGCGGGAGCCGACGTTCATGGTGCCGATGATGTCCACGCCGTTGGGTTGGTGGCTGATGGCCGTGATCTGCTCGGTTTCCTTGTTGCCGTTGACTTGGACCGACCATTTCGTGAGGTTGCCCACCGAGCCGACGTCCTTGTTGAAGCACTGCTGGGTGGTGGACGACAGTTCCAGGCCCGTTGGCGTGATCGTGAAGTTCCAGGTGCAGCCCTGGTCGCTGGTCCCGTTGATGGTGCCGTTGGGGCCGGGTGCGAACAGGACCCAGCCGACCTGGGGCACCTCGAGCGGCAGCGGTAGCAGCGGGTCGCATTTACCGGTGCCGTCGGGGCAGGCCAGCACGTCGACGTTGTTCAGTGTCGAGGAATTGGGCTGGTCGTAATTCCAATAGCCGTAGTACTTCGCCGCGGTTGTATCGGCGTCGGCCGAGGCCACGGCCGACCCGAACGGCATCGCAGCGGCGATGGCGACGAGTGCGGCGAAGGCCGCCAACAGCGCGAGCGGAGTTCGCGCGGCGCTCGAGCACGCCCGCGCGAAGTGGGAGACAAGTGACATGTCAGTGTTTCCTTCTTGGGTTGGATGGTTAGTGGGTCAGCGGACGCGGCAGCGAATACTGCGATGGCGAGCTCTTTGGCCGTCAGCACCAGCGCGAGGGCGGTGTCGATGCCTTCAAGGCGGCGTCGGTGACCTTGCGCACCTACGCCGTACCGGGCCGCGAAGTGGGCCGTGCCGGCTTCGGTCAGTTCCGCTGTGGCGGGAGTGTTATCCCGTTGGTAGCTGACGTGGCCTGCCGCCGTCGCGACCGCGGCCACGATCAGCAGCGTTCCGAAGACGGCGTGCAGTGCGAGTGCGAGCGGGCTGTGCGCCATGGCAAGAACGGCGGATCCCACGATGCCGGCTGTGCTGGTCAGAGTCCGGCACCTCCACATCGAGGTTCAGGACCATACCCAGCACGAACTGGACGAAGAGCATCACCAAGGTCGCGACGCTGTAGCGCCGCAGCCCGTTCGGTCTGTCGACCGGCCGCGGCAACGCGTAAGAGCGAGCTGGAGATGGGTCGAGCATGGCTAGCTCCTCAATGCCGTCCGCGCCCGCTGTGCAGCGCAAGTTGCTGGGGACCGTCGTCACCACAAACCTCTATGTTGGTCGCGCCAATCTTTGTATCGCCAACATATCAGTTGTTGGCATGACCAACAACTTGTTGTTGACTGACGGATGCACTTTGATCGGCGTGCCGGTCGCGCGGAGCTCGGTGCAAATCGCGATCCAGTCCAGGTCGAGCTGGTGGTATCGCCCTGGGGTTCCTCCTTGTTCTGCGGGCTTGCGCCGGGAATCGGGTGGCTGATCGCAGCACGCCGATTCCAGGCGGTCGGCGGCACGATGCTTAACCCGAACGGCGATGGCGATCGTGGCCAGTACCTTCACGCATCGTGCCGCGCGGCCCGAGCGATCGGCGTGTTCGGTTCGATGACGGGCTTGGCGCTCGCGCCCGGCCCGATCGTCGCCAGGCGTCCTGGTCGACACTCTGGGCTGGCGCTCGGTGTTCTTCGTCAACGTGCCGCTCGTCGCCACCGCGATCATCTGAGCGGCAGTCGTCGTCCCTGAATCACATGGCGCCAGGACTCGCCGGTTCGACCCGGTCGGCCAAACCTTGGTCGCGATGCTGCTCGGGTCTGTTGTGTACGCGGTGATCGGATCGCAGGGTCGCGGCCGGAACTCGCCGATGATCCTCACGCTGGTCACCATCGCCATCGCGAGTGTGGTGGGAATCGTTGGTTACGACGCGGTAGCCATCCACAACGCGAGTGCGTCACGGCCCGGGCAACTCGGCCCGGTCATCCGTGCTCAGGCCAGCACGCTCACCCCGGTCGATCCGAGCCTGCCGAACCCAATTGCCCAGCGTCTGCTCGACCAGCCCCAGGCTGCGCGCGACGTCGACGATCGACCGGTCACCGTCGATCACCATCGACACCGCGTCTGACTTGAACTTAGGCGTGAACCGCCCCCTTTTAGGACCCGGCGGCCCCTCCTTCGATGACATGGACTCCTCCTACAGGAGGTGTCCGCCAAATCGGGGGAGGTTCAAGTACGGCCACCGCGTCCTACGCGTCCACGGCAAGGGCGACAAGATCGTTCTCGTCCCGCCGCCCGCGGTCAGCCGCGCCATCGACGCCGTAGTCGTCGACCGCGCGACTGGTCCGATCCTGCGTACCCGCCGCGGCACCCGCATGGACCGCTACTGCGCCACCCGCCGACTGCGCCGGCTCTCCGAACGTGCCGGGGTCCACCTACCCCGCATGCACCCGCACATGCTGCGACACACCTTCGTCACCACCATGGTCGACGCCGGCGTCGATCGGATGGCTCACGCCGCCGTGGCACCTGCTTGGACAGTCACGACGTCGTCCTGACAAAAGTGGATCAGGAAATCGAACTCGGCCGTCAGTATGGCCACGGCGTTGTCGCGCTCGATCCCGACGGTGTGCAGTTGCCAGTCGTTGACCTGGAGGATGTCTCCGACCGCTAAGTCTCGGGCGTGGATTCTCATGGGAACTCCTGCGCGCCTACCCAGTTCAATATATGGAACCACAGTTTCGAATTACTTCGAGTGTCCCTCCAGTCAGTGGGTTGTCAATACCCTGACCGTGGCACGTTGCGCAGCGCCCTGCGATTCGGTCGGGTCTGCCCCGGTAGAACTGCAATTGCGCGAGCGCCCGGCAACATCTGCGACGCACGCCCGCGCCTTGGTACTACCGAGACGGTCAGCCCACTGTCGCGCTCTTGGGCACCTTCTTGGCCAGGGTGTCCGCACGGAACTTCCCCGCGCCGGTGGTGGCTTCGTGCGAGCAAGCCACCGCGAGGACGTAGCCGGTGCCGCGTTCCTCCAGCGCGCTTCGCAGCTTGGCGTTGCCGCCGTAGACGTCGTCGCCCGCCACCCACGCGGCCCGGTGGCCGACGTCCAGGAATCGGGCGACCATGCGGGCGGCCAACTCGGGTTTGGTGGCGAAGGCGGTCTCCTCGGCAAGGCCCGCAGTGCGGCGGCGTTCGGGGTCGGAGGTCCAGGAGCGCGGAACATACAGCTGCTGTGACATGCGGCCACCGCATGATCTTCAGTCTTCACATACCGATGATCAACGGTGGCCGCAGCCATCCCGCAGCCGGTCCACCGGCAAGATCGCGGTCTACGGCTGATGCACCAGGTCGCGCTGATACCAGGTGCCTGGCTTACCGCCGAGGTCGGCCGGGTCTGCCGGGCCGACCGGGACGAACCCGGCCTTGGTCAGCACCTTCTGGGACGCGGCATTGGCGTGGGAGGTGGCTGCCCGCAGTGTGCGCAGCCCGTGCCGCGCCGCCGCCAGCTGGCACAGTTCCCGGACGGTCGCGGTCGCCACGCCGCGCCCGGCCACGTGCTGCGCGACCCGGTAGCCGAGTGCGGCAGTGCCGTCCTCGAAGTCGTACAGGTTGAACCGGCCCAGAACCGAGCCATCCTCGTCGACCAGCACGTAGAAGGCGCAGATGCCGGCCTCTTGCTCAGCCAACAAGGCGCTGTGCCGGTCGGCGAACTGGTCGTAGAACTCGTCGCCGCGGTCGGAGATCGAGACAGCGAAGTAGGCACGGTTCGCCAGCTCGAAGGCCAGGACCGCCGGGGCATGGCCAGCATCCAACTGCTTCAGCTCGGGCACTGCGCAACTCTACCCAGACGGCGCGCCGAGGCCACCTGAGTCAGCAGCTCCGGGCGACGATCCACAAGCGAAGCTATTCCGAACGAAGGTGCAATGCGCCCCCCTCGGTCATCGGCCGGAGCGCGCTCAGGGCATAGCGTGCGTCTTGTTTCGGGTTTGCGAAAAGCGCATCGTTGCCGAGTCCCAGTAGAGGATCGGCTGGCGGGCGCCCGACGGCCGACCTAGACGAATCAGCAAATTGACAAGACGGTCGGCTTCTTCGACCACGATGTAACGGGCACAGCCTTGGTGTGTGTCTAACGGTAGGCGTCGTCGTCGACGGCTTGTCGCACGGCGGTCATTGTCTCTGCGCAGCGTGTCGAGGTCGGTGGAGCCGAGGGCGAGGCGGATGGCTTGCGGTACGTGCGTGGAGGTGGCGAAAGGTTCAGCCGTGGAGACGGAGATGCGCTCGCGTACCAGCGACGCGGCAAGGCGGTCAGCGCGTGAGTCTTCGGCCAGCGGGAGCCAGACGAAGTAGGACGACGGATGGCCGATGATGCGGCAGGCCGGTCAGAGCCTCGCGGGCGATTGCCTGCCGCTCTCGGGCGTCGCGCCGTTTGTCGGCTTCGAGGCGGCCGACGGTGCCGTCGTCGAGCCAGCGGCAGGCGATCGCGGTGGTGATCGCCGGGGTGTTCCAGGTGGTGGCGCGGATGGCGCGTTCGATCGCAGCGACGAGCGAGGTGGGTGCTGCGACGAAGCCGACGCGCAGGCCGGTCGCAACGCTCTTCGACAATCCCGTCACGTAGACGGTGATGTCCGGGGCGAGTGCGGCAAGCGGGCGCGGCGGCTTCGTCGACGAGGTAGGCGTAGGAGGCGTCTTCGATGATGAGCAACCCGTGTCTTGCGGGCGATCTCGATCAGCCGCGTCCGGGCCGGTGACGTCCATCGACCCAGCCGAGCGGGTTGTGCAGCGTGGGCATGGCGTAGATCGCGCGGACCCGCCGTTGACGCGCACAACTGCTCGAGGGCATCGAGGTCGGGGCCGTGTGCGGTCACCGGCAACGGTGCCAGCTCCAGTCGAAGCGACTCGGCCCAGCACTTTGAAGCCGGGGTAGGTGAGCGCGTCGACCGCGACGACGTCGCCGGGCTGCAGGGTCGCCATGGCGGTCACGGCCAGGCCGTGCTGGGCGCCGTTGACGATAAGGACGTCGATCGGCGGTGACGCGCAATCCTCGACGCTGGAGGTGGTGGGCGACGGCGGCCCGGTCGTGCGCGCGACCGCGATGCGGCTGGTAGCGCAGCAGCGCTTCGAGGTCACCGGACGTGGCGAGTTCCCGCAAGCGCGTGGCGCAGCAGGTCGGCCTGGCCAGGCAGCGCGGGGTAGTTGAAGTTGAGGTCGACGGTGTCGGCGGCGACGGCTTGCTGGTCGATGCCGTGGCCCGGCGGAAGCGCGAGGTCGCGGACGAATGTGCCGCGGCCCTGCTCTCCACTGACCAGGCCCATCGCTTCCAGTTCGGCGTAGACCCGTGTCGCGGTGACGACCGCGATGCCTTCGCGGGCCGCGAGCTGACGGTGCGTGGGCAGCCCGTGCCCGGCTGTTAGCCGGCCCGCTCGGATGTCTGAGGCCAACGCGTCGACGACGCTCTTGTACCGCGCGGCTGCCATGCCGCGATTGTATGCATGACAATTCTTTGACCGTCTTGCTATCGCGGCTCCTACGGTGAGCGCCACCAGAACGAAAGGGCACCCCGTGCACATCGCGATCCTCACCTTCGAGGGCTACAACGAGCTCGACTCCCTGATCGCGCTCGGCGTGCTCAACCGGGTCAAGTCCGCCGACTGGCGCGTCACGATCGCCACGCCCACCCCGAAGGTGACGTCGATGAACGGCGTGGTCATCGAACAGATGTCCGAGCCTGGAGGACGCAGTCGACTGCCGACGCGGTCATCGTGGGCAGCGGGATCGCAACCCGCGAGGTCGTCGAGGACCCGACCATCATGAACACCTTGCAACGGCTGGACCCGTCCCGCCAGCTCATCGCAAGCCAGTGCTCCGGCGCGCTCGTGCTGGCCAAACTCGGGCTGCTCGACGACGTTCCCGCCTGCACCGACCTCACCACCAAACCGTGGGTCATCGCCGCCGGCGTCGAGGTGCTGAACCAGCCCTTCTTCGCCAAGGACAACGTCGCGACCGCCGGCGGCTGCCTGGCCTCGCACTACCTCGCCGCGTGGATCATCGCCCGCCTCGACGGGCAGGGACGCCGCCGAAGGCGCACTGCACTACGTCGCCCCAGTCGGCGAGAAAGAGGAGTACATCAGAACGCGCCTGGCGCAACATCACCCCCTACCTGCCTGCCGCCACGCCGACGCTTGTCTGAGGACCGTTTCCACCCCGCCAACCACGCAGTCACCCTCCAGTAACGCACGCGCGCCGAACCCGGCACTGGTCGAGATCGGGACAGACACATCACACCGAGGAGTAACCGATGACTGCGCAGCACACAGATCTGAGCGGGCACAGTCCGCTCGGCCACAGCACCAACAGCGGTTCCCGTGCGTCGCTACGTCAAAGACCTGCACGCGGCCGAAAGGAGCGAGCGATGAGCGGCGCATCACATCCCGCGCGAGTACACGGACTTCATCGTCCCAGAAGTTTGGTGGTCGCAGTCGCTGCAGCCGGGACGGCCCCGCTGATCCTCGACCGCCGCGGCTAATGCATGCCGGGTGCGCGGGTCGTGGAGGGCATGCTCGTCGTCGAGTAGGTCGCCGGCAGGTAACCGAACCGATGTCGGCGGTCGTGGCTGATGGCCGGCGGACGGCAACCCGCGTCACTCAGGGTAGCGAGCCAAGGGACCGGTGGCCGCCCGCGATCTGTCGATATCGAGTATCAACGGGCCTGCGAGCAGACGCGCAGATCGATCAGTAGTGCGCGGTCAAGGACCCGCGCTCATGCCGAGTTTTAATGCGTGTCGCGTTGCACGCGTGGTACCCGCGGATGGCGGCTATCAAGATCCACTAGCCGGGCCGGACTGCTCACATGCCGGCCCTCTGAGCCCGCCGCTGATGTGCGCTGCTCATTCACCGTCCACCCTCCCGTGGTTTCGGCGACGTCTTCCTGCGCGTCGAGCACGTCATTCAGCGGTAGGAGCTCTTCGGTGTCCAGGTCCGTCCACTCGGGCTTCTTGTTCGCCAGCGCTGTGTTCGCGAGCTCAGCGGTGTCATCGACCGTTGCCCGGTAGTGGAGCAGAGCCAGGCAACTTCTTGCACACTCTAGTACTACCTGGGTAGCATTACGGTATGAAGCTCAGCGTCAGCCTGCCGGAAGAAGACGTCGCGACATTAGATGAGTACGCGCGTGCCCAGGGCTTGAAGACACGTTCCGCCGCGCTACATCAGGCGATCCGGATGCTGCGCAATCCCGAACTCGAGCAGGACTACGCAGCGGCGTGGCACGAGTGGGAGGCCTCCGGCGAGGAGGCCACCTGGGAGGCCTCGGCCGCCGACGGGTTGGCCGATGCGCCGCGGTGAGATCCGCTTGATCGACCTTGAACCGACGCTCGGGAGCGAGGCGAACAAGCGCCGTCCAGCCGTCATCGTGAGCAACGACCGCGCCAACGTCACTGCCGAGCGCCTCGGCCACGGAGTCGTCACCGTCGTCCCGATGACGAGCAACATCGCACGCGTCTACCCGTTCCAGACCCTCTTGCCAGCAGATGAGACCGGCCTGCGCGCCGACTCGAAGGCACAGTCCGAGCAGGTCCGATCCGTGAGCGTCGAGAGGATCGGAGCGGTGCTAGGCCACGTACCCGCCGCGCTAATGGCCGAAGTGGATGACGCTCTTCGGCTACACCTCCAGCTCTAACGGGGCGGGCGTCGACACTTGGAGTTACAGATCCCGGCCACCGTGCTGACCGCGTTCGAGCGGTGCCCGTTGTGCAGCCCCGTGCGGATCTCGGTGCGGTGATGTGGCAGCGCTCCGATCACCGAGGACATTTCTAGGTCCTTCGATTTGCGTGTGGCCAATGCGATCGCCGGTCAGCGACGCGGTCCCCAGCGGTCGCGCACCGCACCGATACGCCGGACTGGGCTTAGGGCGACTGCCGAGATGTCGCGGCCGCGGCTGGCTCAGCGCTGAGTGCCGCGCGTTCTCCTCGTTCGTGCAAGCGCCCTATCGAATGCGGCGCGTATGCGTGTGCCGCGGCAGCAGGGCGGCCAGGTACTGCGCGACGCGTGGGAAGCGAGTTGCACGGCGGGCTGCTAACCGACATCGTCGGCACCCGGCCGCCCACCAGCACGGAACACAACGGCCATTGACGCGCTGCAGATAGCGCCACCAATCAAGATCGACATAGATCCCAACGAACAGCGAAGACAGAGGTTGTCCCGCTCCCCGTTGAACTTCGGTGGCAGTCCTCATGATCGTCAGGCGGCGATCACGTTGTCATCTTGACGCACGGCACTGACAGTTTGCGCGGCGACATGCTCATCGAGTGCGACGCGGAGCGCGGGCAGGTGGAGGTGGCCGTTGACGCGGCGGAACTGCTTGCTGGCTTCGATCATCCCGGCGGCGCACCAGCGCAGCGCCATGTTGCCGTTCTGCCAGTTCTTCACGTTCGTGGAGTGGTCGCGGGCGATCGAGATCATCGACTCGATGCTGTTCGTGCTGCGCAGCGTTCGGGCCAACGTGGGTGACACACCCAGCCGCAGCACGGTCAGCGTCTCGGCCAGTCCTTCGCGCAGTGACGCGGCGGCGCCGGGATGGGTGCGTTCGAGTTCCTTCGCGAGCGCTTCGAGCTGTGCCTCGGCCACAATCGCGGACTCGGCGTGGTAGGCCTGCCGCATCCGCTTGGTTACGGTCGAGGCGAGATGGTCGGGCAGCTTGTCGGCCAAGTTTCTGATCTTGTGAAGTTGGCAGCGGCCGATCACCGGATGATCGAACACTCGCACGACTGCGGCCCGCAGCGCTTTGCCGCCGTCGATGCCGACGAAGATCGGCCGGGTGGTGCCCAGGCCGCGGTCGCGCAGCCCGGTCAGCAGATCGGTGACCACGCTGGTGTTCTCGGTCGAGCCCTCGGCCAGCCCGAGCGGGTGCTTGGTGCCGTCGATGCCGATGCCCAGCGCGACCACGCACAGGTGCTCGCCGAAGTGCACGCCGTCGATCATCAAGGCCACCAGGTCGAGGTCATCCAACGGCGCCGCCAGCAACTCGGCGAGTGCGGTCTCGGTCGCGGCGACGAAGCGGCGGCTGACCGCCGACTTGCTTGTCGACCGCGCGGCGGCCTCGACGCGCTGCCCTACCGGCTCGAGCCCGACCGGGTAGCGACGAGTTGACAGGCCGGCCAGCATCCGTCCCATCGCCATCCGCCCCAGCACCTCGGTCGAGGAGAACAGCTCATAGGAGGGCACCGGAAGCTCACCCGAACCGTCCACCGCCCGCACCCGAGGCCGCTGCACCGGAACCCGACGCCCACCCAAGGTCACCGAGCCGGCCTCGGTGCCATGGCGCACCGCCGTCCGGCTCGGATCGTGCTTTCCCTTCGGCCCACACACCGCAGCCACATCCTCGGCCATCATCGCGGCCATCACCTGCAGACCGGTACCGACCGCGAGCGCGAGCAGCCCCTCCTGCACGTCCTCGGCGATCTCGGCCATCGCCACGCTCACCGTCTCCGGCAACGCGTGCCGCAACTCAGCCGTCGTCCTCGGCGCGTTCTTCTGGTAGTTGTTGGTCACGGCGGTCCCCTTCTTGTCGAACTTCTTGGCGGAAGCCCGACACCTACCACCCGGCAGGCATCGAGCGGGGGACCGCCACCTCAACTTCTACGAGACCTGGGACAACCTCCGAAGACACCTACAGAGTGGCTTGATATAACGACGGTTCTTGAGCCCGCCGTGCTGTCCGCGTTGACGTATACCTATGCACGCGCGACGGCGGTCACACCATAGCGCCGCTGTCGTGAGCGCCGGCAGGTGTCAACGACGGCTGAATCTGGACCCTGTGGCGACGGGTGAAAGTGAACGACGACGTCGTCGCCGAAGACCTCGCCCCAGCGGCCGAACGGCTTGTTGCTGGTGACGTGGATGCCCTGGGCGACCGCGACCGCGCTCAACACCCAGGTCAAGCGCAGCCGTGACACGACCAAGGATGGCGGGCGAGCGGCGACGCCAGCCAGGGCGCGACTCGGCAGGGTGTAGGGACATGGGGGATCGCTGCTCCCGACCGGCGAACCCGGGTCGGCGTAGCGGACGGTGGGACATGACAGGACACGAACGGTCCGCCGGAAGCGCCTAATGCCCCGTATTCCGGGGAATCTGAGGGTGGGCAAATGGGGAGTTGAACCACCTGAAGACCCCCGTAAACATTGAGCTGTGGGCCGCTGACCCCGCCAGGACGGCGTCCTCGAGGGGTATCTCGAGGTACGTCGCGGGCCTCAGACGCCATCGGGTGGGACATGTCCCACCGGCTTGGCGAGCTCGCGCTGGACAGTAACGACCTTGCCGGCGCTAGGGTGCCCTCGCGTGGGCCATATCTATGCGCACCAACCGATACGTTTGCAGACTTGATCGAGTGTCATCGCTACGGGATCGCCGAATACGGTTCGCAAGTCCTTCACAGTGCTTGACCTTGGCGACGTGTCGTATGCGCGGGGGCGACGCGTAGGAGTTGGCGGAATTCGTGTTCCCACCGTGTCGCTGTCCTCGTCGTCAGCGCGCTGCCTCGTTGCCGTCGACGATTGCGTCACCGTCTTGTGCCGGGTAGCTGCGGGTACTCGCGGTGCTGGGCCACGAGACGTTGTGATCTCACCGGCCCACGATCTGCCCGGACGGACGCATCGCGTACCAGTCCCCACCGTCGTCGTTCTTGCCTTGTCCGGCGGCGTGGCCCGGATCGGCGTCGCCGAGGTAGGTGTACAGCGGCCAGCCCCGGTAGGTGACGACGCGCTTGCCGTGGGGGGCCAGCACGGTACCTAGCAGGTCTGCGCGCACACCCGGGCCTGCAACGACGCTCGCCTCGTTGGGCAGGATCAGTGGCGGCCAGCCTCGCGCGCAGTCCCCGGTGCACGTCACGCGCTTCGCCGCATCCGGCGGGAACATGTATAGCGCGTAACCCTTGTTGGTGACGAGGACGGTGCCGAGCTCGTTGACCTGCTGGGCTCGCACGGTGAGTCGGCCGTTCTCGATGGTGTAGCGCTGGACCGCGACATAGCGGAAATAGCCGTACGCGAGCAGTCCGCTGACGGCAAGCAGCACGGCAGCCAGGATGAGCAATACCTTGGTGCGCCGTCGCAGCCGCGCTGTGCGTCCCGCCGTCATCGCTGGGCCCCGTGGCCGGATGCGCGAAGCGACTGCGCGAGCGCGGCGGTTGCGGCAGCAGTGCGCAAGCCGTCGATGGTCTGACGGAGCGAGTCCTCGTAGGGCGTGGGACGCAGCCCGAACGCTGTCTGGGCCGCGGACGAGTCGAGCACGAACGGCGCGCTGTACTGGTACTGGGTCTCGCGCAGCTCGCGGACGGTCGCGTCGAAGACCCCGCTGGCCCAGAGCGCCGGGTACGGCATGCGAGTCAGCCGAGCCGTCCGCACGCCGGCTACGCGGGCCGCGTCGCTGCTCAGCTCACGGATCGACCTGGGCTCGACACTCGGTGCGTGCCAGGCGCGGCCCCACGCGCTGGCGTCGCTGCCGATGGTGATGAGCAGCTGGGCGACGTCGAGCGGGTTGGTCCAGGTGTGCGGCACGTCCAGGTCCGCTGGTACGAACGCCCGCTTCCCGGCGAGCAGTCGTGGCAGGACGACCAGGGTCCACAGCGTCGCCGCGCCGCGGCCGAGGTAGTCACTGCCGCGAACCTCGGCCGTGCGGATCCGTCCGGCCCGGTGCGCCTTGAGCGCCTGCTGCCAGGTTGCGGTGCGCACGCCGCCCTTTACGCCGACCGGCCGAAGCGGCGTCTGCTCAGTCATCGGCTCGGTGACGCGGCCGTAGCAGTACAGGTTGTTGACCGACGCCAGGACGGCACCACTCGACTCGGCTGCCGCGATCAGGGCGTCGGCGATGGGCGGCCACTCCTGCGGCCAGCGGTAGTAGGGCGGATTGGCGCAGTTGTAGAGGACGTCCGCGCCCTCGGCCAGCTCGCGCAAGCGTGCCGCATCGGAGGCGTCGGCCGCGACCAGCTCCGCACCGGCCACGCCGGTACCGCGGCGCGTGACCATTCGTACCCGAGCCCCCGATTCGAGTAGTTGCTGGGCCGTCGCTGTGCCGATCGGACCGGCGCCGACGATGACGTGAAGACTCATTGAGATCACCTATCTGATATGTGAGCGCTGCTCTCGTAATTGAGAATGCCGCGCCTCAGCACCCAGTGTCAAGAGCAATGCTCTAAATTGCGTCTAACGCTCTCGGGCATGGCATACTTGCTGGCATGCCGGCACAGACGCTTCGCGCGCGCGTACGCGCCGAGATGATCGAAGAGATCAAGACGACCGCGCGGCGTCACCTCGCAGTCGACGGCGCGAACCTTTCGCTACGTGCAGTGGCCCGCGATCTGGGCATGGTGTCGTCTGCCGTGTACCGCTACTTCGCCAGCCGCGACGAACTGCTCACTGCGCTCATCCTGGATGCCTACAACTCGCTTGGCGTCGCCACGGAGCAGGCCGAGGGCGCCGTCGCTCGCTCGGACCTGCTCGGGCGGTGGCTGGCGACCTGCCGCGGCGTGCGCGACTGGGCCCGGGCGAACCCGCACGAGTACGCCCTGATCTACGGCAGCCCGGTGCCTGGCTACGCGGCGCCGCAGGACACCGCCGCGCCAGCGTCGCGCGTACCGCTGTTGCTCGTCGCGATCCTGCGCGACGGGCACGAACGCGGACGGGTACGCGCAGAACGCGGCGAGCGCATCCCCCGTGTCGTGCGGACCGAGCTCGCCCAGCTGGGTCGGCAGCCCGGTCTGGGTGGGCTACCTGAGGCGGTGCTGGCTCGGGGCGTCACCGCGTGGGTACACCTGTTCGGCCTGATCAGCTTCGAACTGTTCGGGCGTCTGGACGGCGTCATCGACGACCTCGACGCGTACTTCGACTACGAGATGGGCGCACTCGCTCGGCGCGCCGGCATCAGCTGAGCAACCCGCGCAGCGGCGCGGCGCAGCGATCCCGGAAGATCATCGCCTCGATCCCTGCTGACGACCGCTGTGTGCCGCCGGTCGTTGCAGCGGGTCACGTCTGGGCCGGCACGGAAGTCATCGATCCGAGCACCGACCAACCCACTGGGTGGGCCAGATTCGCGGCGGCCTCGGCGGCGTGTTGACGGCCGTCGACGGCATCCCGTAGGAAACCACTACCGAGGGCCTCCGCGCATCGATCTCATCACCTACCGCCGAACTCGTACGTTCAAGGTGAACGCGAACGCGCGCAAGATCAGTGACCCGACGTCGACGCCGCCTACGGCGACTACGGGATCGCCGAATCTGGCGCGCGTTTCGGCTGATCGATTGACGGCCACTGGCGCTGCTGATAAAACTCCGACACTGAGTCACAAATATCCGATATATCAGGAAGGCGCGCCGTGATGCGACCGATGGTGTTGTGGCGGGTTGGCGGGCGCGTGAGCCGAATCGGGATGCTCAGCGCGCTCGGATCACTTGTGCTGCTCGCAAGCGCCGGCACCGGCTCGGCGGCGACGGTGAGCGGGCCCTGGGCGCCGTTCGCCAATTGTCCGGTCGATGATCCGGCGTTGCTGGCCGCCCCGGCGAACACCTTCGGCACGTTGTGCGTGGCCTCGGACTCGCCGAGCGGCACCTTCACGATCGGCAAGACCACGGTGCCGACAGGTGAGACGAACCTGCAGTTCGGTGTCAGCGGCGCCGAGGCGGGCAATCCGTCGCTCGGCCAGATCGTGCCGGCGGCGCCCGGCAAGACCCTCGTCGCCGATCCGGCCCAGATCCCGGGTGGTCTGCTCGGCTTGATGTGTCCGGCAAGCAACATCCTCGTGCGGCAACTCTGCGCGTCGATCACGAACAGTTCCCTCAACACGGTCACCGCCACGACTGAACTCGCCGGCCCGCCGAGCGACTTCAGCGCGCTCGGCGGGCTGACCACCGGCCACCCGATCGTGAGTCTGCCGATCAAGATCCACCTGCAGAATCCGCTGCTCGGCTCGCATTGCAGTCTCGGCTCGAACACCGCCCCGATAGTGCTGCATCCCGAAACGACCACGGTAGGCAGCGGGAGTGGAGTTGCCGACCCGAACGGGTTTCCGGTCGCATTCATCACCATCAGCGGCAGCGTGCTCGGCGACGACTCGTTCGCCGTCCCCGGCACGAGCGGCTGCGGCGGCGTGCTGCTGGCACCACTGGTCGACGCAGCTATCAACGCCAAGCTGGGGCTCCCATCGCCGGCCGGAAAGAACTCCATCGTGCTCAACGACGCGACCGAGGCCCTGGCCCTGACACCGCAGGGCGGCCAGGTACTGCGCGACGCGTGGGAAGCGAGTTGCACGGCGGGCTGCTAACCGACATCGTCGGCACCCGGCCGCCCACCAGCACAGAACACAACGGCCATTGACGCGCTGCAGATAGCGCCACCAATCAAGATCGACATAGATCCCAACGAACAGCGAAGACACCTACAGAGTGGCTTGAGATAACGACGGTTCTTGAGCCCGCCGTGCTGTCCGCGTTGACGCATACCTATGCACGCGCGACGGCGGCCACACCACAGCGCCGCTGTCGTGAGCGCCGGCAGGTGCGCAACTACCGATGGTGGATCAGCGCGTTGCCACATCCCGGCTGAACCTCGCCAGACCTCGCCCGGCGATCGCGCGCACCAGCTCGACGCCGCGCTTCTCGACCTGCGCTGCGTCGTCGATGTGGGTGTCGTTCAGGCTGATCCAGACTAGGTGCGCGGACTGGGTCGAGACGAGATCGACCTCCGGGCCGTAGACGCGGTCGAACCCGAGCACGCCCTGCCACCCGGCCGGCAAGCCGGGCACCGACGTCGCGCGGTCGTGCGAGTCCTTCGTGATCCGGCGCTCCGTGTCCAGGATGGCGGACATCTCGGTGCCTGCCTGCGCCGGGTCGACATCGGCGACATCGACGCAGGCCGTCACGGACGCGTCGTTGCGATCTGTGTCCATCGACGACACGACGAGGGCGGCGATCATCCGCACATGTGGCGTGGCGACGCCGGCCTCGTGCAGGTTGGTGACCAGCTCGACCTCGTCGCTGGACATGTGGTAGTCGGCGAAGACGTCCGGATCCCACGTAGTGCCGGCGAGGTAGCCGAGGGATACGTCCCGCTGCCCGGGCGGAGTCTTGAAGACCCCGGACTGCCACAGCCCGATGCCGGTGCCGGCAACCGCGAGCGCGACGGCGGTGAGTGCGGCGGTCGCGAGTCGCCGCCGCCGGAGCCAGTCCTGTGCGGTGCGCTCGCCGAGTGGGCGCAGGGTGAGCGTCACCGGACTCGGCTGGCCGACGCGCAGCAGCGCCTTGTTGCCGCTGCCGAGATAGGTCACAGCCCTGGCCAGGTCGTGTGGGATCGATCTGCGCACCGCGAGCTCGGCGCGGGCGTAGACGACCTGGCTGTACGCGATCCCCGCCAGGATCAGCAGGCTCACCAGGGCGATCACGCCGATCAGCAGGTAGTCGTGACCGCCGACCAGGTAGGCCTCGTCATTGCCGATCTCGTTGTGCAGCACGGTCCAGCGTTGGCCGTCGTGCGGCTTGTAGTCCTCGGCGATCGCCGGGCCGTCGGGCGTGTCGAGGTAGTAGTCCTTGTGCCCGTGCGACCCGATCTCGTACCCGCTGACCGTCGCCTCGCGCCCGATGGTCACGACCTGCCCGCGGTGACCGTGGTTGGCCTGCCACGCGGGCCAGAAGTTCCACGCCGTCACACCGAAGGTGAGGCCGACGACGAGGAAGAACAGCACCGCGCCCAGGCTCACCAGGCTCTTGCGCCGCAGCTGACCGACCAGCGGCGCCAGCTCCGGCGTGTCGTCGACCAGCTGCGCTTCGTGCCCGCGGCCGAAGACCGGCGACAGCCGGGCGGCCACCCGTCCGGTGTGCCCCAGGCACCGCGTCGCGAGCAGGAGCAGGGACGCCGCAACGAGCACGGCGCCGATCAGCAGGAAGCCGGCGCCGATCTTGGCGTCGATGCTCCAGAACGTCTTCGACGAGCGTGAGAGCACCGACTCCGCGATCAGCGTGAACGCGGCCCAGGCGGGCAGGGCAGCGACGGCGAGGACGCAGATGATCCGGAGCTCTCGGCGCACGCGCACCAGGCGCAGCAGCCGCATCGCGTCGACGTGGACGGTGAGCGGCGTCCGAACCGCGTGACCCGCGGGCATGGCATTCACCCGCAGATCGTGCCATCCGGCCGACACCTGCGAACGCACGCCGGCGCTAACGCCCACCCGCGGGGGCTCAGCTACGCGGCCCAGCTGGTGGCCATGCTCCGCAAGCAGGGTGACCGTGTGTCGGCGTGGCGGCGTTCCCGTACAAGCACCCGCGCTCGGCCAGCTTCGAGAGCTACCTCGCGCACTTCGTCGCCAAGAGCCGGGCCGGCGCCGACTACGCGATCACTCAGATGTTCTTCGACGCGGAAGACTACCTGCGACTGCGCGACCGGGTCGCAGCGCGTGGCTGCACGACGCCCGTCATCGCCGGGCTGATGCCGGTCACCACGTTGCGCACCATCGAACGGTCTGTGGCGCTGTCCGGCGCCCCCTTCCCGGCCGCGCTGGCCGCGAAGTTCGTCGAGGTCGCCTTCGACTCGAAGGCGGTGCGGGCGCTGGGCATCGAGGAGTGCATCAAGCTGGCTGCCAGGCTCGTCGGCGAGGGGGTCCCCGGCCTGCACTTCATCACGTTCAACTCTGCGGTCGCCGTGCGCGCGGTGTGGATGAATCTGCAGCCGGTCCTCGGCTGAACTGCGCGACACAGCGCTACTTCGACACAGTGCGGAAATAGGCGCCGGGAGTCAGGCCGGTCTCGCGGTGGAACGCCGCCACGAACGCGCTTGGGGTGTCGTAGCCGATGCGCCGCGCGATGTTGCTGACCGGCTCCCCGGCGGCGAGCGCGGGCAGCGCGGCACGTAGCCGCACCTGGGTACGCCAGCGGCCGAACGGCACACCGGTGTCGGCGAGGAATGCGCGGGCCAGGGTGCGGCCGCTGGCGCCGACGTGCCGGCCCCACTCGTCCAGGGTGCGAGGGTCGGCGGGGTTGGCGCACAGCGCCTCGGCCACCTCGTACGCACGGTCATCGTGCGGCATCGGAGCTTCGATGGTCGCCACGGCCACCGGCTCGAGCAGGTCGAACAACAGCCATTCGGCATGCTTGCGCCGCGCCTCGTCCAATCCTCGCGCGCCAGGTAGTGGATCAGGGCGGCCAGCAGCGGCCGCACGCCGATCGGGGTAGGTTGCGACCATCGCCTCGCCGAGCGCCGGGGCTGCACGTAGACCGTGCGCATGGTTGTACGGCCGGACGCGACGACCTCGTGCTCGACGCCACCTGGAATCCACAGCGCCCGCGTCGGTGGCAAGACCCACGTGCCGGATGCGGTCTCCACGGTCAGAACGCCTGCCGAGGCCCATGCGAGCTGGTGCTCGTCGTGGGAGTGCTGGCCGAACCGTTGTCCCGGCGGCATGGGAAACGTGCTCACGAAGACCGCTGCGGTCTCCGCGTCGGCCGTCATCTGGGCCTGTCCGAACTGCGACATGGCTTGGGAGTTTACGTACTAGGAGACTCTTCTGTTCGCTTTTACCGTTGAGTCAATCGACCGATATCGCAAGGGAGACGCTGTGCCCCGTCGCCTGTTCACGTCCGAGTCCGTCACCGAGGGTCATCCCGATAAGATCGCTGACGCGATCAGCGACGGTGTGCTGGATGCCCTGCTCGCCCAAGATGCGTCCAGCCGGGTCGCGGTGGAGACCTTGATCACGACCGGTCAGGTGCACGTGGCCGGGGAGGTGACCACCAATGCGTACGTGGACATCCCTAGCATCGTGCGCGAGACGATCCTGCAGATCGGCTACGACTCCTCCCGCAAGGGCTTCGACGGCGCGAGCTGCGGCGTCAACATCTCGATCGGCGCGCAGTCCCCGGACATCGCGCAGGGCGTCGACGCGGCGTACGAGGCGCGCCTCGGCGAGAGCGTCGAGGATCCGCTAGACCGGCAGGGCGCGGGCGACCAGGGTCTGATGTTCGGCTACGCGTGCGACGACACGCCCGAACTGATGCCGTTGCCGATCGCGCTCGCCCACCGGCTGGCCGAGCGGCTGGCGAAGGTCCGCAAGGAGGGAACGCTGCCGTACCTGCGGCCGGACGGCAAGACGCAAGCCACGATCGAGTACGACGGTGACCGGCCCGTGCGGCTGAACACCGTGGTGGTCTCGAGCCAGCACGCCGCGGACATCGACTTGGGCATGCTGCTCAAGCCCGATGTCGCCGAGCACGTCGTGGCTCCGGTTCTCGCGAGCCTGGACATCGACGTCGAGGACTATCAGTTGCTGGTCAACCCGACCGGCCGGTTCGAGATCGGCGGCCCGATGGGCGACGCGGGTGTGACCGGCCGCAAGATCATCGTCGACAGCTACGGCGGCATGGCCCGGCATGGCGGTGGCGCGTTCTCCGGCAAGGATCCGTCGAAGGTCGACCGCTCTGCGGCCTATGCGTTGCGCTGGGTGGCCAAGAACGTGGTCGCCGCCGGCCTGGCCCGCCGCTGCGAGGTGCAAGTCGCGTACGCCATCGGCAAGGCCAACCCGGTCGGGCTGTTCGTCGAGACGTTCGGGACCTCGAGCATCGACCCGGACCGGATCGTCGACGCGATCACCAAGGTGTTCGACCTGCGCCCGGCAGCGATCATCCGCGACTTGGACCTGAAGCGGCCGATCTACCAGAAGACCACCGCGTACGGCCACTTCGGCCGCGAGCTGCCCGAGTTCACCTGGGAGCGCACCGACCGGGCGGACGCATTGCGGATCGCTGTCAGCGGCTGAGGCCGTCCCGGGGGTGTGCGTGTGACCTGCTCGTCCCGACGTCGTGACCGTCTCGCCGTGGAGCAAGCCGCGCAGCGCCGTCGCGTACTCGCGCAGAAGCGTGAGCGGCGACTGGACCCGAGCGCTGGCCTGGGCCATCCATTCCTTGCACTCCGTGCCCGATGCCCAGATCGAATCGGCCCGGGAACATGCGACTGAGGGTGCCGGCTTCCATGGCCCTCGCCGTCACGTTGTGCATCGGCGCCGGTATGACCCCGACGGAGACCGCCAGCCGATCGGTCCAGGCGAGCACCGCGGCCGCCGAGGTGAGCACGCCGTGCCAGAAGCAGTCCTCGCCAACCACAGATCGTCCAGGCCCCAGTCGTCGGCGGCCAGCGCGACTGAGCGCAATCGCTCCGGCGAGAACTAGGGCAGGAAGACGACGCCGATGCGTCCGGAGCCGGCGCCGCTCATGCTGGGCGCGGTGCGCTCGGGATCGATATGTCCGCCGGGAATTGGGCCACCAGCGCCGACAGCTCGGCACGGAACCGCGCGCCGCTGTCGAGCTTGAGCTGCTCGTACCCTCGAACCGTCTCCGGAAGTCCCGCGATGCGCACCGCGAGCGCCAGGTTCTCTACGGTGAGCTGAGCGGCGATCTGATCCAGCGCCGCGGCGAAGTCCTTGATGAGCGCGCGTTCCAGACGGCGGACCCGGCTGTGTCCGAATGGATCCAGCGCGGTGCCGCGAAGCCTGCGGGTGCGGTGAAGTACGACGTAGGCAGGCGTGAACCAGCGGCCGAGCCGGAGCTTGTGTTTCACGCCCAGCGCGCGAAGCGCCGGCGGGTGCAGGTTCCAGTACGTCTTGACGTCAGGGCCGAAGATCGCGTCGAGCTCACCGCGTACTTGCCGATCGAGACTGAGCCGGGCGACCTCGTACTCGTCCTTGTAGGCCATCAGCTTGTGCAGGTTACGGACCACGGCCTCGGTCAGGACCGTCGATGCGGGCTTCACTCGCGATTCTGCGGCCGCGATCGCCGTGACCTGGGCGGCGTATCCGGCCGCGTACCGCCGGCTCTGGTAACCGACCAGGTCCGCGGCCCGGCTCTCGGCGAGGTCGCGGAGCTGCTCGGGTAGTACGAGGTCGGTGAACCACTCCGGCGTGCCCTGGGACTGCGGCGCGTCCCCGGACGAGATGATCGGTCGCGCCGGCTTGGACCCGCCGACTGCCCATCTGCGACCGCACCGGAACGCCGCGAGGTTCGCGTCTGCAGCGACGACGTTGTCGACGATCGCCCGTTCGAGCGAGGCGGCCGTGACCGGCAGAGCACCGACCTGGAACGCCACCCCTAGCAGGAAGATGTTGGCCGCAGTGGCCTCGCCCAGCAGTTCGGTGGTGACGCGCTGCGCGTCCACCCAGTGCAACTGGTCGTCACCGAGCTGCTCGGCCAACTTCGCCCGCAACTCGTCGACGTCGGGAAAGTCGACGCCGACGTCGGACACCATCGCGCCCGTCGGAACCTTGCTGCTCGATATAACGGCAACGGTGCGGCCTGGCGCCAGTGTGCGTTGTGTTGCTGCCGTGGCCGCGCCGAGCAGGTCGAATCCGATCATCACGTCCGCTGAGCTCGCCGTGCTCGTGTTGCTGCCTTCGACGGGGAAGACCGAGATGTGCAGCTCCGAGACCACCGGACCGGCCTTCTGGCTGAGTCCGGTCTGGTCCATCCCGGTGACGAACCGCCCGTCGTAGCCGGCGGCGGTGGCCAGGATCCGGCTGGCTGTCACCACCCCGGTACCGCCGATCCCGGGCATCCGGATCGTGACGTCGTCAGTAGCGATTCGCAGGACTGGCTCAGGCAACTCCGCCAGGACCGGTGTCGCTGGGCCGGCCGCGGTGGTCTCGACGCCTGCGCGTCGCCGGCTACGACGGTGGCGGGCCCGGCGGGGGATGACAGTGATGAACGACGGGCAGTCCCCGGCCAGGCAGGAGTAGTCCTTGTTGCAGCTGTCCTGGTTGATCTGGGTCTTGCGGCCGAACTCGGTGTCGACCGGTTCCACCGACAGGCAGTTGGACTTCGCGCCGCAGTCGCCGCAGCCTTCACAGATCCGCTGATTGATGAACAGTCGCGCGGGTGGATCGTCGGCTCGCCCGCGCTTGCGGTCGCGGCGGTTCTCGGCTGCGCAGCGCTGATCGTGGATCAGCACGGTCACGCCGGGCGTTGCACGTAGCGCTTCCTGCGCCTCGATGATCCGAGAGCGGTCCCAGACGTGGGTGCCTCGGGGGAGGCGCACATGCCCGTAGCGGGAGGTGTCCTCGGTCGTGATCAGGACGCGGGCGACGCCCTGTCGAACGAGGATCTCCGCGACGTCAGCGATGGGTCGGCTGTTGCTCTCGGCTGTCGGTTGGCCTCCGGTCATCGCGATCGCGTCGTTGTACAGCAGCTTGTAGGTGATGTTCGCCTTCGCGGCGACCGCGGCTTGCACGGCGAGCTGGCCGGAGTGGAAGTAGGTCCCGTCGCCCATGTTCTGGAAGGTGTGCCCGGTCCGCACGAACGGGGCCGCGCCGAGCCACTGAGCGCCCTCCCCTCCCATGTGCGTCGTGGACGCGATGTCGCCGACCACCTTCGGGTCCATGAACAGCGTCAGACTGTGACAGCCGATGCCGCCGCCGACGAGAGCGCCTTCGGGCACGCGGGTGCTGGAGTTGTGTGGGCACCCGGAACAGAAGTACGGCGTACGCACTGCGGGCAACACCGTGAGCTGCTCGCGCGTGCGCCGCGGCGCGAGCAGCCGCTCCGCCGGCAGACGGGTGGACAGTTGCCCGAACAGGACGTCTGCGATCAGGTCCGCCGTCACCGCTCCCGCCGTGGGCAGCAAGTCCTCGCCATGCTCGTCCAGCTTGCCGACAACGCGCGGCCGCGCGGGGGTCTCGTAGAGAAGCTGCCGGACGGCCGCCTCGACGAAGGCGCGCTTCTCCTCGATCACCACGACGCGCTCGACACCGTCGGCGAACTCGGCGATGGTGCGCGTGTCCAGCGGATGCTGCATGCGCACCTGGCAGACCCGCACGCCCAGCTTCGGTAAGTCGTCTGGCTGCAACCCGAGAGCCCGCAGCGCGCTCATCGTCTCGCCGTACAGATGCCCGACGGCGACAAGCGAGAGCCACGCCGTCCCCGACTGGTGCCTCACGCGGTTGAGCCGGTTCTCGTAGCCGAACAGCCGCGCCAGCTCGGTCCGTGGCCCGCGGATCTCCGCCTCCACCTCGATCGAGTCGACCGGGCCGGGGCTGCCGCGCAGAGTGGGCGTGAACGGCCGCCCCCGCCAGCTGATCTCCGGGCTCGCGATCTCGGGAAGCGTTCTGCTGGCCGGCACGGTGGCGACTCCGTCGGCGACGGAGGTGACGACCCGCAGCGCGGTCCATAGGCCGCACAGCCGCGACAGGGCCGCGCCGTACACGCCCAGCTCGAGCACGTCCGCCACGTCAGCCGGCGCCAGGATCGGTAGGCCCAGGTCGTGCAGCGTGTGCTCGGTGCTGTACGGGATGCTCGAGGACTTGCACGAGGGGTCATCGCCGACGAACGCCAGGACTCCACCGCGGCGGGCGGTCCCGATGAACTGGGCGTGCCGGATCGCGTCGACAGAACGGTCCAGCCCGGGCCCCTTGCCGTACCAGGCGCCCAGCACGCCGTCGTACAGCGCGTCGGGCAGAGTCTGCGCGAGCTGCGAACCCCACACCGCGGTCGCCGCGAGCTCCTCGTTGTGTCCGGGCAGATGGGTGACGCGCAGCGCCTGCATCGTCGCGCGTCGACGGACCAGCTCCTGATCGAATCCCGCCAGCGGGGAACCGGGATAGCCAGAGACGAAGCCGGCCGTGTTCAGTCCGGCGTCCACATCTCGCTGGAGCTGGTCGACGATCACCTGCACCATCGCCTGAACGCCGGTCAGCAGCATCGTCGCCGGCTCGTCCTGCGATCCGACGCGCACCGGGGCACGCAACTGTTCAGTCATGTGCGGACCACGAACCGACAGTATGGTTCGTACCCACTGCGCTCCAGAGCGTCGACGTCCGTTCGGTGTCGCGTGCCGGACACCGGCACGGGTCAGTCGTCCTCGGGCTCGGCCGGCGCCGGCTTGTGTGCGACGAACTTCAGGGTGCTGCCTACGCTGATCGTGATCTTGGCGAAGCCGACCGTCTCTAGCCGGGTGAAGAAGGTGCCGGGGTCGATCGGGTTGTAGATGTCGTCCTCGTGGAAGTGATGCAGCCCGTCGCTGGGCAGGCTGTCCGAGCCCACCAGCACACCGCCTGGGCGCAGCACCCGCAGCACCTCGGCGAGCAGCTCGTTCTGCAGGGCGACGGTCGGCACGTGGTGCAGCATCGTGAACGATCCGGCCGAGTCGAAGGAGTCCTCGTCGAAGGACAGCGCCGTGGCGTCGCCGTTGATCACCTCGACGTTGGTGCCCGCGAGCTTCGCGGTGAGCAGGTCCGCGGCTGGCTTCTCGTACTCGACGGCGACCAGTCGCTTGACCCGGTGTCGCAGCCAGTCGGTGGTGGCACCGGGTCCCGGCCCGACCTCGAGCATCTCCTCGCCGAGATCGACGTTCTCGGTGACCCAGGGCAGGATCTCGGTCTGCATGAATTGGGCCCACTCGGGAGTAGGGCACACGTTCGCGTGATTCTCATTCATGACAGCCACCGTACGACGTTGCCTGGCGTGCCCTAGCGGGTAGACACCCACCTGCTATCGCGATCCGGACACCGCCCGAGGGTGCCCGGCCCGATCAGCGTGGCCCAGACGGCACGACGTGCAGCGGACAGGCTGAGCCACGCTCTGACGCCAGAGTGCCTACGGATCGCTGGCGCGGCAGGACAACCTATACGGCCAGGCAGACATTGATGGCCCCCTTAGCTTTCGTGATCGCCCTATGTTTCCCTGTCGTGACATCAGCAATCGAGTCGGCCGAGTTCGAAATCCACCACGAGCATCGGGACGTCGCTGGAGGCTGGCTACGGCCGACCGTGTTCGGGATGATGGATGGGCTGTGCTCGAACCTTGCTCTCGTCGCCGGAGTCGCCGGGGCTGATGGGTCGACCCGCGCAGTCGCCCTCGCTGGGCTCGCCGGCCTGGTGGGTGGCGCGTTCTCGATGGGGACCGGCGAGTACACCTCGGTTCGCAGCCAGAACGAGTCCATGCTGGCAGAGATCGACGTCGAACGTCAGGAGCTGCACCACAACGCGGACGCCGAGCAGCGTGAACTCGCGGAGATGTACGTCAAGCGCGGAGTCGATCCCGCTCTCGCAGTCGCTGTGTCGGAGCAACTGTCCCGTGATCCTGAACTCGCGCTGACCATTCACGTGCGCGAGGAACTCGGCGTCGATCCGCACGATCTGCCCAGCCCGTGGACGGCTGCGATCTCATCCTTCCTGTCTTTCACCGCAGGCGCGCTGATTCCGCTGCTTCCGTATCTGCTGGGTTTCGATGTGCTCTCTGTCGCTGCTGTGTTGACGCTCGCGGCGCTGTTCATCGCCGGCGCTGTCGTCGCGCGATTCACGACCCGCACGTGGTGGTATTCAGGAGGCCGTCAACTGTTGTTCGGTCTGGCGTCAGCCGCAGTGACCTACGAGATCGGCCATCTTGTCGGCGCAGCGCTGGGTTGACATGCGAGTTGCGTGCGTCGGCGGCGGCCCGGGCGGACTGTTCCTCGCCGCGCTGCTCAAGCGGGCCGACCCGTCCATCGAGGTCACTGTGTTCGAGCGCAACCGCCCAGCGGACGCGTTCGGCTTCGGCGTGGTGTTCTCCGACGCGACGCTGGGCGTGCTCGACGAGGCGGATCCGGTGCTGCTGCACCGCCTCGACGAGCACGGCCGGCACTGGGATCGCATCGAGGTGCGGCTCAAGGGCGAGCGCATCAGATGCGGCGGAAACGGAATGGCGGCGATCACCCGCAAGGTGCTGCTGCAACTGCTGCAACAGCGCGCGGCCGAGGCGGGGGTCGAGCTGCGCTTCGGCGCGGAGGTTCCGGGGTTCGCCGCCCTCGACGACTACGACGTCGTCGTGGCTGCAGACGGCGCTAACTCCCGCATCCGCGAAGAGCTGTCGGAGCACCTGGAGCCCGAGGTGCAGGTCGCGACGGCGAAGTTCATCTGGTTCGGCACGACGTACCTGTTCGACGGGCTCACCTTCGTCCACGAGCGCGGCCCGCACGGCGCCTTCGCCGTGCACGGGTACCCGATCAGCCGGGACGCCAGCACGTTCATCGTGGAGACCGACGAGGCGTCGTGGCGCGCCGCGGGGCTCGACGAGTTCGACGTGACGCAGCCGTCGGGCGCCAGCGACGAGAAGTCGCGGCGGTACCTCGAATCGCTGTTCGCCGCGCAGATCGACGGGCACCGGCTGCTGACCAACAACTCGCGGTGGGGCAACTTCCGGACGCGCCGGATGCGCCGCTGGCACCACGGCAACGTCGTGTTCCTCGGCGACGCCGCGCACACCGCGCACTTCTCGGTCGGCTCCGGCACGAAGATGGCGATGGAGGACGCGGCCGTCCTCGCCCGCACCCTGCTCCGAACACGGCACCGACCTGGACACCGCCTTCGAGAAGTACGAGGCGGAGCGGCGGCCCGCCGTCGAGCACATCCAGAACGCCGCCCGCCCCAGCCTGTCGTGGTGGGAACACTTCGGCCGCTACCACGACGCGTTCGAGCCGGCGCAGTTCGCGTTCCACTTCCTCTCCCGCAGCATCGGCCGCGACAAGCTGGCCCGGCGCGACGCCGCCTTCGTCGCCGCCGTCGAACAGGACTGGGCGGCGCGGCACGGCGGCAACCGGGTGCTCGACGCCCCGCTCCAGGCTGCGGGCCACAGCTTCCCCGGGCGACTTCTCAACCGCACGCCCGACGGTGACAGGCTGATCCGCGTCGCTGCGCCGGACGACGAGGACGGGCTGCCTCAGGCGGTGGACGGCATACGAGCCGCCGCGGCGCTGCGGGCCGGTGCTTGTCGCGGTGCACTCCGGGACGGCGCTCACCCGCGCCCTGCTCGCGGAGGAGGCACGGATCGGACTCGGCCTGCCGGCGCTTCTCGTCGAACCGGGCGCGGACGAGGACCGGGCGCGCACCCTCGTCCTCTCCGGCCGAGCCGACCTGGTGGCGTTGTCATGACGACGCTCGACGCGCTGTTCGCGCCACGCGGCGTGGCGGTCGTCGGCGCCTCCCGCGACGGCGCCAAGCTCGGCGCGGTCATGGCCCGTTCGCTCGCCGGCTACGCGGACGGGCCGGTGCTCGTCGAACTCGCGCCGCGCCGGCAGATGGCGTGTTCGCCTCCGTCGCCGAGGCGGTTGCCGCGACTGGACGGCAGGCCGATCTGGCCCTGCTCTGCGTCCCGGCCGCGGCGTGCGCGGGCGCGCTGGCCGAGGCGGCCACGGCCGGTGTACGCGCCGCAGTTGTCTGCGCCGGCGGGTTCGCCGAGGCCGGCCCGGACGGCGCCCGCCACCAGGCGGCGCTCGCCACCGTTGCTGCCGAGCACGGAGTGCGGCTACTCGGGCCCAACACCTCCGGCTTCCTCGTCCCGCGCCTCGGGCTGGCGGCGAGCTTCGTCCCGGCCGCCGGCGACGTCCCGGCCGGACCGGTCGCGGTGGTGGCCGCGAGCGGCGGCGTCAACCATGCACTCGCGTTCGACCTCGCGAACGCCGGCGTCGGGGTCAGCCTCGCGGTCGGCATCGGCGCGGGCGTCGACGTCGCTGCCCCGGACGTTCTCCACCACCTCGTCGACGATCCGGCGACGACCGCGATCGGACTGCACGTCGAGACCGTGCCGGACGGCGCTGCGCTGCTCGCGGCCGTGCGCCGGCTGGCCGCGGTAAAGCCGGTCGTCGCGCTGGTCGTAGGGCGCAGCGACGTCGGCGCGTTCGCCCGTTCGCACACCGGCGCGCTGGCGACGTCCTGGCGAACCACGCGCGCCGTACTGCGCCAGGCCGGCGCGGTACTCGTCGACGACGAGCGCGAGATGGTGGACGCGCTCACCGCGCTGTGCCGCGCGCGCCTGGCACCGCACGCCGACCCCGGCGTCGGAGTCGTCACCGCGCAGGCCGGACCCGGGCTGCTGCTCGTCGACCGGCTGCGCACGAACGGCGTGCGCGTCCCCGAGCTCGGCGTCGAGACCCGGGCCAGGCTGGGTGAGCTGCTCCCGCCGCTCACCTTCCAGCAGAACCCGGTCGACACCGGCCGGCCGGACGCCGCTTTCCCGGCCGTCCTCGCCGCGGTCGCCACCGACCCGGACGTGTCCGTGCTGGCCGGCTACGCGCTGCTCGAGCCGGACCGGATCGACCTTGCGAGCGCCGTGCACGAGGCGCGGCTGCCCGACACCGTGCCCGCCGTCATCGCGGTCGGCGGCCCTGCGGACCAGGTCGGTGAGACGCGCGCGCAGCTCGGCAAGCTCGGCGTAGCCGCAGTGACCTCGCCCGCTGCGGCGGCCAACGCCGTGCGCGCGTTGGTCGACGATTCCCGCGGCCGCACCGTTCCGCGACGCCGCGCCCGCCACCGGCCGCCCGTTCCCGGTGCGCGCCGCCTGGGACGAGGCGGCCGCAAAGGATGCCCTCGACGACCTCGGCATCCCGACCCCGAGCGGCGCGTCTGCGCGAGCCACGCCGAGGCGCACGATGCGCTCGCTGAGGTGGGCGGCGCCCGGTGGTCGTCAAGATCCTTGACGCGGCCGTGCTGCACAAGACCGACGTCGGTGGCGTGCACGTTGGCGTCAGCGACGTCCGGCGAGCTCGAAGCCGCGCTTGCCGCGCTGGATCACATCGGCGCCCGCCGCTATCTCGTCGAGGCGATGGCGCCGTCCGGCGTCGATCTCGTGGTGGGCGCGCGGCGCGATCCGGTGTTCGGGCCGGTCGTGCTGCTCGGCCTGGGCGGCACCGCGGCCGAGGCGATCGCGGACGTCGCGATCCGCGCCGTGCCGCTGAGCACAGAGCAGGCCGCCGCGATGGTGGACGAGCTGGCCGGCCGAGAGTTGCTGCGCGGCTTCCGCGGCGGCCCGGTCGCGGACGAACGCCGGCTCGGCGAACTGATCGCGACGCTGGGCGCAGCCCTGGCCGCGTCGCCGCACCTGGCCGAGATCGAGATCAACCCGCTGCGCGTGACCGCTCAGAACCTGCTCGCCCTGGACGCGGTCGTCGTAAGGACGAAGGACGCCAATGGCTGACATCCATCCGAGCCGGGACGGCGTGGTGCCCTGGCCGGCCGAGTTCGCCACCCGGTATGTCGCGCGCGGCTACTGGCGGGAACGGCCACTCGGCGCCGAGTTGCACGACGTCGCAGCCCGACGTCCCGACCACGTCGCACTCGTCGACGGCGACGCGCGGTTCACGTACCGCGAGCTGATGGCGCGCGCGGACGGCGCGGCGCTGCGGCTGCGCGCGCTCGGCCTGCGGCCGGACGATCGGATCGTCGTGCAGCTCCCGAACAGCTGGGAGTTCGTCCTCCTCACGCTGGCGTGCCTGCGCGCCGGGGTTCTTCCCGTGATGGCGCTGCCCGCGCATCGCGGACACGAGGTCGGCTACCTGGCAGAGCATGCGGAGGCGCGCGCCATCGCCGTGCCTGACATCGTCAAGGACTTCGACCACCAGGCGATGGCACACGGGCATCGCCAAGGCCGGCGACACCGTCCGGCACGTGCTGGTCGCCGGCGAGACGATCGCACCCGGCAGCACCGACCTGCGCCCGTTGCTGGCGCCGGCGGCCGACCTCGGCACGGCCCGTGCAGAACTCGACGCCACCGCACCCCAACCGTCCGACGTCGCCGTCTTCCTGCTCTCCGGCGGCACCACCGGGTTGCCGAAGCTGATCGCGCGTACGCACAACGACTACGCCTACAACGCGCGACGCAGCGCCGAGGTCTGCGGCATCGACGAGCGCACCGTCTACCTTGGCGTGCTGCCGCTCGGGCACAACTTCGCGCTCGCCTGCCCGGGCATCATGGGCACGCTGCTCGCCGGTGGCACCGTCGTGGTCGGCCCGTCCCCGGACCCGGCCAAGGTCTTCCCGCTGATCGACCGCGAAGGCGTGACCGCCACCGCAGCCGTTCCGGCGATCGCGCAACGCTGGCTCGAGTACCGCGCCGCTGATGCGACGGACGACCTCTCCTCGCTGCGGCTGCTGCAGGTGGGCGGTGCCCGCCTCGCCGACGAGCTGGCCCGCCGCGTCCGTCCCACACTCGGCTGCGCGCTGCAGCAGGTCTTCGGGATGGCCGAGGGGCTGCTCAACTACACGCGCCTCGACGATCCAGCAGACGTCATCTGCACGACGCAAGGCCGACCGATGAGCGCGGACGACGAGATCCGCGTGGTCGACGAGTTCGGCGACCCGGTGCCTGACGGCGAGCCGGGCGTGCTGCTCACCCGCGGCCCGTGCACCCCGCGCGGCTACTACCGCGCGACCGAGCACAACGCGCGCGCGTTCACGCCGGACGGCTGGTACCGCACCGGCGACATCATCCGGCTGCGCGCCGACGGCAACCTCGTCGTCGAGGGACGTGACAAGGACATGATCAACCGCGGCGGCGAGAAGATCTCCGCGGAGGAGGTCGAGAACTTCGCCTACCAGGTGCCCGGCGTGAGCCTGGCCGCTGCCGTCGCGATGCCCGACTCGAGCCTCGGCGAGCGGGTCTGCCTCTACGTCGTGGCGCATCCGGGCACGGACGTCACGCTCGACGACGTGCGCGCCGTGATGCAACGCGCCGGCGCGGCGCACTTCAAGCTGCCCGAGCGGCTCGTCCTCGTCGACGCGCTCGCCACCACCAAGGTCGGCAAGATCGACAAGAAGGCCTTGCGCGCTGACATCGCCGCCCGGCTCGCAGCAGAGCAGCCATCACTGGCAGAAGGTGCACGATGACGACAACTGATCCGAGCTTGCGGCGCCTTTATGAGGACTTCGCCGCCGCCGGGCTGATCCCGCTGTGGACCGAGATCGGCGACCTGATGCCCGAGACACCGCAACCGACCGCAGTGCCGCACGTGTGGCGCTGGGCGCAGCTCTACCCGCTCGCGCAGCGCGCCGGCGCTTCCGGGACGATCCCCGAACTACCGGCCTGGCCCTGATCAAGACTCGCCCACCTCTATATCCGCGGCAAGAAAGGTGTCTGACCCATGACCGTCAGCAGCGCCCACCTCGACCTGTTCCACGCCGCCGACCCGCGGCTCGCCGTCACGCTGGGTCCCGAGTCGCGTGAGCTCGCCGACCGCGCCCGGCGGCTCTCCGCCGAAGTGTTCGCGCCCATCGCCGCCGCGGGCACCTATGGCCGGGTCAACCGCAAGCTCGTACGGGCGCTCGGCGAACACGGCATCCTCAGCGAGGTCTTCCCCGCCACCGACAGGGATCAGCCGCAGCGGCAGGTCTCCGCGCAGCGGCTTGCCCTGCTCAAGGAGTACCTCGCTCTGGAGTGCACCGCGGCCGAAGACGCGCTCGGTCTGCAGGGGCTGGGCTTCTACCCGATCTGGCGGTGGGGCAACGACGCGCAGGTCGAGCGGTGGTACGGCGGCGTCGTGGCTGGATCGACGGTCGCAGCCTATGCACTGACCGAGCCTGAAGCCGGGTCAGACACCGCAGCGATGCAGCTGACCGCGACCCGGACCGCCGACGGGTACCGGCTCAACGGAACGAAGATCTACATCTCCAACGCCCCCGAGGCCGACCTCTACGTGGTCTTCGCCCGCACCAGCGATACCGGGCGCCGCGGCGTCACCGCCTTCCTCGTCCCGGCGACGCCGCCGGCCTGGACGGTCGGGCCATCGAACTGATCATGAGCCATCCCGTCGGCCAGCTCGACTTCCACGACGTACTCGTCGGCGACGACGCGGTTCTCGGGTCCGTTGGTGCTGGTTACGACATCGCCATGCATACCCTGGAGTTGTTCCGGATCAGCGTCGGCGCGTTCGCCCTCGGCTGCGCCCAGGCCGCCACCGACACCGCGATCCGCCATGCCGGCACCCGCCGCCAGTTCGGGGCGCCGCTGGCGGACATGCACGGGGTCGGGCACCGGTTGGCGGACATGGTCACCGCGATCGCCGCGGCGCGACTGCTCGTCTACTACGCGGCTGAGCAGTACGACGCGGGCGTCCAGCCGATCCGCCAGCTCTCGGCGATGGCCAAGCTGCAAGCGACCGAAACGGCGCAGTGGGTGGTCGACGCCGCGATCCAGCTCCACGGCGCGCTCGCGCTGCGCCACGACCACCTGCTCGGACATCTCTATAAAGAGGTGCGCGCACCGCGAATCTACGAAGGCGCCAGCGAGGTGCTGCGCAGCCTCATTGCACACGACCTCTACCGCACCCCGATCAGCGCCGACACCTCGCAGCGATTAGCGCAAGACCGGCGTACGAGTCGGGACAGACAGAATCCGTTGGAGGAGGTGTCGTGCCCACGACGGTCGCCGTCGTCGTCGAGCGGCTCGGCCCGGCGCTCGTGCGCGGAGCTGCCGGGCGGCTTGACCGCCCGGTCCGCGACGTACTCGTCACCGATCCGACCTACCCGGCACCGATCACGCGCGATTCACTGGTTGTGGCCGTCGGCTTTCGCCTTGACAGCCGCGAGTTCGGCCGCGTCTGCGAGGACGCGGCGGAGGCAGAGGCTGCTGGAGTCGTCGTCAAAGGCGCGGCGGCGCCCGGAGGCGACGATCTGGCCGTCGTCGTCCTCGATCCGGACGTGGACTGGGCGCAAACGATCTCGCTACTGCGGGCAGCGACGTCGATGCCGTCTGACGAGGTGCATCCGGAGGACACGTTGTTCGGTCTCGCCGACGCGTTGGCGTCACTGTGCGGCGGACCGGTCGTCTTGCACGACGCAGCGTGGCAGCTCATCGCATACTCCACCGGTCAGCGCATGGATCCGGTCCGCAACGAGACGATCCTCGGACGTCGCGCGCCCGTGGCGGCGCTCACGGAGTTCCGTCGCCTTGGCTACCTCGACGCGCTCAAGCGCGGGGAAGTCGTCGACATCCCGGACGACGTCGTTCCGGGCTTGACGCGGCGGATGGCGGTGGCGGCTCGGGCGGGCGCGGAGCTACTCGCGACGATATGGCTACAACCGGATCCCAGCACGGGTGATCATCCCGATGTCACGGACCGGCTGCGACGGGCTGCCGACATCGCGGCGCTGACACTCCTGCGTAACAGCGCGGCCGGACCGGCGGGGGCGCGTGCCGGGGATGCTGCGTTCAGTGAGCTTCTCGGGGGAGCGCGCACCGAGCGACTCGTGGCCGAGCAGCTCGACGTGAGCGTCGATGCTGGCTTCTTCTTGGCCGGGCTGGCGCCGGCGACGCCGTACGAGTGCGACCGCGCCGCCACGACGCGGCGGCTGGTTGCGCTCGCGCGCAGCTATTGCGACGCCTTCCGCGTGACCGCCCAGGTCGCCGCCGGTGCCGATGCCGCCTACCTGCTCTTTGCCTGCGCGGATACCGAGACCCGGCACGTCGCGCTACGTGTCGTCACCGACATCCACGCGCGTCTCCAGCAGTCGGCGCCGCATCGCACAATGGTGAGCTCACGCTTTCGCACTCTCGCGGAAACGGCTGCGATGCGGCGGCAGGTGGATGACCTGCTCGCGCTCGCGCAACGACGGGGCTGGGCCGGCTTCACAGACAGCGAGAACGTCCAGGCGAGTTGGCGGCTCGAACAGTTCCGCGAGGTGGCGCTGGCGCAGCCGGACCTGCTTCGCGGGCCGGTGATGCTGCTGGCCGAGTACGACCGCACACATGGAAGCGAGTACGTTGCGACGCTTCGTGCCTGGTTCGAGTGCGTCGCAGACACCAAGTTGGTGGGTCAGCGACTTGGGCTGCACGTCAATACGGTTCGCTATCGCGTGAACAAGGCGTGCGAGATAGCGGGTATCGACCTCGACGACCCCGACGAGCGTCTTCTCGCCGAACTCCAGGTCCGGCTCCTGTTCGATGAGCGCGAGTGCCTCCCGCGTACATCCCAATCCGTCAGGAACCGTGACGCCGGAATACAGAAGCGGCTCCAGCACCCTGTTCGGCGTTACCAGGACAGCGCTGGGCGTTCCTCGTAGCGTTCAGGACGCTCGGCCGTTGTTGCGCGGCACAACGGACGGCCGCTGCCGATCGTGTGGCCGAGCAATGCAAGGCGGCGGCTGCCGTGCATAGGGTTGACGGATGCGTCAGAAGCTCCGTCGTCTGCCGCGCTACCGCGATCTTCGTCAGGTGCTGCCGCCACGGCCGCGCCTACCGACGAACGCGGTGCGCCTCGGGCACGTCGCCGATCTCGCCGATGTCCGGCGGCTAGCGATGCGCCGCGCGCCGCGAATGGTCTTCGACTACGTCGACGGTGCCGCGGAGAGCGAAAGGGCGCTGGCAGCCTCGACCGAGGCGTTCGATCGGATAACCTTCCGCCCCCGCTTACTGCGCGACGTGTCGACTGTGTCGACGCAGATCGAGCTGTTCGGCAGGGCGTTGTCGATGCCGCTGATTCTCGGCCCGACGGGCTTCACGCGGATGATGCACCGGGACGGCGAGTCGGCGGTCGCGCGAGCGGCACAGGAGTTCGGGATCCCGTACACGCTTTCGACGATGGGGACCACTCCGGCGGCCGACGTCGCGACCGCAGCTCAGAAGGGCTGGAATTGGTTCCAGCTCTATGTCGTCCGCGACCGCGAACGCAGTCGGATGAACCTTGAGCGCGCGAACGCTGCGGGAATGGACGTTCTCGTGCTCACAGTCGACGTACCCGTGGCGGGCGCACGATTGCGGGACGTGCGGCACGGGATGACGATGCCACCGTCCCTGCGCTGGCGCAGCGCGATACAGGCGGTGCGCCACCCGGCCTGGTGGTTCGACTTCCTCACCAGCGAGCCCTTGTCGTTTGCGACGGCAGGAGGTGCGCCAGACGATCTCGCCGGGATCATCAATACGATGTTCGACCCAGCTGTGACGCTGCGTGATATCGAGTGGCTGCGATCGGTGTGGCCGGGTCGGATTCTCGTGAAAGGCGTGCAAGGCGTGCGCGACGCCAAGGATCTCGCGTCGGCCGGCGTCGACGGCGATCGTCGTGTCAAATCACGGCGGCCGTCAACTTGACCGCGCGCCGGCACCGCTGGATCTGCTTCCTGACGTCGTGGCCGCCGTCGGCGACACGGTGCCGGTGTTCCTCGATGGCGGTGTCCGCGCCGGAAGCGACATCGCCGCGGCCGTCGCTCTAGGCGCAACTGCGGTATTCGTTGGCCGCGCTTACCTCTACGGGCTGATGGCGGCCGGACAGGCTGGGGTGGAACGGGTGCTCATGCTCTTGCGAACTGAGTTGGTCCGGACGGTTCAACTGCTGGGCGTGACCGATGTGTCAGAACTCGGCGCGGATCACGTTACGCGCGGGTGACTGGATCGCAGCAGGAGCTATCGGTCGAGCGGCTCGGCGACACAAGTGGAGATATTGCCGTGGTGCCGGGCTACCTGCTGACCAGGGACACGGCGGTGTAGGTGAGGAATGGGCTCGGTTGATGTGTGCCGCAGGAGGGCAGCTCTGTTTCGTCGTGGCTAGCGCGGATGACGACGTCGACCACGCCGGTACCGTGTCCACGCGAACGGTCACATCTCCATCTGCACCGGTATGCGAAGCAAGGACCCGAAGCCGATCAGGCGTGGCACCGGCCCGCGCGCTTCCAGGACCGCTGCGAGCGCTGCCTGCGCTGGCGGGTGTCACGCCGATGTGCCCGCGAACACGCGGAAGCAGGACGTTGCCGCTGTCGGTCGCGGCGATCAGCGAGGGCGCATCCGCCGGCCGGACGCGTCCGTACAGGACTCCGCTCGGCAGCGCCAGCACGTTGGCGCTGAAGCGGTGCCCGCCGAGATGGCTGCATTCCCACACGCTGGCCGGACGGAGCGCAGCCAGCGCCGCAGCCGTCGGGCGTCCGCGGATCGCGCAGCACGCGTCGCGCCCCCCATGCGTGCAGACGAGGTAGACAGGTGCGTCCTCCACGTCTCCGCTGGGTCGGTCCAACTGCAGTTCGAGCAGGTCTTCCTCGTTGTCGTAGGTCCCCCAGCGCAGTGATCGCGTATCTGGGCGACAGTCGCCGATCATCCACCGCCGCGTACTGCCGGCCGAGGTCGGTCCAGGGCGCCGGATCACGAATCGCGCGAAGACCCGCCTGTCGGGCCTTGATCTCGAGCGCGGCCGCCACTCGGGCGTCAAGTCGGGACTCGGTCAGGCCGGCACGGCCCCAGGGCCCTGGCAGCTCGACAAGCAGCACCCCAGACTCGGCGAAGGCACTGCCGAGCATCGAATGGCCGTCTGCCTCGGCACGTGCAGCACAACGATCGAGTGTCTCTCGCGGCGTCCGGCCCATCGCGGGTTGCACCATTTCAGCTCCTCCCGATCGCTGATCCACGGCCTCGAGCTGCTCTCTCCACCGGCCTGACCTCCACCACGCCGCCGAGCCGGGCTGCCGGGATGCGCCCCGCCAATTCGAGGGCCTCTTCCAGGTCGGCCGCCTCGACCATGCAGAAGCCGCCGAGCACTTCCTTGGAGTCCGCGAACGGGCCGTCGTTCATCAGCATCCGGCCACCAACCACCCGCACGCTGGTCGCCGTCTCGACCGGCTGCAGGTGCGTGCTGCTGACGATCCGGGAGTCGTCCGCGAGCGCGAGATAGTCCGCGCGCGCGGCGTCGCGTTCGGCATCGGTCACCAACTCGGCCAAGCCGGGCTCGGCGTAAATCATCAAGGCGTACTGCATCGCTGACCTCCGGGGCAATGGGATCTCATCGTCGGCCGAGCTCTCGATTGCACCGGCTCCAACATGAAACAGCATGCATACCGGCCAACGCAAGCAATGTTCGACGATTTGTTGATGTTCCGAACCTCGACAGCTCCTATACAACGCAAACACGCAGCGCGGGGCTGCTACGTCGGCACATTAGCGAAACACTGACGCCCCAATCTGGAGAGCGCATTGTTATGCTTCGGGGACTGCCGTCCGTCCCTGCCGCCCGCTAGGAAGAGTCCGTGGTCGCCCAACTCTCCGCCGACTTCGCGTGGACCGGCTCGGATGGCGATGCCGCCGAGATCGCCGCCGCGCGGCCGCGTTCGCTCATCTTCGACATCTACGGCGACTACGCGCGTTACCGAGGCGGCCGGGTGCGGCTGCGGGCACTCGCCGAGCTGCTCAGCTTGTTCGATGTCGACCCGCCGACGACGCGGGTGACGATGGCGCGGCTGCGGCGCGACGGCTGGTTCGACAGCGACCGCGACGGTCGGGAGACGATCTACGCACTCAACGATCGCAGCTGGCGGCTGCTCGACGAGGGTCGGGAACGGATCTTTCACCGTGGCGCCTCGCCGTGGTTGGGCACCTGGAGCGTGGTCATCTATTCCGTCCCCGAAACCGACCGGCGCGCGCGGGAACGGGTGCGCCGGACCTTGGCCTGGCTCGGGTTCGGGCAGCTGACCGGCGCAACGTGGATCTCGCCCCACGACCGACTGGACCGGGTGCGCGAGGCGCTGGCCGACGACGCGAATATCCGCCTCGACCTGCTGCGGGCGTCCAGCGGCAGCCTCGAGACCGATCGCTCGATGGCGGCCCGCGCCTGGGACCTGGAACACGTCAACGCGAACTACCAGGCGGTATTGGACACGCTGCAGGAGCGGTTGCCGGCCTACCGCAGCGGGCAGCTCGACCGCGCCCGGGCATTCCAGGAGCGGACCAAGCTCACGCACTGGTATCGCGGGCTGCCGTTCGAAGACCCCGACCTGCCGGCGGAGTTCCTCCCCGAAGGCTGGGTCGGGATGCTCGCGCACAAGGCCTTCCTCGAGGCGCATGAACTCCTGCGCGTTTCGGCCGAGGAGCATTACGTCACCGTGACGACGGACAATCCGGCCCGATGACCCCAGCCCTGCTTGGTCCGCGGCGCGTGTGTGTACACCGCCGACGACGCGGGGCGCATCCACACCGACGGCAGCGTGCTCATCGTCGACGGACGCATCAGCGATGTTGGTGAGCGAGCCGACGTCGACGCCCGGCTCGCTGCTGATCCGGCCCTCGGCGGCGCCGTGCAGGTGGTCGAGGCCAACGGAATGATGGTGCTGCCCGGGTTCGTCAACCCGCACTGGCACGAGAACTTCGCCCGCCAACTCCGACAGCCAGGCGGTGCGCGGCTGCCGATCGACGATCGCGGCGACCGTCCGTCCCTGTTCGCCCGCGGCGGTGACGTCAGCGCGTTGACCGTCGCCCTCGACGACCTGTACGGCCTGGGTGCCGAACTGACGCCCGACGAAGCGGCAGCCATTGCGACGTACTCGTTGTGGACGCAGCTGCGATGCGGCACGACGACATTCGGAGATGTCGGGTCCAACAACCGACCGGAGGCGCTGATCGCCGCCACGCGGCGATTAGGGGTCCGAGGCGCGGTCAGCGTCTGGGCGTGCGACACGACGTGCCCACCCGGTGAGCATCACGCCCGACGCACCCGCGACACCGACGAGGTGCTCAACCGCATCGAAAGCCTGCTCGCCGACTGCGCCACCGACGCCACCGGGCGCGTCCGCGCCATGCCGTCGGCCATTTACGCCGCGAACATGTCCGACGAACTCGGCGCCGGGATCCGCGATCTCGCCAGCCGCTTCGACACCCCAGTCGCCACGCACATCGCGGCGCTACGGCACGAAGCTGCCGTCAGCCGGGCCTATTTCGGGTCCTCGTCCGTCGAACGTTTCGACGCACTTGGCCTGCTGTCGTCGCGGCTCATCGCGGTGCATTGCGCCTATCGCCGACAAGGCGGACCGTCGCCGGTTGGTCGAGTCCAACGTGCACGTCAATCACTCACCGGCCAAGTACGGCATCGCCGGTGAGTCCACGGTCAGTGAAACGCGGCTCATCGTCGAGCTCATGCGTGCCGGCCTGTCGGTGTCGCTGTCCACCGATGGACTCGGCTATCCGATCGGCGGGATGCCGGAGGCGATGAGCCAGGCCTGGCTGATGCACAACGAGGCGTGGGCGGACAACACGGTCGTCCTGCCCAGCACCGCGCTGCGGATGGCTACACGCGCCGGCGCACAAGCGCTGCGGTGGGATGACCGGATCGGCAGCATCGAGGTCGGCAAGTGCGGTGATCTCGTGCTGATCCAGATCGACGATTGGCGCTACCTGCTCCGACCACGGCCGCTCGACGCGTTCCTCACGCTCGGCGGTTCTGCAGACGTGGACACGGTGATCGTCGACGGGCAGATCCTGGTGAAGCACGGTGAGCCGACGATGTGCGACGAAGGCGAGCTGCGCCGGGGCTACCTCGATGCGCTCATCGCCTTCGAACGCCGCTCCGGCGTCATCAGCAGCGACGAGCTCGACCGCCTCATCACCCCAGGTGGGATGCTCGACGGGCGTCGGGCAGATCGGCGCAGGTCCACGCCATCGCGATCGCACCCTCGATGACCGCGCGATCAGCGGCCGCGGTGATGCAGACGTCGGTGAACGCCGCCTCGTGGTTGACGACCGGCAAGCAGCCGAGGCCGAGCAACGGGTGGATGCTCGGGACCACGAGGCTGACGTTGCCCATGTCCGTCGACCCCGCCGCGCGCGACGTCAAACCCTCGGGCAGTTCGGCGAAGACACGGCCCGCTGCCTGCGCATTCGCGCAGTAGAGGCTCAGCAACTCCCGGTCCGGCGTGAAGTGGCTGTAGTCGCGCCCGGTGTTCCAGGCCACCTCAGATCCGGTCGCCACCGCGCCGGCGCGCAGGCACGATTCCAGTCGGGTCTTCAGATTCGCGAGTTCGGTCAGATCTGAGGCCCGGACGTACCAGCGTCCGGATGTGTGGTCGGGCACCACGTTGGGGGCGTCCCCACCGTGGGTGACGATGCCGTGGATCCGGTCGGTCGCGGTGATGTGCTGGCGCATCAGACCGATACTGACCTGAGCGACGGTCAGCGCGTCGAGGGCGTTGATCCCGAGTTCGGGAAACGCGGAGGCGTGCGCCGCTTTGCCGGTGTAGTCGACGTCGTACTGCGTTGCCGCCAGGAAGCGCATCTCGGCCGCTTCGTAGGGCGCGGGATGCACCATCATCGCCGCGTCGACGCCGGCGAACGCGCCGCGCTCGATCATCAGGATCTTGCCGCCGCCGGACTTCCTCGGCGGGCGTGCCCAGTACCGTGACCGTCAGCCCGAGGTCGTCGGCGACGGAAGCGAGAGCGACGCCGGCGCCGACCGCCGCGGCGGCGATGATGTTGTGTCCGCAGGCGTGCCCGATCCCTGGCAGCGCGTCGTATTCGGCGCAGATCGCGACGTGCGTCGGACCATCGCCGATCCGGGCTGCGACGGCCGTGGGCAGGTCGAACGCGCCGAGATCGACGGTGAACCCGGCCTCACCCAACGCCTCGGCAACCCAACCGGCGGCGCGGTGCTCCTCGAAGGCGAGTTCCGGGTGAGCGTGGATGCGGTGGCTCAACGCGAGCAGCTCGGTGTCGCTGCCGCGTACCCGGGCGGCGAGGGTCGTCCTTGGTCTCGAGCGTCATGCAAGCACTCCCAGCGATTCGGTTGAGATGGGCAGCTCGGCGAGTCGAGCCGAGGGTGCAAGCACATCCGGGGGCTCGACGAGCACGGTCATAGGGGTGACTCCGCGGCGTGGCTCAAACGACTCGTCGCCAGAAGCCGAGCCGCTGCGAGCGTGCTGATGTCATCGGCCTCGGAGCGTTGGTAAATCTCGCGAACCGTGTCCGCGATTCCCTCGACACGTCGGTCGGCGTCGGCGCGGCTGCCACCCCAGCATCTCGACGAGGCCGACAACAATCATGCCGCCGGCGTTCACCGCGAAATCGGGTGCCCAGAGGATCCCCCGAGATCGCAGCAGGTCGGCAACACCGTCGTCGGCGAGCTGATTGTTGGCCGGGCCGACAATCGCCTTGCACGTCAACGTGCGAACCACCTCGGCGGTCAGGATCCCGCCCAGCGCCGCCGGCACGATCACGTCCGCAGGTTCTTCCAGGACCGCGTCCGGCTCTGCCCAGCGGGCACCGATCTCTGCAGCCAGGCTCGCCTTCGCCGGGTCGATGTCGGTCACTGTCAGCCGCGCGCCCTCAGCAGCCAGCCACCGCGCCAGCCGCTGCCCCACCTGACCGAGTCCGACCACAGTCACTGTCCGGCCGGACGCCGACGGATCCCCGAAGACCCACTCCAGGGTGACCCGCAGTCCCGCGCGCACCCCTGCCGCCGTCGGTTCGGCTGGGTCACCAGCACCCCCGTCGGAGACCGGGCGGCAGTAGGCCCGGGCGGTGCGTTCCCGGGCGACCGCGAGATCGGCCGCGCCGGTACCCACGTCCTCTCCGACGGCGAAGCCCAGGCCGAACGCTTCGACCGCGTCACCGAGGTCGAGGAACATTGCCCGACGGCGCTCCGGTCGTCGGCACCTCGCCGACAGGCAGCGCGATGACAGCCTTGCCGCCGCCGAGCGGAAGACCGGAGATTGCCGACTTCCAAGTCATCGCTTCGGAAAGCCGCAGCGCATCATCGAGACCGTCGCGCCAACTCGGGTAGCTCCACAACCGACACCCGCCGGCCGGAGCGGTCCGAGCGCCGTCGAATGCGCGGCGAGGATGAGCGTCGCCCCCGACCGGGAACCCCGGCGCATCATGACCTGCTCGTGTCCGACCACAGGTGAGTAGCTGGAAACGTTCCCCCTGGACCGCTCAGGTCAAGGCGTGCTGCGCGAACGCCGGACGCTGAACCGATCGTGGCGCTGCCGACGTGACCCGTGCCGTCTCGCGTCGGCATCAGGCCTGGTCCTCGAGCAGGGTGCGCGCGAGCGTCTTCCATTCCTGCAGCACCGTGGGGGTGAGGTCGAGCCCGCCCCAGCTGCGGGCGACGGCCGCGCCGCGGACGGCGTGCAGCAGCAGGTCGCGTACGGCGGGGTAACGCGGATGCGCGGCCAGCTCCGGCCCGAACAGTGCGGCGCACAGTTCGTCGGTCTCGTCGAAGAACGGAGTGGTGGGCGCGCAGCGCCTCCGCCAACTCCGCGTCGTTGACCGACGCTGTCCACAACTGGATGGACGTCATGACCAGCGGAGAGCAGGCGGTCTCCCACAGGATGTCGATCGCACTGTCGATCCGGCTGCCGCCGGTGGGCAGGCGCAGCAACAACTCATACATCTGCTGCCTGCGAGCGGCATACATATGATCGATGGCGGCCACCAGCAAGGTCGCGCGTGTTGGGAAGTAATGCAGCAGCGTGCCGCGGTTCACCCCGGCACGCGCCTGGACGCGCAGTGTCGTCGTTGCTGCGTAGCCCTCGGTCATCAAGCAGTCGACCGCTGCATCGAGAATCTTCGTCCGACTGCTGGCCCGTCGTTCGGCCTGCGTTCGCCTACCAGGCGCGGGCTCCTTCGCGCCGGTGGACTCATCTGGCTGGAGCATTTGCGTCATCACCCGGCTCCGAAACTTCGACTACTGCGGCTCGTGCAGCGACGTGCAAGGCCGAAGGTAGGCGCTTCGTGTCATCAACAGTCAAGGATGACAATAACTGTCCGCGTCTGATGCCCACTCCATCTGTGCAAGCCCAGCTATCGGTGACCAAGTTGCAGTCAGCATTGACAATAATGATCAGCAGTCTTAGCGTTCCGATTCTGTCGAGCGTGCCGAAGCGGAGTGCTACTTCAATGAGGATTCGCAGGGAGCCGGCATGACTCGTGGGTCTGCGCGTCGATCTCGACGTCGCGGTGACGATGCCCGACGGCGCGCAACTGATCGCGGACATCGTGCGGCCTGACACGGCGGCCGCAGTGCCGGTGATTCTGGTGCGGACGCCATACGGCAAGGCCAGTGGGCGCAGCTACGGGCTCGCGGCGATCGAGGCTGCGCGGGAAGGGTTCGCATTCGTCACCCAGGACGTCCGCGGCCGCGGTGCGTCAAGCGGCCAGTTCCTGCCGCTCGGCGGAGCGCTGGAGACCGACGACGGAGTGGCGACCGTCGACTGGCTCGTAGACCAGCCGTGGTGTGACGGCGCCGTCGGCATGATCGGTAGCTCCTACGTCGCCGTCACCCAGCAGGCCGCGGCTGTCGGCCACCCCGCCGGGCTCCGCGCGATCGCTCCGTCGCAGGCCGGCTCGCCCCGTGTCGAGGCCACCTACACCCTCGACACTCAGGTGGCGCTGACAGCCCTCTTCATGCTCGACAAGCTCGACGCCCTGGTCGCGTCCGGAGCGATGACGGCAGAACAGGCCGCGGACATCGTGGCCGGCGGCCGGAACCCACAGAAGGCTTGCGCGCTCCCCAATGGCGCTGAGCCCCGGGCGGCGCAGGCCATCGGCGGGACGGTGGAGGAGATGCTCGCGGCACTCCGCGGGCTCTTCGAGGCCCCCAGCGTGCAGGTCCCAGCGCTTTGCACCACCGGGTGGTTCGACTTCTACGGCCCGGCCACCGTGGGCAACTTCCAACAGATGCGAGCCAACGCCGGCACCGCAGCCGCGCGGGAGGGCTCGGCGTTGGTCATCGGGCACTGGGGCCACGGCGACCCGACGCCGACAACGGGTCAGTGGTTCTTCGGTGTGGAGCAGATTGGCGTGACCGGCGAAAACCGTCTCCGGCGCGCTCATCTCGACTTCTACCGACGGCACCTGCTGGGCGAGGCCGTCAACGTGCCCACCGTCCAGTACTTCCTGATGGGCCATAACACGTGGCAGACCGCGACCAGCTGGCCGCCCGAGGGTGCGACGGCCCAGGTCTGGTACCTGCACTCATCCGGCAAGGCGAACAGCGCCGACGGCGACGGCGTGCTGGACCGCGAATCGCCCGGACAGAGCGAGCCAATAGACCGTTACACCGACAACGCGAAAGACCCGGTGCCTTCCCTGGGCGGACGGCCGCTGTACTTCGGCGGCACACCCGTCGGACCGCACGATCAAGTCCAGGTAGAACGCCGAGCCGACCTTCTGGTCTACACCTCGCCGCCCCTTGAGGACGAACTCACCATCGCCGGTGATTTGCGTGCCGTCGTCTACGTCAGCAGCACCTCACCATCCCTGCAGATCGTGGCGAAGCTCTGCGACGTCACCCCGGCCGGCGCCTCCTTCTCGCTGATCGACGGCATCACTCGCGTGGACTGCGCGCGTGACGGCGCAGCACGAACTGTTGACGCTCCGATCGAGGTGCGTCGTTGATCTCGGACCGCTCGCGCACGCCTTGGAGCCGGGCCACCGGCTTCGATTGCAGATCAGCTCGACAGCCTTTCCCGCCTACGACCTCTTCCCGAAGGTGAACGGCGCGGAACCTCCAACGCACACACGTCCATCACGACGCGGACCACCCGTCTCGGCTTCATCTGCACGCGTTCACGTCCTGACCTACCGACATTCAGCGACGTCGGTCAAGAACAGAAGGGGCCCACTGTGGCACGTCCCGTGTCGTTCTCTCGACGACTGGCCGACCTGGCCGCGCACGCACCTGACCGCCCGGCTCTCGTGTTCGTTGCCGAGGACGGCACCGAGCGCACGCTGACCCGTGGCGAGTTAGGACAGGAATCCGCCCAGTGGGCGCGTCGTCTCCGTGACCGGGGCGTCACGAGCAACAGCCTCGTGTTGGTGGCGCTGCCCAATTCGGTCGAACACGTGTTGTCGTGCTTGGCTGCCTGGCAACTGGGCGCGCTCGTCGTGCCCGTGAACGCGAAGCTGCCGCCGTGGGAGCGCGATCAGATCGTGGATGCGGCAGCGGAATCCGGCCGGGATCTCCTCGTGATCGGCGCATGGGAACTGACGGATTTGCCTCCACATCAGGTCACGGTGCTGACCCCCGCATCGTTGGCCACGGGGCCCGTCGACGACGCCCCGCTGCCCGACCGGATCGCACATCCCGGCAAGGGGATCGGTTCGGGCGGTGCCACCGGCCGCTCGAAACTCATCGTCGATCCCAACCCGTGGGTATACCGCGAGCTGCCCGCCTTTGCCGAAAAGATGGGGCTCCGTGCGGGGCAGACGCAGCTGGTCGGCGGTCCGCTCTACCACGGTGGACCGTTCGCCGCACTCACGACGGGCTTGCAATGCGGACACACAATCGTGCTGCTAGAGCGGTTCCGCGCCGACCTTGCGATAGACGCGATCGAACGGCACCGGGTCAATTGGTTCTTCATGGTCCCCACCCAGATCCAGCGCATCCTCGAACTGCCTGACATCGACCGGCGGGACCTGTCCAGTGTCGAGGCCATGGAGGTGTCGGGGGCGTTCTGCCCGGCTCATCTCAAGCGCGCCTGGATGGACCTACTGGGGCCAGAACGGGTCTGGGAGCTCTACGGAGCCAACGACGGGCTCGGTATCACGCTGATCCGCGGCGACGAATGGATGCAGCGACCAGGCAGCGTCGGCAGGCCGGTTGGCAGCCAGATCCTCATCCTGGACGAGCACGGAAACCAGCTTCCCCCGGGAGCCGTCGGCGAGATCTACCTGCGCCCCCTCCCGCGGGAGGGCAAAGCTGCCGATCCCCGCAGCGCCTTTTACTACCTCGGGTCTGCGCCGCCGCGCTCGGCACCCGACGGGTATGAAAGCGCCGGCGATCTCGGCTGGTGCGACCAGGACGGCTACCTGTTCCTGGCCGACAGGCGCACTGACCTGATCATCACCGGAGGCGTCAACGTCTATCCGGCCGAGGTTGAGGCCGCGCTCGCCGAGCATCCTCAGGTCGACGACGTAGCCGTCGTCGGCGTACCGGATCCGCGCTGGGGCAAGCGGGTCCAGGCCATCGTCTCGGCTCGGAACGCGACCGGCCCGGAATTGGTCGAGTCCCTCGACCGACACTGCCGCGAGCGGTTGGCCCCGGCCAAGGTGCCCAAGGCCTATGAATTCGTGGAGACGTTCCCTCGCTCCGACGCTGGAAAGATCCGGCGTAGCGAGCTCGCCGCCGAACGGCAGAACGGCGGGCACAACGTCTTCCTGCCCGCCGCCAAGCCGGACGGGCGATGACCGGCGACGCCCGCGACGCCGGCACCCGCCAGATCCCAACGTCGACATCGCGGTTGCACACGGCGGCCGGTTCTGGATGTCCTCGACCGTCGTCTTCGCCTGCCATTGAAGGCACCTGATGAACCAGGCCCGTGCCAGCGCAGACCTGCCGTACGGCGATCCCCTGACCGCCCCGTTCTGGCACGCTGCCGAGCAGCGCATCTTTCTTCTGCAGCAGTGCAACGCGTGCCAGCGGTTCCAGTTCCCTCCCGCGGGGATCTGCCGACACTGCTCAGCGACCGACCTCGACATGGTGCCTTCCGCTGGCCTCGGTGCGATCTACTCCATGACGACCGTATATATGACCGTCTCCCCAAACCCGACCTCGCCGTACAGCGTCGGGATCGTCAAGCTGGACGAGGGCGCCCAGCTCATCACTCGCCTGACCGGCATCGACCTGCGCATCGGGCAGCGCGTTCGCCTGCGCTGGTCGCCACGTGAAGGCCTTCCGCCCCTGCCCACGTTCGAGGCCGACGTCAGCTTCTGACGACCCGTCCCCAACGACCAGTGCGACAAGGACCGTATGCCGATGCGACAGCAGCTCCAAGACCTCGTCGACAGCACCGTTGACGAACCCGTCGTTGGGCCATGTGACGAACCCGGCAAGTCGCGTCGCGCTCAACTCGTCGAAGAGCGCAGGGCGTTGACCGAGCACAGCTCGACTTGGGGCGGGAGATGACTCTCGACCTCGGCAAGCGCCCGCTGTACATCGTCGGGGCAGCCGAAACGCCGTTGGGCCGAGTGCTCGACCACACTGAGTTGTCCATGCTGGCGCTCGCCACGAACGAGGCGATCGCCGAGGCGGGGTTGTCGCTGAGTGACGTCGACGGTGTGTTCTGCTTCGGCCTCGGTCCCGCCTCCCCGGTCCAGTTGGCGGAGTACCTGGGATTGCGCGTCCGCTATGCGGACGGTTCCGACCTCGGAGGGGGTCAGCTGGTCGCCTATGTCAACCATGCTGTTGCCGCTATCAGCTCCGGCCTGTGCAGCGTGGCTCTGATCGGGTTCGCCAGTCGGCAGCGCTCCCAACGCTCCCGGCCGAGTGTATGGCCGGTCAACGGCGTCGGTGGGTTCTCCTGGCTCGAAGAGTTTGAATCGCCCACGGGTCTACCCGCCCCGATGGGGCAGTTCGCACTCGTGGCTGCGCGCCATATGCACGAGTACGGAACAACTCCTGAGCAGCTCGCCTCCGTCGCGGTTACGGCTCGGCAGTGGGCCCGTCTCAACCCTAAAGCGTGGTGTCAGGATGCACTCTCCGTGGACGACGTCCTTTCCTCGCCGATGATCGCCACGCCGATTCATCGGCTTGACATGTGCTTACGGACCGATGGTGGTGGCGTGCTGATCGTGACCGACGGTGCGCGAGCGGCCAGCGCAGTGAAGCCGCCGGTTGCGATCATCGGGGTCGGCGAGAGCGAAAGCCATTTCAGTTCGTGGCTGATGAGCGACATCACCGACTGGGGTGGCCGGCGCTCGTCCAAAGCCGCCTTTGAAATGGCTGGCATAACCGGCGCCGACGTCGACGTCTTCGAACCCTACGACGCCTCGACCATCTCGGTACTTATCCAGCTCGAGGAACTCGGATTCTGTCCGCCTGGGGAGGCGGGCCGCTTCGTCGAAGATGGCAACATTGCACCCGGCGGTGCGCTGCCGTCGCTGACGTCAGGTGGTGGCCTGTCCTACAACCATCCGGGCGCGTTCGGACTGCAATTGCTCATCGAGGCCGTCCGCCAGGTCCGTGGCGAGGCCGGCGAACGGCAAGTACCTGACGTCGAGATCGGTGTCGCACACGGCTTCGGGGGAATGTTCTGGCTCTCCGCGACCGTCGTACTCGCTAAGGCATAGCCGACCAGCAATGACTGGGCAAAGCGCCTTTCGAGAATGACCGGTTCGGCGATCCGAACCCCCAAGCGATCGTCGCGCGCCGGTCGGGACGTCTGATCCCGAATAGAGTGCGCAGCCTCGGCACGTCGAGGCGGGCCTGCACGTCAATACGGTTCGCTATCGCGTGAATAAGGCGCGCGAGACAGCGGGTATCGACCCCGACGAGCGCCTTCTCGCTGAGCTCCAGGTCCGGCTCCTGTTTGATGAGCGCGCGACCTTCGCGGGTACCTCTCGATCCGACAGAAACCGTGAGGCCGGAACACAGAAGCGGTCCCAGCACTCTGTGCAGCGGTACAAGGACAGCTGTGGGTGTTCCTCATAGGTTCAGGACACCAGTCGCGGGCGTCCGCTCCGCGGTGTCATGGGCTACGCAGGGGAGCACAGGATGCACTATGGACGCGCGCGCCACATCGGACTGGTGGCGCTCGGGCTCGGAGTCGCCGTGCTGGCAGCGGCCTGCGGCGGCGGAAGCAGCGGCGGGTCACAGCGGTCTGCAGCGGATCAGTAGCGGTGGCATCACAGCGACTGGGTCGCCGATCACCGTCGGGTTCGTCAACTCCGACATCGGTGGCTTTGCCGTGCCGGAGGCGACGAGAACCGCGAAAGCGGCAGCTGAATACGTCAACAGCCACGGCGGCATCCATGGTCACGTGCTGAAACTCGACACATGTTCGACCGACGGGACGCCGGGCGCGTCGACGAAGTGCGCGAACCAGTTCGTCACCGACAAGGTGTTAGCCATGCTGCTCGGTGATGATTTGGGTCTTGACGCTGCTGAACCGGTGTACAAGAAGGCTGGGCTGCACATCTTCGGTGTGGACGCGACACAGGCGGCGACTTCAGATCCGAGCAACACGATCATGATCCCGCCGTTCGCAACGATCTACCACGGCTTGGGTCCCATGTTCAAGGAAGACGGCGCGCACAACATCGTCTACGTGCTGCCGAACATCGGGCCGGTCATCAAGCAGGTATTCGGCTTGCTAAAGGATTCTGGCGAGAGAGTGGGTGTTCAGAGCTCGCTGACGCTGGTGTCTCCGGCGAACCCTGACTTCACGGCTGCCGTGAACGCCGCGAAGGCGAAGCACGCAGACCTGCTGTACCTAGCCTTCCAGGAGAACGACTGCACGAACGCGGTGCGCACAGCGCGGACGCTCGGGTGGACCGGGAAGATTTTCGCTGGCGCATGCACGCAGTTCGTCAAGAAGCTCGGCCCGCAGGCGACCGGCGTCTACACCGCGCAGTACGTGCTCCCGTACACCGCACGAAAGTCAGCCGGGGCCTACGACCCGCAGCTGACCGGCGAGTTCGCTATCTACAAGGACGCCCTCAACGCAGCCGACGAGAACGACCTGCTCGACTCCGGATACGGCGTCTACGGCTTCTCGACCGTCATGAGCTTCGCCAACATCGTCAAAGGCATCAACGGTGAGGTAACACAAGCAACGATCAACAACGCGCTCGCGTCGTTCAAGGGCCACGAGTTCCTCGGCACGCAGCAGGACTGCACCGCGAAGATTCTGCCCGGTGGTGCGTGCGGCCAGCTACTACATTCAGTTGCAAGTCCAGGCCGACGGAACGCAGACGCTCGTCAACGGCAAGCCGTTCGATCTCGCAAGCGTGAAGTAGCTCCCAGCGCATGGTGCAGTATCTAGTCTTCGCCATCCTCGGATTAGGCGCCGGCGCCGTTGGCGCCGCGCTCGGGGTGGGTCTCGTCATGACCTACAAGGGCACCGGTGTCATCAACTTCGCGCACGCCGCGCTGGCCATCTGGGGCGCGTTCGCGTATGACGAGTTGCGCACCACCGGCGACTTGGTACTACCGGTGGTCGTTCTCCCGGCGAGGATCGCCGTCGGCGACCCGCTCCCGACGTGGGCGGCTCTCACTCCTCGCCCTGGTCCTTGCCGGGGCAATCGGTGCGGTGACGCAGCTGCTGATCTTCCGGCCGCTGCGTCGCGCCCCGCTCGTCGCGAAGATCATCGCGTCGCTCGGGCTGCTGGCGCTGTTCCAAAGTTTGCTGATCCAGCACTTCGGCCGCGACTCGCGCAGCGAGTCGCCGCTCTTTCCCGCAACGCAGATCCACATGGGCGGCCTAAGCTTCCCAGAGGACCGACTGTGGATCGCCGGACTCGCCCTCGTCCTCGCCGCGGCGGTGACGCTCGTCTATCGGCGTACGCTGCTCGGCCTCGCGACACGAGCGTTGCTGGAGGATGAGGCGGCTCTCACTCTGAGCCGGTGGTCGCCGGGACGGCTAGCGGTCGCCAACGTCGCCGGCGGCATCATGCTCACCACCGCGGTAATGATCGTAGGTGCGTCGATCAGCCCGCTCGACCCGACGTCGGTCGGACTGCTTGTAGTGCCCGGGCTGACGGCAATGCTGGTCGGGCGCCTCGTCAACGTGTTGCCCGCGGCGCTGTTCGGGCTGCTTCTCGGGATGACGCAAGGCGAGCTGTCATTTCTCACCACGAAGGCATGGTGGCCCACCTGGATATCCAGCGGCGGCGTCACCGACGCGGTGCCGCTGATCGTCATCATCCTGGTGCTCGTGCTGCGCGGCCGCAGCCTGCCGAGTCGTGCCGGCTTGGAGTCCGAGTCCCTCCCGCGGGTGCCACCAGCGATGCGGCTACGCACGATCGGTGGCATCGGCGTGGTGGTGGTGCTCGGCGCGCCGTTCTTCGCGCCCGCCCTGCGGCTCGGCCTCGCGACGAGCATGGCCTTCGCGGTCCTCGCGCTGTCGCTGGTCGTAATCGTCGGGATGATCGGCCAGATCTCGCTCGGTCAGCTCGCGATCGCAGGCATCGCGGCGGAGGTGCTTGTGAGGTACACCGCATCGTGGCCGTTTCCGACGGGGCTCATCGTCGCGAGCGTGATGGCCGCCGTCATGGCCGTCGTAATCGGCAGCCCTGCTCTGCGCGTTCGCGGCGCGCAGCTAGCCGTCCTCACGCTAGCCGGCGCTGCCGCTGTCCAGTCCCTCGTCCTGAACAACGCCGAGTCCAGCGGCACCGGTGCCGACGTCGCGTCACCGACGATCGGCCCGCTGGACCTCAGTTCGCAGGTCGGCGCGCACACCGGGCGGCTGCAGTTCGTCTACGCAGTGCTGGTCTTGCTTCTGCTGTCCTGCGCCGGGACGTCAATGCTCATTCGTGGGTCCCTCGGCCGTCGCTTCCTCGCTGTCCGTGGCAACGAGCAGGCGAGCGCGAGTATTGGCATCGGCGTCGCGCGGACCAAGATGCTCGCGCTCGGCATCGCCGGCTTCCTCGCTGGTGTGGGCGGTTGCCTGCTCGCGTATGTCGACCAGACGGTGTCGGCGAGCGCCTTCGGCGTGTTCCTTGGCGTGATCCTGCTTGTCTATGCCTACATCGGCGGGATCACCGGCGTCGGTGGCGCGCTTTACGCGGGCGCGATTGCGCCTGGCGGGATCCTCTTCGTCTGGGTCAGCGAACACTGGACGATCGGCCCGCAGTACGACACCGTCGCGGCGATCGGCCTCATCCTCATCGCGGTCCTCCACCCGCACGGCTTCGCGGACGCGATGAGGGTCGTCCTGCAGGCGGCGCGGCGCCGGTTCGGCCGGGAGCTGTCCCGAGGTTCGGCGCTGACGCTGCCGTCGGCGCACCTCGAGCCGCCGGCACCGGCGCGGCTCGTCGTCCGTGGCGTCACCGTCCGTTACGGCGGTGTGATCGCGGTCGACGACGTCTCGCTCGAGGTGGCACCTGGTGAGATCGTCGGCCTCATCGGTCCGAACGGCGCCGGTAAGACGTCGCTACTGGACGCGCTCACCGGCTTCACCCGCGCGAATGGCTCGGTCGCGCTGGGCGAGCGGATGCTGACCGGCCTCGCGCCGCACCGCCGCTATGCCGCCGGACTCGGCCGCACGTGGCAGACGGGGCAGCTGTTCGAGGACCTAACTGTTTTCGACAATGCCCGCGTCGCCCGACCGACCCGTGCCAATGCCGGGTCGCCGCGCAGGACGTCGGACGCCGACGCGGCGTCGGCGATGCGGCTGCTCGGGATCTGCGACCTCGCGGCGAAGCGGCCGGGGGAGATCACCGGCGGACAGCGCAAGCTCGTGGGGGTTGCCCGGGCGCTCGCGGGGCGGCCGAGCGTGCTTCTCGCGGACGAGCCCGCCGCCGGGCTGGATACCTTCGAGAGCCGACAGCTGGGCGAGCACCTGATCGCCGTCGCGAAGAGCGGCGTCGGCGTGCTCCTGATCGAGCATGACCTCGCACTGGTCCTCTCGATCTGTGACCGCATCTACGTGCTCGACCGAGCGCGGCTCATCGCGTCCGGCACGCCCGATCAGATTCGACAGGATCCCGCGGTCGTGCGCGCCTACATCGGCGAGTCGCAGGACGCGTACGAGGAGGCGTCGTGGCGCATGCGCTCGAACTCGACAACCTGACAGCCGGGCACAACAAAGTGTGTGCCGTTCGTGACGTGAACCTGCACGTCGATGCTGGCGAGATCGTCGCCCTGCTCGGACCCAACGGCGCGGGCAAGAGCACGACGCTCGACACCACCTGCGGTTTGCTGCCGGCACTGCGCGGTGAGGTGCGCGTCTTCGATGCGCGTATCCGCAGCATGCGCGACGCGGCGAAGCATCGGCTCGCCTATGTCCCCGAGCACCGCGGCCTGTTCCGGCAGTTGACGGTGGATCAGAACCTGCGGCTGCGCGGGCGTTCACGGCACGCGGTTGAGAGAGCCTACGAGCGATTCGAGGTGCTCGGCGAGCTGCGTGACCGGCAGGCCGGCCTGCTCTCCGGCGGTGAGCAGCAGTTGCTGTCGCTCGCGTGCGCGGTGACCGCCGACGCGAAGCTGATGCTCATCGACGAGATGACGATGGGCCTCGCGCCGATTGTCGTGCGCAGCCTTGCCGATGTCGTCAAGCAGGTCGCGGCCGACGGCGTGGCCGTGCTGTTCGTTGAGCAGCACGTGCACCTAGCACTGGAAATCTGTGATCGTGCGTACGTCCTCAGCCACGGTGAGTGCGTACTTCAGGGCGCGGGCCCTGACCTGCTCGGGCGCGTCGACGAGCTGAGCGCGTCGTACTTTGCCGGCGACCCGTCAGTCAACGCCAAACCACTGGATTGAACGAGACTGGGCCCTGGAGATGACATCGGCCATGACGGCATCGATCTGGACTCAAACTGTCCAAGTGTCAAGCGCGATAGATATCGATCTGAGCGCCGCCGTCTGCGGCCAAGACCGCGCCGAACGACGGCTATTGAGCGCATGGAGTCGTCCGCGGTGACGCCTACCTATCCACGGGCCGCATCGTGCAGATCCGCACTGTAGCCGCTGTCGTCGCTACTGGCCGGCGCATGTCCGTCGCGGGTTTGGCGCGGACATCTCGTTCCGCCTCGGCGCGAGCGCGCTGGTAATGGGCTCGATC
>CAVTEA010000002.1:0-126138 GCA_963733615.1 uncultured Actinomycetes bacterium
GATCAGCTGCGCGCGTGGTTGCGTCAAGCCTCGCCGCTCGTACCTGCCGGGTCGGGTCGATTGGCTGGGGGACTCGGACTCGAACCGAGACTGCAAGGCTCCAAAGGCCTGCGGGCTGCCGATTACCCCATCCCCCAATCGAACTCACAGCGTACCGGCGCTGAATAGTCCGCCATCGCTCGCTCGGCTACGACAGCGTAGGTTACGCTGCCGTAACCGCACCGTTCCGTCGTGATCAGCACGGCGAACGGGTCACTCCGAAGTCCGTAGCCGGTGCCGCGCACTGGGGAAGGCGGGGGTCATGACTCTGCTTGACGACACCACGCCCACCGCTGCGCAGCAAGCTCCCGCGCAGACCGTGCCCGAACCCGAACCGGCTCCCGATGGACCGAAGCCGACGTTCGAGGGGCCGAAGCGCCGGGGCGAGCAGTTCATGCTCTACACGTTCGTCGTCGTGCCGTTCCTGGCCTTCGCTGCCGCGATCCCGGTCATGTGGGGATGGGGCATGGGCTGGAGCGACATCGTCTTGATGGTCGCCTTCTACACGGTGGCCGTCCTCGGCGTCACCGTCGGCTTCCACCGGATGTTCACGCACGGCTCGTTCAAGGCGAAGGGCCCGCTGCGCGTCGTGCTGGCGATCGCCGGAAGCCTGGCGATCGAGGGGCCGCTCATCCGCTGGGTGGCCGATCACCGTCGCCACCACGCATTCAGCGACCGCGAGGGCGACCCGCATTCCCCGTGGCGTTACGGCAACACCACCGGCGCGCTCTTCAAAGGTCTTTGCTACGCCCACGTCGGCTGGCTCTTCGACGCCGAGCACACGAATCGCGAGAAGTACACGCCTGATCTCATGAGCGATCGCCCCATCCGGTGGGTCAGCGACCTGTTCTGGTTGTGGACGGTCGTGTCGCTGCTCGCACCGGCGTTGCTCGGCGGGCTGATCACCTGGTCCTGGGCCGGCGCGCTATCGGCGTTCTTCTGGGCGTCGCTGGTGCGGATCTTCGTGCTGCACCACGTCACCTGGTCGATCAACTCGATCTGCCACACCATCGGCGAGCGGCCTTTCGCCGCCCGCGACAAGAGCGCGAACTTCTGGCCGCTGGCGATCCTGAGCATGGGCGAGAGCTGGCACAACTTGCACCACGCCGACCCCACGGCGGCGCGGCACGGTGTACTGCGCGGCCAGATCGACGCCTCTGCGCGGGTCATCTGGGTGTTCGAACGGCTCGGCTGGGCCACCGACGTCCGGTGGCCCAAGCCTGACCGTCTCGCCAAACTGCGCGCCGTGTGAACCAAGTCGAGATACAGGATCGCGCCGGCACCCGGCGATGAGCCGGCGGCGCTGCCGCGAAGATCCGTTATGTGGAAAGCGCCGTCTGGCGGCATGGGCCATGATGGGTGCGGTGAAGAGCGCTCGCGCCAGGAGCGAGGTACGCGAATGAGCGAGTCCGAGGTGCGTCCGCGCGTGCGGATGACCGGCAAGGAACGACGCGAGCAACTGCTCGACGTCGGGCGTTCGCTGTTCGCCGAGAAGGGTTTCGAGGCGACCTCGATCGAGGAGGTCGCATCACGCGCCGGGGTGAGCAAGCCCGTCGTCTACGAGCATTTCGGCGGCAAGGAGGGCCTGTACGCGGTCGTCGTCGACCGCGAGATGCAGGCGTTGCTCAACCAGGTCACGTCGGCCCTGACGGCAGGCCATCCGCGTCAGCTCGTCGAGCAGGCCGCTCTTGCCCTGCTCACCTACATCGAGGACGAGACGGACGGCTTCCGGGTGCTGACCCGCGACTCGCCGGTCGTCTCGGGCGCGGGCACGTTCTCGTCGCTGCTCAACGACATCGCGAGCCAGGTCGAGTACATCCTGGCGCGCGAGTTCGACCGGCGCGGGCTGCAGACGAAGCTCGCCGGCATGTACGCCCAGATGCTGGTCGGCATGGTGGCGCTCACCGGGCAGTGGTGGCTCGAGGTGCGCAAACCCAGGCGCGACGAGGTTGCCGCGCATCTGGTCAACCTCGGCTGGAACGGACTGCGGGGGCTGGAGGCTAAACCGTCTCTCAGTATCGGTCCGGCCGGACGTGTGCCGAAGTGAGCCGGTGATGCCGAGGCGAGCCGACAGGAAGCGGCCAACCGGCAGCAAACGGCCAATGAGGAGCACCGGTTAACTGATATGCATCGAGTCATGCGAATCAATCGGCAGCGTGGCCGAGTGGCCAGAGCAATTCGACGTGCAGTTGACCGGCCATCGGCAGGTCACATCCCGATCGAGCGCCGATGAGCACCCGACGGCGCCACGGCGCGCCTGCCGCGCCGGCGCCGCGAGTGGCGGCCGAACCGGATCGAGCCACCGCCGAAGAGCGCGCGCAGCGGGCCGTTGCCAACGCCGGTGAGCCGAGCCTCGACTTCGACAAGTCGACGCCCTACGACGACTACGTCGGCACCCGGACGCTGCACGCGCTGCTCCGTCCGATCACGGACCATCCGGTGGAGAAGGCATTTCTGGTCACGACTCAGGTGATGGAACTGCTTTTCGGCCTGCTGCGAGCCGAATTCGAGACCGTGCAGCAGCAGTTGCGCCGCGACGACCTCGACGCCGCGCTGGCCGGCTTGCGCCGGTGTACATGCCACGTCGGCACGCTCAACGGCGCATGGGGGTCGCTGGTCTGGCTCACCCCGGCGGAGTTCAACGCGTTCCGTGACGATCTCGGCGAGGCGTCCGGCTTCCAGTCCTACACCTACCGGCACGTCGAGTTCCTGCTCGGGCTGAAGTCCGAGACGCTGATCCGCCCGCACCGTTCCGTCCCGGACGTCTACGCCGATCTGGAACGCGCGCGGCATGCGCCGAGCGTCTACGACGACGTGCTTGCATTCCTCGCTCGACGTGGCCTGCTCGACGACATCGAGCGTGACTTCAGCGAGGAGTACCAGCCCAGGCCCGAGGTCGAGGCGGCGTGGGCCTCGATCTACGCCGAGCCGCGGCGTACCGATCCGCTGTTCCTGCTGGCCGAGGAACTCACCGATCTGGCCGACGCGTTCGGCACCTGGCGCTACCGGCACGTGGTCGCCGTCAAGCGCTCGATGGGCGCCAAGCCGGGTAGCGGTGGCTCGTCCGGGCTGGCGTGGCTGGAACGAAGTATGGCGCGCGAGGTCTTTCCCGAGTTGTGGTCAGCGCGGACGATGATCTGATGCGAACCATTCAGAATGTGGTCGGCGGCGAGTACGTCGCCGGGCCGCGCCGATTCGACAAGATCAATCCGGTCGACGGCTCCTTGGCGGCGCAGGTGCACGAGGCAGGCGCCGAGGTGGTCGACCGTGCGGTGCTCGCGGCCCGTCGGGCGCTTCACAAGTGGAGTGCGGCGAGCGTCGCGTCGCGAACTGCGCTGCTGCGGCGGGTGGCCGACCGGATCGAGGAACGCTTCGAGGAGTTCGTCGCGGCCGAGGTTTCCGATACGGGCAAGCCGGCAGCGCAGGCCCGCGAGCTGGACGTGGCGCGCGCCGTTGCGAATTTCCGGTCGTTCGCCGACACAGTGGCCGCGGCCGGGCAGCCGTCGTTCCTCACTGATCTGCCGGGAGGCCGTCAGGCTTTGAACTACGCGGTGCGCAAACCGCTCGGCGTGGTGGCGGTGATCGTCCCGTGGAACCTGCCATTGCTGCTGCTCACCTGGAAGGTGGCGCCGGCGCTGGCCTGCGGCAACACGGTGGTGGTCAAGCCGTCGGAGGAGACCCCGTCCACGGCCACGCTGCTTGCCGAGGTGCTCTCCGACGTGGGCGTGCCGGACGGCGTCTACAACGTGGTGCATGGGTTCGGCGAGACCGGCGCGCTGCTCGTGTCGCATCCGGGCATCGACGGCGTGACGTTCACCGGATCGTCGGCGACCGGTTCGTCGATCATGGCCGCGGTGGCGCCACGGGTGCGCCCGGTGTCGTTCGAACTCGGCGGTAAGAATGCGGCGATCGTGTTCGCCGACGCAGATGTGGACGCTACGCTCGCGGGCCTGACCCGTTCGGTGTTCGCCAACACCGGGCAGGTCTGCCTGTGTACCGAGCGGGTGTACGTGCAGCGGCCGGTGTTCGACGAGATGGCGGCCGGTCTCGTCGAGCGGGCGCGCTCGCTTCGCCTTGGCCGCCCGGGCGATGCGGCCACGACCACTGGGCCGTTGATCTCGCAGGCGCATCGGTCGAAAGTGCTCGGCTACTACCGGCTCGCCGAGGAGTGCGGTGCGAAAACCCTTGTCGGTGGGGGTGTTCCGGCACTCGGCGGCGACCTCGACAGCGGCTGGTGGATCGAGCCGACGCTGTGGGCCGGACTGTCCAATGTGGACAGTCCGCTGCGCGAAGAGATCTTCGGGCCGGTGGCGGCGCTCGTCCCGTTCGACACCGAGGACGAGGCGATCGCGCTGGCCAACGACACCGACTACGGTCTCGCCTCGTCGGTGTGGACGACGGATCTGTCGCGCGGGCACCGGGTTGCGCAGCAGATGCGCGTGGGCATGTCATGGGTCAACACGTGGTTCCTGCGAGACTTGCGCTCGCCGTTCGGGGGCGTGGGGCTCTCGGGCATCGGCCGTGAGGGTGGCGATTTCTCCTTGGAGTTCTACTCGGAGCTGACGAACGTGTGTGTGCAGCTGTGACGCTGGTGCACGGAATGGCCGTACCACGCGGGCGATTCCCGCACGTCAAGGTCGTCGGCGACCTCGCCTACGTGTCAGGCACCAGCGCACGCCGTCCTGACAACTCGATCGCCGGCGCCTCGGTCGATTCGCTCGGCACGGCCACCCTCGACATTCGGGTGCAGACCCGGGCAGTGATCGAGAACATCCGCGAGATCCTGCAGTCGGTGGGAGCCGATCTCGCCGACCTCGTCCAGATCACCACTTATCTCGTGTCGATGAACGACTTCGGCGGCTACAACGAGGTGTATGCCGAGTACTTCGACGAGCGCGGGCCGACCCGCACTACGGTGGCCGTTCACCAGTTGCCGCACCCGCACCTGCTGATCGAGATGCAGGCGGTTGCCTATGTCGAGAGAGGTCGCTCATGACAATCGGGCCAGCGATCAACTTTGCCCAATGGATCAAGGAAAACGAGCACCTGCTCAAGCCGCCGGTGAACAACAAGCAGATGTTCACCGAGACGGGCGACTTCATCGTCATGGTGGTGGGCGGACCGAACCAGCGCACCGACTTCCACGTCGATCCGTACGAGGAGTGGTTCTACCAGGTGCGCGGCAACATGCACGTCAACCTTATGACGGCTGACGGTCCGGCGCGGATCGATATCAACGAGGGCGACATGTGGTTGCTGCCGCGCAACACGCCGCACTCGCCGCAGCGGCCAGAGGCGGGCTCGATCGGACTGGTACTCGAACGCATCCGCGAGGAAGGCACGGTGGAGAAGTTCCAGTGGTACTGCGGGAACTGCAATGCACTCGTGCACGAGGTCGAGCTGCAAGTACGAGACATCGCCGCCGACCTGCCGCCGATCTTCACCGCGTTCTACGACGACGCCGTTGCGCGGACGTGCAAGCAGTGCGGCACGGTGCATCCCGGTAAATGATCGACGTTCATACGCACTACGTTCCGCGAAGCCTCTCGACGCCGAGCGAAGGTCCATGGGTACGCGATGATTCGGTGATCATGCTGGGTTCGCGCGAGTTCCGTCAGGTCGGTCGCAATACCTGGCAGGTCGAGGCACGCCTGGCCGACATGGACGCTGACGGGGTCGACGTCCAGGTGCTCTCACCGACGCCGGTGTTCTTCTGCTACGACCAGCCAGCGGCCGAGGCTGCGCGCATCGCGCGGCTGTGCAACGACTTCTCGCTGGAGATGTGCTCTGCCGCGCCGGAGCGGTTGCTGCCGATGTGCCAGGTGCCGCTGCAGGATCCCGACGCGGCGTGCGCCGAACTGTCGCGGTGTATCGACGCGGGCCACGTCGGGGTCGAGATCGGCAATCACGTGGGCGACCGCGACCTCGACGATGCTGGGGTGGTGACGTTCCTTCAGCACGCGGCTTCGCTGGGCGCTGCCGTGTTCGTGCATCCGTGGGACATGCCGAACTCGCCTCGCCTGGACCGGTGGATGGCCCGGTGGCTCGCGGGCATGCCGGCAGAGACGCATCTGTCGATTCTGGCGATGATCCTGGGCGGCGTGTTCGACCAGATCGGCCCCGAGCTGCGGATCTGTTTCGCCCATGGCGGCGGATCATTCGCCTTCTGGGTAGGGCGGATGGACAACGCCTGGCGGGCACGGCCTGATCTTGTTGCGACATCGCAGTTTCCGCCGTCGCATTACGTCGGCCGGTTCTTCGTCGACTCCGTCGTCTTCGACTCGCGTGCGCTTCGCCTGCTCGTCGACACGATCGGCGTCGATCAGGTGGTGGTCGGCAGCGACTACCCGTACCCACTGGGCGAGCGGCCCGTGGGCGCGGTGGTGCGCGGGGCTTCGTTCCTGGACGACGCCTCGTGCGAACGCATCCTGACCGGCAATGCACGGCGGTACCTGGCGCGATGACCACCGAGACGAACGCGCGCGAGCTCGACGCCACCGACGGGTTTCCCGGCCTGCGCGACGAGTTCCACATCCCGCCGGCGACGGGCGGCAACTACCCGGAAACCGCTTATATGGCGGGCAATTCTCTCGGCCTGCAGCATCGGTCGATCCGGTCGCGGCTGACCGACGAGCTGGACGACTGGGCCAGGCTCGGTGTCGAGGCCCACCTCGAGGCGAAGCGTCCGTGGTTGCCGTATCACGAGTTGCTGCGTGCACCGGCGGCGCGCCTGGTCGGGGCGCGGCCGGCCGAGGTCGTCATGATGAACTCGTTGACGGTCAATCTGCACCTGATGATGACCAGCTTCTACCGCCCGACCGCCGAGCGGCATGCCATCGTCATCGAGGATTCGACGTTCCCGTCCGACAGCTACGCGGTGCGCAGTCAGGTGGCCCTGCACGGCTACGACCCCGACTCGGCGGTGATCCGGCTGCGTCCCCGCACGGGCGAATCCGCTTTGCGCAGCGACGATATCGTCGCGTTTCTGCGCGAGGGCGGCTCGCGGGTTGCCCTCGTGCTGCTCGGCGGGGTCAACTACCTGTCCGGCGAATTCCTCGATATTGCTGCGATTACTGCCGCCGGGCACGCCGCGGGTGCTGTGGTGGGTTGGGATCTCGCCCACGCAGCGGGCAACGTGCCGCTGCACCTGCATGATTGGGACGTCGACTGGGCCGCGTGGTGCACGTACAAGTACCTGAACGCGGGGCCTGGCGCAGTTGCCGGTTGCTTCGTGCACGAGCGGTATCTTGCCGATCCGTCATTGCCCAAGCTCGCCGGCTGGTGGGGGAGCCGACCCGCGACGCGTTTCGCGATGGGTCCGGTGATTGACCCGGTATACACGGCAGATTCCTGGCAGCTGTCGAACCCGCCCATCCTGGCGTTGGCGCCGGTGCTTGCGTCTCTGGAGGTGTTCGACGCCGTCGGCATGGCGCAACTACGTGCCAAGAGCATCCGTCTTACCGGCTACCTCGAATCGCTGCTTGATGGGTTCGAGATCCTCACACCGCGCGAGCCCGAACGTCGTGGCGCGCAACTGTCGGTGCGCGTCTCCGGCGCGGCGGCGGTGTCGCGAGAATTGCGCGATGCGTATGGGGTAATCGCCGATCATCGCGAGCCGGACGTCATCCGGCTCGCGCCTGCGCCGCTGTACTGCACGTTCCAGGACTGCTGGCGCGCGGCCGACGCGCTTCGCCATGTCTGAGTCTGTGGTGGTGGTCGGCGCCGGGCTGGCCGGCTGCCTGCTGGCCACCTTGCTGGGTCGGCGCGGTGTGCCGGTCACCGTCTACGAGCGGCGTCCGGACCCGAGGCTCGTCGGCGCCGAGCGGGGGCGCTCGATCAACCTGGCGATATCTGCCCGCGGGTTGGCTGCCCTCGAACGGGTCGGATTGCGCGAGGCGGCGCTAGCCCGCGCGTTGCCCATGCCGGGGCGTATGGTGCACGCCCTGGGCGCGTCACCGAGTTTTCGCCCTTATAGCGCCGACGGAACGCGGGCGATCAACTCGATCAGCCGGGCCGAGCTGAACGCAGCGTTGCTCGACTCTGCTGAGGCAACGCCCGGGGTCAGCCTGCGTTTCGAGCACCGGCTCCTTTCCGTCGACCACGGCGTGCTGCAGTTCGAGACACCTGACGGGCCGCGCGGTGTTGCGGCCGACGTGGTGCTCGCCTGCGACGGCGCATACTCTGCGGTACGGAGAGCGCTTCAGGTCGAGGCGCGCGAGGATTTTCTCGAGCACGGCTACAAGGAGCTGACGATTCCCGCTCGTGGCGGCGAATTCGCCCTGGACCCGGGCGCGTTGCACATCTGGCCGCGCGGCTCGTCCATGATGATCGCGCTGCCGAACCTGGATCGTTCTTTCACGTGCACGCTGTTCTGGCCGAAGTCGGCGTTTGCCGCGCTCGACACGCCTGATCGCATTTACGCTGAGTTTCGCGCGCAATACCCGGACGTGGTCGACCTGATGCCGTCGCTCGTCGACGACTACCTGCACAACCCGGTGGGCTCACTCGTGACGGTGCGGAGCTGGCCGTGGAGCCGCGGGCAAGTGGGCCTGGTCGGCGATGCCGCGCATGCGATCGTGCCGTTCTTCGGCCAGGGCGCCAATTGCGCGTTCGAGGATTGCATCGAGCTCGACGAATGCCTTGACGAGGCTGACGGGCACTGGGCCAGCGCGCTGCGCCGCTACGAGCAACGGCGCAAGCCGAACACTGATGCGATCGCCGCCATGGCGCTGGAGAATTTCGTCGAGATGCGCGACAAGGTCAACTCGCGGACGTTCCAACTGAAGGTGGCCGCGCAGCACGCGCTCGAACGCCGCCTCGCCGGGCGCTACGTGTCGCGCTATGAACTGGTGTCGTTCACGACCATGCCGTACTCGCAGATAGCCAGCCGCATCCGCCGCCAAAATCTCGCGCTGTTGGGCGCGGCCCTGGCCGGGTTGGGGGCTGCGCAGCTAGCCCGCCGTCTTTTCCGTTGAGTGGTGCGTTTGATGTTGAGTGGTGCGTTGTAACGCACCACTCAAACCCAAACGCACCACTCAACGAGAACCGCGGGCGGGGTTGTGGATAGTCGCCGCGCCGCCCGGCGCGAATCGGCCACACTCGGGCGGTGAGTGAGCTCGTACAGGTCAGCCGTGGGCTGTGGCGCTCCGCGGACGACGCCGACTGCCTCGCCGCGCGATGTGCAGCGTTACTTCAGGTTATGCCGGCCGGCACGGTGATCGCCGGTTTGTCCGCCGCCGCATTGCACGGCCTGTGGCTGCCCGAACTGCCGGCGCATCCGGTCGAGTTGATCGTTGCGTGTGAACCGGAGCTGCCGCGCGACGTGGCGGCCAGTCGGAGGCCGGAGGTCCGAGCGCGGCGGCGCACGCTGCGTCCGGACGAGATCAGCCGGTGCGGTGAAGTGCCGGTGACCACGCTTGCGCGAACGTGGTGCGATCTCGCCGAGTCGCTGTCGATGCCGGATCTGATCGCCGCGGGCGACAGCGCGTTGCGCGGGGCATGCGAGGTCGCCGATCTGCGGGCCGTCCTCGCTCGGGCCTTCCACCGCCGCGGTGTGCGAAAGGCCCGGGCGGCGTTGCCATTGCTCGACGCGCGGGCCCGGTCGCGTCCGGAGAGCCATCTGCGGTACGCGCTGGTCGGCAGCGGCCTGCCGCCGCCAGAGGTCAACTCACCTATTTGCTCGGCGCACGGCGAATGGCTGGCCGAGCCCGACCTGCACTACCCGGCAGCGCGGCTTGCCCTCGAATACAACGGCGCCGAGCATGCCCGTCCAGACCGCATGCGCCGCGACATCACCCGCGATCTGGACTACCAGGTGGCAGGCTGGCGGGTGATCACCTTCGGGCCGACGCAGGTCTTTCGCCATCCGGACCAGGTGGCAAGCCTCGTCCGTAGCGTGCTCGTCGAGCGGGACCCGAATGCGTTCCGCCGCCGCCCCTCCCGTTCTTCTCGCTGAACGTCCCGCCTATCCCGCCTGCCCCGTTGACCTGCCCGACTGTCCCGTTGAGTGGTGACTTACGCGTTGAGTGGTGCGTTGTAACGCACCACTCAAGCCCAAACGCACCACTCAACGGAATCCACCAGCGGGCCAATCCACCAGCGGGGCCTTAGACGGCGGTCGCCGACTGGATGCGAGCGAGGGTGAACATTCGCTCGGCGTTGCGCAGGTGGCACCATCCGACGAGGAACGGCGGCTCGATCTGCAGTTCGCTGACCACGCGAGAGGTGTAGCCACCTGTCGCGGCCTGGTACTCGATGCGGATGGGCAGGCTCTCGTCGATGGCGTGCGCGAGCTGGCGAATCTCCGCCGTGCTCAGGCCGTCGGCGAATTCGCCCACGAGCGCCTCGGTGCCGGACGACGCGGCGTCGCCGGGCGATGCGGGAGCCGCGAGCAGCCGCGCGGCAACCTGCTGGGCATTCGGGCGAGGCGTCTCGCGCGACGGCGTCTCGCGCGACGGCGTCTCGCGCGACGGCGGCACGCGCCGGCGCTGGGGGGTAGCGCGGGCGTTTCGGGGACGCTCCAGCGCAACGACGCCGTCGCTGCTCTCGCCCAGTGGTAGGTAGCCCGCCGCTCGCAACGCGGAGATCGTGTCGCGGACGGACGAGCCGCCGACCGCCACGGTCGGCGCGAGCAGCCGCAGCCCGAGCGGGCGCAGCTTGCGGTGCGCGACCACCTCGGCGAGCAGCGCCTCGTCGGGGGAGTGGACGCAGGACGTCGCGGCCGTCACCCGCAGATGGCCGTGGCGGCGGGCCACATCGCCGATCAGGTAACGCAGTGGCTGCGGCAGCCCGGTCGAGGCGATGTCGCCGAGCTCGTGCGAGAGATCGTCCGCGGCAACGCCGGCATCGAGCGCACGTCGGACGCTCGCCGGCGTGAATCGCCAGACGGTAGCGGCGCCCCGGCCCTCGCGGTCAGCGCAGCCGTCGAGCAGCGCGCGGACCCGTGCCGACGGCGCGCCGCTCACGACGACGGTGAGGTCAGAACCGAAGGCCGCGGTGTGTGTCGACTCGGGCAGCAGTCGGTCCAGCGCGGCATCGAGCAGCGCATCGTCCCCGGACAGCAAAGCCCGCCCGACGCTGGTGATCGCACCGCGGGCGATCACGCCGAGCGTCTCGGCCTCGGTCCACGCGAACATCGGCTCGTCGTCCGACGCGCTGGGTAGATGGATGGTCGGATGGGTCCACCACGCCGCCCCGGTGATCGCTTCGGTGTCGCGCGCGCCCTGCCCGTCGGGCGCCGAGGCGAGCACCGCGAGCACGGTCCGGCGCCCGCGGGCGCAGGATTCGCAAGGTGGGCGTGATGCCAGGGCCGCGATCGCCTTGCCGTCTTGGTCACGTGGCGTGGTAGGCGTAGCGGGCAACGTCCACCAGGCCGACAGCAGAGGGGCCAGGCGCCGGGCTGGTTCCTGCTCACGCCAGGTGTCATAGGCGGACGTGACCATTGCGCCGTCGCCATGCGCGTCGAGCAGGCCGGCTGCGCCACCCAGTTCGATGACCAGCCGGGTGAGCGTTTCTGTCGTACCGGCCGCCTTGGCGACCCGCGCCAGTTCCCGGGCGCCCACGCCGCCCGACTTCACGAGGGCGAGCGGCTGCGCCGCGACCAGATCGAGCAGCGAGGCAGCACGCTCGGCGAAGTCGGCTGCCCGGACGCCCGCCTCGTTCTCGACCGCTTCGACCCCGACGGCGTCCCACGTGATCTCGGGACGGTGCGGGGCGAACGGCGCGCGGAACTCGTCCCCGCGCAGTGCGCGAGTGACCTCCGCGGGCAGTGACCTGTGCGGCCCCCATACCGATTCGATGAGCAGTCCGCTCTCGGTGAGGACGAGTTCGGCCGCGCGCTGCGAATCGTAGCGGCGGACGTCGTAAAAGAGGTCGTCGTCAGAGCTCTCGGTGCTTTCGGTGCTTTCGGCGAGATGCATCAGGTGCTCGCGAGCGGATTCGGGTAGCTCCTTGATGCGTTGCCGAACGAAGGCAGCGTCGCGGAGGCGCTCGACGATCGATTCGACCGTGGCGCGCTTGTTGCCGACACGCGGCAGCCCGAGTCGCTTCTGAATGGTGGAAAGGATGGCGACGGTCAGGTTGCCGAGCAGTGCCCGTGCCGGCAGTCCGAGCCCGAGCGGATCGAGGAAGGCTTCGCGAAGCGGCCCGGCGAAGCGCAGCCGACCATCAGGGTCGGACCACACGAGGGCGTATTCGCTCAGTTCGGCGAGGACAGCGTCCACATTCGCCTCGTGCTTGGGATCTGCGCCGGGGTCGAGCAGCTCGGCCAGCTGCGGCGCACATGCGCCACGGTCGAGTGTGAGCAGCGCCTCGATGGCTTGCAGATGCGGCACGCTGAGCGAGTTCAGCGCCTCGAACACGGAGACGGGGTGCTGCAGCCGTTCGGCCAGCTCGCCCAGACTGCGCGGCTCGGGTCCGCGCAGAACGTCGGCCCGGCGGGACATGACGGCGCCCAACTCGTACTGGGTTCGGCTCGAAAGCCAGGTCGTCAGCGAGGATGCCATCACGCCATTACAGCGCACCGGCCGGCATCACGGCAGTTCGCCCTCGGCGAGTTCCAGCCAGGCATGCTCGGCGGCTTCGCGGGTTGTCACCACCTCGCGTAGCTGGGCGTCGAGTTCGCTGACCCGCGCGTAGTCCGTTGCATGCTCAGCAAGCTCGGCGTGCAGCGTGGCCTCGCGCTTTTCCAAGGTGGCGATCTGCCGTTCGAGCCTGGTGATCTCGCGGCGTGCCGCACGAGGATCACCCTTGCGTTGACGGGACGTTGACGCCTCGGGCGCGGACGCTGCCGCACGTCGAGCCAGGTACTCGTCGATTCCGCCGGGCAATGCGGCAAGCGATCCGTCGCCGAGCATTGCCACGGTCGAATCGCAGACGCGCTCGATCAGGTACCGGTCGTGGCTGACGACGACGAGGGTGCCGGCCCACGAGTCCAGCAGATCCTCCAATGCGGCAAGGGTGTCTGTGTCCAGGTCGTTGGTCGGCTCGTCGAGTATCAGGACGTTCGGTTGGGCGAGCAGCAGCCGCAACAGCTGCAACCGGCGTCTCTCCCCGCCCGACAGATCCGCCACCGGAGTCCACTGACGCTCATTCGGGAAGCCGAACCGTTCGGCGAGCTGAGTCGCGGACAATTCCGTACCCCCCAGTACGGCAGTGGTCCGAACGTCCTGGACAGCCTCGATAACCCTTAGCTGGTCGGGTAGTTCTACGACTTCCTGCGACAAGTACGCGGCCTGGACGGTCTGGCCCACGCGCACTGTGCCCGAGGTGGGCGCGACCTCGCCGGTGAGCAGGCGCAGCAGATGCGTCTTGCCGGAGCCGTTCACGCCGATGATGCCGATACGGTCGCCCGGTCCGACATGCCAGGTGATGTCGCGAAGCAGGGCGCGGGAGCCGAGGGTGAGCGTCACGTCCTCGACGTCGTACACCGAACGCCCCAGGCGGCGTTGCGCCAGAGCGCGAAGTTCCGTGGTAGAGCGGGGCGCAGGTTCGTTCTCGATCAGCGCTTCGGCGGCGTCGATGCGGAACTTCGGCTTGGACGTTCGGGCGGGCGGCCCGCGGCGCAGCCACGCCAATTCCTTGCGCAGCAGGTTCTGCCGCCGCGCCTCGGTGGCTTCGTCGCGGCGGGCGCGTTCGGCACGGGCGAGTACGTACGCGGCGTATCCGCCGTCAAACTGCCGCACCGTCGCGTCGCCGACCTCCCAGGTGCGTGAGCAGACCATGTCGAGGAACCAGCGGTCGTGCGTGACGACGAGCACCGCACCGCGGCGGTTGATCAGGTACGAGGCCAACCAGGTGATTCCCTCGACGTCAAGGTGGTTCGTCGGCTCGTCGAGAACGAGCAGTTCTGCCTGCTGCACAAGGGCAGCGGCCAGCGCGACGCGACGGCGCTCGCCGCCGGACATGCGTGCGACGGACGTGTCGAGGCCGAGCGCTGCGAGTCCGAGCCCGTTGAGGATCTCGCGGATCGCGGCGTCGCCTGCCCACTCGTGCTCGGCGGCGTCGCCGACGACGATGTCGCGCACGCTCGCATCGCGTGGCAGGTCACCGCGCTGGGAGACGGTTGCGACGTGCACCCCGCCGGTACGGGTGACGCGCCCGGTGTCGGGCGTCTCGTCTGCGGTGATCAGCCGTAGCAGGGTGGTCTTGCCGCCACCGTTTCGCCCGACTACGCCGATGCGTTCGCCGTCGGCGATGCCCAATGACACGGCGTCGAGCACGACGGTCGTCCCGTACGCCTTGCCGACCGCCTCGAGATTGACGAGGTTCGCGCTCACGGCACGACGGTGACGCCAGGCGCGGGTCCGGTTGCGACGCGCGTGGTGCGACAGACTCCTTCGGCCGCGAGAGCCGCGGCCAGTCGGATCGCCTCGTCCAGGCCGGGGGCGAGAAACGCGCAGGTCGGCCCCGATCCGGAGACGATGCCGGCCAGCGCGCCGAGTTCGCGGCCCGCGGCCAGCGTGTGCCCTAGCGCGGGAGCGAGCGCCAGCGCGGCGGGCTCGAGATCGTTCGCCACAGACTCGGCCAGCTTGCGCGGATCGCCTGCGCGCAGCGCCTCGATGACCCGATCGGGCGACCCGATCGGATTCCGGGCAGTGCCTGCTGCTCGCTGGCGGTCGAGTTCGCGGTACGCGTCGCCCGCCGAGATGCCGTGATCGGCGAGCGCGAACACCCAGTGGAACGTCCCGCTCGTCAGCACCGGGGTGAGCACCTCGCCGCGTCCCGTACCGAGCGCAGTGCCGCCGGACAGCGGGAACGCGACGTCGCTGCCGAGCCGTGCGGCGAGGTCGGCGAGGACGGTGCGCGAGGTTCCGGTGCGCCACAAGGCCGCGCAGGCCACGAGTGCGGCCGCGGCGTCGGCGGATCCGCCGGCCATGCCGCCCGCGATCGGGATGGCTTTCGTCATCTCGAGGCTGACGTGTGGCGCCACGCCGGCATACTCGGCGAGCAGGGTCGCCGCCTGCCACGCGAGATTGCGCTCGTCGGTCGGCAGGTCGGCGGCCCCCTCGCCGGCGACGCACACGCGCAGCTCGTCGGCTGGTCGCGCGACGAGCTCGTCAATGAGGTCGACCGCGTGGAAGACCGTCACCAGATCGTGGTAACCGTCCGCGCGCAGCGGGCCGACGCCGAGATGCAGGTTCACCTTGGCCGGTGCCCGCACTCGAACAGCAACTGCATCAGCTGTGGGCACTCGTTCGACTCTAGGCGGTTGCCCCCACCGCGAGTTGTCACACCCCGCCCGCCCGCGGGTTGTCCTACCTCCAGTGGTTGCTCGAACGCGGAAGGTAGGACAAGTCGCGAGGAGGGCAGGGATGCCGACGGGCGGAACCGCACAGCGCGCGTGAGCACGGGGGCGGTTAGCGGATGGTTCGCGGCGTCGGTACTCTGTAGCGGTTGCCCCGGCGAGGGAACGCCCGCCTGATAGCGATGCGAAACGGGTGGTGTGTCCGTCATCGACGCGGTGTCGTTTTCACGGCGCGTCCCCGCGACGGAGCGATACCGCGAACTGCCAAGAACCAGCTATAGAGGAGCATCACCGTGTCTGAGGTCCGTCTGTCGGCTGAGCCGCGCACCGAGTTCGGCAAGGGTGGCGCTCGCCGTACCCGCCGGGCCGGCAAGATTCCAGCCGTCATTTACGGCCATGGTGCAGATCCGCGCCACGTGTCGTTGCCGGCGCGCGAGTTCGGGCACGCCATCAAGCACGGTGGCGCCAACGTGCTGCTCACTCTTGACCTCGAGGGCGACGATCAGCTGGCCATCCCGAAGGCGATCCAGCGCGATCCCATCAAGGGCATCTTCGAGCATGTCGACCTGCTCGCGGTGCGGCGCGGTGAGAAGGTCACCATCGAGGTTCCACTGACCATCGTGGGCGAGGTCGTGCGCGGCGGCCTGCTCGCGCAGGAGAACATGACGGTCAGCATCGAGGCCGAGGCCACCCACCTGCCCACCGAGATCGAGGTGAACATCGAGGGTCTCGAGATCGGCTCGCACGTCACCGCGGCCGACCTCAAGCTGCCGAGCGGATCCGCGCTGGCCGGCGAGGCCGAGCAGGTGTTGCTGCTCATCCAGGAGGCGCCGACCGCCGCGCAGCTCGAGGCAGCCGCCGAGGGCGAAGAGGCCGTCGAGGGCGAGGCGGCACCGGCCGAAGGCGCGGCCGCAGAGGCTCCGGCCGAAGCGCCGAGCGCCAACTAAGCCCAGGCCAGACCGCCCAGCAAGCACGCAGCCGCCTCGATGGCCCGCCTGCACTGGCTATCGAGGGACGAACCCGAAATGGCCGACGACCGACTCCTCGTGGTCGGTCTCGGCAACCCGGGGCCGCGCTATGCCGCGACCCGGCACAATGCCGGATTCTTCGTGGTCGACCTGCTGGCCGAGCGCATCGGCGGGCGGTTCAAGGCGCACAAGGGTCGCGCCGACATCGTCGAGGGACGGTTGGCCGGTAAACCAGTAGTGCTGGCCAAGCCCAAGTCGTACATGAACGAGTCGGGTGGGCCGATCGTCTCGATCTCGCGATTCTTCAAGGTGCCGATCGAGCGGATCACGATCGTGCACGACGACCTCGATCTGCCGTTGGGCGCGCTGCGGCTCAAGCGTGGTGGCGGCGACGGCGGGCACAACGGGCTGCGCTCGGCCACGTCCGCGCTCGGCAGCAAGGAATACGCGCGGGTGCGGTTCGGCATCGGCCGCCCGCCCGGGCGTCAGGACCCCGCCGACTACGTCCTGCGCGAGTTCGGCGCCGCTGAGCGCAAGGAAGTCCCGTTCCTCGTCGACCGCGCCGCCGACGCAGTCGAGGCCCTGCTCGCGCAGGGCCTCGAAGCTGCTCAGAACCAGTTCAACGCTTAACAGGTGCCTCCTCAGTGTCCTGGGGGCGAGCAGTACAAGCCGCTCTCGGTCGAGAACACGCCGACACCCATCCGCTCGCCCGCGCGGTCGGCGGGGAATCCGATGCGCACGGTGTCCTGTGGCGGGAGATCAGCGGGCTGGATCCTCAGCGTTGTCACGCTCGCGTTGGAGCGCGGGGGGATGAACGTGCCGCCCCAAATGGTGATGCCGGGCTTCGCCAAAGTCCAATCGCGCTGGAACGTCGGCCGGTCGCCGATCCACAACAGCTTTGAATAGTCGTAGGGCGCCTGGAAGGTCCCAGTCTGCACAGAGACACTGACGACCCGCCAGGTCCCTTTCGGGTGGTGCAGGTTGGGCGATCTCACATCGCATTGCTTCGGGAGCGTCCCGACCTCGGCCCGAAGTCCCGCGGCCCGGAGCTTTGCCTGCAGTCCGGCGGGATCGCGATAGTCGCTGATCTTGACCGTGACGCTGCCGTCGGCGTTCCTGGTGACGGCCCAGGCAGCCGGTGCGCCGCCGTGGTTCGTACCGGGCAAGCCGACGATGGCCACGGCGGCTCCGGCGGTTGCGGCCATGGCTGCGCCGATCGCCAGGCGCCGGCGCCGATGTGGCTCCTTACGGGTCGGCGCTGTGGCCGGGCCGCGATCGGCCAGGATGCGCTCGAGGGTCGCGCGGCCTTCGGCATCGGCCCAGGCGGTGTTGAATGCCGTGCCGTCGATGCGATTCGCCGCTTCGGCGAGGGTGGACGCGCGGGCGGTACGTGATGTCATGTCAGTGCCTCGTCTGTTATCAGGGAATGGAGACGTACATTGGATTCGGTGCTTGCCGCCTCGGCCGCGACGATCAGTCGCCGTCGAGCGCGGTGCAGCCGCACGCGGAACGTTGCCGATGAGCAACCCGCGATCTGCGCAGCCGTGGAGATGTCGAGCTGTTCCCACTCGGTGAGCTGTATGGCCTCGCGGTCCTTTTCCGGGAGGCTGTTCAGCAGTTGCTCGGCGTGCAGTCGCTCGACGGTCTGCTCGGCCGGGTCGGACTCGTGCGCGACGTGTTGTTCCTGCAAGCGTTCATCCAGACGCGAGCGTCGTGTGCGGCTGCGTGCGTCGTGGTTGAGCATGTTGCGGGCCGTCGTATAGAGCCAGGCGAGTTCCTTCGAGCGGGGGAGCTTGTCGAGCCGGCGCCAGGCAGTCAGGAACGTCTCCGCGGTGACGTCTCGGGCGGCCTGTGGGTCGGTGCGCCGGGCGGCGAAACGCAGGATCGCTGCGTAGTGGTCGCGATAGAGGGACTCGAAGTAGTTCGCGTCGCGCTCCATGTGTTGATCCTCGTTGTTCGCCGTCATACCTGGTATATGCCCAGCCGGGCCGACCTTGTTACCCGGCGAACCCAAATCAGGAGACGCGCCGGCGCCATTCGGTGTCGAGCAGCCCGAAAGCCCGGTCGCAGCGAGAGCCCGATGTGCGCCGGCCGGTTGAGCAGGTCGATGCCCCACAGCACGGCCTCACCGCAAGTTCGTCATCGGGGAGTTCGACCAAGGAGAACAGCGAGGCGGACTCGCTCGGGACGGCGATCGCGTACGGCGATGAACCGGACGCGGGGTCGGCCCGCGAGTGGGCGGTCGCGACGTCGTCGTAGAGCTCGGCTCGCAGGATCGCTACCTCGGCCTGGGCGCATCGACGCGCTGGTCGTCCGAGCACTCAGACAACGAGTGGCTGCAGGTGAAGTCGACGAGTACGCGACGCCGCGATGCCGGCGCACGGTGCTGCGAACGTCGAACTCATCCTCGACCCGGTTTCGAGGGGAGTCCTTCGGGCCCAGGGCAGCTCACATCGCCGGGCGTTGTGGGCTTGCCGTCCGCGCTGCGCGGATCTGCTGTTCGGCGTGGCTGTTCTCGGCGTACTGCGGCTTAGGCCCAGTTCCGTGGGTAGGGCTCTGCTCCGGAAATGGTTGTTCTTGGGTGCCTTTGGGCGTGGGGGCTGCCGCTGCGCTGAGCGGCTTCTGCGGGTCCGGTCTCGTCGAGAATGCGTGAGCGCGGTGATCGTCGTCAGACAGCGGCAGGTAGGGGCCCTGATGTGGGCGAGCACCTCGGGTGGCGGGCTGGCGAGGGCGCAGCGCAGGGTGAGGTGTCTGGTGTTGTGTGCCAGCCTGGCTGGAACGTTGATCAGCTAGCGGCGCCATCGGATCACGCCGACTTCTTGCGCAGAACGCGTTCCTTGTTCAACCGGCCGGTCGCCCACGCGTTACGCACGGAGCTGGGGTCAGAACGGGGGCGGGTCGGGGTCGGTTTCTGCGGTGTGGGTTGGGCTGGTGTCTACGGGTTGGTCGGGTGGTCGTGATTGGTAGGTGTGTCTGGTGGTGGGGCTAGTCCAGCGGTAGCTGCCTTCGGCCTGCCGGTCGAGTTTCCAGCCGGCCTGGTGTTTGAGGCGGTGATGCCGTCTGCAGAGTGCCGCCAGGTTCTCGGGGTTGGTTGATCCGCCTTTGTTGTAGGGGATTCGGTGGTCGATGTCGCAGTGGGCGGCGGCGCGTGAGCAGCCTGGGAAGGTGCAGGTTTGGTCACGGGCGATGACGTATTCGGTGAGATCTTTCGGCGGTCGGTAGGTGGTGTGTCCGTAGTCGAGCAGGGTGTTGGTGGCTGGGTCGGTGAGCAGCCGTCGCCAGGTGCCGGTTTCGTCGGCGGCCAGCCGGCGGGCGAGGCTGGCGGGAATCGGTCCGTGCCCGGCCAACTCGCCGGGCTGCTCATCGAGGCCGAGCAGCGTCGACACCGCGACGGTCACGTGGATCGCGGGCCGCATCCCCTGCGCTTTCGGCAGATGCGGGTCGTGCAGCGCCGCGATGCCGAGATCAACGAGGGCGTCGGCGCGGCGCTGATCCGCGCTACGCGGGTCGGTGGCGGAGGTGACCGAGGCCAGGCAGTTGATGGCGGCCATCACCGCGGCAGCACCCTCGGCCGGCAGCAGCGCCCACAGTTCGGCCATGCCGTCCTCGCGGGCAATCACGCACACCCGGCGTTCGGTCATCGCCTGGGCGCGCTGTTCTTCGACCCGGGCCGGGTCCAGCGCGTGCACCGCGCGGCGCACGGAGCGTTTGAACTCGGCCAGTGTCTGCCCACCCGCCCGAGCCAACACCCGATCTTGCACCGCGGTCGCCACCTCCGGGTCAAGGCCGTAGGTGGCCTCGGCCAGAGACATTGCGTGCAGGTAGCCGATCCGGCCCCGGTGCAACGCCCGCCCCGTCGCAGCCAACGCGCCCGCCAACGTATCGGCCACGGCGAGGCGGCGTTGCGCGGTCAACGCCGACAGCCGCAACGCACACCCGACCTCCTCACGCACCCACCGATCCGCAGACCCATCATCAGCAGCCATCGCGGCCAACACCTGCGCCTGCACCCCGGCAAGCCACGCCACCTGCCGCTCCAAAGCGACCAGCACATCCACCCGACCAGCGTGCGACAACACGCCCGGGTCGAGCAGCGACAACCCCGCCACCGCATCCGGACCCGGCGCCTCAACCGCCAACCAGGCCGCGGCCTGATCCGGATCCTCGGTGACCTCCGCGAGACTCAACGGCGGCGCCACGCTGGGCGGCTGCCACTCATCGACCTCGAACATGCGTGCGACTCTACCCGATCACCGCAAGCCCCGTCCAGGCAGAATCACCCTATCCAGTAAGAACTTCCGACGCCAACGCCCGCCATCTAGCACGCCAGATCTTCATCCGCGATGATGAGACGCGGCAAAGGTCATCAAGGGGTCGACACGAGCAGCCCCACACCAGCGAACGCCGGGCGAGCAACCGCGTAACGCGCAGCCCCAGACGTGCAGGCACAGCGCGAATCCAGCAACGCCGAACCCGAACCCGCGCGCTCATACCGCGACGACCGATCCGGTGAACCTCGCGTGCTGCCGCTCGGGGCAGGCAGAGGGATCTACCCGCGCAGCCGGCCGGGAACTTTCCTCCTGCGCAGATCAGACAGCCGTCCGAGCGAGATCGGGGCGCTGAAGTGCGCTCCGTCATGGACTCGGAGAGCTTGGCGGTCCGGCGTCGCCGAGTTCCTACGCGGTGAACAGCCGCCTGGCCCAGTCCGGGTTCGTCCGCGAGACGTCGACGTCCGGTTCGACGAGCGTGTCCGGCACGGAGCCGGGCAGCGGCGCGATGTCTTGCTGATCGATCTGGCTGACGTGCAGCACCGTCGGATCTGCTGCCGCGGCAGGGGAAACGGCAACAACCATGCCTGCTGCGGTGATCGTCAGGAGGGCGGTCAATGAGCGCGTCATGAGCCGCCTCCCCATCCTGGATGATTCTGACAATCCTGGGGGAACGGCTGGTTCAGCATGTCGCGACCAGCGCCATACCGCGCCGGCAGCAGGCGATTCGTTGGCGTCGCTCCGCCAGGCTTGTGCTGTTAGAGGTACGGTCCGTTCGTGGCTGAGCTGATCGGGGGCCTCTCGCGACCTCGCCGCGACCCGTTGACGCGCCACGTCCGGTGGCTGGTCACCGCGACGATCACCTACAACGTAGGCGAGGCAGTCGTCGCACTTGCGGCAGGTGCCGCGGCATCCTCGATTGCGTTGATCGGATTCGGCCTCGACTCGATCATCGAGGTCTCGTCAGCCGCCGCCGTGGCATGGCAGTTCGCTGCCCGCGACCACGAACGGCGCGAATCCCGCGAACGGACAGCCCTGCGGGTCATCGCATTCTCTTTCTTCGCGCTGGCGGTATTCGTCACGGTCGACGCCAGCCGGACCCTGGCCGGCGTCACGCACGCCCGCCACTCCACGGTCGGCATCGTGCTCGCCGCGCTGTCACTGGCGATCATGCCGGTGCTGTCGGCGGCCCAGCGGCGCGCCGGCCGTCAGCTCGGTTCCGTCTCGGCCGTCGCGGATGCCAAGCAGACCCTGCTGTGCACGTACATGTCCGGTGTGCTGCTGCTCGGCCTGGCCGCCAATTCCCTGCTCGGATGGTGGTGGGCCGATCCCGTCGCCGGTCTGGTCATCGCCGCGGCCGCGCTCACGGAGGGGCGCGAAGCCTGGCGCGGCGACAGCTGCTGCGCTGTTCGCGCAGGCGGCGGATGCGGGCACAGCAGCTGACCAGCGAGTTGTCATACCTTCGACGTGTGGTCGAACGCGGGAGGTATGACAAGTCGGAGCAGCGCAGCGCGCGGGCGCGACTTCACTTCGGCACGCATGCGGTGCTGGCGGTCCTGGCGGTGCTCCTCGTCGCGGTGCCGTTTCCGCTCCTGTTGCTGCTCGTCACGGCGAAGTCCGATCCGGTGCTTCACTTCGACCACGACGCCGCCGGCTCGTTGAACTCCTTTGCCGTCGCACATTCGGCATTCACCTCGGCGATGAAGGCGATCAGCCTGGTCGGGTCACCGACCGGATGGTGGATCGTGCTGACCCCGGTCGTCATATGGCTTGTCTACCGGCGGTTGCCGCGCCTGGCCGCGTTCCTCGCTGTCACGACACTGGGCAGTTCCGGGCTGAACACCATGATCAAAGCCGCGGTCGACCGGGCACGCCCGCACCTGCCCCATGTGGTTGCCACCGCGCACGGAACGTCATTCCCGAGCGGGCACGCGCAGGCGGCAACCGTCGGATGCGGGATCCTGGTGCTGATATTCCTGCCCGTCGTCAGCCGCGGGCTGCGTCCATGGCTCTACGCCGGGGCGGCGCTCGTCGTTGCGCTCATCGGCTTCTCGCGTATCGCCCTTGGCGTGCACTATGTCTCGGACGTAGTCGGCGGCATCATCATCGGCGCAGCGTGGTTGCTGGCAATGACGGCCGCCTTCTCTGCCTGGCGCCGCGATGAGGACGCGAAACGCGATGAGCCAGCCGATAGGGAACTCGGCACCGCGTCGAGGGAGATTGCCGACTGCTGAGCGATTCCGCCGGTCAGCCGACAGCTGCGGGCGACTCTCATCGACGGCGCAGCGCGTCACTCGAGCCGAACGGGCACCCTTGGCGACAAGACCGTCGGAGGGGCTGGGCAGGATGGCGGTGTGCCCGAACCAGACGACGAAGCCCTACGCGAAATCGCCGCCGAACACCTTGTCCGGCTTGCCGGTCCGCGCGCATTGCTGCGTGCTGATCAATGGGCCGCCGTCGAGGCGCTCGTAGTCAAGCGGCACAGGGTGGTCGTCATCCAGCGCACCGGTTGGGGAAAGTCCGCTGTCTACTGGATTGCGACCGGGCTTCGTCGCGGGCAGGGGCACGGCCCGACGCTGGTCATCTCCCCGCTGCTGGCCTTGATGCGCGATCAGGTCGCGGCCGCCGAACGTTCCGGGTTGCGCGCGGTGACGCTGAATTCGGCCAACTTCGACGACTGGCCCGAGATCGAGGCCCGGATCGCCGCGGATGCCGTCGACGTGCTGCTCATCTCGCCCGAACGGTTGAACTCGCACGGGTTCCGCACCCGGGTGCTGGCGAGCCTTGCAGCCCGCGTCGGCCTGCTGGTCGTCGACGAAGCGCACTGCCTGTCGGACTGGGGCCACGATTTCCGTCCCGACTACCGCCGGCTGCGCGCGGTCCTCGACGGGCTGCCGGACGACACCCCGGTGCTGGCCACCACCGCCACCGCGAACGACCGGGTCACTCGCGATATTGCCGCCCAGCTCGGGGCAGACACCGTCACCCTGCGCGGCAACCTCGATCGCGAATCACTGGCGCTGTCGGTCGTTCCGACTCCGGATCTACCCACTGCGTACGCATGGATCGCCGACGCCCTGTCCGGCGCTGACCTCGCAGGATCCGGGATCATCTACGCCCTTACGGTTGCCGGCACGACACAGCTGGCCGACTACCTGATCGCCGCCGGGCACCGGGTCGCCGCGTACTCATCGGCAACCCCCGCGGAGGAACGTCTGGAATTGGAGCGCCGCCTACTCGCCCACGATCTGCGCGCGCTGGTCGCAACGTCCTCGCTCGGCATGGGCTTGGACATGCCCGACCTGGCGTTTGTGATCCACCTCGGCGCCCCGGCGTCGCCGATCGCGTACTACCAGCAGGTCGGCCGGGCTGGGCGCGCTCTGGACCGCGCGGCCGCGGTCCTGCTGCCTACGAGTGCCGACGCCCGGATCTGGGAGTACTTCGACTCGACGGCCTTTCCCGCCGAGGCAAAGGTCCGCGAGGTGCTCGCCACGCTCGCGGCATCCGAGCGCCCGATGAGCCTGCCGCGCCTCGAAGTCGACACCCGCCTGCGCCGGGGACGGCTCGAGGCGCTGCTCAAGGTCCTCGACGTCGACGACGCCGTCCAACGCGTCGACGGAGGCTGGATCTGCACCGGACCCGAATGGCGCTATGAGGCCGAGCGCTACGCCGGAATCGCTGCCGCGCGCCGTCGCGAACAGGACGTCATGCGTTCCTACCTTTCTGGCGACGCCTGCCTCATGCGCATACTCCGCCGCGAACTCGACGATCCCGACGCGAGTGACTGCGGGCGCTGCTCGGTATGCACTGCCACCTTGCCTGCCCCGGGCCGGGCACCTTCTGCCGCGTCGGTCACTGCCGCAGTGGCGCAGCTGCGATCGCAAACCGTGTTGATCGAGCCGCGCCGGATTTGGCCCACCGGAGCAGCGCGACGCGGCAAGATCCCCGAAGGCCGGCGCGCGGAACCGGGGCGTGCACTGGCCCTGGCCGACGACGCCGCGTGGGGTTCTGCCGTAGCCGCGGACCTCGCCAGGGACGGTGTGTCCGCTGACGTCTTCGACGGTCTGGTCGCGACATTGACCAAGTGGGGCTGGCCGTCCGGGCGGCCGGAGTGGGTCACCTGGGTGCCGTCCCGGCGCCGCAACGACCTGATCGCCGACCTTGCCCAGCGGCTGGCCACTCGGGGCCGGATGCGCCTCGTGCCAGACGCCCTGGTTGCCGGCAACGGCGGGGGCTTCCAATCGCAGGCCGCGACCAACACCGAGGCAGCGGCCAATGTGCTTACCCGGCTGTCGGCCGCGGCATCGGTACCTGCCGGCCCGGCGTTGCTCATCGACGACACCACACGTTCTGGCTTTACCCTCACCGTTGCCGCGTGCCTACTGCGAGAGGCCGGCGCGGGACCGATCTATCCGCTCGTCCTGCACCGCGAGATATGACCGGCCAAAGGGAATCAGGACTGATCAGGTCAGCCGGAACGATACGTGCAATGAGTCCGAGCAAGGACTTTGCGGCTATCTCGCCGCGGTGCGGGTACTCGCCGAGCGATACACCGAACGTCTGCGCTTGGATGTTTCCATGTCCGACGTAGACGACGTCCTGGTCGAGCTGGCGGCTGCGTTCGACGTGGCGACCGGGTACTGGGACTGGCAAGGGCGGCACGTCCGGGTGTCGGACGCGACCCTGGCCGCGGTGCTGGCGGCGCTCGGCGTCGACACCGAAAGCGAGCAGTCCCGCGCGTCGGCGCTCGAGTCCCGCCGGAACGCGCCGTGGTCAAGGCTGCTTCCGCCTTACCTGCTCGCGTGTGAGGGCGTGCCGCGCACCGTCGAGGTCCACGTCGATCACGGCGCGAGCGTCGAGGTGTGGATCGAGCTGGAGGACGGCTTCCGGCACTCGAACCTGACGCAGGTCGAGAACTGGCAACCACCCCGCGAGATCGACGGGCGGTGGGTAGGTGAGGCCAGCTTCGCCGTACCGGCGGATCTGCCAGCCGGGTACCACCGGCTGCATGCCGCGAGCGGAGCGCGAGAAGCCCAGTGCGAGCTGATCGTGGCGCCCGCGTGGCTGGGGCTGCCGGCCGGACTCGGATCGGTGCCGGCCTGGGGTCTGGCCGCGCAGCTCTACAGCGTCCGGTCCGCCCGATCCTGGGGGGTCGGAGACCTTACCGATCTGAGCGAGCTTGCCGGGTGGGCGGGCTCCGAGCACGGCGCCGCATTCGTGCTCGTCAACCCGCTGCACGCGGCCGAACCCGTACCGCCGATGGAACCCTCGCCGTACCTGCCGACCACCCGGCGCTTCGCGAACCCGTTGTACCTGCGGGTCGAGCGCATTCCCGAATACGCCTACCTCGACGCCAAGACGCGCGAAGAGATCGAAGGTCTCGCGACCGCCGCGCGAACCGGCGTCGACCTGATCGACAGAGACGTTTCGTGGACGGCAAAGCGTGCCGCGTTGGCGCTCGTGCACGATGCCGGACTCGAGCCCGGGCGGCGAATCGCCTACCAGGCATACTGCCGGCGCGAAGGATCAGCCCTGGACGACTTCGCCACGTGGTGCGCATTGAGCGAAACCCACGGCGCCGACTGGCACAACTGGCCCGCGCCGCTGCAGCACCCGCGCAGTCGCGAGGTAGCCGAGTTCGCGGCCCGCGCCGCCGGCCGCATCGATTTCTATCGCTGGTTGCAGTGGGTACTCGACGAGCAACTCGCCGACGCGCAAGGTGCAGCCCGCCGTGCCGGCATGCCATTGGGCATCGTGCATGACCTCGCCGTCGGCGTCAGTCCCATCGGCGCCGACGCCTGGGCGTGGCAGGACGAGATGGCCCGAGGCATCACGGTCGGCGCTCCGCCGGACCCCTACGCCCAGACCGGGCAGGACTGGAGTCAGCCGCCGTGGCGTCCGGATCGGCTTGCGGACCTGGCGTACGCGCCGTTCCGTGACCTGATCCGCAGCGCGTTGCGACACTCCGGCGGGCTGCGCGTCGACCACATCATCGGCCTGTTCCGGCTGTGGTGGATTCCCGAAGGCGCCGCGCCGACCGAGGGCACCTACGTGCGCTACGACCATGACGCGTTCATCGGCATCCTTGCACTCGAGGCGCAACGCGCCGGTGCAGTGGTGATCGGCGAAGATCTTGGCACGGTCGAGCCCTGGGTGCGTGACTTCCTACGCGAGCGGGGGATTCTCGGCACGTCCATCCTGTGGTTCGAATTCGACTGGGACGGCGGGGGCGCCCCGCTGGCGCCGGAGCGTTGGCGCGAGTACTGCCTTGCCTCGGTGACAACCCACGACCTGCCCCCGACGGCGGGCTATCTGGCCGGTGATCACGTGCGCCTTCGCCATCAACTCGGCCTGCTCACCCGCTCATTGGACGACGAGGTAGCCGCCGATGCCGCCGAGCAGGCGGCATGGCTCGATCTGCTGCGCGCACGGGGACTTCTCGCAGCGGACGCCGATCAGGACGCCACCGTCATTGCGCTGCATCGCGCGCTGAACGCGGCGCCGTCGCGGTTGCGTTGCCTCTCGCTGAGCGATGCCGTCGGGGAACGGCGAACCCAGAACCAGCCCGGCACGATCAACCAGTACCCGAACTGGCGGGTGCCGCTCGGCGGCCCGGACGGGCAGCCGATCTTTCTGGAGGACGTCTACGCGAGCGATCGAGCGCGGGCACTGGCCGACACGATGCGCGAGGCTCGCGACTAGTTGAGCAGCCCTAGAGCGCGATCTGGCACAGGTGCGGCGCTCCCAGACGTCTCATCGAGTCTTGATCGTCTCTGCTGGATCTGCCATTACTCGCGGCTTCGACACAGATGATTAATGGCGTGTGCCCCCAGGGTTCGCCGTCGATCTTGCCCAGCAGCGCGAACGGTACCGCTGACGACGGTCGAGCGCGGCATGGTCAGTTGTTACCCGATATTCCAGCCACGGTCGGATGAACCTGCAACACGCAGACGCTGACCGACACAGGAAAGTGCACGGTGTGCGAGCCGCCCACCCCGCAGCAGGGCACCCGCCGAACTCGGGTCCCTGCAGCTTCGGACGTCCCGCGCGGCGCGGAAACGCTGGGGTGCTGAGGCTGGCGCGAGAAAGCCGGTAGTTCCGATCTGACCGTTGTGGTTAGGTGTCGGTTCTTACGGGGAAAACTCTCCAGAGGTAACCGCGCTGCAACAGAGTGCTCGCCGTCCGCTGACTGGACGGCCGGTGCCCGAAGGGAGTTCGTATGGCCAGCGTGAGTAAGGCCGTCGACGTTGACGTGCCGATCAACGTCGCCTACAACCAATGGACGCAGTTCGAATCCTTTCCGCAATTCATGCACGGCGTCGTCTCGATCGAGCAGAGCGACGACACGCATCTGTATTGGAAGACCTCGATCGGCGGCATTCACCGCGAGTTCGAGGCCGAGATCGTCGAACAGGTACCCGATGGCCGCATCGCGTGGCACAGCCTCGAGGGCCCGACGAACGCGGGCCTGGTGACCTTCGAGCCCCTGGACGCTTCGCGTACGCGCATCGTGGTGATCGTGGAGTGGGAGCCGGAAGGCATCATCGAGAAGGTCGGCGCCGCAGTGTCACTCGACGCCCACCGGGTAAGCGATGATCTTTCGCGGTTCAAGGACTTCATCGAGCAACGTGGCAAGCCGACCGGTTGCTGGCGCGGGCAGATCGACGTCGATACGAGCCAGGCGGCGGCCGGGCCCGCCGGCCGGTCGCTCGGCGACGGTGACGGTGACGCGTGAGCGAGGCGCACTCAGTCGGCAGGCACTTTTCGGAGCGCACGGACGCCGGTGCATCGCCAGACTATGGACCGGCTGAGCGGGCAGCATCCCTCGTGAGCCTGCGCGCGTGGCGTCCGGGCCAGGCGAAGCGCACCGTGGTGTTCGAAGATCAGCCAGGCGCCGTTTCGGACGTTGATCGCCGCTACCGCATTGCCCTGCACCTGTCCCGCACCGAGGCGCGCCTCGACATCGGCGGCCAACTCGATGCCGCAGCTGCTCCGGATCTGTGCCGCATCCTTGCCAGCCTCGAGATCCTCATCCGCGTGCCGGTCGAGGTCGATCTGTGCGAGGTGGTCTCCGTCGACGCCGCTGGCCTCACGCCGCTGCTGGAGACAGCCCGACGGCGCGCGGCGTCCTACCTGCCGCCGCTGCTGATCATCACCAGCAGCGAGGCGATCACGCACCTGATGCAGTCGATGGGTGTCGCCTGGCCTTCGGCAGCGGAGGCAGACGCCGCTGTGCTCTCACCGGGCTTCGGCCAGTAAGCGCCGCGGCCGATCGCTTTCTTGATCAAGCCACAGGCCCAGTCGACAGGCGGCTCAGGCCAGCGTGAACGGCGGGTAGTCGTCGGTGAGCAGCAACAGGTACGCCTCGACCCGCAACCACCACCGGATGACGCCCAGGGTGAAGTCGCGAAGCCCCTCAGGCCAGCGCCCGGTGAACAGCACCGCGAAGAACGCGCACAGCAGGACGAACCACTCGGCGATCGCCAGGATCGCGAGCATAAACAACTGCGGAATCACCAGGATGAACCGGAATCCGACGGTAACTCGGTTGCGCTGTTCGAGTTGCGCGCCGATGTCGACGCGGACCCGCGCATCGTCTCGCGGGTCGGCACCGGTCATGCCAAAATTGAACGGCGGATATTCCTCGCACATGAATGCGGTGAATACGCCGGTGCGCACGTAATAACGCAGGTACATCACCTGGAAGTTTGCCAGCTCGCGGGGCAGCCGTCCGGTGAACAGGATGATGAACCAGCACACCAGGGCCAACACCTGCGCCGCATAACGAAGAGCGCCGACTATCAGTAGATGTGGTATCGCGAGCAGCCAGTTCACCAGGGGGCGCCAGCGCGCGACGCGTGCGGGGGGATCGAAGACGAAGCTCGCTGGATATAGGGCACCAGTCGGCTGCATGGGCCACCTCCCGTAATAGCTGGACCCTACCTGCGAATGGAGCCGATAAGGGCATGAAATGCTTCGCGATCAGCGGCGCTGGCAAGCTGGCGAGCGAGGTCATCGCCCGAAACGCGTGAGAGGAGTCCGATGAACGAGTTGCGGATTGGCATGGTCGGCCATGCATTCATGGGTCGTGCGCATTCGCAGGCGTGGCGGGTGGTCAACCGGTTCTTCGACCTGCCGATTCAGGTTCGGATGACCGCGTTGTGCGGGCACGATTCCGGACGTGCTGCGGCCGCCGCGGCAAAGCTCGGGTGGGATTCCTCCGAGAGCGACTGGCGCGTGCTGATCGAGCGCGACGACATCGACCTGATCGACATCTGCACGCCGGGAGACAGCCACGCCGACATAGCTGTTGCCGCACTACGGGCGGGCAAGCACGTGCTGTGTGAGAAGCCGCTGGCCAACACCGTCGACGCGGCGCGGACGATGACCGCCGCTGCCGTGACGGCCGCCGAGTCCGGCATACGCAGCATGTGCGGCTACAGCTACCGGCGAGTGCCGGCCGTCGGGCTGCTTGCCCGTCTCGTGGCCGACGGGCGGGTGGGGCAGATCCGTCATGTTCGCGCGGTGTACCTGCAGGACTGGCTGGCTGATCCCAAGGCGCCGCTGACCTGGCGGATGCAGGCCGAGCGAAGCGGCCTCGGCGCGCTCGGCGACATCGCATCGCACATCGTCGACATGGTGCAGTACGTGACCGGCGAGCAGATCCTCGGCGTGAGCGGGCTGACCGAGACGTTCGTGCACGAGCGCCCGCTGGCTTCCGGCTCCGGCACGGGCGCCGTTACGGTCGACGACGCCGCGGCGTTCGTGGCCCGGATGTCCGGCGGCGCACTGGCCACGTTCGAGGCGACCCGGTTCGCCACCGGTCGTAAGAACGCGCTGCGCGTCGAGATCAACGGATCCGACGGCTCGCTCGCGTTCGACCTGGAACGTCTCAACGAACTCGAGTACTACGACGGGTCGCGACCCAGCGCGGAGCGGGGCTTCACGCGCATCCTGGCTACCGAGCCCGATCATCCATACGTCGGCGCATGGTGGCCGCCGGGCCACCTGCTCGGGTACGAGCACGCGTTCACCAACCAGTCGCGTGATCTCATCGACGCGATCGCGACGGGCACCGAGCCGCGCCCGTCGTTCGCCGACGCGCTGAACGTCCAGCTGGTACTGGATGCCGTCGTGCGTTCGGGCGGCAACTGGACCGATGTCGACGCGACGAAGGAGAGCTGACCTGCCCCGACCGATCACGACGGGCTCGAGATCGCTTGCTGGGGCGCGGGTGGGCGCCCGACCTACCGTGATCATCTCTGCTGGAACCGCGATGGGTGGCCGATTCAGCGGAGATGATCACCACGAGGCCGGGCTACGCCAGCGCTGCGCCGACGGCCGCGACGATGAGCGTTGCTGCGCCCCATCGGGTGGCGCGGCCGGGGCGTTGCAGCAACCGTTCCGTGGTGCTGAACCCAGCGAGCGCGATGGCCCAGGCAATGTGCGCGCCGGGCGCGACTGTCATGACGCACATCAGGCACCAGCAGGAGCCAAGACACGCCCGGCCATTGCGCAGTCCGAACCGCAGCGCGCCTCGATCGGCCACCCAGCCACTGGGCGGCAGCGGCACACTGCGATGGCAGTCGCGCAACCAGCGACGCTTGAGCGGACTCAACTGCCATATCGCAGCGGCGGCCAGGGCGATGGCGAGTGCCGCTGACCCGTGCATGCCCGAGAGGCCGTCCGCCGCAAGCACCACGACGCCGAAGACAATCCATACGGCAAGGTATGTTGTCGCGAACTCGGCCATTGCGCGCCGGCGCCGCCAGCCCAGGCTGTTCACGCCAGTGTGCCGAACGCCGGCCAGCGCGGCCGGGCCCATCATCGCGATGCTCATCAATACCCAGTACGGCAGCCCGCTGGCCACGTCCGACCACACGTGACCCGCAGACGGCCGACCGGCCATGTCCGGCATGGTCGATCCGCCGTGCGCATCGTGCGCGTCGAGCACCAACAGCGCGGCCCAGGCAACGGCCACGACTGCCGCTGCGCCGAGTTCCGGCCGGCGCAGCAGCAGTTGCCGTACGTCGACCTGCCGCGGCCGGGCGATCGCGGCGATCGTCATCAGGCGAAGTGAACGCTGACGCGCCCGATCGTGATCGGCGCTTCGGGATGCGCGGTGCCGGTGACCTTCCGGACGAAGTCTGCCGGGCCACCGGGTGGCTCGAGCGAAATCGGCCGGAAGGTCGCGTCCAGTCGCCGGCCGTCCTGCCATGCTCCTTCGGCGGCGAGCCGGTCGAGCAGATCGGTGATGTCGATCGAGATGCGCAGGCTGTGCGCGTGCTCGTCGCCACGCGGATTGCGCGCGCGCTCGACACCGAACAGCGAGACGTTGCCGACGTGGTGCGCGGTGAGGTCTGCGTCGGTGGGATCGTCGGGCAGGTTGATGTAGATGCCGTAGATCGTGCCGGGATTTCGCTCGGCCTCGATGTCTTCGACGTCGAGGAACGCGCGGTGCTGGTGGTCAGTTGCGCGAGCGTCGGCGGCCAGCGCCTGGGTGGCTCGCACGTCGATCGCGACGGGCACGCGCGCCGTCTCACCGACGAGACGGACCGGTTGCGCGGTCGCGCCGACCAGATGGCGCACCGGTTGCCTGCCGGGCGAGCGCGCCGCTGCGGCCGCCAACTGCTGATCGCCCGGACGCTCGGGCCAGGGCTCGGGCCACTTCACGGGCAGGCGCTCCTTCCTCTTGGGCGGGCGTGGAACTCCGGTCACTGCCTGGTCGTAGGTGTAGCCAAGCTGCCCGGCGGTGTCTTCAACTCCCGCGTCGGTGAGCGACGCGGGAACGCCGCCGGCGTCCATGAAGCCGAACGACTGGCCGGTCCAGGAGGCATCGGACGGATCGCTGTGACTCTGCTGCCACAGCCACCACAGCCGGTCGATGTTCGCATGGTGCAGCCAGAAGATCGGATCTTGTGCGGCGGTGTCCGGATCGCCCATCAGCCCGCCGATCGCGACATGCACGTCGTTGTGCGGTGTCTGCTCCAGGCGCCCGGTCTGGCTCCAGAACTGCCCCAGTGGCGACGTTATGCCGCCGCCGAATTCGCTGTCGCCGGTGTAGGACGGCCGGCTCAGCGCGAACGCCGGTGAGGTGATCGACGGTGGCAGCCCGGCGCCGGAGTTGATGCCGGGGTTGCGCTCGTCGACGTAGAGCGGGTTCGGCGTGCCGTCCGGGTAGGTCGGGTCGCGAAACGCGATCGGCAGGGAGTTCTCCTCGCCGCCACCGTCGTAGTTCCAGTACGGCAGCGACCAGTTGCTCGGCCCGCCGTTTGCGATGACCTGCGCCCGGACGATCCGCTCGAAGTAGTAGAGGTACATGCGGTGCCACGACACGAAATACCAGGTGCCGTGGCGGCACTGGTTCCATTGGGCAAGCGGTGAGGTTGCATACGTTCCGTGGATCGCGGCCTGGTAGGCCCAGCTGGTCGGGTCAGTCGCCGGCTTGGCATGCATGACCGCGACCGCATCGGCGTACGCATTGACGACCGCGTCGTCTTTGGCGAGGCTCCATACGTTGGCTCGTACAAATGGCTGTGTCATCGACGACCCCTCCCCGGGCAGCGGATGACTACCGAGAGTAGAGCGTGTTAGCGGTTGTGTCACCAGTACTTAACATCAACTGCCTGATCGGTCTGCGCCAGCGGCAGCCGCGTCGACCAAATCACTGGCTACCGGCCCGATGCCACGGGTAGGGTTCCGGCATGGGATTCGCGCATACGAAGCGTCCGCGCACCGCCTGAGGCGGTGCACCCCGCCGGTCGGCTGGTAGCCGGATCCGGCCTCTGACGCGAGCCAACATGGCGCTGCTGTGCAGACGTGCCGCCGCCGCAAGGTCATTCGCTTCGACCTGACGGGACTGCGCTGTGCGTATCGACGATCCTGCTTGCCCTACTTCCGCGACCCGCCCAATCAGTGCTGTTCAGCCGTACTTGCGCTGCCCGGCGTGCCAGGGCGCGTTGTGGCTCGATGGACGTCGCCTGGTCTGCCGGGTCGGCCACGGCTTCGACCTCGCTCGGCAGGGCTATGTGAATCTGACCGGGGGACGGCGGCACCCGGGCACGGCGGATACGGCCGCGATGGTCATCGCTCGCGAGCAGTTCCTGGCCCGCGGGCACTACCGCCCCGTCGCCGATCGCATTGCGCAGCTCTGCGTGCAGCACGACGTGACCGGCCCCGGCATTGTCGTCGACGTGGCCGGCGGCACCGGGTACTACCTCGCCGCAATGCTCGACAGGCTGGCGCACCGCGCGGGAATCTGCATCGATCTGTCGGCCCCGGCGCTGCGCCGCGCTGCCCGCGCGCATCCCCGCGCTGCGGCGCTCGGTGCGGACGCATGGCAGCGACTTCCCCTAGCCGGCGGATCGGCCAGCACGGTGAGCAATGTGTTCGGCCCCCGCAACGCCGCCGAGATCGAGCGCATTCTCAGGCCGGACGGGGTGCTCATCACGGCGTCACCGACGCCGGCGCATCTGCGAGAACTTATCGAGCCGCTCGGCATGATCACGGTCGATCCGCAAAAGCCGCAGCGCCGCGCCGCCACGTTCGACCGTTTCCGCCAGCTCGACACGCAGACGCTCGCCTACCAGATGTCGCTGGACCGTCGCGACGTCGCGGCGATGGTCGGGATGGGGCCCAGCGCGATCCACCTGAGCGCGGCTGCCCTCGACGCGCGCGTGAGCCTGTTGCCCCCGACGACGGACGTCACCGTCTCGGTCCGGGTCAGTGTTTACGGATCGCCCGGCGAAACCTCTTGATCATCTCTGCCGAAGCCGCCATCCATCGCGGCTGGAGCAGAGCTGATCAAGGGGCAGGCCACGTTCTGGCCGACGCTCACCCCGAACGTGCGAGACGGCGCGCGCCACCGCGGTCAGGCCCAGAGATCGTCGAGCGTAGGCAGCGTGACCCGCGCCGCCGTGCTGTTCGGCGTGCGCCGGGGCGCGGGTGGGTCGGCCTCGTGGATGTCGAGGGTGGCCAGTACTTCATCGGTGAGGAAGCGGCTGGCCGGGGCGAGGCTGTGCCGGTCGCTGTGTGAGTAGCGCTGGTAGGGCATGCGCAGTGGCGTGTAGAGCGCGAGATGGTCGCGGGCGCGAGTGAGCGCGACGTAGAACAGGCGCTGCTCCTCGATCAGGCCGCTGTCGGTGGTGAGCGCCATGTCGGAGGGGAACGCCCCGTCGACCAGGCCGATCACGTGCACCGAATCCCACTCCAGGCCCTTGGCCGAGTGCACGGTGCTGAGCGTGAGGTAGTCGTCGTCCAGATGCGGCGGTCCGGCGAGGTCGCCGGTGGCGGCGGGCGGGTCGAGGGTCAGGCCCGCCACGTACTCGGCCAGCGTGGGTGCCTCAGTGGCGGCGCTGACAAGGCGGTCCAGGTCGTCCAACCGGACTGGGTGGTCGGGATAGCGACGCACGAGCAGCGGACGCAGCATCGCGACCACGGCCGCCGCGCGATCGGCCGTGGCCCGCCCGTTGCGCGCGGTGCGCAGGCCAGTGAGGGTGGCGGTCAGCTTCACCCGGGCGGTGGCCGGCGCGGCGGCGACGGTGTCAGCGGTGCGCGACTCGACATCTCCGTCGCCGGGCCGGAGCACCGCGAGCAGATCGCGTGCCCGCGCCGGGCCGATGGTGTCGTGCAGGCGAAGCATTCGGTACCAGGCGATCTCGTCGGCCGGGTTGTCGAGCAGCCGCAGACCCGCGACGAAATCTTTGACGTGCGCTGCCTCCAGGAACTTCAGCCCGCCGAACTTGACGAACGGAACGCGGCGCGCAGTCAGCTCGACCTCGAGCAGATCGCTGTGATGTCCGGCGCGCATCAACACCGCCTGATCGCGCAGCCGTCGCCCGCCTTCGACCGCGTCCAGGACGGCGTCGGCGACCAGCCGGGCCTCGCTGGCGGCGTCATAGCAGCGCACGAGCCGCGGCCGCGGGCCGTCCGGACGATCGGAGTACAGCGCAAGCGCCAGCTCGCCGGGACGCACCTCGTTGGCGAGGTCGAGGAGAGGCTGGCGCGAGCGGAAGTTGCGTTCGAGCCGCACCACCGACACGCCGGGCAGCGTGCTGGCCAGGTCGGTGAGGTGCGCGGCGTTCGCGCCCCGAAACCCGTAGATGGCCTGCGCGTCGTCGCCCACCACCGTCAGGCCGACGCCGTCGGGGCGAAGCAGCCGAACGATGTCGACCTGCACCTGGTTGACGTCCTGGTACTCGTCGACAAGCACGTGATCCCACCGGCGCGTCAGCGTCGGCCCGAGCGTTGCGTCGGTGAGCAGGCTGCGCCACGCGAGCAGCAGGTCGTCGAAGTCGAGCAGCCCACCGGTTCGCTTGCGGGCGATGTAGGCGCGGAACAGGTCGAGAATCTTGTCGGTGTGCGGTTCACACCACGGGAACTCCGCGGCGATCACGGCGCGCGCCGGCTGGCCGGTGTTGACCGCCCGCGAGTAGGCATCGACGAGGGTGTCGGCCCGCGGGAACCGTTCGCCGGTGCGGACGCTGGTGCCGGCGCCCGCGCCCGCGCCGGACAGGCCGTGATCGTGACGCAGCAGGTCCATGAGGTCGCGCGCATCTGCCTGGTCGAGCACCGAGAAGGCGGCCGGCAGGCCAAGGGCTTCGGCGTGCAGGCTGATCAGCCGGTGCGCCACGGCATGAAAGGTGCCGCCCCACAACCGACCCGCCGCCCGCCGATCGCCGCACAGCAGCGCCGCTCGGGCCAGCATGTCGGCCGCCGCCCGCCGGGTGAACGTCAGCAGCAGCACGCGGTCGGGGTCGGCGCCGTGCGCGAGCAACTGGGCCACCCGTGACGTCAAGGTCCGGGTCTTGCCCGTGCCGGCGCCGGCCAGGACGACCAGCGGGCCGCCCGCGTGCGCGGCTGCGCGCAGTTGCGCGTCATCGAGCCCTGCGTCCCAGTCCGGCTCGAACATAGGTGCGATCGTAGCGCAAGCCCGGGCGACCCTCGCCCGCGAGTGGTCGCCAAGTCGATGGGCAATCTAGCCGTGCCGTGGCCGCCTGCGGCTACCTGTGACGGTCAGCGATGTGCCAAGGGCAAGCGCCAGGAACGCGGTGAGCAGCAGCCCGCCGACGGGGGCGCCGGTGTTCGCGAGCGTCGGCAGCGTCGGGGAAGGCGTCGGCGTCGGGGTCGCGGTGGGCGTGATCGTGTTCGGTGGTGTGCTGGACGGTGCCGCCGAGACTGCGGTCAGCGTGATCTGGGTGAACTGGCGGCACTGGGCATCGGTCGTCGGGTTGTCGCAGGCCGGATTGCCGGCGTCCGACCCGCCGAGGAACGCCAGCTGCGCCTTGCCTGCTGCCACGGCCCGAAGTTTCAGCGTTGCCGTGGCCGTGGTGTGCGCCGGAATCGTGCCGATGAACCACACCACGCCGGTGCCAGCCGGGTCGGCCGTCGTGATGGCTCGTGTGGGCGCAGCCGCGGGCCCGTGGTTGAGGCCGGCGCCGTCGAGCAGCGTCTCGCGCGCAGCCAGCGACAGCGGTTGCGGCGGCGTGGTATTGCCGGAGAAGTTGACGATCTTGAAGTCCGTAGCGCTGTCGGTGATCGCCAGTGCCACGGTCTCGTCGGCCGGTTGCGGGCCGTCGTTGCGGACGCTCGTGGTGACCGAGACGGTGTCGCCGATCGTGATCTTGCTTGCCGACGGCGTCAGTGTGTAGACGAGTACGGCGATGCCGGTGAACCGCAGCGTGGCGTTGAGCGTGTTGTCGTCCGGATTCTGATCGGTGCCGGCGTCCGCAATCACGCTGACCGAGAAGCCGGCCTGCGTACCCGGTATGCCCGCCGGCGTCGCCAGCACGGGAACCTCCAGCAGGCTGTCGACCCCGTGCGCGACTGCGCCCAGGACGCAGGTGACCTGGCCACCGCTCGGCGGCTCGCAGTCGAGCAGCACGGTGTCGGACCCGTCGCCGGTTTGCCAGTTGTCGTCGCGGGTAACGGAATTGTTGCTGGTGTCGACGACAAGCCCGGTCGGCACCGTGATCGTCAGGGTGGACGCTGCGGCGTCGGCACCGGGATTGGTGAGCTCGGCGTCGTAGAAGCCGGTTTGCCCGGTGCCCAGCGGCAGGACGTGATCCTCGCCGCTGTCAGGCGGTAGCGACAGGGCCAGATCAGGCGCCACGAGTGGAACCGGATTCGAGGCGGCACGGCCCGGCGTTGCGTTGCCGGTGAAGGCGAGCGTGGCAGATGCGGTGGCCTCGCTGGGCAATCCGGCGGGTACGTCGATCTGGAAGCTGACCAGGTAGTCCCCAACGTCGAGGTGGCCGCCGTTCGTGGCGTCGGCTCCGTCGCCGAGCCGGATCGTCAGCCCCGGGGCGTCGACGCTGACCGTCTCGGGCGGGGCGTCGCCGCCGTTGATCTTGACGCTCGTCGGCTGGGACTGCACCCCCTCGGGCTCGGTTGTGGCCAGCACGGCGGCGTCGACGGCGCTGCCGGTAACGGTGATCGTGTAGGTCAGCGTCGCCGTCGCTGGGCCCGGCACCGCCGCGGGCGCCGACCCGGTAATCGTCACCGTGGCCACCGGGGCTGCGGACGCCGCGCCGAGTCCAGGTAGTGCCATCGTGATCAGACTTGTGCATCCGATCATGGCGACCAACGCGACACGGTGCATCGCAACTCCCGACGATCAGGCGGACCGAGCCGCGGCAACGAGCAGACGCAAGAGCCGAGCGCACTTCGCCGCACTGTGGACGGCAGCGACCGAGCGACGGCACCCGCGATGTTGCCCGGTGCGTGATCGGGAGGCGAAGATCAACTCGGAGACTAGCCGGGATGCCTATTGCCCGCTCGCCGGGTCGAATCGGCGTGTCGTCGGCGAGCACGATCTGCCTTCCCCGGCCGCTATGCGGGGCGAGTACGAGCGGCGCGAGCAGGTTGGCCGTCGCCGTCGAAAGTGGCTCCGTCGCTCTCGGCCCCGGCGATCACACCGCTCAGCGCAGGAAGTCCAGCAGTGAGGTCTGGCGGATGTTGGCCGTTGTCTGCACGGCCGCCTGATAGGCGACATTCACCGACGAGACCTGTATCGCGAGATCGGCCACGTCCACGTCCTGCAGATCCGACAGCTGTGATCTCAACTGGGTCGAGATGGTGCCCGACCTCGACTGGAGCGTCTGGATGCGCGCGTATGTGGAGCCCGCCAGCGATTGCTGATTGCTGATCGTCTGCATCGCGGCATCGAGCTTGTTCAGATCCGAGCCGAGAGCCGCCGGGTTCGAGGTCATGTCGGCCGAGATGGTGTTCAGCAGATCGAACAGGTTGCTGGCGTCTGCGCCGAACACCGATATGCCCAGCTGGTTGATCCGCACTGTCGTGCTGTCGTCGATGGTCCGCGTGACGTCGCCGGTGTCGCCGGCATAGGTGACCACCGCGGCCGTCCCGCTGCCGGTCACGGTGAATGCGGTCGAGCGGGTCGTGGTGCCGCCGAAGATCGGCCGGCCCAGGTACTGCGTATTCGCGAGGGAGACGAGCGAGTCACGCGCTGCCCGGACCTGGTTCGCGAGCGTAGCGTCGGTCGAGCTGTCGCTGGCGCCGGTGTTGGCAGCCTGCAGGACGAGGGTGCGTACCTGCTGCAATTGGTTGTTCGTGCCGGTCAGCGCGGTGTCGACCTGCGTGAGCCAGCCCAGCGCGTCCACGGAGTCTGCGGCGTGCTGGTCCAGGCGCCCAAGCTGCGAGCGCAACTGCATCGCCGAGACGGTTCCCGAAGGATTGTCGGAGGGCTTGGTGATCTGCCGTCCGGATGCCGGCCGGCTGTGCGGCGCGGTCGGCCGCGACGCCGAGGCTTGGAGTCTCCCGAGCGAGGAGAGCGCGTGACTGCGCTCGGAGATGCGCAGGTTACTCATGAATGACCCCGCTGTTGGCGTGAATGTTGAGCGCTACCTTCAGTCGTGCGCTCACAGTCCTGCCCGCCCGGTGTGGTTGATGAGGGTGTCGAGCATTTCGTCGACGGTGGTCAGCACGCGTAAGGACGCCTGACAGGTCCGTTGGAACGTGAGCAGGTTCGTGACCTCGTCGTCGTAGCTCACTCCGGAGGCGGGTGACTGCAAGGTGTCTACGTAGCTGGTGATTGCGGACTGGGTAGCGCTCTGCTGCGTTGCCTGGGCGCTGTCGCTGCCGAGCTTCGCAACGAATGTTCGGTACGCCGCGTCGGCGCCGTTGGACAGCAGGCTCATTTTGGCAATGGCCTGCGCGTTCGAGCCGTCCAGCGATGCGGTTCCTGTTGCCGCGGCCGCCGCGATCTTGCTCGGGTCGGTGATCGCGACGGTGATGGTTACCGCGGTCGTCCCGGTGAAGAACGGCCCGCTGGCGGTTGCGCCGAGATCCTGGCCGGCCGCATGCTGCGCGTTGACGGTGTTGGCAAGCGCCGCGGCGACAGCGTCCAGCTGCGACTGGTAGCCGGGCAAGGTCGTGGTCAGCAGCTCGGTCTGGGCCTGCGCCTGACCGCCGGTCAAGGTGAGTGCGTTGCCGCCGACCGTGAGGTTCGTACCCGCGTCGTCGACAGCGACGGTGCTGAGGGTCGTCGCGGCCACGAGCGTCTGCCCGCCCATCGTGACAGTCACCGAACCGTCAGTCTGCAGCTGCGCCTGGGCTCCGCCGAGTTCGGCGAGCTTGCTCAGCAGGACGTCGCGCTGATCTTGGCGGTTGGCCGTGATGGCTGCCGTCGCTGCGTCCTGAATCTGCGAGGCGGAACTGGCCAGTGCCTGCTGCACGCTGGTCGACAGCGTTGCGATGCTGGTGCTCATCCCGTTGAGCGTGTCCGTGACGTTTCGCGCCTGCTGCAGCAGCGCCGTGCGTGCCGAGGCGTCGCCTGGATGCCTCGATACCGTCGACCAGCTCGTCCACAGCTTGTTGAGCTGCTCGGACAATCCGGCGTCGCTGGGCTCGTCGAAGTAGGTTTCGACGTTGCTGATCGTCGCTGCCTTCGAGTCGAAATAGCCACTGCGTGAGTGCTCGGTGCGGGCGCGGGCGTCGATGACGGCGTCGATGAGCCTGCTGGTGCCGGCGACGCCCCCACTGCCGGCCGTGTTGTTCGAGGTTGCGTAGAGCCTGGTCGTTCCGCCGACGGGCCCGGTTGCCACGAGATCTGCGCGCTGGCGCGGGTAACCGACGGTGTCTGCGTTCGCGATGTTCTGCCCCGCGATCTGCAGCGCATACCGTTCGGAATTCATTGCCGCGGATGCATTGGGCAGACCCGAGGAGCTTGTCATTGAAGTGGGGCCCGCTTGTCGACGCGTGAGGTGTGTGGCCCGGGGGCTTCGGTCAGACGGCGCGAGTCGTAGGTCGCGACGGCATCTGTCAGCGACAGCAGCCGCTCACGCGCTCCGCGGGCGCCGCTTTCGAGCAAACGCCTTGTCTGGCTGGTGGCCGCATCGATCTCGGCAGCGAGGCCGCGAAGCGCCGCGCGGTGCTCGAGCAGGATCGCGTTCCACGGGTCTGGCGCTGCATCGGCAAGTTGCGCGAGCGCGACGCCCGGGGGAAGGCCGCGCTGCTCGGCCAGCTCGTCGACCTTCATAGCCCGCACGACCTCGCTGCGGCGTAGGTCTTGCAATGCTTCGTCCAGTTCGATGCTTGCAGCGCTGAGCCAGCGGGGTTGCCCGGCCCTCGCCACCAGCTGCTCCTCGATCAACTTGAAGAGCACTCGTTCGAGGATTTCGCGTTCTTGCCAGAGCAGGCTCGCTATCTGGGAGAACCCATTGAGCTGGTTGTCCACGCTCGCCGCAGTCATCGCCACCTGATCTCGCTTGTCGTCGCCGTCGACCTCATCATCGTCGCGGATCGGTCAGACCTGAGCGACTTGTGCATACGAAGTCTGCCGGGTTTGCGGCGGGTGAGCACTGCGAACGGGTGCGGTGACCCGCCATTTCCCGGTATCTCAGGACTTTCCGCCTGGACTGGACAGCTGCCCCGGCACTGGGCACAGCAGCCGAGACGGACGAACAGACGATCAGCGGACGACTCATCGGCCGCCCGACCATCCATGCGCTAGCGCGAGGTGGACGTTCTCGGTCGCGCCGCCAGGACCTGATCAAGGGTGAGGGCTTGGTCCCAGACGCTTTCGAAGCCGATTTTCAGTATGGCGGCGAGTGAGCGGTGCTGGACGACGAGCGTGGTCAGGCTGGTCTGGCCCGCGACCGGATCCTCGAGTGAGAGCAGCACGATGTGTTCGTCGATGATGCCCACTTTCAACGGGAGGTGCTCCACGAACCGCGCCTGCTCGCCCGCTCTGATGAAGCGTTGGACGCCATCGAGGTAGGCCGGGTCGTCGAGAGCTGACACCTCATAGATAGACCGGAAGTTACTGGCCGATTCGAACCGGGCGAGGCCCTCTTCCAGGGTGATCGCGAACGGCGGCTTGACGAACATCAGCACCTCGAACGAAGCGCCTTCCTGCAAATCCAGGACGCGGTCGCCAAGGGCGTGCGGATCTCGCACCACCTCGATGTAGTCGAGCGGGTCGCGTGATTGGCGCCCCTGCTCGTAGGACGGGCGAAGCCGCTCGGCGGCGGCGTGCGCGCGTGTTTCGAAGTCGGCGAAGGCCCTGCGCTGCTGCGCGATGAGCCGCTCCATCGCGACGTCGGGATCGACGGCTGCGTACTGGCGAGTGACGCCCGGACGCAGGACGGCCAGGCCTCGTCCGACCAGGCGGTCCAGGACGTCGTAGGCGCGCGCCTTCGGCAGGCCGGTGACCTGGACGAGTTCTCGAACGCTCGCGACCTCTCGCTGGACGAGCCCCCAGTAGGCCCGGGCTTCGTAAACGGTCAGGCCGAGGTCGACCATTGTCGCGACATGCTCTGCGTCCTCGGTCACCGCAGTGACGCTAGGAACGCGGGCACGCGCCCGTCAATCCGCCGGCTGCCGGTCAGTCCGCCTCGCGCAGCCGGTTGTAGTCGTTCGTGCCGGTGACGACGGCAATAGCCAGAACGTCTTGTTTTTCGCACCTAGCCATACTAGCTTCGGTCACCACTCGCAGTGGTAACCGAAGGGTGTTGTGATGCGCGGTCCTCGGAAACGATTCGCCTGGCGACTGACGTTCGCTGCGGCGGTGGTGGGCACCGTTGCCGGGGGTGCGTCCGCGGCGGCGTCACCTGGCGCGCCCGCGCAACGCTTGCCGTTGGCTGCGTCTGTGCCGGCGCCGGCACCTGAGGGGTCTTTCCGGCTTGCCGATGGCAGTTCGGTGGCCGTTGGTGCGTCGGGCCTGGCCGAGGTCACTGACCAGCATGGCGTCAAGCGGCCATTCATGACCTGGCCGGTGCAGGGCAGCAGTGCCGAGGGGCCGCTCGGTCCTACTCAGGCACAGGTGGCCCGGCAGTTGGCCGATACGCAGCGCGGTGCGGTCGCGCCGGATCGGGTGATCGTGGCGCTGCGCGCGGCGACGGTGACCGGTGCGCCGGTCGGGCCGAAGCCCGCGGCGACCCGAGCCCCGCAGACGTCGGATCCGGCGCTGAATCGCGCGTTGGCCGGGGTGCACGCGGTGTCGGTGGCGCCGTTGTTCGGGGCGACGCCGGCGGCGCAGGTTGGCGCGCTTGCCCAGGCGGCGCGCGCGCGTCTTGGTGCGGGGGCCGTTGATCTGTCCCGGGTGCAGGTGGTGCAGGTACACGGGCAGGACCCGGTCGCGGCGGCGGCACGGCTGCGGGCCGAGCCGGGAGTTGCCTTCGCTGAGCCGGATCGTTATGTCAGTGCGATGGACACGCCGTCGGTGCCGATGCCGACCCTGCCGACGCTCCGCCATCCGGCCGCGGCTGCGCCCAGCGGTAAGGGCGACGTGCCGTCGAACTACGGGTTGCAGTCGTCGTTGCAGAGTTTCCTCAATGCCAACGGGGTAAATGCTGTCGGGGCGTACACGCGGATGGAGTCCGGCTACGGCCAGTTGCCTGGTCAGGGCGAGACGATCACGAATGTGTCCGTGGGCGATCTGATCGACCGGAGCACGGCAGCGTTCGGCGACGATGAGTATGCCGCGAATGTGGGGCCGACGACGGTGGTGCAGGACGGTCAGCGTTATCTGGATCTGCCGTCGATGCCGCTGATCCCGACGTACACGTCGACGCCGGACGGCACGTTGGATCCGCTCGGGACGACCGAGCATCAGGACCCGTACCTGGCCGAGATCATGCTCGATTTCGGGGTGATGGCGCCGCTTCCGCATGATCAGCAGCGTCCGGATGGGACCGGCTCGGACGCGACGGATCTGTTGGGTATCGCGCCCGGGGCGGCCTACCGGCTCGTTGTCCCGTCACAGCCGACGAACTCGCAGACCGCCGGGGCGATTCTGGCGGCGGCGGAGCAGAACCCACGTCCGGATGTGATCAACGCCAGCCTGGGCTTCGGTTCCGATTCGGTGGGTTTCCCGGGTCGCTATCTGGAGGATGACCCGGTGCAGCAGGCCGTGATCGCGGCGGTGGTGCAGCACTACGGCATCGTGATGACCGTTTCGTCCAATGACGGCACGCGGCTGGTCACCCCGGCTGCGGTCGGCCCGGACGGTGGCAGCACGCCGACCGATACGGCCCGCCGCGGGCAGGCGCCGACCTCGATCGATGACGACTACTACTCCACGACGCCGAGCCGGGTCGTCGACAGTGGCGCGATCGCAGTGGGCGGTACGACCGCTGATGACACGGTCGCGGTGCCGCCGCAGGCGGGCGGGCCGTTGTCGAGGACGGGCACGTTCGCCGCGACGCGGGTCAGTGGCGCGACGACGTTCTCCTCGGGCTTCGGGACGCGGGTGAACGTGTCCGCGCCCAGTGATGCGATCGCCTCGTTCATCCATCCGTTCGTCGGCCCGCACGGGCTGCCGCAGGCGGTCATCCCGGTGCTCGAAGGCGGCACGTCGGCGTCGGCGCCGATGACGGCCGCGGCCGCCGCGGTGGTGCTGCAGGCCGCGCGGCTACGCGGCAAGCACCTGGATCCGCTGCAGGTGCGCGACCTGCTCGAGCGCACCGGGCGCGCCGTGCCGACCCCGCCGCAGATCGACCAGCCGCTCAACGTCGGCCCGCAGATCGACGTGAGCAGCGCGGTGGACGCGGTGCTTTCTGACGGCAAGCCGGATGTCGGGACGCCGACGATCGAGCGGGTCTCGGTGGCGCACCGCCAAGAGCTCGGCGGTCTCGGCGGCTCGTTCTTCGAAGCCACCGACCCGTCCGAGATCTCGCTGAGCGGCGACGGCGGCCAGGACCTGTTCGGCCCGATCACCTTCGGCGCCGATCTGTCCGGCGCGCTGCCCGGGCCCGGCACGACCTACCGGCTCACGGTCGGCTCGACCAACTTCGACGCGACCACCCCGTCGGTGCGGATCACGCCCAGCCAGCTGCTCACCGCGGCCGGGCAGCCGATCGTGTCGACTGACGACCGCGCGATCTCAGCGGTATTCCAGATCGTGCGGGGCCACGACGTGGTCGCCAGCCGCGACCTGCGTCTGAACGTCGGCCCCACCGACGGCAGCCACGGCGAAGCGCTTGCACCGGTCGTGGCGCCGGTGATCCGCCCCGGCCACACCGTCGCGGTGCACTACGACCTCACCGGCGTAACGCGCCTCGACCACCCGCAACTCGCCGTCTCGACGGCCGGGCACTGGAGCCCGGCGGCAGCGCCCGGCTTCCACGCCGGCTACCGGGTCGACCTGACCGCGACCTCGGGCACCATCGAGTTGCCGGCCAGCGCATTCGGCAACGGCGAGGGAATCTACGGCGTCGGCATCCTGCAAGAAACCAACATTCCGAACAGCCCCCTCTACGGACAGTTCGCTCCGGTACGGCTCGACGATCGCGCTGCCGCTACCCGCCCGAACGCGCCCGTGCTTGGCGCGGGCACGGCGTCGCCCGATGCGCACGAGGTAGACCTGCTGCGATCGGCGCCGACCTTCACCGTCGGCTACGACGTACGCCACACACCCCGCGCGGCCAAGGCGGTCCTGGAGATATCCGCACCCGCGCCGACCCTGTACTACACGCTGTCGACGTTCAACAACCCCAACGGATCCGTGCGCGATAACAACGGCATCGACACCGGATCCACCACCTACCGGCAACTACCAGCCGCAAGCGGTACGGCCACTCTCGACGCGGTCAAACTCGGCCTGTCGACGTCGCTGGACTATTCCCTGCGCGTCATGCCGGTCGATTCACGAGGACGGCCGGTCGGACAGGCGTCGCCGAGCTCGTTCATGGTCCTCAACGACGGCCTGCTGCCCGGCCGATCCACCATCGAGGACTTCTCCGTGGCGGGCCCCAACGCGACTGTCGTGTCGACGCACACGTGGAGGCCAGGCACCGGCTTGGTGAGCGACTCCGCCTTGTTGCGCTACGACCCGACCACCGGCGCGTATGGCTCAGTCCTCGCCAGCGATCCGCAGGGAGGCACCCTCTTCGAGACCTATGGCAGCGATGCCGCCCACGACGTGACGTTGATCGGGCGGCGTGGCCTGATCGACGGTGACGGGTTGTCGACCGATCAGTCGGTGCAGACCTATGACCTGCGGACCAACACCAAGACGTCCGACGTGTCGGTCGAGGGCTCCCAGTTCGATCTGTGGGCAGGACAGGTCGATCAGGCACGGCATCGCGGCGCGATTGTCGTGTGGCACTACGCCGACAACACGCACAGCCTGATTCCGTTCGACCTGACCACCAACACGATGCAGTCGCCGATCGCTGTCGACCAGCCGGACGCGCCCATTGCGTACGGCATGATGGATGTCGATCGGGCAACCGGCAACGCGGTGCTCGCGTCTGGAAATATCAACGCCGGCGACTGCAGGCGTGCCCATCCTGGAAAGCTTCTGACAGTCAACCTGGACGCTCGTTCGGTCGGGTCGGCCGGGTCGACCGATCCGTGTGTGACCGGTCTCGCGGCCAGCCAGGACGGTTCGAGCAGCTACCTCAGCACCGGGGGCCTGGCGTCCATCGCGATGCTTGCCCCTGACGGAAACCTGCTTCCCGTCGACGAAGCGAGCGCGCAGCCCGGGCAGCCGATCGACGTCACCGCCACACCTTCCCTGATGTTCCCGGTGATCGATTCCATCCATCACGTTGCACTTGTCGGCTCCCTGCAAGGCAACGACCGATGCTGGACGTTCAAATGCCCGATGAACAACAACCCGATGAGTTCCATCTCAGTCATCGACCTCAACACCGGCAAGGTGCTCAAGAAGATGTCGACGTTCAACCTGTGGGGCACGGTGAGTCCATCGATCATCGATGATTCGTTCGTGTCTCGTCACAGCATTCAGATCGATCCGGCAACTCGCACCGGTTGGACGTACGGTGCGGATGGCCGGCAGCTACAACAGTTCAGTTACTGACGCTTGGGGCGAAGGCGCGCTGGCATGCCTGATCAGGCATGCCAGCGCGTTTGTGAGCCCTTCCCGGGCCGCCATACGCCAGAGTATGGCGCTGGCGTCAACGCCCAGAGCAGGTCGAAGGCCGGGTCCGCCGCGGCGTGCGGCAGGCCGTCGAGGCTGGCGGCGCCCAGCCAGTAGTAGCTAGGACCTTGATCAGCTGACGCTTCTCCTATCCAGCCGAACGGATAGCTGCGGTGCTCGCTCTCACGGCGGCCTTGCTCGCACCAGCGGTGAGCGCAGGCTCTAGCTCGGAAGGCACCGATGAGGCTGAGCGATCTGAACCACCAATCCCGCCGCACCCGCAGTCCTTCACCCAGGCCCGACGGGCCGCTCGCAGTAGCGGGCAGCGCAGCCCGACCGACGAGATCCGAAGATCAACAACAGGGTCGAATCTGGCCACGGAGCTGCCAGGGTCAGAACGGTGGCGGGTCGGGGTCGGTGGTCGTGTCGTGGGTTTGGTCGGGTGGTTGTGATTGGTAGGTGTGTCTGGTGGGGCTGGTCCAGTGGTAGCTGCCGTTGGTGGTTCTGTCCAGACGCCAGCGCGCCTCGTGTTTGAGGCGGTGATGCCGTCTGCACAGCGCTGCCAGGTTTTCGGGGTTGGTTGATCCGCCTTTGCTGTAGGGGATGCGGTGGTCGATGTCGCAGTGGGCGGCGTTACGCGGGCAGCCGGGGAAGGCGCAAATGCCGTCGCGGGCGATGACGAAGTCGGTGAGGTCGCGTGGGGGTCGGTAGGTGGTGTGTCCGTAGTCGAGCAGGGTGTTGGTGGCGGGGTCGGTGAGCAGCCGTCGCCAGGTGCCGGTTTCGTCGGCGGCCAGCCAGCCGGCGGGCGAGGCTGGCGGGGATGGGTCCGTGTCCGGCCAGTTCGCCGGGTTGTTCGTCGAGGCCGAGCAGCGTGGACGCGGCCACGGTCACGTGGATCGAGGGGCGCATGCCCTGTGCTTTCGGCAGGTGCGGGTCGTGCAGGGCGGTGATGCCGAGGTCGACGAGGGCGTCGGCGCGGCGCTGATCCGCGGTCCGCAGGTCGGTCGCGGAGGTGACCGAGGCCAGGCAGTTGATGGCGGCCATCACCGCGGCAGCACCCTCGGCCGGCAGCAGGGCCCACAGTTCGGTCATGCCGTCATCGCGGGCAGTCACGCACACGCGGCGTTCGGTCATCGCGTGGGCGCGTTGTTCTTCGACCCGGGCCGGGTTCAGCGTGTGTACCGCGCGGCGTAGGGAGCGTTTGAACTCGGCCAGTGTCTGCCCGCCCGCCCGCGGCAGCACTCGATCTTGCACCGCCGAGGCAACATCAGCGTCAAGCCCGTAGGTGGTCTCGGCCAGAGACATTGCGTGCAGGTAGCCGATCCGGCCCCGGTGCAACGCCCGCCCCGTCGCGGCCAACGCGCCGGTCAAGGTTTCCGCCACTGCAATACGGCGTTGCGCGGTCAGCGCCGACAGCCGCAACGCACACCCGACCTCCTCACGCACCCACCGATCCTCAGACGTGTCGTCGGCGGCCATCGCGGCCAACAGCCGCTGCTGCATCCCGGAAAGCCACGCCAGGTGTCGTTCGATCGCGACCAGCGCATCCACCCGCCCGGCGTGCGACAGCACGCCCGGGTCGAGCAGCGACAACCCCGCCACCGCATCCGGACCCGGCGCCTCAACCGCCAACCAGGCCGCGGCCTGATCCGGATCCTCGGTGATCTCCGCGAGACTCAACGGCGGCGCCGCGGTGGGCGGCTGCCACTCATCGACCTCGAACATGCGTCCTGCATCTCTGCTTGAGTGCAGTAGCCTCGGAATGTGAGTGCTGAGCGCCCGTTGGGTGGGGTGGACTACCCGCGCACGTATCAGGAGTTCCGGTCGTGGTTCCCCGACGATGCAGCGTGTCTGCAGTACCTGACGCGGTTGCGGTGGCCGGATGGGTTCTCCTGCCCGCGGTGCGGTTGCGGCACGTCGTGGCCGACTGCGCGGGGTTTGTGGATGTGCGCCGAGTGCGGACTGAAGACCTCGGTCACGGCCGGGACGATCTTTCACCGCTCGCATAGCCCGATCTCGACCTGGTTCGCCGCGGTGTGGTTCGTGACCTCGCAGAAGAACGGGGTCTCAGCCAAGGGCCTGCAAGATGCGTTGGGGTTCGGCTCGTATGAGACGGCGTGGGCGTGGCTGCACAAGCTGCGCCGGGCCATGGTGCGCCCGGACCGGGATCTGCTCGAGGGCGTCGTGGAACTGGACCAGAGCTTTCTGGGCGGGCAGAGCAAGGGCAAGAAAGGCGGCGCCAGCGACAAGGTCCCGGTCACGATCGCCGTGGAACGCACACCGAGTGGCCGCCTGGGCCGAGTCCGCCTGGAACTACCCGAGATCCGCGGCGGCGTGGACATGGTCGAGTTCGCCTGCGAAGTCGTCGCGCCCGGCTCGACCGTCCACACCGACGGCGCGCGCATGTTCAGCCGGCTCACCGACCGGGGATACATCCACCACGCGACGGTCGGCTACAAGACCGCCGACCTGGACGCGGTCATGCCCGGACCGCACCTGGTGTCCTCGCTGCTCAAACGCTGGATCGCCGGCACGCTGCACTACCGGCTCAGCCACCGCCACATGCCCTACTACCTCGACGAGTTCAGCTTCCGGTTCAACCGCCGGAACTCCCGAGCCCGGGGCATGCTCTTCTACCGGCTGCTCCAACAAGCCGTCGACACCGACCCGCACCCGCTCAAGGAGCTAATCCACGGCTATTAAAGGACTACTGCACTCAAGCAGAGATGCAGGACATGCGTGCGATATTACCCGATCACCACAGACCCCGTCCAGGCAGAATCTCCTTATATTTCAGGCAGATTCGAGCTCCAGGGCTAGTCAGCCCGGCGAGCACGTACTCTCGGGTGAGGAGAACGTGATGGTCGCGCGGGCCCGTGTCGATGTGGCCGGATGGTCGCACGAGTAGCTGGGCTCAGCCGAGCGCCGATCTGCGCCCGGCCTACGAGGTCAGATCTGCGGCAGGCCATGGCCACCCGGTTCGCCGAGGCGCTGATGAGCGTCGAGGTCGACGCGGTGCTCGCACTGCGAGCTCAGGACCCGCAACGGCTACCGACGCCGCAAGTGGGACCGTGCGCCGGCATCGCCGAGCTAGCGGCACGACGTCACCGACAGCGGCCATGCCCGAGCATCGCGAGACACCTGCGGGCCCGGCGAGTTTTGCCCGGCAGGCGCCGATCGATAACTCGACCGAAAGGCCAGACAGCCCCAGCACGCCCGAGTCAATCCTCAGGAACAGCCGGTACAGACTTCGGATCACCGCGCCGGAATCCGGCAAACGTCGTGCCTGACACATCGAATGCGCCCGCATCGGATGGCAAGAGAGCGAGTCCGCGATACGGTCACCTGTATCCGGCGATGCCCGTGAAACGCTGCGTGGCCTGCCGCGACGAAAGGACATCACGATGTCACGGCCCACCATGCGCCTCGCAGCGACGCGTGAGGGCTGGCATCGAGTCGCTGAACATGTCTTGGCCGCGGCGCAGTATGCCGATACCGGCGAGATCTCCCTGCGGCCGTTCCCCGGCGGATTTCAGACGGTCCATTCGCTGCGCGGCGGCCGTCACCTGAGCATCGTGAACACGCAACTTGTCGTCACCGACAACGCGGGCGTGCACACGACCGCGCTGACCACGATCGGTGAGGTTGCGCGATTCGTAGGTATCACGCCGGGCATGCCCGACAGTGCGTATCCGCCGGCGACTCCGTTGGAGCCGGACGCCCCGCTGAACCTCGACCCGCAGAGCGCGCTGGTCCTCGCTGACTGGTACGAACTCGCCGACACCGCACTGGATCGTCTGGTGTCCGATCTCGATGTGCCGGCTCAGACGCCGATTCTGTGGCCCGAGCATTTCGACATCGGCATCACAATCGGATCGGTGAACTACGGCGCTTCACCAGGCGACGAGCACATTGACGAGCCGTATCTGTACGTCGGCCCGCATGGCGGTCCGCCGGCCCGTGACGACTTCTGGAACGCGGTCTTCGGCGCGGCCACGACGATCGACAAGATCGCGTCGACAGATGACGCGGTTGCGTTCTTCCGGGCGGGCTACGAGAAGACCAGGTAACGATCGACAAGGTCGTTGCGGAACTTCCTGGTCGGGTCGAATTCGAGCATGAGACGGCCGAAGTCGTCCATCCGCTCGTACTGCCGGCGAACGGTATCCGGCGCGATGCCGAAGACCTTTCCCCAATGCGGCCGCGGCCCGAAGGACGCGAGCCGGCGCTCGATAGCGGCGACGACGGGCGCCACCGCCACCTCGTCAGCGATCCAGGTGAAATGGAACGCCACGCTGTCGCGCCGGTGACTCGTGCTCAGCCAAAGATCGTCGGCCGAGACGCTGCGGATCTCGCATATCCGCAAGACGGGAGTGATCTGGTCGCTCAAGGCGCGAAGCTCGGCAAGCGCACGAGTCGCATCGCCGCGGTCGAGCAGATACTCCGACTGCAGTTCGTTGCCATTGCTCGGCCTGAATTCAAGGCGGAAATGCGGAAGCCGTTCGTACCACGGCCCAGGCACGCCGAGCTGTTCGGTGCAGTTCTGCGTCGGCATGCCCGACGTGGGGTGCTGCGGACCGTCTGCGAGCCGCGCACCGAACCAAGGCTCGGTCGAGGCCGGCTCGACCGCACGGCGCTTGCGCCAAACGCGGTGAGTGTGCAGATCGGTGAACACGCTGACGCTGTAGCCACCGGCGAGAATCTCCGGGAGGTGTTCGGCGAGCTGGTCATCTGGCAGGTCGACGTACACGGACTGCGCTACGTCGAAGGCCGGCACGAGCTGCAGGGTCAGGCGTGTGACGATGCCGAGGCAGCCCAGCGCGATCACCGCACCGGCGAACCGTTCGGGGTCTGCTTCGCGATGCAGGTCGACGAGATCGCCGGAGGCAGTGACCATCTCGAGACCGACGACCTGCGTTGCGAGGTTGCCGAGTGTGACTCCCGAACCGTGCGTGCCCGTCGCGCAGGCGCCGGCCACCGAGATGTGCGGCAGGGATGCGAGATTGGGCAGGGCGAAACCGGCCTCGTACAGGTGCGGGCCAAGCTCGCCGTACCGAAGACCCGCGCTCACCATGACTTGCGCGCGCGCCGTGTCGATCTCGATGACTTCCGGCAGCTGGCCCACCGACACGAGATCGCCGGTGGTGTCGGCGACGCGATTGAAGGAATGGGCAGTGCCGAGCGCGCGGACGCGGTCGCTGCCCGCCACCAGTTCCTGCACCCGCACTATCGATGTCGGCGAGTGGTACCCGCGGGCGCGGAACGTGACGTTGCGGGCCCAGTTGGCATCTGCCACCTGGTGGACGCTACCTGCGCCGCGCGCCGGATCGGCGACCTCCCAGGTGAGGCGGCCCAGACATTGGACGACCCCGGCCACCAAGCGGGAGGGATGCCAGGTGGTCGGGGCGCACCGTGATGTTACGACGAGTGGCACATCGTGCGCTAGACGTAAACGGCACCGGGTTTTTGTCCGGGTAATCTGCTCTCGCGGGTACGGTGCCGGTGGCGGCGTCGCACGTCGGTCGAACACCTCGGATCGTGCGCGCAGACCCGGCAGTTGGCGCGGGATTCAGCTTCCCGTACCGCAGAGTTTGCGCCCGACCGGCCGCAGATACGGCAGCAGCTTTCAGTGCGTCGACGGCCAGGGACGCGCCGAGATGCGCCGCGACGGCAGCGGAGCTGCGTCGCCACTGCGGCCGACAGCGGTTTCGGGTCGGCAGCGTCGACATCACGACGGCTCCCATCGTTATGCGGCCCAACTCGGTGGGCACCCATCTGCGTGCGAAGTTGTTGTCGACGCGGCGGATCTTCCATCGCGTTTTCCCGATATCGCCAACGGGCAAAACCGCCGTATCGGATGGCGGCATCTGCGGCGACACGGGCCGGATGCCGCTACGCTACCGACGGCGACGCTGGCCTGCAGCGCGCGCCGGGATCGAGACGAGGAAGCGATGACGCAACCCCCTGACCCGAACAATCAGGCGCCGCAGCCCAATTACCCGCCACCGGATCAGGGTTTCCCGCCACCGGATCAAGGCTATCCGCCGCCGGGCCAGGGTTACCCGCCGCCGGGACAGCCGCAGGGCTACCCGCCGCCGGGCCAGGGTTACCCGCCGCCGGGCCAGGGTTACCCGCCGCCGGGCCAGCCGCAGGGCTACCCGCCGCCGGGCCAGGGTTACCCGCCACCGGGGCAGGGTTACCCGCCGCCGGGGCAGGGTTACCCGCCGCCACCGGGGCAGCCACAGGGCTATCCGCCTCAACAGCAGTCGTTCCCGTCGGCACCGCCGATGGCCGCAGGTTATGGATACGGGCAGGCGGCACCTGGCAGTGCGCCGCCCGGCATGTACCTGGATCCCGAAAGCGGACTACCGCTGCCGCAGGGCATCCAGCTGGCCAGCGTCGGCCGGCGGGTCGGTGCGTTCTTCCTCGCCGGTGTGCTGTTCATCATCACGCTCGGAATCGGCTACGTCGTGTGGGGCCTGGTCATCTGGGGCCGCGGCCAGACACCGGCCCTGCAGGTGCTGGGCATGCGTGTCTGGCACCCCGAAAGCCGCCAGGTTGCCACGTTCGGGCGAATGGCGCTTCGCGAGATCGCCGGTCGTATCGTCGAAGGACTGCTCAGCGTCATCAGCCTCCTCGTCTCGTTCATCCTCATGGTCACCGGCCGGGAACGTAAGACCATCCACGACTACATCGCCAGCACGGTCGTGCTGTACGACCCGGACAAGAGGCTCGCCCCGCGTTAGGCCGAACCCCGGGCCGCAGCGGCGGTGGGTCGCGGTGATCGACTACCTCGACGGTGTCCTCGCGGCTGGCGGCCACGACATCACGCCGTGCGAATGGCTGTGCGGGCGCGCTGGCCGAGATCTATGCCGAGCGGTTCAGAACTTGCCGACGACGGCTGACGCCACGGCCTTGGCGTCAAAGGAGGTGTCGCGCTGCGCGGTGGTGACGACGACGACGGTGACGTCTTTGCGGAAGGCATACGCCCAGTCCTGATTCCCGTCGGCGGGATCGAAGCGCACCTGGTAGGAGATGCCCTCGGCCGTGCTGTCGAGGTTGTCCTGGTGGGCGTTCGTGCCCGCCTCGGCCAGCTTGACCATCGCGTTGTGGGCGGTGGTCGAGTCGCTGTACCGGAACGAGACGATCTGCAGCACCGGCTGATTCGGGCCGGGCAGATGCTCGGACTGCTTGAACGGCGGGTCCTGGCTCGCGAAGAAACGGCAGCCGACCGGTTTGCCGCTGCTGCTGAGCACGGCCACCCGGCCCATCCGGACCCCGACGTCCGACGCTGCGGCCGCGGTGTCGAGCAGCGGACAGTCGCCGTCTGCGGAGGTGGTCGGGCCGACGTCGACCGGCCCGCCGGGTGAGGTTCGTGGCCGGGTCGTGGTCTGGGTGGTCGTGGTGGTCACCGTCTGATCTCCGGACGGCCCGTGATCGGTATGGGCGCAACCGGCAACCAGTACGGATGTGAGAACCAGGACCAATGCCGCGCGCAACACGGCGCCGAGTCTACGAAGGCCGAACTCGGTCCCGTCGAGTGGTGCGTTCTGCGTTGAGTGGTGCGTTCTAGCGCACCACTCAACGGGTAACGCATCACTCAACGCAATCTCGGCAGGCGAACCTCGAATGCGGTGTGACCCGGCCGGCTGATCACGCTCACGGTCCCGCCGTGGGCAGCGACGATCGCATCGACGATGGCCAGGCCCAGTCCGGTACTGCCCGCACCGCGCGAGCGCGAGCGATCGCCGCGTGCGAAACGTTCGAACACCATCGGCTGCAACGCAGCGGGGATGCCGGGTCCGTCATCGACGACGGTGAGCACCGCATACCCGGGTTCTGCGCGCACTGTCGCGGTGACTGTCGTTGCCGCGGGGGTGTGGCAACGCGCGTTGGACAGCAGGTTGGCCATGACCTGGTGCAGGCGCGCCGCGTCGCCGGTCACCAGCACCGCCTCGTCCGGCAGGTCCAGTCGCCACTTGTGATCGGAGTCGGACGCGGCGGCATCGCTCACGGCGTCGATCACCAGGCCGGTGAGATCGACCTCGCCGAACTCGAGGGCCGGGCCGGAATCGAGCCTCGCGAGCAGCAGCAGATCCTCGACGAGCCCGGTCATCCGCTGGGTCTCCGATTCCACCCGCTGCCACGCGTGGTTTACGTCGGGGGAGAAGGAGTCCGCCTCGCGCAGGGTGAACTCGGTATAGCCGCGGATGGCGGCGAGAGGTGTGCGCAGTTCGTGGCTGGCGTCCGCGACGAACTGGCGGACCCTTGTCTCGCTGGCCTGCCGCGCGGCCAACGCGGCTCCGACGTGGCCGAGCAGGTGATTGAGCGCCGTCGCCACCTGGCCCACTTCGGTTCGCGGATCGCTGTCGGACGGCGGCACGCGTTCGAACAGGGCCACCTCGCCGCGGTCCAGCGGCAGCGCGGTGACCCGGGTGGCGGTGGCGGCCACCCGTTTGAGCGGACGCAGCGAGCGACGCACGATGACGAGCCCGACCACGGTGGCGGCCAGCAGTCCGGCCGCGGCGACGGCAAGTTCGACCGCGATCAGCCGGTAAACCGTCGCGTTCAGGTCGTTGAGGGGCAGGCCCGTGACGAGGATGTCGCCATCGGCGGCCTGGCGGGCAAGCAACCGGTACTCGCCGAGTGACCCGATCCGCAGCGTATGGGCGGTGCCGTCGGCCGGCAGGCGCAGCAGGCTCGCTGACTGGTCGCCGGCCAGTACCTGCACGGCCGGCTGCGGGCTGGCGTCGCTGAGCACGCCGGCCGCCGATACCTTGCCGTTGACGATGCGGGCCCCGAGCGTGCCCGTCGACTGGCCCGGGCTGAGCAGGAACTGCACGCCGCCGTCAGCACCGCTTGGCACCTCGCCGGAGCCGCCACCGGGCGACCCGCCGCGCGGTGACCCGGATCCGGGCCCCCCGCCGCCGCCCGCATCGGCGGAACGACCACCCGCCGCGGTGACCTGGGCGTCCAGGCGGTGGATCAGGAACTGCTTGATCGCAACAGTGGTGGTGGTCCCGACGATCAGGCAGACGAGCGCCAGCAGACCGACCAGGGCCGTCAGCAGTCGCGCGCGAAGCGACCATCGCGGTGTCAGCCCGCGCCCCGGCCGCCACGAGATGTGCATCAGTCCGCGGGTTTCAGCACGTACCCGGCGCCGCGAACGGTGTGGATCATCGGCGCGCGTCCGGCATCGATCTTCTTGCGCAGCGAGGAGATGAACAGCTCGACGACGTTGGCCCGGCCGCCGAAGTCGTAGTTCCAGACCCGGTCCAGGATCTGCGCCTTCGACAGCACCCGCCGCGAATTGCGCATGAGGTATCGGAGCAACTCGAACTCCGTGGCCGTCAGCTTCACGAGCTCGCCGCCTCGCCGGACCTCGTGGCTGTCGTCGTCCAGGATGAGATCGCCGACCACGACGACCGACGCGCCATCGGTGGTGAGCCCGCTGCGCCGGACGAGTCCGCGCAGCCTCGCCACCACCTCCTCGAGGCTGAACGGCTTGGTCACGTAATCGTCGCCGCCCGCGGTGATCCCGGCGATGCGATTCTCCACGGCATCGCGAGCCGTCAGGAACAGGACTGGCACCAACGGGGTGTGCGCCCGTAGCCGGCGCAGCACTTCCAGGCCGTCGATGTCGGGAAGCATCACGTCGAGGACAACCACGTCCGGGCGGAACGAGCGCGCAAGGCGGGTGGCGCTCAGGCCGTCGGTGGCGCTGCGTACGTCCCATCCCTCGTAGCGCAACGACATCGACATCAGGTCGCACAGGGTCGTCTCGTCGTCGACGACCAGGACGCGCACGGGACTACCGTCCGGGCGGGTCAGGCGCGGGCGCTCGGCGTCGTACCGCAGGCGGGAGGACGATCCGGCGGCCGCGTTCATGATCACAGGGTCTATGGACGTGCTGTATGCCTGCCAGGTGCCTGCTCAGCGTCAGCTGTGTGACTGGTCGGCGAGCAGACACGGCGGTGGCGCGCGGAACGAGCGTCGCGCGCGCCACCCTGATCACACTCGGCCCGGTGAATGCCGCGATCAGTGCCCCGTCCCGGGCCGCCCGGCAGGCGCCGGATCCCCGCTGCCCATGCCGGTCTCGATCTTGGTGACCGCGAATGACTTGTCGAGCTTGACGGTGACTTCGGTTCCGTCGGCTTTGGTCATGTGCGCCTCGTAGACGCCATCGCCCGCATCGGTCTCGACGCGGTAGACGGTCCCACCGGGGACTGCCTTGAGCGCAGCGGCCTTCACCTTCGCGGCGTCCGCGGCGTTCAGCGCCTTCTCGTCGCCGCGAACCGGTGCGGACCCGCCATGCCCGCGCGGTGGCATCCCGTGCGGTGCGCCTGTCGCGGAACTCGACGAACTCGATGTGCTGGGACTGGTCGTTGTGGGGGAGCCGGAGCCGGACGCTGCCGAGGCGCTGATTGCGGCAGCGAGAATGCCGCCGGCGAGCGCTCCTGCGGCGACCAAGCCGATTGCCTGCGGTTTTCCGAGGCGCCGACGCGGTGGTTCGTTGCCATACATAGTCATTGGAGGCTGACTTCCTTCGTTCTCGGACGGCCCGTGTGGCCGCCGGTTGCCTCCAATCTGCGAGCCGTTCCTACGGTCAGCCTGAAGCGAAGCTGTCGAAAAGCTGTCGGTGATGCCGCCTGCCTGCCTGTGGCACAAGCTGGCACGACCTAGCAATAGCTGGCTGATTCGGCGATTGTGGTCAGTATCGACTGCCCACGCGTCTTCGGCAGATCGTGCAACATTCGGCGTCCCTACGCCGCACTGGGTTGCACGATCGCCCGCCCGCCCGCGACACGTGGAACTTCGAGCCGGTACACGCCGCGTCCAACGGGGCGTGTACTTGTAGGCGGTGGTACTTGTAGGCGGTGGTACTTGTAGGCGGTGGCGGCCGCCCACGATCTCGGCCTGATAAGCAGATCCCAGGCGCGTGAGCGTATCGGGGCAACGCTGACCGAGGTGGCGCACCTGCAGTGTTTCGACGGATTCCGACTGCACGACCGAGACCACGCCGACATTCGACAACAGCTACTTCATCTCGAACGTCGACAACGCCTGCTCGGAAAGCGCGGGACGTTCCGCGCAGCGCAACGCGTCCCGCTGGGCAGACTCACCGGATCGGCCCACAATCCGTGAGTGGGGACGGTGCGACGGATCCGGCGGGCGTTGCTGGCGCTCGCCCTGGTGATCGTCGTCGGCACCGTCGGCTACATCATCCTCGGATTCAGCGTCCTCGACGCGCTGTACCAGACGGTCACCACGGTGACCACCGTGGGCTTTCGTGAGGTGCGCCCGCTTAGCGCGGCCGGACAGTTGTTCACGATCCTGCTCATCCTGCTCGGCGTCGGCACGGCGTTGTACACCCTCGGCGTGGTGCTCGAAGGACTTATCGAAGGACACCTGCGGATACAGATGGGGAGGCGCCGAATGGAGCGCAACATTGATCGGATGCGCGACCACGTCATCATCTGCGGATGGGGCCGGGTCGGTCGATCCAGCGCCGGCTATCTGCACACGACCGGGTGCACGGTTGTCGTTGTCGACCGGGATCCGGTCCGATTGCAGGGGATCGAGCATGCCAACGTGCTGGGCGACGTCACCGACGACGCGGTTCTCGCTGCCGCCGGCTTGGAGCGCGCGCACGCGCTCATCGCCGCGCTCGACTCCGACGCTGACAACGTGTACGTCACGTTGTCGGCCCGCGCGCTACGGCCTGACCTGATCATCATCGCCCGGGCCCGCAACGACGCGTCGAAGTCGAAGTTGGCCCGCGCAGGTGCCGACCGCGTGGTCAACCCGCAACTGATCGGAGGCCGCCGCATGGCGGCCTTTGCGCTGCAGCCGCATGTCGCCGACTTCGTCGACGTGGTGATGCACGACGAGTCACTCGACTATCGGATGGAGCAGGTCGAGATCGCGACGGGCTCTGCCTTGATCGACAGGTGTCTGCGTGATGCCGCCCTGGACGAGAAGACCGGGGTGTTGCTGCTTGCCGTTCGCGAGGATCCCGCTGGCCAGTTCCTCACCAACCCGAGTCCCGATACCCGGCTCAAGCCGGGCATGATCCTGATCGCCGTGGGCACATCGACCCAACTCGACGAGTTGCAGAAACTCAGCCTGCCGCGCACCTGAGCCCACGCGGGCGCGGCGAGGTGCCCATTGTCGGCCTCGCGCCAATTGCCGATACCGTCGCGGTCATGATCAGTCGGGACGCCCGTGCCTTTGCGACGACCGCGCTTACCGCCGCCGCCCTGGTTCTGGCAGCCCTCTCGTCCATCCTCCTAGGGACGAGCCATGGCGGGACGCGCGTGGTATGGATCGCCGCCAACCTGTTCGCGGTTGTCGTCGCCGTGGTCATCCAGGCCTACGAGCAGCGTCGCCGTGAGCGCGAGCGTCACGCGACCGAAATCGTCGCGGTCGATATGCGGGTGGCGATGAACGACGCGCTCGATCCGATCGTGCGCCAGCTAGGCCGGATCGCCGTTGCCGGCGGTCGCCGAGAGCGCGAGGAACTTCGGGAGCAGACGATCCCGATGGTGCTGTATTCGGCCGCGCTGCTGATCGGACCCGACCGAGTGCGGGCCTGCTGGTTCCGGCTCGACGACGGTTCGCCGCGCAAGCTGCGGCCCATCCTGAACGAGGGACGGGCCGAGCCCGCTCGCACGACGTTTGTCGAGGGCACGCCGCGAGGCGACATCGTGTTCGAACTGCTCGCCACCAACACGCACCTGTTCTGCGAGGACGTGCGCGTGTCGCCGCCGACCGGATGGGATCCATTCCATCCGCATGAATACCAGACATTTCTGGCAGTGCCCGTGGTCGCCGGCGACGAGGCTTACGGGATGCTTTCCGTCGACTCGCTGCTGTCCGGCGATCTCAGCGAAGGTGACGTTCCGCTGCTGCGCCTGCTCGCCGGACTGCTCGCCGATGCGCTCGCCTTCGGTTCGTGACGCAGTAGGGTGATGCTCGAGTGCGGCGAGACGGTCTCAGGAGGTGCGTCGAATGGCCGAGGCCATCGTGGTCAATGACGACGATGATCGGGCCGAGCGCATGCTGGCCGACCCCAAAGGCTATTTCGAGAAGGCCCGCGAGCGGGCGCGGGCGCAGGTGAAGCGCGAAGTGAAGTACGGCCTCGCTGCACGGCGCCTGCGCGAGCACCCGGTCTGATCCTCAGGGCGGGTGCGCCGGTTATGGCAGCCGGTTGCCCCACGGCTGGGTAACCCCGCGCCGCCACCGATTGCCCAGTACACATGAAGACCGGCGAAGGACTCAGCCGCCCTCTGTGGCCACGCGACGCATCGGCACGTGCGCGATGCCGTCCTCGACGAACTCGTCGCCGTCGGCCTTGAAGCCGAAACGCTCGTACCAGCCCTGCACGTAGGACTGCGCGTCGAGCACGACGTCGCGCCCGCTCGCCAGTTCCAGGGCGTGTGCCATCAGGCGCCCGGCGTGGCCCGCCGAACGTGCCGTAGCCGCCGTCGCCACCCGGCCGATGCGTAAAGCTGAGCCGTCGTCGAGCAGGCGCAGCGTGGCCAGCACCTCGCCGGCGGACTCTGTCCAGACCTGACGTGTGCCGGGCTCGAGGTCACGGCCGTCGAGTTCGGGGTACGGGCAGACCTGCTCCACCACGAACACGTCGACCCGCAGCTTGAGGATCTTGTACAGCGTGCCAACGTCCAGATCGACCGCTGCGCCGTCGCGTACCGCTGGGGCATCCGGGGCATCCACACCTCGAGCATGCCAGCCTGCGATCGCGTCCGATACGGTCTGCCCATGCGCGCACTCCGGACATTCGGCGTCGCGATGCTCATGGCCGTCGGTCTCTGCGCGTGCGACTCGTCCAAGTCCGCAGCGCACAGTGGTTTGGCCGCCGCGCTCGCGCTGACTCCGCAGGCGGCCTCCGCGGTGCTCTACACCGACTGGTCGGCGCTCGGCCACGGCAATGTCGCGCAGCAGGCGCCCGAGTTCGCCGGCGCTCTGGTCTCGTCCGACCTGCCGATTCAGAGCGATCTCGGCTTCCGCTCGACGGATGCGCAATGGGAAGCGGACCTGACGCTGCCCGAGAGCGCGCCGGTTACCGTCCTCAAGTTCGACCCCAAGACCGACCTGCGCAAGATAGCCGACCGGCTGATCACGTTCGGCTACCAGCAGTCGCACACGAACGGCTACGACCTGCTCAAGCGTTCGGCGATGCCGACGGATACGAACCGCATCTGGCAGATCTGGATGCGCGCGGTGGGCCTCGATCGCGCGAGGCATCTGCTTGTCGCTAGCGGCGACCCCAAGATGGTGCAGTCCGTCCTCGACGGAGGGCCGTCCCTCGGCAGCAGGGCCGACGTCCGGACCGCGGTGCGGCACGTGGGCATGGTGGTCGGCGCGGCGGTGTCGACCGGAGACGCCGCCTGCCCGCCGGTCGGGAGCCTGACCGGGAAGTCCGCGACGTCTTACGCGCTGGCCGTGTTGCGCCAGAAGTTCAGCGCGCTGGGCAGCTACTCGCCATTCACCGTCGACGTCATCGGCGTGCCCGACGCAGCGGCCCACACGGGAACGGCAGCGCTCGTTTTCCATGATTCCGCCGCGGCGCGGACGAATCGCCAGGCGCGATCAGCTGCCCCGCCGGTCGTGAGTCAGGCGCTGGGCGCCTCGCCGGACGCGCTCGTCGTGGATTCGTCGTCCGTCGACGGTCCGGTGTTGACGCTCTCGCTCAAGACGGCCGGTCCGCAGGTGCTGCCGCAGGCGGTGTATCGCCGCTCGCTCGGCTTCGACGTGTGCCTCTGAGGTCGGGCGCCCGTTCGTCAGCGCGGGGGATCCGGCTCGATCGAGGCGAGCAGGCGGCGCGCGTCGTCGGGTGAGCCGATCCGGACGAAGCGCAGCGCCTCGTTCGCGGGGTCCTTCGCCGCCGTCGCGTAGCGGTCGCGGTACGTCGCGTGGTTGCGCCAAGCCCAGATGACGATGTTCTGCTCCGGATCGCGCGAGAGCAGATTGCGAAGCGACTCGCGATTTCCGTTCCACAGCTCGCGGCGGGTGACGCCTCGCGTGATCGTGCGCCGCACGACCCGGCGCATGACCACCCGGCGCGGCGGGTCGAGCCAGACCACGGTGTCGGCGCGTGCCCACACGAGAGGCTGCACCGCGCTGTAGTTCCCGTCGATCACCCAGCAGTCACCGGCCACGATCTGCCCGATCTGGGCAGCGAATTCCTCCTGGTCGATCGGCGTCCAGCCCGGCAGGTGGTGCATCGAGTCGAGTTCGACGTAGGGCGCACCCAACCGCTCGGCGAGCGCGCGGGCCAGGGTCGACTTGCCCGAACCGGAATTGCCCACGACCGAAACGCGGCGCATGCCGGCCCTCACGGTGCCAGCCTCGAAGTCGTCCGACGCCACGGCGCCGAAACTAGCGCAAGCGCCGCCGCCGCCTTTCGAGTTGTCATACCTGCGGCGGGCGAGCACGCGCCGCAGGTATGACAACTCGAAAAAAAAGAGGGGAGGGCAACAGCCCGCAGTGCCCCCGGGATGTGCACTCTCATGCGACGCCTACACTCAAAACGAACTGCTCGTGAAGCCGTTCACAAGGTATCCGCAAGGCCAGACGGGAGAGCGCTATGACGGCAGTTGCGCCCGCCGGCCGTCCTGGCGAACTGCCCGACTCGCGCCGCTACGACGCCGACGCCATCGTGGTCGGCGCCGGACCGGCCGGCAGCAGCGCCGCGTACTGGCTGGCAAGCGCCGGACTCGACGTCCTGATGCTCGAGAAGTCGACGTTCCCGCGGGACAAGGTCTGCGGCGACGGGTTGACCCCGCGCGGCACCCGGGCGCTCATCGACATGGGCATCGACGTCAGCGAGGACGCCGGCTGGCTGCATAACAAGGGCCTGCGCGTGATCGGCGGCGGCCTGCGCCTCTACCTCGACTGGCCTGACCTCACGGCATTTCCGCCCTACGGCCTGGTCCGGCCGCGGGCCGACCTCGACTCCCTGCTCGCCCGGCGAGCCGTCGAGGCGGGTGCGATCATGCACGAGCAGACCTCGGTCACCGAGCCCGTGTTCGACCGCGCCGGCCGGATCTCCGGGGTCGCGGCGAAGGCCGGCCCGGAGAAAGACGCGGTCTTCTACCGCGCGCCGGTGGTGCTCGCGTGCGACGGCGTGTCGGGCAAGCTCGGCCAGCATCTCGGCCTGCACCGCAACGACAAGCGGCCGATGGGTGTCGCCGTGCGCCGCTACTACGACAGCCCGCGCACCCACGACGACTACCTCGAGTCGTGGCTCGAGATCTGGGACGGGCCACCCGGAGCGGATGACGCGAAGCTGCTGCCCGGGTACGGGTGGATCTTCGGCATGGGCGACGGCACGGTCAACGTCGGCCTCGGCGTCCTCAACTCCTCGGCCGGTTTCCAGAAGACCGACTACCGCACGTTGCTCACGCGTTGGCTCGACGGCACCCCCGAGGAGTGGGGATTGCGCGAGCAGAACGCGGTTGGGCCGACCCGCGGCGCCGGGTTGCCGATGGGCTTCAACCGCACCCCGCACTACACGCGCGGTCTGATGCTCGTGGGCGACTCCGGTGGATCGGTGAACCCGTTCAACGGCGAGGGCATTCCGTACGCCATGGAGTCTGGCAAGTTTGCCGCTGAGGCCGTGGTGCGCGCGCTGTCGCATGCGGCCGGCCCCGCGCGCGAGCGGATGCTGCAGCAGTACCCGGACCGGATGGCCGACGAGTGGGGCGCCTACTACCGCATGGGCGGCGCCTTCGTGAAACTGATCGGCCGGCCCGCAGTCATGCGTGCATGTACCCGGCACGGACTGCCGCACCCAGCCCTGATGCGCTTCGTGCTCAAGTTGCTCGCCAACCTGCATGACCCCACCGGCGGTGACGTTTCCGACCGGATCATCAACGTTCTTACCCGGCTAACCCCGGCCGTCCGTTAGGCCCGCGCGGCGTCTAGCCTGGCAACGCCGCAAGACTGAGGAGAGAGAAGGAAGCAGGTCCCATGCTCGCGCCGTACCTGCCGATCGTGATGCTGTTCGCCTTGGCCTTGGCGTTCGCCACATTCTCCGCCGCCATCGCACCGTTCATCGGACCGAAGCGCTTCAACCGCGCGAAGCTCGACTTCTACGAGTGCGGGATCGAGCCGACCCCGCAGCCGGTCGGGCCGCATCGCTTTCCCATCAAGTACTTCCTGACCGCGATGATCTTCATCATCTTCGACATCGAGATCATCTTCCTTTACCCGTGGGCAGTTGCCAACCGCGCGCTCGGCCTGTTCGGGCTCGTCGAAATGGTGCTGTTCATCGTCACGGTGTTCGTCGCATACGCCTACGTATGGCGGCGCGGCGGCCTGGACTGGGACTGATCATGATCCATCTGTTCGCCAAGGCTGTACGACGTGAGGGGGTCTTGTCATGGGCCTAGAAGAGAAGTTGCCAGACGGTGTGCTGCTGGCCAGTGTCGAGAAGCTGGTCAACTGGACCCGCAAGTCATCGCTGTGGCCTGCCACGTTCGGCCTGGCCTGCTGCGCCATCGAGATGATGACGTTCGGTGCGCCGCGATTCGACTCGGCGCGCTTCGGCATGGAGGTGTTCCGCCCGTCGCCGCGCCAGGCCGACCTGATGATCGTCGCCGGCCGGGTCAGCCAGAAGATGGCGCCGGTGCTGCGCCAGATCTACGACCAGATGCCGGACCCGAAGTGGGTGCTCGCCATGGGCGTGTGCGCCAGTTCCGGCGGCATGTTCAACAACTACGCGATCGTGCAGGGGGTCGACCACGTGGTCCCGGTCGACATGTACCTGCCCGGCTGTCCGCCCCGTCCCGAGATGCTCATCGACGCTGTGCTCAAGCTGCACCACAAGATCATGAACGAGCCGCTCGGGCCCAAGCGAGCCATGCGCCTCGCCGATCAGAAGGTCGAGCTCATCCCGTCCAGCCAGAGATTTGCGCGATGACCGATTCCACGGGTCAGCCGGCTGGCGAGGTCGAGAAGGCGACCGTATCCGGCGATGCTCGCGCCGATCTCCCGGCGCCGCGGCACGGCATGTTCGGCGTCGAGGGCAGCGGCGACACCACCGGGTTCGGTGGCCTGGTGCGCGAGCCCTGGGACGCGCCCGCTGCGCAGCGCCCCTACGGCGGCTACTTCGACACTGTGGTCGACGCGCTCGCCACGGCGTACCGCGACTTCGATAATGCCGTCACGAAGGTCGTCATCGACCGCGACGAGCTGACCCTGTACGTGGCACGCGAGCACGTGCGCGAACTGGCGCAGGTGCTGCGCGACGATCCGGCGCTGCGCTTCGAACTGCTCTCGAGCGTGTCCGGGGTCGACTACCTCGGCACCGAGCGGCGCCTGCACGCGGTCTACCACCTCACGTCGATGACCTACCGGCGCCGCCTCCGGATGGAGGCCTCGGTCAGCGTCGACGACCCGCACATCCCGTCCGTCACGCCGGTTTATCCCACCGCGGACTGGCAGGAGCGCGAGACCTACGACATGTTCGGCATCGTCTTCGACGGGCACCCGGCGCTCACCCGCATCCTGATGCCCGACGACTGGGACGGCTTCCCGCAGCGCAAGGACTACCCGCTCGGCGGCATCCCGGTGCAGTACAAGGGCGCCACCATCCCGCCGCCCGACGAGAGGCGCGTATACATGAAAGATGAGCGACGTCTACTCCCCGTCGCGGGAGACCACCGAAGGCCGGGTCTACAACCTCACCGGCGGTGACTGGGACGCAGTGGTCGGCGGGCGCGACCCGATCAGCGAAGAGCGCATCGTCCTCAACATGGGCCCGCAGCATCCGTCCACGCACGGCGTGCTGCGCCTGGTCCTCGAACTCGAGGGCGAGACGGTCACCGACGCGAGGGTGGTCATCGGCTACCTGCACACCGGCATCGAGAAGAACACCGAGTTCCGCACCTGGACTCAGGGCGTCACGTTCCTGACCCGGGCCGACTACCTGTCCCCGATCTTCAACGAAACGGTGTACTGCCTGGGCGTCGAGCAGTTGCTCGGTGTCGAGGCCCCGCAGCGCGCGCAGCTCATGCGCGTGCTGCTGATGGAGATCAACCGGATCTCGTCACACTGGGTGTGGCTGGCCACCGGCGGTATGGAACTCGGCGCACTCACGGCGATGACCAACGGCTTCCGGGCCCGTGAGCGTTGCCTGGACGTTCTGGAGCTGATCACCGGGCTGCGCATGAACCACGCGTTCGTCCGTCCCGGCGGTGTTGCCCAGGACCTCCCCGACGATGCCGAGTACAAGATCCGCGAGTGGATCAAGGAGACCCGCAAGGAACTCGTCGGCATCGACAAGTTGCTGCGGGGGCAGCCGATCTGGGTCAACCGGCTCAAGGACGTCGGCTGGATCGGGGTCGAGGGCTGCCTCGCGCTCGGCGTCACCGGGCCGATCCTGCGCGCGGCCGGCCTGCCGTGGGATCTGCGCAAGACCGAGCCGTACCTGGGTTACGAGACCTTCGACTTCGAGGTGCCGACCGACGACCGGGGCGACTGCTGGTCGCGATTCGTCGTGCGGGTGGCCGAGATGCACGAGTCGCTGCGCATCATCGAGCAGGTGCTCGACCGACTCGAGCCGGGGCCGACGATGATCGACGACCCGAAGATCGCCTGGCCGGCGAAGCTCTCACTCGGGCCGGATGGCATGGGCAACTCCCTCGAGCACGTGCAGAAGATCATGGCGACGTCGATGGAATCCCTGATCCACCACTTCAAGCTGGTCACCGAAGGGTTCCGGGTGCCGCCCGGGCAGGTGTACTCGAAGGTCGAGAACCCGCGGGGCGAGCTTGGCGCGCACGTGATCAGCGACGGCGGCACGCGTCCGTACCGGGTGCACTTCCGCGAGCCGTCGTTCATCAACCTGCAGTCCACCGCGGCGCTGTCGGTCGGCGGGCTGATCGCCGACGTCATCGCCTCGGTGGCCTCGATCGATCCGGTGATGGGCGGGTGCGACCGGTGACGGTTTGGCAAACGGTACGGAGGACAACGCGGTGACCGGCTCGCAGAACTTCCGGACGGCGGTGCTGACGCTCGACCGGGCCGGCGACCCGAGCGTGTTCGGCGACGACGTGCGCACCGCGGCGGCCGAGATTGTCGCCCGGTACCCCGAAGGCCAGTCGCGCTCGGCATTGCTGCCGATGCTGCACCTCGTGCAGTCCGAGCAGGGCTACATCAGCCCGGACGGCATCGCGTTCTGCGCCGACTTCCTCGGCCTGACCAAGGCTCAGGTCGCCGCGGTCGTCACGTTCTACACGATGTACAAGCGCGAACCCACCGGCGAGTACCTGGTCAGCGTCTGCACCAACACCCTGTGCGCGATGCTCGGCGGCGACGAGATCTACGCGGCGCTGTCGAAGGAACTCGGCGTCGGCATGAACCAGACGACGCCAGACGGCAAGATCACCCTCGAGCACGCCGAGTGCCTCGCCGCCTGCGATTACGCACCGGTCGTCACCGTCAACTACGAGTTCTTCGACAACCAGACGGTCGACTCGGCGCAGGACCTCGTCGGCAAGCTGCGCGAGGGCGAGCGCCCGATGCCCACCCGGGGCGCACCGTTGTGCACGTTCAAGCAGATCGAGCGCCAGATCGCGGGTTTCCTCGACGAGCGTCCGGAATCCCTTGAGGCAACGGCGACCGGGGCGCCGACCGAGGTCGGCGTCAAACTCGCGCTCGAGCGCCGCGAATCGGCGCCCTCTTATGCCATTTCCCCCGACGACGCCGACGGCGCCCGGTCCGAGAAGGCCGCACGGCGCTCCTCGCAGCAGCCGACCAGCTCGCACGACGCGCCGCTTCGCACCGCGGCAAAGGGCGATGCCTCGACCAGCACGACAAAGGAGGACTGACGTGCCGCTGACCCCCGTCCTCACCAAACGATTCGGCACGAACCAGCCCTGGAAGATCGACAACTACGAGGCCCTGGACGGCTACACCGGCCTGCGCAAGGCGCTGACCATGGCGCCGGACGACGTCATCACCGTGGTGAAGGACGCGACCCTGCGCGGGCGCGGCGGTGCGGGCTTCCCCGGCGGCATGAAATGGCAGTTCATCCCGCAGGACAGCGCCAAGCCGCACTACGTCGTGGTCAACGCCGACGAGGGCGAGCCGGGCACCTGCCGTGACCTGCCGCTGATGATGAACGACCCGCACGCGCTGATCGAGGGCATCATCATCGCCTGCTACGCCGTGCGCGCACGGCACGCGTTCATCTACATCCGCGGCGAGGCCGTGCACGCCATCCGGCGGGTCACTCGCGCCGTGTACGAGGCGTACGAGCGTGGCTACCTGGGCGAGACCGTGCTCGGGCGCGATTTTCCCTGCGACATCACCGTGCACAACGGCGCGGGCGCCTATATCTGCGGCGAAGAGACCGCGTTGCTCGATTCGCTCGAGGGCAAGCGGGGCCAGCCGCGGCTCAAGCCGCCCTTCCCGGCCACGAACGGCCTCTACGACGCGCCGACCGTCGTGAACAACGTCGGCACGCTTTCCAGCGTCCCCTGCATCGTGCTGGGCGGGGCCGACTGGTTCCGCGAGATGGGCCCAGAGGGTTCGCCCGGACCGAACGTCTACCAGCTGTCCGGGCGGGTGAAGAACCCTGGACAGTACGAGGCGCCGATGGGCACGACGCTTCGCGAATTGCTCGAACTGGCCGGTGGCATGAGCCGGGGCAAGGACCTGAAGTTCTGGACGCCGGGCGGCGCGTCCACGCCGTTGTTCACCCGCGAGCACCTCGACGTCCCGCTCGACTTCGACGCGGCGGTGAAGGCCGGTTCGATGAACGGCACGTCGGCGGTCATGGTCTTCGACGAGGGCGACAGCGTGGTGCGCGCCGTCGCGCGGTGGTGCCGCTTCTTCGAGCACGAGTCATGCGGCAAGTGCACGCCCTGCCGTGAGGGCACCTACTGGTACGTCGGCATCTACGACCGCCTGCTGAGCGGCCGAGGCACCGCGCAGGACATCGAGACCCTGGTCGACCTGTCCGACAACATCCTCGGACGTGCCTTCTGCGCGCTCGGCGACGGCGCGGTCAGCCCGGTGACGTCGTCGATCAAGTACTTCCGCGAAGAGTACGAAGCGCTAATCCGTGAACCGGTAGGAGCAACGGCATGACCCGAACTTCCCCGCAGGTGGGCACTTTGCGCGGATCAGGCTCATGAGCGCTCCGGCCAAAGAGGACCTGATCACCGTCACCATCGACGGGTTCGAGATCTCGGTTCCGAAGGGCACCTTGCTGATCCGGGCGGCCGAGCAGATCGGCGTCCAGATCCCGCGCTTCTGCGACCACCCGCTGCTCGAGCCGGCCGGTGCCTGCCGCCAGTGCCTGGTCGAGGTCACCGACATGGGCAACGGGCGCGGCATGCCCAAGCCCGCGGCGTCGTGTACCACCACGGTCATGCCGGGCATGGTCGTCAAGACCCAACTGACCTCGGCGGTGGCCGACAAAGCGCAGCAGGGCGTCATGGAACTGCTGCTCATCAACCACCCCCTCGACTGCCCCATCTGCGACAAGGGCGGCGAGTGCCCGCTGCAGAACCAGGCGATGAGCAACGGCCGGGCCGACTCCCGGTTCGAAGACACCAAGCGCACGTTCCCCAAGCCGATCGCGATCTCGACGAACGTGCTGCTCGATCGCGAGCGGTGCGTGCTGTGCCAGCGCTGCACGCGCTTCTCCGAGCAGATCGCCGGCGACCCGTTCATCGACCTGCTCGAACGCGGCGCCGAACAGCAGATCGGTACCTCCGCCGACGAGCCGTTCCAGTCCTACTTCTCCGGCAACACCGTGCAGATCTGCCCGGTGGGCGCGCTGACCGGGTCGTCGTATCGGTTCCGCGCGCGCCCGTTCGACCTGCAGAGCACCGACTCGGTGTGCGAGCACTGTTCGTCCGGCTGCGCGCAGCGCAGCGACTGGCGCCGCAGCAAGGTCACCCGCCGGATGGCCGGCGAAGACCCTGACGTCAACGAGGAGTGGAACTGCGACAAGGGTCGGTGGGCCTTCCACTACGCCACCCAGGCCGATCGCCTGCTGACGCCGATGGTGCGCGACCAGTCCGGCGAACTGGTCGAGGCGAGCTGGCCCGAGGCGCTCGAACGGGCCGCGACCGGATTGCGTGAAGCCGTCGACCGTGGCGGCGTCGGGGTGCTGCCCGGCGGTCGGCTCACCGAAGAAGATGCCTACGCCTACGCCAAGTTCGCTCGCGTGGCCCTGGCCACCAACGACGTCGACTACCGCGCTCGTCCGGGCAGCGGCGAGGAACTCGCATTCCTCGGCTCGCACGTGGCCGGGGTGACTCCTGCGCACGTCTCCTACGCGTCCCTGGAGAAGGCGTCCGCGGTGCTGCTCGCCGGCTTCGAGCCGGAGGAGGAATCGCCGATCACCTTCCTGCGGCTGCACAAGTCGGCGCGGCACGGGCGCACCAAGGTCTGGTCGGTGGCCGCGGTTGCGTCGAACGGGCTGGCCAAACTCGGTGGAAGCCTGATCGCCACGGTGCCCGGCGCGGAGGCCGCCACGCTGAGCGATCTTGACGCCGACGTGCTCGACGCCCTGCGCGGCGTCGGCGCGCTGATCCTCGTCGGCGAGCGGCTGGCCACCTCGCCGGGCGCGCTGAGTGCCGCGGCCGCACTGGCCGCCGACACCGGGGCGAAGCTCGCCTGGGTGCCCCGGCGAGCCGGCGAACTCGGCGCCATCGACGCCGGTGCATTGCCGACCTTGCTGCCCGGTGGGCGTCCGGTCAGCGACGCCGCCGCGCGCGCCGAGGTCGAGCAGGCGTGGGGCGCCGGCGTGCCGACCATCCCCGGACGCGACACCGCCGCGATCCTGCACGCGGCCGCTGACGGAGCACTCGCCGCGCTGGTCGTGGGTGGAGTCGACCCGGCCGACCTCGGCGACTCGGCCGTTGCGGCGCAGGCGCTCGATCGCGCCGGCTTCATCGTGAGCCTCGAGGTGCGGCACAGCGCCATCACCGAGCATGCCGACGTCGTGCTTCCGGTCGCACCGGCCGCCGAGAAGGCCGGGCGTTACGTCACCTGGGAGGGTCGGCGCCGCCCGTTCGACCTCACGCTGCACGGCACGGGAGCGATGTCCGACGCACGCGTGCTGCACGCGCTCGCCGAGGAACTCGATATCGACCTGGCCCTGCCCACCGTCGAGGCGGCACGTGCCGAACTGGTCGCGCTCGGCCCGAGCACGGCGCGGGCTGCTACGCCAAGTGTCGGCGCGGCCACCCGGCCTGTGCCGCAGAGCGGGCAGGCCATCCTCGCCACCTGGCACGAGCTGATCGACGCAGGACGGATGTCCGACGGCGACGACAACCTGGCCGGCACCGCCAAGCCCGCTCGCGCGTTGCTGTCGGCCGGCACAGCCGCCGAGATCGGCGCCGTCGAGGGTGCGCCGGTGAGCGTGACCACCAGCCACGGCGCGATCACCGCGCCCGCGGTGATCGCCGACATGCCGGATCGAGTGGTGTGGCTGCCCACGAACGCGAGGGGCTGCGCGGTACGCGCCACGCTCGACGCGGTCGCGGGCGACATCGTCGCCATCACCGCGGGAGGTGCCGAGTGAGCGCCGTAGAAGTCGCAGCGGCAGCGCCGGACGTTCCAGGTTTCGGCGGTGAGCCGGTCTGGATCGTCCTGATCAAAGTGGTCGCCGTCTTCGCCTTCCTCGTCGTCATGACGCTGTTCTCGATCGTGTTCGAGCGCAAGGTCGTCGGGCGCATGCAGAACCGCATCGGCCCGAACCGCACCGGTCCGTGGGGCACGCTGCAGTCGCTCGCCGACGGCGTCAAGCTGGCCTTCAAGGAAGAAGTCATCCCGCTGCTGGCCGACAAGCCGGTGTACTTCCTGGCGCCGATCCTCTCGACGGTGCCGGCGTTTCTCGCCTTCTCGGTGATCCCGTTCGGCCCTGAGGTCTCGATGTTCGGGCATCGCACCGCGCTGCAATTGACCGACCTGCCGGTGGGCGTGCTCGTCGTGTTCGCCTGCTCGTCGCTCGGCGTGTACGGCATCGTGCTGTCGGGCTGGTCGTCCGGGTCGACGTACCCGTTGCTCGGCGGCCTGCGCTCGGCGGCGCAGATGATCTCCTACGAGGTCGCGATGGGCCTCTCACTCGTCGCCGTCTTCCTGTTCTCCGGGACGATGTCGACCTCGGGCATCGTGGCCTCGCAGTACCACACGTGGAACATCTTCCCGCTGATCGTCTCGTTCGTCATCTACGCGGTGGCGGTCGTCGGCGAGACCAACCGCGCGCCGTTCGACCTGCCCGAGGCCGAGTCCGAGCTGGTCGGCGGGTTCCACACCGAGTACTCGTCGTTCAAGTTCGCGCTCTTCTTCCTGGCCGAGTACGTCAACATGGTCACCGTCTCGGCGCTGGCCACGACGCTGTTCCTCGGCGGCTGGCGCGCCCCGTGGCTGCTCGTCGACGTGTGGCACGGCGCGAACTCCGGCTGGTGGCCGATGCTCTGGTTCGTGATCAAGGTCGTCATCTGCATCTTCGTCTTCGTGTGGCTGCGCGGCACGCTGCCCCGGCTTCGCTACGACCAGTTCATGCAACTGGGCTGGAAGCTGCTCATCCCGATCAACCTGGTCTGGATCATGGCCGTGGCGACCATGCACATTCTCAACGACCGCGGCTGGCCGGGTTGGAAGTCCGCGGCACTGGTGCTGATCCCGGTGTTGCTCATCCTGCTCGTGGTGTTCAGCGCCCAGGAGGCCGCGGCCGCGCGGCGCCGTATCGAACGGGTAGCCGACGACGAGGCGGAGGCCCGGCTCGGCCCGGCGTTCCCGGTGCCGCCGATGGATCTACGCGTGCCGAGGCAACCGCGGCTCGCGCGAGCCGGCGCCTCCCGGGCCCCGGCCGCGGTGCTCGACAGCGGCGATGACCAGAGGGGTGATGACGTCGATGGCTGACAAGTCCGTGCAACGTGCCGCCAAGGGGGTGCAACCGGCCGGCGCGGGCAACCAGCCGGCCCGGCGGGGCGGCTCCGGCCAGGCGACCCAGCCGCCCGCTGATCCGACCGGCAGCGTGCTTGGCTTCGCCAAGGGTTTCGGCCTGACGTTCTCGACCATGTTCAAGAAGGTCTACACCCAGCAGTACCCGTTCGACATCTACCCGACCGCACCGCGCTATCACGGCCGGCACGTGCTCAACCGGCATCCGGACGGGCTGGAGAAGTGCGTCGGCTGCGAGCTGTGCGCCTGGGCGTGCCCGGCCGACGCCATCTACGTCGAGGGCGCCGACAACACCGAAACCGAGCGGTACTCCCCGGGTGAGCGATACGGGGCGGTGTACCAGATCAACTATCTGCGCTGTATCTTCTGCGGGCTGTGCATCGAGGCGTGTCCGACGCGGTCGTTGACGATGAGCAACGAGTACGAGCTGGCGCTCGACAACCGGCAGGAGCTGATCTACACCAAGGAGCAGCTGATGGCCCCGCTGGTGCCGGGCATGGAGGCTCCGCCGCATCCGATGCGGCTCGGTGACGACGAGAAGGACTACTACGTCGCCAAGACGCAGGAGCCGTTGACCAAGGGTGAGCCGCAGAGTGCCGCCAACGTTGCCGGCAAGCCGATCACCGGACGGGCGATCGAGGTGGGTAGGCACCATGCTTAATCGCGCCTTCGGCGCGGGCTCTTCGCGCAAGCGCTCATCGCCGGCTTACCCCCCTGACCTGTCCCGCCGTTCCGACCGCTCGCTGTCTCTTCCCGCCGTGGCGGACCCGCGTCTCCACCGCTCGCTGCGCTCGGGTGGATCCGCAGCTCCGCTCGCGCCTGTCGGCGCGGCCGCGTCGCGGCGGCGGGCTCTTCGCGCAAGCGCTCATCGCGTCGGGGTCATCACAGTCGGGGTCTCGCTATGAGCGCGCTGGTCGGACACGTTGTCGCGGGCGCTCCGTTGATGAATGGGCAGGTGCCACTCGGCGAGGCGATCGCCTTCTGGATCCTCGGGCCCATTTCGCTCGCGGGCGGCATCGGCATGGTCGTGCTGCGCAATGCCGTCCACTCGGCGCTCTCGCTGGCCGCGACGATGATGAGCCTGGGCGCGATGTACGTGGTCGAGCAGGGCCCGTTCATCGGCCTGGTGCAGGTCATCGTCTACACCGGCGCGATCATGATCTTGTTCCTGTTCGTGCTGATGCTGATCGGGCGCGACTCGTCCGATTCCCTCGTCGAGACCCTGCGCGGGCAGCGCACGGCGGCCGCGTTGGCCGGCATCGGATTTGCGCTGCTCGTCGCCCTGACGATCGGACGCGCGTTCAAGGGCATCAAGCCGGCGAACCTGGACGCCGCGAACGGGGGCGGCAGGAACGTCAACTCCATCGCGGAGCTGATCTTCACGAAGTACCTGTTCGCGTTCGAGCTCACCTCCGCGCTGCTGATCGTGGCCGCGGTGGCGGCGATGGTCCTCGCGCACATCGAACGCGACGAGCCCAAGCCGACGCAGAAGTCGATCGCCCGCGCGCGCATCCGCTCGGGACGCCCGCAGCCGCTGCCCGGTCCGGGCGTGCTCTCGTCGGGCAACTCGATCGGCACGCCCGCCCTGCTGCCTGACGGTTCGATCTCGCAGGAGTCGGTCATGGCCTCGACACCCGGCACCGCCGAGCGGCCTGCGCTGCCCGGATCGGAGGACATGCAGTGATCACCGAGATCGAAAAGGGTGGTGTGCGCTCGTGACGCCGACCTATTACCTGGTGCTCTCCGCCGCGCTGTTCACGATCGGCGCGACCGGGGTCCTCGTCCGCAAGAACGCCATCGTGGTGTTCATGTGCATTGAGCTGATGCTCAACGCGGTGAACCTGACCCTGGTCACCTTCTCCCGGATCAACGGGACGCTCGACGGCCAGGTCATCGCGTTCTTCGTGATGGTCGTCGCTGCCGCCGAGGTCGTCGTCGGCCTCGCGATCATCATGTCCATCTTCCGAACCCGGCGGTCGGCATCCGTGGACGATGCCAACCTGCTCAAGTACTAGGAGCTTGCAGTGATCGTGCCGGACGGCACCCTGTCGCGGGTGGGCAATTCCGCCTCGGGTGGGCAGTTGTACCTGCCCACCGGGCACCCAACTGCCCACCCGGCCGATCTTGCGCAGCGGGCAGCTCTATGACCACCGCTCACGGGATCCAGACTGCAGCCTGGCTGCTCGTCGCCATCCCCGCGATCTCCGCAGCGATACTGCTGCTCGCCGGCAAGCGCGCCGACAAGTGGGGCCCGCTGCTCGGCGCCGCCGTGCCGGTCGTGCTGTTCGTCTACGGCGTCATGCTCTTCTTCTCGGTCAAGCACGAGGCGAACCGCGAGGTCACCAAGAACTACTTCAGCTGGATCCCGGTCGGCCGGTTCCAGGTCGATTTCGGCGTGCTGATCGATCCGCTGTCGATGGTGTTCGTCTTGCTGATCACCGGCGTCGGGGCGCTGATCCACATCTATGCGGTCGGCTACATGCGCGACGACCCGGGCCGGCGGCGATTCTTCGGCTGGTTCAACCTGTTCATCGCGGCGATGCTGCTGCTCGTCATCGCCAACAACTACCTCTCGCTCTACGTCGGCTGGGAAGGCGTCGGCCTCGCCTCGTACCTGCTCATCGGCTACTACCAGGACCGCAACTCCGCGGCGACGGCGGCGAAGAAGGCGTTCATCGCCAACCGGGTCGGCGACGTCGGGCTCTCGATCGCGATCATGGTCATGTTCGCGTACTTCGGCACGACGTCGTTCGCCGGCGTGTTCGACAGCATGCCCGGTGCGAGCAAGGGCGTCGCGGCCGCGCTGGGGTTCATGCTGCTGCTCGGGGCCTGCGGCAAGTCGGGCCAGTTCCCGTTGCAGACCTGGTTGCCCGATGCGATGGAAGGCCCGACCCCGGTGTCGGCCCTGATCCACGCGGCAACGATGGTCACGGCCGGTGTGTACCTGATCGCGCGTTCGGCGCCGATCTACGACCATTCGCAAGCCGCGCGCACGGCCGTCGTCGTGGTCGGGGCGATCACCTTGTTGTACGGGTGTATCTGCGGCTGCGCGCAGGACGACCTCAAGCGCGTCCTCGCGTACTCGACGGTGAGCCAGATCGGTTACATGTTCATGGCGGTCGGACTCGGGCCGGGTGTCTACGCGATCGGCATCCTGCACCTGGTTGGGCACGGCTTCTTCAAGGCGGCGCTGTTCCTGTCGGCCGGTTCGGTCATGCACGCGATGAACGACCGCATCGACATGAGACGCTTCGGCGGGCTGGCTCGCGTCATGCCGCTCACCTACGGCGTCTTCGTGTGCGGGTATCTCGCGATCATCGGCTTCCCGCTTGCCACCGGCTTCTGGACCAAGGACAAGATCATCGAGTCGGCCCTCGACAAGCACGGAACGTCGGGCTGGATCCTCGGCATCGTGGCCCTGGTCGGCGCCGGGCTGACCGCGTTCTACATGACCCGGGCCCTCGTCATGACGTTCCACGGCGAGCGGCGCTGGGAACCAGACGTGCACCCGCACGAGTCGCCGCGCATCATGACCTGGCCGATGATCATGCTCGGCCTGCTCTCGCTCATCGGCGGCTACCTGCTGATCTTCGGTGGCGGCGTCCAGCACTGGATGACACCGTCGGTCGGGCCGAGCGTTGAGGAAGGTGTGCACACCGTCTCGACGCCCGTGCTGAGCATCCTGACCTTGCTGGTTGTCGTCCTGGGCGCCGCCGGGGCGTGGGTCGCCTTCGGCATGCGACCCGTGCCGGCTACCCAGCCGGTCGGCGTCTCGCCGGTCACGATCGCAGCGCGCAAGAACCTCTACGCCGACGCGTTCAACGAGAGCGTCCTCGAGCGGCCGGGACTGTGGCTCACCAGGGCCCTGGTCTACTTCGACAACAAGGGAGTTGACGGTGCCGTCAACGGCCTCGCCGCGGGATTCGGCGGCAGTTCGGGCCGATTGCGGCGGCTGCAGACCGGATTCGTGCGCAGTTACGCACTGTCGATGATGGGCGGCGCCGTCGCCGTCATCGCGGTCCTGCTCGCGGTGAGGTTCGGCTGATGCACAACTTCGCGCTCGTCGGACTGGTGCTCGTGCCGCTCGTCGGTTCGCTGGTGATCTTCTCGCTGCCGAAGCAGGACGCCAAGCTGGCCAAGCCGGTCGCGCTGTTCTTCTCCCTTGTCACGCTCGTCTACACGATCGTCCTCGGCGTCCGCTTCGACCCGAACGGCCCGCGCTTCCAGTTCCAGGGCAGCTGGGTCTGGATCAAGGCGCTGGGCGTGCACCTCGCGTTCGGCGTCGACGGCATCGCGCTGGTGCTCGTCGGCATGTCGGTGATCCTGGTGCCGGCCGTCATCCTGGCCTCCTGGAACTCCTTCGACGGACGGCGTGACGCAGAGGAGATCGGTACGCCGAAGCGAAGCGTGCGGTCCTACTTCGGCCTGGTGCTGCTGCTCGAGTTCTTCATGGTCGGCGTGTTCACGGCCACCGATGTCTTCCTGTTCTACGTGTTCTTCGAAGCGATGCTGGTGCCGATGTACTTCATCATCGGCAGCTTCGGCGGCCCGCGCCGCCAGTACGCCGCGATGAAGTTCTTCCTGTACTCGCTGCTGGGCGGACTGCTGATGCTCGCCGCGGTGATCGGGCTCTACATCACCGCGGGCAAGAACACCTTCTCGTTCAGCGAGTTGATCGGCGCGGTTCCCAACGACGCGACGCAGAAGTGGCTCTTCCTCGGCTTCTTCATCGCGTTCGCGATCAAGGCACCGCTCGTGCCGTTCCACACCTGGCTGCCCGATGCCGGTGCCGAAGCCCCGGCGGGCGGCGCCGCGCTGCTCGTCGGCGTGCTCGACAAGGTGGGCACGTTCGGCTTCCTGCGCTACTGCCTGCCGTTGTTCCCCGACGCCTCGAGGTACTTCGCGCCGACCGTGCTGATCCTGTCGGTGATCGGCATCCTCTACGCGGCGTTCCTCGCGATCGGCCAGCGCGACATGAAGCGGCTGGTCGCGTACACGTCCGTGGCGCACTTCGGCTTCATCGGCCTCGGCATCTTCGCGTTCACCTCGCAGGGCGGCACGGGCGCGGTGCTGTACATGGTCAATCACGGGTTCTCCACCGGCGTGCTGTTCATTGTCGTCGGCCTGCTCATCGCCCGGGGCAAGAGCCGCAACGTCGCCGACTACGGCGGTACCGCGAAGGTCACCCCGTGGCTGGCCGGCGTGTTCCTGATGGCCGGACTCTCGGCGCTGGCGCTGCCCGGCATGAGCACGTTCGTCAGCGAATTCCTCGTCCTGGTCGGCACATTCACCCGGCACAAGGGCCTGGCGGTGCTGGCAACCCTCGGCATCATCCTCGCCGCGATCTACGTGCTCTGGCTCTACCAGCGCACCATGCAGGGCGCCGTGGTCGACAAGGTCAAGCGATTCAAGGACCTCAACGCGCGTGAAGCGTTCGCGGTCGGACCGCTGATCGCGATCATCATCTTCCTGGGCGTGTATCCCAAGCCGGTGATCGACATCATCAACCCAGCAGTCCGATTCACGCTGGTCAATGTGCATCAGACGGATCCGGCCCCAGCATCCGGTACCGCGGTCGGAGGAGCGAAGTGAGCAGCAGCCCGACGAATACTGGAAGGTCAGAGGCGAGCGATGACTAGGTTGCTGGCGGCGCCCACCACGGCACCGGTGCATGCCCCGTCCATCGCGTACCACGCGCTGTGGCCGATCCTGATCGTGCTCGGTGCGGCGTGCGTCGCGGTGCTCGTCGAGGCCTTCGTGCCCCGCGGTGAACGCTTCGCGGTACAGGTCGGTCTCGCGATCGCAAGCCTGCTCGGTGCGCTGGCCGCGGTGTTCGCGCTGCACTCGACCTCGCTGACCACGGTCGGCGGGGCGCTCGCTGTCGACGGCGTCGGCCTGTTCATCCAGGGATCGATCTTGATCCTGGCCGTCATGTCGGTGCTGCTCATCGCCGAACGCTCGGTCGAGGGCAGCCCGATCGTGGCGCAGGCCGCGGTCGTCGTGGGCTCGCCGCGTGATCGCGCGCTCGCCCAGAGCGATCGGGTGCAGACCGAGGTCTTCCCGCTGGCGTTGTTCGCTGTCGGCGGCATGCTCATCTTCCCGATCGCGAACAACCTGCTGCTGATGTTCGTCGCGCTCGAGGTGCTCTCGCTTCCGCTGTACCTGATGGCGGGCATGGCCCGGCGCCGCCGCCTGCTCTCCCAGGAAGCGGCGGTCAAGTACTTCCTGCTCGGTGCCTTCGCGTCGGCGTTCTTCCTGTACGGCCTCGCATTGCTCTACGGCTACGCCAACTCCGTCGACCTGCCCGCGATCCTGTCGGCGTCGCAGACCACGTCGAAGTCCGACGTGCTGCTGTATCTGGGTCTGGCCATGCTCGTGGTCGGACTGCTGTTCAAGGCCGGCATCGCCCCGTTCCACAGTTGGACGCCCGACGTGTACCAGGGTTCGCCCACGGCCGTCACGGCGTTCATGGCGTCATGCACGAAGGTCGCCGCGTTCGGCGCGATCCTGCGCGTCTTCTACGTCGGGTTCTCCTCGTCGCGGTGGGACTGGCGCCCGATGATTTGGGCGGTCGCGATCACGACGATGGCGGTCGGCGCGATCTTCGGCCTGACCCAGACCGACGTGAAGCGCATTCTCGCGTACTCATCCATTGCGCATGCGGGCTTCATCCTGGTCGGGCTCATCGCCCTGAGCAGGGACGGCATCTCGAGCACGTTGTTCTACCTGGTCACCTACGGCTTCTCGACGGTGGCCGCGTTCGGACTGGTGACTCTGGTACGCGATGCCGACGGCGAGGCGACCCATCTGTCGCAATGGTCCGGGCTGGCGCGCAAGAGCCCGTTCGTCGCCACGGTCATGACCATCCTGCTGATGTCGATGGCGGGCATCCCGCTCACCGCTGGGTTCATTGGTAAGTTCTCGGTGTTTCGAGCGGCGTATCACGACGCGGCGCCGCTGGTGGTCATCGCGCTCATCGCGTCAGCGATCGCGGCGTTCTACTACCTGCGAATCGTGGTGCTGATGTTCTTCGCCGAGCCCCCGGAGAATGCCCCGACCATCGCCATCCCGTCTCCGGCGACCACCATCGCCCTCACCCTCGGCACGCTGGTGACCATCGTGCTCGGCGTGTTCCCGCAGCCCATCCTCGAGTTGGCGCAGCACGCCGCCAAGCTTCGCGGGTGAGTCGAACCGCGATCGGGGTCGAGTTCGCCGATGCGAAGCTCGAAGAATCCGTGCGCGCCAGCCTCGACGCGGTTGAGTCGAGTCTTCGCACGGCGGTTCGGTCTGACGACAAGTTCATCGCCGAGGCTGCGGGCTACCTTGTTGACGCGGGCGGCAAGCGGTTCCGCCCGCTGATGACCGTCCTCGCCGCCCACTTCGGCGACGCGTCCGCGCCGGAGATCGTCCCGGCCGCCGTGGTCGTCGAACTCACCCATCTCGCTACCCTCTACCACGACGACGTCATGGACGAAGCGAGCGTGCGTCGCGGCGCCGAATCGGCCAATGCCCGCTGGAACAACACCATCGCCATTCTCACCGGCGACTTCCTGTTCGCGCGGGCGTCGGATCTGCTGGCCGACCTCGGCCCGGCGGCGGTGCGCCTGCAGGCGCGCACGTTCGAGCGGCTGGTCAGCGGGCAGATCCGCGAGACGGTCGGCCCCGGCGAGGGCGACGACCCGATCGCGCATTACCTCGGGGTGCTCGCGGAGAAGACGGGCTCGCTGATCGCCACCGCCGCCGAGTTCGGCGCCATGTTCGCCGGCGTCGAACCGTCCACAGTGGACACGTTGCGGCGTTTCGGTGAGCAGATCGGCGTGGCGTTCCAGATCTCGGACGACATTCTCGACATCGCCTCGGACTCAACGGAATCCGGCAAGACGCCCGGCACAGATCTGCGTGAAGGTGTCGCGACCCTGCCCGTGCTGTATGCGTTGCGCTCGGCCGATGATGCGTCCGGCCGCCTGCGTGAACTGGTCTCGCATCCGCTGGTCGACGATGCCGAGCACGCCGAGGCGCTGACCCTGTTGCGGGCATCGTCCGCGCTGGACGAGGCCCGCGGTACGGTGCACCGCTACGCCGACGCGGCGCGGGCGATGCTGGTGGATCTGCCGGACGTCCCGGCCCGGGCCGGATTCCAGGCACTCACCGACCGGGTGATCGACCGGACGGGCTGATCCACTCGACCCTTGCGCGGCCCGCGGGGGAACCGGATCGTGGGCAGCGTCCAGTACGGCGATCAAGGCCCGATGAGGAGGGACGACGACGGCTCGATTCCCCGATCGCCGCAGCGCCGGCCGCGAGCTCGGCGCCGCGCTTCGCGAGCACGGCATCGATGGCGACGTCATCGTGCTCGGACTGCCCCGTGGCGGCGTGCCGGTCGCTGCCGAGGTCGCCGCCGCACTCGATGCGCCGCTCGACATGTTCGTCGTGCGCAAGCTCGGTGTGCCGGCTTACCCGGAGCTCGCGCTCGGAGCCGTGGCCAGCGGTGGGATTCGCGTCCTCAACGAGGACGTGCTGGCGAGCGTCCCGCACATCGACGTCGGGCAGCTCGACGCCATCACCCAGCGCGAGCTTGCCGAGTTGCGCCGACGCGAGGACGCCTATCGCGGTGGCAGGCCGCCGCTCGAGTTGGCGGGGCGCACGGTGATCCTTGTCGATGACGGAATCGCGACCGGGGCGACGATGCTCGCCGCCGTCCGCGCGGCACGCATCCGGGCCAAGGCGGTGATCGTCGCGGCGCCGGTGGCCTCCTGGCAGTCGGCCTCGCGGCTGCGCGGCGATGCGCACGACGTGGTGGTGGTGTATGTCCCGACCCCGTTCGGTTCGGTCGGCGCGCACTACGGCGACTTCCGGCAGGTGACCGACGACGAGGTGCGCGCCCAGCTCAGTTGACGGGCACACTACGGCTATGACTAGCCGCTACGGCGTCCTCCTGCAGCGTCTCGGTCACCGGAGGTGGTTCGCCGCTCTCGGGCGGCGAATGGTGCCGGTCGATCGCTGGCTTGAGCGCAGGACCGGCGGCAGGTTGACGATCGTCGGCCACAACGCGGTGCCACAGTTGCTGCTGACCACGACAGGGCGCAAGACCGGCCAGGCCCGCACAACGCCCCTGCTCTACGCCCGCGTCGACGACGAGTGGGTAGTCACCGCCTCGAACTGGGGGTTGCCGAATCACCCGGCGTGGTCGTCGAATCTGATCGCCGATCCCGATGCCTGCATTGAGGTCGGCGGGCGGCGTATCGACGTCCGCGCGACGTTGGCGAGCGGCGACGAGCGCGATCGGCTCTGGGCAGCCGTGATCAGGGTGTGGCCGGCCTACGACACGTATACCGAGCGCAGCGGCCGCGAGATCCGAGTCTTCCGGCTCACTCCGCGCTAGCTCGCGGCCGGGCAGTCAGGGCTTGTGCGCCTGGATCATCCCCGCCGGCTGACCAGCTACGACCAGGCAGTGAGTTCTGGGGTCGCCGTCAGCGCCGAGGCGACGAGCGCCGGGCGCCCGATCAGCCAGGCGAGCACGGCCCAGTCCGGTCCGGCGACCGAGACCGGCTCGCCTGCCTCGCCCGGACTGACGCTGCAAACCGTGCCGCCAAGGTCCGTGGTCGTCGACCCTTCGTGGCCGACCTCGATGCGGACCGCGCCAGACAGCCGCGGCGCGAGCGCGTCCGGCCTGACCAGTCGGGGCAGCAGGTAGTCGACGAAGGCGGCGGGCCAGTCTGGCGGACCGTATGACCCGAGCAGATCGACGCGATGGATCTCGACCTCGCGCCACCTGTTGTTGAGCCATGTGTGCGCTGGCCGGTCGCTGTCGGTGGGCCGCTCCCAAGCCCCGGCGTCTGTCACGGCTCCGAAGATGCGGTCGAGTCGGGCTGCCGATTCACGAACGTCGGCTATCAACTCGACCGCGCTGCGGCCGGAGCCGGCTTCGATATCCGCTGCTCGTCCGGCCGGCCCGTCCGGATATCGCAGGACGATCTCGCCGCGTAACGCGCCGGCCAATGTCGCGGCGATGCCGTCGGCGTTGCGCCCAAGGTGGGTGAGCACGTGTCCCCGCGTCCAGTCCGGAAGGGCGGACGGAGCGCGCATATCGACATCAGCCCACTGCGTGGCGCCCAGACCGGTCAGCAGATCGGCGGTGGACGCACGAAGGGCCCCGAGTCGCACTGCAATGTCTGTCGAGCTGCTCATACCTTCAGATCATGCCTGCTGCCGCTTGATGGTTGACCAGCAGTGTGAACCAGCCCGGCTTTTTCCGGCGCCTCAACAGCCGGCCAGGCTGCGGCCCGATCCGGGTCGTCGGTGATCTCCACGAGACTCAACGACGGCGGATACATCTCGAACACGCGTGCGACACTACCCGATCACCGCATACCCCGTCCAGGCAGAATCACCTTATATCTCAGGCAGAGCCGAGCACCGTCCGCCAAAGTCCGACCGCCAAGACCTGCACGATCAGCGACCGCCAACAGGGAGTGCCAAGTCCGCCGGCGCGTTGCGGTTGAGCGGCAGATCGATGCAGGGGCCGTCGTAGCTGGGCAGCAGCGCAGCTAGCGATTCCGGCGGCGACTCACCGGGCATGGGCAGCGCGGGGTGACTGATGAGATGCCCGCGGATGTCGGCAGGAAGGCCGGCCCAGCAAGGAGCAAACGTCAGCAAGATGCAGTCTCGTCGCAACTGACTGCCATTGGCATGCGTGCCGTGCAGCAGCCGGTAGTCGAGCACAGCGGCGTCGCCGGCGCGCAGGTCCAGCGTTACCTGGCCGGGTTGGTCCGTCATCGCGGCATGCGAGGGATCGAGAGCGGTAGAGTCGTCGCTGTGCGCTTCGGGCAGTACGGCGTGTACCGGGACGCTCTCCCGCTGCGATCGCGGCAGTACCCGAAGGGCGCCGTTTCCAGAGTCGGTATCGGACAGGTAGCAGAGCAGCGCCGCCTGCGCCGCCGAACGCCGGAAGCTGACGGGGTGGTCCCAGCACCACCAGTCCTGATGCCACCACAGCGGCGGCGAGTGCGCGTCCTTGACGCTGATGTACCCCGAAATCCACCGCAGGTCGTCCGCGTCAAGAGCTGCGGCGATCCGACGCAGGCGCGCACCGGCGCGCCCACCGGCGGGCCGGCGCGCATCGGCACGCAGGAAGAGATCGACCACCGCAGAATTCCAGCGCAACGGGACGAGCGTGTTGTTCGGACGCTCGCAAGCCGCGTCATGAGCACTGCTCAGCAACCGGTCCACCTCGTCGCGGATAGCGATGACCTCAGCCGGCGCAAGCAAACCCCGCAATACCGCGTAACCGTCACGACTGAAGCTCGCCTCGACCATCCACGCAGAATAGGGGAGCGCCCGGGGCCGCCTCGTGGGATTCCTCGCATGCCGCAGATGAGCGGCATCGAGTTCCTCGAGCAGGCGATCAACCTGCAACCCGGCCGCGCGACGCGTACCGTACCGGGCCAATACGCGCTTCCTGGTGAAGTTGCCGCTCGCCGCAGTGTTGTCGGCACCGTCGGACAAGATGCGACCGTGACCGTAACCAGGTTGGGTGTGGTCTTCCGTCCACAACTGCCGCCCGACCGGCTGCGCGACGTGGCCGTGGCCGCCGACGAAGCCGGGCTAGACGAGCTGTGGCTGTGGGAGGACTGCTTCAACGAGAGCGGGATCGCCACTGCTGCCGCCGCGCTGGCCTGGACCGAGCGGGTACGGGTCGGCGTCGGGCTGCTGCCGGTTCCGCTGCGCAACGTCGCGCTGACCGCCATGGAGCTGGCGACGATGTGCCGCCTGTTCCCCGGACGCTTCGAGTTCGGTATCGGCCACGGCGTGAAGGACTGGATGGGCCAGGTCGGCACCCGGGCCGAGTCGCCGATGACCTTGATGCGCGAATACGCGACCGCGCTGCAGTCGTTGCTTGACGGGCAGAACGTGACGGTCGACGGGCGCTACGTGCACCTCGACGAGGTCGGCCTGCAGTGGCCTCCGGCCGAATCGCCACGCCTGCTCATCGGCGCGGTGGGCCCGCGGTCGCTGGCGCTCAGTGGCGAGGTCGCCGGCGGCACGATCCTCACCGGCGGCACGACACCGGATCAGGTGCGCACGAGGCGTGGCGTCATCGATCAGGCTCGCGCGGCGGCCGGACGCCCGGGCCGGCAGTACGTCGTCGTATACCTCATCGCCGCGTCCGGGCCCAACGCGCAAGAACGCCTCGGCGTCGAGCTACGGGAGTCGTCACCTGATTCCGGACCAGACGCCGGGGTCGCTGGCGACGCCGCCACCATCGCCGCGGCGGTGCGCCGCTTGGCCGATGCCGGAGCCGACACCGTGGTGCTGCAGCCCATCGCCGACGAGCCCGACCTCGAAGGATTCATCCGGCTGATCGCCGAAGAGATCAGCCCGCTCGTCGCTGAAAGCGGCTGAGGCGGCGCCGTCACGCGGTCAGCTGCGCGGCGAGTTCCGCGGCCACGGTTGGACTCGGCCCCGCTCGCGAGTGCGAGCGGGGCGAACCCAGGCAATCCCTAGGCGGTCTCGAACTCCGGCTCGGCGATTGACGGCGCCACGGCGACAGAGCGCCGCCGCCCGACCAGTTCATACATCGCGAGCAGGAATCCGGCCGCGGCGACTCCGGTCGCCACGAACAGGCCCGGGCGGTAGCTCGCGAGCAACTGATGCGCCGTGTGCGCTTGGTTGCCGCCGTGACTCGTCATCAGCGCGGTGACCACCGCAAGGATCACGGCGCCGCCGATCTGGAAGGACGTGTTGAGCAGGCCGGAGGCAAGCCCCTGCTCGTCGTCGGCAACTCCGGTCGTCCCCTGGATGTTCAGCGAGGGGAAGCACAGCGCGAAGCCGAGGCCGAGCAGCAGGATCGTCGGCAGGACGACCGCGGGGTACTGGGACGTGACGCCGGCGCGCAGGAACAGCGCGTAGCCCGCGGTCAGCGATGCGAACCCGATGGCGATGAGCCGCTGCGTGCCGTAGCGATCGACGAACGGGCCGAGCTTGATCGCGCCGAGAGCGACCAGGACGCCCGTCGGCAGGAAGCCGAGCCCGGTCTCCAGCGCCGACCAGCCGAGCAGCGTCTGCAGGTACTGGGTGACGAGGAACTGGAACCCGACGTAGGAACCGAACAGGACGACGGCGCCGAGGTTCGCTCGCACGAGCGTGGCCGAGCGAAGGATGCCCAGGCGCACCAGCGGGTGCGAGATCCGCGACTCGATGATGACGAACGCGGCGAGCAGTGCGGCCGATCCGGCGAAGCTCGCCAACGTACGCGCCGATCCCCAACCTGCTTGTGGCGCCTCGACGACGGCGTAGACGAGCAGCAGCATCGATGCGGTCGCGGTGACCGCACCGCCGATGTCATAACGCTGGCTGTCGCGCTGCCCGCGGGCGTCGCGGGGCACGAGCCGGGCGCCGCCGATCAGCGCGGCGAGAGCGACCGGCGCGGGCAGCAGGAACGTCCAGCGCCAGCCGACCTCGGTGAGCAGGCCGGAGAGCACCAGGCCCATGGAGAAACCGCTGGCGCCGCACGCGGTGTAGAACGCCAGTGCGCGGTTACGAACCGGGCCTTCGGCGAATGTCGTCGTGATGATCGACAGTCCCGCCGGGGCGGTGAATGCGGCACTAGCGCCCTTGATGAAGCGCGCGGCGATGAGCAGCGAGGGGTCGGACACGAGGCCGCCGAGCAGTGACGCAACCGCGAAGACGCCGAGCGCGATCAGGAAGACCCGGCGCCGGCCGAGTAGATCGGCGGCCCGTCCGCCGAGTAGTAGCAACCCGCCGTAGCCGAGGACGTAGCCGCTGACAATCCACTGCAGTGAGGACGGGGACAGGTGCAGGCTGTCGCGGATCGACGGCAGCGCGACGCCGACCATCGATACGTCGAGCGCGTCGAGGAAAAGCGCGGAGCACAGCACGATCAGCACGCCCCAGGAGCGCGCATCCCAGCGGGCGCCGGTTGCGCTTGGGTCGGTGGTGGAAACCGGGGAAGTCATGCCGGTGAAGCTACATGCGCATACATTTAATGCGCAAACAAATTATGTAGGTACAGCTGATGTTCGTGCATGTGGTATGGTGCGGCCGTGGTTGCGGAGTCCGCCGAGCAAGTCGTCGTAGACGAATGGCGCGAGATCCTGGCGCGGCATGCCGCAATTACGTGCGCGCTCGACCACGAATTGGGCGACAACCACGGGCTCGGCGTCAGCGAATTCGAAGTGCTCGAACGGCTCAGCGAAGGTGCTGAGGACTGCCCGGGCCTGCGCGTGCAGGAACTTGCCGACGCAGTCCACCTGAGCCAGAGCGCCCTGTCGCGGCTGATCGGCCGCCTCGAGGTCGACGGCCTGGTCACCCGAACTATTTGTGCAGAAGATCGCCGCGGCATCTTCGTGCACCTGACCGACGCCGGAAAGAAGCGCTACCGCGCCGCTCGTCCCACCCATCGCGCCGTGTTGACCTCTGCACTCGCTGCGCACTGAGCCGAATAGATCGCGGCACGGCTCGCCGTGGGCAAAGGAACGGTCAAGACGCACGTCACCACGGAGCATCCTCAATGGTGCAGGCATTTTGAATCCAGGCAATGCCGCGCTGCGGCATTGCCAGCGCGTCGGAAGGGGCGACCGTGACCGCAGCAGCGGGCTCGATCGAACCACGCGAGCCGAAGTACTACACCGTCAAGCGGCACCTGCTCGACCTGATCGAGGTGCTTGATCCGGGCGCTCCGGTGCCCACCGAGCGTGAGCTCACCGTCGAGTTGAGCACGTCGCGCACCACGGTGCGCCAAGCGCTTGGCGAACTGGTCGGTGAGGGGCGCCTGATCCGCCGGCAGGGCTCGGGCACCTTCGTGGCCGAGCCGAAGATGACCTGGCCGCTGCAGATGACGAGCTTCACCGAGCAGGCGGCAGCCAATGGATTCACCGCATCAGCCCGGCTCCTGGCGGCCGAACGTATCCGGGCCACCGGCGAGACCGGCGCGCGGCTGGCGCTGCAGTCCGGCGCGTTCGTATACCGAATTGAGCGGCTCCGGCTGGCTGACGAGATCCCGATGGCCGTCGAGACCTCGCACCTGTCAGTGGCGATGTTCCCGGGGCTGATCAAGCACGTGAAGCGCGCATCATCGCTGTATCAGGTGCTTGCCGACGTGTACGGCGTCGTCCCGGTCGCTGCGCAGGAGTCGATCGAGACGGCCGCGGCGGCGCCGCGCGAGGCCGCCCTGCTCGGCACCGACACCGGCGCCCCGATGCTCGTGCTCGGCCGGCACAGCTTCCAGGCCGATGGCACGCCGGTCGAATGGGTGCGTAGCTGGTACCGGGGTGATCGCTACCGGTTCGTCGCGCAGTTGACCACGAGGTGACGGCAGGCGGTCATGCCGCGGTGCCCTCGGCCGCACGGACCAGGGCCGACGCGCGACGCTGTGTCCGGACGCCGTCGACTGTCAGGACGACCAGCGCGACCCACACCAGCCCGAATCCGGCCCAACTAGCCAGCGTCACCTTCTCGTGATCGATGCCCACGCCGACGACCCGCTCGCCGGGAGGATCAGCGATTGGACACCAGCCTGAGCAGGACGATCATGTCGTTGTCGTGCAGCGGCTCGACGAGCGCGTTGGTGATATCCAGCCACGACCGCACCGGGTTGAGATACCACAGCCCGTCCGATGACGACACGTCGATGCCGATGTTGGGCACTGCTTCTGCCAGGCGGGTGAGCGCGGCTGTCTGTTCCGCAGTGAGCGGCTTATCGCGCAGCGGCCCGGCGTTTAGTCGCTTGGCGATCTCGTCGGCACAGAACTTCTGGAAGTCGCCGTCAGCCGTAACCTCCAGGCAGTTGCCGTTCACGACGACCTTCACCTCGTGGTCGGGCACGTCAACGGTGATGCTCTTGACCGAGACGCGGGTGCCGTTGCTGATCGACTTCTTGGTCAGCTCGAGATCCTTGATCGTGAACTTGGTATCGGAGACATCCGAAGCGTTCTTGAGGATCAACCCGCCGTAGTCGTGTACGACGGCCAGCTCGTCCGGTGAGGCCAGTTCGATCAGGCGCTTGTAGTCGTTCTTGGAGATTGCCTCGAGCGCCTGCTTGACAGCATCTTCCGGCGAGGACGCACCATTGGGCGCTACGTAGTCATCGGGCCCCGGAGTGCCTGCGTCAGCGCTGTGCGCCGCCGCGTCGGCGACTGTGTAGAAAATGCTCGGATACCACTTGCCCTTGATCTTCTGGGCCGCGATGCGAACCGGCTCGCCGTTCTGGCGCGCGACGTTTGCGATGTCGATCGACTGGTTCGAGGTGGAGTTGGCGGGCAAGCCGTTCGGGAAGACGATCTTGAGGTACTCGTCGGTGAACGGCACCTTGCCCAGATCGGCATTAATCGTGACCGTTCCGCCGGTGAGCTTCACGATCTTCACGTGATCGTTGATCGTCTCGTCGCTGCTGTCGTAGGTGATGTTCTTGGCAGTCACGTCCAGGCCGGCAAGGCGTCCCGGGTCGGCATCGCTCTTGAGCACGTGCAGCCGCTTGGCTTGGCTGATCGCTTCCTTGACCGGATCGAGCAACGAAGAGCGTTCGCCCGGCGCCAGGTGGTCGAGGATGCCGAGGATGTCGGACTTGTTGAGGTCCGAGACGAGCGAGGTGACGGCTTCCTGCGGGGAGGCTGCCCCCTTGTAGCCGGAGTGCGTGTCAGAAACGGCAAGGTACGTTGCGGTTCCGCCGCCGATGAGGGCCACCGCGGCGACCGTGGCAATCAGCGCAGTACGCCCGTGTCGCTTCGTTCGGGCCGGCGGCAGCGGCGGCCCGAGGTGTTCCCAGCCCGCCTGCTGCTGTGGCGCCCAGTTGCCCTGCCCCGGGGCCGGCTGCGCCCAGCCCTGCTGCGGGGGAGGGCTCCATGCAGCCGGCTGTGGTTGCCATTGGCCCGGCGGCTGCTGGCCGGGTGGTGTCCACGGTCCGGGCGGGGGCGGCTGCTGGCCGGGTGGTGTCCATGGTCCGGGCGGGGGCGGCTGCTGGCCGGGTGGTGTCCATGGTCCGGGCGGGGGCGGCTGCTGGCCGGGTGGTGTCCATGGTCCGGGCGGGGGCGGCTGCTGGCCGGGTGGCTGCGCGGGAGGCGCCCAAGGCTCGCGTGGTTCGTCGGGCGCTGCATCCTCGTTGGGATCGCGCGGCGATTCCGGAGGCTGCGTCATGGTCGACTCCTCTGTGACTCGGGCAGGCGGTTACTTGAGATCAAGATGAAGATGGCGGCGAGAACAACGGCGACGTCTCCGACCACCGTCACGACCGGGCCCAGCGCCACGACACTGACCGCGCCGTCGCCGTGCCGGACCAACACGACGCACCCCACGGTGGCAGACCATCCGGCGGTGACGAGGGCAAGGGTAGCCGCCGTGCGATGCCACGTAGCGACGACCGTCAAGACGACCGCGGCGCAGCACATGCCGAGCAGCGGCCAGATCCTGATCACGAACTCGCTCGGTCCGTGGAAGCCGACGAGCCGCCCGAGCAGACCGAACGACGCGTAGCTGTTACGTTGCACCTCACCCGATCGCAGCCAGGGCAGGAACGTGCCGAGCACGACCGCGACCAGTCCGGCAGCGCCTAACGCATAGGCGATCGCGCGCCGCGAAAGGGCCGGTTGCTCGGGCTTCATCGTCAGCATCCTGTTCAGATCGGAACATCGGCGTGAACCGTCGATCGTTACCGATCAAGTCGGCCGGTGCAATGACCAAAGAGGCAATTCGACCTGCGATTGGAGTTGATCACCTGCCTCAGGGTAAGCCCGCGTGCCGACCAGCGTCAGGTGGGTTCTCGCAGCGGCACCGAATGGCGAGCTGTGGGCATGGAACGCCCTATCCGCCGAGGATTCGGACGTCTTGCGGGTTGGGCCGGTTGCGGCGGGTATCGATCTCCATCCAGGTCGCCGGCACCCGAAGCGGCCCGAATCCGGTTCGCTCGTACACCCCGTGCGCATCGCGCGTTGTCAACACAAGGCGTGGCACTCCGATAGCGGCGAGATGATCAACCACCTCACGCATCAGCCACGTGCCGATGCCCTTCCCGCGCCATGCCTCGTCGACCACAACATCGCCGATCCAGGCGAACGATGCGAGGTCGGTTGTGACGCGGGCCAGCGCGATGTGTTCGCCGTCGGGCGTGTACACGCCGTACGGTCGCGAGTTCGCGATCGAACGCTCGATGGTGGCCCGATCGCGTTCGTTGGCCCAGTACGACGCGGCGAGCCACACGCAGACCCGGTCGATGTCGAGGCGTGCCGGGTCGTCGCTCAGGACCAGCCCGTCATCGCGGCTGACGAAGTGCGTCATGGCAATCCCCGCAACAGAGCGTCGCGGCGCCATTCGAGAAGTGCGCTCATCGACCTATCGTGCCTGACGGCTCAATCGCGATCGCGGGCCACTTTCGGCTCGCTGGCTGCTGCCCGACCGGATCATCGCGACGCAGGGCGTCGTCGAGCGCGAGCTGATCCACGCGCTCAGCGTGGCCCAGCAGGATCAGTTGACCGCGTTGCTGCGCCGCTGATGCAGGTCGGCGACGCAGCCTTGTCAGGCGACGTTCCAGGTGTCGTTGCCGTAGAGCAGATTCTGCAGCGCCGGGGCGTCGCCTGGTGCCTGCGTCTTCGCCTGGTCGAGTTGCGCGGTCATCATGGCGTCATACGTCGGACGCTCGACCGACCGGAACACACCCATCGGCGCATAGCGGCTGTCGACCGAGACCAGCCGGGACAAAGCGAACGCGTAGGCGGGGTCGGCGGCGTGCGCATCGTGAACGACCACTCGGGGGTCGTCTTCGGCAACACCCTCGTCGATGGTGAGCGCGCCGGCCCCGGACCGCACGACGGCCTTGGATCCGTCGGCGCCGAAGCGCAGCGGCTGGCCATGCTCCATCCGGATGGTCCAGTCATCGCGAGTGTCGGCGTCCTTGAGGACGTCGAATGCGCCGTCGTTGAAGATGTTGCAGTTCTGGTAGATCTCCACGAGCGCGGTGCCCTGATGGTCGGCGGCCGCGCGCAGCACCGAGGTGAGGTGTTTGCGGTCGGAGTCCAACGTGCGGGCGACGAAGGTCGCCTCGGCACCGAGGGCCAGCGACACCGGGTTGAACGGGGTGTCGAGTGATCCGAACGGCGTCGACTTGGTGATCTTGCCGAGTTCGGAGGTGGGGGAGTACTGCCCCTTGGTCAGCCCGTAGATGCGGTTGTTGAACAGCAGGATCTTGAGGTTGACGTTGCGGCGCAGCGCATGAATCAGGTGGTTGCCACCGATCGAGAGCGCGTCGCCGTCGCCGGTGACGACCCACACCGACAGGTCCGGGCGCGAGGATGACAGCCCGGTGGCGATCGCCGGCGCCCGGCCGTGGATCGAGTGCATGCCGTAGGTGTTCATGTAGTACGGGAAGCGCGACGAGCAGCCGATGCCGGAGACGAACACGATCCGCTCGCGTGGAACGCCGAGTTCGGGCATGAAGCCCTGCACCGCCGCGAGGATTGCGTAGTCGCCGCAGCCCGGGCACCAGCGGACTTCCTGATCGGTCTTGAAGTCTTTCGCTTTCAAACCGAGATCAGCGCGGTCAGACATGACTGATCACTCCTTGCAGCATGTCGGAGAGCTCGGCGGCGCGGAACGGCATGCCGCGCACCTGCGTGTAGCTGATGGCGTCGACGAGGAACCTGGCCCTGATCAGTTGAGCCAGCTGGCCAAGATTCATCTCGGGGATGACCACCTTGTCGTAGCGGGTGAGCACTTCACCGAGATTGGCCGGGAACGGGTTGAGGTGGCGCAGATGTGCTTGCGCTACGGGGAAACCGGCCCGGCGGACCTGGCGGATCGCCGCACCGATCGGGCCGTACGTGGAGCCCCAGCCCAGGGCCAGCACCCGCGCGTCACCGTCTGGATCATCGACCTCGAGTGGCGCGATCGTGCGCGCGATGCCGTCGACCTTCGCCTGGCGCGTGCGCACCATGAAGTCATGGTTGTCGGGGTCGTAGGAGATGTTGCCGGTGCGGTCGGCCTTTTCGATGCCGCCGACCCGGTGCTCCAGACCCGGGGTGCCGGGTACGGCCCATGGCCGGGCCAACGTCTCGGGGTCGCGAAGGTAGGGCAGGAACTGCCCATCCGGCCCGTTCGGCGCCGTAGCGAACGGGACGTGCAGATCTGGCAGATCGTCGACGACGGGCACCCTCCACGGCTCGGAGCCATTGGCCAGGTAACCGTCGGAGAGGTAGAACACCGGCGTGCGGTAGGTCAGCGCAATGCGCACTGCCTCGAGGATGGCGTCGAAGCAGTCACCCGGAGAGCGCGGCGCGACGATCGGAACCGGTGCCTCACCGTTTCGGCCGTACATGGCCTGCAGCAGGTCGGACTGCTCGGTCTTCGTGGGCAGGCCGGTGGACGGCCCGCCGCGCTGGATGTCGCAGATGACCAGCGGAATCTCGAGCGACACCGCCAGCCCGATCGCCTCGCCCTTGAGCGCTATACCCGGGCCGGACGACGTGGTGACTGCCAGCGCCCCGCCGAACGACGCCCCGATCGCCGCGCCCACACCCGCGATCTCGTCCTCGGCCTGGAACGTGCGCACGCCGAAGCGCTTGTGCTTGGACAGCTCGTGCAGGATGTCGGACGCCGGCGTGATCGGGTAGGCGCCGAGGAAGAGCGGCAACTGCGCGCGCTGGGCGGCGGCGATCAGCCCGTAGGCAAGGGCGGCGTTGCCGCTGATGTTTCGGTAGGTGCCGGCCGGCAGCGGCGCCGGCTTGACCTCGTAGGTGACGGCGAATGCTTCGGTCGTCTCGCCGTAATTCCACCCGGCCCGGAACGCGGTGATGTTGGCCTCGGCGATCGTGGGCTTGTTGGCGAACTTCTGCCGCAGGAACGTCAACGTGCCCTCGACGGGGCGTGAATACATCCACGACAGCAGCCCCAGCGCGAACATGTTCTTGCTGCGCCCGGCGTCCTTGCGCGACAGCTCGGTGTCAGCCAGTGCGTCGAGGGTGAGCTGAGTGAAATCGACCCCGTGCACGACGAAACGATCGAGCGTGCCGTCCTCGAGGGGGTTGCTCTTCCACCCCACCCGCGCCAGCGCGCGATCGGTGAAGTCATGGGTGTCGACGATGATCGTGCCGCCCGCCGGCAGATCGGCCAGGTTCGCCTTCAGCGCGGCCGGGTTCATCGCCACGAGCACGTCGGGACGGTCGCCCGGCGTCAGGATGTCGTGGTCGGCGAAATGCAGCTGGAAGGACGAGACGCCGGGCAGCGTGCCGGCAGGTGCGCGGATCTCAGCGGGGAAGTTGGGCAGCGTGGAGAGATCGTTGCCGAAGGTGGCCGTCTCCTGGGTGAAGCGATCGCCGGTCAGCTGCATGCCATCGCCTGAATCGCCCGCGATCCGGATGACGACGCGATCGAGCTGCTTGACGTTCTTGGACATCGGAGCGTCCGCCTCCATGGCGTTTCAGAGCTCGCTGGAGCTTATGTACCGGCGCCGGCGCGAAGATGCCGGCACATGCGTCGCGCCAACCACTGCGGGACGGTCCGGGCGGCCCGCGCCTGCCCGAGTACCCGCCTCGTCGTCCATAGCCTCGCTATGGCCTCCTCGACTGGCTAGCATGTCGCCGAACCGGCCATCCTGTGCCTCGAGCTCGGCGACAGCGTCGCTGTTGGCACAGCCTCAGGCCACATGTTTCCCATCGTACGGAGCGGCGGGCTGAATCGGCTCGTGGCATGCCTCACGACATCGCGCGTCGCCCCTTGTGGATAACTTCCAACGTCCCGGCGTGGAAGTGCCTAGCGTGATCGCTATGACCGGAAAGATTCGGGTGGACCCAGCGGCATTGCGTCAGCTTGGTGCCGATCTCGTCCACCTCGCCGACCAGCTCAACACCAACGCCGACGGGCTGGGCACGGGTGTCACCGACCCGCTGCTCTGCATGGCGCTCAAGGATGTTGAGCACGACTGGTCGAAGAAGCGCAAGCTGATCACCGGCTACCTGACCAACGCCGGCAAGGCAGCGCAGGCCGCCGCCGACGGATACCAGCAGACCGAGGACGCCATCGTCTGCACCGCTACGCCCGGTGCTCAGCGATGATCGAGCGGTACCGGCATTTCGACGTACCCGCGGGCGGATACGCCGCGGCGAACTTCTGCAGCCAGATCGGCCCCCCACCCGGCACGTCCGACCAGTTGCGGGCCCGGGCGCGGGCGCTGTCGGCCACCGCCCAGGCCGTTCGCGACGCGATGGCACGGCTGCGGGCGATCTCCAACGACGAATCCAGTTGGACCGGCGCCGCCGCCGAGGCATTTCGTGCGGCCGTCAAAGAGCCGGCGACATCGCATATCAACAAGGTGCCCGAACGATACGACGGGTACGCCCGCCAGTTGATCAGCTACGCATCGGCCCTCGACGATGCGCAGACGAAATACGGTGCGGCCCTCGCGCGTGTTCGAGACGCCCTGTCGATGTACCAGGCCGCCAAGGCGAGTGGCGGCAACACACCCCACGTCACCGACTGCGCCGAGCAGGAATGCCTCGCTGCTGCACGCCAGTTCATCGCGGTCCACAATGCGTGGGTCGACGCGGTCAACAGATGCATCAACGGGCTGAAGAGCATCGATACCCATGACAAGCTGCACAACCCGCACGGCATCCACGCGGCCGCCGACGGCGTCGCGCACGTCATGGACGAGCTGGCCAACCTGTCCGCGGTACTTGCCCTGGTGACGCTCGCGCTGTGTCCGGAGCTGTCGGTGGTGCTCTTCGCGATCTCCACGGCCGCATCCGGCGTGAAGCTCGTCGCCGACGCCGACCGCAAACTGATGTACGGCGAAGACATCAGCTGGCGCACCTTCGCCTTCGACGCGCTCGGCTCTATCCCTCTCGGCGCTCCTATGAAGGGAGCCGTCACGGCAGGCAAGGAGGCAAAGGAGGCCAAAGGTCTCGCGGGTGTCGCAGGCAGAGCGGGCGGCGCGGCGAACGCGTTCGGCAGAGAGCTAGGGCGTGAGTACCGGCACTCGTTCTTCGACGACCCTGCCCAGGCGCTGCGCGAGTTGAAGGAACACAGCAAGTCGGGCGCGTCGTCGTCATGGAGGCGAACGGGTGCGGCGATTGGCGACATGGGCAAGCAGGACGTTCTCAGCTACCCCGCGTCCTACGCAGACAACGCGTGGCAGAACCATCGACAGGGATGGGTGCAGGCCATTGGCTGGAGTGCATTCCGGGTCACGTGGGCTCCGATCGGCGAGGTGCTGCCTGCGGGCTTGGCCAAGCGGGTCGGCGACCATACCGGCCCGCTCGCGCGGCTGCCGCACGTCCTCGAGAGGCTCGGTTGGTGATGAGCGCCGTCGCGTTCGGTCAGCGCGCCGATGCGGGCGGCCTCGAGTTCGAGCTCCCCGACGGCTGGACCTGCGTGGATCTTCGCGCACCGCATCTCGCTGATCGAATCGATCAGCTGTTGCGGGTCGTGCTCGACGGAATTGCGTCGCGCACGCCGGCAGACGAGCAGTCGATTCGCGACCTGGTGGCCACTCTCGTGGCTGGCGGCGCACACTGCCTGCTGCTTCGGCCCGCCACCGATGCAGCCGACTGCGCGATCAGCGGCGGCGTCTTCGTGTCTGCTCCGATCAGCGTTCCCGCTCAGGAGTTGCACCGCATCCTTGACGAGCGCGGTGAGGCAGTCGCGCTCGGCGACCTCGACGGGCTGCCGATCATCTCGCTGGTCGGCCCGGCCTGGTCGGCCGAGGGAGTCCCGCTGGCAGCCGGCGTGCAGGTCGCCTATGTGATCTGCGCCGACGACGCGAGCGTCATGCTCAGCTTCACGGCGGCCGGCGGGTTCGACCGGAAACGTCTCATAGGCGAGGTGGCCGCCGTCCTTTCACGCGCCCGCGTCGTCCGGTAGTCGGTGGGATGCCGGATTTCGACTGTGGTCACGTCAGGTCAGTCCGGTTGTTGCCGCCTGGCAGACCTTCCTGGACTTATCGCCCGGCCGTTAACGTCAGCGCCCGGCCTGCCGATGAGGCTCGACGATCGCGGTTCATTTGCCAGCACGGCGGTGCGCACGAGGCGAACGGCCGTGGTTGCGTGAGGGGTGAACGCGACAACGTCGTCGTAGTGGGGCGGGTCGCCTGGAATGCGTTGGTCACGTTGACTGTCTGGATCGTTACCGATTGATCAACGAATTTCGAACCAACTGTGAGAGGACGACGGCGATTGGGTAAGAGACAGATCGCTGGCGAAGGTTCCATGCCATCCGCTCACGGGGCGAGCACTTGCGGAGGAGTTGACAGATGCAGGGCGACGTAGTCTTGCCTGCGTTCGAGATGGATTGCCGCGACTGGTTGGTGGTCACTCCGGACGAGGCAGGCATTCCCGAAGAGGTTGGCGGCGCACCTTTGCTCGCCGTTCTTAGTACTGCCGTCATCGGCAGCAGCGACATTTCCTCAGCCAGTGCCGTCCTCACGGTCGGCCTGCTCGACGGCGACGCACCACCCGCGGTTCCCCCCGTCCGCGGGTGCGTCGCCGCCGAGGTGATCGAGTCTGAAGCGGACGAGCGGTCGGTGCGCTACCTCGCACCGTCGCCGGACGGAAGGCTCGCGCTGCTTGCAGAGTTCAGCCTCGACGGTGACGACGGCTGGGAAATACGGCGACGGATCGAGGCCCTCATGTCATCGTTCCGCTGGGCCGCGTAACAATTCATTCTTATCGCACCACAAGGCATGTGATTGCGACCGAACACGCAGGCTCCGCATCGGACGGGTGCCTTGATGTGTTCTGGACGTGCACGACGTCCGAAACCTCGCCGATGCCAGCGCGGTCAGCGTGCACGCCCCTTCGCCGCCCTTGACGTCGATGACCTACTACGGCGTGCCCGGTGGCAAACTCGTCGAGGTGGCGACGCTGCTTACCGACGATCCCGAGCCAGCCGTGACCCCCGGATGAGCCGATTCGCGTCCGTCGAGGAACTGCTTGCCGATGCGCGCTCGCGCGTGTGTCGGCTGACCCCGAGCGAGGCTGCCGACGCGGTCGCCGCTGGAGCCCGACTGGTCGACATCCGACCGTCCTGGCAGCGGCGCGATGAGGGCGAGATTCCGGGCGCTCTCATCGTCGAGCGAAACCATCTCGAGTGGCGGCTGCATCCCCGCTCCGACGCGCGATTGCCTTCGGCCGTAGCCGGGCAGCGCTGGATCGTCGTGTGCTCGGAGGGATTCACGTCTTCGCTGGCCGCCGATGCGTTGGTGTCGTTGGGGATCGCCGCCAACGATGTCGTGGGCGGATTCGTCGCGTGGCGCGCCGCGGGGCTGCCGACGAGAGCGGGCGAGACACCGGTCGAGCACGTTGTACCGGGCTGATCCGGTGCTCGAGCGCTGCTTTGTCCCGGTCTGGGCGCTGCGCGGATCGCCGCGGACAGAACATCCTGGGTAGCCACCGCAGCGGGAACGCCAGGCCCATATTTGTTCGTTGGTCGGACGTGCACAACGCAACTAATGGACTCAAGACGGCGCTGCTGCTCGGCGCGCTGTCCGCACTGCTCATCGTCGGCGGCCAGGCGATCGGTGGATCGCGCGGACTGGTCATCGGGCTCGTTCTCGCCATCGCGATGAACGGGTTCAGCTACTTCTTCTCCGACCGCATCGCGCTGCGTTCGATGGCGGCCAGGCCAGTCAGTGAGGCCGAGCAGCCGGCCATGTATGCGATCGTGCGTGAGCTCGCGACCTCAGCCCACCAGCCGATGCCGCGGCTCTACATCTCGCCGGCGATTCAACCGAACGCCTTCGCGACCGGACGCAGCCCGCGCCACGCCGCCGTCTGCTGCACCGAAGGCATCATGCAGATCCTCGATCGCCGTGAACTGCGCGCCGTGCTCGGTCACGAGCTCAGTCACGTCTACAACCGCGACATCCTGATCTCGTCGGTGGCCGGCACCATTGCCGCAGCCATCACCTACCTGGCGCAGTTCGCGTTCTTCTTCGGCGGCAGCGGCGACCGCGATCGCAACCCGTTCGCCGAACTGGTGATGCTCATCGTTGGACCGCTCGCCGCGGGCCTGATCCAGATGGCCATCAGCAGGTCGCGTGAGTACCAGGCTGACCAGTCAGGTGCGAAGTTGTCGAACGACCCGCTGGCCCTGGCCAGCGCGCTGCGCAAGCTGCAGGCCGGCACGGCGGCCGCGCCGTTGCCGCAGGCGCCATCGCTGGTGACGACGAGCCACCTGATGATCGCCAACCCGTTCCGCGGGCAGGGCATGGCGAGCCTGTTCGCGACTCACCCGCCGATGGACAAGCGCATCGCCCGCCTCGAGGAGATGGCGAAGGGCGACCCTCGCTACTGGTCGTGACCGGGCGTCACGCGCCGGCGTCGAATGAGCGCGCGACCTCCATGACGTACTGCCCGTAGCCGGATTTCGCCAGCGCCTCGCCCAGCCGGTAGGCCTGCGCGGCGTCGATGAACCCCTGGCGGAGGGCGATCTCTTCCAGGCAGGCGATCCGGACGCCTTGGCGGTGTTCGAGTACCTGGACGAACTGCCCGGCCTCGAGCAGCGAATCGTGCGTGCCGGTGTCGAGCCACGCGGTGCCCCGGCCGAGATCGATCAGTCGGGCCGCGCTGTTCTTGACGTAGACGTTGTTCAGATCGGTGATCTCGAGTTCGCCGCGCAGCGACGGCTCGAGACTCTTCGCGATCTCGACGACGTCGTTGTCGTAGAAGTACAGGCCGGTGACAGCGAGGTTCGATCGTGGCTGGACGGGCTTCTCCTCGATCGAAAGGAGAACGCCGTTGTCGTCGGCCTCGGCGACGCCGTACCGTTCCGGGTCGCGCACCTGATACCCGAACAGGACGCAGCCCGAAGTGAGCGCTGCGGCATCGGTGAGCCGGGCGCCCAGGCCGTGGCCGTAGAAGATGTTGTCGCCCAGCACTAGTGCCGCTGTGTCGTCGGCGACGTGTGCCCGGCCGATGAGGAACGCCTCGGCCAGTCCGTTCGGCTCGGGCTGGACGGCGTAGCTGAGGTTGAGCCCGAGGTCGCTGCCGTCGCCGAGCAGTCGGATGAACTGCTCTTGGTCGTGTGGCGTCGTGATGATCAGGACGTCCCTGATGTCGGCGAGCATGAGCGTCGACAACGGGTAGTAGATCATCGGCTTGTCGTACACCGGCAGCAGTTGCTTGCTGATCGCACGAGTGAGCGGGTGCAGTCGCGTTCCCGACCCACCGGCCAGGATGATGCCTTTCACTGAGGTGGCTCCCTGCTGTCCTAGCGGTAGTTGACGAACTGGAGGGCGACGCCGAGGTCGGCGCCTTTGAGCAGGGCGATGACTGCCTGCAGGTCGTCTCGCTTCTTGCTGGTGACCCGCAGCTGATCGCCCTGGATCTGCGCCTGCACGCCCTTGGGTGCCTCGTCACGGATGAGCTGGGCGATCTTCTTGGCCTGGTCGGACTCGATGCCCTGCTGCAACGACCCGGTGATCACGAACTGCTTGCCGGATGCCTTCGGCTCGCCGGCGTCGAGCGCTTTCAGCGAAATCGATCGCTTGATCAGCTTGTCCTTGTACACGTCGAGGGCGGCCTTCGCTCGCTCCTCGGTGTCGGCCTTGATCGTGATGCCGAGCTCGCCGGACCACTCGATCGAGGCATTCGTGCCGCGGAAGTCGAAGCGCTGAGCAAGCTCCTTGGCCGCCTGGTTCAGCGCGTTGTCTGCCTCTTGCCGGTCGATCTTGCTCACGACGTCGAACGATGAGTCGGCCACGTGAATCCTCCTGATTGGGCTGCGCTATCGACCGTAGCGGAGCCGGGTAGGGCCGACTGAACCGGCGTCGCGCGTCAGGTAGGCTGTCGTGCCGTTGCCCATGCAAAGCGCGACAATGTCAGAACACGGCGGGTTGCCCGAGTGGCCAAAGGGAGCGGTCTGTAAAACCGCCGGCTCAGCCTACGTTGGTTCGAACCCAACACCCGCCACAGACGCGTCAAGGCCCCCGGATTCCGGGGCCTTGACGTGCGCGCGGATATTGTGCTTGATGATCGGCCGGTAGCGTGACACCCCGCTACGCACGACCCAGGGCGATGCGGCCTACACGCTGAGCAGCTACGCCGGTCACACCGGTCGCAGGATCGAAACACGCATCCACGACTGGCAAATCCTCGCGAAGGCGATCTCGACAAACATCGGCTGCCCGGAGCGCAAATCCGTGTCCGCGTCGGATTCTGGCTTCACCAGAAGTGCCAAGAGTCGACTCGCAGTACGCCTTGGGAATCGTTACGACAGGGCTGGGACTGCCAGGTTGCGCCGCTGACCCGGTCAGGGAAGCAGGTGCCACGGCGCCACAGACGACCCGGCCTGGCCGATTCCGGGGGATGAACCCGGCGCTCTCGCGTCGCGAGCCCGTCTTACTCCGCCCATCTCATCAGCAAGGAGACAGTCATGCCCCGATACATTCTCACCGGCGCGCCCGGGTCGGGAAAGACGGCGGTACTTCGCCTGCTCGAATCTCGCGGCCACATCGTCGTCGAGGAAGCAGCAACTGACGTCATCGCCCTCGAGCAGGCACTCGGCCATCAGGAGCCGTGGGAGGACCCAGCGTTCATCGACCAGGTCGTATCGCTGCAACGGCAATGGCAGTTGGGCAGCACCGCACACGACGCGGCGATCTTCTTCGACCGCTCACCGGTATGCACGCTCGCGCTCAGCAGCTATCTCGGCCATGCCACGTCACCGCTGCTGGCAGCAGAGGTCGAGCGCGTGGTGCGGGATGCCGTCTATCAGCCGACTGTCTTCCTCATACGCAACCAGGGCTTCGTGCAACCCACAGCCGCTCGGCGGATCAGCTTGCGGGACTCCCTCGCCTTCGAGGAACTGCACGAGCAGACCTATGAGCGACTCGGGTTCCGGCTCGAGAACGTGCCGGCCGGCCCGGTCCCGGATCGGGTAGGGCACATCCTGCGACACGTGCACCGCCCGCGGCGCGTTAGGTGATCTGGCAGCCGGTCGATCGAGATCAGACGAAATACCCCCCTGGGTAGGACCTTTAGCCTCTGCTGACTGGTCTGGCGGCAGGCCACTCTTCGGTCTAGGCGCGGAAACCTTCCGTCGCGCAGACAGGAATGCTCATGAAACGCGTGGTAATCCTCGGTGCAGGCACGGCAGGCACGATGGCCGCGAACAAGCTGTGGCACAAGCTTGACCGCAACGAGTGGCACATCACGGTCGTCGATCAGAACAACAGCCACAACTACCAGCCCGGCTACCTGCTGCTGCCCTTCGGCGGGTACCGCCCGGAGCAGATCGTCAAACCGCGGCGCGACTTCATCCCCGCCGGCGTGGAGTTCATCCTCGGTGAGATCGATCGGGTGGACCACGAGACGAACGTGGTGCTGCTCGCCAACGGCAGCCTCTTGCCCTACGACTATCTGGTTATCGCGACTGGGACGACGCCGCGGCCGGACCAGACGCCAGGCATGGCCGGACCGCAGTGGCGCAAGAGCATCTTCGACTTCTACACCCTCGAGGGCGCGACCGCGCTAAGAGACAAGCTTGCGACCTGGCCGGGCGGCCGGCTCGTGGTGCACATCGTCGAGATGCCGATCAAGTGCCCTGTCGCGCCGTTGGAGTTCACCTTCCTGGCCGATGCGTTCTTCCACGAGAAGAAGATGCGCGAGCGGGTGGAGATCACCTATGTCACCCCGCTCGAGGGCGCCTTCACCAAGCCGGTTGCATCGCAGCAGCTCGGCGGCATGCTGGCCGAGCGGGATATCGCCCTCGAGGGCGATTTCATGATCGAGCGCATCGACCCTGACACCAAGACACTCGTGTCGATGGACGAGCGGGAGATCCCGTTCGACCTGCTCGTCACCGTGCCACTGAACATGGGGGCCGACTTCGTCGCACGTTCAGGCCTGGGCGATGAGTTGAACTACGTCCCGGTCGACAAGCACACGCTGCAGGCGAAGGCTCGCGACAACATCTTCGCGATCGGCGATGCGTCGAACATCCCGGCCTCGAAGGCGGGGTCGGTCGCCCACTTCAGCGTCGAGCTGTTCGTCGAGAACTTCCTCGCCCTCGTTCAGGGTCGCCCGATGACGCATTCCTTTGACGGGCATGCGAATTGCTTCGTCGAGTCCGGCCACGGCAAGGGCCTGCTCATCGACTTCAACTATGACACCGAGCCGCTGCCGGGCAAGTACCCGCTGCCAACGGTCGGACCGTTCAGCCTGCTTGCCGAGACCCGCGCCAACCATCTGGGAAAGCTCGGATTCCGTTGGGCCTACTGGCATCTGCTGCTGCGAGGTCATCCGCTGCCGGTGCCCTCGCTCATGTCGATGTCCGGCAAACGTCTTCCGCAGGAGAACCAATCCGAACCGCGCACCGAGAAGCTCGGGCACGCAGAAAGGTAGGCACCGATGCCTGTCACCAACCTCAACGGCCACGTCGTTCATGTCGACGACGAAGGATTTCTGACCGTCTACGACGAGTGGAACGACGAACTCGCGAAGGTCCTCGCCGCCAACATCGGGGTGGACCTGACCGATGAGCACTGGACGGTCATCCGATTCCTACGCGACGACTACCAGCAGCAAGGCGAAACGGCCACGCTGCGCCGCGTCACCACCGTCGGCGGGATACCGACGAAGCGGCTGTTCGACCTGTTCCCCAAGAAGCCGGCGAAGAAGATGGCCTACGTCGCCGGACTGCCCAAGCCACACGGCTGCGTCTAAGCGCAGATCGGAGATCGATATGACCACGACAGAACCCGCACCGGCGATCGTCCCGTCCTTCGACGAGGAGACTGCGGCCGGCCGCAAGCTGGCAATCATCTGCTCCAAGGGGACGCTGGACATGGCCTACCCCGGCCTGGTGCTCGCCAACGCCGCACTGGGCGAGGGCGTCGAGACGCACCTGTTCTTCACGTTCTGGGGATTCGACATCATCACCAAGTCGCGCATGCACGATCTGAAGTTCACGATCTTGGGTAACCCCGCGACGCACATGCCACAGGGCCTCGGCGGCATCCCAGGGATGACCGCGATGGCCACCGCCAAGATGAAGAAGTCGATCTCCGCGGTCGGGGTTCCCGAAGTGCCCGAGTTTCTTGAGCAGATCGTCGCGTCCGGTGGCCACCTGTGGGCGTGCCGGATGTCCGCGGACATGAACCATCTCAGCGAAGCAGACCTGTATGACGATGTCGAGGGCATCATCAGCGCCGCCGACTTCATCGACAAGACCGAGGGAGCACAACTCCTGTTCATCTGAGCGGGGGTTTCAGAACAGAAGGAAGTCAGATCATGGTCGGCATCGCAACATCTCATCTGCATCCACACCGCCGGGCAACTGCTGGAGCCGCATCCCGCATCGGCTGGCCGCGTAGGTTCGCTGCCGGGCTGATGGTGCTCGTCGGCGCGTCGTTCATCGCGGTTACGCTCTCGGCAAACCTGTTCCATGTCGGCCCCGCATTCGATCGCCTCACCGACGGCTTCCGGCCGGTGATGACGCAGGCGGCGATCCAGACCGACCGCCAGGACATCGCCGCACTGTCCGCCGCGGGCACCGAGATCCAGACCAAGCTGCTGCCCGCGCTCGCGCAGCAGTTGAACATGACGCCGGCGCAGCTGTCCGCGCTGATGACGACCCAGTACCCGGCCGTCACCACCGGACTCAGCGCACTGCCTACGATCACGCCGACGTTCAACGGGCTGGTCACGACGCTTGACCAGCAGCGGTCGCTGTTCCGCTCAGCTGACGCCATCCCGACGAAGAACCTGCCCGCAGCGACTGTGCCGTGGTCGCTGTTCGCGGTCGGAATCATCATCGTCGGGCTCGGCATCTTCGTCTGGTTCACGCCTCGCCTGAGCGCGGTGATTGCCACGGTGCTCGGAGCGGCGCTTATCGCCACGCCGTTGGCGCTCGGCATGCTGCACAAGGCATCCGACGCCGACAAGCTGAACGCGAACCTCAAGCCGGTCTACACCCAGCAGCTCATCACCCAGGCGAACGGCGCGATCACCACGCTGTCGGCGATGGGCACCGAGATGCAGACCAAGATGCTGCCGGCGTTGGCGACCCAGCTGAACATGCAGCCCGCACAGCTGCAGGCGTTCCTCGACCAGAACTTCCCGGCGACCGCGGCTGCGCTGAGCGGCATGCCTGCATCGCTCGGACGGTTCCAAGGGCTGGTCGGCACGTTCCAGCAACACCTTGGCGACTACAAGACGCTCAAGCCGGTGTCCTTCGTGCCCATCGTGTGGGTCATGTTGGTCGGCGGAATGGCGCTGTTCGTGCTCGGCGGAGCAGGCATCCTGACGACACGCACGCGTTCTGCGGTGCGTGCCTAGCCAGCTACCGCGCCTTGTCCCTGCAGCCGAGACCCTTCGGTTGCAGGGACAATTGCGTGCGGGGGGCGCCGCGCTGCAGTACTGGTTATCGCGCTATGTCAGCGCAGGTCCGGTCCGGCGCATCCGGGTGCACATGCGTCCGCCGGTATGGGCTGGACATCACTATTGAGACGCGTGATTGTAACAGGGAGTTGCGCTGACACTACTCGCCGTGCATACTCCAATACGCCCAGGTGGTCGTTCCCCCGTGCGACCACCTGGGCCTCGTCATGCCGGGGCCATTGGCGCCCGAGCCGCGCCACACCGCGCGCGCCGCTACGAGCCGCGGCGAGTGATCTTGTTGCCGAGCCAGACCAGCGGGTCGTACTTGCGGTCAACGACGCGTTCCTTCATCGGTATCAACGCATTGTCGGTGATCTTGATGTGCTCCGGGCAGACCTCGGTACAGCACTTGGTGATGTTGCACAAGCCGAGGCCGAACTCCTCCTGCGCCTGCTTCTGCCGGTCGACCGCATCGAGTGGGTGCATATCGAGTTCGGCGACCCGCATGAGAAACCGCGGCCCGGAGAATGCCTGCTTGTTGTCCTCGTGGTCGCGAACGACGTGGCAGGTGTTCTGACACAGGAAGCACTCGATGCACTTGCGGAACTCCTGCGAGCGCTCGACGTCGACCTGGGCCATCCGGTACTCGCCGGGTTTGAGGCCGGGCGGCGGCGCGAACGAAGGGATCTCGCGAGCCTTGGCGTAGTTGAACGATACGTCCGTGACGAGGTCCTTGATCACCGGGAAGGTACGCATGGGCGTGACCGTGATCGTCTCGGCCTCTTCGAAGGTCGACATGCGGGTCATGCACAGCAGCCGAGGCCTGCCGTTGATCTCTGCACTGCACGAGCCGCATTTGCCCGCTTTGCAGTTCCACCGGACGGCGAGGTCGCCGGCCTGGGTCGCCTGCAGCCGGTGGATGATGTCGAGAACGACCTCGCCCTCGTTCACCTCGACCTTGTAGTCGGCGAGCTCGCCGCCCTCGGCGTCCCCCCGCCAGACCCGAAAGTGCGCTTGGTAGGTCATGACCGCCGCCGTCCTGCATCGATCGTGCAACCTTGTGCAGTCGCAGACCGCGCGGCGTTGCACGATCGGTTAGCGGTTCTCATGCGGTCTCCTCGGGAACGGCGGGGAGTTCCTCGTCGGTCAGGTACTTGGCGAGTTCGTCACGCTCGAACAGGGCGATCAGGTCCGCGCGCATCGGCGCCATCGGTTGTTCGACGACGTCTATCGCGGCACCGTCGGTGAACGAGCAGATCAGGTTCTTCTGCCGCCAGTCGGCGTTCATTGTCGGGAAGTCGTCGCGGGTGTGCCCGCCGCGGCTCTCCTCGCGCAGCAAGGCCGCCCGAGCGACGCACTCGCTGACCGCCAGCATGTTGCGCAGATCCAGCGCGAGATGCCAGCCGGGGTTGAACTGGCGGTGCCCTTCGACGCTGACCTTCGCGGCTCGGGCCTTGAGCTCGCCCAGCTTGGCGAGCGCCTGCCGCATCTCCTCGGCCTTGCGGATGATGCCGACCAGGTCGTTCATCGTCTGCTGCAACTCCTGGTGCAGCGTGTACGGGTTCTCGCCTCCCTCGACGTTGAACGGGGCGAGCGCGGTGGCCGCGGCCTCGTCGATCTGCTCCTGACGCACCGGCGGGTAGGTGCCTGACAGGTGCGTGACGTAGTCGGCGGCGCCGATACCGGCGCGGCGGCCGAAGACGAGCAGGTCAGACAGCGAGTTGCCACCGAGACGGTTCGAGCCGTGCATGCCGCCCGCGACCTCGCCAGCGGCGAACAGGCCCGGCACCCGCGCCGCCGCACCCGTGTCAGGAACGACCTCGACACCGCCCATCACGTAGTGGCAGGTCGGGCCGACCTCCATCGGCTCCTGGGTGATGTCGACGTCGGCCAGTTCCTTGAACTGATGGTGCATCGACGGCAGGCGGCGCATGATCTCGGCCGCGGGAAGCCGGGAGGACACGTCGAGGAAGACGCCGCCGTGCGGCGAACCGCGGCCGGCCTTGACCTCGGAGTTGATCGCCCGCGCGACCTCGTCACGGGGCAAGAGCTCTGGCGGGCGCTTGTTGTGGTCGGGGTCGGTGTACCAGCGGTCGCCCTCGTCCTCGGTCTTGGCGTACTGGCCGCGGAACACCGCGGGCACGTAGTCGAACATGAACCGCTTGTTCTCGGAGTTGCGCAGGACGCCGCCGTCGCCGCGAACGGACTCGGTGACCAGGATGCCCTTGACCGAGGGCGGCCACACCATGCCCGTCGGGTGGAACTGGACGAACTCCATGTTCAGCAGCGTGGATCCCGAGCGCAGGGCCAGGGCGTGTCCGTCGCCGGTGTACTCCCAGGAATTGGACGTCACCTTGAACGACTTGCCGATACCGCCGGTGGCCAGGACGATCGCCGGGGCGCGGAACAGCACGAAGCGCCCCGACTCGCGCCAGTAGCCGAATGCGCCGCAGATGCGGCCGAATTCGTCGCGGAGCAACTCGGTGATCGTGCACTCGGCGAACACGGTGAGTTTGCCGTCTGGACTGCCCGATTCGCGCTCGTCATCCTGCTGCAGCGAGACGATCTTCTGCTGCAGCGTGCGGATCAGCTCCAGGCCGGTGCGGTCGCCGACGTGGGCCAGGCGCGGGTACTCGTGGCCGCCGAAGTTGCGCTGGCTGATCTTGCCGTCCTTGGTGCGGTCGAACAGCGCGCCGTAGGTCTCGAGTTCCCAGACCCTTGCCGCGGCCTCCTTGGCGTGCAGCTCGGCCATGCGCCAGTTGTTGAGGAACTTGCCACCGCGCATCGTGTCGCGGAAGTGCACCTGCCAGTTGTCGTTGCTGTTGACGTTGCCCATGCTGGCCGCGATGCCGCCCTCGGCCATGACGGTATGCGCCTTGCCGAACAGGGATTTGCAGATGATCGCGGTGCGCATGCCCGCCTCGCGGGCGGCGATTGCGGCCCGCAGCCCGGCGCCACCCGCTCCTATGACAACGACGTCGTAGTTGTGTTTCTCGACTTCAGTCACTATGCCCTCAGTGCGCTCAGTTGTAGAACCGCAGGTCGTTGAACGCGCCCGCTGAGACCAACGCGATGTAGCCGTCGGTCAGCACCAACGTCGCCAGCGTCGCCCAGGCCAGCTGCATGTGCCGGGTGTTGAGCTTCGAGACGAACGTCCAGGCGCGATACCGCAACGGATGCTGGGAGAAGTGTCGCAGCCGCCCGCCGGTGATGTGTCGGCAGGAGTGGCACGAGGCGGTATAAGCCCAGAGCAGCACCACGTTGACCACCATGATCAGCGTGCCGAGGCCGATGCCGAATCCGCCGTCGCCGCCGCGGAATGCGCGCACCGCGTCGTAGGTGTTCACCAGTGACACGACGATGGCGGCGTAGAAGAAGTAGCGGTGGACGTTCTGCACGATGAGCGGGAAGCGCGTCTCACCGGAGTAGCCCTTGTGCGGCTCGGCCACTGCGCACGCAGGCGGTGACAGCCAGAACGAGCGGTAGTAGGCCTTGCGGTAGTAGTAGCAGGTGAGCCGGAAGCCCAGCAGGAAGGGCAGGATCAGGATCGCGAACGGTATGAACGGCGGGAAATGGCCGAACCACGTGCCGAAGTCTCGTGCGTCGGAGTTGCAGGACGCCGAGACGCACGGCGACGAGAACGGAGACAGGTAGTGGTACTTGTCGACGAAGTACGCGCGCTGCGCGGCGGTGCGCACGAGGGCGTAGAGCAGCCAGATCGACAGGCCGGCCACCGTCAGCAGCGGCTGTAGCCACCAGCGATCCGTACGCAGGGTGCGCTGCGCGATTTGCGCCCGGCCGGTGGCACCTACGCCGGCTTCGGTCGTTGCGGGCGCGCTCACCGGACGTCGTGGCGGTGGTCGCCGCCGAGCCGATTGACCGACCGAATGTCGCCATCTCGGTGGTGCGGAGCAGCGGCAGCGCTGCGTAGCTGAACGAGCAGTCGAGCTGGCTCTGTCAGCTGTTCGGTCTCGGGCATTTCGGCTCCTCACTGGCGCGCGGACCGGCGCCGCCTGCGAGTCTCGTACTCCTTAGTCTCATTGCCAAGATCTTGGGACGAACAGTGGCATGTGTCGCTCCCATCGTGGTCCATATTCGGCGTCTGCGGGCGATCTGCTGGTCGTGTAAGCTCAGCCGTCGGCGCGAACGCTGCAACCCTGCAACTCACTGGCGGCACCTGTGGTCCCGCCAGCACGGGTGCGTAGCGGCGTGCGCAGGCCCGGCCCCTTTAGCTCAGTCGGCAGAGCGTCTCCATGGTAAGGAGAAGGTCTACGGTTCGATTCCGTAAAGGGGCTCTGATGTCCGTCCGCGTGGCCGTATGCCGCGAGTTGGCGGTGCGGCACACTGGAACCACAATCCATAGCAGGGGCGGGGTAGCTCAGTCAGGCAGAGCAAGCGGCTCATAATCGCTGTGTCGCCGGTTCAAATCCGGCCCTCGCTACGCACGACACCTCCTTCGAAAGGCACAACCCGTGGCAGCCACCGACGTCCGACCCAAGATCACCTTGGCGTGCCAGGTGTGCAAGCACCGCAACTACATCACGAAGAAGAATCGGCGCAATGATCCCGACCGTCTCGCGATGAATAAGTTCTGCCCGAACTGCGGCAAGCACACCGAGCACCGCGAAACTCGCTAGCGCGGGCGCTGATCGCCCGCCGCGGTTCCGGCCGCGCTGTCGCGGTCGAGCGCATTCCTTCGTGTGACACTGTGTTACAGATAGCATTATGCTATCGCCGTGATTGATACGGCCACGCGCGCCGAGCGGGCGGGGGACGGGCGCCGCGAACGATGGAATGATCACCGCACTCAGCGGCGCGCCGCGCTCGTAGCCGCGGGCGTCGAGGCGATCGACACGTACGGCCCAGAGTCCAGCGCGGAGGAGATCGCCGCTACCGCGCGGGTCAGCCGCACCGTCCTGTACCGGTACTTCCGCGACAAGGAAGATCTGCGCAGCGCGATCGCGCAGCGCGTCGTCGAGATCATGGTCGCCGAGTTGGTGCCGCCGCTGCGAACCGGCAAGACATCCGACGAGATCATCAGCGGCACGCTCGAGGCGTTGACGGTGTGGGTCGAGGCTCATCCGCGCCTTTACTACTTCCTGCGCCAGCGCGGCGCGTCCGGCGAGGCGCCGCTCGGCGACGTCCAGGCCACGATTGCCGACCAGCTTGCCGAGTTGCTGAGCGGATTCATGGCGTGGTTCGGCCTGGAAACCAAGCTCGCCGCGCCGGCCGCGCAGTCGCTCGTCGGCATGGTCGAGCACACGACCGCGTGGTGGATGAAGAGCGGCAAGCTCACCCGAAGCGAACTGGTCAACCACCTGCGCCACGCCATCTGGGACGTCATCGACGGCGAGCTCAGACGTTCGAACATCGTCCTGGCCCTCGACGACCCGCTACCGCGGGATGGTATGGAAGGCGCGTCGGCATCATGACTGATTACCCCGGCCACCGGTCAAGCGTGGTGGCCTCATGACTGATTACCCCGGCCACCGGTCAAGCGTGGTGGCCTCATGACTGATTACCCCGGCCACCGGTCAAGCGTGGTGGCCTCATGACTGGACGAGACGACGGGTACGAGGGTCACGCAGAGATCATCAGCGGCAACACCGTGCTTGCGGTTTCGGTGCGCCTTGCCGGTCACTTCGACGCGATCAGCGGGTCTTACAGCTGGTACGGACGCGTGGGCGCCGATCCGGCAGTCGCGGCGCTCGTCGACGGGGGAGCGCGCACGGTGACGTTGCGGACCCCGCACGGCGCCGCGGTCACGCCCCTCACCGATGTCGACCCGTGGGGGCGATTCCGCGTCGAAGGATTCGGCGCGCCGCCGTTTCGAGTCATAACCGAACTGCCCGATGCCCCGATCGACGCGGCGAACTGACTGGCTGACCTTGGTGCAGCGGGCGTCGGCGTCGTTGCCAAGAGGCATGCTCTAGCGTTCCGGGCATGCCCCTGGATCAATCATTCATCGGCAGGGTCTACCCGCCGACCGCCGTCTACGAGGTCGGACGCGAAAAGATCCGCGAATTCGCCGATGCCATCGGCGATTCCAATCCCGCCTATCGTGACCCCGCGGCTGCACGAGCCTTCGGCTACCCCGATGTCATCGCCCCACCGACGTTCGCGATCGTGGTGACCATGCGGGCGAGCCATCAGGTCATCGACGATCCAGCCCTGGGCGTCGACTACTCCCGGGTCGTGCACGGCGAGCAGCGTTTCGTCCATAGCCGGCCGATCCGAGCCGGTGACTTGTTGCAGGTGGTCGTCTCGGTCGAAAACGTCCGCTCGGCCGCCGGCAACGACATCATCTCGACCAAGAGCGAGGTCTCGACGGTCGACGGTGAGCAGGTGGCCACGGCGCACTCGATGATCGTCGTCCGGGGGGCGGCCAAGTGATCACCTACAACGAGGTCGAAGTCGGCACCGAGCTTCCCGGGCAGAGCTTCCCAATCGGTCGAGCCGACCTGGTGCGCTACGCAGGGGCATCGGGCGACTTCAACCCCATCCATTGGAACGAGCGCTTCGCCACGTCGGTCGGCCTACCCAACGTGATCGCCCACGGCATGTACACGATGGCAGTCGTCGTGCGGGTCGTCACGGACTGGGCCGGCGATCCGGGCGCGGTCGTCGACTACGGGGTGCGCTTCACCCGGCCGATCGTCGTGCCCGACCCGGACGGCGCCGTACTGGACGTCGTCGCGGTCGTGTCCGGTAAGCGCGACGACGGACTGGTCGAGATCGATCTGACCGCGACGGTTGCGGGCCAGACCGTGCTGGCGAAGGCGCGTGTGACGGTGCGCCTTCCCGCCGGCACGGCACCGTGAGGAACCCGGTCGCGCCGCACCGCGCCGGCCTGGCCCTCGTAGCGCTCGCGCTGGCGGTTGCCGGATGCACTGCACACGCGGACGGTCAGGGCAAAGGCCCGAACGTGCGAACACGCCGGCACGTCGAGGCCGACGTCCACGGCGCCGCCTGGCCAGAGCGCCTCGACCAGCCAGTCCACGGCGTCGGCGAGCACGACGTCCGCTGCGGGATGCCCGGCGACCTACGCTGCACCGGATCCGAACCGGCCCAGGGTGCGGCTCGCCTTCACCATCAGTCCCGACCTCGCCACGGTGCACGGCACCGAGCACATCGAGTTCACGCCGGACCTGCCGATCACCGAGATGGTCTTCCGGCTCACCGCCAACACCGCGCCGACCGTGGCCGCGGGCAACAAGATCGTCGTCAACGCAGCGACTGCGGACCACGGAGCAGGCGCACCGAAATACGATGTGGACGGCGCCGATCCCAGCACTCAGGGCGGGCTGCTGCGCCTGCCGTTCGCGTCCCAGGTTGCGGCAGGGACGACTGTCGCGGCTGACCTGACGTTCACCGTGACGCTCGGCAACCAGTCCTTCGACCGGTTCGGCCGCGCGGGTAGCGGCGCGGCGCGCTTTGCCTGGTTCGGCTCGGCGCAACCGCTGCTCGCCTGGGAGCGCGGATACGGTTGGCACACCGAGCCGATGATCAAGTTCACCGCGGAGAGCGCCACCAGCGAGGCGATGCAGACCGATCTGACGGTCATGGCTCCCGCCGCCGAGACGGTGATCATGTCCGGTGACCCACCGGACGTGCCGCCACGGGGCGCAACCAGGACATGGCATTCAACCCTCGACGCGGCCCGCGATGTCAGCGTCGCCGTCGGCCCGTTCGCCGTGTCGGACACGACCGTGAACGGAGTGAAACTGCGCGTCGGGGCGCCGACTGCAACCGAGCGCGACCTGCTCGTTGCGCTGTTTCGGCAGGCGATCACCGCGCATGCCGCGCGGTTCGGGCCGTTCCCGTTCCCGACGCTGTCGGTTGCCCGGGTGCCCGCCGGGGGAGGTGGCATCGAATATCCGAGCTCGATCCTGATGCTTGACGGCTCGCGCATGGTGGCCGTGCACGAGACCGCCCATCAGTGGTTCTACGCGATGGTCGGCGACTCGCAGGCACAACATGCCTGGCTGGACGAGGCGTTCGCGTCCTTCGCCGAACAACTCGTCGACGCCGATCCGCCCGCACCGGGCGTTCTGCGGAACCCCGGCGCTGTCGACCGGCCCACGGCGTCCTACGGCGCCGATGAAGATGGCTACTACAGCACGACCTACGACAAGGGCGCCGCCGCCCTGCATCAGGCGCGGGCGGCCGCCGGAGCCACCCGCTTCGACGCTGCGATCCGCTGCTACGTCAACGCCAATGCGTGGCGTATCGCCAACCCGTCCGACGTGCAGGCGGCGCTGAAGAATCTGCCCGCTGCCCTGGCCGTCTTGCGCAAGGCGCAGGCGTTGCCGTAGGTAGGGAAGATGGCGATCGACGTGCGAAACAACGGGGACGACGCGCAATAAAAAAAAAAAAAAAAAAAAAAAAAAAAAAAAAAAAAAAAAAAAAAAAAAAAAAAAAAAAAAAAAAAAAAAAAAAAAAAAAAAAAAAAAAAAAATGAACGTCCGGCGTCAGGCCGAGCGAGTGGTGCCCTTGAGCCCGTTCGTCGTCGCGTACCTCAAGCGGCATCCGGACTACCTCGACCTGGTAGCCGACGACTTCCGGGCGGCCGTCGCGTCCTGATCGCAGCGCGGCAGCTGTGCTCAGCCGTCTGCGACGAGTTTCGCGATTCGGCCCACGCCCTCGGCCAGGTCGATGTCGCCGAGTGCATAGGACATACGGAAGTACCCGGGTGTACCGAACGCCTCGCCAGGGACGACGGCCACCTCGACCTCGTCGAGAATCACGTCGGCCAGCTCCGCAGACGTGGTCGACACCCGTCCGCGCAACGGCCTGCCGAGCAGCCCCTTGACGGACGGGTAGGCGTAGAACGCGCCATGCGGCTCGGGGCAAACGACACCGGGAATGTCTGAGAGCAGTCCGACGATCGTTCGTCGGCGGCGGTCGAACGCCTCACGCATCACCGCGGCGGCCGAGAGGTCGCCGCTGACCGCGGACAGCGCCGCCACCTGGGCGACGTTGGACACGTTCGACGTGGCGTGCGACTGCAGGTTCGACGCGGCCTTGACGACGTCGGCCGGTCCGATCATCCAGCCGACCCGCCATCCCGTCATTGCGTAGGTCTTGGCGACGCCGTTGACGACGATGACGCGATCGGCGAGTTCGGGGACGACCGTGGCGATCGAGACGTTCACGGCGTCGCCGTAGACCAGGTGCTCGTAGATCTCATCGGCGATCACCCACAGGCCGTGTTCGGCGGCCCACCGGCCGATCGCCGCCACGGCGTCCGGCGGATACACCGCGCCGGTCGGGTTGGACGGCGAGACGAAGAGCAGGACCTTCGTACGATCGGTGCGGGCGGCCTCGAGTTGGGCAACAGTGGCGAGATAGCCCGCTGTGTCGTCGGTGACGACCATGACGGGGACGCCACCGGCGAGCTTGATCGACTCGGGGTAGGTCGTCCAGTACGGCGCGATGACCAGCACCTCGTCGCCTGGATCGAGCAGCGCCGCGAAGGCGTTGTAGATCGCCTGCTTGCCCCCGTTGGTGATGAGCACCTGGTTGGCCTGCACCTGGTAGCCGGTGTCGCGCAGCGTCTTGGCCGCGACGGCCTCGCGCAGTTCGGGCAGCCCGGGCACCGGGGTGTAGTGGTGGTACTTCGGGTTGCGCGCGGCCGCAACGGCGGCTTCGACGATGTAGTCCGGGGTCGGAAAATCGGGTTCGCCGGCACCGAAGCCGATGACCGGCCGGCCGGCCGCCTTGAGCGACTTGGCCTTGGCATCGACCGCCAAGGTGGCGGACTCGGCGATGGCGGCGACGCGGTCAGAGATCCTGGCTCCCATGACGCCCATGGTCGCAGACGGGCGGAACCGGAATTGTCGTGGTCGGTGCCGCTGGCAATGGGCTGCCGGCGCCCGTCCGCGGCAGGTGATCATCTCTGCCCTGACCGGCATCGGGCGCAACGGGAGCAGAGATGATCATGTTCGGACGGTCGGCACGTCGCGCAGGCAGGCGAGCGGCCGACCCCGGCCGACCGTGGCCGACCGTGGCCGACGGTGGCCGGCTTGGAGCAGGTGCGCCACGCCCCGTAGACTCCCAGCTTGGGGTCGGCGTGACCTTGCGTAAGCATGCGCAAACGTCTGGAACCGCACCTCACAGGGGCGTGGCTCAATTGGTAGAGCACCGGTCTCCAAAACCGGCGGTTGCAGGTTCGAGTCCTGTCGCCCCTGCAACATCGGCGCGCCGACGGCGCCCGGTGCCAGATCGTGAGCCCGCAGGGCAAGCGATTCACTCGGCGTGCCACCCGGCACGCGCGCGAGAGGAGACACCGTGACCGCGACCCGCACCGAGACCGCGTCGCCGCGCCCCGCAGGTGGCGGGGGGCCAGGTGGACGACTCGGGCGCTATGTCCGGGAGATCATCTCGGAAATGCGCAAGGTCCTGTGGCCGTCGCGCAATGAGCTGGTGACTTACACGCTTGTCGTGATCGTCTTTGTGGTGATCATGATTTCGATCGTCGCCGGGTTGGACATCGGGTTGGCGAAGCTTGTCCTGAAGGTGTTCGGCTGAGTTATTTGCTGTCCACACACCCATGGCGCGCAGCCGCAAGGCCCGTTGGGCGCCCAGGTGCCTTTGACCGACTGACCGCAACGAAGCAACAGGAAGAAGATGCTGTGTCCGACTACGACAGCGCGTCCGGCGAAGATCGCGCGAGCGAGGCCGTCGACGTCGCGGCCCGGCTGCTCGGCGCGGGCGAAGCCGGTGAGCTAGCCGAGGCCGAGGCCGTCGATGACGGCAATGGCGTCAACGGCGTCAACGGCGAGGACAACTCGGCCGATTACGCAGCCGAGACGGCCACGGACCTGCCCGACTCGCCACCCGAAACCGCCTCGGCCGAGTCATCGGTCGACGAGCCGGCAGACGAGGCGGCCGTGCCGGCCGCGGATGCCGAGCAGGGGCAGCATGTCGCAGCGCCCGCTCCTGGCGAGGATGACGAAGATCCGCTCGAGGTACTTCGCCGAGAATTGCGCACCCAGTTCGGCGATTGGTACGTCGTGCACTCCTACGCCGGCTACGAGAACAAGGTGAAGACCAACCTCGAGAGCCGCATCCAGAGCCTGGACATGGAGGACTACATCTTCCAGGTCGAGGTGCCGACCGAGGATGTCGTCGAGATCAAGAACGGCAAGCGCCAGCAGGTTCAGCGCAAGGTCTTTCCTGGCTACATCCTGGTCCGGATGGACCTCAACGACGAGTCGTGGGGAGCGGTTCGCAATACCCCCGGCGTGACCGGCTTCGTGGGGGCAACCTCCAGACCCTCGCCACTGTCGCTGGACGAGGTCGTGAAGATCCTCGCCCCTGCTACCCAGAAGGCCGACCGGGTCGGCCGTGGCGGCACGACGACAGCGGAGAAGCCCAAGGTCGAGGTCGTCGACTTCACCGTTGGCGAGTCGGTCACCGTCATGGACGGCCCGTTCGCCACCCTGCCCGCCACGATCAGCGACATCGATCCGGTCCACCAGAAGTTGCAGGTGCTGGTCTCCATCTTCGGCCGCGAGACGCCCGTCGAGCTGTCGTTCAGCCAAGTAGCCAAGCTCTAAACCAGCCCGTCACGAGAGAAGAAGAATGCCTCCCAAGTCGAAGAAGCTCGCCGCGGTCATCAAGCTGCAGATTCAGGCGGGCGCTGCGAACCCGGCTCCGCCGGTCGGCCCTGCGCTCGGCCAGCACGGCGTGAACATCATGGAGTTCTGCAAGCAGTACAACGCGGCCACCGAGTCGCAGCGCGGGCAGATCGTCCCGGTCGAGATCTCGGTCTATGAGGACCGCTCGTTCACCTTCATCACCAAGACCCCGCCTGCAGCGCGCCTGCTGCTCAAGGCCGCGGGTGTCGAGAAGGGCAGCGGCGAGCCGCACGTCAACAAGGTCGCGAGCGTGAGCATGGACCAGGTCCGCGAGATCGCGCAGACGAAGATGGACGACCTCAACGCCAACGACATCGACCAGGCCGCCAAGATCATTGCCGGAACGGCACGGTCGATGGGAATCACCGTTCGCGACTGACCGTTCGCGACAACTGGATCGGGCCGTTGCCCGATCGGTACAGCACCAGCCGTGGGAGGGCGCCGAAGGCCGGCGTCCGCGATCACCACTGAGGAGAAGAAATGAAGCGCAGCAAGCACTACCGCAAGGTCGCCGAACTGGTCGATCCGCAGAAGATCTACTCACCTTTCGAGGCGGCCACGATCGCCAAGCAGACCTCGCCGTCGAAGTTCGACGGCACCGTCGAGGCGGCGCTGCGGCTCGGCGTCGACCCGCGTAAGGCCGACCAGATGGTGCGCGGCACGGTGAGCCTGCCACACGGCACCGGCAAGACGGTCCGCGTCATCGTGTTCGCCACCGGCGACAAGGCCGAAGAGGCGCGTGCCGCCGGCGCCGACAAAGTGGGTAGCGACGACCTGATCGCAGAGATCACCGGGGGATTCCTCGACTTCGACGCCGCGGTCGCGACGCCTGACCAGATGGCCAAGGTCGGCCGCATCGCGCGGGTGCTCGGGCCCCGTGGCCTGATGCCGAACCCGAAGACCGGCACGGTTACGCCCGATGTCGCCAAGGCCGTGGCCGACATCAAGGGCGGCAAGATCAGCTTCCGCGTCGATAAGCAGTCCAACCTGCATCTGGTCATTGGCAAGGCGTCGTTCACGCCAGAGCAGCTGGTCGAGAACTATGCCGCCGCGCTGGACGAGGTGCTGCGGGCGAAGCCGTCGTCGGCGAAGGGCCGGTACCTGAAGAAGGTCACCTTCTCCACGACGATGGGCCCGGGCATCCCGGTCGACGTCAACCGCACGCGCAACCTGCTCGAAGACGCCGCAGCGCCCAGCGCCTGAGTCTGCCGCCCGTACCGCCTTCGGCGTGGCCTGACGCGCGCACGGTATGACAACTCGCCAGATGATGTGACGCGCCTGCGCTGACCAGCCGCGCAGGCGCTGGGGGATAGGTCGCGCAGTTCGTTGCTCTGCGTCGTGACGCGGAGCCGAACCTCCCTGTGCAGCCGATTCCTAGCCTTCGACCAGGCGAGCCCCCGGGCCGGCAAGGCGAAGCCGGCCCGCTCCAGAGGTAGCAATCCAGATCCATTTACCGGGACGGCTAGGGTCATCTGGGGATGCATCGCGCAGACCGGTACGGGGAGGCAGCAATGAAGGCAGCGTTGGCGCTCACGTGTGTCGTCAGCGCGGCCGCGACCATTGCCGTGGCTAGTTGCGCCGCAAAGCCCGAGAAGGCCCACGGATTCGGCCCGGTCTACACCACGGTCGCAGGCCTCGCCGCCAGACTCGCGAAGGGCACTGACGACCTCAGCACCGTGCGCGGCACATTGCACGTGCATGCTGGACCGCTCGAGCAGACGAGCACGTTCTCCGAGCGGCTCGCAAACGGCAACGTGACCGCGATGGACGACACCGTCAGCACGACCTACCAGAGCAACAACACCGAACTGCACCTGATCACGGTCGGTACCAAGCTCTACGTCGACCGGTCCGGGAACAGCGCCAAGCCCTGGGTGGTCGCGACGCCCGACAGCTCGGATCCGGTGGTCGCCCAACTCGCGCAGAACATCAACGACACGCTCGGCCAGGCCGGCATGCACCAGTACGTCACCATGGTGTCCTCTGCGCGGGAGTTGAACCTGGTCGGGCCCGACACCATCGACGGCGTGCCGTGCGCGCACTATGCGCTCTCGATCGACACCCGCACGGCGGCGAGCAAGCTGCCCGGGTCTCAGGGCAAGCAGATGCAGCAGGCAATCGATGCCGGAGTCGACTCGATCCCCATGGAGATTTGGGTCGATGCGAAGGGCCGTTCGATCAAACTGTCCGACAAGGTGACGGCCGAAGGTGCGACCGCGTCAATCGAGCTGGCTATGTCGCACTTCGACGAGCAGGTCTCGATCAGTGCACCCTCACCGGAGACGATGTCCGACAGCTGATCCGCGTCGCGCCACGCGCGCCGGATTCTGGTCAAGCCGACGCTTAAGTGGTTGTATCCGCTCACCAGCTTGCTATCTGGACATAGGCGGAGTGCAGTTGCAGAGGAGCGGGGTCATGCGCGCACGAGTCCGGCCAGTCATCATCGTTGCCGCGGTAGCGGCCAGTTTCCTGGTGGCGGTGACGCCGCGCGCCACTGCGGCGGCGCCAGCGGGGCCGGGCGCGCTGAGCCATTTCGACCTTGCCCGTAAGGACTGTCTCGGCACAGCCCGCAATACCACGTCGAAGATCTGGTACACGGTCGCCGGTGGTGTGCTGTCAGACGTCTATGCCCCGACGATCGACACCACGAACGTCGAGACGATGCAGTACATCGTCACCGACGGTTCGACGTTCACCGACCTGCAGACTCGCGACACGACCTACAAGGTCAGCGCCGACGCGACCGGAATGCTCTGCACGGTCACGTCCACGGCGAAGTCCGGCAGGTATCGGCTGATCACCACCTACCTGACCGATCCGGCGCGGGCCAGCGTCATCGTGCACACGCGCTACACAGCGCTGACCTCGGCCGCCCGTGACTACCACCTCTACGTCAGGCTGGATGCGACGGCCGGCGGCAACGGCGGCGGTGGGACCGGCAACGGTGGCGCCGACAGCGCTGTGATCGATACGTCGACCGGATCGCCGGTGCCCGTCTCCTACGACACCGTCACCGCGACGACTGCCGCCAACCGCGACTACGCCGTGCCGACCTACCTCGCGCTGCGCGCCGACCGTCCCTTCCAGGCGGCGAGCAGCGGATTCGTCGGGACGCCCAGTGACGGGCTGACCCAACTCGACACCGCGCACGCGTTGTCGCCCGCCGCCGCGGCTACGAACGGGAATGTCGAGCAGACTGCCGCGGTCTCCCCGGACATGCACGGCGACGTGACTCTCGCCCTCGGCTTCGGCACGACCCAGGCGGCCGCGGTCGCCACCGCAAGTGCCTCCGTCCATGCCTCCCTCGCCCGAACGATCGCCAACTACGCAGCCGGCTGGCTGAGGTACGACGCCGGATTGCGCCCACCATCGCTGCACCTGCCCGGCCTGTCGACATCGCAACGGCTCACCGCCGTCCGCGAGTACTACCTGTCGGCGAATGTCGTGAAGTCCAGCGAGGACAAGACATTCCCGGGCGCAATCGTCGCGTCGCTCGCCTCGCCGTGGGGTCAGGCGGTGTCGGCGGGCGACCCGGCCACCAGCTACTTCGGCTCGTACCGCGAGGTCTTCTCCCGTGACCTCTACGAGGCGTGGACGGCGCTGCTCACCGACGGCGACCTCGCCACGGCGCGCGCGGCCACCCGGTTCCTGCTGCTACGGCAGCAGCTCGCCGACGGATCGTTGCCGCGCAACTCGCTCGTCAACGGCAAGACCGCGCCCGACTCGTTCAACACGCAGCTGGACGAGGTCGCCTACCCGATCCTTATGGTGCTGCAGTCGGGCCTGGCCGGCGACGCGACGCTGTGGCCACATGTGCGCGACGCCGCGAACTACCTGATCGCGCACGGCCCGTCGTTCGGTCCCGAGCGGTGGGAGGAGCAGAGCGGCTACTCGCCGTCGACGATTGCCGCCGAGATCGCCGGTCTCGTCGCGGCCGCGACGATCGCGCAGCAGCGCGGCGATGCCGTCGACGCCCGGGTCTGGTTCGCCACGGCCGACCAATATCAGCGCTCGATCAAGGCCTGGTCGGTCACGACGAAGGGCACACTGTCGAAACAGCCTTATTTCATCAGGCTTTCCAAGACGGGTGACCCGAACGCCGCGGTCAGCTACAACGTCGGCAACGGCGGCCCGACACTCGACCAGCGCTCGGTCATCGATGCCGGATTCCTCGAGCTTGTCCGCCTCGGCGAGCTTTCGGCCACCGACGCTGACGTCATCCGCTCGCTGGCTGTCGTCGATGCGACGATCGAGAAGCACACACCGAGTGGCCCGGGCTGGCTGCGCTACAACGGCGACGGATACGGCGACTGTCACGTCTCGCCCGACCACGACTGCACTACCGAGGGTGCGCCGTGGGCACCGTCCAACAAGGGCACCGGGCATGTGTGGCCGGTCCTGTCCGCCGAGCGTGGCGAGCAGGCGCTGGCCACCGGCGCACCCGCCACCGCCGGCCACTTGCTCGGCGTTATCGACGCGATGTCGTCCGGCGTGGGCCTGGTACCCGAGCAAGCCTGGGACGCACCTGATGTACCGGCATCCGCGTTCGGCGGCGACCCGACGACCGCGTCGATCGGCTTCGTCAATGGCAAGCCGGACGGCTCCACGGCACCGCTGACCTGGGGTGCGGCGTCGCAGGTGCGACTGACGGCAGACCTCACGGCTGGACGCCAGATCGAGCGGCCGGCGCAGACGCTCGCTCGCTACGTCACGCACACCCAGCAGGCGACCACCCTGACGGTGACATCGCCTGCTGACCAGTCCGTGGCCACCGACCCGATCCAGATCGCCGGGACGGCCGCGCCCGGCGCCACAGTCGATGTCGCCGACGTGGCAAGCGAACGCAACAGCGCCACCACCCACGCCATGACGACGGTGGGATCGAGTGGGTCGTTCGGCTTCTCAATTGCAGCCGCGGGCGGCACCAACGTCCTTGTCATCACCAGCACGGCGCCGGACGGCGGCACTGCCCAGACCGTCCGCACCGTCGTGAACGATGTCGTCGAAGGCACGCTGCTCTACGACATTGCCGACCCGACCGGTGACGACCACGGGCCGGGCAACTACGCCTACCCGACGTCTGGCGACTTCCACGCCGGTGCATACGACCTCACCGATTTCCAGGTGTACGACACGGGTACGACCGTCACCTTCCGGGTGCGCACCGCCGATCTGACGAATACGTTCGGCAGCCCGTTGGGCGCTCAGCTTGTCGACCTCTACGTCAAGCAGCCCGGCGGAACGCCGACGTCGACCGCGGCGCCGTTCTCAACGCGTAACTACGTCATTGACTCGAACGATGCCTGGACGCGCCTGATCGAGGTGCAGGGTTTCGGTCAGCGCTTCGTCGACGCGGGTGGCGCGACCGTCGGATCGGTGACGATCGGCGCCAACCCGATCTCGCGTTACATCACGTTCTCGGTCGACAAGAGCGCGCTCGGCGGGACGCCGGAATCGGGATGGACGTTCACGCTCGCGCTGGCCGGCCAGGACGGGTTCAGCCCCGACCTGGCACGCGGGTTCGCGCCGACGCCGCAGCCCTTCGCGTTCGGAGTCTGCGCCACGGCCAGCGGTGATGCGCACTGCACTGCTGATCCGGGGACCGTCCCGAAGGTGATGGACACGATCACCCCCGCCGGAGTCGACCAGTCCAACGTGCTCGACTACACCGCCCACCAGAACGTCACCCTCGCCGGAGTAACAATGTCTTAACGTCATGGCATCGGCTAGAGTCCGCATGTGTCGCGACTTCAATGCCTGTGTGCTGGCGCGCTCCTAGCAGGCAGCTGCCTGCTGATCGCAGGATGCAGCTCTAGTACTACGCATCGTGACGGCGTGACATCGTCGACGCCCGCCGCGGCGACCGGGTCCACCGCGAGCGGGCTCCCAGCCGGCACGTCACCGGCGCCCGGCGAGTTGCCGGCGGCCGCGGCGATTCCCGGCGTGACGTATCGGGCGGAGACTGACCGCGACCACAAGAACGGCGTGGTCGAGTACGACTCGTCGCCGCCGGTCGGCGGTGCCCATTCGCCGGTTCCGGCCGATTGCTCGGGCACCGTGTACCCCGACGCCATCGCCAACGAGAATGCCGTGCATTCCCTTGAGCACGGCGCCGTCTGGATCACCTATCGCCCGGGCCTGCCGGCGAGCGACCTGGCGGCGTTGACCCAACTCGTCCAAGGCCACGACCACCTGCTGGTGAGCCCGTATCCGGGTCTGACCTCGGCGATCTCGCTGCAGTCATGGGGTTATCAGCTTCGAGTCGAGTCGGCCACCGACCCGCGCATCGTCGAGTTCATCAACCTGCTGCGCAGCAATCCGGTCACCACACCCGAGTACGGCGAGTCGTGCGCCAACCCCGACTTCAACGCGCATCCGAGCGTGCCGGGCCACCCGATCGACGGATGACCTGCGGATTTGGCATGGGGTCCGCCCCGCCCGTATCCTTGCCCTGATCCACCCGAAGACCGCTGGTCATCGCGTGCGCACACGCGATCGAACGCCTCCGGAGCGCCGGAGCGGCCCGCGCAGGCTGGACGGTTCGTAGCACAGCGCGTCAGCAGCGCTGAATTGCTCCGCCCCGTGCGCCCTGCGCCGGGGCGTCTCGCGTTTCCAGACGCGGGTTGCGCCAGCACCTGACGATCTGAGGATGCACATGAGGAAAGCAAGCAACGAGAGGAGGAAGCATGCCGAAGTCTGACAAGGTTGCCGCGGTCGCCGAGATCAGCGAGCGCTTCACCAGTTCGACCGCGGCCGTGATCACCGAGTATCGCGGCCTGTCCGTCAAGCAGGTCACTCAGTTACGGCGCGCGCTCGGCCGCGAGACGACGTACACCGTCGTCAAGAACACGCTTACCAAGCGCGCGGCGGCTGACGCGGGCGTAGCCATCGACGAGGCGCTGCTGGTCGGCCCGACCGCTATCGCGTTCGTCAAAGGCGATCCGGTAGCGGCTGCCAAGGGGCTGCGCGACTTCGCCAAGGCGAATCCGGTGCTCGTGATCAAGGGCGGCATTCTCGAGGGCAAACAGCTCAGCCCTTCTGAGGTGGGCCGGATCGCCGATCTCGAGTCACGCGAGGTTCTGCTGAGCAAGGTCGCCGGCGTGCTCAAGGCATTGCCGACCCGCGCCGCAGGCCTGTTCCAGGCGCCGCTGTCGCAGATGGCACGTCTGGCGAAGGCTCTGGAAGAGAAGAAGCCGGCCGATGCTCCGGCTGCTGAGGCCCCCGCCGATGACGCCCCGGCTGTCGAGGTGCCGGCCGACGACGCCCCGGCTGCCGAGGCCAGTTCCGCAGAAACTCCCGCCGAGCCGGCGGAGTAAGTAACCACCACTGCCGGCTCAACCGGCGAACACGAAAGGACGCCCATCATGGCGAAGCTCAGCACTGCCGAGCTGCTCGACTCGTTCAAGGAAATGACGCTGCTCGAGCTCTCGGACTTCGTTAAGCAGTTCGAAGAGACCTTCGACGTCACGGCGGCCGCCCCGGTCGCTGCCGTTGCCGCGGTGCCTGCTGGTGGCGGCGACGCCGGTGCGGCTGCAGTCGAGGAACAGGACGAGTTCGATGTCATCCTCGAAGCCGCTGGTGAGAAGAAGATCCAGGTCATCAAGGAGGTTCGTACGCTGACGAGCCTCGGCCTCGGCGAGGCCAAGGCGCTGGTCGACGGCGCGCCGAAGCCGGTCCTGGAGAAGGCCAACAAGGAGACCGCCGAGAAGGCGAAGGCTGCCCTCGAAGGCGCCGGCGCCACGGTGACGCTCAAGTAAGGCGATCTGATCGCGTCGGACTCGTCCCCACGGCTTCGAGCCGCGGCGGGTGCGAGTTCGCCGCCGCCTGACGACCACGGCAGTGGATCGCGCTGTACAGCGCGATCCACTGCCGTTTGGCATCCCGCCCGGATGCCGGGACGGGGCGATAGCGCGTCCTTACACCTGCTGGTCGCGTACGCGAGGCGGGCCGAGAAACGGCCCACTGGATAGGAATCGGCCGTGACGCGGTGAATTCGGGTGATAACTGTCCGTTCGGCTTGCGGCGTGACGCCCGTTTTGTGCGTATTCTCGTACCCGCAATGAGCGATGAGGCGTGGCAGCCTGTTGAGCCGTCGCCGTTACCGAGCGGTAGGAATGTCGTTTAACGTCACGCCGGTACTGCCTGGGTGACAGCCTCAAGACAGCTCCAAACCAGGCTGAAGAAGGGGACCATCGCGTGGGTGTGGAGGTTGCCGTCGATGGACTGACGAAGTCCTTCGGCAAGCAGGTCATCTGGAGCGACGTAAGCCTCACTCTCCCGCCGGGGGAGGTCTCCGTCCTGCTTGGCCCGTCCGGAACCGGCAAGTCAGTCTTTCTCAAGTCCCTGATCGGGCTGCTCAAGCCCGACCGCGGCTCGATCTTCATCCGTGACGTGAACATCGCGCGCTGCCGCGAGCATCAGCTCTACGAGACCCGCAAGCTGTTCGGCGTGCTGTTCCAGGACGGCGCCCTGTTCGGATCGATGAACCTGTTCGACAACATCGCCTTCCCGCTGCGTGAACACACCCGCAAGAGTGAGAAGGAAATCGCGGCCATCGTCACCGAGAAGATGGAGATGGTCGGCCTGGGGGGTGCGGAGAAGAAGCTGCCCGGCGAGATCTCGGGGGGCATGCGCAAGCGGGCCGGTCTGGCCCGCGCGCTCGTGCTCAACCCCGAGATCGTGCTCTTCGACGAGCCTGATTCTGGCCTCGACCCGGTGCGAGTCGCCTACCTCAACCAGCTCATCATCGACCTCAATGCCGTGACTGATGCGACGTTCCTGATCGTCACCCACGACATCGGGACGGCCCGAACGGTGCCCGACAACCTGGGAATGCTCTTCCGCAAGAGTCTGGTCATGTTCGGGCCACGCGAGGTGCTGCTGACTTCCGAGGAGGCGGTGGTCAAGCAGTTCCTCAACGGCCGTCGCGAGGGGCCGATCGGCATGTCCGAGGAGAAGGATGCGAGCCAGGTGGCCGCCGAACTCGCCTCGCTGGCCGACCAGGGTGCGCCGGCGCCGGGCACTGGCCCGAAGGGCGCCTCGGGCCAAGGCGTTCCGCCGCAACTGCAACCCTCACCGGGCCTGCCGCAGCGCAAGGCCGCGACGCGACGCCAGAAGCGGGTGCTCGACATGCTGCACACGCTGCCGCCGCAGGCGCAGCAAGCGGTACGCGCCGCCCTCGATCAGGAGCACGAGCAAGAGGCCGTCTACCAGCAGGCCATGGCTCATGGTCAAGCGCCCCAAGAGATCACGTCATTGATCGTGGGGACGTGATGGCGGCGATCTCTCCCGTCGCTGGCGTCAGGCAGAGCGGCCGGCTGTTCGCGCTGTTTCTCGACGTTGCCCGGATGACCTTCAAA
>CAVTEA010000003.1:0-82682 GCA_963733615.1 uncultured Actinomycetes bacterium
GCACCGGGGTGAACAATGTCGCTCGTCGTGAGCGATGTGCGCAGCGCATCAGGGCGGCTCCACCGACACGGCAATTCTTGTGCGCGATCGGCATCTGCCCGACCCGGGCGGGTAGCTGTGGGTTGTTAGCGGCGATGCAGAGCAGGGCTCGGTCGGCCTTGACGCCGGTGATCGACTGCCGGGCCGCGCACTGGGGGCCCCGTACTTGGCGTGCCCGACCGGCCTTGCTGTTGCCGGGGATCTGGCGTACTCGGTCCGGGATGGACTCGGCTCGGCGGGCTGTTTGAGGCGGGTTACGGAGACAGCGGGTGCGACTGTGCGGGGGCGAACCGTGGCCCACGCTGTGTAGCTCAGCCGGCAGCGTGGCGGGTCTTCGTCAGAGATCTTCGGCTCGATCCTGAACTCGGGGCTGCCACAGGGCCTGTATCGGGCGGGCCATCCACGCGCACGGGTTAGAGCTGCTCGCGAAGGTGTGCGGGCCGGCCTCGGAGGTGGACCTCGTTGGGTCGGAAATTTCGGTGGCGGTCACCATCGACGGCTACACGCGCCGTGCTGCCTCGCGCGCCGTGCTGCCTCGCGCGTCCCGCCGCGTCACTCGCGCCTGGATGTCCTTACCGAATAAGGTGATTCTGCCTGGACGGGGTCTGTGGTGATCGAGTAGAGTCGCACGCATGTTCGAGGTTGATGAGTGGCAGTCGCCCGCCGTGGCGCCGCCGTTGAGTCTCGCGGAGATCACCGAGGACCCGGATCAGGCCGCGGCCTGGTTGGCGGTTGAGGCGCCGGGTCCGGATGCGGTGGCGGGGTTGTCGCTGCTTGACCCGGGCGTGCTGTCGCATGGCGGTCGGGTGGATGTGCTGGTCGCTTTGGAGCGGCAGCTGGCGTGGCTTGCCGGGGTGCAGGCGCAGGTGCTGGCCGCGATGGCCGCTGATGATGGGTCTGCGGATCGGTGGGTGCGCGAAGAGGTCGGGTGCGCGTTGCGGCTGTCGGCCCTGACCGCGCAACGCCGCCTGGCCGTGGCCGAAACGCTGACGGGAACGTTGGCGGAGACGGGGCGGGCGTTGCACCGGGGCCGGATCAGCTACCTGCACGCAATGTCTCTCACCGAAGCCACCTACCCCCTCGACCCGGAGGTGGCGACCGCGGTGCAAGATCGGGTGTTGCCGCGGGCGGGCGGGCAGACACTGGCCGAGTTCAAACGCTCCGTACGCCGCGCGGTCCACGCCCTGAACCCGGCCCGGGTCGAGGAACAACGCGCGCAGGCGATGACCGAACGCCGCGTATGCGTGACTGCCCGCGAGGACGGCATGGCCGAACTGTGGGCCCTGCTGCCCGCTGAAGGTGCTGCGGCGGTGATGGCCGCGGTCGATGCGCTCGCGTCGGTCACCTCCGCCACCGACCCGCGCACCGCCGATCAGCGCCGCGCCGACGCCCTCGTCGATCTCGGCATCGCCGCCCTGCACGACCCGCACTTGCCGAAAGCACAGGGCATGCGGCCCTCGATCCAGGTGACCGTCGCCGCGTCGACCCTGCTCGGCCTCGATGAGCAACCCGGCGAACTGGCCGGACACGGACCCATCCCCGCATCAGTAGCCCGACACCTCGCCGCCGACGACACCGGCACCTGGCGCCGCCTCCTCACCGATCCAGCCACCAACACCCTGCTCGACTACGGACGCACCACCTACCGACCCCCGAAAGACCTCACCGAGTACGTCATCGCCCGCGACCAAACCTGCGCATTCCCCGGATGCGCCCGCCGAGCCCAACACTGCGACCTCGACCACCGCATCCCCTACAACAAAGGCGGATTGACCAACCCGGAGAACCTGGCAGCGCTGTGCCGACGCCACCATCGCCTCAAACACGAGGCCGACTGGAAACTCGACCGGCACGCCGAAGGCAGCTACCAATGGACCAGCCCCACCAGACACACCTACCAGTCCCAGCCGCCCGGCCTACCCGTAGACACCAGCCGAACCCACACCGCAGAAGGCGACCCCGACCCACCCCCGTTCTAACCGAACCGCAATACGGCGACGCCGGTGTCGCCGAACAGCAGACCCGCGCCGCACGGACGGCATACTGAATCGCCCCGGATTCAGTGGAGGGCGCATCCCCGACCAGGTCGGGACGCAGGTGAAGTCGACGATCGGGAGCCGGTTCCTTGACTCGGCGTCGAAGTGGCTGCGTGTGATCACCTGACCTGGCCCCGCTTAGGCCTTCGTTCTGCACGCGGATTCCAGCGAACGTCGCAACACGGCGGTTTGAGCGAGACGTTGCTGCACTACGCCGCTCGAACTATGCGGTGTGACATCAGCGTCCGTGGGCCGTCTCTCCCGGCATGGCACTTCGCACGCCGGTGGAACGCCGTGGCGGAGCCTTCAGAGCTGCAGGGTGCACCAGACCAGGTCGCCCAAGTCGTCCGTCGTGGTCCGGTCGGTGCGGTCGAAGCCCACCTTCGTCAAGACGTGGAACGACGCGTCGTTCCACGACCGGACCGTCGCCCAGAGACGACTACGTCCGGTGTGGGCAGCCGCGTAAACCGTGGCTCGGGCGGCCTCGGTCGCGTGCCCCTTGCCCTGGTTCACGCGCAGCAGTTCGTATGCGAGCTCCGGCTCATCCACGCTTGCGCGACCCACGATGAGTCCGCAGTAGCCGGTGAAGTGATCGGCGATCCGAATGACGAACAGCCCGATCCCGGTGTCGGCGAGCGAGGCTTGCTGGCGCAGGATGCTCTCGCGCAACTCGTCGCGGGTTGGTCGCCCATCGCGTGGACCCGCCGCGGTACGCAGATCGCGCTCGTGCACGAGCGTTTCGTAGGCGTCGAGGTCTTCATCTCGCCATGCGTCGAGGTGCAGACGAGGTGTTGTCAGTTCTGTGGGCATCGGGCACCAGGTGCTCACCATCGGCAGACTAGTGAAATGTCGGGCCTGCCGCAGACGGACGTTGCTCGGGTGCAGCGGTGGTGCAGGCGCGGGTGCCCGAGCATGTTCGCGATCTAGTGCGTCAAGCTGGGTTTCGAGGCGAGACCTTGAAGGAAACGATCTTGAGCAGGACGAACGATCCAGTTCCCGTTGAGACGGGGCTGCAGATCGTGCTGGCCGTGCTGGCCGTGCTGGCGGGCGAGACAACCATCGCCGAGGCCGCTCGACGCCATGGCGTCTCGGCGGAGTCGATCAAGCGCTGGCGGAACCGGTTTGTCGACGCCGCCCGTGCGGCGATGGAGGACGGCATGCCCGGCGGCAAGGGCAACGGCCGTGGGAACTTCGTCGAACGGCGTCAGCGCACCGAGATCCAGGAACTCAAGCTGGCGCCAGCCGACGCCGGCCGTCGACGCGGTTGAAGCTCTGGCTGCGAAGTGCGCGGGTGACTGGCCGGCGTGGGGTCGCCGCAAGATTGCGGCGATGATGCGCGCCGACGGCCGCGACGTCTCGACCTCGACAGTGGAGCGGGCGCTGCGCCGGCACGGGCTGCTGCCGCCGCGGGGGTTCCGAGCCGACCGCAAGTCGTGGGCCGCCCTGCGCCGCAAGGTGTTCCACGACCCACCCACCGAACGCAACCGGGTGTGGCAGACCGACCTCAGCGAGTTCGAGACACCGAGCGGCGGAATCTGGCGCATCTGCGCCGTCATCGACTACGCCACCAGGTACTGCCTAGCCGCCAAGATCACCTCGACCGGCCGCGGCTCGGATGCATCGGCCTGTACGAGCACCTCTACCGGGCACCCATCGACGACGGCGGCGCCCTGGCCATGGAAACCGCCCGCTTCCGCGACATTCACAACCGCATCAGGCCGCACCAAGCGATCGGACGCCACGCCAGAGCCACCTGGGTTGACAGCGACGATCCCGCACGCCGCAGGTGCGACGTTCGGCCCCTATGCTCTTGCGGTGCACATCGTGATGTTCATCTGACGGGCCTGCGTACCACCCGCGCAGCACTCAACCCGGCACGGGTGCGCTTCGTCGCGCCCCGGTTGCCTTCGCCCGTCACCGCGGCGCTTACCTGGCGCCGCCAGCATCCGTGGAGCACCCCATTCTCACCGTTTTGCGCCTTCCTGGCGCCGCACGCGCGTTTCTGCCCTCACTCATCGGTCGGCTCTCGCTGGCCATGGCCGTCCTGGCCATCGTCCTCGCCGTCCAGCGCACTACCGGATCATTCACCGCCGCAGGTACCGCCTCCGCAGCTTTCGGCTTCGCCAACGTCGCAGCTGCCCCGTGGCGGGCTCGAGCAATCGATCGATGGGGTCAGCGTCGAACGCTGACCCCATTGGGCTTGACCCAGGCCGCAAGCTATCTCGGTCTTGCTCTCGCCGCCCATGCTCCAACGACCCCAGCGCCCGTCTTCCTCGGGCTCAGCGCCGTCGCTGGGCTCGCCGCGGCACCAATCGGTGCAGCCATGCGCACAGCCTGGACCAGCATCACGTCGCCAGGAGACCAACGCACCCGCGCACTGAGCCTCGACGCCACGGCCGACGAAGTGGTCTTCATCATCGGACCTGTCGTCGCAGCGTCTCTCAGCACAGCATTCTCTCCAAGCTCGGCATCTGCTGGCCGCAAGCCATTGCGCTACTCATCGGAACATTGGGCCTGGTCAGCGAGCCAAGTCTCTGGACGACTTCGCGGCCGAGCCCACGAGGCAATTGGCGCCGCAGGACGCCGGCCATTGAGACGCCCGGGCTTCGTGCGCGTCCTCGTCGTGCTCTTCGGCGTCGGCGTCGTCCTGGGCACCATAGAAGTCGTTGCGCCGTCGGTGGCGGTCGGCGACCATCACCGTGGTGCCTCGGGGTGGCTGCTCGCGGCGTTGTCGCTCGGCAGCGCGCTCGGCGGTCTGGCCTACGGCCATGTCTCGTGGCGCAGCGCTCTCGGCTCGCGGATGCTGTCAGCCGCCGCAGCCATGGGGGTACTGACCTTGGCCACGGCGTTCCTGACCACGGTGCCCGGGTTCGCGCTCGGAGCCGTCGCCATCGGGCTGCTACTCGCGCCGTCCATCGTGACCGGCTACCTCGCCGCCGAGCTCCTCGTCCCGTCTCACGCCGCGACCGAAGCATCCGTTTGGACCAATACCGCACTCAACCTCGGCGCCGCGATCGCCAATGCCAGCGCGGGCGCAATGGTCACGGGCCTCAACACGACCTTCGCCATGCTGCTAGCCGCGGATCGTTGTTACCGCAGCGTCGATCTGCACTCCTCGCGCACTCTTGCGAACGATTGCGACTCGCCAGCTTCTTGACGCAAGACAGCGACGCGACCAGGTCAGCGTCGAGGTAGACGCGGCCGCGCGTCACGTGACGATCGTGGAGTGCCGCTCGGGTCGGTCGGGGAACAGCACGCGCAGCACATGCGCGACCAGCTCGGGACTCCACCGCCTATCGAGCAGTTCGATCACCACATCGCGGAGCTCGGCATCAGCCAGCAGGCACGCTCAGGTGCTGCTCGGGTGTCGACAACGCGCAGAACACGATCACCGGTCGACCACTAACCACCACGCAGCGAACCACCTAGGCAGTGTCGGTGAAGATCGCTGGGGGCGATCCGGCCTGGCGCCGCACCTCGGCCACGGTTGCCCAGTCGTGCGCGCGAAGCGTCGTCAGTGAGGCTGGGAAGACGCCGTCCTGCTCCTTGAGAATGTGCTCGAACAGCAGGTTCAGCGCGACGTGCGCTCTGGCCGACCAGCCGGCTGCCGGCCGCGGCGAGTCGAGTTCGGCGAGCATCGAGTCGATGACGCGGTGCTCGCCGGTCAAGGCGTCGATCTGCTCGGTGAAGTCCGCGCGCATTGCAGGGAACAGCCCGCCCTCCTCGACCAGAGTGTGCGGCCCCAGCACGTCTCGCATCATCTGGCTGATCGTGCGCGCAGTGTTCGCGTCCTCGGCGTGTGCCGCGCGGCCCAACTCGCGTCCGAGGTCGCGCAGGCGGTCGTGCTCCGCGGTGAGTTCGGCGATGACGTCGAGGCTCTGGCAGCCGCAGTACTCGCACACGTCAGCGGCCGGCGGCGACGTGAGCGGGCCGAGCCGGCGTCCCGCGCCGCACCAGCGTGAACAGGCAGCACGCTGCCGCCACGACGGAGAGGGCGATGAGCCCGCCCGCGTAGTTGTGGTCGTTATGGCTGTAGACGGCACCCATGATCAACGGCGGGACGAATCCGCCGAGACCGCCGGCCGCGCCCACCACGCCGGTGACGGTCCCGACCATGTCGGCAGGAGCGCGAAGAGCGAGGAGTGCGAACACCGCGCCGGCGGCCGCACCGAGAGCGCTAGCCATAGCCAGGAAGGCGATCGTGCCGGTCGGTGCGAGCGAAGGAGTGTCGGACTGGACGAGCGCGCAGACCGCCACCACGGCGAAGGCGCCGCCCAGAACGCGGGTCGGATCGAGCCGGTCAGACAGCCAGCCGCCCAGTGGGCGGGCGATCACGGCGAGCAGCACGAAGCCGGCCATCCGGTTCGCGGCGTCCTGCTGGCCCAGGCCGTAGGCATTCTTCAGGTAGGTCGGCAGGTACACGCTGAAGGCGACATAGCCACCGAACGCCACCGCGTACAGCACCGCCAGTTGCCAGGTGACCGGCAGCCGGGCGGCCGCCACCAACCTGCGACCGACCGGTTGCGTCGGCTGCACTCGGTTCGGGGAATCGCGCAGCACCAGCGCAGCGACTGTGCCGTAGACGGCGAGCACCACGGCCGTCAACACGAACGGCGCCCTGATGCCGTGGGCATTCATCAGCTTCACCGTGGTCAGCGCGCTGATTGCCGTGCCGCCCATGCCTGCGCCGAAGATGCCGACCGCCATGCCGCGGCGCTGCGGCGGGAACCACGCGCTGACGAAGGGCACTCCGACCGCGAACGTCGTGCCGCCGACGCCCAGGAAGAATCCCCCTACGAGCAGCGCACCGTACGAGCGGTAAGCGAACTGGCCGATGAACAACACCGGCACGATCGTCGCGAAGGCGATGATCGGGAACATGACTCGCCCGCCGTAGCGGTCAGTCAGCGCGCCCACGGGGATTCGCCCGAGCGAACCCACCAGTACCGGCACGGCAACCAGCAGGGCCTGCTGGAACGAGGTCAGGTGCAGCGTCGTCTTGAAGTGCGTGCCGAGTGGGCTGAGCAGCGCCCACGCCCAGAAGCTCAAGCCGAAACCCAGCGTCGCCATGCCGAGCATCAGCGCCGGTTGCCTGCCGACTATCGGTGTGGATGCCCGCGACTGCGCGGTGATCGCCATGGGTGCTCCTCGGTGTCGACACAGTCACATGCCGAAGTCATTGGCCGTTTCGAGACTGCCGGACCGGGGCGCGCTCACATAGGGACCTTGGACCCACACCATGTGGCCAAATATCGGTAATCGCGTCGATCATCGGCTGTGTGCACTGCCGCTGGCGCGGGCGTCGATGCATGTCGCCTGACGATGCCGCCTCGAGTTGAGCCGCCGGGACTACCGGCAGGAGCGCTCGAGCTGCGCAGCCCGCCGTCGATCCCCGAGCGGGTCTCGGGCAATGCGGGCCAGTGAGCGCAGGTTCACCGCAGAGCTCGCGACGCAGCGTCGGGGCAGCGAGGCGCGCTGCAGTGGCCGCGTCCCGCGCCGTTCGGACTGCTCACGCTCGCGCGCTCGTCTCGGTTGTGAGAACGCCGGCCGGCGAGAACATCCCGTACAGGATCAGCATTGCCAGACGCAGGCACCACGTACGGCCAGATCAACCCGCAGCCAGCGCGCTGAGGGTGGATACGTCGTCGGTGCAGATACCGTCCACTCCCAGGTCGAGCAACGCTCGCAAGACCTCCGGACGCTCCTCATGCCAGGTGATCACGCCGAGTCCTCGTGCTCGTATGCGCGCCAGCCAGTCCGCGCTGAGGTACTCGTGGGGAGCTGCCATGCGCTCCCAGCACGGGTGCGCGAAGCCGGCGGCCACCGATGTCGCGAGCTGCACCGGGTCCTCGTCGAGCGGCCCGAAGAGCACCGCGCGCGGCAGGTGTGGCGCGCGCCGGGCGAGCCCGGCAACGATGTCGCTGCGGCTCGAGGCCAGGATGCAATGTTCGGACAGACCCGTCCGCTCAATCGCCTGCACCAGGTTGTCGGCGCCGCGAGGAGTTAGCGCCTTGATGTCGGCGTACACCCCAAGGCGCGCTTCAGCGGCGGCCTCCAGCACCCTGCGCAGTCCAGCGACGGACGGGGCGAGGCGAGCAAGGTCCGCGGCTGGAAGGTCGTAGACCCAGGTGCGCGTGCCGTCTGCCCCCAGCAGGTAGGGGTCGTGCCACACGATGAGTTCGTCGTCGAACGTCACTCGCACGTCGATCTCGAGCATGTGCGCGCCCTGGTCGGCGAGTTCGCGGCACACCTGCTCGGCCGGCTCACCGCTCAGTTCGAGACCGCGGTGGGCTATCCGCAGCACCTCGTGGCGTGGCCGAGACGAGCACGGCGTCAGAGGTGGCAGGTCGAGCTTCGACGTCACTCAGCCACCCAGGCCTGCCATGCCGCCTCGGCCGCGCCGGGGGCGGCCACCAGCAGGCCGTCGTCGGGGAGCCACGTCGCAACGTCGCCGTCCGGATCGACCGCGCCGCGCCGGGACATGATCACCGCGCCGGCCTCGCGGGCCGCGGCCAGACCGCCCAACACATCCCACCAGTTGTAGCGGCCGAGGACGGCGCATGCCGCGCGGCCGCAGGCCACGGTGGCCAGGCTCAGCGCCGAGGAGCCCATGATGCGTGTCGTGCAGTCCTGTTCGGCCAGCCGGATGAACATGTCGGCCATGCCCGGCCACGGCCGGTTGCCGGCCCACTCGCTCAGCACGACCTCACCGGTGAGGCCATCGACGTCCGCGCAGCGGACAGGCTTCCCGTCCAGGCGGGCCCCGTCGCCGGCTCGTGCGCTCACGATGCCGGCGCCGGCCAGATCGGCGACCACGCCGGCGACCAGCTGCCGGTTGGCGACGATGCCGACGCTGAACGCTGACCACGGAATGCCGTGGGCGAAGTTCGTCGTACCGTCCACCGGGTCGACATGCCAGGTGGGGGCGCCGTCTTCGGACGCCGTCGCGCCGAACTCCTCGCCGAAAACCCCGTGGCCGGGGAAGCGGCGCCGCACCTCGTCACGCACGTGCTGCTCGATCGCCCGGTCGGTGTCGGTGACCAGGTCGGCGGGGCCGGCTTTCGTATCGAACCGCTGCCGCTCCGGCGGCCCGGACCGGTCGATGGCCCAGCGGGCGAGCCCCTCAGCGAAGGCGAGCCACTCCGCAACGTCCGCGCTCACTGGTTGCCTTGCTCTTCGCGTGAACGTTCGTCGCTGGATTCGCTACGCTGCGGCGTTCCGTTCGCGCCTGGCTGATGGTCGCCGTGCAGGAGCTGGCCGTCGGCATATACCAGCACGCGGGTGAACGTGATGGCGACGCGGTCGGCGGAGAAGTCCGAGGCGACGAACGCCCGCACGGTGTTCTCCCCGAGCCGCACGAGAAGCTCCTTGTAGTGACCGCGGGGAGTTTCGCGAAGCACCTCGCCGCCCGTGTCCGGAGCCGCCCCGGCACAGGGGGTGACCCGCACATTTTCAGGGCGGACCGCGATGGCGACGTCGGTCCCGAAGCCACTGACACTCTCGCATTTGACTGTGCAGCCGTCCGGGGCGAGGACCACCTGACCGGGGCGGGCCTGCCCACTGTAGAAGTTCATCGTGCCGACGAAGTCGGCGACGAACTGGGTGGCGCGGCTCCCGGTACAACGCGTCTGCATCCGCGTACTGCTCGATGCGGCCGTCGTTCATCACCGCGATCCGATCGGAGATGGACAGCGCCTCGTCCTGGTCGTGGGTGACGAACGACGGTCGTGATGCCCACCCGCTGCTGGATCTCCCGGATGTCCTCGCGCACCCGGACGCGCAGCTTGGCGTCGAGGTTGGACAGCGGTTCGTCGAGCAGCAGCACCTTCGGCTCGAGCACGAGCGCGCGGGCAAGCGCGACGCGCTGCTGCTCGCCGCCGGAGATCTGCGCCGGGATGGCTGTGGATGTGGTGGCGTCAGCCCGACGAGCTTCGAGGGTTTCCGCGACACGCTCGCTGATCTCCTGCTTGGGCAGCTTGCGAACCTCAGGCCGAAACGCGACGTTCTTGAAGACGGTCATGTGCGGCCACAGCGCGTAGTTCTGGAAGACCATCGCGGTCGGGCGGCGCTCGGGCGGGACGTGAGCGACGTCGACGCCGTCGATGAGCACCTCGCCGGCGTCGGGGACGAGGAAGCCGCCGATCATGCGCAGCGTGGTGGTCTTGCCGCATCCTGACGGACCCAGCAAGCAGACCAGCTCACTCTTGTGCACGGTCAGGTCGAGGTCGTGGACGATCGTGCGCCCGCCGAGATCCTTGCGCAGGCTCGCCAGTTGTAGTCCCGGTGTCGGAGTCGCAACGGGTGCAGGCGACCTCTCCGGCTCAGTTGTGACCGACGCGGTTCGCACCGTCACACTCGATTCGCTCATCAAACATTGCTCCTAACGCAGCTGGAAACCCTCGGCGAGCCGGCCACCCATGATGTGCCGGCGCACGAGAAGCATCAGCACGAGCGAGGGGACAGACAGCAGGATCGAGAACACCGCCGCCGCGGGCGCCGGATAGTTCAGCACGAGCGTGTACATCTGCGTCGGCATCGTGACGTAGGTCGGCGCGCCGACCAGGTAGGTTCCCTGCGCCTCGTCGAACGCAGCGATGAACGACAAGATCATCGCAACCAGGATGCCGGGGGCGGCGAGCGGGAAGGTGACCCGGAAGAACACCCGCACAGGTCCCGCGCCGACGTCACGGGCAGCCTCCTCAAGGCTGCGCGGTACCGACGCGAACGCGGCAGCCGGGATCCAGGTCATGTACACCAGCGTGCCCAGCAACTGCACGATGATCACGCCCATGAATGTCTCCATGAGGTGGAACGTGTACAACAGCCCGGCGAGCGCCACGAACAGCCCGATCTTCGGGAACGCGTTGGCGGCGAACAGCGAGATCAGCATCAGCTGACGGCCCGGGAACGTCAGACGTGAGAACGCGTACGCCGCGGGCAGGCAGATGACAGCCGAGATGACAGTGACGATCGGCGCGAAGGTGAAGCTCAGCTTGATCGAATCCAGCAGGCTGGAGTCGGACAGCACGGTGTGCCACCACTTGAACGTCAGCTTGTTGGGAAACAGATGCGGGTAGGCCCAGTGGCCGGGGTCGGCAAAGGCGTGTGCCGCCAACCACAGCAGCGGCCCGAGGATGAACAGGGCCAGCACCATGACGAACGCGACGACGAGCGCCAGCCGCCCGATCCGCCTGGGGCGTCGCCGCTTGGCATTGGGTCTGGCCACGACCTCCGAGGCGGCCTCCGCGACGCGAGTGTCGGTCACGACCCCGCTCATCGGTGCGTCCCCGAGGCGCGGTTCGAGCGGACGTTCGCCCACACGTACGCTGCCCCGATGCCCGCCGCCAAGGCGAAGACGATGACGGCCATCACCTCGGACTGCTGCGGGCGGCCGTAGGACTGGAACAGGTAGGTCATCGACGGGCCTAACAGGTTCGGGGCGTTCGGGCCGATGAGGTACGGGACAGTGAAACTCCCGAGCACATAGATGCCCGTGAACGTGCCGACGATGATCGTCGGCATGAGGGTCATCGGCAGGAGCACGCTGCGGATCGTGCGCGGCAGCGAGGCACCGGAATCGCGTGCGGCGTCCACCAGCGCATTGGGCACGGCCTGCAGACCGGAAACCATCAGCAGGACGCCGAACGGCAGCTGCGTCCATACCTCTCCGATGGTCACGCCCACCATCGTGTAGGTGTACGTCGGGAAGCTGTGCCAGCCCACCAGCGAGGCGGCCGACCGCAAGAATCCGTCCGGGGCGTAGAAGAACGAGACCGCATACGACGCGATCACCACCGGAATGAACAGCGGCACGATGGCGAGCGTCGACAGAGTGCGCGACACGAAGCCGCCCGACAGCCGCAGGTACAACGCGATCGCCCAGCTGAGGATCAGCACGAGCGTCACGCTGGCCACCGTGACGACGATGGTGACGTACAGATCGCGCCGCGCTCCTGGATCTCCGAGCACCGCCCGATAGGCGCCGGTGTTGGGGAACCCGACGTGCTGGTCCTGCGCGATCAGCGACATCACCGAGTTGGGCCCGCCGGCATAGCCGAGCGTGTACAGGATGCCGGTGATGACCGGGAAACCGATGAACAGCAAGATGACGACGACAGGTGGGCACGCCTGCAGGAATCCGCGCAGGCGCTGCCACCTCATCACAAGCTCCCCGTCATGTGCGGCTCCTGGCCGGCCCGCCCCTCATGCCGCCTTCTGCTGCCACTGCTGCTTCATGTCGTTCGCGAACTTCGCCGAGTACGACGGCCGCAGGTTCGACGTGTTCAAGCCGGTGAACAGCGCCTTCTCCCCCGCCGGCAGGAGCGACGACTCGATGCCCGGATACCCCTTGATGGTCTCGACGATCTTGGCCTGGACATCCGGCTGCAGCAGATAGTTGAACAGCTTGTACGCCGCGCCCTTGTTCGGACTGGTGTTGGGCACGACCAGGTAGACCGGGCTACCGGTGAAGCTCGGGGTAGTGATCTGCGTCAGCTTGATCGTCTTGGGTAGCGTGCCCGATGCCAGGCCGGACAGAGCCTGGTCCGACCACACCGGCGCCATCGAGATCTGGCCCTTGCCGAGCAGGTCGACCACCGCCTGGTTCCCATTGGGATACACGTGCTGGTAGACGTCCGACTTGAGGCCCTTGAGGATCCCAAAGCCCGTGTCCCAGTTCGACTCCAGGCCCGGGTTGTAGTTGTTGTCGCTGTACATCTTCTGCAGGACGTCTTGCGGCATGTTCGCGTCCAGAACCGTCTGCGCGAACGCCTGGCCGGAACCGCCGCTGTTCGCCGAGTTGTACGTGAACTTGCCGGGGTTGGCTTTAATCCAAGCGAGCAGGTCGCTCAGCGTTGTCGGCGGGTTAGCGACCTTGGCGGAGTCGTAGGCCAGCACCACCGAGGAGCCCCGGTAAGGCACGCCGCGGTTCTGGATCTCGTTGAGCAGCGTCGAGTCGACGCTCTTGACGTTGGCCACCTCTTTGGTGGTGACCTGGGTGACCAGGTTGGCCTGGGCCGCGCTCATGCTGAAGCCGGCCTCCAGTACGTCGAAGCCCGAGTCCTTACCCTGCTTCACCGCGGCACCCAGTCGGGCGAACGTCGTCGTGTCGTTGACACCGTGCTCGGAGAAGGTGACCTTGACCGAGTAACCGGGGTTCGCTTGGCTGAAGCCCGGGATGATGGTGTTCTTCCACAGGGCTTCGATATTCACATCGCCCGACAGGTAGAACCGGATGGTCTTGCCGCCCGAGCCCGAGCTGGTCTTGCTAGAGCTGCAGCCGGCGAGAGCGATGGCAACCACCGCCGCCAACGCGACAATGCCTGCCCCTCGGCGCAGAAGTCTCATCGGATCTTCTCCCTCGTGTTGCCGGTTCCTTGGTGTTGCCGGCCGCTTCATCTGGCGACATCGCCGTGATTTAAGACACCGAGGATCAAACAGGTACGATCATCGGCTGTCAAGACTTTGTCCGCACAAAAGATCAACTGTGCATTGTTATTAAGTTCTGACATGATATTTGGCCATGACTCCACGACAGGACGAGTCACAGGACGTGCTTGGCCAGGTGACCGTTGACCGGTCGAGTCCCATCCCGCTGTACTTCCAGCTCTCCCAGCAACTTGAGCGCGCCGTCGAAGAGGGACGCCTGACACCCGGCACGCGGATCGACAACGAACTTGACTTCGCCAGGCGGCTAGGGCTGTCGCGGCCGACGGTACGGCGGGCGTTGGAGTCCCTCGTGGACGCGGGCGTCATCGTGCGACGACGCGGCATCGGTACCCGCGTCGTCTCCCCGAAGGTGCGACGGCCACTCGAGCTGACCAGCCTCTACGACGACCTCGAGCGCAGCCGCCAACGGCCGACCACCACGGTGCTGGCCAACTCGGTCGAGGAGGCCAGCGACGAGGTCGCGCAGGCGCTGGGCGTACGTGCAGGGGCACCGGTCATCGCGATCGTCCGACTGCGGCGTGCGATGGCCCAACCCATCGCACGCATGTCGAACTACCTGCCAATCGGTCGGGTCGAGATCGAGACCGAAGCCCTCGAAAGCGGGGGGCTTTACAACCTGCTGCGCACGGCCGGCATCCAACTGCACTCGGCCACCCAGGTGATCGGCGCCCGCTTGGCCACCGGCGCCGAAGCGCGTCTGCTGGACGAGCGCACGCATACCGCGCTGCTCACCATGCAGCGGATAGCCCGAGACGACCGAGGCGCCGTGGTCGAGTACGGCACCCACATCTACGCCGCGACTCGCTACAGCTTCGAACTGAACCTGCTGTCAACATGATGCCGAACAGCGACGCGGCCGCCCGGTAACCGTCAAGATGCGAGCCAGTAGGTGACGAGCGATATGTCAGGCACTAGTGACAATGCATATTTGTCAGGACAAAATAGGCGAGAGCGCGACAACTCCTACCGCCCTGGCAACTAGAGAAAGTGGGCTTGACTCATGCCGACTGGCCGTCGACACGGCGCCGGCTCGCTCCCCCGCGCCGTGCCCCTGCATAGAGGCGTCCCTCCTGGTCTTGCGGAAAGTACCTGCGTCGGCATGACCCCCTGTCGACGCTCGCGCTTGTGCGGGTGTCCAGCATGACCCTTGCGATCGCGCACCGGGCCAGCGCGTACGGACACCGCGAGAACACCATCCCAGCCCTGCTCGGCGCCTTGGAGCAGGGTGCGGACGCGATCGAAGTCGACCTCAAGCTGACGGGCGACGGTCACCTGATACTGCTGCACGATCCCACGCTCGAGCGGCTCTGGCGGCAGGACGCCGCGATCGGGCGGCTGAGCCTGGACGACCTGCACCGGCTCGCCGAGGATCGCTACGAGGTACCAACATTCTCCCGCGCGCTGGCCATGATGACACCGACCGAAGCCGATCTCCTCGCTGACTTCACCGAGCCTGCGATCGCCGCGTCGGCGGTTGAAATGGTGCGGTCGCACGGCCTGCTCGACAGAGTGATCTTCTGTAGCAGGGACCTCGCTTCCCTGCAGGCCGTGCGCGACGCTTCGGACGACGCCCGGATCGCGGTGAGCTGGGACGAGCCGGAACCACCCGACCTGCACGTGCTGACCGACCTGGGGGCGGAGTTCTTCAACCCCTCCTGGCGGGCACTCGAGCCCGAAACGGTGTATCGCTGGCACAGCGCGGGCTTGAAGGTATCGGTATGGACCGTCGACAGCCCGACGGGCATGGCACTGCTGATCTCGCACGGGGTGGACGCGATCATCACGAACCGGCTGCACTACCTGCTCGCGCTATTGCGCCGACGACCGCTCAGTCGGCCGAAGGTGGCCTGAACATGCTGGCCCGCGACGAGTTCGACCGCTACCTGTTCCTCGCCGAGGAACTCGCCCTGTGGGCGATCGACCGTATCGGACTCGACCCGCCACCACCGGCAGAGGTGCACGTCAAGGCCAGCCCCGGCAACCTCGTGAGCGACACCGATCGCGCTGTGGAGGAGTACGTCCGGACGAGGATCCTGTCCGAGTTCCCCGAGCACACCGTCCTCGGCGAGGAGCTCGCGCCGCGCCACCCGGAGTCGTCGGAGCTGGTGTGGTACCTCGATCCGATCGACGGCACGACCAACTTCGTGCATGGTGTGCCGTTCTTCGCGTTCAGCCTGGCACTCGTCGACCAGTCCGGACCACTGGTCGGCGTGGTTGCCGAGCCGGTACGGCGCGATCTGTTCAGTGCGGTACGCGGCCGCGGGGCCCGACTCAACGGCAGCCCCATGCACTGCGCTCCTACGGTGACATTGGCCGGACAGCTGGTGCTCACCGAGCTGGTGGGCCACCGGACCTGGCCGGGGATGGAGCAGACCTTCGCCCGCTTATCCGCGATGCAGGCGACGGTACGGGTCATGGGCTCCAGCGCGCTGTCGCTGGCGAACGTGGCATGTGGCCGGGCCGCCGCTTCAGTTCTCGGCGAGAGCAACGCGTGGGACGCGCTGGCCGGCGTGCTGATCGCGCGTGAGGCCGGGGCACGGGTCCTCGGCCGGGACGGGCGCGAACACGACGGCCTACCGACGGGCGGCGTGGTCGTCGCCGGGGCTGGTGTGTCCCACCAGGTGTGGCGCGCCTGGAGCGGTTGAGCTGGTCGGCAGCACCGCCCTGATCTGGTCGTCGGGTTCTCCATTGCCGGCTACATAGGCCAAAGTTGTCGTCACAGACTCGCACGATGGGATGAGCCGATAGACACCTACAACCCCGGGAATCCGCGGTCCTTGCCGCTCACCGGCGAGCGGACCGTTCCCGGGGTCTGGCACGAGAACTACTGGTTGCGCCGGCATGAGGCGGCGTACGAGTTCCTGCTTCCGTACTTACCCGGCCAGACGGTCCTCGAGATCGGGTGCGGCGAGGGCTACGGCACGGCATTGCTGGCGGGCGCGGCACGGCGGCTGGTCGCGCTCGACTACGACGTCGCGACAATCGCCCATGCCGCCGCGCGTTACCGCGACGCCACGTTCGTGCGAGCCAATCTCGCGGCGCTGCCGGTGCGATCAGCGGCGTTCGACGTGCTGGCGTCACTGCAGGTGATCGAGCACGTGTGGGATCACGGCCAGTTCGTCGCCGAATGCGTGCGCGCACTCCGCCCCGGCGGCCGGCTGCTGATCAGCACACCGAATCGGCTCACCTTCTCAGCGGGTCACGACAGCCCGGTGAACCCGTTCCATACCCACGAGTTCGTCGCCGACGAGCTGGCCGGGCTGCTGCGGCGCGGCGGCGCCGAGGTCGAGGACATGTTCGGACTGCGCGCGGGCGACCGGCTTCTGGGTCTGGACGAAATCCACGGCGGCTCGTTCACCGGCGCCCAGCTCGCAGCACCTCCCGAACAGTGGCGCGCCGAGCTAGCCCGCGACGTGGCCGGGGTCCGTACCTCCGACTTCGTGGTTACCGGCGAGCGGCTTGCCAGCTGTCTCGACCTCGTCGCGATCGCGCGGCGAGCGCAATGAACGCGAGTACGCCGCGGAAAGGCCAAGGGCAACACCCAACGTGAGACACACCGCCGTGAGCACGAGGAACAGTCCGGCGTAGTCCCATCCGGCGTTGTCGGCGTCGTCGACGTACACAGCGCCCCATCCGGCGCAGTCGATATGTATCTGGCCGCTGGCAGGTGACACGAACGTGGCGATCGCGTGGGTTGGACGCACATCGGCCGACAACGCGGTGACCGCGAGCACCTGCTCGGTTTGCGCGCCTTGCGACCACGAGCATTGCGCCTGCGACGCCGAGATACCGCGGTCCTGCAATGCCTTTCGTCCGCCCGGCACCGAGATCTCGTAGCTGTGCCCGGCGGTCAGCGACACGGTCATGGGTGGCACCGCGCCCGTGTTGTAGGAATGCTTCTCGACACCGTTCGCCACGCGGTAGAGGCCGGCGAACAGCACCGCCGCGATGATGAGCCCGACGGCACAGCCGCCTCTGCACCTGATAATCAGGGCGACAAAGCGTCGGCCCATCTCTCTCACCCTGGCCTCCTCTGCCGTCGTCGACCCCGTCCGGACGCGCGGGGGGCACCGCCGGGTGGCAGCATCTCGCCGCGTGCGCATCTTGATGTTGTCATGGGAGTACCCGCCGCTCATCGTCGGCGGGCTCGGCCGGCATGTCGAGGCGCTCGCCCGCGAACTTGCGGCGGCCGGACACGAGGTCTGTGTCGTAACCCGTGGCGGCGACGAGATGCCCGATGGCGTCTACGACGGGGTGCGCGTTCGCCGCGCCGCGGTTGACCCGATCGACCTGAACTTCACCACCGAGAGCCTGCTGGCGTGGACGCAGGCGTTCGAGCATGCGCTGATCCGGGCGGCCCTGCCGGTCGTGCGCCGGTGGAGCCCGGACGTCATCCACGCGCACGACTGGCTGGTGACCCAGAGCGCGGTCACCCTCGCGCAGGTGACCGGCCGGCCGATCGTGGCGACGATCCACGCCACGGAGGCGGGGCGACACCAGGGATGGCTGCCCGCACCGCAGAACCGTGCCGTGCACTCCGTCGAGCGATGGCTGGTGCACGAGGCAGCACGGGTGATCACCTGCTCGTCGTTCATGCAGGACGAGGTGAGCCGGCTCTTCGGCATCGCGGCATCGCAGATCGACGTGGTGCCGAACGGCATCGACGCAGACGCCTGGCAAGCGAGCGCCGCCGCACGGCGGGCCGCTCGAACCCGTTTCGCCGACGACGGCCCGCTGCTCGTCTTCGCCGGCCGCCTCGTACACGAGAAGGGCCTGCAGACCATCCTGGCGGCGTTGCCCCAGTTGCGTCGCACGTTCCCCGGCACCCGCCTTGTCGTAGCCGGCACGGGTCCGCTTGCAGACGAACTGCGCGCGAAGGCGCGTGGTCTCGGCAATGCCGTCCGGTGGGCAGGGTTCGTCGCCGCGGACGAACTCGCCGCGCTGCTCGGGGCTGCGGACGCCGCTATCGTGCCCTCGCTCTACGAGCCGTTCGGGCTCGTCGCACTCGAAGCCGCCGCCGCGGGTACTCCGCTCGCCGTTGCCGACACCGGCGGGCTGGCCGACGTGGTTGAGCACGGCGTCACCGCAGTGCGGTTCAGCGCGGGCGATCCAGCGGCGCTCGGTGCCGCCGTCACCTGCCTGCTCGGCGATCCTCTCGCGGCGCGGCGGATGGCCGCCCGGGGGCAACGCCGGGCACGGCGCGACTACTCGTGGCCGGCCGTCGCCGGGCGAAGCGCCGCGATCTACGAGCGGGTCGCCGGCTCGCGACGTCCGAAGCGATCGGGCGCAGCGATCACAAGCTAGCCCGACCCGATCTGGGAACGATCAGGAGTCGAGGTGGCGACGATCGCGGACAACCCGCGCCGGTATGCCCACCGCGACGCCGTACGCCGGGATGTCGCGGGTCACCACGGCGTTCGCGCCGATGACGGCACCATCGCCGATCACGACGCCTCGCACGACCGTGGACTTGGTGCCGAACCACACGTCATTGCCGATGCGGACCCGTGACTTCACGATGCCCTGGTCCTTGATCGGGACGTTCAGGTCGGCGTAGCGGTGATCGAAATCGGAGATGTAGACGTCGTCGGCGACGAGGACCGTATCGCCTATCTCGACGTCGAGGTAACAGTTGATCGTGTCGCGGCGGGCAAACGTGCACTTGTCGCCGATACGCAGCGTGCCGTCGTGGCAGCGGATGGCCGTGCCCGCACCGAGATGCAGCCACCGGCCAAGGATCAGCCGGCCCAGGCCGCGCCGCGCGTACAGTTCGGCGCCACGGTCGAGGAAGACGAATCCTCGGGTGATGACGTGTGGGTTGGCGAGCTTGAAGCGGAAGAAGCGCCAGTACCGAACCAGGTACCAGGGTGTGTACGCGCGATGGCGCACCACCCAGCGCAGCGACGCGATCGTGAGGAACCGAGCGCTGCCCGGCTCACGCCGACGCGGCATCGTGCTGCCCGAACAGACGCTCGTGCGCGGCAAGCAGCTCACGCGGCGTCGCAAACCTCTCGATGGCACCGGTCAGTTCCGCCGCGGAGCCGTAACCCCAGCCGGCGCCGAGGCAGTCGATACCGTGTGTGCGGGCGCCGTCGACGTCGTGCGACCGGTCGCCGAGCATGAGGACGTCAGCCGGCTCCGGCGACCCCAGCCGGCGCAATGCCTCGGCGATCACCTTCGCCTTCGAGTCGCGCGAGCCGTCGAGCCCGTCTCCGACGATCGTCGCGAAGAACTCGACGATGCCGAGGTGTTCGACGATCGGTATCGCGTAGAACTCCGGCTTGCTGGTCGCGACGGCCAGGGTGAGATCGCGCGCCCGCAGGTCGGCCAGCACCGCGAGCATGCCGTCGTAGACGGTGGTTTCGAACATCGCGGTGTCGTAGTGGCGGCGATACGCGTCGATGATCGCCGGGACACGGTCGGCGCCGACGAGCGGTGGAAGCGACTCGTAGAACGGCGGACCGAGCAGGGCGCGTTCGGCAGCCTCGTCCAGCGGTGGCACCCCGACCTCTGCGAACGCCCGCCGCAGCGATGCCAGAATGCCCGGCGCGGAGTCCGAGAGCGTTCCGTCAAGGTCGATCAGGACGACTCGCGCGCTCACTGCGGCTTGAATCCGGTGATCTCGACGTTGTAGTAGAGGCCCTTAGGCACGATGCGCGACAAGGCTCTGTCCACTGTGGACAGACGCTGCCAACCCGTCATGGCGAAGTTGGCCCATCGCATGCCCAGCTTCTCGCGCGGGACCGCGCACTCGAACGTGCGCACGGGCCAGCCGAACCACGCGGCGGTGAGCTCCTCGCATTTCGTCTCGACGTCGACCGCGCCGGCGCGCAGGGCCATGCGCTGCAGGTCTGTCGGCACGAACGTGTGCAGGTCGACGACGGACTCCAATGCCGCAGCGCGCGAGGACTCGTCGAGTTCCGCCCGCGGGCGGCGCCATGCCGCCAGCGCAGGCAGCCGGGTTGCCCTCGTCGTCGCCCACCAGGTGGCACGCGAAAGGCGGCGCGCGACGAAATCGCCCCACCTGGTCGGCTCGCCGGCGAAGACGAACCGCCCGCCCGGCTTGAGCACGCGCAGCACCTCGCGAAGGGACTGCTCGACGTCGGGGATGTGATGCAGTACGGCGTGCCCGACGACCAGGTCGAACGTGGCGTCGTCGTAAGGGATTCGCTCGGCATCGGCCACACGTCCCTCGATGTCGAAGCCGAGCCGGGACGCATTGCGTTGCGCCACCGCGACCATGCCCGGACTCAGATCGGTGACGTGCCCCTCATCGAGCACGCCTGCGAGCTTGAGGTTCAGCAGGAAGAATCCCGTGCCGCTGCCGAGTTCGAGCGTCTTGCGATAGGGCCAGCCGGCGCGGCCGGCGATGTTGGCGAAGCGGTCGCGGGCATAGTCGATGCACCGCTCGTCGAAGGAGATCGACCACTTCTCGTCGTAGCTGGCCGCCTCCCAGTCGTGATAGAGGACGTTGGCGAGCTTGGGGTCGCTCCAGGCGGCTTCGACCTGCTCGGCCGTAGCATTCGGATTCGGCGCAACAGCTGTCACGTCAGTTCCCGGAGAACTCGGCCTTGCCGGGGCCGTTCTCGATGAACGACTGCATGCCGACGCGCCGGTCATCCGTGGCGAACAGCGACGCGAACAGGTGCGCCTCCAGGCGCAAGCCGTTGCCGAGGTCGGTGTCGAGGCCGCCGTCTATGGCTGCCTTCGCGGCGCGCAGCGCCAGGGCGGGACCGGTCGCGTATGAGGCGGCCATGTCCAGCGCGATCGAGTACACGTCCTGCGCGGGCACCACGGTGTCGACCAGGCCCAGACCGAGTGCCTCGCCGGCATCGACGAAGCGCCCGGAGTAGATCAGATCCTTCGCGCGGGCCGGGCCGATCAGTCGCGGCAGGCGCTGGGTGGCACCGGCACCGGGGATGATGCCGAGCAGCATCTCCGGCTGCCCCCATTTCGCGTTCTCGGCGCTGACCCGGAAGTCGGCGGCCAGGGCCAGTTCGCAGCCGCCCCCAAGGGCGTAGCCGGTGACCGCGGCGATAACGGGCTTGGGCAGCCGGGCGATGGCGTCCAGCGACGATGACAGGCGCTGCGAGTCGCGCATCATCGCGGAGTGGTCCATGGCCGCGAATTCCTTGACGTCGGCGCCCGCGGCGAAGACCTTCTCGCCGCCGTAGATCACGACGGCGCGCACCGAGTCGTCGGCCGCGAGCAGGCGGGCGGCGTCGCGAAGTTCCTCCTGCATCTGGGTGTTCAGGGCGTTCATCGGCGGGCGGTTCAGCCGGATCGTCGCCACGCCTGCCGGCGAGCCAGCGCTGCCGTCACCGAGTTCGATGCCTACCAGATCACCCACGAACGTGCCCTTTCGCCTCGCCCGACCAGACCGCGAACGAGCCTAGTGGTCTACCTGCCGATGTGGCGTCGCCAACTCAGTCGTCGGCGCGGGCGAAGAACCGGCCCCGGCGGCGCCAGACCCCGATCGGCGTGGCGAATGTCTCGGACAAAGTCTCCGAGTCGAGCACATCATGGATCAGTCCCGCGACGACGACCCGGCCATCACGCAACAGCATGGCGTGCGTGATGCCCTCGGGGATCTCCTCGACATGGTGGGTGACCAGCACGGTGGTCGGGGCGTCCGGGTCGGCGGCCAGCCGCTGCAGCCGGCGCACCAGATCCTCTCGCCCGCCCAGGTCCATACCGGCGGCCGGCTCGTCGAGAAGCAGCAACTCGGGGTCGGTCATCAGCGCGCGGGCGATCTGCACCCGCTTGCGCTCGCCCTCGCTCAGCGTGCCGTACCTGCGATCGGCCAGATCGCCCACTCCGAACCGTTCGAGCAGTTTCGTTGCCCGGCGCGCGTCAAGGCGCCCGTACGCCTCGCGCCAGCGTCCGATCACGGCGTACCCGGCGCTGATGACGATGTCGACAACCGACTCGTTGCCGGGAATCCGCTGAGCCAACGCTGCGCTCGTGAAGCCGATGCGCGGGCGCAATTCGAACACGTCGACCTTGCCGAGGCGCTCACCGAGAACATAGGCGTCGCCCTCGGTCGGGTGCAGGAGTGCGCCGGCGAGCTGCAGCAGGGTGGTCTTGCCCGCTCCGTTGGGCCCGATGATGACCCATCGCTCGTCAAGTTCGACCGTCCAGTCGACGGAGTCGAGCAGCACCTTATGGCCGCGTCGCACGGTCACCCCGGCGAACTGCAGCACAGCGTCGGCATTGATCTCCGCCACACGGCCTATCCAACCGCACCGGCTTTGCGCGCTCGCGCACGGCAACCAGTTACAGTCCCGACACCATGAACGCCGCGACTGCCGAGGGGCCCCGATCCCCCGCCTGGCCGGGACGGCCATTCCCGCTGGGCGCGACCTGGGACGGCCACGGCACCAACTTCGCGCTCTGGTCCTCGAGCGCCTCGGCCGTGTCGCTGTGCCTGTTCGACGGTGAGGGCCGTGAGCGGCGAGTCCCACTGGTCGATCGCACCTACCAGGTCTGGCACGGTTACCTGCCCGACGTCGGGCCCGGGCAGCTGTACGGCTTCCGCGTCGACGGGTCCTTCGATCCGGCGCGTGGCCAGTTCCACAATCCGGCCAAGCTGCTGGTCGATCCGTACGCCCGCGCCATCGTCGGCGAGTTCACCGATCATCGGGCTGTGTACGCGGGCACCGACGACTCGGCGCCGTACGTCCCGCGCTCGGCCATCATCGACGGCTCGTTCTCCTGGGACGGCGACCGGCGCCCGGACGTGCCGTGGGCCGACACGGTCATCTACGAACTGCACGTGCGTGGCTTCACTCGACGCCATCCCGGCATCCCGGAGCAGTTGCGCGGCACGTACGCGGGCCTGGGTCATCCGGCCGCGATCGAGTACCTGCGCGCGCTCGGCGTGACTGCCGTCGAACTGCTGCCGATCCACCAGTTCGTCACTGAGCCTGCCGTCCAGCGCAGGGGAATGCGCAACTACTGGGGGTACAACACTCTCGGCTTCTTCGCGCCGCACGCGGGGTACTCCTCGACGCCCGTAGGTAACGGCGAGATCGTGCGCGAATTCAAGTCGATGGTGCGCGCCCTGCACGCCGCGGGCATCGAAGTGATCCTCGACGTCGTCTACAACCACACCTGCGAGGGCGGCCCGGACGGCCCGGTGCTGTCGTTCCGGGGAATCGACAACACCGCCTACTACCGGTTGGCTCCCGACAACCCGGCGAGCTATCTCGACTACACCGGGTGCGGCAACACCTTCGATCCGCGGCTGCCCTTCCCGCTGCAGTTGATCATGGATTCGCTGCGCTACTGGGTAACCGAGATGCATGTCGACGGGTTCCGCTTCGATCTCGCTTCGGCCCTGGCTCGCTCGTTGCACGACGTCGACAAGCTGTCGGCCTTCTTCGACACGATCCACCAGGATCCCGTTATCTCACAGGTGAAATTGATCGCCGAGCCATGGGACGTGGGCGACGGCGGCTACCAGGTCGGCGACTTCCCGCCACTGTGGACGGAGTGGAACGGAAAGTACCGCGACACCGTCCGGTCGTTCTGGGGGCCGGGATCCGGTGGCGTGCGCGACCTGGCCTACCGCCTTTCCGGCTCGTCGGACCTCTACGCCGACGACGGCCGACTGCCCTACGCGTCGATCAACTTCATCACCGCGCATGACGGATTCACCCTGCGCGACCTGGTCACCTACGAGCAGAAGCACAACGAGGTCAACGGCGAGTCGAACCGTGACGGCACCACTGACAACCGTTCCTACAACTGCGGCGCCGAAGGCGAGACCGCAGATCCGGCGATCCGCGCGCTGCGACTGCGGCAGGCGCGAAACCTGCTGGTGACTCTCCTGCTGTCGACGGGCGCGCCGATGCTCGCTGCAGGCGACGAGCGCTGGCGCACTCAGGGCGGCAACAACAACGCGTACGTGCAGGACAACGAGACCTCCTGGGTCGACTGGTCGTCCTCCGCCGAGGCCGCCGACCTGCTGGCCTTGTCGCAGCGGCTCATCGAGCTTCGCCGCTCGTCTCCGGTGCTGCGTCAGCGCGCGTTCTTCGACGGCCGGCCCGTGCCGGGCGGAGACGGGTCCAAGGACCTCGCCTGGTTCCATCCGGCAGGCCGAGAACTGGCCGACGGCGACTGGTTCGACAACGGGTTACGGACGCTGGGCATGTACCTCGACGGCCGCGGGCTACGGCAACGCGGGCCACAGGGCGAGGTCATCGTCGACGATTCCTACCTGCTGATCCTGCACGCCGGTGACGGCGAGGCGTCCTTCGCTCTGCCGGGACGGCAGTGGGCGTCCTCCTACGAGCCGGTGATCGACACCGCGCTCGAGAGCGGACTGCCGCTGGACTCGGCGGCGATCCCAGCCGATTCCGCGATCAAGATCGGACCGCGTACGTCGTTGCTGCTGCGCGTGCGCCGCGACTAGTACGACAGCGCTAGCTCGTTACAACCCGACACCATGCTTGGGGTCCGCGCCGGCACACCATTGATCCGATGGGAAGCCTGCGAGGGCTTCACCGTGCGTTGTGACCGAATCCGGAGCGCCGGGGCGGGAACGCCTGGCCGAGGTTGGCATCGGCGAAGGCCGGCGCCACCGTGCCGCTCGCCGCGTACCGGTAGAGCGCCGTCTGGTAGATGCCGGAAAGTGCGCTGGTGACCACCGCGACGAGCAGCAGCCACAGCCCGCCCAGCAACATCAGCGCAACGCCGGCGGTGCCACCTGCCGAGGCCCCGATGAAGAACACGGCGATCGCGGGAATGGCCGCGAGGAAGCTCACCAGCCCCACGCCGGCGTTGCCGAGCACGTTCTCGCCCCAGGTGCGCTTGAACAGCGTCGACGAGCCGCGGATCGCCGCGCCGACGGTGACGTTCTCGAGCACGAGAATCGGCACGACAAGGTAGGTGATCAACGACCAGGCAAGCCCGACCAGGCCGACCGCGAAACGCCCGAGCCCGCCGGCACGATCCTCGATCGCCCGCAAGATCAGCGACACGGTGGCCGAGAGCAGCGCCCACGGCAATATCGCGAGCTTGTGCCTGGATGCGACCTGCAGGCCGCCCGCGACCGTCGGATCACCGCCCTGCAGGGCGATGTCGGCCTGCGAGATCAGCGCCGCCTGGAAGTAGATCGTCACGTAGGACAGCACGAGGTAGCCGATGAAGAACACGACATAGCTCGCAGGTTTGAGGTTGTCGCCGGTGTTGAGCGAGTCGTGCGAGATCGCCAGGCCGGGTATCAGGAACGCCGCGCCGACGATCAGCGTGGCAATCCCGGACAGAACCGGGAAGATCACCAGTTCCTTGCGGGTGTTTAGCACCCGCAAGGACGCCTTGAACATGGCGAACGAGCGCGCAATTCGTCCCATGAAGCCACCCCCAGAACCGATCGGCCCCGATGGCGGAAGGGTAACCGCGACAGCGTGTGCGGGCTACGCCGTGGCCACTACTCCCAGCTCGGACGAGGTCGCGAGCAGATCGTTCTTGGGCAGCACGCGCACGGTGTAGCCGAACGCGCCGGTGCGCTCGAGCGGGACCTCGCCCTCGAACCGGGTCGTGCCGTCGCCGGCTCGACCTGGCCGAGCGCCATGGTGCGATGCTCGGTGAGCCGGTCGTCGGCGTCGACCGACCCGTACACGGCCTCGACCACGACGTCGTCGGCAGACAGGCCGTTGAGCGCGACCTCGGCACGCAGATGCAGCAGGCTGCCCAGCTGCGGATCGCCCTCGACCTGGGAGTCGACGTGCAGCACCCGCACCCCCGGCCACGCCGCGAGCACGCGCGAGCGCCACTGCGCGAGCGTCTTGGCGCCGCGATAGCCGTCGGCGACCAGCCTGCGACGAGGCCGCAGCGGGCGCGTAGAGCTCGTGCACGTAGTCGCGCACCATGCGCGATGCCGGCACCTTCGGCCCGAGCGTCTTCAGCGTGTGCCGCACCATCTGCACCCAGCGGGTCGGCACACCGCTCTGTCGCGGTCGTAGAACCGGGGCGCGACCTGCTTCTCGATCAGGTCATACAGCGCGTTCGCCTCGAGGTCGTCGCGGCGGTCGTGGTCGGCGACACCGTCGGCGGACGGGATGGCCCAGCCGTTCTCGCCGTCGAACCACTCGTCCCACCAGCCGTCGCGGATGGACAGGTTGAGCGCGCCGTTCAGCGCCGCCTTCATGCCGGACGTGCCGCACGCCTCGAGCGGGCGCAGCGGGTTGTTCAGCCAGACGTCGACGCCCCAGTAGAGGTAGCGGGCCATGCCGATGTCGTAGTCGGGCAGGAAGGTGATCCGGTGCCGCACCGCGGGGTCGTCGGCGAACTTCACCATCTGCGCGATGAGCTGCTTGCCGCCGTCGTCGGCCGGGTGGCTCTTGCCGGCGATGACGATCTGCACCGGACGCTCGGGGTGCAGCAGCAGCGCCTTGAGCCGCTCCGGGTCGCGCAGCATCAGCGTCAGCCGCTTGTACGACGGCACGCGCCGGGCGAAGCCGATCGTCAGCACGTCCGGGTCGAAGGCCGAGGCGGTCCAGCCGAGCTCGGCCTCGGCCATACCGCGTTGCCGGCACGAGACGTGCATGCGCCGGCGGATCTCGTCGACCAGCCGCTCGCGCAGATCGCGTCGCACGCCCCACAGCTCGTCGTCGCTGACCTTGTCGATGGCGCCCCACGCCGAGCCGTCCTCGAGTGCCGCGGCGCCGACCTCGCGCTCGGCGATCTCGAGGATGTCGCGCGCCATCCAGGTCGGCGCGTGCACGCCATTGGTGATCGAGGTGATCGGGACCTCGGCGGAGTCGAAGCCCGGCCAGAGCGACGCGAACATCTCGCGGCTGACGACGCCGTGCAGCAGGGAGACGCCATTGGCGCGCTGGCCGAGGCGCAGGCCCATGTGCGCCATGTTGAAGATCGCCGGGTCGTCCTCGGCACCGAGCTCGAGCACCCGCTCGACCGGCACGCCCGGCATCACCGCCAGATGCGCTGCCACGGCGTCGCGGGCGAAGCGGTCGATGCCGGCCGGCACGGGCGTGTGCGTGGTGAACACGGTGCCGGCCCGCACGGCCTGCAGCGCCTCGTCGAAGCTCAGCTCCGCGCCCTCGACCAGTTCGCGGATGCGCTCGACGCCGAGGAAGCCGGCGTGGCCCTCGTTGGTGTGGAACACCTGCGGCGCCGTCGCGCCGGTGACAGCGCAGTAGGCGCGGATGGCCCGCACGCCGCCGATGCCGAGCAGCAGTTCCTGCTCGAGGCGGTGCTCGGCTTGCCGCCGTAGAGCCGGTCGGTGACCTGGCGGGCGAGCGTGTCGTTCTCCTCGATGTCGCTGTCGAGCAGCAGCAGCGGCACCCGGCCGACCTGCGCCACCCAGACCTGCGCGTGCAGCGTGCGCCCTTCGGGCAGCGCGAGCGAGATGCGCACCGGGCCGTCGTCGGCGTTCTGCAACAGCTTGATCGGCAGGCCCTGCGGGTCGAGGGACGGGTAGTGCTCGAGCTGCCAGCCGTCGCGGGAGAGCGACTGGCGGAAGTAGCCCGCGCGATAGAGCAGTCCGACGCCGATGATCGGGACGCCGAGGTCGCTGGCCGCCTTCAGGTGATCGCCGGCGAGGATGCCGAGCCCGCCGGAGTACTGCGGCAGCACCTCGGTGATGCCGAACTCGGGCGAGAAGTAGGCGATCGAGTCCGGCAGCCCGACACGAGTCGCGGCCTGCGCCTGCTGCGCTCCTGGTACCACCGCGGCTGCTCGAGGTAGTCGTTCAGGTCGTCGTAGACGTCGGCGAGCCGGCGCAGGAACTTGCGGTCGCGCGCGAGCATCGAGAGCCGCTCTGCGCTGACCTCGCCGAGCATCTGCCCGGGTCGCCGCCGCACGCGCGCCACAGGTCGGGGTCGACGGACTCGAACAGGTCGAGCGAGTCCGGATGCCAGTCCCAGCGCAGGTTATTGACGATGTCAGCGAGCTTCGCGAGCTCATGGGGAAAGGTGGCCCGTACAGTCAGCCGTCGCAATGCCTTCACGGCGGGGAGAATATCGGGTGGGTCTGAGCGGTCCGCGCCCGGCCGTAAGGGCTTACAGGTAAATGGACGTCGCACCACGGACCGGCACACTTCACATCAAGATCGCTACCGCGGAAGCGCCGCAACGCTGTGGGCGTCATCCCTGCGGCCGCGCGAACGGCCGCTCTGCCAGATCGGTCGTTGCCCGGCAGACTCGCTGACAGGCCGCCGCCGCTCTCTGTACCGTGACCACGTGGTCGGACGCCTCGGACTCAACTCGGTTACCCCCGTCGTGGCAACGGGCGCGCACCCCGCCAAAGCCGTCGTGGGTGAGCACATTCCCGTGTCCGCGGTGGTGTTTCGCGAGGGACATGACGCCGTCGCAGCAAACGTCGTCCTGCGCGGTCCGGGCGGTGCGCGAATCCCGTTCGTGCGGATGACGCCGGGAGCGATCGGCAGCGATCGGTGGCACGCCAACGTCGTCCTCGACCGCGAAGGCGCGTGGACGTTCGTGGTCGAGGCGTGGAGCGATCCGCTCTCGACCTGGAACCACACGATCACGGTCAAGATCGAAGCCGGGCAGGGTTCGGAAGATCTCGCGAACGACCTCGAGATCGGTGCCCGGATCTTCGACAAGCTGGCCAAGGCCCTTCCCAAGGCCGAGCGGCCACGCGCCGCCGCAGCGGCCCGCTCGCTGCGCGATACCACCCTCGACATCGCGCACCGGGTCGGCCCGGCACTCGACGACTTCCTGCAGGGGCTGGCCCACGAGAATCCGGTTCGGGAACTGGTCACCAAGACCCCGCGCTACCCGATCTGGGTCGATCGCCCGCGCGCGCTCTACGGGTCGTGGTACGAGTTCTTCCCGCGCTCGATCGGTGCCCAGTTGGCCGAGGACCCGCAGGCGCCCGCCCGGCCCGCCCGGCACGGCACGCTCAAGGACGCCGTCGAACATCTCGACTACGTCGCGAGCATGGGCTTCGACGTCGTCTACCTGCCGCCGATCCACCCGATCGGCGAGGTGAACCGCAAGGGCCCGAACAACACCCTGCTCGCGGCATCCTGGGACGTCGGATCACCATGGGCGATCGGCTCGCGCGACGGCGGCCACGACGCCATCCATCCCGAGCTCGGCACCCTGGCCGACTTCAAGGCGTTCGTGAAGCGGGCCCGCCAGCTCGGCATCGAGGTGGCGCTGGACTTCGCGCTGCAATGCGCGCCGGACCACCCGTGGGTCAGCTCGCACCCGGAGTGGTTCACCACCAAGCCTGACGGCTCGATCGCGTACGCCGAGAACCCGCCGAAGAAGTACCAGGACATCTACCCGCTCAACTTCGACAACGATCCCGACGGGCTCTACGCCGAGTGCCTGCGCGTCGTGCGGCACTGGGTCGGCGCGGGCATCAGGATCTTCCGGGTCGACAATCCGCACACCAAGCCGCTCAACTTCTGGCAGTGGCTGATCGCCGAGGTGAAGAAGACCGACCCCGACGTGCTGTTCCTGGCCGAGGCGTTCACCCTGCCGACGATGATGCACGCGCTCGGCGAGATCGGTTTCACCCAGAGCTACACCTACTTCACCTGGCGCAACGGCAAGGACGAGCTGGAGGAGTACGCGCAGCAGCTCGTCGAGTCGGCCGAGCACATGCGGCCGAACTTCTTCGTCAACACGCCGGACATCCTGCACGAGTACCTGCAGCACGGCGGCCCGGCGGCATTCACGATCCGCGCGGTGCTGGCCTCGATGCTTTCCCCGACGTGGGGCGTGTACTCCGGCTACGAGCTCTACGAGCACGTGCCGGTTCGCCCGGGCAGCGAGGAGTACCTCGACTCGGAGAAGTACCAGCTGCGCCCGCGCGACTACGCGGGAGCACTCGCCGACGGGCGCTCCCTCGCACCGCTGCTCACCCGGCTCAACGCGATCCGCCGCGAGCACCCGGCGCTGCACTGGCTGCGCAACCTGCGCTTCCACGCGTCGACAACGCTGAGATCATCGCGTTCAGCAAGCGGGATGCGGCCTCCGGCGACACCGTCCTGGTGCTGTGCTCGCTCGATCCGCACGACATCCGCGAGGGCGGACCTCACTCGATCTGCCGGCCCTCGGCATCGACTGGGCGGCCGAGTTCGACGTCGTGGACCTGATGTCCGCAGCGAAATACCGCTGGGGGCAGTACAACTACGTTCGGCTCGATCCACACGACCAGCCGGCGCACATCTTTGCGGTACGAGGTGAACGCTGGTGAATCTCTCTGAAGGGGTTGACGTGACCGACAGTCTCGACTCCAACCCTGCGATGCATCCCGCCACGGCGGTGGCCCGCCCGCCGGATCCCCTCTGGTTCAAGCGGGCGGTGTTCTACGAGGTGCTCGTCCGCGGGTTCGGCGACTCCAACGGCGACGGCACCGGCGACCTGCGCGGCCTGATCGACAAGCTCGACTACCTGCAGTGGCTCGGCGTCGACTGCCTGTGGCTGCCGCCGTTCTACCCGTCGCCGCTGCGCGACGGCGGCTACGACGTCAGCGACTACACCGACGTGCTGCCCGAGTTCGGCACGATCGAGGACTTCAAGGCGTTCCTCGACGAGGCGCACAGCCGTGGCATCCGGGTGATCATCGACTTGGTCATGAACCACACCTCCGATCAGCACCCGTGGTTCCAGGCGTCCCGCAGTGACCCGGACGGCCCCTACGGCGACTTCTACGTCTGGGAGGACGACGACACCCGCTACCCCGACGCGCGGATCATCTTCGTCGACACCGAGCCGTCCAACTGGACGTTCGACCCGGTGCGCAAGCAGTACTACTGGCACCGCTTCTTCAGCCACCAGCCGGACCTGAACTTCGACTCCCCCGACGTGCAGCAGGCGATCCTCGACGCGCTGCGCTTCTGGCTCGACCTCGGCATCGACGGCTTCCGCCTCGACGCCGTGCCCTACCTGTACGTGCGCGACGGCACGAACGGCGAGAACCTGCCCGAGACGCACGACTTCCTCCGCCGGGTGCGCAAGGAGGTCGACCGCGACTACCCCGACCGCGTGCTGCTGTGCGAGGCGAACCAGTGGCCGGCCGACGTCGTCGAGTACTTCGGCGACCCGGACATCGGCGGCGACGAGTGCCACATGGCGTTCCACTTCCCGGTGATGCCGCGCATCTTCATGGCGGTCCGGCGCGAGTCGCGCTACCCGATCTCGGAGATCATGGCGCAGACGCCCGCGATCCCCGAGAACTGCCAGTGGGGCATCTTCCTGCGCAACCACGACGAGTTGACGCTCGAGATGGTCACCGACGAAGAACGCGACTACATGTGGAACGAGTACGCCAAGGACCCGCGGATGAAGGCGAACATCGGCATCCGCCGCCGTCTCGCCCCGCTGCTCGAGAACGACCTCAACCAGATCGAGCTGTTCACCGCCCTGCTGTTGTCGCTGCCCGGCTCGCCCGTCCTGTACTACGGCGACGAGATCGGCATGGGCGACAACATCTGGCTCGGTGACCGCGACGGCGTGCGCACGCCGATGCAGTGGACGCCCGACCGCAACGCCGGATTCTCCACGTGCGACCCCGGGCGGCTGTACCTGCCGGTCAATATGGACTCCCTCTACGGCTACCAGGTCACCAACGTCGAGTCGCAGACCCGCCACACCTCGTCGCTGCTGCAGTGGACGCGGCGGATGATCCAGGTGCGCAAGGCAAATCCCGCCTTCGGGCTCGGCAGCTTCAACGACATCGGCGGCAGCAACCCGAGCGTGCTGAGCTTCGTCCGCGCCTTCGGTGACGACGTCGTGCTGTGCGTCAACAACCTCTCCCGCTTCGCACAGCCGGTCGAACTGGACCTTCGCCCGTGGGAGGGAGCAGAGCCCATCGAGCTCATGGGCGGCGCCCGCTTTCCCGCGATCGGCGAACTGCCGTACCTGCTCACGCTGAGCGGTCACGGCTTCTACTGGCTGCGAATTCCTCGCTCACACGCGGCAGTCGACACAGAGGTGGATCCATGAAATCCCGACGGAACTGTACGGTTGGCTCGCCGCGTCCTGGCGGCGCCATATGAGTCTGTCGGAACGTGACCTGCAGCCGCTGGTCGCCCAGTGGCTGCCGACCCAGCGATGGTTCGCCGGCAAGGGCCGCCCGTCCCCAGCAGTCTCGCTGCGCATGCTGGAAAGCCTTGCCGACGGGCCACCACAGCTCTCGCTCTGGCTGGTGGCGGTCACCTACGACGACGGTGCCACCGAGACCTACCAGCTTCCCCTGGTCGTACGTACCGAAATGGTGCCGACCCTCGAGCACGTCCTGCTCGGCTCCGTGGCGATCAGCGGCCGGCCACACTGGATCTATGACGCGCTGCACGACAAGGACGTCACCCAGGCTTGGCTGATCGCCATTCGCGACGAGGCGACGCTCGGACCGGTTCGCTTCGCCCGCTACGTCTCCCCGGCCGACATGCCGATCGGCCAGCAGAGTCTGGTGCTCACCGGCGAGCAGTCCAACACCTCGCTGGTGTTCGGCGACCAGGCCATCCTCAAGGTGTTCCGGCGCCTCGAGCCGGGCATCAACCCCGACGTCGAGGTCCACCGGGCACTGACCGGGCTCGGCGCGCGGCACGTGGCACGGCTGCTCGGCAGCGTCACCGCCGACATCAACGGTGAGCCGACCAGCCTGGCGATGCTGCAGGAGTTCATGTCCTCGGCCACCGACGGGTGGGAGCTCGCCAAGACCAGCGTCCGCGACCTCATGGCAGAGGCGGATCTACACGCGGACGAAGCGGGTGGCGACTTCGCCGGCGAGGCCGAGCGCCTCGGCATCGCCGCGGCGGAGGTACATGCCGATCTTGCCGAGGCGTTCGGCACATCGGTGCTGGCCGGGATCGATCTGGCCGCGCGCGCAACGGCCATGCACGCCCGCCTCGACGCTGCCCTGCCCGTGGTACCCCAGCTCGCCGACGTCGAGGACGGATTGCGCTCGGCGTTCGACGCCTTCGGCGCATCCGGGGCGCACGGCAAGACCCTGACCACGCAGCGCATCCACGGCGACTTCCATCTGGGCCAGGTCCTTCGCACCGTGCACCGCTTCGTCATGCTCGACTTCGAGGGCGAACCGATCGAACCCATGGCCAGCCGTAAGGCGTTCGACTCGCCGCTGCGCGACGTGGCATGCATGCTGCGCTCATTCGACTACGCCGCCCGGCATCAGATCATCGACTCCCCGGGCACGGCTCAGCTCGAATACCGGGCCGACGAGTGGGCCCAGCGCAACCGCGATGCATTCCGGGCCGGCTACTCGGAGGCGTCCGGGCATGACCTGGACGAGGAGGCCGCCGTCATCCGCGGATTCGAAGCCGACAAGGCGGTCTACGAGGCCGTGTACGAGGCGCGCAACCGCCCCGGCTGGCTGCCCATCCCGTTAGGCTCGCTTGCCAAGCTCGGCGTCGCGGGGGGCGATGCTGCGTGAGCTCAACCGGTCCCGCCGCAACCGTGGCGCGCGAGGAGCTGGACCGGCTGATCAACGGCGCTCATCACGATCCGCACAGCGTGCTCGGGGCGCACCCGACCGACGACGGACGCACCGTGATCCGCGCGCTTCGTCCCGAGGCGAGCGCGGTCACCGCAATCCTCGGCGCGGTCCGCACACCGCTTGATCGCCTGCACGACGGCGGGGTGTTCGGCTGCATCGTCGACACCGGGCAGGCCGATTACCGGCTCGAGGTCAGCTACGGCGAGCAGACGCTCACCGTCGACGACCCGTACCGGTGGTTGCCAACCCTCGGCGAGGTGGATCTGCACCTGATCGGCGAGGGACGCCACGAGAATCTCTGGCAGGTGCTGGGCGCGCATGTGCGCAGCTACGAGACGCCGGGCGGCCCGGTCAGCGGCACCTCGTTCGCCGTGTGGGCACCGAGTGCCCGGGGCGTGCGGGTCATGGGCGACTTCGACTACTGGTCCGGGCGTGGGTTTCCGATGCGGGTGCTCGGGTCCACCGGCGTCTGGGAGCTGTTCGTGCCCGGCGTCGAGGAGGGCGCACGCTACAAGTTCCAGGTGCTCGGCGCTGACGGTGCCCGCCGGGACAAGGCCGACCCGATGGCGTTCGCCACCGAGATCCCCCCGGCGAACGCGTCGGTCGTGTTCCGGTCCGAGCATGAGTGGGCCGACGACGACTGGTTGACATCGCGCGCGGCCATGCAGTGGCAGGCGGCCCCGATGTCGATCTACGAGGTGCATCTGGGCTCCTGGCGCCAGGGCCTGTCCTACCGTGACCTCGCCGACCAGCTCGTCGAGCACGTACGCGAATCAGGCTTCACCCATGTCGAGTTCCTGCCGGTCGCCGAACACCCCTTCGGCGGCTCGTGGGGGTATCAGGTCTCGTCCTACTACGCCCCGAGCGCACGGTTCGGCTCGCCCGACGACTTCCGTTTCCTGGTCGACCGGCTGCACCAGGCAGGCATCGGGGTGCTCGTCGACTGGGTGCCGGCCCACTTCCCGAAGGACGACTGGGCGCTTGCCCGCTTCGACGGCACTCCGCTCTACGAGCACGCCGACCCCCGTCGCGGCGAGCAGCCGGACTGGGGCACGTACGTCTTCGATTTCGGCCGCCGCGAGGTACGCAACTTCCTGGTGGCGAACGCGCTCTACTGGCTCGAGGAGTTCCACGTCGACGGGCTGCGCGTCGACGCCGTGGCCTCGATGCTCTACCTCGACTATTCGCGCGAGGAAGGCGAGTGGCTGCCGAACGTACAGGGCGGTCGGGAGAATCTCGACGCGGTCTCGTTCCTGCAAGAGGTGAACGCGACCGTCTACAAGCGCGTACCCGGAGCGATCACGATCGCCGAGGAGTCGACCGCATGGCCTGGCGTCACCCGGGCGACGCACCTCGGCGGACTCGGCTTCGGCTTCAAATGGAACATGGGTTGGATGCACGACACGCTCGGCTACGTCGCACACGAGCCGATCCACCGCCAGTACCACCATCACGAGATGACGTTCTCGATGATGTACGCGTACGCCGAGAACTACGTGCTGCCGATCTCCCACGACGAGGTGGTGCACGGCAAGGGCACGCTGCTCACCAAGGTGCCCGGCGATACGTGGCAGCAGATGGCTACCGTTCGCGCGCTCTACGCCTACATGTGGGCCCATCCCGGCAAGCAACTGCTGTTCATGGGTCAGGAGTTCGCCCAGGGTGGCGAATGGAACGAGGGACGCTCGCTGGACTGGTGGCTGCTCGATTCACCCGACCATCGCGGCGTGTCCCGGCTGGTCACCGACCTGAACCGCATCTACCGCGAAAGCCCGGCGCTCTGGTCGCAGGACAACGAGCCGGCCGGTTTCGCGTGGATCGACGCCGACGACGTGGCCCGCAATGTCTTCTCGTTCCTACGCTACGGCGCCGACGGCTCGGTGCTTGCCTGCGTCGCCAACTTCGCCGCCGTGCCGCACGAGCAGTACCTGCTCGGCCTGCCGCGCACCGGACGCTGGGACGAGGTCGTCAACACCGACGCCGAGGTCTATCTGGGTTCCGGCGTGGGCAACTTCGGCGCCATCACCGCATTCGCCGAACCCTCGCACGGGCAACCGGCCTCGGGACGCCTGCGCGTCCCGCCGCTCGGCGCGCTCTGGCTGCGTTACGCGGACTGACCTCGCTGCCGCATCATCGATCGGGAATGGCGCGGCAGCAGTGGGAGTTCAAGACCCACGTACAGTTGTGCATGCAACAACGTGGAGGTTTGCGATGCCAGCCATAACCGCCGAAACGACCTCATTGCCGCGGCTCGTCCCGGCCGCACTCGGCGACACCGAGCGCCCGGTCAGGTCGATCACGACCGGCCCAAGGGGATTCGAGGGCGAAGGCTTCCCGGTCGTTCGCGCATTCGCTGGCGTGGCAATGCGCGACCTCGATCCCTTCGTGCACATGGACCAGATGGGCGAGGTCGACTACGCGCCGGGTGAGCCGCGAGGCACCTCGTGGCATCCGCACCGCGGATTCGAGACGGTCACCTACATGATCGACGGCACCTTCGAACATCAGGACTCACACGGCGGTGGCGGCGTGATCGAGAACGGCGCCACGCAATGGATGACCGCGGGCGCCGGCATCCTGCACATCGAGACGCCGCCCGAGTCGCTCGTCGTGTCCGGTGGCCTGTTCCACGGCATCCAACTGTGGGTGAACCTGCCGTCGAAGGACAAGTTCACCCCGCCGGCGTACCAGAGCATCGAGGCGCAGCAGTCCACGCTCATCACCTCGACCGACAGCGGCGCGCTGATTCGCATCATCGCGGGCGATGTCGGCGAGCACCACGGTCCTGGTCGCACGCACACGCCGATCACCTACGCCCATGCGACGATCGCGCCCGGTGCCCAGATCTCGGTGCCGTGGCCGGTCGAGTTCAACGGGCTCGTCTACGTGCTCTCCGGTGCCGGAAGTGTCGGCGCCGAGCAGCGCCCGATCCACACCGGGCAACTTGCCCTGTTCGGCCCGGGCGATCGCATCAGCGTCGCGGCTGACCCGGCTCAGGACTCGAACCGCCCGGCGCTCGAGGTGCTGCTGCTCGGCGGGCGGCCGATCCGCGAGCCGGTCGCGCACTACGGCCCGTTCGTCATGAACACGGCCGAGGAACTGCAGCAGGCAATCGACGACTTCCGCGCCGGCAAGCTCGGCGTGATCCCGGAGAACGCCCTCATGCCGCACACGGGCTGAGCCACACAGGCCCGCCCCTCCCGAGACCGGGGGTGGCGGGCCTGATCTACTCTGCGGCGTGTCAAATCGCCTGATAGCACCACTTGCCATCCTTGGCGCCATTGCCCTCGTGGCCGGCTGCTCGACCTCGACGCACGGGTCTGGCTCGCAGCAGATCGACGTCGCGAAGGTGAAGATCGCAGCGACTGTGCCGATCCCGGTGCACGGTCTGACCGTGCTCTCCCCGGACGGGCGCAAGGTGCTCAACGCCGGGGCGGGCGAGGCGATGTGCGTGGTCGACATCGACGGCGGCCAGAAGGTCTGCCTCGATCCGGCCGCGAAGGTCAAGCCGGACACGCTGTACGCCGCATGGTCACCTGACGGCAGTCACATCGCGTTCACCGACGACTATTTCCACAGCATGCTCGAGCCCGATGTCTGGGTGATGGACACATCGACCGGCAAGGCAACCGACCTGACCGACGACGGGGTCGTCAAGAATCCGATCCAGAACACTGACCCGAAGGAGCAGCTGGATCTGTTTCCGAGTTGGTCAGCCGACAGCAAGCAGATCCGCTTCGCCCGGCGGCCCGACCCCAACCACCAGGGGATCGAAATCGACGAGGTCCGGGCGACGGGCGGAGCGGTAGCGCACCTTGGCGTCATCGACGGCTACCTGACGAGCCTTGCCGGACTGACGTTCTCGCCCGACGGCGCGACCATGGCGTGGACCATGGCCACTGACGGAGGCTGGTCACACACCGTCGTGCACATTCGGGGCGTCGGCGCGGGCAGCGATCGCGCGCTGACCGCCACGACGGTCAACGCTGACCAGTCCGCGCTGAGCTTCTCCCCCGACGGCAAGTACCTGCTCGTCGACAGCAGCCGGTTCTACGGCCAGTACTCCTGCTGCGCGAAGTCCTCAGCCAACGTGTACCCGGTCGCCGACGGCGACAGTAAGCCGGTGGCCACGGGCGTTACGGCCCTCTTCCCGACCTGGGCACCAACGGGTCACGCGCTGGCGTTCACGACATCTGTGCCGCACGGCACGGTGCAACTCGTGGCCGAGCCTGGCGGCAAGCCACGCGTGATCCAGTCCGGCACCAGCATCTACTTCGCCCCGAACTCGCTGCGGCTGGGCTGGGCTACTGGCGGCCTGCTCGTCGCCGTGGACACGAAGCCGGTTCTGTACCGCCTCGCCTGAGGAGCCGACCCCACAATCACCGCGCGTGCACGGGTTGCTCGCGCTGCTCTACCAGCAAGCAGGTTGCAACGACTAGAAGAGGGCGTTAGCGAGCTCGCGCCGAGCGGAAGCGACGCGTGGCTCGTCCGGGCCGAGCAGATCGAAGTAGTCGACGAGCCGATCGCGCACGGCGTCGCGTTCGTCGCCTCTCGTCCGTTTCACGGCACGAAGCAGTCGCCCAAAGGCGGCGTCGACGTCGCCGCCGGCGAGCGCAAAGTCGGCAGCCGCAAGCTGCGCCTCGATGTCGTCCGGTGAGCTGTCGGCGCGGGCGACCACCGACGGGTCGAGTTGCTCGACCCGCTGCAGCATGGCGACCTGGCGCAGGGCGAGCGCGACGTCGCTGTTTGCCGGCTCGGCGTCGAGAATCGCCTGGTAGCGCTGCTGGGCCAGCGCGAAGTCGCCGTCGGCGAGCGCCTTCTCGGCGTCGTCGAAGCGCGGATCGACCGGCGGCTCGGCAGGAGCTGCGGGGTCGGCGAGCCCCGGACCGGTGAGATTCGCCTGCTCGGCTGCCTTCAGTACCGCGCCGACAAACTCGCGCACCTGCGGCTCGGGCAGCGCCCCCTGGAACCCCGGTACGAGCTGGCCGCCGATAACGGCGTAGACGGTGGGGATGCTCTGCACCTGCAACGCTTGCGCGATACGAGGATTCGCCTCCGTGTCGATCTTCGCGAGGATCCACGAGCCGGCCGCCTCGGTGGCGAGCCGCTCGAGCACTGGCGAGAGCTGCTTGCACGGCTGACACCAGTCGGCCCACAGGTCGATCAGGACCGGGACCTGAAACGAGCGATCGATGACGTCGGCCTGGAAGGTGGCCTCGGTGACCTCGACGACGTACTCGCCGGCGGTTGGCGCCGGCGCCTCGGCAGCACGGGCCGCCGCCTCCGAGCGGGCCTTGACGGCGCCCAGGTCGATGGCGCCGGCGAGCGCGGCGGACAGGGCAGGACTCGGCTGCTGCGCAGGGTTTCCGGGACGCATGCCTACAGTCTTTCAAACGTTGACAGGTCCGCGCCGCTGCGGTGAGGGTCAGTGTCATGACCGTTCGCGTAGAGCGCAATGGGCCGGTGTGGACCGTCGTCCTCGACCGGCCAGACGTCCGTAACGCCGTCGATCGCGACACAGCGACCCAGCTCGCCGCGGCGTTTCGCGAATTCGACAGCGATCCGGCGGCTGACGTGGCCGTGCTGTGGGGCGCAGGTGGCACGTTCTGCGCCGGTGCCGACCTGCAGGCCATCTCTCGCGGCGAGCCGAACACCCTCGATCCTGATCTCGGCGCCGATGCCCCGATGGGGCCTACCCGTCTCGCTCTGGGCAAACCGGTGATTGCTGCGGTCAGCGGGCATGCCGTCGCCGGTGGGCTCGAACTCGCCCTCTGGTGCGACCTGCGCGTCGTCGAGGACGACGCCGTGCTCGGCGTGTTCTGCCGGCGCTGGGGCGTACCGCTGATCGACGGCGGCACCGTTCGCCTGCCCCGCATCGTCGGACTCGGCCGCGCGCTCGACCTCATCCTCACCGGACGGGCCGTGCACGCGCCGGAAGCGCTGGCGATCGGGCTGGCCGACCGGGTCGTACCACCGGGCGAGGCTCGTGCGGCGGCCGAACGCCTGGCTGCGCAGATCGCCGCCTTTCCGCAGGTGTGTGTGCGCTCGGATCGTCAGTCCGTCTACGAAGGCTTGGGCGCGGACACACCGGCCGCGCTGGCGCGCGAGTTCGCGCTCGGGTTCGCCACCTTGCAAGGGGGTACGGGCGCTGCGCGCTTCGTCGCCGGCGAGGGACGGGGCGGGCGCTGATCCGAGGGGTTCGCCCGTCGGCGAGCCACCGCCGGGTCCTAGAGTCAGTGCATGACGGCTCTTCGCGACGACGTCCGCGCCCTGCTCACCAGCGGGAAGCTCGCGCACCTGGTCACCATCAATCCCGACCGCAGCCCGCAGGTCTCCATCGTGTGGATCGGCCTCGACGGCGACGAGATCGTCAGCGGGCACATGATCGACAGACGCAAGCTGCGAAATGTGCGCCGCGATCCCCTCGTCGCGATCTCACTCGAGGCGGACAGCCCGCCGGGCACGATGCTCGCCGATTACCTCGTAGTGCACGGCACGGCGCACGTGGTGGAGGGCGGCGCTGCCGATCTGCTGCGCCGACTGGGCAAGGTGTACGTCGGCCCGGACTTCGACTTCCCGGTGGCCGATGACCCCGACGCAGGCTGGATCCTGCGGGTGAGCGTCGACCGAATCGCCGGCCACGGTCCGTGGGCCGCGCCGCAATAGGAGTCGCGGGCGGTGCGCCTCGCGGTGGGTGGGCATTCGTGCGCTGGGTGGGCACTTGTAATTGCCCACCTGCGGCACAACTGCCCACCTGCGGGCCGGATCGTTGTGTTGATCAGGAAGGGGGTGCCGTTGAGACCTGCTGGCGATGCTCCTTGATCAAGGGAGCCCGTCTAGAAACTCACCGGCTCCCGGTACTCGCCCCAGAGCGGGCGCAATGCATTGCAGATCTCGCCGAGCGTGGCTTCGGCGCGAGTCGCCTCGAGCATCGGCGGCACGGTGTTCTGATCGGTCTTTGCTGCCTCGACCATTCGGGCGAGCGCGGCCTCGACAGCGCCTTGATCTCGGCTGCCCCGCCGCTGCGCGACGACATCGCGCTGCTCGAGTTCGACCTCGTGTGACACGCGCAAGATCTCGAGTTCGTCGCCCACATCCCCGGTGAGCGTGTTGACGCCCACCACGCGCTTGTCGCCCTTCTCCAAGGCAACCTGGTAGGCGAACGCGCTGTCGGCGATCTCGGTGATGAACCAGCCGTCCTCGATGCCGCGTAGCAGTCCGGCCGTGATCGAACCGTCGCCGCCGAGATCGCGGATGCGCTCGAAGATCTTCTCCGCCTCGGTTTCGATCCGGTCGGTCAGTGCCTCGACGTACCACGAACCACCGAGCGGGTCGGCGACGTTCCGCACGCCGGTCTCTTCGGCGACCACCTGCTGCGTACGCAATGCAATCTGCGCCGCCTTCGCTGACGGCAGGGCCAGCACCTCGTCCAGGGCGTTGGTGTGCAACGAGTTCGTGCCACCGAGCACCGCTGCCATTGCCTCGACAGCGGTACGCACGATGTTGTTGTCGGGCTGCTGCGCAGTGAGTGAGACACCTGCTGTCTGGGTGTGGAAGCGCAGCGAGAGTGCCTTGTCGGTCTTCGCGCCGTACACCTCGCGCAGCCAGCGTGCCCAGATGCGCCGCGCCGCGCGGAACTTGGCGATCTCCTCGAAGAAGTCGATGTGCGCGTCGAAGAAGAACGACAGTCCGGGTGCGAACTGCTCGATGTCCAGACCGCGCGAGAGCCCGAGCTCGACATATCCGAAGCCGTCCGCGAGCGTGAACGCAAGCTCCTGGGCTGCAGTCGCCCCAGCCTCTCGGATGTGGTAGCCCGACACCGACAGCGGCTTGTACGCGGGGATCTCGTGCGCCACGTACTCCATCAGGTCGCCGATCAGCTTCAGGTGCGGCTCGGGTGGATAGATCCACTCCTTCTGCGCGATGTACTCCTTGAAGATGTCGGTCTGCAGGGTTCCGTTGAGCCTGCTGATGTCGGCGCCCTGACGCTCGGCGGCGACAACGTACATGCAGAACACCGGCACCGCCGGCCCGCTGATCGTCATCGAGGTGGTCGTGGCAGCCAGATCGATGCCGTCGAAGAGCACGTCCATGTCGGCCGCGGAGTCGATCGCCACACCGCAGTGCCCGACCTCGCCGAGCGAGCGCGGATCGTCGGAGTCGCGGCCCATCAACGTGGGCATGTCGAATGCCACCGACAGCCCGCCGCCGCCCTCGGCCAGGATCATCTTGTACCGCTCGTTGGTCTGCTGCGCGTTGCCGAAACCCGCGAACTGCCTGATCGTCCACGGCTTGCCCCGGTAGCCGGTCGGGTGGATGCCGCGTGTGAACGGGTATTCACCCGGCCAGCCGATGCGCTCGAAGCGATCATCGGCCGTGGTCGGCCCGTACAACGGCTCGACCTCGACGCCGGACAAGCTGGTGAAGTCGCGGTCCTGAATCCGGCCCGCGGCGTCGGCGGCTTGGTAGCGCTGCCGCCAACGTTCGCGGCCTGCGGAAATCTCGTCGGCGTCCATAGCGGCAGGCACCGGCCCCTTCGTCGGCAAGGATTGCTTGCCGCTCAGATTACTAGGACGTCCTAGTAATTGCTAAGACGCAGCGGCGGTGAGGTCTGCCACCTGCCTGACGCTTCCCGCCTCGCTGAGTCGCGATAACCCATGGCCGAGACGCCTGACAAACGCGAGGATCGCAGGCATGTCGTTCATCAGACCGAAGGCTTTGCAGCGAGGTGACACGCTCGCGGTGATCTCACTGTCGTCAGGTGCATCCGCGGCCCTGCCGCAGCGCCATCAGACCGGAAAGCGGCAGCTTGCCGAGACGTTCGGCGTGACCGTGATCGAGACGCCGAACGCGTTGCGCGACAGCGCGTGGCTGCACGACAACCCGCAGGCTCGCGCCGATGACCTGCACTGGGCGCTGGTCAACGACGACGTCGCGGGCATCGTCACGACTCTCGGCGGTGAGGAATCCATCCGCACGGTGCCCTACCTCGACCTCGACCTGATCCGCGCGCACCCCAAGGTATTCATGGGTTTCTCCGACAGCACCGTGCAGCACCTGGTCAACCGGGCGGCGGGCGTCGTGAGCTTTCACGGCCCGAGCCTGCTCACCGGGTTCGCCGAGAACGGCGGCATCCATCCATTCGTCGAGGAGGCCGTCCGGCGGGCGGCTTTCACGCCGCTGCCGTTCGAACTGTCGGCGGCCGCGGAGTGGACAGAGGAGTTTCTCGATTGGCGCGACCCTGCGCTTGCCACTCGCCGGCGGCGATGGTGGCCGAACCCAGGCTGGGCATGGCTGCAGGGAGATCAGGCCGTCACCGGTGAACTGATCGGCGGCAGCGGCGAGATCCTCGAGATGGCGAAGGGATCAGCAATCTGGCCCGGCGACGAGGCCTGGGACGGCGCGGTGTTCCTGCTTGAGACCTCCGAGGAGGCACCGCCGCCGCAGACTGTCAAGCACTGGCTGCGCAACTACCACGCCATCGGTGTGCTGGGCCGAATCGGTGCGCTGCTGATCGCCCGGCCGATGGGCTACACCATGCGGGCAACGTTCGAGCTGTGGGACGTGGTCTGTGCTGTGCTCTGCGAGGCCGGCCGGCCCGACCTGCCGGTGGTTGCGAACGTCGACTTCGGGCACACCGCACCGGCGGGAGTGCTGCCACTTGGATGTAATGCCCGCGTCGATCCGGTGAACAGGACAGTCACCGTCGTCGACGCGGGCGTCAACTAGCTCAATATCACTGCCGTAGGTGGACCCACGACCACCGACGGACTCGAGCCCGTCAGACTGTTCAACGAACCGGAGCCGGAGTGGTCACGCAGATTCTGGCGTATTCAATCTCCAGATTCAGTACGTTCCCGATCTACCGATCTGCCCGGCCTGAGCGCGCATGCCCGCTCAACTCGCGAAGTCGTCCGCGTCGAGCCGAAGCCTTCGCAAGATGGTGAACACGCGGCCGAGGTCCGACTCGTCGAGCGTGGCCAGCCCGAACCGGGCTTCGTTCAGGACCGCCGTGGCATCGTCTGCCACCCGCCGCCCGTCGTCGGTAATCACTGCGAGGGTGCCCCGCCCGTCGCGCGGATTCGGCTCGCGACGTACCAGACCCGCAGCCTCGAGACGGTCGATCACGTTCGTAACAGAGGTCGCATGCACCTGCAGGCGCTCGCCGACCTTCGACAGCGGGAGGGACCCATTCTTCGAGAACGTCAGCAGTACCAGGGCCTCGTAGCGGCTGAAGGTGATGCCATAGGGGCGCAGCAGCCCGTCGAGCTCCGCGATCAGGATCTGCTGCGCGCGCATGATCGAGGTCACCGCACGCATCGCGGAGTAGACGTCGGCGGGCTCGTCGGGCCAGTGACGCGCCCAGAGCTCGGCCGCACGCTCGATCGGGTCAAAGGCGAGCGGGTTTGGCATCCACGCAGGGTATTCGGCTCCCGATCCCCCGCGGTGATGCGCGTAGCCTCTGGGCCGTGACCGATGCTCTGTCCCGGCTCGACCTGCTCGATCTCGACGCTGATCTCTCCGACGAGAACCGGCTCCTGCGCAGCACGATCCGCAAGTTCGCCGACGACCGCCTGCGACCGCACATCCGCGACTGGTTCGAGGCCGGCGAACTGCCCGTGCGCGACCTGGCCCGCGAGTTCGGCACGCTCGGCGTACTCGGCATGCACTTGTCCGGCTACGGCTGCCAGGGTTCCACCGCCACGCAGTACGGCATCGTCTGCGCCGAGGTCGAGGCCGTCGACTCCGGCCTTCGCTCGCTGGTGAGCGTGCAGGGCTCGCTGGCGATGTTCGCCATCCGCGCCTTCGGCAGCGAGGAGCACAAACAGCGCTGGCTGCCCGAGATGGCCAAGGGCGAGGCCATTGGCTGCTTCGGCCTCACCGAGCCCGACTCGGGATCTGACCCCGGCTCGATGCGCACCCGCGCCACACGCGACGGGTCGGACTGGGTGCTGCACGGCAGCAAGATGTGGATCACCAACGGGTCGATCGCCGACGTCGCGGTCGTGTGGGCGCGCACGCCGGAGGGCATTCGCGGCTTCCTGGTCGAGAAGGGCACGCCCGGTTTCACCGCACAGGACGTCCACCACAAGCTCTCGCTGCGCGCGTCGATCACCAGCTCGCTGAACCTGGACGAGGTTCGGGTACCGGCCGAGGCCGAGTTGCCACTGGCCCGCGGCCTCAAGGGCCCCCTGTCGTGCCTGACCGAGGCGCGCTTCGGCATCGTCTGGGGAGTGGCCGGCGCCGCCGCCGACTCCCTGGCGTCCACCATCGACTTCGCAACCACGCGCACCCAGTTCGGCAGGCCCCTCGCGGGGTTCCAGCTGACCCAGCGCAAGCTGGCCGAAATGGCAGTGTCGCTGAATCAGGCCCAACTGACGGCGATACGGCTGGGCCAGCTCAAGGACGCGGGGCGGATCACGCCGACCCAGGTCAGCTTCGGCAAGTTCGCCAATGTGCGTGCGGCCCTCGAGATCTGCCGCGAGGCCCGCTCGATCCTGGGCGGTTCGGGCATCACCACCGAGTACCCGGTTCTGCGTCACGCGTTGAACCTCGAGACCGTCTACACCTACGAGGGCACGCACGAGGTGCACACCCTGGTTCTCGGCCAGGCGCTGACCGGCCTTGACGCGTTTCGCTGATCCGGCCTAGCCCGCGGACACCCAATGGACTGGAACCTTCGCACCTGTGCGCGCAAAGGCCACCTCACCTACGCGGCCAGCGAAGCGCGATACCGCACCAGGCTTGAGGCCACGACTCCGCTCGGCGACGCCTGGCGCTGCCTGCGCTGCGGCACATACGTGCTCGGTGCACCGCACGGTGAGGGCCCGGCCGAGAACGCGCCGGTGCTGCTGCGCGGCAAGGCCCTACGCTCGGCGTTCATCCTGCGATTGCTGGCCGTGGAACGCTGGGTGCGCGGTCTGATCATCCTCGGCCTGGGCGTCGCCGTGTTGCGGTTCGAGAGCACGCAGGTCAACCTGCGCACGCTCTTCGACAAGGACATCGCGGCGCTTCGACCCTTCTTCGATCAGATCAACTTCAGCGTCTCGGATTCGGGGACGATCCGTGCGATCGAGAAGGCACTCAACGCGAGGCATTCGACGCTGAACCTGATCGCCGGCTTCCTCATCTTTTACGGCGTGCTGCAACTGGTCGAAGGTGTCGGGCTCTGGCTGCTCAAGCGCTGGGGCGAGTACTTCGCCGTCGTCGCGACGTCGCTGTTCATCCCGCTCGAGGTGTACGAGCTGACCGAGAAGGTCACCGTGCTGCGCGTGGGCGCGCTCGTCCTCAACGTCGGCGCGGTGGTGTACCTGCTGCTGGCAAAGCGCCTGTTCGGCATCCGGGGCGGCCATGCGGCCTACGAGGCGTCGATGCACGAGGCGTCCCTGCTCGAAGTGGAACAGGCAGTCGCCCAATCGCAGTGATGCGGCCTGCGGCGGGTCGGCTGAACGCTCAGCCCGTCAGCGAGGCGACGAGTTCGTCTGCGGCGGTATAGGGATCGAGCTCGCCCGCCACGACCCGTTTGGCCGAGGCGTCCAGTGCGGCCGACCCGTGCACCTCGGCGAAGCGGGCCCGCACAGAACCCACGGCGATCGCCTCGATCTCGGCGGCGGCGCGCGCCTGCCGCCGCTGGGTGAGCTCGCCGCTGCGCGAAAGCCAGTCGCGATGCTTGTCGAGAGCGGCGAGCAGGTCGCCGACTCCCTCGCCGCGCGAGGCCACCGTCTTGACGATCGGCGGACGCCAGGCGCCCGCCGCAGAGTGCCGGCCGCCGAGGGAGAGCATGTAGCGCAGGTCGCGGGCAACCTGGTCGGCACCGTCGCGATCGGCCTTGTTCACAACGAAGACGTCGGCGATCTCGAGGATGCCGGCCTTCGCCGCCTGGATGCCGTCGCCCATGCCGGGAGCCAGCAACACGATCGTGGTGTCGGCGAGCGAGGCGATCTCGACCTCGGCCTGGCCGACACCCACCGTCTCGATCAGGATGATGTCGCAGCCCGCGGCGTCCAGCACCCGAAGCGCCTGCGGCACGCCCGCGGACAGGCCGCCCAGGTGCCCGCGCGATGCCATCGAACGGATGAAGACGCCTTCGTCGGTCGCGTGATCCTGCATCCGTACCCGATCGCCCAGCAACGCCCCGCCGGAGAACGGAGACGACGGGTCGACAGCGAGCACGCCGACCCGCTTGCCACTTTCGCGCAGTGCCCCGACCAGGACCGCGGTCGAGGTCGACTTGCCGACTCCGGGAGAGCCGGTCATGCCGACCACCTGCGCGTTACCGCTGAACGGGGCCAGCGCGGCGGCAACCTCGCGCAGCATCGGCGAGTCGTTCTCGACCAGCGAGATCAGCCGGGCGACCGCTCGCGGCTCGGCCCGGCGCGCCCGCTCGACGAGATCGTCGACATCGACCTCGCGCCGCACCGACGCCATCAGCGTGCTTGCTTTCGCACGTGGATCTTGATCATCTCCGGCGAAGTCGCGAGACAGTGCGGCACCGGCAGAGATGATCAAGGCAGCCGGACGCCACGCTCATGCCGGGACGCGCAGGATGAGCGCGTCACCCTGGCCGCCACCGCCGCACAGTGCCGCGGCACCCGTGCCACCACCACGGCGCTTGAGTTCCATGGCGAGGGTCAGGGCCAGTCGAGCTCCGGACATGCCGATCGGGTGGCCCAACGCGATGGCCCCGCCGTTGACGTTGACGATGTCGTCGCTGACCCCGAGGTCCTTGATCGACTGGATGCCCACCGCGGCGAACGCCTCGTTGATCTCGATCAGGTCAAGATCGGCGATCGTCAGCTGCGCCTTTGCGAGCGCGTGATTGATCGCGTTCGACGGCTGGGACTGCAGCGAGTTGTCAGGTCCGGCGACGTTTCCGTGCGCGCCGATCTCGGCGAGCCAGGTCAGCCCGAGTTCTTCGGCCTTGGCCTTGCTCATCACCACGACGGCTGCAGCGCCGTCAGAGATCTGCGAGGACGTTCCGGCGGTGATCGTGCCGTCCTTGCCGAACGCGGGGCGGAGCTTGGCCAGCACCTCGGCCGTGGTGTCGGCGCGGATGCCTTCGTCCTCGCGGAACTCGACCGGGTCGCCCTTTCGCTGCGGGATGAGCACGGGCGCGATCTCGTCGTCGAATACGCCGTTCTTCTGCGCGAGCGCGGCACGCTGGTGCGAGCGGGCGGCGAAGGCGTCCTGCTCCTCACGGCGCAGGCCCAGCTTGGCATTGACGCGGTCGGTGGATTCACCCATCGGGATGTTGTCGAAGATGTCGGTGAGGCCGTCGAAGGCCATCGCGTCGAGCAGTTCGATCGAGCCGTACTTGTAGCCGCCGCGGGACTTCGGTAGCAGGTGCGGCGCGTTGGTCATCGATTCCTGTCCGCCGGCCACGACGATGTCGAACTCACCGGCACGGATGAGCTGGTCGGCCAGCGCGATCGCATCGAGCCCGGACAGGCAGACCTTGTTGATCGTGAGCGCGGGTACGCCGAGCGGAATGCCGGCCTTGTGGGCGGCCTGCCGTGCGGGAATCTGTCCGGCGCCTGCCTGCAATACCTGACCCATGATCACGTATTGCACCTGCTCGGGAGTTACGCCCGACCTCGCAAGTGCCGCCTTGATCGCGAAGCCACCCAGATCGGCCGCGGAGAAGTCCTTGAGTGAACCGAGCAGCCGTCCCATCGGGGTACGAGCGCCGTTGACGATCACCGATTGCCCAATGCCAGCCATGGCCGAACCTCCTACGTCCTTCGCCAGTTCCTGCGCACTCTATCCACGGTGCCCTGTCGCAGAGGTGTGAACAAGCGCACGCGAGACTCGCCGAAAACGCACGTCACGCGCGACTATGACCGCATGGCGCTCACCGGGTTGTTCCGCGGGATCGACCATGTGGGCATCGCAGTGCCCGATCTGGACAAGGCCATCGCGTTCTATCGCGACACCTTCGGCGTCTGCAGCGTGCACGAGGAGACGAACGAGGCGCAGGGCGTGCGCGAGGCGATGCTCGCCGTCGGAGATGGCCAGACGCGCATCCAGTTGCTCGCGCCACTGACGCCGAATTCGACGATCGCGAAGTTCATCGACCGGCACGGGCCAGGCGTCCAGCAGGTCGCCTACACAGTCGACGACATCGACGCGGTATGCACGACTCTGCGTGCAAAAGGCCTGCGACTGCTCTACGACGAGCCGCGTCCGGGCACGGCCCACAGCAAGGTCAACTTCATCCATCCCAGTGACGCCGGCGGCGTTCTGGTGGAACTTGTCCAACCAGCGCTTGCTACCGGCCAGTAACATAGCTGTATACCCCGACCCCCACCGTGTGGAGGCCATGTCGTGGATGACATTCGCAACGCGATTCTGAACGGCGACCTTGCCGGGCTGGCTGCCATGGCGGTGCCGGAGTCCTACGAAGGCGTAGTCGTGCGGGCCGACGAGGTGGGCATGTTCGACGGCCTCGCCACCAAGGACAAAGACCCGCGTAAGAGCCTGCACCTGCAGGAGGTCCCGACACCCGGGCTCGGCCCCGGCGAGGCGATCGTGGCCGTCATGGCCAGCGCCATCAACTACAACACGGTGTGGACCTCGATCTTCGAGCCCGTGCCGACATTCGACTTTCTCGCTCGATACGGCAAGTCGTCCGAGCTGGCCAGAAAGCACGATCAGCCTTATCACGTCGTGGGTTCCGATCTGGCCGGCGTCGTCCTGCGCGTGGGTCCCGGCGTGACGAAATGGAAAGCCGGAGACGAGGTCGTCGCCCACTGCCTGTCGGTCGAACTCGAAGATCCGCAGGGGCACGACGACACGATGATGGATCCGCAGCAGCGCATCTGGGGATTCGAAACGAACTTCGGCGGCCTCGCTGAGCTCGCGCTCGTGAAGTCCAACCAGCTCATGCCCAAGGCCGCACACCTCACCTGGGAGGAGGCAGCCTGCCCGGGCCTGGTGAACTCCACCGCATACCGGCAGCTCGTCTCCCGGCACGGCGCGGGCATGAAGCAGGGCGATGTCGTCCTGATCTGGGGCGCGACCGGTGGGCTCGGTTCGTACGCGACCCAGTACGCACTCAATGGCGGAGCCATTCCGGTTTGCGTCGTCTCCTCGCCGGAGAAGGCGCAACTGTGCCGAAAGATGGGCGCGGACCTCGTCATCGACCGCAGCGCCGAGGGCTATGAGTTCTGGAAGGACGGCACGCAACAGCCGAGCGAATGGAAGCGGCTGGGAAAGAAGATTCGCGAGTTGACCGGCGGCGACGATCCCGACATCGTCTTCGAGCACCCCGGCCGGGAGACCTTCGGTGCCAGCGTCTACGTCGCGCGGCGCGGGGGCACCATCGTCACCTGCGCGTCGACCTCGGGCTACTGGCATGAGTACGACAACCGCTACTTGTGGATGACCCTCAAACGAATTGTCGGTTCCCATTTCGCGAACTACCGCGAGTCGTGGGAGGCGAACCGGCTGATCGCGCGCGGCGCTATCCATCCGACGCTCTCGCGTGTCTACCTCCTCGCCGAAACCGGCCAGGCTGCCTTCGACGTTCATCGCAATCTGCACCAGGGAAAGGTCGGCGTGCTGTGTCTTGCGCCCGCCGAGGGTTTGGGAATCACCAACCCGCAGTTGCGTGCTGAGCACGTCGATCAGCTGAATCGCTTCCGCGAAAGCTAGGGCCAGGCCCTAGATCAACTTCTCTCATCGCACCTTGTGCGCAGGGGAAAGCCTCGCAAATACATGCGTGGCGCATGGATATGCCCGACACGCTCTATTCACCGATGCACTCCCCGTTGCTTGGGGAGGGTTGCATGGGGTGGCACGATCGAGTCATGCCTTCGGAGAACCTCTCGGATACTCTGCCGATTCTCGCCGATCGTGGCTTTGACACGGCGATACGCGGCTACGACCGCCGCCAGGTCGACGAGTTCGTCGCGAACCTCGACGACGAGCTAAGAGCCACCTCGGCCGACCGTGATGCAGCAGCGGCGCGCACCGCTGACCTTGCCGCGCAGCTGGCAAGTTCGCAAGCGCAGATGGAGTCTCTGCGACGGCAGTTACGCAAGGCGACCGAACAGGTCACAACCGACAACATCGAACCGCGCGTGCGCGAGGTACTGGACTCAGCCGCCGCCGAGTCGTCGAAGCTGCGCGCCGACGCCGACGCCTACGTCCTGGCCGCACACCGCAGCGCGGACGAGTCCTCGCAGCGCATCCGTACGAACGCTCGCCAGGAGGCCGAACGGATCCTGGCGGAAGCGACGAGGCGTCACGCCGAGGCAGACGAAACCTTTCGCCAGCGCATCTCCGAGGCCGAACGGCACCGCGCTGACGTTGCGGCGCAGATCGAGCAGGACCTCACCCGCGCCCGGGAGCAGGAGGACCAGCTGACCCTCGAGGCGCAGGCAACCCGCGCGCGGCTGGACGAAGAGTCGGCGGCGCAGCGCGCGGAACGCGAAGCGGCGATCGACGCGCACTTGGACACCGCCGAAAAGGACTTCGAGATCGCACTGCGATTGCGCCGGACCGACGAGGCGCGCACGTCGAGCGAGCAGATGGCAGCGGCCGAGGCAGATGCCGAACAGGTACGCACCACCGCCCGCGCCGAAGCCGAGCTGATCGTCAGCGACGCCAGAGAGGAACTCAAGCAGCTGCTCCTGCGTCGCGACCAGACCCATGCCGCACTGCGCGATCTGCATCTGAAGCTGGCCGGACTGCTCGAGGAGATCGGGCGTCCTGCATCGGCCGATGCTCCCCCGGTGGCCGACGCCGGCCCCGCTACGCCTGCGCAATCGCTCGATGTCGAGACTGCGCAGCAGCCGGCCGAGCCGGTCGCAGCCGCACAACCGGCCGAAAGCGCCGCCGACCAGCCGGCCGAGCCGGTCGCGGCCGCACAACCGGCCGAGCCCGTCGCCTCGGCGGAGCCTGCCTCTGCCACGCAGCCGATCGAGAAGCCCGCGCCGGCATCAGGCTCCGGCGGCCCAACCCGTCCCGCCAAGGCCCAGCCGACGAAGGCGGGCGGCACCCGCGCCAACCAGTCGGGTGGTAGCTCGGCGCAGTCTCGAGGCCGGGGTGCTCGACGCGGATGACGACTCCGCTACCCGATCACCGTTTGCGCTCGGGTTTGCGGCAGCCGTCGGTGTAGCACTCGCGTACCTGCTGTTTCGGTCCCTTGTCGACGCTCGGGACATGCTCGTGCTGGTTGGCCTGTCGCTGTTCTTCGCCGCCGGGTTGGATCCGGGCGTGCGTCTGGCCACTCGCCTGGGACTGCCCCGGGCGCTCGCCGTCGCCGTGGTCTTCGTGGCGATCGCCGGTGTGTTCACGGGCTTCGGCTTCGCCGTCGTGCCCCCGCTCGTCGACCAGACAGCGTCGTTCGTGCACAAGCTGCCCGGCTATCTCACCGACTTGGAGCACAACAGGCGCATCGCCGATCTCGACCATCGCTTCCACGTCATCGGCCGACTCCGGGACTACGTCCAGTCCGGCGACATCTTCCGCAGCCTGGCCGGCAACGTGCTGTCCGCCGGCACCGCCGCGGCCACCACCGTGTTCGAGGGTGTGACGGTGCTCGTGCTCACGCTCTACTTCATGGCCTATCTCGACGACATCAAGTCGTTCTCCTACAGCATGGCTCCGCGATCCCGGCGCCGGCGAGCGACCGAGATCGGCACGAAGATCGCCAAGCAGATCGGCGACTACGTGGCCGCAAGCCTGATCCTCGCGCTCGTTGCCGGGCTGGTGTCCCTGCTGTGGCTGTGGGCTATCGGCGCGCCCTTCCCGTACGCGCTGGCGTTCGTCATCGCCATGCTCGACGTCGTGCCGCTGGTCGGGGCGGCGCTCGCGATCGTCATCGTCTCGACGATCGTGCTCATCTCCTCGACGGCCGGCGGCCTCGCCACGATCGCATTCCTCATCTGCTACCAGATCGCCGAAAAGGTCGTCGTCATACCGCGGCTGTTCACCCAGATGCCGCGGATAAACCCGGTCGCGACGATCGTCGGCGCCTTGGCAGGTCTCAAGCTGCTCGGTGTCATCGGCTTCTTACTGGCGTTGCCGCTCGTTGCCGTGATCGACCTCATCCTGCGCGAAGTGGTGATCCCCCGTCAGGCGCGCCGCTGACCCGGCGTCTGGGCGGTCAGTAGCGCGGAGCGGACCGGCTGCGCGCGATGCCCGGGCCGCGTTGGTCGCGCGCGTCCCAGCACGACGTATGCCAGTGGCGCCGCTCGCCTGCGTCGGGATCGTCGGCCGGCCAGACGACGACGTGCGGCACCCTGGCGCGGATCTGCTGATCGCATCCGGGACATCGATAGACCCGGCCCGTATCCGCGCCGGTCAATGACCGAACGACGTACTCCTCGCCGCGCCACTCGTCGCGTCGCTGCGCCGCGCCTGTCGGCGCAGGCCGTCGCGGCGATGCGGCTGCCCGGCGGTTCTGACGCGGCATTCGCCCAGCGTAGTTTCGGGCCGTCTCAGCTGTAGTCGCGGAAACCCTTGCCGCTCTTGCGGCCCAGGCGTCCGGCGGTTACGAGGTGTTCGAGCAGCGGCGCGGGCGCGAAGCCGGGCTCACGGAACTCGAGGTACAGGGCCCGCTGGATCGCCAGGGAGACGTCGTTGCCGACCACGTCAAGCAACTCGAAGGGGCCCATCGGATAGCCACAGCCCACCTTCATGGCCGAGTCGATGTCGTCGGCGGTCGCGTAGTGCCCTTCGAGCATCTTGACCGCATCGTTGAGGTACGGGAACAGCAACGCGTTGACGATGAAGCCCGAGCGGTCGCCGCACCGCACCGCATGCTTGCCGATCTTGCGGGTGACCTCGAGCACCGTCGCCTCGACATCCGGCGCGGTCGACACCGTGCTGACCACCTCGACGAGCTTCATGACCGCCGCCGGGTTGAAGAAATGCATGCCGATGACGTCGGCGGGCCGCGAGGTGGCCGCGGCGCACTCGATCACCGGCAGGCTCGACGTGGTGGTGGCGAGCACGGTGTTCGGTGCGCAGATCTCGTCCAGGTTGGAGAACAGGGCCTGCTTGACGGTGAGATCCTCGACGACGGCCTCGACGACCAGTTGCACCCCGGACAGATCGTCCAGGCGTGCCGTGCCGCTGATCCGCGCCAGCGCGGCGTCGCGCTCGTGTTCGCTGAGCTTGCCGCGCTGCACGCCCTTCTCCAACGAGCGCGCGATCGCGTCATGCACGTTCGAGACCTTCTGCTTGCTACGCGCGACGAACAGCACGTCATAGCCCGCCTTGGCGAAGACCTCGACGATCCCGGTGGCCATCGTGCCCGAGCCGACGACTCCGACGCGCTGCACCGGGCGCGCGCCCTCGATCGCGTCGAGCGGTGGCGGGGTGTGGGCATCGACGACCACGTTCGGCGAGTCGGGCGCGTCGTAGGTGTAGAAGCCGCGGCCGGTCTTACGCCCGAGCAGGCCGGCCGTCATCATCTGCTTGAAGATCGGGGTCGGCGCGTGCAGTCGGTCGCGGCTCTGCTTGTACATCGTGTCGAGGATCTCGTAGGAGGTGTCCAACCCGATCAGATCCAGCAGCGCGAGCGGGCCCATCGGCAGGCCGCAGCCGAGCTTCATCGCCGCGTCGATGTCCTCGCGGCTGGCGTAGTGAGACTCGTAGAGCGACGCCGCGTGGTTGAGGTAGCCGAACAGCAATGCGTTGGCGATGAATCCCGCCCGGTCGCCGATGGTGACGTCGACCTTGCCCAGCTTCTGCGTGAACGCCTCCATGTCGTCGACGACGTCCTGCTCGGTGACGACGGTGCGCACGATCTCGACCAGCTTCATGACCGGCGCCGGGTTGAAGAAGTGCACCCCGACGACCTTGCCCGGTCGGCCCGTGGCAACAGCGATCTCGGTGACCGACAGCGAGGACGTGTTGGTCGCCAGGACGGCATCGGGTTTGCAGATGCCATCGAGCTGGCTGAAGATCGCCCGCTTCAGCTCGAGATGCTCGGGCACCGCCTCGATCACCAGGTCGACGTCGGCCAGCGCCTTGAGGTCGCAGCTGAACTCGATGCGCTCGATCAGCGCACGCTGCTCGCCTTCGCTGAGCTTGCCCCGCGCCACCGCGCGTCCGGTCGAGTGATCGATGTGCCCGCGGCCCCGCGCGATCGCCGTCTCGTCGATCTCGACCGCGACGACCGACAGGCCGTTGCGCGCGAAGACCTCGGCGATGCCTGCGCCCATCGTGCCGAGCCCGACCACGCCCACTCGCTGGAACTCACGGGTCATGAAGCTGTCCTCCTCGGCAAAGCTGTGATCGTCGGGACGTTACTGTGCCCGCCTGCAATCGCGGCGACTGCAGCCGAGACTGAGGCCAGTCTCACCGGTCTAGCGCCCCCACCGTGCCTTGACCAGCCGTTTGAGCCGAGCCATGTCTCGCGATGTGCGCTTGAACGTCAATACCTTGATCGGCGACGGGTAGCGCAGATGCGTTACCGCTCGCGGCCAGGCGAACTCGCGCAGCCCGTCCGATCCGTGGATTCGCCCGAAACCGGAACTGCGTACCCCACCGAACGGCAGTCCTGGCACGGTTGCGAACGTGATGGCCGAGTTGATGCTGACCATGCCGCAGGACAGGCGCGCAGCGATCTGATCGCCGTGCTTGGCGCTGAACACCGCGCCGCCGAGGCCGAATGGGTTGGCGTTTGCCAACTGCACCGCCTCGTCGACATCGCGCACGCGGGTAATGGTCAGGGTCGGGCCGAACGTCTCTTCCTGCACGGCCGCCGACTCCTCGGGGACGTCGACCAGTACCACTGGTTGGACGTAGGGAGGTTGCACCGACTCGGGGCCGCCGACCACCGCGCGCCCACCTCGCGCGATCGCGTCGTCGATGTGGCGGCGGATGACATCGATCTGGGCGGGCATCGTCATCGGCCCGTAGTTGGCGCCCGGATCGCTACCCCCCCGAATCCGCTCAGCCTCACGGGTAACCCGTTCGACGAAGTCGTCATAGATCGCGTCGACGGCGTAGACACGTTCGACACCCGTGCATGTCTGGCCCGAATTGGCCAGGCCACCCCAGACCGCGGCGTCGACCGCGCCGTCGAGATCGGCGTCGTCGGCAACGATCAGCGCGTCCTTGCCCCCGCATTCGATCAGTACCGGCGTGAGCCTTTCGGCGCAGGCAACCATGACCTTCTTGGCCGTGGCCGTCGAACCGGTGAACGCGAGCTTGTCGACGCCTGCCCGGCACAGCGCCGCGCCGGTGGCGCCGAATCCGGTGATCAGCGCGAACACCGGCTGCTCGAAGACGACCTCGGCGAACGTGTCGGCGAGCCACTTGCCGATGGTGGGCGTGTACTCGCTGGGCTTGAAGACGACCGCGTTGCCCGCGGCGAGCGCGTAGGTGATCGAGCCCATCGGCGTGTGCACCGGGTAGTTCCAGGGGCCCAGCACGCCGATGACGCCGTATGGCACGTACTCGGCGGATGCAGTGTGGTTCAGGGCGAGCATGCCTGGCGCGACCCGGCGCCGGCCCAGCACCTTCTCGGCATTGGCCGCGGCCCAGCTGACGTGCTCGATGGCGAGGATGACCTCGCCAAGGGCGTCATCGACCGGTTTGCCGTTCTCGCGGTTAATGAGTTCTGCGAGCTCGTCGCTGCGCCGGACGAGCAGCGTGCGCCATGCGCGCATGCGCCGCTTGCGCCCGTCGTAGCCAAGATCGCGCCACCAGGCGGCGGCTACGCGGGCTCGCTCGACCACGGCCTGGACGTCGGCCTCGGTGTGGACCGGGAAGGTGGCGACCACGTCACCGGTCGCCGGGTTCAGCGAGTCGAATGTCGTCTGCTCTGCGGCTGCCTGCGGCGTCGCCTCAGTACGGGTCATGCCGCCACCGTACTGACGAGTAACCCGCGCAGCCACCCTGTGCGGTAGCGCCCCGAGCGGCTTGTCCGACCTACGGCGGTTCACCGCACGTCGAAGGTAGGACAACTCGGAGAAGGGTTAGAACAGGGTGCCATCTCGTTCGATACCGCGCAGGGCGTCGTAGTCGAGGACGACGCACGCGATGCCACGGTCCTCGGCGAGAGTGCGTGCCTGCGGCCGGATCTCCTGGGCGGCAAAGACTCCGCGGACGGGCGCGAGCAGCGGATCACGATTGAGCAGTTCGAGATAGCGGGTCAACTGCTCGACCCCGTCGATCTCGCCGCGGCGTTTGATCTCGACCGCCACGGCCAGGCCGTTGGGATCGCGAGCCATGATGTCGACGGGGCCGATCGCGGTCGGATACTCGCGGCGCACCAGGCGATAACCCTCGCCCAGCGTGTGGATGTGCTCGGCGAGCAACTGCTGCAGGTGCGCCTCGACCCCGTCCTTGACCAGACCGGGATCCAGGCCAAGTTCATGCGAGGAGTCGTGCAGGATCTCCTCGATCGTGATCACGAGTTGCTCGCGCGCCTTGTTCGTGACCGTCCAGGTCTGCTCGCTCTCGGCGAGTCTGCACGGCGGGCTCATCCAGTTCAGCGGCTTGTAGGACCCTCCGTCGGAGTGGACCAGCACCGAACCGTCTGCCTTGACGAGCAGTAACCGGGTGGCAAGCGGCAGGTGCGCGGTGAGCCGACCCGCGTAGTCGACCGAGCAGCGAGCGATGACCAGACGCACGAGAGAGCAGGCTACAGGTGGGTACGGTCGCGGCCATGACCATCCAGCGCATCGGCATCGTCGTACACGGAGGCAAGGCGGAGGCACTTGCCGCGGCTGAGGTGGTTCGCGGTTGGGCGGCCGAGCACGGCGTTCCCGCAATGGGGGTCGACACCTGGCAGGACGACGACCCCGCGTGCCGGCGCAATGCCCGTGACGAGTCGGCTGAGGCAGGCTTCCCCGACCTGATCGTCACCATCGGCGGAGACGGAACCTTCCTGCGCGGAGCTCGCATCGCCGCAGTCACGGGCGCACCGGTGCTCGGCGTCGACGTCGGGCGGGTGGGCTTTCTGACCGAGGTCGGCGTCGACGACCTGGTTCGCGCGCTGGATGCAGTCCACGACGGCACCGCTGAGATCGAAGAGCGACTGACCCTGAGCGTGCGAGCCTCGCGCCCGCTCGAGATACCCGTCGGCGTCGAGGGCCTGCTCCGGTACGGGCGCGGTCCGATGCTGCCGCCGCCACCTGTGCGGGCCAGCCTGCCCGCGGATGTCGGCTGGGGGGTCGGCCTCGACGTCATGGCGCTCAACGACGTGGTGTTCGAGAAGTTGGCCCGCGACCGTCAGGCGAGCCTCGCCGTCTACGTCGGCGGTCGGTTGTTCGCGTCGTACTCAGCGGATGCGCTCGTCGTGTCGAGCCCGACCGGTTCGACCGCGTACAGCTTTGCCGCCGGCGGGCCGGTGCTCTCGCCTCGCGTCGCCGGAATCGTGTTCACGCCGGTGGCGCCGCACATGATCTTCGACCGCAGCCTGGTGCTCGGCGCGGACGAGGTCGTCGGCGTGCGGGTGCTGCAGCACTCCGGGCAGGTGGCGGTGAGCGTCGATGGCCAACTGCGCGGCGTGCTCGACCCCGGCGACTGGGTCGCGGTGTTCGCCGGGCAGCAACCATCGCGGCTGGTGCGGCTGCGACCGTCGGATTTCTTCGCCCGGCTGCGATCGCGTTTCAGGCTCGCCGATGCCGCGGCCGCAGCCGCGGACGGGTCGGCGCCCCTCGAATACCGGCCCGATGCGCCGCGTCCTGCCGAAATCGCCCACCTGCACCTCGCCCCGCCGATCGAGGCCGACGATCGGTAGCGTCGTCGCCAGTCATCCACCACAAGGGAGTCGCCCATGGCTGACGTGCCGGCCATCTCGCTGAACAACGCCACGCAACTACCACAAGTCGGCCTGGGCGTGTTTCAGGTCGGCGACAGCGAAGTCATCGACGCCGTCGGCGAAGCGCTGCGGGCGGGATATCGCAGCATCGACACCGCCGCGGGCTATCACAACGAGCGCGGGGTCGGCCGCGCGATCGCCGAGTCGGGTCTTTCGCGGGCCGAGGTGTTCGTCACGACCAAGCTGGCCAACGGCGATCACGGGCGCGACCGGGCATTACGTGCCTTCGATGCCAGCCTGGGGCTGCTCGGCCTCGACTACGTCGACCTGTACCTGATCCACTGGCCGCGGCCACACCACGACCAGTACGTCGAGACGTGGCGGGCGTTCGAGAAGATCTACGCCGAGGGCCGCGCGCGGGCGATCGGGGTGTCGAACTTTCAGATCCCGCACCTGCGGCGCCTACTCGACGAGTCCGATGTCGTGCCGGCGCTGAACCAGATCGAGTTGCACCCCTACCTCGTGCAGGCCGACCTGCGCGCGTTCCACAGCGAGCACGGCATCGTCACCGAGGCGTGGTCACCGCTGGCCAAGGGCGGGCGACTACTCGCCGACCCGGTCGTGACGACGCTCGCCGAGAAGTACGCGCGCACGCCGGCGCAGATCGTGCTGCGCTGGCACATCCAGCTGGGCAACGTGGTGATTCCCAAGTCGGTCACGCCCGCACGCATCAGCGAGAACATCGACATCTTCGACTTCGAGTTGGACCCGGACGACGTCGAGGCTCTCGCCGATCTCGACGCCGGCCACCGCACCGGACCCGACCCCGACACATTCGGGTAGGGCCGATCACGCCACGCTGCGAAACGATCGCCGATAAGTCGCTGGATTCACGCCCAGCACGCCTCGCACGTGGCGGCGCAGGTTCTCGGCGGTGCCCAGGCCGCATCGGCGCGCAATCCGCTCGACCGAGAGGTCGGTGGTCTCGAGCAGCCGTTGCGCCTGACGGACCCGCGCGGCCACGAGCCAGCGGCCCGGCGTGGTGCCGGTGGCCGCGACGAAGACACGGTGGAAGGTGCGCTGGCTCATCAGCGCGTGCGATGCCATCTCGGGCACGCCGATCGGATCGGCAAGCCGGGCCAGCGCCCAGTCCATCGTGCCTGCGACGCCGGGCTGCGCCGAGCGCACGGGCGCCGGCGCGGGAACGTACTGCGCCTGCCCGCCCTCGCGGACCGGGGCCATGACGAGTCGCCGCGCGAGTTCGGCCGCCGTCTGGGCTCCGTGGTCGCGCCGTACCAGGTGCAGGCAGAGGTCGAGCCCGCCGACCACACCGGCCGAGGTGAGTACCGAGCCTTCACCCACGAACAGCACATCGCGCTGAACATCGGCAGACGGCGCGGCCTCGGCCAGGGCGTCCAGCAGCCGCCAGTACGTCGTCGCCGCTCGCCCGTCCAGCAGCCCCGCGGCGGCAAGCGTGAACGCACCCGAGCACAGCGCGGCAATCGTTGCGCCGCGCCGGTGCACCGCGCGCAGTGCGGCGATCGCCTCGGGGCTGACGGGTGCGAACGGGTCGGCTCGGCCGGGCACGACCACCAGGTCGCACGCAGCCAGCCCGCGCAGCGTGTGCGTCGCCTCGACGGCGCCGAGCGGAGCCAGCGCCGTGGGCGTCCGGGCCGGTGCGCAGATCCGCAGCTCGAACGGCCCGATGCCGGAGTCGGAGCGGTCGATACCCCAAACCTCGCCGGTGACCGCAACGTCGAAGGCGCGGGTTCCGGGCAGAACCAGCAGGCCGACTGTGTGCATGGCAGAAAAGTACCCGATGAAGACTGTTCGGCCACTGCGTTTCGGCGGGTGCGAGGCGACATTGCGAGGCTGACCTGCGGCCAACCTGCACGACGGGGGAGCCTGGGCGCCGGAACTAGCATTTCCGGCACGGGAACCCGCCAGATCCGGCACATCCATTCGCATTCGGAGCACAGACAATGGCCGACGAAACGCTTCGCCGCGTGCAGATTGAACGCAGCGCGCTGGGACAGTATCGGGCGATCAACGTTCGCGGCGGGTCGCTGGCGTTCGGCACCGGCGAGGACGACGCCTTCACGCCGGTCGAGTTGCTGCTCGCGGCCATCGGCGGTTGCACCGCCGCCGACGTCGACTACATCACGGTCAAGCGCGCCGAGCCCGACACATTCGCGATCACCGTGACCGGCGACAAGATCAGGGACGCCGACGGTAATCGCATGACGAATCTCGCCGTCACATTCCGGATCACCTTCCCGGCGGGCGAAGCCGGTGATGCCGCGCGGGCTGTGCTGCCGCGGGCGATCGCGCAGTCGCACGATCGCCTGTGCACCGTGACGCGCACGGTCGAGGCCGGCACACCGGTCGAGAGCCGAACCGAGAGCTGACCGATCACAGCTGTGCAATGGGCACCTGAACTCCGGCCGCCTGGGCGATCTGCTCGATCGGCGCCTGGTTCGACGTGATGACGGCAGCCTGATACCGAATCGCGCACTCGACGACTGACACCTCGACGATGTCGGCCTGCTCGGACAGGCTGGCCAGTACGCCCACGGCCCGGGCGCGCTCTTCGTCGAGCGGCTCGACCTGGCAGCCGGCGAGCATCCGCATGAGCAGCCCGTGCCGCGCGCCAGCACGCCACGCCTGCGCAACGGCTGCTGCCGGTACCACGGGCAGGATTCCCCGAGCGAGACAACGCCGGTGCAAGGCCCACAGTCGCCTGCCGTCGTGCTCACCGGCGGTCAATACGCTGGTGTCGTAGGCGAGCACGTCACGTCCACGCGTGGCCGAGCAGCCGGCGCAGAGTCGCATCGGCCTGCGCCAGTTCGTCGTCGGTAAACGCGCCGAACTCTCGCTCGTACTCCTGCACCGCACGTATGCCTCGACCGATGATCAGCCGTTGCTCGATGGTCTTCGCTATCCAGGCGCTGACCGACAAGCCCTCGCGAGCGGCCTCGGCATCAATCGCGGCCGCGAGTTCAGGTGTCACGGAGATCGACCTCGTTTCGCGTTTGTCCTGACAGGTCAAACGCTAGCGATCTTGGCCGCGTGGCAAGGCTGATCTCGTGGAGCTGTGGATAGTCGGAGGCGCTGTGGACAACTAGCGGCGAGCTTCCTCGATGGCGTCGACCACCTGGTCGAGCACGCTGCTGATCTCGAAGTCCTTCGGCGTAAAGACGCGGGCGACACCTGCCGCACGCAGCCGCGTCACGTCGCCGTCAGGCACGATTCCGCCGACGACAACGGGCACATCGTCCAGACCGGCCGCCCGTAACCCGTTGACCACTTCGGGGACGACCGACAGATGCGAGCCCGACAGCACCGAGAGCCCCACCACGTCGACGTCCTCTTCGACCGCGGCTGCGACAATCTGCGCCGGCGTAAGGCGAATCCCCGAGTAGACGACCTCGAACCCGGCATCGCGCGCACGCACAGCGATCTGCTCGGCGCCGTTCGAGTGCCCGTCCAGGCCCGGCTTACCGACCAGGAATCGAAGCGGGTGCCCGAGCGAAGCGGCCACTGCGCGAACCCGCTCGCGCACGCTCGACAGGCCGCCCTCGTGCCCGCCGCCACTCGCGCCACTGACGCCGGTCGGCGGCCGGTATTCGCCGAACACCTCGCGCAGCGCGCCCGCCCACTCCCCCGTCGTCACACCGGCACGCGCGCAGGCGAGGGATGCATCCATCAGGTTCGCATCGGTCTTTGCGTCGTCGCGCAACCGCGTCAGCGCCTCCGCCACCGCTGCCTGGTCACGTCCGGCGCGCCACGCCGAAAGCGCCTCGACTGCGGCAGCTTCCACGGCCGGATCGACGCTCTGGATCGCCGCGTCGATGTCGTGCAGTAGCGGATTGGGCTCGGACTCGACGAAGCTGTTCACGCCCACCACGACGTCCTCGCCGGACTCGATGCGCCGCCGCCTACGCGCGAGCGAGGACACCAGCGCGGATTTCAGGTAGCCGGACTCGACGGCGACGATCGCACCGCCCATGTCGAGGACGCGATCGACCTCGGCACGCGCTCCCGCCTTGATCTCGGCGACCTTCGCCTCGACGACCTTCGACCCCTCGAACAGGTCGCTGTACTCGAGCAGGTCCGACTCGAAGGCCAGCACCTGTTGCATCCGCAGCGACCACTGCTGGTCCCACGGCCGCGGCAGGCCCAACGCCTCGTTCCAGGCGGGCAGTTGTACGGCGCGGGCCCGGGCATCGCGTGAGAGCGTCACGGCCAGCATCTCGAGCAGGATGCGTGAGATGTTGTTCTCCGGCTGTGCCTCGGTCAGTCCCAGCGAGTTCACCTGTACGCCGTACCGGAAACGTCGAGCGCCGGAATCGGTGACTCCGTAGCGTTCTTCGGTGATCTCGTTCCACAGCTGGCCGAACGCGCGCAGCTTGCACATCTCCTCGACGAAGCGCACCCCTGCGTTGACGAAGAAGGAGATGCGCGCGACGACATCGCCGAACTTCTCCGGCGGCACCTGGCCGGACTCGCGCACGGCATCGAGCACGGCGATCGCTGTGCACAGCGCGAAGGCGACCTCCTGCACCGGGGTCGCACCGGCCTCCTGCAGGTGGTAACTGCAGACGTTGATCGGGTTCCACCTCGGCACGTTCGCGACCGTGTAGGAGATCATGTCGGTAATCAGCCGAAGCGACGGCGCAGGCGGGAAGACGTAGGTGCCGCGCGACAGGTACTCCTTGACGATGTCGTTCTGCGTCGTCCCGGCGAGCTTGGCCGGGTCGGCGCCCTGTTCCTCGGCCAGGCTCAGGTACAACGCGAGCAGCCACATCGCCGGTGCGTTGATGGTCATCGACGTGTTCATCTGCTCGAGCGGGATGCCGTCGAACAGGGCCCGCATGTCGCCGAGGTGCGATACCGGGACCCCGACCTTGCCTACCTCGCCACGTGCCAGCTCGGCGTCCGGGTCGTACCCGGTCTGCGTCGGCAGGTCGAAGGCCACCGACAGGCCGGTCTGGCCCTTGCTCAGGTTGCGGCGGTACAGCAGGTTCGACTCGACCGGAGAAGAATGCCCGGCGTACGTGCGCATCAGCCACGGTCGGTCGCGTGCATCGTCCTCGGGAAACGGCATCGTGACCTCCTGCAGTGACAGTTGCACGATCTATCAACGCACGACCACTGCTTGGTAACAACTGTGGCCGACCTCGCAGGTCGGGCGGGCGGTCTGAAAGGCTTCCCGAATGCCGCGCGAAACACTGAGCTGGCCACAATTCGGACGAGCCTGCCGCGAGCTCGCCACGGAGATCGATGCCGACGGCTTTCGCCCCGACCTCATCCTCGCGATCGCGCGCGGCGGGCTGTTTCCGGCCGGAGCGCTGGGCTATGCCCTGGATGTGAAGAACCTCCACGTGATCAACGTCGAGTTCTACACCGGCGTGGACGAGCGACTACCCATGCCCGTGGTGCTGCCGCCCGTGCCGAAGCCGGTCGACCTCTCCGGTGCCCGGGTGCTCATCGCCGACGACGTCGCCGATACCGGAGCGACCTTGCGGCTGGTCAAGGACTTCTGTGCCGATCACGTCGCGGAGGTCCGTTGCGCGGTCATCTACGAGAAGACCCGCTCGACGGTCAAATGCGAATACGTGTGGCGCCGCACCGATCTGTGGATCGACTTTCCCTGGTCGAGTGATCCTCCGGTAGCTGGCCTCAGCCGGGACGTGCGAAGTGAGTAGCGTCCGCTACGTCTTCCACTCGGAATGGCACCTACCGGCGTCACCGGCTGAGGTGTACGAGGCGCTGCGCGACGTGGCGAACTATCCGAACTGGTGGCCGCAGGTGCGTGCGGTGCGGCAACTCGACGAGCATTCGGCCGAAATCAGCTGCCGCAGCCTGCTCCCGTACGACCTGGTCTTCGTCATCCGCCGCGACATCGAGGATCGCACCGCCCGGATACTGCAGGCGCACCAGACCGGCGACCTGGAAGGTTCTAGCCGCTTCACGGTCACCGGTTCCGATCGCACTGCCGTCGCGAGCTTTGACGAGGACGTGGTGGTGCGAAAGGCGCTCGTCCGGCAGCTCGGCCTGATCGCGCGACCGGTGCTGCGCCTCAATCACGGCGTCATGATGCGCGAAGGTGAACGCGGCCTACGCCGGTACCTGCAGCGCACCGCGCTCCCCTGACCGCCGACGCGCCCACGAACGCCGAAGGTCTGACGCCGCGCCGGAAATACCCGACGACCTCAGTACTCGTAGAAGCCGCGGCCGCTCTTGCGACCCAGGTCGCCGGCACTGACCATGCGCTGCAGCAACTCCGGCGCTGCGAACTTCGAGTCGCGGGTATCGCGGTAGATGTTGCTGGTCGCATGCAGCATGATGTCGGTGCCGGTGAGGTCGAGCGTGGCCAGCGGGCCCATCGCGTGACCGAAACCCAGCTTGCACGCGGTGTCGACGTCCTCGGCGCTCGCCACCCCGGACTCAACGAGCCGCACCGCCTCGTTCGCCAGCGCCGCGATCAGCCGGGTCGTCACGAAGCCGGCCACGTCTCGGTTGACGACGATGCAGGTCTTGCCGACGTGTTCGGCAAAGCGCCGTGCCCGGGCCAGCGTCTCGTCGGAGGTCTTGTACCCACGCACGAGTTCGCACAGCGCCATCATCGGCACCGGCGAGAAGAAGTGCGTGCCGACGACCCGCTCCGGGCGCTTGGTGGCCGCCGCGAGGGCGGTGATGGGGATCGCGCTCGTGTTCGATGCCAGCACGGCGTCGGCGCCGACGAGATCGTCAAGAGTGGCGAACAGCTCGCGCTTTGCGTCGGCGTTCTCGAAGATCGCCTCGATGACGATGTCGGCGTCGCGCGCACCATCGAGTTCGGTGGTCGTGGTGATTCGGCCGAGCGCAGCCGAGACGTCGGCCTCGGCGATCTTGCCCTTCTCGGCAAACCTGGCCAGCGACTTCTCGACACTCTCGAGGCCACGGCGTAGCGCCTCGTCGGTGACGTCGCGCAGCACCACGTCCCATCCGGCCAGCGCCGATATCTGCGCGATGCCCGAGCCCATCAGTCCGGCACCGATGACGGCAACCGTTTTGTCAGCCACGGTTTCTCCTCACCAAAGCAGTCGCGCCACGATAGACCGGCGCTGGGCAACGGACGTGGGTGATGCGAGGATGGTCACGTGGGCGCTGATCTGCCGACCTTCCTGACCGCATTGGCTGCATTGGGCCTGCTCGCTGTCTTCATGCGCTGGACGTTCAAACCGTCGCGTCCGCGCTACGGGCGCCCGGTCGACGCAGCCGAGTCAACCGATCTGGGCATGCTCGAGGTCATCGCCGCTGACCTGTCCCGAGCCGATGCCATGCAGGTGCGCGCCACGCTCGGCGACGCCGGCATCCGCACGTCCATCTCCCTGCGACGCAACGGCGATGTCGACGTACTCGTCTTCCGCGAGGACACTGCACGAGCCCGCACGCTGCTCGCCAGGTAAGTCAGTGAATCACCCGCCGAATGTGGCGGACTCGGTGCGCACGACATCGGCACCCAGCGAGCGCAACTGCTCCTCGATGTGAACATAGCCTCGATCGATGTGGTGGATCTCGGCGACCTCAGTAACGCCTTCGGCCACCAGTCCGGCGATGACCAGGCCGACGCCGGCGCGAATATCGGTGGCCCGGACCGGCGCGCCGGACAACCGCTCACGGCCGCGCACGACCGCATGGTGGCCGTCGGTTCGCACGTCGGCGCCCATCCGCGCGATCTCGTCGCAGAACATGAAGCGCCCCTCGAAGATGTTCTCGGTGACCATTGCCGTGCCCTCGGCGACCGACAGCATCGCGATCGCCTGCGGCTGCAGGTCGCTCGGCAGGCCCGGGTAGGGCAGCGTGACGACGTCGAAACTGCGCGGCCGGTCGTGCATCCGCACCCGGAAGCCGTCAGCGGCCACCTCGATGTCGGCGCCGGCACGCGAGAGCTTGTCGAGTGAGATCTCCAGGTGCGCGGCGTTGGCGCCACGCACGGTGATGTCGCCCAGGGTCGCCGCCGCAGCGAATGCCCAGGTACCGGCGACAATCCGATCGGCCACCGCAACATGCGACGTGGGCACCAGGTCGTCGACTCCGGTGATCACGAGCGTCGAGGACCCGATGCCGTCGATCTGGGCGCCCATCGACTGCAACATGCGGCACAGGTCGACGATCTCCGGCTCGCGGGCAGCGTTGTCGAGCACGGTGGTGCCCTTGGCGAGCACCGCCGCGGTCACGATGTTCTCAGTGGCGCCGACGCTGGGTAGGTCCAGCCAGATCGTCGCCCCGTGCAGCCGGTTGGCCTCGGCCACGACGTAGCCATGCTCGGTGCGGATCTCGGCGCCCATCCGGGACAGCCCGTCGAAGTGCATGTCCAGCGGACGCGCCCCGATGGCGTCTCCGCCCGGTAGCGCAACCCTGGCGCGCCCGGTTCGCGCCAGCAGCGGGCCGAGCACGGCGATCGACCCGCGAATCCTGCGGACCAATTCGTAGGGCGCCTCTGAAAGCGGCTCGTCGGGCACCTTGATGCAGACGCTGTCGACCATGCCGTCGCTGGACTCGGTGACCTCGCAGCCGAGCCGCCCGAGCAGGGCGTGCATCGTCGTCACATCGCTGATCGCGGGCAGATTGCGGATCGTCGTCTCGCCCGGCGCCATGAGTGCGGCTGCCATCAGCTTGAGCACGCTGTTCTTCGCGCCGACTACGGCGACCTCTCCGGATAGCTGCGTTCCGCCGGTCACCCGTAGCACCTGCATCGCGCCATCGTAGTGTCGTTACCGTCTGTACTTATGGCAGTACACCTGACCCGCATTTACACCAAAACAGGCGATGGCGGCACGACGGCGCTGGGCGATATGTCGCGCGTGCCGAAGACCGACCCGCGCGTGGCTGCTTATGCCGACTGCGACGAGACGAACGCCGTCATCGGCGTCGCGCTCGCCCTCGGCGCCGTGGCCGAGCCGATAGCGGCGGTGTTGCGTGCGGTGCAAAACGACCTGTTCGATGTCGGAGCCGACCTGTGCACGCCGGTCGACCCCGAACCGAAGTACCCGCCGCTGCGCGTCACGACAAGCTATGTGCAGCGCCTGGAGGGGTGGTGCGACGAGTTCAACGACGCCTTGCCTAAGCTCGCGAGCTTCATCCTGCCTGGAGGCACACCGGCGGCGGCCCTGCTGCACCACGCACGAACTATCGCTCGCCGTGCGGAACGGAGCGCGTGGGCGCTCTACGAGGCCGACGCGGAGCGCACCAATCAGCAGGCGCTGCTGTACCTGAATCGCCTTTCCGATCTTCTGTTCATCCTCGCGCGAGTCGCCAATCCCGGCGGCGACGTGCTCTGGCAGCCAGGCGGCGGCCCCGGCGGCGGGTCAACCACGCAGTGACGCGTCGGACACGTATTGCAGAACCGAGACGATGTGCGGCTCGGCATCACCGATGTTGTCGATGACCAGCCGGGATCAGCCCACGGCTCGTAGTGGCGTTCGACGACCTCGCGCCGGCTGGGCGCGAAGCCGGTCGGCGGCGATCGACCAGCCCGCCGCGTACGCCACCGGATTCCCGGTCATCGGCACGCCGAATACGACGAGCACCGGTCCGGTCTCGGCGGTCAAGACCTCGGCGCGGACGACTCGAGCCAGGAGACGAAGCCGGTGAATGCGCCATCGGCCAAGGCCAGGGTGATGTCGCCACTCTGGTCCCGGCACTCGACGATCACTGCCGACGGCGGCAGCGATCGCAGCTCCTGCGCGGTCGGTTCGCGCCGGCTGAGCACCTTCAGCCCGCCTCGATGCAGGACCCGGGTCGGCCGGGGCCCCAGACCGACAGCGCGGTACCAGCGAAACTCCTCGCCGTCATAGCGCGCGACGCCGTACAGCCAGCGATTACCACGCCGAACGGCCAGCGGAATGGCGCCCGCACTGCGCAGCATGTGCCGCTGCCGGGCGATGATCAGCGCCAGCACCAGGACGACAACGATCAGCCCGATGATCGCGACCGCGTCGACGACCCGCACGCTGACCCCTCCGCTGTCGATTCAGGTCTGTGACCCTAGTGAACGTCAGAGGGAATGTCGCGGCCTGATTCGGATACGGCCCGCAGCCGGGCAAGTGCCCTGTCGCGGGCCGCTCCCCCCTCGGCACCGTCGTCGCCTTCTGCACGGCTGAGCGCCTCGCGAGCTCGCGTGACATCGATCTCGTCAGCGATCTCGGCCATCTCGGCGAGCACCGAGACCCCGTCGGGACGTACCGACAGGAATCCGCCGTGCACCGCGACCCGCAGCTCCGGCTCGTCGACGCGCACGATCCGTACGACCCAGCCTGGGGCGAGCGCGCCGAGCAGGGGCGTGTGGCCGGGCAGAATGCCCAGCTCGCCCTCGGTGGTGCGGGCGAAGATCGCATCGGCCTCGCCGGACCACAACGCCCGCTCGACCGAGACCAGCTCGACATGCATGCTCATGCGCGGACCCAGCTACGTGTGCGGCGGGCGTGGCGCCGCTGCGGGCAGCCGATGGGAAGAATGCGGTTCATCGTGGTCAGGCGCTCCGCAGCTCTTCTGCCTTGCGCTCGAGATCTTCGATCCCGCCGCACATGAAGAAGGCCTGCTCCGGGTACTCGTCGAAATCGCCGGCGCAAAGTCGCTTGAATGCGTCGACGGTCTCGCTGACCGGCACGAACGACCCCTCAAGACCGGTGAAGGTCTTGGCAACGAACGTGTTCTGCGACAGGAAGCGCTCGATTCGCCGGGCGCGTCCGACGATGATCCGGTCTTCTTCGGAGAGCTCGTCGATACCGAGGATGGCGATGATGTCCTGCAGTTCCTTGTAACGCTGCAGGATCTGCTTCGTGCGCTGCGCGACGTCGTAATGCTCCTGCCCGACGTACTCGGCCGCGAGGATGCGCGAGGTGGAGTCGAGCGGGTCGACCGCCGGGTAGATGCCCTTCTCCGAGATCGGACGCGACAGCACCGTGGTGGCGTCGAGGTGGGCAAAGGTGGTGTGCGGTGCCGGGTCGGTGATGTCGTCGGCGGGCACATAGATCGCCTGCAGTGAGGTGATCGAGTGGCCTCGCGTCGAGGTGATCCGCTCCTGCAGCTGACCCATTTCGTCGGCCAGCGTCGGCTGATACCCCACCGCGGAGGGCATTCGGCCGAGCAGCGTCGACACCTCAGAACCCGCCTGGGTGAACCGGAAGATGTTGTCGATGAACAGCAGCACGTCCTGCTTCTGCACATCCCGGAAATACTCGGCCATGGACAGCGCGGACAACGCGACCCGCAGTCGCGTGCCGGGTGGCTCGTCCATCTGCCCGAACACGAGCGCGGTGTCACCGATGACATCGGTCTCGGTCATCTCGACGATCAGACCGGTGCCCTCACGCGTGCGCTCACCGACCCCGGCGAAGACCGAGACGCCACCGAAGTTCTTGGCTACCCGGTAGATCATCTCTTGGATGAGCACGGTCTTGCCGACGCCGGCGCCGCCGAACAGGCCGATCTTGCCGCCCCGCACGTACGGCGTGAGCAGGTCGATGACCTTGATGCCGGTCTCGAACGTCTCGGTCTTGCTCTCGAGCTGATCGAACGGTGGCGGATCGCGGTGGATCGGCCAACGCTCGGTGATCTCGAGCTTGTCCTTGGCGATGTCGAGAGGCTCGCCGAGCGCGTTCCAGACATGGCCCTTGGTGACGTCGCCGACCGGAACGGTGATCGGACCGCCGGTATCGGTGACCTTGGCGCCACGCACCAGGCCGTCGGTGGGCTGCATCGAGATCGCGCGGATCAGATTCTCGCCGATGTGCTGCGAGACCTCGAGCGTCAAGGTCTTGGACAGCTCGCCGAGGCTTATGTCGACGGTCAGGGCGTTGAAGATCTCCGGCACGTCGTCACGTCCGAACTCGACGTCGACGACCGGACCGATCACCCGCACGACCCGCCCGCTGGCCTGTCCTGCGCTGCCGGCGTCGGCTTCGTTGGTCTCGAACAGAGTGGTCATTTACTGCTCCTCAAGGCTCTTCGCGTAGCAGCTCATCGCCCGGTCCGCTGCGGTTCTCGCTCGTTGGCGCTCGCTACGATGCTCGTTCACTCTTCACGTCCTGCTGCGGCGAGGGCGTCGGCGCCGCCGACGATCTCGCTGATCTCTTGGGTGATTTCGGCCTGACGGGCCTGGTTTGCCAGCCGAGTGTAGGTGCGGATCAGCTCCTCGGCATTGTCACTGGCCGACTTCATGGCCTGCCTGCGCGCCGCCGACTCTGAGGCCGCAGCTTCGAGCAGCGCCGAGAAGATCCTGGCGCTGATATAACGCGGCAGCAGCGCCTCGATCAGCTCTTCAGCCTCCGGCTCGAACTCGTAGAGCGCCTGCGAGTCGGCCGCCTCGTCGTCGCTATCGCTCGGCTCGCCCGCCGACCTCACCGGGGCCACCTGCTCCACCGTCGGGGTCTGGGACACCATCGATGCGAAGTGGGTGTAGACGACGTAGAGCTCATCGATACCGGCCGCGCCACGCGAGTGCCCTTCGCCCGTCGCGAACAACGCGTCGATGACGGTCTCGGTGGCCTCACGCGCGGCCAGGAAGGTCGGCTGCTCGGAGAACCCGGTCCACGACCCCGCCAGGTCCATATGGCGGAACCGGTAGTAGGCCAGGCCCTTGCGGCCGATGACATACAGCGCCACGTCGCGGCCGTCCGCGCGCAGCCGAGCCGCTAGTTCGTTCGCCCGCTTGATGACGTTGGCGCTGTAACCGCCGGCGAGTCCCCGGTCGCTGGTGACCAGCAGGATGCCGGCACGCTGGGGATTGTCGGCACCAGTGAGCATGGGATGCGACAGCGACGCGTTCTTGCCGAGCGCCGAGAGAGCGCGGGTGAGCTCGACGACGTAGGGCCGGGCCGCCTTCATCCGCGCCTGCGCCTTGGCGATACGCGAGGTGGCGATCAGCTCCATCGCCTTGGTGATCTTCTTCGTCGACCCGATGGTCCGGGCTCGGCGCCGGTAGATGCGCAGCTGGGCACCCATGCGTTATCCCGCCGTACTCTCTGCGGGGGCGGCGCTCTCGTCGCGGCTCGCACCCTCGCCGGAGCCTTCACTCGCCGCGCTGGCATCTGCCGATGCACCCGACCGGGTGCCCGAGTCACCGGCAACCGTGTACTGCTTCTTGACCTCGTCCACGCACCGCTCGAGGGTGGCGATCGTGTCATCGCCCAGCAGTCCGGTTTCGACGATTGTGGAAAACACCTGCGGATGGTTGTGCGCGATGTAGCTGTGCAGATCGTTCTCGAAACCACGCACGTCGCTGACCTGCAGATCGTCGAGCCTGCCGGTGGTGCCTGCCCAGATCGAGACGATCTCGCGCTCGACCGGGAAGGGCGAGGATGCGGGCTGCTTGAGCAACTCGGTCATCCGGGCACCCCTGGCGAGCTGCTGCTGGCTGGCCCGGTCGAGATCCGAGCCGAACGCGGCGAACGCTTCGAGTTCGCGGTACTGCGCCAGGTCGACCCGCAACCGGCCGGCAACACTTCGCATCGCCTTGGACTGTGCGGCGCCACCGACCCGAGACACCGAGATACCCACGTTGATCGCCGGGCGGACGCCGGCATTGAACAGGTCGGTCTCCAGGAAGCACTGCCCATCGGTGATCGAGATGACGTTGGTCGGAATGTAGGCGGACACGTCATTGCCCTTGGTCTCGATGATCGGCAGTCCGGTCATCGAGCCCCCGCCCATCTCGTCGGAGAGCTTGGCGCAGCGCTCGAGCAGCCGTGAGTGCAGGTAGAACACGTCGCCGGGGTATGCCTCGCGACCCGGGGGGCGCCGCAGCAGCAGCGAGACGGTTCGGTAGGCCTCGGCCTGCTTGGTGAGGTCGTCAAAGACGATCAGCACGTGCTTGCCGTCGTACATCCAGTGCTGGCCGATCGCCGAGCCGGTGTACGGCGCGATGTACTTGAAGCCGGCCGAGTCAGACGCGGGCGCGGCAACGATCGTCGTGTACTCCATGGCGCCGGCCTCTTCAAGGGTCTGGCGCACAGCGGCGATCGTCGAGCCCTTCTGGCCAATAGCCACGTAGATGCAGCGGACCTGCTTGTTCGGATCGCCGCTGCTCCAGTTGTCGCGCTGATTGATGATCGCGTCGACGCACACAGTGGTCTTGCCGGTCTGCCGGTCACCGATGATCAGCTGGCGCTGCCCACGACCGATGGCGGTCATTGAGTCGATCGCCTTGATGCCGGTGAGCAGCGGCTCCTTGACGTCCTGGCGCTGCACGACGGACGGAGCCTGCAACTCCAGGGCCCGGCGCTCCTCGCTCTCGACATCGCCCTGCCCGTCGAGTGGGTTACCGAGCGCGTCGACCACGCGGCCGAGGTAGCCGTCACCGACGGGCACCGAGAGCACCTCACCGGTGCGCTTGACCGGCTGGCCCTCCTCGATCTGCGATGCGTCACCCAGGATGACCACGCCGATTTCGCGCACATCCAGGTTGAGCGCCACCCCGAGCGTGCCGCCTTCGAATTCGAGCAGCTCGTTCGACATCGCGCTCGGCAGGCCCTCGACAGTCGCGATCCCGTCACCCGTCGTCGCGACCATGCCGACTTCCTCACGCAATGCCTCTGGCGTGTAGGACGACACGTAGCTCTCGATAGCGCTCCGGATCTCGTCCGACGAGATCGTCAGCTCTGCCATCAACTCTTCCCAATCTCGTGCGTTGATCTCATGGTTTAACGGGCCGGTGCCAGGGCTGCCCGTGCGGCGGCAAATCGCGAAGCGACCGTGCCGTCGATGACTTCGTCCCCGACTCGGATCACGAGGCCACCTTGCACTGCCGGGTCAAGCGCTGTGCGCACGGCAATCGCACGGCCATACATCCCTGACAGTACGGCGGCCAGCCGGGTCTCCTGCTGCTCGGTCAACTCCGTGGCCGAGACGACCCGGGCAATTGAGCGGGACTGCCGCCCCGCAGCCGCCTCGAGCAGTTCGCCGATGGCGAGCACGAGGCTGCGCTTGCGCGAGCTGGCTACCGCCTGTTCGAGCAGCGCCTCGGTGACCGGCGAAACCTTGCCCGACAAGACGTCACGCAGCAGTGCGACCCGACGCTCGGCCGACACGGCCGGCTCGTCCAGCAGCGTGGCGAGCTGCCGCTGCGAGTCGAGGATCCGCTCGAAGCGAAACAGCTCGTCCTCGACCTCGTCGAGCTTGCCGTCGCGTTCGGCGGCGCGCATCAGGGCCTCGGCGGCCGCGACCTCGAACGAATCGGCGAGGTCCCACGGAGATGACCACCGCTGGCTGACCGCCGCCTGCACGATGTCGAGCGTGCGCGCGCCGAGGCTGTTCTCGAGCAACTGCTGCATGAACGCGACCCGCGCCTGCGGCACGGTGGACGGATCGGCCACCGTGCGCCGCAGCCCTGGCTCGCGCACGAGCAGATCTGCGACGGCGTAGAGCTCTTGCGCGAGAGTCGCGAGCTCGCCCGCCGACAGGTTCGATGTCGCCAGATCGAGATGCTCGCGCAGGCCCGCCATTGCATGGCGGCTCGCGGCGCGGATCATGCCTCGGAGCGCGCGATGTCGCGCTGCTCGAGATCAGACAGGAACGAATCGACGGTTGCCCGAACCTGAGCGTCGTCGGCCAGGTGCTGACCTACGATCTTCTCCGAGAGCTCGACCGCCAGCGACCCGATCTCACTACGCAACTCGCGCACGACCTGACCGCGCTGGCTCTGCAACTGCTCCTCGCCCCGGGCAACGATGCGCGATGACTCCTCGCGCGCCTGGGCACGCAGTTCCTCCACGATCTGCTGTGCCTCAGCACGTGCGCTCTCGCGAATCTGCGCCGCCTCCGTGCGAGCCTCGGTGAGCGCTCGCTCGTACTCGCCCTCAGCGTCGGCCAGTTTTGTCTTGGCCTGCTCGCTGTCCTCGATCTGCTTGCGGATGATCTCCTGGCGTTCCCGCATCGCCTTCTGCACTGGTGGAATGACGTACTTCCACAAGATGCCGAGAATGAGCAAGAAGGCGATGAGCTCGGCGATGAAGGTCGCGTTGGGGACCAGGAAGTTGCCGCTCGCAACCACGTTGTGCGCCATGGACGGCCTATCCTTCCTGGCTCGCTACTTGGCGAGAACGAAGACGAACAGCACCGCGAAAGCGAGGTTGATGAAGTACATCGCCTCGACCAGACCCACGGTCAGGAAGAACAGCGTCTGCAACCGGCTCTGCGCCTCGGGCTGCCGGGCCACCCCGGAGATCAGGGAGCTACCGGCCAAGCCGTCACCAATCGCGGCACCGATGGCGCCCCCGCCGAGCGCGAGCCCGCCGCCTATGAAGCCACCTGCAAGTTCGATGGACTTGGTCGTTACGTCGACGGCCATTTCTCTCCTCTGTTCCAAATGAATGTGCCAACGTGTTCGTTTGAAAATGTGTTGTCGAAATGCAAAAGGATCAGTGCACGCTATCTTTTGTCTCTTCTGCCGGCCGGACGGAGCTGGCGTACAAGATCGTCAGTAGGGCGAAGATGAACGCCTGAATCAGCCCGATGAACATCTCGAAGAGCTTCCAGATGATGTCCGGGGCCCACAGGATGTACGCCGGGAACAGAGCGATCAGCGACACCATAATCACGCCGGAGAAGATATTGCCGAAAAGCCGCAAGGCCAGCGTGATGGGTCGCGCGATCTCCTCTACGAGGTTGATCGGAAACAAGACCCAGTACGGCTGGGTGAGATGGTGGAAATACCCGCGAAAGCCCCTGTTGCGGATTCCGGTGAAGTACATCCAGCTGATGACGAACAGCGCCAGTGCATAGGTGAGGTTGACGTCCGAGGCCGGTGGCGGCATGTACTCCGGGTGGTGCCCCGTTGGGATGAGCGAGAGCCAGTTGGCGATGAGGATGAACAGGAACAGCGTCGTCGCCAGCGGCACCACGAACGGTGCTGTCCGCACGCCCATCGAGTCTTCGACCTGGCGCTCGATCGCGCCGGTGACGGTCTCGAAAAGCAGCTGTACGCCCTTAGGCTTACGCACACTCAGGTGGGCCCGCATCCAGAAACCGAGGCCGAGGATGATCGCGCCGGCGATGAGCGTGCCGAGGATTGTGTCGACGTTCCAGGTGAGTCCGAAGACGTGCCACTCGATGTGATCGCCGACTTCGACATTGATTGCTTGCGGACGCGCGCTCACGATGACTCTCCCCCGCTCACGAATGCCGAAGGCTTCGGAACACCGGCACCGACGCGCCGACGAGCATGAGCACCTGGAAGACCGCGAGGCCCACGAAGATCCCCAGGCCGTCGGGGCGGATCAGCAACCCGAAACCGAGTGCGAGGGCGGTGACGACGGCGAGACGCAGGAACACCCGCTGAGAGAACTGACCTTTGGTCATGCCCGGCCGGGACGCGTAGTTCAGCATGGAACGTTGAAGCATCCTGTTGTTGAGTGCGCCGAGGGCGAGTCCGATGCAGGCGAACATGCCCATTAGCGGGTGTCCGAACAGTGCCAGCACCACGATGCTGGCCATACCGAGGCCGGAGGCCGCGATCATCGACCGGCGCAGGTTCGCCGCCGCGTCGACGACCGGTGGGGCCGCTACAGGCTGCACGGGCAATCTCTCCAACTCAATCCTTGAGGAAGCTGCGGAACTGTACGACGGTGTAGGAAACGCCCCCGACGATGCCGAGCGTGAGGCCGACGAGGACCATTATCGGGGACGTGTGCAGGAGCCGGTCAGCGAACCAGCCGAGGGTGAGTCCTGCCACGAACACCAGCGCAGTGACTGCGCCCATGCCGAGGAGCGTGGACCATCCGGGGGCGTCGCGAGCCATCGTTGCTCGCCCGGCCGCTAGCTGGCCTGTGGTGCCCGCACGCGGAAATCACTCACAGGCCGCTCCTTGGGTACGTCGGGTAGCTTGGGTCGAGGACAGCAAAATGGCCGTCAGGTCATCAAACCCGCGACGGCGAAAACGCCTAGCATTCACTGTGGCCGCCGTCTACGGCCGGAAGCGAACCTATCACAGCGCATAGGTCCGTCTTCTCACCCAACCCCCCCAGCGGTCATGGGCGCCCGACGCGAGCCGGATCGGCGGTCGTAGCCGCGTGCTGCGGCGTCGTTCGGCGCCGTCTGAGGCTTGCGCGCAAGCGCGGGACCAGCGACAGCAGCAAGCCGAATACGGCCAGGACACTGAGCACGGATACGACGATCCACGGCCCGCGCATGATCGAGAGCGCGACGCCGCCGAACGCGAGCAGAGCCGACCAGAAGTAGAGCAGCAGGACCGCTCGCCGGTGCGTGTGGCCGATCTCGAGCATCCGGTGATGCAGGTGCTCCTTGTCCGGCGCGAAGGGCGACTGGCCACGGCGAACCCGGCGGACGAACGCCAACCCCAGGTCTACAAACGGGATAGCGAGCACGGCAACCGGGATGAGCAGCGGCAGCATCAGCGGCAGCGCTCCGAGCAGGTGCCCGAACGACTGCGGATCGGCGCTCGTCGCCGCCGTGGTGCCCGCTGCCGACAGGACGAGGCCGAGCAGCATCGAGCCCGAGTCGCCCATGAAGATCCGAGCCGGCGAGAAGTTGTGCGGCAGGAATCCCAGGCAGGTACCGGCAAGTGCGGCCGTGAGCAACGTCGGTGTGTTCGCGACGTCGATGTAGTGGATCGAGGCCAGGTGGTAGGAGAACACGAAGAAAGCGATCGCCCCGATCGCGGTCACCCCGGCCGCGAGCCCGTCGAGCCCGTCGATGAAGTTCATCGCGTTGATCGTCAGGACCGTCAGCAGGATCGTGATCGGGATGGCGACATCACGGCCCAGCGACACCGTGCCGGCGTGGCCGATCGGCAGATAGACCGCGGACAGTTGCACGCCGCCCTTGGTCACCATCACGCCGGTGGCCACGACCTGTCCGGCGAGCTTGGTCAGCGAATCGAGCTCGAACTTGTCGTCAAGCATCCCAAGCGCGCAGATGATCGCGCCGGAGACGAGGACCCAGTCGATGTCCCAGTTGGCGAATGTCGCACGCAGCGTCGGCAACTGGTGGGCCACGACGATCGCCGCGGCAAACCCGGCGAACAGCGCGAGCCCACCCAGGCGAGGCGTGGCCACCGCGTGCACATCACGATCACGCGGACGCGCCACGGCACCCCACCAGATCGCCAGCCGCCTCGCTACCGGCGTGAGTAGATAGCTGCCTGCCGCAGCTACGCAGCAGATCAGTGCGTATTCAAGACTGGGATGCACCGGTCCGAGGTGCTCCTCACCGCTAGAGGGTCGGCGGCGCTGACAGCGCCGCACGCCCGCTGAGGTTATCGAATCGACGTCCGAAACAAGACCATGAACCGTCCAGAGTCGGTTATGCGACCACCGAGGCGACCACACGCCGTAGCTGGTCGACGGTGACCGCCCCCGCGCGAAGCACACGGGGCGTCTCGGTCGTCACGTCGACAATGGTCGACGCGACACCGCTCGTCGCAGGCCCACCGTCGAGGTAGACCTGCACGCTTTCGCCGAGTTGCTCCTGCGCCTGGTCGGCGGTCAGGGCCGCGGCCTGCCCGGACCGATTCGCGCTGGACACCGCCAGCGGTCCGGTGCGCTCGAGCAATTCGAGTGCCACCGGATGTAGTGGCATCCGCACCGCCACGGTGCCGCGCGCATCGCCCAAGTCCCATGCCAGCGACGGTGCGTGCTCGACCACGAGGGTGAGACCGCCTGGCCAGAAGGCTTCGATGAGCGAGCGGGTCTGCGCCGGGACGTAGGTGATCAGTCCCTCGATCGTGTCCCACGAACCCACGAGCACCGGAACCGGCATGTCGCGCCCGCGGCCTTTTGCGGTAAGCAGGTCAGCGACCGCGGTCGCGTCGAATGCATCCGCGCCGATGCCGTAGACGGTGTCGGTGGGCAGGACGACGAGCTGGCCGGCCTTGATGGCGCCCGCTGCGGCGTCGATGCCGTCTGGACGGGTCTCGAGATCGGAACAGTCATAGCGCAGGCTCACGCCCGTCATCTTGCCGTACGCCGCGGGCATACCCGCGAGTTGTCAAGTGCGAACGGCCGTCGCGTAGCGAGGACGCCCGGCCAGGTCGACGTGATCGGCCACCTCGCACCAGTCGCCGGCAGCGCGCAGTAGCTGCGGTACCGCCTGTGCATGGCTGTCGTCGTGCTCGACGGCGAACACACCGCCGGCTCGCAGCAAGGACGCCGCTCGGGCGATCACCGCGGGCATCAGCTCGAGCCCGTCAGCGCCGGCGAAGACGGCCTCGGCCGGGTCAGCCTGCACCTCGGGCGCCACGGGCGTGCTCATTGGCACGTAGGGCGGATTGCTCACGACCACGTCGACCCGCCCGTGCATCTCGCGAAGCAGCCTCGGATCGGCAACATCACCCGCGACCACGTCGATCTGCCCATCGCCGTTGTGGCGCAACCAGCGCAGGGCCGCATCGAACTTCTCGACGGCGTAGACGCGCGCAGCGGGTACCTCGTGGGCGATCGCGAGCGCCAATGCACCACTTCCGGCGCACAGATCAACCACCACAGGCGTCCTGGTCGCGACAAGCACCGGCAATACCGCGTCGACAAGCAACTCTGTCTCCGGGCGCGGGACGAACACACCTGGCCCGACGAGGAGATCCACGTAGCGAAACGCTGCGCTGCCGAGAATGTGCTGTAGCGGTAGGCGTTGTGCACGACGCTCGACCAGCGTGCTGAACTGGCGCGCGACCGGATCAGAAATGTCGTCGACGAGCGAGAGTCGCGATCTCTCGGTGTCCAGGCAGTGCGCCAGCAACAACTCGGCGTCCACCCGCGGCGAGGCCACGCCGCTGCCGCGAAGCCGTTCGGTGGCCGTGCGGAGCAGGGTGTTGCGGGCCGAGCTCACTACTGCTCGGACCCGGCCAGCATGGCCTCGACATCGGCCCGCGACAGCGCGTCAATGACGTCATCGAGGGCACCGTCGATCACTTGATCGAGGTTGTAGGCCTTGAAGCCGACGCGGTGATCGCTGATCCGGTTCTCCGGGAAGTTGTAGGTACGCACCCGTTCGGAGCGATCGACGGTACGCACCTGCGAGCGGCGCGCGTCATCGGCCGCAGACTCGGCCTCCTCCTGTGCCGCCGCGAGCAGCCGGGCGCGCAGTACCCGAAGGCCGGCCTCGCGATTTTGCAGCTGGCTCTTCTCGTTCTGCATAGACACGACCGTTCCCGTCGGGACGTGGGTGATGCGAACCGCCGAGTCGGTCGTGTTGACGCTCTGTCCGCCCGGCCCGGAGGAGCGGAACACGTCGATGCGCAGATCGTTCGGATCGATCTGGATGTCGACGTCCTCGGCCTCGGGCAGCACCCGTACGCCGGCCGCCGAGGTGTGGATGCGTCCCTGCGACTCGGTAGCGGGTACCCGCTGGACGCGGTGTACTCCCCCTTCGTACTTCAGCCTGCTCCAGACGGTGTCGGTGGGTTTGCGCGCGCGTACCGCGACAGTGGCGGACTTGATGCCGCCGAGATGGGTCGGTTCCTGGTCGAGCACCTCGGTCGACCAGCCGTGCCGCTCGGCGTAGCGCAGGTACATGCGGAGCAGGTCGCCTGCAAACAGAGCCGATTCGTCGCCGCCCTCACCCGCCTTGATCTCGAGGATGACGTTCTTGTCGTCGTTGGGATCCTTGGGCAGCAACAGCTCGCGCAAGCGCTGCTCGAGCTCATCGATGCGAACCGTCAAGGCCGCAGCCTCGTCGGCGAAGGACTGGTCATCGGCCGACAGCTCCTGCGCCGCAGCAAGATCGGAGCGCGCAGCTTCGAGCTCGGTCGCGGCGCTGCGGATGGGCGCGAGGACGGCGAAGCGTCGGCCGAGCACACGAGCCCTGGCCTGATCGACGTGCACCGCGGGATCGGCGAGTTCCTTCTCGACTTCGGCGTACTCGGCCAGCAGCTCAGGCAGCCGGCTGCCTTGCGATGCCACCGTGACACCTCGTCTCGTATTGGTCGGTCTCGGATCGAAAGGCGGCGCCCGCCGCCCCCCACATCTGGAGGGGACGGCGGGCGCCGTGGAAACAGCTAGGAGTTGCGGACTCGCTTGCCGAACCGCTTCTCGAACTTGTCGACGCGGCCGCCGACGTCCATGATCTTCTGCTTGCCCGTGTAGAACGGGTGGCAGGCCGAGCAAACGTCAGCGTGCAGCTGGCCCGACTTGGCCGTGCTGCGGGTGGTGAACGTGTTGCCGCAGGAGCACGTCACCTGCGTTACGACGTATTCCGGGTGGATACCGCTCTTCATGCCATGGATCCCTTCACCGCGACGGCATCTTGGGGCCGTGCGGAATGTCGTGGTGCCGGGTCACCCCGCGCGAGCAGGGTGTGAACCGGAACCGGGTGTGGCGTCCAAGTCTGCCAGGGTGCTGCCTCGCAGACCAAACGGTGACGGAACGCAAGAGTGCCGGCAGATGTTCCGCTCGCTCTCCCGTTCAGCGACGCCGAACCCGGCGAGCCCACAAAGACCGCAAATTCGGGCAGGAAATGCCTTGAGCAGGCCTGCCTGCGGGCGCCGACACTGGGCACTTGCGAACGGTGTTACCCGTGGTGGCGTTCGTCCTTCCGACGCGCTGTCCGACGCCTGTGCCAGGTTGCCGATCAGTTCGCGCGGGCCGTTCGGCGCAGGTCATCCCGCGTCATAGTTTCGGCGAGAGGCACTGATGTACTCGCGGTGCTGCTCAGACCACTGGATGAGTGAGCTCACCTCGGTAGCCAGCGCGGCCCAGGACAACCGGTAAGGAGATTCCGCACGACCAGCTCGAGGACTTCTCCCCACCGGAGATCCGCGCCGAGCTGATCGTCCGCGCGCAGACGCTGCCAGGTGTGTTCACCAGTGCGAGCCAGGTGTCCGAGCCGTCTTCGCTGGCGCTGCGGCTGCGTGTGCAGAACCGCCGCTTCGAGGCGTTCCTGCACCCGACGGTCGACGAGTTCGCGCACATCCACCGCTCGGGATTCCTGCACCTGACGGTGCCGATGTCGTCCATCGACGCGCTGACCAGGCTGGGTTGGATCGAGCCCCACCCGATCAGCCGCCGGCCCGGATTCCCCGACAGCATCGTCATGCTCTACGCCCCCCGCGACGCGGACGAGCTCGACGTCGCGGTCGCGGTCCTCCAATCCTCCTACCAACAGGCCGTGGCCTAACTCCGACAGCCGATACGGCGCAGCACAGCGACCCGTCTCACCAGGGAAGAGAGAACATCCAATGCGAGCAGTGACCATTGATGCCTTCGGCGCGAACCCCACCGTTATTGAGATGGCCAAACCGGTACCAGGGCCGGGCGAGATCCTGGTCCGGGTCCGCGCGGCATCGCTGAAACGGTTTCGACGCAGCCGTCATCCACGGCGTCTTCAAGGACATGCTGGAGCACAAGTTCCCGATCACGCTCGGCAAGGACTTCGCCGGCACCGTCGAGGCCGTTGGCGAGGGCGTGACCCGCGCTGTCGGTGAGCGGCACCCGCCGGCGCTGAGATCGTGTCCACGGCGCTGTTCGGTCTGCATTCGCTGCGCGAGGTTGTCATCGCGGGCGATCTGCCGATCGCGACGGGCGCGCTCTGGATGGACTCACCACGACTTCGCCCACGGACGCCGACGATTCGCGCAGTGGGCCGAGCAGCACAGCGTCCGATACGTGCATGCACCGGTGATCGGCTCCTCGGTGGTGACAGCGTGGACCTCGCCCAGGGCCAGGGACCCCGCAGTGTGAGCGGATCCCGACCGGTCAGACCTACGAGTCCGCCGCGAAGGCGGCCACCGCAAAGCTGATCGCGAACCTCTCCGTGATGCTGGCGATGGCGAGAACATCCGCACCGGCACGTTCGACCACATGCAGTTCTGCGCCAACCTGCTGGCCAAGGACGTCCGGCTGATGCTGCACAGCAGCCAAGCGCAACCGCTGGATCGAGTTCCTCGACTTCCTACGCCAGCTCCGCCGCACTACCGCTATCAGCTTGATGCAGCGCTAGCGGCCTTCGACGGAAGGCCGCTAGCGGTTTGCGCG
>CAVTEA010000004.1:0-82440 GCA_963733615.1 uncultured Actinomycetes bacterium
TCCGAATATCTCGGCTAGATCGGCTTCGTACACGTTGCTGGTCATGTCCGTCACGGCGCCCTCCTTCGCGTGATTCCCGGCTCCGAGACGTTCAGGCACTCCTCGGGCCGGATGACACATCTGGAATTACACTCGTGTCGTTACCGATAAGTCAAGCTGGGATCTGCTATCTAGCAGAAGCCGGGCGGGAGGGGATCCTCTAGGCCACTGCGGGCGATTCGACCCGTCCGTAGAGGGTTGTTCGCTGACGAGCAGGCCGCCCGATCCGTGCCGCCAACGCGGCGAGATCTGTCGCCGAACGGCGCGAGCCGTGCGTCGATCCGGCCATCCGGCTGATCGTCTCCTCCATCAGCGTGCCGCCGAGATCGTTGGCTCCGCCGCGCAGCATCTGCGCGGTTGCCGTCGTCACCGAGCTTCACCCAACTGGTCTGGATATTGGGGATGCGCCCGTGCAACAGGATGCGAGCCAGGGCGTGCACGGCCCGGTTGTCGCGCTGTGATGGTCCGGGCCGGGCGATGCCAGCGAGGTATATCGGCGACTGGGTATGCACGAACGGCAGCGGCACGAACTCGGTGAAGCCGCCGGACTCGTCCTGCAGCCGTCCGATGAGCTGGATGTGGCGCACCCAATGGTCGGGACGGTCGACGTGCCCGAACATCATCGTCGACGTCGACGGGATGCCGAGCCGGTGCGCCGTCGTGACCACCTCGATCCACGCGCTCGTCGGCAACTTGCCCTTGGTCAGTACCCATCGCACGTCGTCGTCGAGGATCTCGGCGGCCGTGCCGGGGATCGAGTCGAGGCCTGCCTCGTGGGCCGCACTCAGCCAGTCGGCGATGGACAGGTCAGCGCGGGATGCGCCGTTGACGACCTCCATCGGGCTGAACGCGTGCAGGTGAATGCCTGGCGATGCCCGCTTCACCGCGCGGGCCAGATCGAAGTACGCCGTGGCAGGCAGCGAAGGATCTATACCGCCCTGCATGCAGATCTCGGTCGCACCGTCAGCGGCTGCCTCGCGTACCCGCGACTCGATGTCGGCCGTCGACAGCGTGTATGCATCGGCATCCGTGGCCCGTTGCGCGAACGCGCAGAACCGGCAACCGGTGTAGCAGACGTTGGTGAAGTTGATGTTCCGGTTGACGACGTAGGTGACGTCGTCGCCGACCGTGTCACGGCGCAGGTCGTCGGCCAGCCGGCACACGGCGTCGAGCGCCGGCCCGTCTGCAGTCATCAACGCGATGGCGTGCTGCTCGCTCAATCCGGCCGGATTGCGCTCGGCAGAACGCAATGCCGCTCTGATGTCACTGTCCACTGTGGACAGTTCGGTATGCACGCGGGCGGCGATCTCGGCCCAGTCGCCGTACACCTCGTCGAAGTCCGAGCGCCGGTCGTCGGTGCGCCCCTCGGTATCGACTGCTGAATGCAGATCAGTGCGTCCCTGCGACACCCACTCGGCATCCGGCTCCTGCCAGGGGATTCCTTGCGGGACAACGTGTTCGTCCGCCAGCCCGGACTGCTCGGCGAGTGCTCGCACGTGCGGCACGACGCGCGGGTCGAGCCACGGCGTCTCGGCCCGGACATAGTGCGGATGCGCCGTGAGTCGCTCACGCAGGGCGAATCCATGCTGCGCGGTGACGTCGCGCAGGGCATCGACCTGCGGCCACGGCCGTTCCGGATTGACGTGATCGGGCGTGAGTGGCGATACGCCGCCCCAGTCGTCGATACCGGCGTCGAGCAGCCGGCCGCACTCGGCCAGGTCGACGAGATTCGGTGGCGCCTGCACGCGCATGGTCGGCCCGAGCAGCAGGCGCGCGACCGCGATCGTCGCCACATACTCGTCGATGTCGAGGTCGGGATCGTTGCGCATCGCGGTGTCGTGCTTGGCCCGGAAGTTCTGCACGATCACCTCCTGGATCGCGCCGTACTCGCGGGCCGTGTGCCGGATCGCGAACAGTGACTCGGCGCGCTCCAGGCGCGTCTCGCCGATGCCGACCAGGATGCCGGTGGTGAACGGGACGGACAGCCGGCCGGCGTCGTCCAGAACGCGCAGCCGTATCTGCGGATCCTTGTCCGGGCTGCCGAAATGCGGCTGGCCGGGCTGCTCGAACAGCCGGCGCGATGTGGTCTCGAGCATCATGCCCATGCTCGGCGCGACCGGCTTGAGGCGTTGCAGTTCCGTCCAGCTCAGCACGCCCGGGTTGAGGTGCGGCAGCAGGCCGGTGCGCTCGAGCACCGCGATCGCGGCCGCGCGCAGATAGGCAACCGTTGAGTCGTAGCCGCGCTCGTCCAGCCACCGGCGGGCCGTCGGCCAACGATCCTCGGGACGATCGCCCAGCGTGAACAGCGCCTCCTTGCAGCCCAGCGCGGCGCCGCGGGCGGCGATGTCGACGACCTCGTCGATCTCGAGGTACGCAGCCGGCAGGCGATGCGGCACCGTGACGAATGTGCAGTAGTGGCAACGGTCGCGGCACAGGCGGGTGAGTGGGATGAACACCTTGCGGGAGTAGGTGACCACGCCGGGACGACCAGCGGCGTCGAGCCCCGCGTCGCGGATTCTCGCCGCGGCACGGGTGAGTTCGGCGAGCTGGTCGCCGCGCGCCGCCATGAGCGTCGAGGCCTCTGTCGGGTTGAGCGCGGCTCCGTCGCGCGCACGGCGCAGAGCCCGGCGTACGGCGGACTCGTCGGGTGCTGGCAGTTCGCTCACGCATCGACCCTAGACAAGCAGGCGAGGGGGCGTGTCAGCGCGTGGCTCGTGCGACTACCAGACCAACCCGCGCTGGGCGAGTTCGGCCTCGGTCTGCAATCGCATCAACCCGCTCAGCGGGCGCTCGTCCGGCTCCGGCAACCCGAGCGCCAGGCAGCACGCGCGCAACGTGTCGTCGTAGGCAAGGGCGACAGCGCGCAAGCGCGCGGCCCGAGCAGGCAGATCCGATCGTTCGATCTTGATGTACTCCGCTTCCAGGCGCCGCAGATCGTCGACGAGCCGACCGAGATTCTCGGCGGCCGGCGCCTCGTCGCACGCCGTGCACGACTCGGGGGCACGGCGCGACCACCGGTCCATGACCCTTGCGGCAATGTAGAACCCGACTGCAGGCACCACGACGAGAGCTGTGTAGACGACGAGGACGATCACTGGTCCTCCACCTGTCTGCGCCCGGGGAACCGGGCTGCAGCTGCCACTACAGCATCTCTCCGTGGCGCAGATCGCGCCAGTGCCCCGCCTCGCCGAGCCCGGTCCACACAGCGTGGCCGGGCGGCTGAATCCGTGGCTCAGTTTGAGGAGATTGCGAAGCCCGTCTCCGGCGCCGCGCAAGGCGGCGCCGCTCCCCTGCGCACGCGGCCGGGCGCGACGTAGGCTCGGCCACGTCATGGCTTGCTACGTCGATGCGGTGCGCGACTACCCAGGTGCACGCCTCCGGTTCAGCGAGTTCTGCCACCTGCTGGCCGACGATCGCTCCGAGCTGCACCGCATGGCCGACCAGATCGGCATGCCGCGCCGGTTCTTCCAGGATCATCCGTGGCGTTGGCACTACGACCTACCCCCGCACTTGCGCGCCGAGGCGATCCGCCGCGGCGCCGTGGTGCTCACGATGCACGAGGTCGGGGCGCTGTTGCGGACCCGGCGGCAAGCCGTCCACAGCTGCGAACGACAGGATCGACCGAGTGCCTGACTCAACTCAACCAGCCACGCCCGAGCCCGCACCTGCGGACCGCATCGCGACGAAGCTCCTTCGAGTCGCCCGCGATCCGCGAAGCGGTCGGATCAAGCACCGAAGCTCGGTGGACGTTGCGCTGCGCGCCGCGCTGTTCGCCGACCTGACCATGCTCGGCAAGATCGTCGATCATGCGGGCGCCCCGGCCGTCGTCCCCACAGCCGAGCCGACCGGCGACGCCAAACTCGACGCGGTGCTCGCCGCCGTCGACGGACGACCCGGCATCGCGTGGATGCGCTGGTTCCGCCATGTCAGTTCGGATTGCATCGCGCTGCGCAAAGAGCTGCTCACCGATGGCCGATGGCAGCAGAAACACGGCTGGCCGGCGTCATTCTCAGATGCCGACGCCGATGCCGTACTCGCACTCACCTACGAGCTCGAGCGAGTGGCGCAATACGAGCGAGCGCCGGCCGACACCCGCGAAGCGGTGCTCGCCACCCTCGCTGTCGCAGGCGGCATCAGCGGCAAACGGCCGCGGCCCAGCGCGGTCCGGCAAGACCTCGCTCCCCTTGTCTCCTCGTTCGGCAACGAGACGCTGCAAGGCGTCGTGACGATCGCGGCGACGGCAATGCGCCGGTCTCGCCGCGGCGGATCACCCGGCTGGCGCAGGCCGCCGAGCCACGACGGCTGGCGCGCCCGCCTCGGCCCTTCGCGGTAGGGCGGCAGCGGCGAGGTCCTGCCAGGTCAGGCCGAGCGAGGCGTAGAGGGTGCGGGCCGCGGTGTTGGACTCGTCGACCATGAGCGCCACGCAGCCGTAGGTCTCGACGATCGCGTTTACCGCCGCAGCCACTGCGACGCGGCCCAGACCAAGGCCGCGGGAACCGGGATGGCTTGCGACGCCGGCGAGAAAGCCCACCGTCGGCGCGCTCCAGGCGTCAGCGGCGCACGAAAGCACCTGGCCCTGCTCGACCACACCCCACCAGCGGCGCACACCGCGCTCACCGGGACGTGCGTGCGACGCCGGAAAGGCGAGATCGAGCAGTGCGTCCACCTGCATCATCTCGTCGTCTGCGATGACGCGTGCACGCGTGTCGTCAGCGCCTCGGGTGGTGCCCTGCATCCAACCGAACGTCGCGATCAAGCGCAGCGATTCGACCCGCCGGCAGATCGCCGCCATCAGGTCGGGCGAGCCGAGCGGGCGCGCCGGGCCGACTTCGGCGAACGCGTGCCGCACCAGCGAGGCGACGGCAACGTCTGGCCCGCGGACCGCGAGCCGGTGCCGGCGAGACAGCCCCTTGCTCGCGACCACAACGGCGTCGCCGAGTCGCCAGCTGCGAACGCCGGCTGTGAATTGCTGGGCCGCCCACGTGATTACCGCGTCGCCGCCGGCACACGCGAGCAGTTCCGGCAGGCTGCGCAGCTCGACGATCGGTCCCACACAGCCCATGCAATCACGCATCGCGTACGTTCGGAGGGTGCGAATCACCGTCCTTGCCGGTGGAATCGGCGGAGCCCGGTTCCTGCGCGGCGTTCGCGCCGCGTGCGCCACCGACGACATCACCGCGATCGTGAACACCGGCGACGACGTGACGTTGCACGGCCTGCGCATCTGTCCCGATCTCGACAGCGTCATGTACACCCTCGGCGACGGCATCGACCCCGAACGGGGTTGGGGCCGGGCGAATGAGACCTGGCGGATCAAGGACGAACTGGCCGGTTATGGCGCCGAGCCGTCGTGGTTCGGCCTCGGCGACCTCGACATCGCCACGCACCTCGTGCGTACGCAGATGCTCGACGCCGGCTACCCGCTCTCGGACGTCACAGCGGCGCTGTGCAACCGCTGGCGTCCGGGCGTGACCTTGCTACCGATGACCGACCAGCGCTGCGAGACGCACGTGCTCGTCGATCTCGACGGCACCCGCAAAGCGATCCACTTCCAGGAATGGTGGATCAGGCAGCACGCCGCCGTGCCGGCGCAGGCGTTCGTGCAGGTCGGCCTTGACGACGCAAAACCCGCGCCCGGCGTTCTCGAGGCGATCGCAGCCGCCGACATCGTGCTCCTGGCTCCGAGCAACCCCGTCGTGAGCATCGGCACGATCCTTGCGGTGCCAGGCATCCGCGAAGCGATGGCCTCAACAGCCGCCCCGGTCGTCGGCCTCTCCCCGATCGTCGGCGGCCGGCCGGTACGTGGGATGGCCGACGCGTGCCTTCCGGCGATCGGGGTCGAGGTTTCCGCGCAAGGCGTCGGGCAGCACTACGGAGCCCGCCGCGACGGCGGACTGCTCGACGGCTGGCTGGTGCACAGCACCGACACGGCCGAGATCGACGGCATGACCGTCCGCGTCGTGCCGCTGCTGATGACCGACGACGACGCCACCGCGCAGATGGTGCGAACGGCACTGGAGTTCCTGGATGGCTGACCCAACCGCCGACGATCATTCGGCCGAGCGCATCGAGATCCTGCCCGTACGCGGCATCGGCGAACTGCGCCCGGGAGACGATCTCGGCGAAGTCATCGTGCAGCACGCGTCCTTGCGCGACGGCGATGTGCTCGTGGTGACCTCGAAAGCCGTCTCCAAGGTCGAGGGGCGGCTTATCTCGGTTGGCACGACAGATCCGGCGCAGCGCGAGAAGGTGCGGCAGGAGGCGATCAGCGCGCAGACCAGCCGCCTGGTCGCACAGCGCGGCGACCTGCGCATCGTGCAGACCCGGCAAGGCCTGGTACTCGCGGCGGCCGGCATCGACGAGTCGAATGTGTCCCGTGACGAGATCGCGCTGATGCCTGAGGATCCCGACAAGTCGGCGGCGGCGCTGCGCGAGGCGATACAGCGGCGCGCAGGGGTCGACGTGGGCGTAATCATCAGCGATTCGATGGGCCGGCCCTGGCGTTCCGGCATCACCGACGCAGCCGTCGGCGTGGCAGGCATGCGAGCCATCTTCGACGCGCGCGGCAGGGTCGACTCGCACGGCAACGTCCTCACCGTCACGACGGTCGCAATCGCCGACGAGATCGCGGCGGCCGCCGACCTCGTCAAGGGCAAGCTCACCGGCGTGCCAGTCGCGATAGTGCGCGGAGTGCGTCCCCTACCCGATGACGGTCTCGGCAGCACTGAGCTCATCCGCGGCGCGGACGAGGACCTGTTCCGCCTGGGTACCGCCGAGGCGATCGCGGTAGGCCGCGAGGACGCAGGCGGAGCCACGGAGATCTCACCACCACTGCACACCGAAGCCGTCGCGGTGATCACCGCGTTCGAGCCGGATTCTTCGGCGCGGCAAGCGTTTCTCGCGTTTCTCGCCGCCCGACCGGACGCAACGTGGCGCTCCTGCATTCCCGGCCACCTGACCGCGAGCGCGCTCGTCCTCGACCCGTCGCGACGTTCGGTGTTGCTGACCCTGCACCCGCGCGTCGGCAAATGGCTACCGGTCGGCGGGCACTGCGAGCAGGGCGATCGGTCACTGCTCGATGCCGCGGCGCGCGAGGCGCGTGAGGAGAGCGGGCTCGGCACCCTGTCATTCGACCCGACACCGCTCAAGCTGGCGGTGTACCCGGTGACCTGCTCGCTCGGTGTGCCGACAAGGCACTTCGACGTGTGCTACTACGCCATTGCACCCGACGGCGCCGAACCCGTGATCAGCGTCGAGTCACTTGATCTGCGCTGGTTTTCGTGGGACGAGCTGCCCGACGGCATCGCCCCGGCCATTCCCGAGCTGATCTCGGCTGCACGGGCGCGACTGGGCTGATGTCACTCAGTGCAGCTCTGTCCACTGTGGACAGTTGGCCCGTACCCACTGCCGCGGTGGCAGTCGTGTCTGCAGACGGAGTTGTCGCCACACACGGCCGGGCCGACCACGTGTTCCCGCTCGCGTCTGTCACGAAACCCCTGGTTGCGCTGGCATCCCTGGTTGCCGTCGAGGAAGGCGCGATCGATCTCACCGACCCCGCCGACGAGCAGATCGTCCCCGGGGCCACGATCCGGCATCTGCTGGCGCATGCATCCGGACTCGCGCCGGAGCGCCCGTTGCGGTCGTTCGCGCCGGGCGTGCGTCGCGTCTACTCCAACGTCGGCTTCGATCTGCTCGCCACACTTGTCGAACGTGGCGTCGAGATGCCGTTCGCCACCTATCTCGAGCAAGCTGTCGTCAAGCCGCTCGGGCTGGAAGCGACGTCGCTTCCCGGCCCGGCCCACGCGGGCGGACTGTCCACAGTGGACGATCTGGCGCGCGTCGTGCACGAACTGCTCGCGCCGAGCGGGCTGCTGCATCCGAGCACTCTCGCCGACGCGACCACGGTGCAGTACCCGGGGCTACGTGGCGTGCTGCCCGGCTTCGGGGCGCAGGATCCGAACGATTGGGGCCTCGGCTTCGAGATCCGCTCGAACAAGCACCCGCACTGGACGGGTACGCGCAACTCGCCGCGGACCTACGGCCACTTCGGGCAGAGCGGCACGATGCTCTGGATCGACCCTGACGCGAACGTCGGTCTGATCGCACTCACCGATCGGGCTTTCGATGCATGGGCGGCATTGGCCTGGCCCGCGCTTTCCGACGCCGTTCTGCAGACTCTTCAGTAGGCTGCGAGATTTAGGGGGGTGCAGAACTCGTGAGTTCTTGGGACACCGGACCGTTCGACAATGACGGGGCGATGAACTTCGTCGGCGGCCTGGAGAGCATGAGCCCGGAGAAAGCCGCGGCCCGCATCGGCGAAGGAATGGCCAGCGTGGTCGAGGCGTCCGGCTACATCTCAGCCGCCCGGATGAACGTCGCGATCGCCGGCGCGTGCCTGGTCGGCGCGTTGACGGGGGCGCGTAACGCCGTCGAGAGCCCGTTCGTGCGCGAGTGGCTGGCCGCCGCGGGATTCGCCCCGGCCGCGCAGTTGCAGTCACTCGCGCTGGCCGTCTTCGATCGCGCGTTCCTGCCCAACGACAACGAGTGGTTCGACCTGTGGCATGCGGCCGGGCGGATCAACGAGGTGCAGAGCGGTCTCGTGCCGTTCCGGCAGGTGCTCGCCGCGCAGTGACGCTCAGCGCAGCCAGCTCGGTGACTCGCGCCGGTGCGGCCGCGATCACCTCGTCGAGCATGCCGCGCGACCTGCGCCGCGCTTCGATCGCCTCGGACAGTCGGGCGCGTTCGCGGTGCAGTTCGGCGATCAGATAAGGGCAGTTGGGCACCAGCCGTTCGCCGCCGTCCTGTACGCACGGCAGCACCCGGGCGATCAGGCTCGTGCTCAGCCCTGCGTTTACCAGCGCGCGAATGCGGTGCACCGTCTCGACATCTGAGGGGCGGTACTCGCGATACCCGCTGGGTACTAGATCGTGCGGATGTCGACCGAGGAATGCCGTGGTCCGAACCGCGGCTTGGTCACCCCGGACAGCTCGATCAGCCTGACAATCCGTTGCCGTTGGCCCTGCCACGGCTCGAGCAGTCGCAGCATCTCGGCGTCGTCACCACGCGGGCGCCCGGTCAGCGCGTGCACGACGATGTCGTGAATGTGGAAGTCGCCGACGCTCACCGCGTCGGGGTGGCCCAGCGCCCGTTGCGCCGTCTCGGCCGCGGTCCACTCGCCGATACCGGGCACGATACGCAGCCTGGCCAGTGCATCCGGCGCCGGTAGCGCGGTGCACTCCTCGAGCCGATCGGCCACCGTTGCCGCCGCCCGGATCGCCCGTTGCCGCGCCAGATCGACACCGAGGCGATGCCATTCCCACGTCGGGATAGACAGGATCGCCGCCGCGCCAGGCGGCACGCGCAGACCCTCCATCGGCCCTGGGGCAGGCGCACCGAAGCGGCGCACCAGGCCGCGCCAGGCGCGACGCGACTCGACGCCGGTGACGCGCTGTTCGAGCACGGCGGGCACGAGCGAGTCGAGAATCAACCGGGTGCGCGGCAGCCGCACACCCACGTAGCGCCGCCGGGTGCGCTCGAGCAGCGGATGGACCGAGCAGTCCAGGTTGCTCCAGTCGTCCTCGGCACCGAGCAGCGCCGGGACGCCTGCGCACAGCCACTGCGCGCCCGGCCCCCAGGCCGCCGCGCGGACGCCCTCACGCGAGGACCGCAGCGTGATCGTGCCCGCGCCGTGCGGCGTGGCCGCCGCCCACCAGAACGTGCCGTCGGCGTCGAGGTGATGTGCCGGATCGCCCCGCCCGCGCAGCAGGGGTGCAAGGGTGCCGACGACGTCGACCGGACGGCCCGGCCGCCACGTCGATTCCGCGTGATCCGCCCTCATCGCCACCCTTCTGAACCGTGCCAAGCCGGGCAGGCCGCTCCGCTAGAGTGCATTGACCTACTGGCCATCGCCGAATCGGCGCGACGAAACCGGGACCATAGTGCACCTCGCCGACGACCTGCATGCAGTCGTCCCAGCGGGCGGTAGCGGCACTCGGCTATGGCCGCTGTCTCGCGAGAGCAACCCGAAGTTCCTGCACGAACTGACCGGCACGAGCAGATCCTTGCTTCAGGCCACGATCGACCGGCTGACCCCGCTGGTCACCGCCGAGCGGGTATACGTCGTGACCGGTGTCGCGCAGGCGGCCGCGGTGGCCCGGCAACTGCCCGAACTGCCAGACGAGAACATCCTCGTCGAACCGACTCCCCGCGACTCGTGCGCGGCGATTGCCCTGGCCAGCGCGGTGATCGCCCGCCGATCGCCTGGCGCGGTGATCGGCTCGTTCGCCGCCGACCATCTGATCAGCGATGCCGCCGCCTTCAGCCAAACTGTGCTCGCGGCCGTCCAGGGCGCGCGCGAAGGCCGCCTGATGACCATAGGAATCACGCCCACCCGTCCGGAGACGGGCTACGGATACCTCGAGTGCAGCGCGCCGGCCACCATCGGCACCGTCCAGAACGTGCTCACGTTCCGCGAGAAACCGTCGCTGGAGGTGGCAGCGGAGTACCTGAAGTCCGGGCGCTACCTGTGGAACGCGGGCATGTTCATCTGGCAGGCGCAGGCGTTCCTCGACCAGCTCGAGCAGCGGCGCCCCGACGTCGCAGCCCCCGTGCGCGAGATCGCCGACGTGTGGGACAGCCAGGGCCATGAGGATGCGCTGGCCCGGCGCTGGCTCACAGTGCCCCGGGTGGCAGTCGAGTACGCCGTCATGGAACCGGCCGCCGCCGACGGACTCGTGGGCACGGTGCCGGGCGACTTCGGCTGGAGCGACATCGGCGATTTCGAAACGGTCGCTGCGTTGCTGGGACGTGCGGACTCCGGGGCCACGATCGTCGACGCCGACGCCGGCGAACATCCCGTGGTCAGCATCGACAGCGACGGTCTCATCGTCGTGCCGAGTTCGGGACGGCTGGTGGCCACCCTCGACGTCCACGACCTGATCATCGTCGATACGCCCGACACCGTCCTGGTGTGCCGGCGCGATCGAGCTCAAGACGTCAAGAAACTCACCGAACTGCTCCGCGAGCAGGGACGCACCAACTTCGTCTGACCGCTCAGCCGCGACGCTGCGGCGCCGCACCCTCGGCGACCCCGCGCACCCGCCGGGCAACCGCCGAGCGCACGAACAACCCGGCGCGTAAGGCCCAGCGCACCGGCGCCCAGCGCCAGCCCGGGTAGTGCCGAGACAGGTAGATCCACGCGCTGCGATGGTGCTCGGCGGCCATCGCGCCGGGATCGCGCGCCGTGGCGTGCCCGCCGGTATGCACGACAACCGCGCTCGGCACGTAGACGTTCTGCCAGCCGGCCTTGCCGAGGCGCTCGCCGAGGTCGAGATCCTCGAAGTACATGAAGTAGGCCGGGTCGAAGCCACCCACGGCGTCGAACGCCGCGCGGCGCACGACCATGCACGAGCCCGACAACCAGTGTGCCGGGCCCTCGACCGGTTCGCCGCGCTCACGCCGGTAGGACGCGGTCCACGGGTTGGCCGGCCACCACCAGCCGCACAGGGCATGACCGATGCCGCGGCCCAGCGAGGGCAGCGCACGCGCTGACGGGTAGATGGCGCCGTCGGGCGTGTTGATCAGCGGGCCGAGTGAACCCGCGCGCGGCCACCGCTTGGCTGCGGCGACAAGCTCGTCGAGCGCGCCCGGCTGCCACACCACATCGGGGTTCGCGATCACGACGAGCTCTCCGCTCGTGGTGGCGATACCGGCGTTGACCGCCCGCCCGTACCCGACGTTGCCGCCGGTGGCCACGACGCGGACGTTGGTGCGAAGCGCCGCAGCCTCGACCGAGCCGTCGGCCGAGCCGTTGTCGGCCAGCACGACGTCAAGCGGCTGGGTGGTCGCGGCGGACAGCGAGTCGAGGAATGCGGCGAGCGAGTCGCCCGAGGAGTAGGTGACGACGACAACCGGCAGCGCGGTCATGTGGCACTCCCCTGCAATGCCCGCTCATAGGCCTTGACGTGTGACGCCGCGCAGGCATCCCAAGTGAACCCGCCCGCGCGCGCCATCCCGGCAGCCGCGAGTTCGCCACGCCGACGCGGATCGTCGAGCAGGGCGCGCAGCGCAGTTGCGATGGATGCCGGATCCGGTTCGGTGTAGGCCACGGCGTCGCCGCCGATCTCGGGCAGGGCGAGCCGGCGCGTGGTCAACACGGCCGCGCCGCAGGCCATGCCCTCGAGCACCGGAAGCCCGAATCCCTCGCCGAGGCTCGGATACGCGACGAGTTCGGCGCCGCCGAGCAGCCCGGCCAGTTGGCCCACCGGCAGGTACCCCGGCCGCAGCAACGTCAGACCCGGCGGAACCTGCGCCAGAACGGTGTCGAGCCCGCCGTCCCATCCGGCGCCGCCGGCGAGCACGAGTGCCGGCGGGTTCTGCCGCCCGCTCGCGGCAGCCACCCAACCGCGGACCAGCGCAGGCACGTTCTTGCGGGGTTCGAGGGTGCCGAGGAATGCGATGTAGCCCTGGTCGTCGCGCAGGCCCAGGCGGGCGCGGACTTCGCGCACCGAGGCCGCGGAGGGCGGGAAGAAGACCCCTGGGTCGACGCCGAGATGCGCGACCTGCAGCCGCGACGCCTCGGCGCCGGCTGCCCGCACCAGCTCGTCAGCGGTCGCCTGCGAGGGCACCACACAACAGGTCGCACGCCGCAGCGCCAGGCGCGTGGCGGTCCGGAAGAAGGGACCCTTCACGCGGGTGTGCACGCCCGGCTCGGTGAAGAACGTCGCGTCGTGCAGCGTGACCACGAGCGGCACCCGACTGAGCAACGGGTGCGTGTAGTGCGGGCTGTGCAGCAGTTGCGGCGCGGCGCGGCGCACGACGCCGGGAAAACCGATCTGCTCCCAGACCAGCCGGGTTGCCGGCCGTTCGGCGCTCTTGGACACCGGCACCGGATCGGCGCCACTCAGCTCGCCGTAGTGGGCGGCATCGCGAGGTTGGCAGGCGACGCGCAACTCGACGCCGGCGCGCACCAGCGCGGGCACCAGGCTGTCGACGTAGCGCCCGACTCCGCGGCGGTCCGGAGGAACAGCCGTCGCGTCAAGGAGCACGCGAAGCAACGGGTGGACTCCAGACCGGGCGAGGGGAACTGCGGACGCGCAAGCCTATCCGGCCCCGGCGTCGCGGGTCACCAGCCGCGCTGATTGTCAGCGGCGAACCGTCACGCAGCCGAGGCTCACGTTGCGGCCAAGGCCTGCCGTGTTGATGCCGTAGGTGCAGATCCGGTGCAGCCCCGCCGGGACCGGGACGCTCGCCACGAAGCCCACGTTCGGGTTGCGCAGGCCGTAGCGACGCGCGACGTCGGTGCGCGGGCGTACCGCATTGAACGGGTGACTGGAGCTGTCGACGTAGACGTGCACGCGTCCGGGGCCGCCCAGCAGGCTCGGATCGAACGTCCAGCCACTGACCTGATAGGACGATCCGGAGTGCACGACCGCCTCGACGTGCCCGAGTGGCGTCGACGGCGCGGACAGGTAGGTGCACAACAGCGTGCTGTGATGCAAGGACACGGCGTCCATCCCGTAGACGCACACCTTGTGCCGGCCGGTCGCGGGGATCGGGATTACGACGGAGAAACCGTGTGCAGCACTGGAGATTCCGAAGGCACGTTTGACGTCCGGACGTGGGAGATTCGCGACGAAGGATCGGGGACCTCCGTCGACGTACACGTGCACTCTGGTCGACACTGCGGGCCGCGCCGGGTCGAACGTCCAGCCGCCGATCCGGTACGACGACACCGTCTCGACCGAGATCCCGTCGACGTGACCGGCCGGCGCCGGCACGCCACCGCGTAGGTGGAACAGCGAGAAAGACAGACCCATCACGGACGCAAGGCTGGGGCCGGTCGTCGGCACCGCCCGCGCTGCCCCGGAGGAGTCGGTGCCGCGCACCGTTGCCGAGGTGACGGCTCCGCCCCACGGGCCGCCGCCCGAGCGCCCGGTGATGTCGATCTCGGTGACACGCGCCAGGCCGTAGTAGCCGGCGACCGAGGCGACGCTGACCGTCCGCGTCCATTGCTCGTGGTCGTACGGGTCGGCCTTCGAGACGAGATAGGGCTGTCCGCCCGACACCATCGCGCCACCGTTCGATGCCGCGAACTGGGTGAATGCCACGCTGCCGTGGTAACTGACGATCTCGTTCGCGGTTGCGCTGACAGCTGCGTTCGACGCGGACTCCTCAGAGGACATGCCGCGGTAGACCTGGCAGTTCGTGGTATCGCAGATGTCGTAGGCACCGGATCCGTTGTGCTCGAGGGCGTATCTCGCGTACGAGCGCGCCGCGATGGCCTGGGCCTGCACGGCGGCGGCCGGCCAACTTGCGGGCATCTCGTTCGGGATCACGCCGCGGACGTAGTCGTCGAGCAAGAGCCGGTTGACGGTGATCAGGCCGGACCCGGAGCGCACAGCGCTGAGGGTGCCGCGGAAGTCGGACGAACCACCGCCGTGGACCAGCCGAATGGCGCCGGACGTCGATGAGAAGGTGGCGCTTGCGGGCAAGGCCTTCGCGGTCACCCACTTGCCGGACGTCAGCCGTTGCAACGCCAGGCCGGCTCCGCTCGGCACGAGCCGCCACTGGCTGATGCCGGAGGTCGGTAACGCGCCGACGCCGGTCACGCTGAGTCCAGCGACCGCAGCTACGGTCGTCGCGCCGCTGGCGTCGGTGATCCACACCCGAATGCTCGACGACGATGACATCGAGAGGGTGGTTCCCGGGTAGTAGAAGGCGATGATCTTCGAGACGTCGAGGCCCGCCATCGCCGCGCCGCGCGCCCCGTACTGGCTCATGCCGTGGCCGTGGCCGTTGCCTCCGCCGTCCACGGTCCAGACGCCTGAGGCAGGGGCAGGATTGCGTTCTGCCGTAAACGCGCCCGCCGGAGCAGCGCCGATCGTGCCAACCGCGATCGCCGCACCTGCGACGGTGCTAAGGACAGTGACGAGGACGGTGCGATTTTGGGGTCGCTTCATGCGCTCTCTTTCTTGGACGACCCCGAGCCACCTCTCATCCTTCGATGGCGTCGGTTGCACAGCAACGGACGAAAGACCCGCCTGAACCGGCGTAGGGCCCTACCCGCTAGCTCGGCGACGCGGGCGGGTGGCCTTCGGCGTCGAGGCCCTCGGACGGGCGGCGCGCCGCGAACAGCCGCCGGCCATCGATCCTCGGCTCGGGCGGCGCGGCATGGCCCGGCTCGCGCCGCTGCCGGCCGGCTGCGCTGAGCGCGGCGAGCAGCAGGTCGACGACGATCAGCACGACGCGAGACACCAGAGCTGCGGCAAGCGCGTTTGTGGCGCCCAGGCTCGGCGTGAGCGTCGCGACGAGGACGGCGTCGCGCACCCCGGCACCAGCTGGCGCTGGAATGACGATCACCCCGGCCGAGATGGCCAGCGCCTCGCCGCCAATGGCGGCCAGCAGTGCCGGCCAACCATGCGCCCCCAGGCCGCTGGTGAGCATGCGCAGGTGCAGGCCGAGGGCGATCCAGCTCACCAGCCCCCAGGCGATACCGCGCACGCTGTACCGAAATGGCAGCCGGGCCCCGACCGGCGCTCGTCCTAGCAACTGCAACGCCCAGTCGATGAAGGCCGGAATGGCACGCGGATGCAGCAGCGCGACCAGGACCGGGATCAGCAGGAACGTCCACCAGAATCGGTGCAGAGCCGCCGTGCTGGACAGCGGCAGGCAGATACCCGCAAGCCCGAGCCCGACCGCGAGGCTCAGCACGAAGGTGAGCATGTTCGCCGCAAGCATGCTGCGGCGGCTAAGGCCCGCGCGAGCGCCGTACTCCATCTGAGCAATCACCGGCCACACCGCGCCGGGAAGGTACTTGCCGAGTTGGCTGACGAAGAACAGCCGGGCAGACGCGCCCGCCGGAGACCGCGCACCGAGACCCAGCAGCATCTCACGCCAGATGCGGTACGTCGCATATGTGCCGATCATGCCGAACATCAGCGACAGTGCCAGATCTGTTGGCCCGATACTGCCGATGGCCTGGCGCAGGCCGTCCCACCGCCGCACGACCGCGAGGATGGCTACAGCAACGGCCAATGCACCGACGGCCGTTGGCAGCACCGTGCGAACGAGCACGCGCTTCACGCGCGCTAGATCTCTTCCAGGCTCGCGGCACTTCGTGGTTGCCGGCCGGACCCGATGTCGTCGAGCAATGCGATATATCGAGCGCCGATCGAGCTCACTGAGTAGCGCTCGCTCCGCTTGAGCGCCATGGCACCCAGGCGCCGCCGATGGTCCGCGTCTGCCAACAATTCGCGAAGGGTGGCTGCCAGCGCGTGTGGGTCGCCCGGCGCGACGAGCAGGCCGCTCTCGCCGTCGCGGATTGCGTCGCGCAGCCCAGGCAGGTCCGACGCGACGACCGAGCAGCCGGCCGCCATTGCCTCGAGCAGTGCGACCGGGAGCCCGTCCTGATCCCCGGATGCCGCCGGCACCGAGGGAAACACCACGACGTCGGCTCCGCCGTATTCGCGAGCAAGCTCCGTGCGCTGCAAGGCGCCGACGAACGTGACCGGAAGGCCCGCGGCGCTCTCGGTGAGCTTGGCGCGCAGCGGGCCGTCACCGACCACCCGCAGCTCGATCCCGCTGCTGTCGAGCTCGCGAAGCGCCTCGAGCAGGACCGCGAGGCCCTTCTTCTCGACCAGGCGCCCGACGAACAGCAGCCGCCCGGGCACGCACGACTCCTGGCTGGCCATGGCGCGGATGCCGTTGGTGTCAGCACCCATCGGCAGCACATAGGTCCGCTCAGGGTCCGCGCCGAGCTCGATCAGGCGTTGGCGCATCTCCTCGTTCATGGTGGTGATTGCCGCCGCGCGGCGAATGACAGCACGGATGACCCGCAGGCTCAACGGATCGCGCAAGCCGTACAGGTCACCGCCCAACGTCGTGACCAGCATCGGGACGCGGCGCCCGCCCAGCATGGCGGCAAGTCCCTGCGGAATGATCCAGTGCACGTGCAGTACATCCGGGCGCAATCGCTTGACGTGTCGTCGTACCGCCATGATCTCGGCCAGCAGGAATGGCGGCACTTGCAGCCAACGGCTGCGCCGCGCCCGCAGGTTCTCAAGAATCGCGCCGTCGGCAAGGTCTTCCCACCGGCGCGGGAAGTAGCGGAACCGGCGCACATCGACATCGCCCTGATCGCGCATCGCGCCGGTAGGCACGGCCGGGACGAGCACTGTGGTGTCGAACTCGGCCGTCTCGTATGCTGCCAAGTCTCGGACGAACGCGGGAGTTGAGTCAGCCGCCGACACTGGGAAGGTCGACGCGAGCACCAACAATCGACGACGTTTACTCATCTTGATGCCCGGAGGTTATGCACCAGTGCCCACGAGCAAGGATGCCGCCATTGTCGGCGCAGCTGGCTTTCTGGGCTCAGCCCTTGCCACCCGGTTCCGATCGCTCGGCGTGCACACTGCGTGTTTCACGCGATCAAATCCCTTCGTCGATGGTGCAGGCAGGCTCGACGCGGAGCTGAGGGCAGCGGACACAGTGTTCTGGCTGGCGAGCAGCGTGCGACCGGCCACCGCCGACAGCCATGCCGACCGAGTCGCAGCCGACCGCCGTGCACTCGAGACCCTACTCGATGGCCTCGATCGCAGCGGGAGTGAGCCACTTGTCGTCGTGGTCAGCTCCGGCGGAACGGTTTATGACCCACGGCCGGCACCTCCGCATCATGAAGAATCGCCGATCCGCCCAGTGAACGCCTACGGCGAGGCCATGTACGAGCTCGAGCAACTGGTCCGTGCCGCCGCGCCGCGAAGCACCGTGCTGCGAGTGTCGAACGCGTACGGTCCAGGCCAGCCGGCCCGTCGCGGCCAGGGAGTTATCGCGCACTGGTTGTCGAGCATCGCCGCCGACGCGCCGGTGCGCATCATCGGGCCGGATTCCGCCGCCCGCGACTACGTGTACGTCGACGACGTCATCGAGGCCCTGGTGCGCAGCCACCAGGCCGACGAGGTTCCGCGCCTGCTCAACATCGGTTCGGGACAAGCCACAACCCTGGCCGACCTCCTCGACGCCGTGCGGGGGGTCGTCGCTCCTCGCGACGTGACGGTCATTCAAGAGCCGGCCCGGGGCTTCGACGCGCCCAGCACCTGGCTGGACGTCAGCCGCGCGGCCACGGATCTGCAGTGGGTCCCGCGCACGTCGCTTCGCGACGGGCTGGCCGCGACGTGGCACAGTGTCGTCTCGCTCACTTCGCCGGTCAGGTAACGTCGCGCGCTGCTGGGCACGATCACCACGACAAGAAAGACGCCCTTCTTACATGAGCAATGAAGGCCGCAGTCGTCATCGACAGGGCACCGTCCGCATGGTTCGGGGCGTGCCGTACTCGAATCGCGCGACCACGCTGTCGCTGCTGCCTGGGGCCGCTGTCGGGCGCTGGCTCGCGCGCCGCACCGACGACCTGGGCGGAGTCCTGCTTGATCTCGGCGCCGGCAACCAGCCGTTTCGACCTTGGTACGGCGAGCGCGTGCAACGCGTCGTCGCCATCGACGCCGCGCCTGCCCCCGGCATCGATGCCCTCTCCTTCGCTGCGCCGCTTCCCTTTCAGGACAAGGCTTTTGACGTCGTGCTGTGCACCTCTGTCCTCGAGCACGTCGATGACGCCGAGGCTGCCGTCAGCGAGATCGCGCGCGTACTCAAGCCCGGCGGGCGCCTGCTGATCACGGTGCCCTTCCTGTATCCGACGCACGAGGCGCCTTACGACTACTGGCGCACCACGCACTACGGCCTGCGATCCGTGCTGCAACGGCACGGCCTGCAGGTCGACGAGATCGCCGCGCAAGGTGGCCCGGTGCTCCTGGCCGTCCACTTCGCCGTGCTGGCCGTCGTCGCCGCGATCCGCGCTTTGGCCGGTGCGCTCGGCAGATTCCGGTGGCTCGTCGACAACAAGGCGGTCTCGGCGCTGATCGCGGCCCCACAGGAAATGTGCCGCAACCTGGTCTCGACCGACCTCGGCCCGCTGTCTCGAGCTGTCAGCCTGGGGTACATGGCGTGCGCGACCAAGCAGGCCTAGCGGGCGTGCGCGCAGCGTCGCGCTCAGGAGCAGGGCCCAGGGTCGCTTCGGCGCGATGCTGCTTCGGCTAGAGTGCGTTGTCGTGCAGAATCCCCCGGAAATGGCTGCCGCTCCGGCTGCCGGCGGCAAGCGGCGCCGCTCCGGAGCAGCGCTGGCTCTTCGCGCTGTGGGGCTACTCATCGCGCTCGCCGCGGTGGCATTCTGCGTCAAAACCCTGGCCGATCAGTGGTCGACCATCGGACCCTCCATCGCGCATGCATCGATCGGCTGGATCGTGCTCGCCTTCATCTGCGGCGCCCTGTCGATGACCGGGCTCGGCCTGCTGTGGTGGCGTTGCCTGGCCCTGTTCGGCGAGCGGCGCAGCGCCGGCACCGCGGTCGCATGGTATTTCGGCGGCGAACTCGGCAAGTACCTACCGGGGGGCATCTGGCCGGTCGTGGGTCGCGGCGAACTCGCCTACCGAGGGGGCGTCAGCCGCTCCGTCGGCTATACGACGACACTCATCTCCTACGGGTCGATGTGTGTCGCGGCCTCCCTCGTCTGCGGAGTACTCGCACCCGTCTCCGCCGCTGACGGCGGGCGCATCGGGTGGGGCTGGGCGCTGATCGCACTCGTCCCCCTCGGCCTGATCGCAGTGCATCCGGCCGTGTTCGGGCGCCTGCTCGACGTCGGCCGCCGGCTCACGCACGGACGGCTGAGTCTCGAGCCGCAGTCATGGCCCGCCATGCTCCGGCTGATCGGCTGGTCGATCCCGACCTGGGTGCTGCTCGGCGCGTCCTCGGTCGCTGTCACCCACGCATTCGACTACCACGGCCAGTCGCTGCGGATCGCGTTCGCGGCCGTCGCCGCGTGGATCATCGGCTTTCTCGCTGTTCCGGTTCCCGCAGGCGCCGGCCTGCGTGAAGTCATCTTCATTGCGCTGAGCGGCCTGCCGGCCGCCGAGGCAACCGCTGTCGCCGCGACGGCGCGGGTGTTGCTCATCGTCGTCGACGGGCTAGGTGGCGTCATGGGTCTGTGGCGCGCTCAGCTCGCCACTAAGTCAGCAAAGCCAGCGAAGGAAGACCGCCGTCAACACGACATACGGCTGGCTGTCTCGACGCCCCCCCTGGCGGCGCCCAATCCAGGAGGAATCCATGGACGCAGGTGATCTGTTCTATCGGGCCAAGGTTGCGTACGCGACCGCGGCCAGAAAGGCGGGGCGAACGCTGCGAAGGGCGGGCGTACTTTCGGCGCAGGCCCCCGGGCGCGACCGGCGGCTGCGGCACTGGATCCACAGCCTCACCCGCGTACACGATTCCCTGGCCATGGCCGAGCTCGACGTGCCGTGGTGGACCTACCGCTCCATCGACGTCGTCGAGGCGTGGCTGGCAGCCCATCCGCGCCCGATCCGGGTCTTCGAGTACGGCTCGGGCTCCAGCACGTTGTGGCTGGCCCGCCGCGTCGACGAGCTGCATTCCGTCGAGCACCATGCAGGCTTCGCCGAGCACATCCGGCCAGCACTTGAGCAGTACGCCAATATCGATTTCCACGTTGTCGAGCCGCTGAAGTCGGCCACGCCGGCGGTGCCGTCTGCCAAAGAGGGCCACGCCGGACTCGACTTCGCCGACTATGTCGCCACGATCGACAAGGTGGGTGGCTCGTTCGACCTGATCGTCATCGACGGGCGGGCACGCGAGGCATGCCTGGTCGCGGCGATTCCGCGGCTGGCTCCAGGCGGCATCATCGTCTACGACAACAGTCGGCGGGCCCGTTACCGCAGGGCGATCGCGGCAGCCGACGTCACCGAGCGCCGGCTGCGCGGGCTGACCCCCACCTTGCCGTACCCGGATCAGACATCGGTGCTGACGCTCGATTGAGCGCCTCGTCCTGCTTCGTGCTGACTCGCCGGCAATCCGTCCGGTGGCCACGCTGCGCGGGACTGCCCATTCCAGTAGGTAAGCTGTGGCGTCGTGCTCCCGCCGGCGCACGAGCCCAATAGCCTCGTTGCTGTGTCAGACACGCAGCTGTTCGGACACAAGCCAGACACAAAGGTGATCCGTTGCGATTGGTTGTACAGGTCCCCTGCTTGAACGAGGAGGAGACCCTCCCACTGGTTCTCTCGACGATTCCCAAGCAGATCCCCGGGATCGACGAGATCATTGTCATGATCGTCGATGATGGCTCGACCGATCGCACAGTCGAGGTCGCGCGGGCCCACGGTGTCACGCACTTTGTCCGGCACGCGCGCAATCGCGGGCTCGGCCGCTCGTTCCACGACGGCGTGCAGCGTGCGCTGGAACTCGGCGCAGACATCGTCGTCAACACCGACGGCGACAACCAGTACCCGCAGGAGCGCATCACCGACCTCGTGCAGCCGATCATCTCCGGTGACGCCGACATCGTGATCGCCGACCGGCAGGTCCATCTGGTCGAGCACTTCTCGCCGATAAAGGTGCGGCTGCAGAAGTTCGGCAGCTGGATCGTGAACAAGGCGGCCGGTACCAGCCTGCCCGACGCCGCCAGCGGCTTTCGTGCCTACTCGCGCGAAAGCCTCATGCTGCTGAACACGATCACCCGGTTCAGCTACTGCATGGAAACGATCATCCAGGCCGGCAACAAGAAACTGAAGATCACCAGCATTCCGGTCGTCACGAATGCCAAGACGCGAGAATCGCGCCTGTTCAAGTCGATGCGTCAGCACGTGCTGATGTCAGCCGGCGCGATCATTCGCGGTTACATCATGTACAAGCCGTACGTGATCTTCACATTCCTGGCCGCGATGTTCGGCGTTATCGGCATCATTCCCTTTGCGCGCTGGGCATTCTTTCAGATCGCGGACGAGCACCCTGGCGGCCACCTTCAGTCGTTGCTGTTCGGGGCCGTGCTGTTGATAGTCGCATTCCTCAGCGTCATCATCGGCATCATCTCCGACCTCATACGCACCAATCGCATGCTCATCGAAGACACCCTCGAGCACACCAAGAAAATGCGATTCGGCGCCGGCGAGTTTCCCTCGCAGTCTGCGGACCTGTCGACCTTGACGAAGACGCCTGCCGGGGCGCTGCGCGGCGGCGAGGGAAACTAACACCGCGGCGGCTACCGACGAGCTGCCGCAACTGATCAGCGACAGCGGGGCAGACGCTGTGGGCTCAGCCTCCGACGGTGATCGGCAGCGAGTGCGCCGGCGAGTTCGCGGCAGGTACCGCGGGTGGGCCGGGTTCATCGACCTTGAAACGGGCCGCCTCCCAGAGCAACGCCACTAGCGACGCCACCACAAACAGAACGAGCACCGCCATCGCCGGGGTATTCAGGGCCGACCAGACCACCATGGTGTGCCACGTGTCGGCGAACAGGCCGAGCGTCACCGGTCGGCCTCGCGGCAGCCAGTACGTCCAGACCAGCGCAACGCCCATCATCAACTGGGTGATGCCGACCGCGATGGCGATGAGCAGGACCGACCGGCGTCCGGCCAGCACCCAAAGACCCACCGCCAACAGGACGAGCACCCCGACCAAGCCCGGATTGAGATACCGGCCCTGTTGCCCAGGCGCCACGAGCGTGGTGCGCCAGACACCCCAGGAACCCTGGAACACGACGAAGAAGATCATCACGGGCACGGCAATCAGGAACACGACGTCGAGTTTGTGCAGCTCGAGCGGCCCCGACCCACGACCCGGAAGCTTGACGAACGCGCGCACGATGCCGGTGAGCACCACGATCGCGGCGATCGCGGTGAGGGTCAAACTGGGCGCGCCGATGTCGTCGGGTATGGGTCGCTGGGTGGTGTCGAGCCAGTAGGTGACGATCATGTTCTGGATGAGCTTGATCGTGAAGTGCACGCCGCTGTCGGAAAGCGTCGTGAGGACGCGCTTGTGGCTACTTGCGTGCTGGTCGACGATCGATCCGTTGACCTGTACGACGCCGTAGGCGATCTTGTTGTGGACCCACCACCAGCCGCCGAGCACCGCGGAGCCGATCAGCGCAATGGCGGCGGGCACGAAGCTTCGCCGCAACGCGAACCGGCGTTGCTCGCTGTCGGCCGCCCTCGTCCGGCGCCAGGCCATCAGGTAGGCAAGTAAGGCCCACGGCATGAACACGAGCGCAGTGCCCTTGGTCAGCAGCGCAACCGTCAGCGTCAAGCCGACGAAGATGCCGGTGCGCCTGCTCGTGTCGCCCCGGACGACATGGGCGAGCAACACCGCGAGCAGGGCACCTTCGAACACCAGCAGGTTGTCGTTGTTGATCGACGAGCCGACGTGCTGCACGTGCGGGACCAGCACCGCGCCTACCGCAGCGGTCGCGCCGACGGTGCGGTTGCCGGTGAACCGGCGCGCGGCTGCCCAGGCGAGCAACGGCAGCGGCAGGATGAAGACGAGATTGACCAGCTTCAGATAGGCGAGCACCACGTTGTACGGATGGTTGCGCCAGTTCGGGAACGCCTTCAGCGCTGCGGCCATGACGCCGTAGTAGACCGGCGGGTGCTCCACCATCCAGTTGATGTGCACCGTGGGTTTGTCGCCGCCGACATCGTTCCAGGACGGCCACGCCGCCGGAGCGTCCTTCGCGGGAAGCGGTTCGCACCGGCAACCTGCGGCCCATACGACGCTGGCCCTGTCGCCGTAGGTCGAGTGCAGTTTGGCCGGTGCGGGCCAGGGCACCGCAGTGCCCCGCGCCACCGCAGCGATCATGTCGACGTGCGCCAGCTCGTCGGGCGAGCGGTTGGGCGGCCAGGCGAATATCGACAGCACCATGATCGCCGCGTTCAGCAGAATCGCGAAGCCGACGATCCGGGGAGCACCGCGCCAGATTGCGCTGAACCCGAACCTCGAGGTGGGTGGCTGTTCAGTCGGCTCGACGATCGACCGCTTGCCCCACTCTCGGGTTTCGGCGGTCTCGTCTGCATGCGCGACGTCATCCATGTGCGCCACGCGACCTCCTGAATCTGTACGGCGGATGCTGTCAAGCCGGGCGCGACGGCCTCGGCAGTGTACTGGCTGTGCGGATGCTCATCCGTGCGACGGTTCAGGCGCCGCCTCGCCGTGCGCGCCGGCGCGCGCGAGGCCAAGTGGCGCGACGGGATTGCGAATCGCGGTAGCCACCAGGAAAGCGAGCGCGCCGACCGTGAGGACGCCACCGAGAACGAGGATTGAGTCGGTGACCGGCTGACGCCACGGCGCCCAACCGAGCACGTAGTGCAACCCGTCCTTGATTCGGCGCCAGCGCCCCGGCACGTTGGGCGACATCTCGATGTCGAGCACGACCGCGGCCGCAGCCAACTGGAACAGCACGGCGAACAGCGCCACCGCGAGCGGCAGCCACCGCGACAACCGCCCGGCCAGGCGTCGCAGGCCGAGTGCGGCGAGGGTCGTCATGCCCGCGATGAGTGGGAACAGATACCGCACCTGCAGGCCGGGCAGCTTCTGCGTCGTCAGGTACCAGTGCCGCATTCCCAGGTACAGGACGGCCAGCGTGACGACGATGGGCAGGATGAATGCCGCCGCGGCCCACCGGGGAGCCGGGCTGCGGCGCAGCCCGACGGCCACGCCGACGCCGACCAGGGCCAGGAACACCAACTCGATCAGTACCGGAATCTGTGGCGGCATGGCCGGTATGTCGAGCAGGCCGAGCGAACCCCAGGCCCGCGTGCTGAACAGCCGGATGAAGTGCTCGATGAACTTCAGGTCGGTGCCGCCGGGGCGATCCGGGCCGAACTGGTGCTGGCTGTAGATGGGGCCGAGACCGTTCGGCTGCACCGCCCCGTAGGCGATCAGGTTGCGCACCCACCACCAGCCGCCCACCACCGCACCGACCGCACCGCACAGCAGCGCCGGGCGAAAGGCGCCGCGGATGCGTTCGCGCAGCGAACCCGAAGCGCCGACCAGGTAGGCAGCCACGATGACCGGCGGCATGGCCAGGGCCAGACCCTTGGTCAGCAGCCCCCCGGCCCACGCGAGGCCCGTCCACACCGCCATCGACCGCGACAGGTCACCGGTGGCGACGCGGGCGAGCAGGTAGAGCAACACGCTGCCCATGAGCACGGCCATCGAGTCGTTCGTGACCGAGGCACCAGTGCGGATAAATCCCGGAATGGTCAACGGAATCAGCGCTGCGACGATGCCGATGATGTTGTCGCCGGTGAGCCGACGAGCGGTCAGGAAGATCAGAATCGGCACCGGTACCAGCAAGAGCAGCGAGATCATGCGCAGCCAGAACACCTGCACGTCGAAATGCTGGTGGGTGAAGCCGGGAATCAGGAAGCTCAGTCCGGCTGCGAATCCGTAATAGAGCGACGGGTGCTGCACCATCTGGTTCGGCGGGCGATCCGTCGCCGCGAAGGTGCCTAGTTGGTCGAAGGAGGGCCGCTGGTCGCGCGGTTTGACCGGCCGCCTGCCGACGTGGGTCTGGAACTGCGTGTTGGGTACGAGCCCGGTCGCCAGGAGGACCCCGCCCTGGTAGGAACGCTCGCCCGGCGCGTAAATCCAGTGCCCGTGCCGATGAGCCAGGATGTAGTCGACATGCGCGGGCTCATCCGGATTCTGGAAGCTCGGGTAGAGCACCGTGGCACCGAACATGAAGGCAACCTGCAGCAGCACCACGGCCCACACTGCCAATGGCAGACGGCGCGCTCGACGGGTCGCCGCAGGAGCATCCTGCCCGCTCTCGTCGGCGCGCAGCACGTCTGACGCCGTCACGGCAGGGCTACTCACAACTCAGGCACTCTATAGGACGGTCGGCTTCGCACCGTGCACTCCGCTCGTGTCGCAACCGGATGGCTACCGCTTGCGGCCCGTCCGCGGCGAAAGTCGCTGATCGGCGCGTTGCAGCAGCTTGCGCAGCATCGGGCGGGCGCGCTGGGGCACGACCGGCCTCGCCAGGTTCGCCAGCCGTTGCGCTCCACTGGGCAGCGGGGGGTGCGCCGCCGGGTCGCCCGCCAGCGCCGGCTTGGCGATGACGAAAACCTCGTTGAACTCGGCGTCGAGGCCGAGCAAGCGGTCACGAGTGTGGAAGCTCTGCACGCTGCCGCCGGACCAGTCGCTCAGCAGTAGCTCGAAGTCGACCCCGTAGTCGTAGGTGACCAGAGCGCGGTTATCACCGATCGGGTTGCCGTGGTACTGCTCCTCGAGGATGTGCTCGATCGTGCCGTCGGCGCTGATGCGTGCCCGCTGAATGGTCTGCTCGAGCAACTTGTGCTTCGGCGTAGTGAACACGTGTCTGCCGCCTGGTTTGAGTACGCGGTTGATCTCGGCGATCGCGGCCTCGGGATGGAACACGTGCTCGAGCACGTCCTGGGTGATGAAGATGTCGATCGATCCGTCGGGCAGGGTGAGCGCCTCGAGATCCTCGCTGCGGATTCCGTCGCGATACTCGCCGCGCGTCACGTCCGGGAAGTACTGCGAGGCCGTGTAATCGGCCACGAAGCGCTTGATGAAGTCGTTCGAGGGCGAACTCTCGTGCACGACGAGTCGCTCCCAGCCCGGCACCTGGGTATCGAGGTATGCCTGGATGTGGCGCTGGCGTGGAATGGAGCCGCAGTTGCTGCAGACATAGAAGTCGCGCAGCCATTCATCGCGCGCCACGAACGTGGTGGCGCTGCGGCAGCAATGGCAGTAACCCGGATTGCTGAAGACAACCTCGCTGTCACTCATGGCGGCTAACCCACCGACCGCCGACGCCCGGCCGGACTCATGAGGCGTCCACGATTGACCGGGCGCTCTGGTGCTGCGTCATGAACTCTCCATCCTCGGTGCTGCGAACGCGCGCGAACCTACCGCACGCTGGCTAGGCCACCACGTGGCCGGTGTCGGTACCCAGCGCGCGGGCGAGCGCGCCGAGTTCGGTCGCCAGGGGCGAGGACGCATCCCGGGCAAACCTGCGTATGCGCACGAAGCTTCGCGGGTAGCGCGCCAGAATCCTCGCCTCGTGGCGTCGTCGCAGCCGGTCACGGGCAGCGCTCGCGCCGAAGCTCGCGCCCTCGTCGTGCCAAACGAAACTGTGCAGGGCCACGACGTGCCGCCAGCCGGCCTGGCTTGCCCGCAGACTCCAGTCGACCTCCTCGCCGTAGCCGGGTGAGAAGGCGAGGTCGAAGCCGCCCACTTCGGCCAGTGCCTGCCGGGCGAAGTAGGTGCAGTGCGCGACCGCCACCGGTATCTCGACGGCGACGGCGGTGGATCGCCGGGCATGCTCAATGCGCTGCCGCATGGCCGGCGGAGCCGCATCACGCAGGGCACCGAGCTCGGCAACGCTCAGGATGCCGCCATGATCGGCGACGGCGCTCGCGGTGGCAGTGTCCGCTTCCTCGCCCAGCGCCTCGCGCAGTGCCACCAGCCACCCCGGCAGGACGCAGACATCACTGTTCACGAGCACCACGTCCGAGCCTGCGCAACGGGCGAACGCGTCGTTCACCGTTGCCACGAAGCCGACGTTGCGCTCGTGGCGCACGAGCGTGAACCGCCTGCCTGAGCGCAGCGTCTTGCGAACTGCGCCCTCGTCGACGGGTTCAGGCCCGCAGTCGTCGATGACGAGTACCGGCACGCTCACGTAGGTGTGCTCGTCGATCGCGCGCAGGCACTGCGCGAGCAGTTCGAGCCGGCCGTACACCGGGACGACGATGACCGGAACAGTGGAAGGCACCCCGGCTCACCCGTGGACGATGTCGCGCACCGCAAGCAGATAGGTGTACCCATGCCGGTGCGTCGGCTCGAGAACCGCCGACTCTGCCCACTCGTTCCAGGCATTGATGAACACGATGCGGTGCTCGGGTTCGCGGTGCGACACGGCAGATGCGGCCGAAGCCAGCCAGCGGCGGAACGTGTACGGATTCGAGCCGAACCAGACGTCGGAACTCCACTGCCGGCGGGCGGTGTTGTCGAAGGTGACCATCACGCCCGGGAAGTCGGTGTCGGCCATGACGCCGTAGCGCGTCTCGGCATCGCGCACCATCGACTCATAGCTGAGCAGGTTGCCGCGAAAGCGCTTGTCGACGCCGAGGCCCGCGTGCGGCAACCAGTCCCACTTGAGGTTGTGTGGCGGGAACCCGAGTGTGCCGTCGAGGCCGGCCTCCTTGGCGCTGCCGGCCAGGCCGTCGAACTCGCGGGCGACATCGACGCTCAGCAGCAGCACCTCGCCGATGCCGGCCTCGCGGGCGCGCTCGCGCCACTGCTCGACCACCGATTCGTAGTCCGGAATCTGGCCGATGCGATAGACCGCGAGCACCGGCTTGCCCGCGACGCGCAGGTAACGCTCGTCGGTCAGGAACGGCAGGACGTCGTCGATGAACGTCGTGGCCGGCACGTGCTCGTAGTCCTGACCCATCAGGACGTCTGACGTGCGGCCGTCCCATCGGCGGGTCCAGTTCTCGTTGGCCCACATGATGCAGAACGGCTTTTGCACGTCGCTGCGCAGCAGCGCCTCGATCGGTTCGGACAGCAGCCGCTTGCCTGCGAACCAGTAGTAGTAGTACATGAATCCCTCGACGCCGTGGGCCGAGGCGAGATCCATCTGCGCCTGGCGAACCGCGTCCAGACGAAGGTCGTAGAAGCCCAGATCGGCGGGCAGGTTCGGCTGGTTGTGGCCCTCGTAGACGGGGCGGGCAGCCGTGACGTTCGTCCACTCGGTGAACCCGCGGCCCCACCACATGTCGTTCTCGGGTGTCGGATGGAACTGGGGCAGGTAGAAGGGCACGATTCGCACCCGCCTCGCGCGCGAGGCGTCGTGCTCGTAGCGCCGCCAGGACTCGGGGTCCGGCTGGGGCATCGAGTCGCGAGTCGCCATCGCGAATCCGGCTTCTTCGCTGAGGATGCCGATCGAGCGCTCGATGGCGTGCGCCGTCGTCGCGTCGATCTGGCCGGCCTCCTTGTCGAAGTCCTCAGCGGTGAGCCCCAACGAGCGCAGGCCCTGCAACACGAAGCCGCGAATCCAGTAGAAGGACCCGGCCGGGAAGCGCAGCGAGTCCGGGTCGACATCGAGTTCGAGGCGGCGCAGCAGTTCGCGGGTCAGCTGAAGGTCGCCGCCCCAGTACTCGGGGCCGAGCAGGTTGCCCGGAGCCGTCACGACGCCGAGATCGGGGTTCTCGGCGAAGGCGCCGAGCACGGCCGCGACGTTCTCGCGGCCGCCGAGCAGGGCGGCGAGCAGGCCCGAGCGCCACTGCTCGCCGCTACCGGACAGCTCGTGCTGCTCTCGCCATTCGCTGCGCTTCGTGTGCAACTTGAGCACGAGTTCGTAGGGGTTGAGCAACCCGGCGTTGATGACCTGCACCATCGGCCAGATGTCGCGACCGTGGTTCTCGACGTCGATGACGACGCAGTTGCGCATGCGCGGCAGCCGCGAGGCGTCGACGTGAATGGGGTGCTCGCTCGCGTTGGTGACGATCAGATCGAAGTGCACCGGCAGCGCTTCGAGCTCGGTGAGCAGTTCGGTGATGAGCTCGGCGTAGTAGACGTGGACGAGCACGCCGACGCGGCTGGGCTTGTCGAACTTCAGGTCGGCACGCACGCGCCATGCGTCGGGGAATTCGGCGGTCTTGCGACCCGAGCGGCGGGCGAGCCAGCGCTCGAAGTCGACCGGTACGCGCGGACCGCGGCGGCGCCATTGCTGCTGCGCGGCACGTACCTGCGACACGGCAACCGCACGGCCGCGGGAGATCCGGCGCGACACGGCAGCGCGCGTGACTCGCCTCATCGGCCGGTCCTTGTATTCGGGCAGGTGCTCATTGCTTCACAGCCAATCATCGATCTCGACCCCGAACCGGGCCTTCACCTCCCGGGCGACCCAGTCGGCGCGCGGCGCCACCGAGGGATTGGTGATGATCTCGCGCTTGACGAACGGAAACCCGTACTCGATCAACTTCCACCAGGCGCGGATGACCGGGTTCTCACCGGCGGAAACCACGTCGTCAGCGCGAAACGCCGAGGTCATGATGTAACCCTCGTCGAGCAGCAGCTGGCTCAGCGCCAGTTCGTTGTGGCGGATGATGTCCCACTTGCTGCGCTCGTGCCGGCGTTCGCTCCAGAATCTGGCGAGCGGTTTGTCGGCGAGCACGCCGCGGCGAAAGCCGATGAAGTAGCTCTGCAGGTGATGGAAGTACTGGCGGGTGTCGGTCAGACCCCAGACGTCGGCGTCTGACTGCTCGAAGGCCGCAAGCTGCGGCGCCAGGCTGGCGAACGGGCCGAGCACCGAGTCGTTGGCCAGCACCACATGCCCGGCATTCTTCGCCGTCGGGAGCGCGCTGAGCCCGACCGCCCACGACCCGAAGTCGTAGCCGACGTTCGGCTTGCGCAACACGACCGCCTGCGGCGGCAGGCCACCGCCCCAGTCCAGCGGGCCCGGGACCGGAGCTGCCGACACGACCAGCGGCAGGTAGCCGCCATCGGCGAACTCACGTACCAGGGTGCGAAACGACCTGCTGACGTTGGGCGAGGTCGAGTAGTGGACGAGGATCGCGACGCGGTCCGGCGCCGTGTCGGGCAATGTGCCGTGCTCACAGCTGACCTTGCCAGCCACCTCGTCGATTACCCGAGGGCGCCCCGATGACGGGCTGAGCAGGATCACCGCGACCTCATTCGTTTCACGGCGCGCAGCGGGGCGGTAACCCGCCAGGACAGGGTGGCGCGCATGTTCTTCACCTGCGCCCAGCTGTCGAGGAGCTGGCCGCGCGTCCGCTCGGCCTCGGCCGAGGCGCTCGACAGTGCCTCGCTGAGCTCGGCCGAGCGCTGCTTGGCCCGCTGCAGTTCGGCGCGCGCGAGCCGTAGCTCGTCGGCGTTTGCCGCAGCGTCGCGCGCTGAGCCGACGCGCTCTTGTGAGCCTTCGTCGGCCTCATACTCGGCCAGCCGCTCGCGCAGGCGATCGCTCTCGTGCATCACGGCGTCGCGGGTGGCGAGGATCTCGATGCCCAGGCCCTCACTGAACCGGTCGCCGAACAGGTAGGAGGAGCTGCCGACGATCTCGTTGAAGGGCCGGAACCGAACCTTCTTGTCGAAGACCGCCACGCTGTCGTAGAGATGCATGCCCTCCAGGTGCGTGGCCCAGATGCTCGTCCGGTCGATGTCGCTGCAGTGGCGCGAGTGCATGTCGTCGACGCGTTGCTTGGACCATTCCAGGAAGGTGTCGGGTCCGTGCAGCGCGCCGCCGAACTCGGCCCAGTACGACGTGTGGACGTCCTCGACCAGATAGGTGCCACCGTCGCTGAGCAGCGGGAAGAGGGTCTCGATCGAGGCGACCTGCTGGCGCATTGCGTGGCCGCCGTCGTCGATGATGACGTCGAAGGGGCCGTACTCGCTCTCGAGTCGGCGCAGCATCTCCGGATCTTCCTGATCGCCGAGCACGACCGGGAAGCGGTCGCCGACTGCCCGCACCGCCGCCTCGTCGATGTCGAGTCCCACCAGCCGGGCGTTCGGGCCTAGGTAGCGACTCCACAGGTCCAGGCCGCCGCCGCGGTAGACCCCGATCTCGAGGACCTTCACCGCATGGCCGCGATAGCGCTCGAGATGGCGGGTGTAGATCGGGAAGTAGTGCACCCACTTGTCGAGCACCGGACCCGCGCGGTTGGCGATGAAGTGCGCATAGAGCGGGTTCTGGGCCATCTCGGCCCAGGTCGGCCCGAGGTAGAAGGCTGCCCGGTAGCACTCGTTGATCAGGAACTGGTCGGCCTTGGCGTCGCGCAGCACGTCGCCCACGGCCTTCGCCTGCTCGGCAGGCATCTTGTTGTCCGAGATCGCGCTGCTCATGGCACGTCGAAGGTCGTCGTCGATGCCCTCGCCGGTCAACGCGACGTTGATGGCCCGATCCGGGAAGCCGGTAGACAGCCCGTGCAGCAGGGCGGTCAGCATCTGGCCTGTGATCATCGGGCGCTCGCTCCCTTGGGGTCGTTTGCCGGTTCCTGGTGCAAGGACCACGAGCCGAACAGCCGGGTGAGTCCAGGCTCGGCCGACGCGCTGTCGGCGCGAACCCGCAACTCGAAACCCCGGTCGACGTAGTCGTAGCTGTGGCCGCGGTCGACGACTGCAGTGGTCACGAGGAACATACCGGGCTGCAAAGCGAACTGCTCGAGGTGGAAGTCGACGTGGCCGCCGCCCGCCTCGACCTTGAATGCTCGATCGCCGAAGCCGGAGTTCGGCCCGGCAACGGTGACCCCGGATTCGTGTACGAACGCCAGGCCGAACACCGCCTCGGCGACGTCGACCGTGGCGTCGTAGTGCAACCGGATGGTGGCCGGGTCGCCGGACATCAGGAACGGGACGGTGGAACCCGAGCCGTCGAGGTACTCGACGTCGCGGATGCGAATCTCGCCCGAGCCGAGCCGGGCCGGTCCGGCCGAGTCGGTGGCGACGGTGGTGCTCGCCGCGGCTTCCTTCTTGTTGACGTCATGCAGGTACTCGTCGACGACGTCGCGCACCTCACCGAGCGCGCGCGGCTTTCCGTGGTCGAGCCACAGCGCGTTGTCGCACAGGTCGGAGACGATGCCCAGCGAGTGCGAGACGAGCACGATCGTCGTGCCCTGGCGACGAAGTTCGAACAGGTGGTCAAAGCACTTGCGCTGGAACTCCTCATCGCCCACCGCGATGATCTCGTCGACGATGAGAATCTCGGGGTCGACGGTGACGGCGATGGAGAACCCGAGCCGCACGTACATGCCGCTCGAGTACACCTTGACCGGCGAGTCGATGAAGTCGCCGATGCCGGCGAAGTCGATGATCTCGTCCATCGAAGCGTCGATCTGCTTGCGGGACAAGCCCAGAATCGCGCCGTTGAGATAGATGTTCTCGCGCCCGGTGAGCTCGCCGTGGAAGCCCGCGCCGAGTTCGAGCAGCGCCGAGATTCGCCCGTTGGCGGCGACCGTTCCAGATGTCGGCCGGTAGATGCCGGCAAGGATCTTCAGCAGCGTCGACTTGCCCGAACCGTTGTGGCCGATGAGTCCGAACGTCGTGCCGCGCTCGACCTCGAAGGACACGTCGCGCAGCGCCCAGAACTCTTCGTAGCGGCCGCTGCCTCGGACGAAGCGCTCCTTGAGCGAGTCACGCCGTTCGGTGGCCAGCCGGAAGTGCTTGGACAGGCCCGCGACCTCGATGGCGATCTCGGTCATCGGCCTGCCCTGCTCGGCACGCACGCGCTCATCAGAGCTGCTCCCCCAGGTCACGGCCGTTGCGTGTGTATACCGCAGCACCGAACCCGATCATGCCGACGGCCCACAACAGGATGTAGCCCCAGCTCTTCCAGCTGCCAGGCGTCAGCCCGTAGGCGAGGTCTCGGAACAGGTTCACGAACTGGCTCAGCGGGTTGCTCATCAAGATCCTGTGCATCGTCGGGATTCGTGATCAGAGAGTCCTGATAGAGGACGGGAGTTGCGTAGAACAGCAGTTGGAGAAACACCGACACGAGATGAGCGAGGTCGCGGAAGTAGATGTTGGCGATCGACAGCACGAGCGACAACCCAGCGACGAATCCCAGGAACAGGACAGCCCAGAACGGCAGCAGCAGCCAGCTCAGCCCGACGTTGCCGAACATCGACAGGACAACCAGCACCAGGCCGAGTTCAATCGCGCTCTGGATCGCCACGCCGATGATCGCGCCGAGGACCGGCGCGTAGGACGGGAAGTAGATCTTCTTCAGCAGGGCACCGGTGCCGAGCAACGCGCCGATCGAGGTGTTGAGCCCGTTGGCGAAAAAACCCCAGGCGGTCAGCCCGACGAACAGCCAGACCGCGAAGTTGCCCTTGTGCCCATTGCCGAAGTCCGGCGGCGCGGCCCGGAAGATGTAGTGGGCGACGAGGGTGTAGGTGAGCAGCGACGCGATCGGCAGGATCAGCGACCACGCCCAGCCCATCGCCGTGCCCTTGAACCGGGCCTTGAGATCGCGCTGCGCGAAGTTCCAGATCAGGCTGCGGTATTGCAGGATCGGCGCGCGCGTCAACGTCGAGACGGTCGTGGTCATGTCGGCCCCAAAGCTCGGAAGGTCTCACCCGCGGTCGAGAACGCGCCACGGAGCGCGTCGCGCCAGTGGCGCATCGGGGTGAGCCCGGCGCGTCGCCACGCCTTGTCGGACAGTACCGAGTAGGCCGGACGGGGCGCGGGGCGCGGGAAGGCTTCGGTGGTGGTGGGCAGCACCCGCGCCGGGTCGGCGCCGAGTTCTTCGAATATCGCCCGGGCAAATCCGAACCAGGTGGTGTCGCCGCTGTTCGTGCAGTGGTAGGTGCCCGCCGGTGCGTCGCTGCGTGCAAGCTGCACGAGCGCGGCGGCGAGATCGGCCGACCAGGTGGGCGTGCCGCGCTGGTCGTCGACCACGCTGACGGTGTCGCGCTCGCGCTGCAGGCGGGCCATCGTCTTGACGAAGTTGGCGCCGGTGGCGCCGTAGATCCAGGCGGTCCGCACGACGTAGGACGCGTGCGGCAGCAGTTCGCGCACCGCGAGCTCGCCGGCAAGTTTCGTTCGCCCGTACGCCGACTTCGGGCCGGTGGGGTCGTCGACCTCGTAGGGCCGATCGGCGTCGCCGGCGAAGACGTAGTCCGTGGACAGCTGGACGAGCCTGCCGCCGTGGGCGGCCAGCGCGTTGGCGAGCACAGCGGGCCCGCTCGCGTTGACCCGGTGCGCTGCGTCCTCGTCGGTCTCGGCGGCGTCGACGGCTGTGTAGGCGGCGGCGTTGATGACGACGTCGGGCCCGAACCCGGCGATGGTCTGGGCGACCGCCGCGGCGTCGGCAATGTCGAGTTCGCCGTGGCCGACGGCGAGCAGGTCGTCGGCTGCGAGAGCCTGCTGCAGGTCGGCTCCGAGTTGTCCGCGGGCTCCGGTGATCAGCCAGCGCATGTCGCGCCCTACTGGCCGTTCCCGGCATACCGTGCCTCGACGTCGGCCTTCTGCGGACGCCACCAGGACTCGTTCTCGGTGTACCAGCCGATGGTGTCGGTGAGGCCGGCCCGCATGTCGGTGAACGACGGCGCCCAGCCGAGTTCGGCACGCAGCTTCGAGGAGTCGATCGCGTAGCGCAGGTCGTGCCCGGCACGGTCGGTGACGTGGTCGTACCAGTCGGCCGGCTTGCCCATCAGATCGAGGATGAGCTCGAGCACCCGCTTGTTGCTCTGCTCGCCGTCGGCGCCGATCAGGTACGTCTCGCCGGGCTTGCCGTTGTCGATGATCGTCCAGACCGCATCGTTGTGATCGTGGACGTGGATCCAGTCACGGACGTTCGCGCCCGCGCCGTAAAGCTTGGGCCGGATGCCGCCCAGGACGTTGGTGATCTGGCGCGGGATGAACTTCTCGATGTGCTGGTACGGGCCGTAGTTGTTCGAGCAGTTCGACATGGTGGCGTGGATGCCGAAGGAGCGCACCCAGGCCCGCACCAGCAGGTCCGAGCCCGCCTTCGTCGAGCTGTACGGGCTCGACGGGTTGTACGGCGTCTGCGCGGTGAAGCGGTTCGGGTCGTCGAGTTCGAGGTCGCCGTAGACCTCGTCGGTGGAGATGTGGTGAAAGCGCACCCCGTGCCGCCGTACCGCCTCGAGCAGTGTGAACGTGCCGACCAGGTTGGTGTGCACGAACGGCGACGGGTCGCGCAGGGAGTTGTCGTTGTGCGACTCAGCCGCGAAATGCACCACCACGTCGGCATCGGCAACCAGCCGGTCGACGGTGTCGGCGTCGGCGACGTCGCCCTTGACCAGCGCGACCTGGCCGCGCACCGGCTCGAGGTTGGCCTCATTGCCCGCGTAGGTGAGGGCGTCGAGCACGGTGATCTCCGCCGCCGGGCGAGTCGCGATCGTGCGCTGCACGAAGTTCGAGCCGATGAAGCCGGCTCCGCCGGTGACCAAAACGCGCATGACGCGACAAACCTCCAGGGTCGGGATGCGAGTGCTTGACGAGCCAGTATCCCAGAGTCACCTGGTCGACCCCGTCAAGCATCCGCGGCTGGACCCGGCCGCGCCGAAGACCCCGGCAAGCGCGAGGCGGGCAGGCCGACGGCATGACCTGCCCGCGGCGCGTCGCGCGGCTCTGCGGCAGTGGGCGATGCGGATCTTGCAATAGCTGCGCGAACCGGAACGTCAGGTAGCCGAGGCCGCTCAGAGAGGCAAACCCCGCCGAGAGCAGGATCGGGACGCTGCGCTGCCCGCATGTCGCCGCGACCAGCACGCCGGCAAGGATGAGCACCGACGTCAATGCCAGATGGGTCGCCCAGTATCCGAGCAAATACACCGATGGCAACTCGTGGACCCCTCGCCCGAGGATCGCGTCGCCATCCGTGCCAGCGGCAAAAGGCGGCGCCGACCCGGCTGACACAAGATCGCACCGCAGTATGCCCGATCAACTGCTGGAAACGACTGTGTTCAGCGGCGTCCAGCGCCCGGCCGAGCCTACCCGGATCTGCGAGCAGCCGAAGCTAGCCTCTGTGGGTGATCGACGAGCCCGACAGTGGCGCCCCGACAAGTGCCGGAAATACCCGGTACGGCGTGCGCGTCGGCCTGCGTCTCGCGGTCGCGCTGGTTTCGCTCGTCGTGCTCCTCGGCAGCGGGCTGGCGTGGGCCGCGTACAAGAACTTCACGCAAGCGTCGCGCACGGCGAAGCGGTGCCGGCGCTGGCAAAAGGGCAACACGACGTCGACGGCAAGGACCAGAACATCCTGCTGCTCGGCAACGACAGCCGGGCCGGGGCGCACCCGGCCGAATTGCGCGCACTGTCCACACAGGACGACGGCGGCAGCGTCAACACCGACACGATGATGGTGCTGCACGTCCCGGCCGGCATGGCGGCAAGGCGACGCGTGATCTCCTTTCCCCGCGACTCGTGGGTCGACATTCCCGGCAACGGCAAGGCAAAGATCAACTCCGCCTACGGCGGCGGCTACGTCGCGGCGCACGCGCCGCGGCGAGATCGCGCGCGAGAGCGCCGGCATCAGGCTGCTGATCCGCACGATCAGCGGGCTCACCGGACTGCACATCGACCACTACGTCCAGGTGAACCTGCTCGGCTTCTACCGCATCAGCAACGCGATCGGCGGCGTCGACGTCTGCCTGATGCACGCCCAGAACCCGCTCGACCGACTCCGACCAGTTCGGCCACGGCTACTCGGGCATCAACCTGCCCGCGGGGCATTCGGTGATCAAGGGCTCGCAGGCGCTGGCGTTCGTGCGGCAGCGTCACGGCCTGCCCGGCGGCGACCTGGACCGCATCAAGCGTCAGCAGTACTTCCTGTCGGCGGCCTTCAACAAGGTCGCTGTCCGGCGGCGTGCTGCTCAACCCGTTCAAGTTGCACTACGCTGCTCGACGCGGTGGGTTCGTCGCTGCTGACCGACCCGGCGCTCGACATCATCGTCCCTCGGCCCGGCAGTTCAAGACCTCTCTTCCGGCAACATCACGTTCGCGACGATTCCCAACAACGGCCCGCAGTTGATCTACCCGGACGGCGTCGAGACGGCGATCGTGCAGGTCGACACCGCCGCGATGCCGGGCTTCGTCGATCGCCTGCAAGGCAAGCCCGCCGACCCGGCCCTGGCGTCGGCCAAGCGCGGCGCCGCCGCGATCGGTGTCCGTGGACGTGCTCAACGGCACCTCGATCGCCGGGCGCGCCGGGCGCAACGGCGACGCGCTGCGCGTTGCGGGCTTCCACGTCGACGCGGTCGACTCCACGGACTCCGACGGCGGCCACCACGATCGAGTACCCCAATGGCCCCAATCCGGTGCGAAGGCAGTCGCTGCCGCCGTGCCAGGGGCGGCACTCACCGAGACCGGTTCCGTACACAAAGTGACGCTCGTACTCGGCTTCAACGGCGTTCAGGCCAAGGCGCTCGGCCATTCGAATACGGACGCGGCGCCGCACAGCAGTGGTGCGAAGGCACCGAAAGCGCCGCCCGGACGGCCGAACTGCATCAACTGATTCCTTATCCGGGACATACGCCAGGTGCCGATGTCGGCCAGATTTCGCGGGTAGCCTCGGGGTGTGGCTTCAGACGACGGCGACGCCGATGCGCCACAGCGGGCGGACGAGCCTTCGGGCACGCCTCTGCCGCCTGAACTGAACCCGCGCGGGCGTCGCGCCGGGCGCGAGGGGCGGCGCGCCCACGAGCGGGATGCAGCAGTGGCAGCGCAGCAAGCCGTCGGCCCTGATGGGCAGCGCCCCAGCCATCATGGCCGGCACGACGTGAAGCGCGTTGTGGTGGTCGGCCTCGCCACCGTGCTGACGGTCGCGTCGATCTCGATCGTGGCAACAAGCGGCTGGGCCTGGTGGACGTACAACAACTTCAAGTCGGACCTGCGCCGGGTGAATGCGATCACCCCGGTCGGCAAGCCGGCCCACGATCTCGACGGCAAGGACCAGAACCTGCTCGTCGTCGGCAACGACGACCGCGACGACTGCCACCGACAAGGAGCTTGCCCAACTCGGCACGACGCGCGACGGCGGCAGCTACAACACCGACACGATGATGTTGATGCACGTGCCGGCGAACGGTTCCAAGGCCACGGTCATCTCCTTCCCCGCGACTCGTACGTGGCCATCCCCGGTCACGGCATGAGCAAGCTCAATTCGGCTTATCCCGACGGCATAAACGACGACGCACGGCAGCAAGGCCGCGGGCGCGCGCCTGCTCGTGCACACCATCGAGAACCTGACCGGGCTCACCATCGACCACTTCGTCCAGGTCGACCTGCTCGGCTTCTACCGCATCAGCAACGCCATCGGTGGCGTCCAGGTCAACTTGTGCAAGCCGCAGAAGGAAGCCAACTCCGGTATCGACCTGCCCAAGGGTGTGTCGACGATCAAGGGCAAGCAGGCTCTGGCGTTCGTCCGCCAGCGGTATAACCTGCCGGGCGGCGACCTCGATCGCATCAAGCGCCAGCAGTACTTCCTGTCCGCGGCATTCCGCAAGGTGTCCAGCGCAGGCACGCTGCTCAACCCGTTCAAGCTCAAGGCTCTGCTCAAGGCGGTGAACACCTCGCTCCAACTCGACAACACCCTCGACCCGCTCAAGCTCGCGGAGCAGTTTCAGAACCTCAGCGCAGGCAACCTGATCTTCAAGACGATCCCGACTCACGGCACGGCCGACACCGACGCCGGCAACGTCGTCGTGGTCCGGCAGGCCGAGGTGCGGCAGTTCGCGATGCAGCTGATCGGTGGTAAGAGCAGCTCACCGTTCGGCAACGCGAAGACCGTGGCGCCGGGCTCTTTCACCGTCGACGTCCTCAACGGCTCGGGTACCGACGGCACCGCGTCGCGCAATGCCGCCACGCTGCGCCAACTCGGGTTCAAGGTCGGCCATGTCGACACCACGACCGGCAGGGCGGCCACGGTCATCCAGTTCCCGACCGACATGAAGTCGCAGGCGAAGACGCTTGCCGCTCGCATACCCGGCGCCCAGGCCCAGCAGACCGGCTCCGTGCAGCGCGTCACGCTGGTTCTCGGCAGCGACGGCCTGCAGGTCACCCCGCACACCACCACGACACGCCCGGCCCATTCCGGCGCCAAGCCGACATCAAGCAACGGCATGACCGCTGCCGACACGGGCACCTGCATCAATTGATGACGTCTCCAGAAGGCCTGTTCGCGGCCGTACTCGCCGATGCCCCGTCCAAACCGTTCGTCACGTTCTACGACGAGGTCAGTGGCGAGCGCTCCGAGCTGTCCGCCAAGTCGCTCGCGAACTGGGTGGCCAAGACGCATTTCCTGCTGACCGACGAAGTCGGACTCGGCGTCGGCGACGCCGCATACATCGACCTGCCGGCGCACTGGATCTCGGTACCGGTGCTACTCGGCTGCTGGACGGCAGGACTCGAGGTCACCACCGATCGCGCCCGCGCTGCAGTTGCCTTCACCGTTGCGGCGTCCGCGCCCACCGACGTGCCCGATGTGTACGTCATCGCCCCGGACTCTGCGGCGCGCGGCTTCGTCGCGGGCGCGCCGCCCGAGGGCACCGCCGACTACGTCGCGGCGGTCCGCCCGCAGCCGGACGTCTGGACGACCGTGCACCCGCCGGCCTCGCCCGCCGATCCGGCGATCGAGGGCATCTCGCGCGCTGACGTCGTGGCGAATTCGGCTGCCCGGGCAGGTGAACTGGGCCTGACGCATGGATCGCGGCTGCTCACAGCTCACGAATGGCGCGGTCCCGACGACTGGATCGACGCGCTGCTCGCACCGCTCGCAGTGGGCGGTTCACTCGTGATCGTGCGCGGCGCCGGCGCGGACATCGTGGAAAGGCGCGCCACGCAGGAACGCGCCACGAGCGTCCTGCCTGCCTGATCGTCTCTGCTCGAACCGCTGGTCATGGCGGCTCCACCAGAAATGATCAAGAGCGCCTGGCGCCTAGCCTCCCGTGACTGGCTCGGCGAAGCCGTCGGCGCGCACCCGCGCCAGGTAGATGGTCACCGGCTCCTTGGCGGCCTTCGTCGGCGGACCGTGCAAGGTACTCGGCCAGCGCGTCGTCGTGACGTCGTAGAACGGCCCTGCGGGGGCATGTCCCGCGGCGAACGGGATCGCGGTGGCGTCCAGGGAGAGGGCGTAGAGCACCAGGCCGTGCGCGTGGACGGCCTGCTGGACCTGCGCCAGCTGCGCGGGCGTGGGCTTGAGCAATCCGATGGAGGGCACGTCGCAGTAGGAGCGAATCGTCTGCGCGTAGCCCTCGAGGGAAGGCTGGTCGAGTTCGACGACGGCACCGCCCGAGCTGACCTGCGCGCAGATGCGCTGCACCAGCGCGAGCTGCCCGGCCTCCTCGCGAATGTCGGCTGCCGGCGCGGTGACGACCGCGGGAACCACGAGCACCGCCACCGCACCCAGCGCCCCCACGGCCCGCACCCATCGAGCGCGCTGGCGCAGCAGCACACAGACCGGGTAGACGGCGGCGAGCACCAGCAGCGGCAGCACCACCGGCGCGTATCGGCGTATCGCCCAGGGCTGGTCCGGTGTGATCTGCGCTGAGTAGGTGTAGAGCAGCGTCATGCCGAGCCCCATGGTCAGCATGGCGACCATGGCCAGGGATCGCTGCCGGATGGACCGGCGCACGAGCAGCACGTAACCCGCAACCGCGAGCACGACGGTCGGCCAGCCGAGATACATCGCGAGCCACCGCACGGTCTGCTCGTTGTAGGTCCGCGTGCCGTCGGGCCGATCGCCCACGCTGCGCTGAACGTCGGTGAGGAACCCGAGGTACCTGCCGCGGGTCTGCATCCAGAGCGGACGGCTGGCGAGCGCGACGAAGCAGGTGACGATCAAGGTGCCCAGCACGATCGTCGCGCGGCGCGGCAGTGCCGGGCGCGCCAGCCAGCGCTGCACGACCGGCCGCCATGCGATCGCTACGACGAAGGGCAGCAATGCCAGCAAGAGGAAACCTGCCTCGATGAGCAGCATGATGTGGTGCCGCTCGTCGCGGTAGTAGCCGCTGGACAGCAGCGACACATCCAGCCAGCCGATCAGGGCGGGCACCGCCGCGGCGCCAAGGAGCGCGAAAGCGCAAGCCACGGCGTGCCGCCGCCGCGGCACGGCGGCAAACACCAGCAGCAGAGCGGCCATCACGATGATCGCGAGCAGGCTGGCGTCGCTGTCAATACGTGCCGGAGCGGCCATTCCGGCCACCACGCCGGCCAGGCCGAAATCGCGGACGCGACCTGACTCGACGGCGCGGTGCAGCAGCGCCAGCCCGCCGATGAGGAAGAGCATGGCGAGCGGTTCGGAGTAGGTGTCGCGGCTGACGAAGATCAGCGGCATCGACACGGCGAGCGCCGACATCGCGAGTAGCGCCAGCGGTGCGCTGACCACCCGCCGGACGAGGCTGAAGAACCCGAGCAGGGCAATCGCGCCGAACACGAGGTTGGCCTTGAGCATCGCCGCGGTGCCGAACAGCCAGCCGACGACGGCCAACATCGCCGGGAGTAGGTGGTTGCCCTGCGCATAGACGTGCCCGACCCCGCTCAGGGTGTTGCCGAAGCCGGCGGAAGCATCGCCGAATCCGACCGGCGATCCGAAGATCTCCGGATGTGTCGCGATGGGCAAGCGCGAGTGGTCCATCAACCAGCGACCGGCGAGGTCGTAGGTGGCCGGATCCCGGTGCGCGAAGATGTTCTCGGCGGAGAAGAACGCGTTGGCGACGATCCAGGCGACGACGACGCCGCACGCGGCGAGGGTCCACAGCACCGTGCGGCGATCGACCTGCTCGTGGCCCAAGCCCCGGATCGCGACCGCGATCGCGGCGCCGGCGATGCCGAACGGCAGCACCCAACCCGGGCTGAACCGGCCCACCAGCAGCAACACCATGGCCGGCAGAGCGAAGCCCGCGAACGCGCTGACCACGAGTTCAGGGGCCGCTACAACCAGCCGCCAGGACCGCGGCTGCCGGGTAGGCGGATCGGCGACCCGCGGCGCCGCGATTACCGCCATGCCATCTCCCGTCGTGGCTGCTGACCGGCTCCACCCGCCGCAGCACCTTACTGGCCGTGCCTGGGTAGGGTGCCAGACCGAAGGCGGCGGCAGGAAATGTTCGCTTTGGCGAGAAGTGCCTAGGAGTGCCCATGGACAAGACGATTTCTACGGTCGAAGCCGCAGTCCGGGATATACCGGACGGAGCCTCGCTGGCCGTTGGCGGCTTTGGTCTGTGCGGTGTCCCGATACGGCTGATCGCCGCGGTCCTCGCGCAGGGCACGTCTGATCTGGAGACCGTCTCGAACAACTGCGGCGTCGACGACCTCGGGCTCGGCCTGCTGCTCGGCGCCCACCGCATCCGCCGCACGATCTCGTCCTATGTCGGCGAGAACAAGGAGTTCGCCCGCCAGTACCTCGGTGGCGAACTCGAGGTCGAACTCTCCCCGCAGGGCACGCTCGCCGAGCGGCTGCGCGCGGGCGGCTCGGGCATCCCCGCGTTCTACACGCCCGCGGGCGTCGGCACCTGGGTCGCCGAGGGCGGCCTGCCCTGGCGATACACCGCGGACGGCTCCGTGGCCATAGCCTCGCCGGAGAAGGAGGAGCGCGAGTTCGACGGGCAGCAGTACGTCCTCGAGCACGGCATCGTCTGCGACTTCGGCCTGGTGCGGGCGGCCCGCGGTGACCGGCACGGCAACCTCGTCTACGACGCCTCGGCGCGCAACTTCAACCCGCTGTGCGCGATGTCCGGGCGCATCACCATCGCCGAGGTCGAGGAGCTGGTTGAACCCGGCGAGATCGATCCCGAGGACGTCGACACGCCCGGCGTCTTCGTGCAGCGGGTCGTCGAGGTCGGCGACACCGGCAAGGTGATCGAGAAGCGCACCACTCGGGAGAGGAGCTGACGATGGCGCTGACCCGGCTCGAACTGGCCGCGCGCGTCGCCGCGGAGCTTGCCGACGGGCAATACGTCAACCTCGGCATCGGCCTGCCCACGTTGGTGCCCAACTACGTGCCGTCCGGGGTGCACGTCGTGCTGCAGTCCGAGAACGGCGTGCTCGGGGTCGGCCCGTACCCGTATGACGACGAGGTCGACGCCGACCTGATCAACGCGGGCAAGGAGACCGTCACCGTGCTCCCCGGAGCGTCGTTCTTCGACTCGGCGACGTCGTTCGGCATGATCCGCGGCGGGCACATCGACGTGGCCATCCTCGGCGCGATGCAGGTATCGACATCTGGCGACCTGGCCAACTGGACCATTCCCGGCAAGATGATCAAGGGAATGGGCGGTGCGATGGATCTCGTGCACGGCGCCAAGCGGGTGATCGTGATGATGGAGCACTCGGCCCGCGATGGCAGTCCGAAGATCGTCAACGAGTGCTCGCTGCCGCTGACGGGCAAGCACTGCGTGCAGCAGATCATCACCGACCTCGCCGTCATCGACGTCACCGACAGCGGGCTGATGCTGCGCGAGATCGCACCAGGCGTTGCGGTACACGAGGTGCGTGCGGCCACCGAGCCGCCCCTGGTCGAGGCCCATGATCTGCGCGAGATGCAGCTGACCGCGTCCTGAGCTCGCACCCTCGACAAATCGTCGGCGCGATCTGGCGAATTCGACGTATCACCGCGGTCGCCGGCCACTCCAGATGATCAGGGTTCCGCTGATAGGGGTGGGAGACAGACGGTGCGCGATCTGGATATGACGCTGCAACGGCGCACGTTCGCATCAGATGTGCGCCGTCTGCCATATGTGCCCGGCCGCCAGACACCACAGGTACTGCGCGCGCAACACGGCCGCAGTACCACGGCGCAGGCTCATACAGCGGACCCGACAACTTCACTCGACACCCGCCGAGCCGAGCAGGTGGCGCAGCGGCCCTCACGGCGCGAGCGCGACGTTCTCGAGTTGCTCGCCGATGGGTACACGACCCGCGAGATCGCGCAGCGCATGGCATATTCCGAGCGCACGATCAAGAACATCCTGCAGGCCATCACGAGTCGGCTCAGGGTGCGCAATCGCACCCAGGCCGTGGCCCACGCGCTGCGCAACGGCTGGATCTGAGTCGGTCAGCGGTAATAGCCCTCGAGCGGAACTCGCGCCTCGTCGAGCAGCGCGGGGCCCGCATAGGTCGGCTCACCCGCATCGGGATTGACGAAGCCCGCGGGCTTGAGCGCCTGCAGTTGATCAGCGTCGAGTGCGTACACCACGCGGCCCAGATTGGATCGCGCGATCGCGTTCGCGCACATCTGGCACGGCTGGCAACTGGTGTACATGGTGGTTGCGCGGGCGGCTTGTGCAGAAAGCTCGCGCGCCGCCCAGCGGGCCAGCTTGAGTTCCGGGTGCGCCGTGATGTCGCGCGTGGTGAGCGTCGTGTTGCGGTCCTCGGCCAGCACCTCGCCGTCATCGCTCACGAGCAAGGAGCCGAACGGCGGATCCCCGGCGGCACGCGCCTGGGCGGCAAGGCTGATGGCCATGCGCAGATAGCGCTCGTCGCGGTCGTCCATGAGATCCTCCGGTTAGATGTAGAGCGTTCCTTCGCCAACGACCACACCGGAGCCGCTGACCCGGACCCGCTGACCCGACACGCTCACCTGGATGCGGCTGGGACGTCCCAGCAGGTAACCCTGTTCGACGATCGCGACGCCACCGTCGGCAACCTCGCCCGATGCGACGAGCCGCGCCACCAGCGGTCCGGCCGCCGTTCCGGTCGCGGGGTCTTCCCGGATACCCATCGTCGGATTGAAGAATCTGGTGTAGGCGACAGCGTCGACCTCGACCGGGTCGCGGCTGTACAGGTAGCAACCCTCGCCGCCGACCTGCCGCAGTGCTGCGGCAAGCCGGGGCGCGTCCGGTACGGCCTTGTCGACGGCCGTGCGATCGCGCACCGGAACAAGCAGATGACCAGCACCCGTCGAGACGACCTGCGCAGGTTCGGCCGCCACCAGGTCGGCTTCGGCAAGGCCCAACGAGGCGGCAAGTTCGTCGCGATCGTCGACCGACCGGCCGAAGTTCGGCGCCGACTGATCCATCGACACAGCGACCGGACGCCCCTGCTCGCGGATGACCTCGACCGGCAGTACATCTGACCCGATCTCCTGCGCCAGGCCATCGGTCGCGACGAGGCGATCGGACGCGGCGAGCCAGAGCCAGGCGCCCAGCGCGTTGTGCCCGGCGCCGAGGACCTCGGCCCCGATCGGTGTGAACGAGCGCAGTCGCCAGGTGGCTCCGGGAAGGGTCGGCCGAAGCAGGAAGGCCGTCTCGGACTGGTTGAACTCACGCGCAATGGCCTGCATCTGCGTCACGTCAAGGCTGTCCGCGTCGGTCACCAGCGACAACGGGTTGCCGGTGAGCGGACGGCTCGCGAAGACGTCGACGAAGTAGAACGACACCGAGGTGGCCATGGACAGATCAATCTCCTTACGTGACAAGCGGAAACTGACATCGACGCTACGGCCGCTCAGGCTGGCTCCACACCACGAATCGTCGGTATCGGGCGGCAGGTGCCGCAGTACTTGCGGCAGAGTGGAGCCATGACCGACAAGCAGCGCGCAGACACGCTCGACGCCGCCGACCGGCAGTTGCTCGATGCGATCCAACGTGACGCGCGGGCGTCACTCACTGAACTGGCCGGCCGGATTCACCTTGGCGTCTCCGCGACGCGGGCGCGCCTGCACAGCCTCGAACAGCGCGGCGTGATCACCGGATACACCGCCCGCGTCGACCCGGGCGCGTACGGGTTCATGCTGCGCGCGGTGGTACGGATGAAGGTGCACGGCGCGCTCTACGACAAGGTTGCCGAGGTCCTCGCGCGGCAACCGCAGATCGTGCGGTGCATCCGGGTTACCGGCGAGGCGTGCTACATCGCCGAGATCGTCGCCGCTGACATGGCGGATCTGGAGGCCATCACCTCCGACCTCGCCCGGGTCGGGTCGATCACCACCGACCTGGTCTATGAGGTGGTGGTCGACCGGGCGATCCCGTCCGGGTGAGCGCCTGCTACTTCAGCAGGCTGCGCGCCATCACCATGCGGTTGATCTGGTTCGTTCCCTCGTAGATCTGGGTGATCTTGGCATCGCGCATCATCCGCTCGACCGGGAAGTCCGTCGTGTAGCCGTACCCGCCGAACAACTGCACGGCGTCGGTGGTCACCGACATCGCGGTGTCGGACGCGAAGCACTTGGCGGCGGCCGAGGTGAAGGTCAGGCCCGGCTCGCCTCGCTCGGCGCGTGCGGCCGCGGCGTAGATGAGCTGGCGCGCGGCCTCGGTGCGCATTGCCATGTCGGCGAGCATGAACTGGATTCCCTGAAAGTCACCGATGCGTTGGCCGAACTGCTTGCGTTCCTTGACATATGCGATGGACGCATCGATGGCGCCCTGCGCGATGCCCAGCGCCTGCGCCCCGATGGTGAGCCGCGTGTGGTCGAGGGTTGCGAGCGCGGTCTTGAAGCCGGTACCCGGCTCGCCGACGATGCGATCAGCGGGGATCGTGCAGTCCTCGAAGTAGATCTCGCAGGTCGGCGAACCCTTGATGCCGAGCTTGCGCTCCTTGGGGCCGACCGAGAATCCCGGATCGTCCTTGTGCACCACGAACGCCGAGATGCCGCGCGAACCTGCGGACGGGTCGGTCACGGCCATCACGGTGTAGTAGGTGGACACGCCGGCGTTCGTGATCCAGCACTTCGTGCCGTTGAGCACCCAGTGCCCACCATCGAGCACAGCGCGGGTGCGCATAGCCGCAGCGTCAGAGCCCGCCTCACGTTCGGACAATGCGTAGCTGAACATCGCATCGCCGGCGGCGACCGGGGGCAGCACCTGCTTCTTGAGCTCATCGGACGCTGCGATCAACAACGGCATCGTGCCCAGCTTGTTCACCGCGGGGATCAGTGCGGACGAGGCGCACGCCCGGGCGACCTCCTCGATCACGATCGCCGTGGCCACCGCGTCGGCGCCCGCCCCGCCGTACTCCTCGGGGATGTGCACGGCGTGGAAGCCGGCCTTGGTCAGCGCGTCGAGCACGTCGTAGGGGAACTCGGCCTTCTCGTCGATCTCGGCCGCGCGCGGCGCGATCTTGTCGTCGGCGAGTTGCCGGACGGCCTGCCGCAGCATGACGTGCTCGTCGGTGAGGCGGTAAGTGTCAAAGTCGGGGTTGCCCAGAGCCATGGCGTCGATAGTAGGACGTCGAAGTACTTCGGGCTGTCGCCCCGTCCGCGACTTGTCATACCTTCGCCGCGTGGACGAGCGCCCTGCCTATGACAACTTGCAACCAGGCGGCTCGGGAGGCGCACGGCGTAGCCCTTGCTAGGCTGCCTGACGGGCCGTGACTGGCGTGTTCGTAAGGTGGGTCCTACCACCGGGGAGCGGTTCGTCTACACTGCCGCGCGCCTGGGCCTTCAGACACACCGACGGAAGGCGCGCTCATGACTCAGCACCCCGGCAGCCAGACAAGCGAGGCTGCCTCATGACTCAGCACCCCGGCAGCCAGAAAAGCGAGGCTGCCTCATGACTCAGATCGGCAACCTCACGCAGTTCGACGCCGCCGCTGCCTCGGCCGCCTATCAGAACGCCCTGCAGGTGATCGGCGCCGTCGAGCCCTACATCGCCGACGCGATCAGCAAGGAACTTGCCGATCAGCGCGCGTCGCTCAAGCTCATCGCCAGCGAGAACTACGCGTCTCCGGCGGTGCTGCTGACGATGGGCAACTGGCTCTCCGACAAGTACGCCGAGGGCACGATCGGGCACCGCTTCTACGCCGGCTGCCAGAACGTCGACACCGTCGAGCAACTCGCCGCCGACCACGCAAAGGCGCTCTTCGGTGCCCCGCACGCCTACGTCCAGCCGCACTCCGGCATCGACGCCAACCTCGTCGCGTTCTGGGCCGTGCTCGCGCAGCGCATCGAGAGTCCAGCCCTGGCTGCGGCCGGCGCCCGCCATGTCAACGAGCTGTCCGAGGTCGACTGGGAACTGCTGCGCAAGGCGTTCGGCGACCAGCGCATGATCGGCATGTCGCTCGACGCTGGCGGGCACCTCACGCACGGCTTCCGGCCGAACATCTCCGGCAAGATGTTCCACCAGACCTCCTACGGCACCGATCCCGAGACGGGCCTGCTCGACTACGACGAGGTGCGCCGGCTGGCCCGCGAGTTCAAACCGCTCATCCTCATGGCCGGGTACTCGGCCTACCCGCGCCGCATCGACTTCGCCAGGATGCGCGAGATTGCCGACGAAGTCGGCGCGACGCTGCTCGTCGACATGGCGCACTTCGCCGGGTTGGTGGCCGGCAAGGTGTTCACCGGCAACTTCGATCCGGTGCCGCATGCGCACATCACGACCACCACCACGCACAAGTCGTTGCGCGGGCCGCGCGGTGGCATGGTGCTCTGCCAGCCGGAGTTCGCCGACTCGGTCGACCGCGGCTGCCCGATGGTGCTCGGCGGGCCGCTCGGGCACGTGATGGCCGCCAAGGCGGTGGCACTGGCTGAGGCGCGCCAACCCGCCTTCGCCGCCTACGCCCGCGATGTCGCCGACAACGCGGTCGCGTTCGCCGAGAGCCTCCTGCGCCGGGACGCACGGCTGGTCACCGGCGGCACCGAAAACCACCTCGTGCTGCTCGACGTCTCGACCTACGGGCTCACCGGCCGGCAGGCCGAGTCGGCACTGCTCGACTCGGGCATCGTCACCAATCGCAACTCGACTCCGCGTGACCCGAACGGCGCCTGGTACACGTCCGGGATTCGCCTCGGCACTCCGGCGCTGACCACCCGCGGCTTCGGCCCGGACGACTTCGACGCGGTAGCAGAACTGATCGTGGGCGTCCTGTCCGCGACATCGCCGGGATCCACCGCCGACGGAAAGGCGTCCAAGGCGAAATACGACCTGCCGAGCGACGTCGCCGACAAGACGCACGCCGCCGCGGCCGAGCTGCTCGACGCGCACCCGCTCTACCCTGGTTTGAATCTGGGCACGGGCTGATCCGACGACCTCGGCCGCGCCGAGCACCCCACCGCGGTCGACGCCGGCAAAGCCAAAGCTGAAACCCAGGCCGAAGCCGAAACCCATCGTGCACCGCCCCTCGGCGATCCAACTGCCGCGGGGCGGGCTGCACACATCCTGTCGAACTACCGGATCGTCGCCACGCTGTTCTACAAGGCCGACACCCGGGCTGATGACTCCCGCCCAGGTCATGGCGCTGCGCCCGCAGCCCGAGATCGTCACCTACCAGTAGCGGGGTACGTCCGACCCTTCCAGGACGCCCCGCGGCCGAGCCAGTGCTGACGGGCAGAGTCTGCCGTCATCGCCAGATAGAGCGTGGCGGTGAACGGCAGGGTGAATGCGAGCAGCCCCGGCTGGCGGTAGTACCGCAGCATCGGCATGAATGTTGCCGCCATGATCAGCCAGGTGGCCACACCGACTCCGGCAAGGGGCCAGCTGCCCGTGGCGAGCCCGCCGATCGCCGCGCCGACCGGGACCAGGAAGATCAGGCCCAGGCCGAGCACCGTGCCGGCGAGCAGCAGGGCCGAATACCGCAACTGCGCGTACGCGCTGCGGGCCACCATCTGCCACAGATCGGCGAGATTCGGGTACGGGCGCACGCTCGCGACCTGGTCGGCGAGGCCGAGCCAGATCCGCCCGCCGGCCCGTTTGACGATGCGCGCGATCGCGACGTCGTCGATCACGGCGCCGTGAACGGCCGCCAGCCCGCCGGCACGCTGAAGCGTCGCCCGCCGAACGAGCGAGCAGCCACCGGCTGCCGCGGCGACCCGCGAACGCGGGCGGTTGACCCACCGGAACGGGTAGAGCATGGCGAAGAAGTAGACGAACGCCGGAACGATGAGACGTTCCCAGTTCGTGCGCACGCGCAGCATCGCCATCTGCGAGACGAGATCTCGCTCGCTCGCCGCTCGCACCAGTGCTGTCAACGAACCCGGCTGGTGCACGATGTCGGCGTCGGTCAGCAGCAGAAGGTCCGCCTCGGCTGCCTCCTCAGCGCCGCGCTGCAGGGCGTGCAACTTGCCGGTCCAGCCCGCGGGCGGCTCACCGGCCTCGACGACGGTGACGCCTGCGGCCCGCGCGATCTCAGCGGTGCCGTCGCTGCTGCCGTCGTCGATGACGATCACCTCGAACGGGCCGGCATAGTCCTGAGCGAGCAGGGCGCGAAGGGTGCCGGGCAGCAGTTCGGCCTCGTCGCGGGCCGGGACGAGCGCCGCGACACTCGGCCACGACGACGGCGCCGCCTTGGCGGACGCCACCGCGGGCAGACGCTGGTCGGTGCGCCAGAACCATCCCTGCCCGATGGCGAGCCACACCCAGGCCGCGCCGGACAGCCCGGCAATCCATATCAGCACCGTCACGGCGAAGACCCTGCCAGGCTGCCGGTTGCCGCGCCTGAGCCGACCCGTCGCCGGAGCCCGCCCGAGCCGCGCATTACGGTGGACGCGGCAACGACGGCAATCCGGGGAGCACTCAATGACCGACGACCTCGCGCAGATCGGCGTCACCGGCCTGGCGGTGATGGGCCGCAACCTGGCGCGCAACCTGGCCCGGCACGGGCACACCGTCGCCCTGCACAACCGCTCCCCCGAACGCACCCGCAGCCTGGTCGAGCAGCACGGCGACGAGGGCCGGTTCGTGCCGAGCGAGTCGATGGCCGACTTCGTCGCGAGCCTGGAACGGCCGCGCGCGATCATCGTCATGGTCAAGGCGGGCGATGCCACCGACGCCGTCATCGACGAGCTGGTGCCGCTGCTCGACGAAGACGACATCATCATCGACTGCGGCAACGCCCACTACGCCGACACCCGCCGACGCGAGGCGGCGTTGCGCGAGCGCGGACTGCACTTCGTCGGCTGCGGCGTCTCGGGCGGTGAGGAGGGCGCTCTCAACGGGCCGAGCATCATGCCCGGTGGGTCGGCGCAGTCCTACCAGAAGCTCGGCCCGATCTTCGAGTCGATCGCGGCACAGGTCCAGGGCATGCCGTGCTGCGTGCACATCGGGCCCGACGGTGCCGGGCACTTCGTCAAGATGGTGCACAACGGCATCGAGTACGCCGACATGCAACTCATCGCCGAGGCCTACGACCTGCTGCGCACCGGCCTCGGCGCGAAGCCGGACGAGATCTCGGAGATTTTCAGCACCTGGAACGAGGGCGACCTCGAGTCGTTCCTCATCGAGATCACCGCCGACGTGCTGGCCCACACCGACGCCGAGACCGGGCTGCCGTTCGTCGACGTGGTGCTCGACCAGGCCGAGCAGAAGGGCACCGGGCGCTGGACCGTGCAGAGCGCGCTCGACCTCGGCATCCCCATCACCGGCATCGCCGAGGCCACATTCGCGCGGGCGCTGTCCGGGCACGCCGACCAGCGCGACCGTGCCCGGGCCACCTTCGGCGCTGACACCGGCACGCTCGCAGTGCCCGACCGCGAGGCGTTCGTCGAGGACGTGCGGCGAGCGCTCTACGCCTCGAAGGTGGTGGCCTACGCGCAGGGCTTCGACCACATCGCGGCCGGCAGTGCCGAGTACGACTGGGATATCGACCGCGGCGCGATGGCCACGATCTGGCGCGGCGGGTGCATCATCCGGGCGCGCTTCCTCGACCGCATCCGCGAGGCCTACGACGCCGACCCGGGGTTGCCGTCGCTGCTCGTCGCGCCGTATTTCGCCGATGCGGTGCGCACGGGCGTCGAGAGCTGGCGCCGGGTGGTGGCGCTGGCCGCCACGGCCGGCATCCCGGCGCCCGCGTTCTCGTCCTCGCTCGCCTACTACGACGGGCTGCGCCGCGACCGGCTGCCGGCCGCACTCATCCAGGGTCTGCGCGACAACTTCGGCGCGCACACCTACAAACGCATAGACAGGGACGGCACGTTCCACACCGAATGGGCGGGCGACCGGGCCGAGCACCCGGCCTGACCCGGTCGGTGCGACCTCAGCGCCCGCACACGCCCACGTAGATCGTCGTGCCGAGTGCGCGCAACCGTGCGCGCCTACTCGCCGGAGGGCAGCTCCACGTGGCCGCCGAATGCCTGCCGCATGGCGGAGAGCAGCTTGTCGGCGTAGAGCGCCTCGCCGCGGCTGCTGAACCGCGCGAACAGCGCGGCCGAGAGCACCGGTGCGGGCACCCCTTCGTCGATCGCGGCCTTCACCGTCCAGCGCCCTTCGCCCGAGTCGGACACGCGCCCGGCCAGGCCGTCCAGATTCGGGTTCGCGGCCAGCGCGCCGGCGGTCAGGTCGAGCAGCCACGACGCGACCACCGAACCGCGCCGCCACACCTCGGTGACCTTCGCGATGTCGAGGTCGTACTGGTAGTACTGCGGCTGCTCGATCGGCGCGACCTCGGCTGAGTGCTCCTCGGACTTCCGGCCCGCGTCGGCATGCGCGAGCACGTTGAGTCCTTCGGCATAGGCAGCCATCAGGCCGTATTCGATGCCGTTGTGCACCATCTTGACGAAGTGGCCTGCCCCGTTCGGCCCGCAGTGCAGGTAGCCCTGCTCTTCGCGGCCGGGGTCGCCGGTGCGTCCGGGCGTGCGCTCGGCTGCGTCGAGCCCGGGCGCGATGCTGGCGAACAGCGGGTCGAGGTGGTCGACGACCTCGGTCTCGCCGCCGATCATCAGGCAGTACCCGCGTTCGAGGCCCCATACGCCGCCGCTCGTGCCGACGTCGACGTAGTGGATGCCGTTGGCTTTCAGAGCCGCCGCTCGGTCGATGTCGTCGCGGTAGTTCGAGTTGCCGCCGTCGATGATGATGTCGCCGCTCTCGAACAGCTCGCCGAGTTCGTCGACCGCCTGGCCGGTCGCGGCGGCCGGGATCATCACCCAGGCGGCGCGCGGCACGGTCAGCTTCGACACGAAGTCGGCAAGGCTCGACGCACCGACCGCGCCGTCGGCCTCGAGCGCCTTGATCGATTCGGCCGACTGGTCGTACACCACGCACTCGTGTCCGTCGCGCATGAGCCGCCGCACGATGTTGGCGCCCATCCGTCCTAGGCCGATCATTCCGAGCTGCATGCTGATTCTCCTCGCTCTTCGCGCGAGCGCTCATCGCCCGCCCGCTCCGCTCCTCGCTTCGCTGCGATGCTCACTCGCCGGCTCCTTCCTGACGGGCCGCGCGGTAGCGGCGGATGAGCGCATTGGTGGAACTGTCGTGGCCGAGCTCGGTGTCCGAGGCCAGCTCGTCGGCGACCTTCTTGGCGAGCACCTTGCCCAGTTCGACTCCCCACTGGTCGAAGGAGTTCACGTTCCAGACGGTGCCCTGCACGAACACACTGTGCTCGTAGAGGGCGACGAGCTTGCCCAGCGCGGCCGGCGTGAGCCGTTCGAGCAGGATCGTGTTGGACGGACGGTTGCCCTCGAACACCCGGTGCGGCACCAGCCAGTCCGGGGTTCCCTCGGCCGCGACCTGCGCCGCCGTCTTGCCGAATGCGAGCGCCTCGGTCTGCGCGAAGACGTTCGCGGTGAGCAGGTCATGGTGGATGCCGAGCGCGTTGAGGGAATGCATGAACCCGATGAAGTCGGCGGGGATGAGCCGGGTGCCCTGGTGGATCAGCTGGTAGAAGCTGTGCTGCCCGTTCGTGCCGGGCTCGCCCCAGTAGACCGGCGAGGTGTCGTAGCCGACCTGCTCACCGGCGAGTGTCACGTGCTTGCCGTTCGACTCCATCGTCAGCTGCTGCAGGTAGGCCGGGAATCGCTTGAGGTACTGGTCATAGGGCAACACGGCCTGCGTCTGCGCACCGAAGAAGTCGCAGTACCAGACGGTGAGCAGGCCGAGGATCACCGGCAGGTTCTCGGCGAACGGCGCCGTGCGGAAGTGCTCGTCCAGCTCGTGGAATCCGGCGAGCATCTCCTCGAACGCGGACGGGCCGATCGCGATCATCGTCGACAGCCCGATGGCGGAGTCCATCGAGTAGCGCCCACCGACCCAGTCCCAGAAGCCGAACATGTTCATGATGTCGATGCCGAAGCTCTCGACCTCGGCGGCGTTGGTGGACACGGCCACGAAGTGCTTGGCGATCGCGGACTCGTCGCCCAGCGCGTCGAGAACCCAGGCCCGGGCGGTGCGGGCGTTGGTCATCGTCTCGAGCGTGGTGAACGTCTTGGACGAGATGATGAACAGCGTCTCGGCCGGATCGAGATCGCGCGTGGCCTCGGCGAAGTCCGTGCCGTCGACGTTGGACACGAAGCGGAACGTCAGATCGCGCGAGCTGTAGTGCCGCAGCGCCTCGTAAGCCATGACCGGGCCGAGATCCGAGCCGCCGATACCGACATTGACGATGTTGCGGATGGACTTGTCGGTGTACCCGCGCCAATGTCCCGAGCGCACGCGATCGGCGAATTCGCCCATGCGGCCGAGCACCTCGTGCACCGCGGGCACCACGTCGATGCCGTCGACGGTGATCTGCTCCTTGCGCGGCGCGCGAAGGGCGACGTGCAGCACCGCGCGATCCTCGGTGATGTTGATCTTCTCACCGGCGAACATGGCATCGATTCGCTCACGCAGACCCGACTGCGCCGCGAGCTGCAGCAGCAGGCGAATGGTCTCGTCGGTGATCCGGTTCTTCGAGTAGTCGAGGTAGATGCCGCAGGCGGAAAGGGTCAGGCGCTCGCCGCGCTCGGGGTCATCGGCGAACAGATCGCGAAGATGCGTGCCACGCAGGCCTTCGTAATTCGCCGCGAGACCTTTCCATGCGCTTTGTTCGGGCAGGGGTGTTGCGGCCGGTGCGGCCATCCAGCGGCCTCCTTGTATGTGAACCTCGAAACCCTCTCGTGCGTCCCATCTCAGCACCCACCGATCCGGATCGCACCACCGGCATCCGACGGCGTGAGGTGAGTCAAGGCAGCCCGGTGGTGTCCTGCGTGCGCCGGGGCAGCTAGCCTCGTCGGGTTATCCAGAACAGATAGATAGGGATTGCGCGGTGACCCTTTATCCCGGCGACCGAACCAGCGTGGTCGCCTCATGACGAGCTCTCCCGGCGACCGGACTGAGAGCCTGCCAAAGCTGACCGTGATCGGCACCGGCTACCTCGGAGCGACCCATGCGGTCTGCATGGCCGAGCTCGGGTACGACGTGATCGGCCTCGATGTCGACGAGGAGAAGATCGGCAGGCTCGCCAAGGGCGAGGTGCCCTTCTTCGAGCCTGGCCTGCCGGAGCTGCTGGTCAAGCACGTGAACGGCGGCAAGCTGCGATTCACCACGTCATACGCCGAGGCGGCCGAGTTCGGCGACGTCCACTTCATCTGCGTCGGCACCCCGCAGAAGAAGGGCGAGTACTCGGCCGATCTGCGCTACGTCGAGGCGGCGTTCAGCTCGCTGGCACCGCATCTCAATCGCAAGGCGCTGGTCGTCGGCAAGTCCACCGTCCCGGCGGGCACGGCCGTGCACATGGAGAAGCTCATGCGCAGCCTGACGCCGTCGAAGGACGTCGAGCTGGCATGGAATCCCGAGTTCCTTCGCGAGGGCTACGCGGTTGAAGACACGCTTCGCCCCGACCGGCTCGTGTTCGGCGTGCACTCCGACTGGGCCGAGCAGCAGCTGCGCGCCGCGTTCGCGCCGGTGATCGAGGCGGGCACTCCGGTCGTCGTCACCGACTTCGCCACTGCCGAGCTGGTCAAGGTGGCGGCCAACTCCTTCCTGGCCACCAAGATCTCCTTCATCAACGCCATGGCCGAGGTGTGCGAGACCACCGGCGCCGACGTCACCCAGCTGTCGAAGGCGATCGGGTACGACGACCGGATCGGGCACAAGTTCCTGCGCGCCGGTCTCGGCTTCGGGGGTGGCTGCCTGCCCAAGGACATCCGCGCGTTCATCGCCCGGGCGGGCGAACTCGGGGTCGACCAGGCGGTGTCGTTCCTGCGCGAGGTCGACGAGATCAACCTGCGGCGGCGGGCACGCACTGTCGAACTCGGGCTCGATCTGATCGAGGGCAGCTATCGGGGCACCCGCATCGCGGTGCTCGGCGCGGCGTTCAAGCCGAACAGCGACGACATCCGTGACTCGCCGGCGCTGGACGTTGCCGCGTCGATCGGCCGCCGCGGCGGCGACGTCGTCATCTACGACCCGCAGGCGATGGACAATGCCCGGCGCGAACACCCCGAGCTCGCCTACGTCGGATCGCTCGACGAGGCGCTCGCCGGCGCCGACGTCACGATGATCCTCACCGAGTGGGACGAGTTCCAGGAGATGGACCCGGTCGCCGTGGGCAAGAAGGTCGCACAACGCAACATGGTCGACGGGCGCAACATCCTCGACCCGGTCGTCTGGCGCAAGTCAGGCTGGCGCTACCGCGCGCTCGGCCGCCCGTAACCCGCGAGCCCCTCTGCGCTCACCCGAGGCGCCGGACCCTGGCCGTCCGGCGCCCTGAGCAACGGGCTCGGCTCGTGCCCGATGAAGTCGTCCAGGACGACGTACACAGAGCACGCCTGCCGCCGACGTGGCCACAGTCGGCCGCCGCGGCATCTGCGGCACCTGCCCTTGGCGTCAATTGCATGTGAGTCACGTAGCTCGCTCAGCGCGCTGACAAGGCGCGCGAGCCTGGCGATACACACGGCCGACAACCGCCCGTCGCTGCTGGCCAGGTCGTTCATCAGGTCGTCGAGCCGCTCGCCGAGCAGGCGGTCGTTCGTCGCCGCCACCGTCCAGGATCGCCCGGTCACGGCGGGCGCCGGATCTGCGGATCGGTCGCCCGTACCGTGATCGGTACCGAGCTGCGTTGCCATTGGCGGGCCTCCTCGTTGGGAATAGCGGCGGCCGTGACCGATCGCCGCCTACCGACTCTGCAAGTTCGCCAACGATTACGCAGGAGGCATGAGTGGGGGCACTGAGCAAGGGGTCATGCGTGCCCTCGCCGCGGGCCCGACGCTAACGATCATGGCCGACGACACCGAAGCAGAGCGGCCGGAATGGGCGCAGCGTCTTCGCCGCGAACGGATCGCGCGCAACTGGTCGCAGGGCGATGCGGTACACGCGATGCGGACGTTCGCCACGGTGCCGCTGCCAGACGGCCTGCTCGACCAGTGGAAGCGCTGGGAACGTGGCCGCAACCGTCCCGACGAGTTCTACCGGCCGATCATCGCCGCGGCATTGGGCACGGTCGTCGAGTCGATCTTCCCGTCGCCACGCCCGCCGCTACGCCATCCCACGACTGACGAATTGCTGCTGACCGCCAGCGGCATGGACACCCACGAACTCGTTGCGCGCATTCGCCGCTCATCCATCGACAACAGCACACTGGACGCGCTGCAACTCACTGTCGAGCAGATGTGCTGCAACTATGCACGTCAGTCGCCGGCCGTCCTGATCGGTGAGAGCAGAGAATGGCTCTCGCAGATAACCGGGTTACTCGGGCAGCGCCTGACGCTGTCACAGCACCGCGACGTCCTCGATTCGGCCGCCTGGCTGACCTTGCTGATCGGGTGCCTCGAATACGACGACGGCCAATTCGCAGCGGCGGAATCGACCCGCCTCGCAGCGCTGCAACTCGGTGTCGAGGCCGGCAACGCGGCTGTGATCGGCTGGGCACACGAGATGCTCGCGTTCTTCTCGCTGACGCACAGCCGCTTTCGCGAGGTCATCGAGGCTGTGCATGCCGGCCGCAGTGCGGCGCCCGGACGATCGGTCTCGGTGCAACTGTTCGCGCAGGAAGCGAAGGCATGGGCGCGTATGGGCAATCCGCGCAATGCCACGCAGGCGCTCGAGAATGGCCGCGTGCTGCTCGACTCGCTGCCCTACCCGGAGCGGCCCGATCACCACTTCCTGGTCGACCCGGACAAGTTCGATTTCTACGCGATGGATTGCTACCGGCTGATCGGCGACGACAAGATCGCGGAATTGCACGCCCGCGAGACCATACGCCGCAGTACGGCCGCAGACGGCACGATCATCTCTCCCATGCGCACGGCCGAAGCCGAATTGACGCTGGGCGTTGTCGCCGCGCGCCGGGGCGACGTGGGCCAGGCGCTGGAGTACGGGCACCGGGCCCTCTCGATTTCTCGCCGGTGCCAGCCGTCGCTGTTGATGGTCGGTTCGGAACTCGCCCAGGCGATTGACGAGCGGTTTCCCGGCGATCCGGGCGGCACTGACTTTCGTGCAGCCCTCGCGGAGGCCATCTCCGGATCGTCGAGCTAGCGCTCGTCGGCTACTCGGCTACTCGGCTACTCGGCTGCTCGGCTGCTCGCCGTTCGGCGAGCGCGACGTCCTTGGCACGCGCCGTCTCGGCCAACTCGGCCTGGAACGCGCTCATGCGTGCCGCCAATGCGGGGTCGGACGCGCCCAGGATGCGTACCGCCAGCAACCCGGCATTGCGCGCTCCGCCGATCGACACCGTGGCGACCGGCACTCCGGCGGGCATCTGCACGATCGAGAGCAGCGAATCCATGCCGTCGAGATACTTCAGCGGTACCGGCACGCCGACCACCGGCAAGGGCGTGAGCGCGGCGACCATGCCCGGTAGGTGCGCGGCGCCGCCTGCGCCGGCGATGATCACCTTGAGGCCGCGCGCTGCCGCCTGCTGCGCGTAGTCGGCCATGCCAAGCGGCGTACGGTGCGCCGAGACGACCCGTACCTCGTAGGTGACGCCGAACTCGTCGAGCGCGTCAGCCGCGGCGCGCATCACGTCATAGTCGGAGTCGCTGCCCATGATCACGCCGACGAGCGGGGTTGGTTGGTCGGCGTTGGTTGCCCCGTCAGATGCTGTCATCGCGCTCCCGTTCGCCGTCCGGGCTCCCGGTCAGGGTGGCCGCGGTGTCGCCGTCGGTCAGGTAGGCGGCCGCGGCCGCGGCCCGGGCACGCACCTCGGCCAGGTCCGAGCCGAGCGCCGTCACGTGCCCGACCTTGCGGCCAGGGCGGAAACCCTTGCCGTAGAGGTGGATCTTCACATCCGGCCAGCGCGCCATGCAGTGATGGACGCGCTCGTCGATGCCGGCGGGCTTGACGTCGTCCGGGCCCGCCAGCAGGTTCGCCATCACCACGACGGGGGCCGTGAGCGAGGTGGCGCCGAGCGGGTAGTCGAGCACCGCGCGCAAGTGCTGCTCGAACTGAGAGGTTCGCGAGCCCTCGATGGTCCAGTGCGCCGAGTTGTGCGGACGCATCGCGAGCTCGTTGACGAGCAGCGTTCCCTCGGTGGTCTCGAACAGTTCAACGGCCAGGACGCCCGTGACGCCGAGCTCGGCGGCAATGCGCAAGGCCAGATGCTGCGCCTCATCGGCCACCTCGTCGGCGAGATTCGGCGCCGGTGCGATCACCTCGACACAAATCCCGTCAGCCTGGACGGTCTCGACCACCGGCCACGCCGCGCCCTGCCCGAATGGTGAGCGGGCGACGACTGCGGCGAGTTCGCGCCGGATCGACACCTTCTGCTCGACGATGAACGGCGCCGCGATCGCCAGCGGCTCGGCTGCGTCGGCCGGTGATTCGGCCACCCACACACCTCGGCCGTCATAGCCGCCGAGCGCCAGCTTGAGCACGAGCGGCCAGCCCACCTTCTCGGCGAAGTCGTCCAGCGCGGCCTGACGGTCGTCGACCGTTGCGAGGTCGATCCACGCCGGGCACGCGATGCCGAGTTCGGTGAGACGCGCACGCATCACGGCCTTGTTCTGGGCATATCGCAGGGCGTCGGCTTGCGGATGCACCAGCGCGCCGCCTGCGGCGAGCGCCGCCACGTGCTCGTTGGGCACGTGCTCGTGGTCGAAGGTGACGACATCACAACCAGCCGCGAACGTCCGCAGCACGTCGAAGGATCGGTAGTCGCCGACCATGACGTCGGGCGCGACGAGCGCGGCGCCATCGTCGGCCGATGCGGCGAGAATCCGCAATGACTGACCGAGGGCGATGGCGGCCTGGTGGGTCATGCGAGCAAGCTGGCCCGCTCCGACCATGCCGACGACCGGCAGTCCGGTGCGGGAGTCCACGTCGCAAGAGCGTAATCGTCGCGCCGCTCGACCTGCTCACCGCACGCCAGACAGGGGCAAATGGGGGCACGGCATCGCCGGGTAGACTCCGACCACATCATGCTCACGTCAGCCCGGCCCTCGTTCACCGACCGCTTGCGCGGGTCGTGGCGGGTGCTCCTCAAAGAGGTCGCCGCGTTCGGGGTCGTCGGTGCGGTCGGCCTTGTCATCGACATCGGCCTGTTCAACATCTTGCTGCATCAGCACGTCGGCGTCCTGACCTCGAAGTGTATTTCCACCACCGTGGCCACGACGTTCGCCTACTTCGGGAACCGGCACTGGTCCTTCTCGCATCGCGCCCGCACGGGCCTCGGCCGCGAGACGTCTTACTTCTTCGGCATCAACCTGATCGCGCTGATCGGTGCCGAGCTCCTTCTGGCGCTGTTCGCGTACCCGCTGCATTACAAGTACGACCACCTCGTCATGAACGTCGTCAACCTGGCGACCATCGGCCTCGGCACGCTGTTCCGGTTCTGGGCCTACAAGAGGTTCGTGTTCCTGCATCCGGACAAAGTGCGCGACGCCGATCGTGATCTGGACGAGGAGCTCGCCGAAAGCTAGCGCCGCGGGTGGTGCTGCCGTAGCGCTTTCGCGCGGAGGCTCAGACAAGCTGGGCGATGCCTTCGGGCCAGTGCGAACGCATGGATCACCGGGCTACTGCGAGCTGGCGCGCCGTCAGTCGACGAGCTCATGATGCGTAACGCATTGCCCGAAACAGCGGCTTGCCGCTGTGGCGTCCTCGCGTACCGGTCGTGCTCTGACGTCAATTCGGCGATGTGAGCTGTTTGGGTCCCTAAGCATGGCTTGGCGGCTGGGGCCCGTGTGCGGCGCCCTGTGCGAGCCCCGCGCGGAGCCCTGTGCGAGCCCTGTGCGAGCCCTGTGCGAGTCCTGTGCGAGCCCTGGGCGAGGTCTTGTGGGGGGCCGGTGCCGGGTGGCGCCGTCCGTTTCATCAAGGCTTCCGGACGAGCCGATCCGCAGCGAGCGGCGCCGTTGACGCTGATAGCTGATCGATGCTGGATCCGGCACAGGTCTGGGGAACGCCTTCCGCGGCGACGGTTCGGCCACCGCGTTCTCCACCGGGGTCGCGGTGCAGTCGTTCGAAACTTCGAGGGCCTCATGCCCGGCTGGATGGTCGGCGGCTCATGGTGGCGTGGCTTGACTTACCGGTCGCGCTCACACCGCCTGGCGCCAGGCATGTCGGGCTGAACACGGAGCTGGGGTCAGAACGGGGGCGGATCCGGGTCGCTTTCTGCGGGTTGGGTTCGGCTGGTGTCTACGGGTAGGCCGGGCGGCTGGGACTGGTAGTGGTGGGTGGTGGGGCTGGTCCAGTGGAAGCTGCCGTTGGTGGTTCTGTCCAGACGCCAGCGCGCCTGGTGTTTGAGGCGGTGATGGCGTCGGCACAGCGCTGCCAGGTTTTCGGGGTTGGTTGATCCGCCTTTGTTGTAGGGGGTGCGGTGGTCGATGTCGCAGTGGGCGGCGGCGCGTGGGCAGCCGGGGAAGGCGCAGGTGCCGTCGCGGGCAATGACGAAGTCGGTGAGATCTTTCGGGGGCCGGTAGGTGGTGTGTCCGTAGTCGAGCAGGTGCCCGGTGGCTGGGTCGGTGAGCAGCCGTCGCCAGGTGCCGGTTTCGTCGGCGGCCAGCCGGCGGGCGAGGCTGGCGGGAATCGGTCCGTGCCCGGCCAACTCGCCGGGTTGCTCGTCGAGGCCGAGCAGCGTGGACGCGGCCACGGTCACGTGGATCGCGGGGCGCATCCCCTGCGCTTTCGGCAGATGCGGGTCGTGCAGCGCCGCGATGCCGAGGTCGACGAGCGCGTCGGCGCGGCGCTGATCGGCAGTACGGTCATCGGTCGCGGAGGTGACCGAGGCGAGCGCATCGACCGCGGCCATCACCGCCGCAGCACCTTCAGCCGGGAGCAGCGCCCACAGTTCGGCCATGCCGTCATCGCGGGCAGTCACGCAGACCCGGCGTTCGGTCATCGCCTGGGCGCGCTGTTCTTCGACCCGGGCCGGGTCCAGTGCGTGCACCGCGCGGCGCACGGAGCGTTTGAACTCGGCCAGCGTCTGCCCACCCGCCCGCGCCAACACCCGATCTTGCACCGCGACCGCGGTGTCCGCGTCGAGGGGGTAGACCGCTTCGGCGAGAGACATTGCGTGCAGGTAGCCGATCCGGCCCCGGTGCAACGCCCGCCCCGTCTCCGCCAACGTTCCGGCCAAGGTCTCGGCCACGGCCATGCGGCGTTGCGCGGTCAACGCCGACAGCCGCAACGCACACCCGACCTCCTCGCGCACCCACCGATCATCAGACATATCATCAGCAGCCATCGCGGCCAACACCTGCGCCTGCATCCCGGTAAGCCAGGCCAGGTGTCGTTCGATCGCGACCAGCACATCCACCCGACCAGCGTGCGACAATACGCCCGGGTCGAGCAGCGACAACCCCGCCACCGCATCCGGACCCGGCGCCTCAACCGCCAACCAGGCCGCGGCCTGATCAGGATCCTCAGTGATCTCCGCGAGACTCAACGGCGGCGGAGACATCTCGAACATGCGTGCGATACTACCCGATCACCACAAGCCCCGTCCAGGCAGAATCACCCTATCCGGTAAGGACTTCCGACGCACACCAGGCCGCGCACGCCGTCGCGGCTCAGTCGAGCCGGAAGCCGACCTTCAGCCCGACCTGGACGTGGCCGACCTGGCCATCGGTGATGTGGCCGCGAATCTCGGTGACCTCGAACCAGTCCAGACCATGCAATGTCTCGGCAGCACGAGTGATGGCGCCCTTGATCGCGTCGTCGACTCCGTCCGCAGATGTGCCGACGACTTCGGTGACGCGGTAGGTGTGGCCAGGCATCGCATTCCTCCTAGGAGCGGGCGGGCATGTCTGCAGAGCCTGCGCGTCCGAACACCACACCGCAACGTCAAAGCTCCCGACTCCAAGTGTGCAGGCGGCCCGACTCTCACTCGGGCTCGTCGTCGGAGGGCTTCGTGGTGAGCGGATCGAACTGGCCGCCGATGCGATCCCGGCTGCTTTACCGGAGCGTTCTTGCGGCCCAGCGTGGCGCTGGTCCGCGACGGCGCGGTGTGGGTGGCCGAGCAGGACGGCGAGCACGTCGGCGTACTCGTGCTGCACCCGCGCGAGGATCACCTGTTTCTCGAGAACATTGCCGTGTCGCTGGCCGCGCAAGGCAGAGGTGTCGCACCATCCTGCTCGAGCTGGCCGAACGCGAGGCTGCCGAGCGGGGACTCACCGAGGTCCGCCTGCATACCAACGAGGCGATGACCCAGAACCTCGCCTACTACCCCCGCCGCGGCTACGTCGAGACGCATCGCGCGGTGCACGAAGGATTCCACCGCGTCTTCTTCAGCAAGGACGTGAGGCAGTTGCCGCGGTCGACTCAGAGATGTCGCCGAGTCCGCTAGGTGGCTGTGGCAGTCCGGTGGTGCTCCGTATGTGACGGATCGCTGAACGTGGCCCGTAAGCGGGGCCACGCCTTCGCACGGCACCACACCGGGATTGTGTGTAGCGGTGTGGGGACGGTGACGTTCACAGGTCCGGCGAGGTGATCACCTGTCCATACGTCGACCCAATGCCCGCTGGGCAGGTGGACCGGCCAGCTGTCCGCATCCGGTTGGATTACCGGCGCGATGAGCAGGTCGTCGCCGAGCAGGTATTGATAGGGGTGCTTCCATACCTGCGGGTTGGTGGGGTCTGCGAGGGCAAGTGATCGCATGAGCGGGCGTCCGGTCTCGATAGTCACGTCGGCCTGTTCGCTCAGGTAGGGGACGAGACGCTTACGCAGATGGGCGAAGCGCCGAAAGATCGGCAGCACCGAGGGATCGCCGGTGCGTTCGGCGATGTTCCACGGCGTGCGGTCTCGCAAAGGCGTGCGGTGGTGGTTGAACTCGGAGTGGTATTGCATGATCGGCACGAAGCACGACAGCGCGGCGGCGCGGAGATATAGCTCGGCGTCGGGTACGTCGCCCGAGAAACCTGCGAGATCCCAACCCCAATAGACGATGCCGCACGCGGCGGCATTGAGTCCGGCCGTGAGCGAGGCACGCAGCGCCGCCCAGGTCGAATCTTCGTCACCTGCCCACACGATGCCGTGTGCTTGGGACCCGGTATATCCAGCGCGGCTGAACGTGACCGGCGGCTTGCCGCAGTCGGTGAGCAGTTCGCCGTACGCCGCCGCATAGTGGACGGGGTAAAGGTTGTTGCCGTCCGTACCGCGGCGTCCGTCGGCGTAGCGCAAGTCGTGGCCCCACGCATGTTCGCCGCCGTCAGTCTTGAAGCCGTCTATCCCGATCTCGTCGACGAGATAGCGGCGTTTGGCCAGCCACCAGCGGCGCGCTTCGAGGTTGGTGAAGTCCGGCATCAGCGCGAGCGGAAACCACCAGCCCCGATTGCGGTACGGCCGGCCATCGGCCTCCTTGACGCCGTACCCGCGTTCGAGCATCACCGTGGCATCGGCCTTGGCTTGGCCAGTGGGGTGGGGACGCATCTTGGCGAGCGGGATCTGCCATAACAGGACGCGGATTCCCCGTGCGTGCAACTCGTCGACCATGGCTTTCGGATCCGGCCAGGCGCCGTCGCTCGGGAAGTCGAAATCGGCCAGGGTGTGCGGGGAGCCGTCGGCGTGGACCGGATACCTGGCATCGCGGAAGGTTGCGAACGTGCTCTCGTCGCTCCAGGCCTCGATGACGACCACGCCGAGCGGGATGTCCTCGGCGCGGTGTCGATCCATTTCGGCGAGCACCCGCCCCTGACTGTTCCATTCGTTGCCGCTTGCCCATAGGTCGAAGACCCATGACGGCAACCGCTGAGGTTGCCCGACCTGCCGCTGCCATGTGTGCAGCACATCTTCGGGTGAGCCGTCGTAGAACTGGATTCGGAGCTCCTCCGCACCTGCACCGCCTAGGTCCGACTCGACCCAGATCGTCGAGTCGTCAGTCGCGCCGACGTCGAACCAGGTGCGGTGGGACGTATCGAGGTAGAAGGCCCAGCCTGCGCCGCCGAGAACATGCGCGAAGGGCATCGGCAGGTAGGTACGGCCGGCGACCCCCTGGCCCTTGTACTGCTCGAACACGACGGCGTCGATGCAGTGACCGCGTTGGTCGAGCCGGTCGTAGCGTTCGCCGAATCCCAGGACGCGTTCCGCGGATTCCAGCGTGAGCGCAAACCGGACGCGGTGTACTCCGTCGGCCCCGCGCAACCACTGGACGGTGCCCGGTCGGATGCGGCTCGTTCCCGTGACGTTCAGCTGCCCTCCGTCCGATTGCCAGGACGCCGCGTAGACCTCGAACCAGCGCGATCGGGTGACCCGGCCTGTGTCTGCCTTGGCGATGAAGCGGTACCGAGCGTGCCCATGGCTCGGCAGCACAGGCGCGCTGACGGTCCACGGCACGCTGGCGCCTCGGGCTTCGCCTGCGGCCGCGGCTGCGAGATGGGTGTCGCCAGGCGAGGTTGGTTTGGCTGCCGGCGACTCGCTCGGGCTCGCCGGTTGCAGAGTCAGCGGATGACGGCTTGCCCCGTCGTCCCACTCGCAGGTGATTTCGACGACCGAACGTGCAGCAGCCACGCCCAGGGCGACGGGCTGACCTGCCAATGACCGCGATGGAACTCGTTGATCGATATCGGTCCGGTACGGATGGCCGGAGCCGAATGGGTGGTGCCGGATCACGCTCTCACTCCCAGCTCGGCAGCCAGGGCGAGGTACTGGCCGTGCGACCACAGCAGCGGTTTCGCCACCGGGCCCCATCGCTTCACCCACTCGTCGTAACGGTCAGGGTGCAGCAGCCTGTCGCTGACCTGTTCAGCAAGTAGTCCGTCGGTGTCCGAGGTGGATGCGATCCAGTCGAGTTGGTCGCGAGCGGCCTGCTCGCGCCCGACGCGCAGGTAGGCCTGGCCGAGGAAGGCAGCAAGCACCGGCCAGCGGCCCGCGCCATAGAAAGTGTCGTCGGTATAACGGTAAACGCCACGCTCGACGACCAGATCATCCTCGATCCCACTGATGGTGCGCGCCGCTACCGTCGCGTCGACGACCTCGAACGGTGCAACCGCGGCTAACAGGCTCGCGTCGACTGCCTGGCTGCCCAGCCACTTGCGCAGCCGTCCGTCGACACAGCCCGGCCCGGCCAGGGTTGCCATGACGTCGAGGTGCGCGCGATGGGCAGTGTCGCGGTCCGAAGCCGACAGCGTGCCGAGTCTGAGTGCCGCTGAAAGCCCAGCAGCGACGGCAGCGAGAGTGGCGACATGAACGTGCTGCGGGTGTTCCTCCCACCAGTCGTAGCAGCTCAGGTGCCAGGTTGCGGCGAGGTAGCGCACGGTCAGCCGGACGGCGTCGCTGTAGTCGCTGGCCGGAACCCCGGTACGGCGTAGGTGTTCGGCGAGCGCCCAGAGCCAGGTTCCGTAGCCGTCGAGCTGGAAGTCCCACCAGCCTTCGGTTCCGTCGTGCCCATCGAGGGTGTACCGGGTGGGCAGAAACTCCTGCACGTCGACGTGTTGCCCGTCCTGCAGGCGGGTGACGAGATCCTCGATGCGGTCGGCGCGGTCGGTGATCACCGTCGCGCACCAGTCGAGGAAGCGTGTGGCGCTGGCTGCCTGCCCGTGGCGGCTCATGCCATCGGCTACGAACGCCCCGTCGCGCAGCCATGCGTAACGGTAGACCGGGTAGGTAGCGCAGGCGGGAAATGCGCCGCTGGCGTGCTGCTGGCTGTTGATGAGTGCGATGCTCCGCACGGTCAGGTCGTGATGCAGAGTGTCGAATTCGGTGGCCCGGCCGGCTGCAGGTGAGCTCACGGCGCAATTTCTCCTTGCGTACGGAATTGGGCACGGCCTCGCACCAGGTCGGCGCGAGGCCATGCGGAAACGGCTACTTGAGCAGCGCGTTGACCTTTGACGCGGCGGCGTCGAGGGCTTTCTGCACGCTGGTCCGGCCTGCGGCCGCATTCTCGAGCGCCTTGTTCACGATGTCCTGCAGTTGCTGCTCCTTGCCGACGACGGGTGGAAGCGACTGCTTGGCGAGTGCGTCCATGACGGCTTGCCGGTTGGCAGGCGGGGTCACTTTCAGGTATCCGGCCAGTTTGGACGCGTCGGCGAGCGGTGGCAGTTCCCATGACGAGTTGATTCGGGCGGTGATCGACGTGCTGGATGTGGTCAGGAAGTTGAGCCACGTGAACGCGGCAGCGGAGTGGGCGGTGTGCGCGGAGATGGCCACGGCGTTCTCGAACACCGCACTGGCCTTGGCGGATTGGCCGGGTTCAACGACGACGTCCCAGCCGAAGGGCACAGCCTTGAGGGTGTCGAACTGCCAGTTGCCGTTGTGCCACATCGCGAGCTTCCCGGCCTTGAACAGGTTGGTGTCGAAGTCCGGGGTGTTGCCGATCTGGGTGAGCGTCGGCATCGTCTTGCCGGGCTTGCCGATCAGCCAGTTGGCGGCCGTAACGCCCTGCGGGCTGTTGAAGGTTGCCTGGGTCTGGCCGGCATTGAAGAACTGCCCGCCGGCTTGGTTGAGCGCCTTGTAGAACTCGTTGAACGTGACTGGCTGAAAGTCGCCGTACACGCCATTGGACTTGTCGGTGAGCGTCTGCGCGGCGGACTGTTCATCGGCCCAGGTCCAGTTCGCGGTGGGATACGCGAGATGTGCGGCGTCGAACGATTTCTTGTTGTAGATCAGCACGACGGTGGAGAAAGACTCGGGCAGTGCGTACTGCTTGCCGCCCGTGTTGAACGCTTTCAGCGCCGACGCGGAGAACGTGCTCGGCTGCCAAGACGGTTCGCTCGCGGACGGCCCGGACAGATCGAGCAGGGAACCGGCTTGGGCGTACGTGACGTAATCCTGGTAATCGAGTTCGAAAGTGTCAGGCGCAGTGCCGCCCGCGATCGCGGTCTGCAACTTGGTGAAGTAGTCCGCGTAGGGCGCAGACTCCACCGAGATCTTGATCTTCGGGTTGGCCGCCTCGAACGCGGTCACGATGGCGTTGAGATCCTTGAGGTGATCGGGCGCCGCGGAGAAGGTCAGGTAGTGAATCGTGGTGGTGCCGGCGGGTCCGCTGTCCTTCGTGGCTGAACCGTGCGCACACGCGGCGAGCGTGCCTATGGCTGCGGCGAGCGCAGCGAGCAGTGTCGCTGCTCGCCGTCGCGTTGATCTTGCGGACATGGTGCCCTCACAATCTGATGGTGATCCGGGCGGCGGGGACGACGACCGGGCTGAACCGAGGGCCGGCTACTTCAAGCCGGCTTGCGCGACGCTTTGCACGATGTGTTTTTGAGCAGCGATGTAGAAGACGAGCATCGGGATCACGCTGAGCACCGATCCGGCCATGACCACGTCCCAACGGGTGCTGAACTGGCCGTTGAGGGTGGACAAGCCGAGCGGCAACGTCATGAGTTCCTGCGAGCGGGTGATGACCAGCGGCCACAGGAAGCTGTTCCAACTCGACATGAACGCGAACAGTCCGAAGGTGGCCAGGGCTGGACGGATCAGCGGCACGATGATGAACACGAATATCCGCAGGTGTCCGGCGCCGTCGATGAAGGCGGCCTCGTCCAACTCCCTGGGCAGCGACATGATCGCCTGTCGGATAAGGAAGACACCGAACGCGGAGGCGATCGTCGGGGCCAAGATCCCGGCGTAGGTGTCGACCAGATTGAGTTCCTTCATCTCCACGAACAGCGGCACGACCAGCACCTGCATCGGAATCATCAGCGTGGCTAGGTAGCCGACGAAGATGGCGGTCTTACCCGGGAAGTCGAACCGGGCGAACGCATAGGCGGCCATGGCGCCCGTGGTCACCTGCAGCACCGTCGAGACCGTGGCCAGGCCAAGGCTGTTTGCTGCGATCCGCCAGAACGGCAACGTGTCGAACAGGTCTCGATAACCCTGCAGTCCGGCGTGGCTGGGGATCAGGTGCGGGGTGGAGAGCACCCCTCCGCCGGTGGTGATCGAGGTGATGATCGTCCAGAGGAATGGAAACAGCATGCCCGCAGCGATGACAACAAGCGTGCAGATCAGCGCGATCCGACTGGGTCGGATCGGGCGGCGCAGCCGGCGGGGCTGGCCGTGCGTTGTGGGGACGGTGACGGATCGGGCAGGAAGGACAGTGGCGTCAGGCATAAGTCACCCACCGTCGTTGGGCTCGCTGTTGGACGAGGGTCACCGCGAGGATGAGGATGAACAGCATCCAGCTCAGCGCGGAGGCGCCGCCGACGTCGCCGTATCGAAACGTCAGGTCGTAGATCTCCTCGACGAGCGGTCGAGACGATCCCGCGGGACCGCCGCCGGTCATGACGTAGATCTGGTCGAATACCTGGAAGCCGTTGATCAATGAGATGACCACGACGAAGTACGTCGCGGGCGACAGCAGCGGGAAGGTGATGCGCCAGAAGCTCTGCCACGCGTTGGCACCGTCGATTCGGGCCGCTTCGCGGAATTCATCAGGCACTGCTTGAAGGCCTGCCAGCAGAATCACCATGACAAAGCCGAGGTCTTTCCACGTTGAGGCGAGGATGACCGATGGGATCGCCCAGTGCGGGGAACTCCACCAACCCGGTCCATGGACGCCGACGAGAGAAAGCACGTGGTTGACGAGCCCATTGGCCGGATTGAGCAGCCATTTCCAGGTCAGTGCCACGACGACCCAGCTGGTGACAACGGGCAGGAAGTAGATCGAGCGCAGCAGGTTGCGACCCCGGAACTTCGCGTTCAGCGCCACGGCAAGTGCCAGACCGCCAAAGTAGACGATCGGCAGGTAGCCGAGGATGAACAACACGGTGTGCAGCAATGCGGCGCGGGTGTCGCCGTCGCCGAGTAGGCGGCGGTAGTTGCTCAGGCCGGCCCATCTCATCGGCGTGAGCAGATTCCATTTGTGGAAGCTGACCCACAGTGCGCTGCCCATTGGCACCAGGGTGAATGCGATCAGCGGCAGCGCACTCGGCGCCAGGAACGCCGCGACGAGACCTGCCTTGCGCCAACCGCGCGGCCCGACCATCACGTGCTCGCATTCGGTGCGGCGCGATGCAGCCGCGCGAGGACCAGCTCGGTCTGGTCTCCGCCGAAGCCGTCCAGATCAAACGGCGCAGACAGCACCAACGCTGCGGCCCCCTGAGCCCAGCGCGTGTCGTCCCACGGATCCACGGCGACCTCGGCCGCCGGGTCGGTGTGCAATATGTGCTGGGCGTATTCGGCGTGGAAGCCGGCTTCCCAATGCCGCCACTGCGCGGTTCCCTCGCCGAGGATGACGATCAGGTCGGGGTCTAGCACGTTGGTGAGTCCCGCGACGGCCCGGCCGAGTGTGTTACCAGCTTCGTGCAGCAGCGCCCTGGCCGAACTGTTGCCTCGATCGGCGAGGTCGATGAGACGGGCCAGTTGCTGGCGCGGGCCGAGGATGCCGCGCTCCCGAGCCGAACGGACCAGACCAGCTTGCCCGATGACCGCCTCTAGGCATCCCTGCCGTCCACACTCACACACTGGGCCGCCGACCTCGACCGGGAAGTGACCGAATTCGCCGGCTCCACCACGACCACCGCGATAGATCGAGCCGTCGGCCACGATCGCGAGACCGACGCCACGGCCGATCGTGACCACGGCGAAGTTGTCCACGTGACGCCCACGGCCATACAGCAGCTCAGCGACAGCGAGCGCATTGACGTCGTTCTCGATGACGACCGGAAGACCTAGAGTTCCCTTCAGATAACGGCCCAGCGGCACGTCGGTCCAGCCGAGTACCGCAGCGTTCACGTTGCCGTTGTCGGGGCTGTCCACGATGCCGGCGACTCCGATGCCGACGCCGAGCAGTGGTGGTCCGGCGACCGTGGATGTCACGTGATCGGTCAACGCGGCACTGAGCCGGGCCAGAGCATCGTGGTGCAGCGCATCAAACGGTCGTGTGTCTGATGCCAGGACCTCTCCGTCCAGGCGCATGTCCACGATTACAAGGTGATCGGCCGCGACCTTCACCCCGACTGCCCGCCCAGCGTCACCCACCAGTCCGACCAACTGCCCCGGTCGACCCCCGTTGGACGCGATTGTCTCCAGCTCAGCCGCCATGCCTTGCGCGAGCAGTCGACGCACGATCTGTGTCACGGCGGCCGGACTCAGATCGAGGTCGCGAGCGATATCCGCGCGGGAAAGTGGCCCACGCCGACCCAGCAAGGCCAGAACGGCTGTCCGGGACAGGTCCCGAGTACCACTACGCCGCACGGCAGCCACCTGACACTTCCTTCACTCAATGAATAAAGCTGATGAAGAAAGTGACACAGGTCCTACCCGATGTCAAGGTGTTCCGTGCGAGCAAGACCGAAGGTTTCCCTTGGGGCTACAGGGTGATCTGGTACAGGATGAAGCCCCGGTTCACCGCCACCCGGTCGTAGAGCCGGCGCGCGGTGGCGTTGGTCTGCTGGGTCGACCAGTAGACGCGGCTGCACTCGCGGGCCCGTGCCCACTCGGTCACCGCGGCGATCAGCGCGCCGGCCACGCCCTTGCCGCGTGCCTCGGGCGCCGTGAACAGGTCCTGCAGGTAGCAGACGTCCGCCGCCGTAGTGCTGGCGTGGATCAGGAAATGCGTGATGCCGACGAGCCGGCCCTCGACCTTCGCACCGAGCGCGTGCATCCGGGTGTCGTCCTGGAACGCCGTCCAAGCCCGCTCGTACGCCTCGGGCGGCAGCGTGCGCTCGTAGAACGTGTTGTAGCCCGCGAACAGCACCTCCCACTCGGGGCGATCGGCCGGAGTCAGCTTGCCGATATCGATCACGTGGTGCCTTCCTGCCTGCCCACACCTGCTCGAGCGTGATGAGCCGCTCGATGCCCCGGGCCGCGAGACAGCCGGCGTCGCTGGTGCGGCTCTGCAGCACGGCGGCAGGTCGAGCGCCCTGGTCGATGAGTTTCATGAACGGTGCAAGAACCCGTTCCACGCAATCATGTCATCGGGCAGGACGAGCCCATCCGGGCGAGCCACCGCGACGGGCGGGTGGTCGTCGAACTCGGCGATCAGGCGCTTGATCGTGACACCGATCGGGTTGAGTTTGGGCGTTGTTCTGCCACGGCAAGTGGTCGATTCCCGCAGCGATTTCGCCACAACACAGATCGTCGCGATGCGCTTGGGGCAAGTTAGGACTTCGCGTTCAACCGACCCGAATCCCGAAAGACGTCAGTCGCTGAGCATCGTCAGGTCGAGCTTGGCCAGGCGTACCGGATCGGCGAGGATGTCGATCTCGATGATCTTGCCGTCCCTGATGGTGAAGCCCATGACCGAGAACGGCCGGCCGCCTGACATGGCGACCAGGCCCGCGGCCCCGTTGACGAGCGCCCGCTGAGGGGACGTGCCGGCCTGCGAGAACGAGCGCGCCTGGCCGACCACGGCCTGCGCGCCACGGATGATCTTCGATGCGCCCGAAGGCTCGGCGCCGAAGTCCGCTCGCAACACGACGTCCGGATCGAGCAGCGCAAGCAATGCGTCGAAGTCACCACCGCGCGAGGCGGCAAGGAATGCATCGACGACCTCGCGCTGGCGACTCAGATCGTCGGGCATCGTTTCGACGCCCTGTACCCGGCGCCGCGCCCGGCTGGCGAGCTGCTTGGCCGCCGCGGGCGAGCGGCCCAGGATGGCCGCGATCTCGTCGAACGGGACGGCGAACATGTCGTGCAGCACGAACGCCAACCGCTCTGCCGGAACGAGGGTCTCGAGCACTACGAGCATGGCGAGGCCCACCGAGTCGGCAACCAGTGCTTCCTGCTCCGGGTCGACCCCGCTCGCTGCGCTCACGATCGGGTCGGGCACATGCACGTCCAACGGATCCTCACGCCGCGACTTACGTGCGCGCAGCATGTCCAGGCACACCCGCCCGACCACCGTCGTCAGCCAGGCGGCCAGGTTGTCGATGCTGCTGGCGTCGGATCGGCTCAGCCGTAGCCAGGACTCCTGCACGGCATCATCGGCCTCGCTCAGCGAGCCGAGCATCCGGTAGGCCACCACCCGAAGTTGCGTGCGGCGCGCCTCGAACTGCTCTGCCAGCCAGTCAGCGTCGTTCACAGTTGCCTTCCTCCCTCGACACGCGTCATATCTACGACGAACCAACCGCCACCGATGTGACAGTCTGCGCCGGGTGATGTGAACAGTTTCGGTGCGTAACTTGGGTCGCTCTGGTGGCTTGCGGACGAAGCGTTCGGGGTGGGCGGCGTGTGTGCGTCGAGCACGACGCGCTGGCCGCTTCGGGAGGGCACGACAAGGCGCGCCCGCCGACCCCCACCAACCGGACCCGTCAGACCAAACATCGCAAACCGACGCCTAGCCGCACCCCGGCCAACTGTGTCGTCACGATGGTGTCGAGATCAACCGGTAAGACCCTTCTGAGCGCTTCTCTCGTGGTCCAGGGCAGCGGCAGGGAGACGTGCTGCAGCACGTTCGGCGGCGATGGCGCGCTTCCTCAAGAACTGAGCCAGTGCGTCACAGAGGGTCATATTGTGGGCTGGATGCGTGATACACCCATGATGTAGTGGGCAAACCGGGTGCCAATCTGGTCTGGTTGGCACTGGCTCGGCGTTCGGCGAGCGCACACACTGACATCCGTCGCATCGAGGAGGAGTGCCATGCGAGCCGGTCCCAGCGAGGGTTGGGGGGGTGACCAGAATACGATTTACCGACCGTTGAGGGCCGTCCGCCAGTCGACCTGGCCGGCCCTGGTGCCGACCGAGGCTGAGATCTCCGCCCGCCGCAGTGCACCCCTTGCATCTATCTTGGGGAACTGGACGGTCGGTGGCGGGCCGCTTCATCGCAGGCTTGCCGAATCAATGAAAGTGGCGATTGAGCAGGGAGATTTGCCGCGCGGCAGGTTCTTGCCCCCTGAACGGGAGGTGGCCCGCCAACTGAGCGTGAGCCGCAATACCGTCGCCAGCGCCTGGCAGACGCTCAAGGCTGATGGCCTGATCGGCAGCCGCAGAGGCAGTGGGACATGGATCATGGCGTCGACTGCGGCGGCGGAGGAGTCCCCGTTGATTTCGCTACGCGGCGTCTTTCACAGCGGAGATCCCATCGACTTCACCAGTGGCCAGCTCGAGGGCACGCAGTCCATCGTTGACATCGTACGAAGCCTCGATGAGGACGACCTGACCAACCTCATTCGGCGACAACGTCTCTCTCCGGCCGGATTGCCGGAGCTACGTCGTGCGATCGCCGCTTACTTCACTGCCCACGGGGTGATCACCTATCCGGAGCAGGTCATGGTCGTCACCGGATTCCAGCAGGCGATTGCGCTGGTGGCGGCCCTCTACATCCGGCAGGGCGATGTCGCGGTGATCGAGGACCCCGTCTCGCCGGCGGCGCTCGACGTGCTCCGTGCGGCTGGCGCTCGACTTCGTGGTGTGGAAGTGGCCCAGGATGGCATTGACATCGACGAGTTGACGAGTCAGATGGCAGCCCGCCCGAAGTTGGTCTATCTGATCCCTACGTTCCACAATCCGACCGGAACCGTGCTGGACATTTCTTCGCGAAGGCGTGTCGCCCAGTTGTCGGCCGAACTGAACGTTCCGGTCGTCGACGACCTCACCCGCATCGACATCGGCTTCGAGGATCCTCCTCCGCCGCTGGCACATTACCGACCGGACGCTCCCATCATCAGCCTCGGGTCGATGAGCAAGCTCTTCTGGAGCGGGCTGCGCATCGGCTGGGTGCGTGCACCTGAGCCGATCATCGCGCGACTTATGCGCATGAAGACCGTCGCTGATCTCGGCAGTTCGGTTCTGAGCCAGCTCATCGCCGCGCGGCTTCTCGATCAACTCGCCGAAGTCAAGGCGTCTCGTCAGCGCGAATTGGCAGAACGGATGGATTGCCTCGCCGCAGGATTGCGCAGACACCTCCCGGAATGGCAGTGGATTCGACCACGAGGCGGCCTGGCGCTGTGGGTCAAGATTCCGACGCCTACCGCAATCGGTTTTGCTCAACTCGCACTGCGGCATGGGGTGGCCGTAGTCGCCGGTCCAGCACTGTCACCGAACGAGAGGCATGCAGATCGTTTGGTGCTCTGTTTCCATCTGCCCCCTCTGGAAATCGAGGAAGGCATTCGCCGGCTATCACATGCCTGGCGCTCGCATGTCAGGGCATGCCACGACCTTGAGGCTCCACCGTAAGCGGAGTGGCATCATCAGCACAGCGATCGTCCAATATCCAGCGTTGCTCTATGAATTTCGACAACCCTCGAACGATGCCTATTTACTGTCAATATCAACAACAACAACTAGGGAGATAATGCTATGAAGCCGTGGCCGTACAATTCTGCCGAGGCCCCGCGACACAGATCTTTACGACGCCGTGCGACTCTCGGTGCGGCACTGGCGGCCAGTGCGATCATCACTACAGCGGTGGCCGGCTGCAGTGGCGGCGGCTCGACCAGCCAGGTGGGCGCTGACGCAAAGCAAACGATCACTATTTCCATGCAGGGGCTTGGCGCGGAGACGACCGAGACCCAAGCCCAGATAGCGGCTTTCCATCAGGCGAATCCCAACATCACTGTTAAGCCGCTCATCTTGTCATCCAGCGCCGATACAGCCTCCCAGCAGCTGACTCAGCGGTTCGTCGCCGGATCGCAGACACCCGATGTGATCATCTCCGACGTGATTTGGCCGGCAGCGTTCGCGAAGGCCGGCTGGATCGCTCCGCTGGACAAGTTCAACCCCGACCTGACGAAATTCTTCCCAGCGCAAGCGAAAACCGGTCAATACAACGGCCATACCTATGGTGTGCCATGGTTTATCAACGCTGAGGGACTGTATTACCGGACCGACCTGGTACCGACTCCTCCGCGTACGCCGCAGGAACTCGTTGCCGCCGCGCAGGCGGCGATGAAGAAGGACTCGTCCCTGAAAGAGGGATTGGTTTTTCCGGCCTTCAAGTACGAAGGTGTCGTGACTTCGTTTCAGAATTTCCTGGGCGGGTTCGGCGGCAAGCTCGATGTCTCCAACATGAACACGGAAGGCAACCAGAAAGCCCTCCAGTTCATGTACGACACCATCTACAAGTACAAGATCACTCCGACTGCGGTGACCGGCTGGAAGGAACAGGACGTCCAGGATGCGTGGACATCCGGGCAAACAGCGTTCGCGGTGAACTGGCCGTATCTCCTGCAAGTGTCGGCCACCGCACCCGCGGTCAAGGGGAAGGTCGGATTCATGCCGTTCCCATCCGCGACCGGCGCACCAGCGGCGGCACTTGGCGGGCATGATCTGGTGGTCAACGCGAAAAGCAGTCACCAAGCCGCTGCTTGGAAGTTCATCCAGTTCGTGTCGTCGCCCGAGCAACAGATAGCCCGGGCCGTCAAGACTGGTGACGCACCTGCCGTTCAGGCGGCCTACACTGATGATCTTTATTCTCAAGCTCCATACTTCAAGCAGGTTCTGCCGCTGCTCAAGGTTACGGCCAGTCGGCCCGTCACGCCGGACTGGTTGCAGTCCTCCGCGAAGCTGCAGACCATGCTTTCGTCTGTGCTGAGCAATCAGACCAGTCCGTCGTCGGCATTGGCTCATGTCTCCTGACGCGAGCCGGACAGCCGAAAGGGCAATACCTGCGGTGGTACGTGCTGGGTCCGGAGCCACCGGGGAAAGCCCGCGGCTGCACCGGACCCAGCGCGAGCGACGGGCGGCACGAGAACGACGGTTCGGCTACGCTCTGGTCCTTCCTGCGGTGCTGACGCTCCTCGCGATCACGGGTTACCCGCTGTTCTATAGCTTGTGGAATTCTCTCCACAATAAGAACTATCTGGCGCCACCAGTCGGTAAATTCGTTGGCATCGACAACTACAAGACGATCTTTACGAACGACAGTTTCATGCCGTCGCTCGTTCGCACCTTGGGGTTCACTGTCGTTTCGGTAGCGATCGAATTGGTCATCGGCCTCGTGGTCGCACTCGTGCTGGACCATCCGTTTCGTGGCCGGGGTTTCGTCAGGGCGGCCGTCTTCATTCCTTGGGCTGTACCCACGGTGGTGTCTGCGGAATTGTGGAAGACGATGTTCGATCCGCAGCAGGGATTCGTTAACTACGGATTGTCGCTACTGCATCTGCCATTGGCGCACACCACTTGGCTCAACCAGCCGCTAACGGCATGGACCGCCATCTTTGTTGCCGACGCGTGGAAGAACACACCGTTCGTGGCCATCCTGCTGCTCGCCGGCCTGCAGGTGATCCCGCGTGATATATACCAGGCGGCCCGCATGGACGGCGCGAGTTCATGGAATATCTTTACTCGAATAACCCTTCCGCTACTCAAACCGAGCCTGATGGTCGCACTTATCTTCCGGACGCTTTCCGCATTCATGATGTTCGACATTGTCTACATCATGACCGGCGGAGGGCCGGGTGATGCAACCACCGTGCTGGGTTTCCTGAACTGGCAGGCGTTCCTCGTTAACAGCGACTTCGGTCTGGGAGGGGCAGTGTCGGTCGTACTCGTCCTGATGGCACTGATGACCGCGGCACTATATGTCCGCGCATTCCGAATCGACGACGAGGTATTGTCACGGTGAGTATCGCGCGTTCATGGCGAGTTAAGAAAGTCGCCGCCAAGTCCGGGTTCTTCATGCTCGTTGCGATCTTTGTAACGGTATCGCTGTTCCCGTTCTATTGGATCGTTGTCACTTCACTCAAATCGCAGACCGATATGGCTAAGGGCACCACGAGCCTGCTTCCCGGTCACATTACGTTTGGCAGCTACATCGCTGACTTCACAAAGACTTCCAGCGGGGGAGTCAATTTCGGTCGTGCACTGCTCAACAGCATCATCGTGTCGTCGGCCACGACCATTATCACCATTGTCCTCGCAAGCCTGGCCGGCTATGGACTGGCCCGGACACGCCTGCGCGGGCGGCCGCTCATCCTGAACTTCATCCTGATCGCCGGCTTCTTTCCGATCATGGCAATGGTCGGCCCGCTCTTCCTCGCGTACCGCAACATCGGCTGGTTCGATACCTATCAGGGTCTGATCGTTAGCTGCCTTGTCTACACACTGCCGATTGCGACCTGGTTCCTCGCGAACTACTTTTCTCAGATTCCCATCGCACTCGAGGAGGCAGCACTCACCGATGGCGCATCTCGTCTGCAGGCGCTTCGCCACATCATAGTTCCGGTCTGCCTGCCTGGTGTATTCACCGCAACGATCATGTCGTTCATCCTCGCTTGGAACGACTTCGCGTTCGCGGTGTCCTTTATCAACACGCCCGCCAAGTACACCGCGAGTGTCGCGATCGTGAATCTCGCACAAGGTGGCGGCTCCAGCTTCGAGGTGTTCTATAACCGGATCGATGCCGCCCTCGTTGTGATTACTATCCCGATCGCTTTGATCGTCATCTTCGCGCAGAAACGAATCTTGTCGGGTTTCACGGCCGGTGCGCTCAAGTAGACGAGCATCATCATGAAAGGTGAGAAGAAGTGACCTACGATGTCGTCGTCGTCGGCGGCGGTCCTGCGGGATCGATAGCGGCAATCCAAGCCGCCCGACTCGGTGCGCGGACTCTGCTTGTAGAAAAGAATGGCGTACTCGGCGGAACCACCACTAGCGCTTCGATCAACGTGCCAGGGCTGTTTCACGCGTGGGGCAGGCAAGTAATCGCCGGAATCGGGTGGGACCTGGTAAGCCGTGCGGTGCGGATCGGTGGTGGCACTTTTCCCGACTTCAGTAACTACCGGCGGGCGCCCAATAAGCTCCAGGTACGGATTAACAGCGCCATTTATGCCGCACTATTGGATGAGGCTGCGCTCGACTCCGGTGCAACCGTTCTCCTCCACACCATGCTAGGCGCTGTGCAGAGAGAAGACGACCATTGGCGTCTGACGCTGTGCGGAAAGGAAGGCCTGCACGACGAGCGCACGCGGATTCTGATCGACTGCACCGGGGACGCGAACGCTGTAGCGCTGGCCGGATACGAACGGGAGCGCAGTAGTGAGCTACAGCCTGGAACACTGAACGCGAAACTGAGCGGATACGATCCCCGCACCGTTGATTACGAACAACTTGACCTCGCCTACGAAGCGGCAATACAAGCGGGGATGCTGTTGCCAACGGATCTCGCATCCCACAAAGACGGCGTCCGTACATTCGTCAGGCAACGGGGCGAAAACTCAATGCATGTCGTTGACGTAGATGGGAGCACGAGCCCGGGCCGTACGGCTGCGGAGATGAGTGCACGGAGGGCGCTTATGCGCATCTATTCCTTCCTTCGTAGTCAGCCCGGGCTCGAGAACGTGACCATCGACTTCATCGCGGCCGAATGCGGCGTCCGTGAGACCTATACGATTCGCGGTAAGAAAACAATAACCGTGGACGACTACACAAGCGGTCGCATATGGGACGATGCGGTGTGTTACAGCTTCTATCCGATCGATGTCCACCGTCCCAGCGGCCACGGTATCGACCTCCGGCCGCTATCTGAAGGTACCTTCCCCACCATCCCGCGGGGAGCGATGCTCCCCGCGGGCAGCACCCAGCTCCTTGCGGCCGGCCGTTGCATCGCGGGTGACCAAGAGGCCAATTCCGCATACCGGGTGCAAGGCTCGTGCATGGCTATGGGGCAGGCGGCCGGCGCGATGGCCGCGCTGTCGTCCGAGTCGGGAGCCGAACTTGAGACGCTGGCGATGGCCGACATTCACGCGGCCCTGCGAATACATGGCGCAATCGTGCCTGGCGATGTCAGCTAACGATCTTTGGTCGTGATGTTCTGGATGCTGTCGGGTGGCCGGGAGGGAGATCTCACCTCCCGGCTCCCCACAGATCCGTACGTGACATTGGAATCCTCTTCGGATCTGACCTCGGCCGATCAGCCGTCCACGGTGCGGCACCGTACGACGGCGTATGGCGCCAACCACCCGATACTCTCGCGCGCTGTCTTCGCGCGCGAGAGCCAGCGCGGCTACCGATCTAGCTGGTGATCACCACCACCCGCGTCTGACGAGTCTGGCCAGAAAGGGCAGGCGACTCTACGTAATTCTTCTCTTGCTATTCGGTCACCGTATACGGAAGGTAATCCACTGAATGCAGCAGCTGGTCGCTGCGATTAGTTCGTGTTCTACGAATAAGGCCGAGCGCTAACTGCCCTATCAGTGATTTCGCGAATTCGGTCTCTTGTCAATTGATCATAACCTTTGCTTTTCCGGGACTCCACGTGGATGCTTTGTACGTTGGGGCAGGGAGAGTTGCGTCAACTGCCTTGGCATATGTCCAATCGGGGCCCAATTGACTTCGGTCAGATTGGAGTGGACAGTATGTCCTACTCTGCGCAAGGCAAGAATCGTCCGCGGGCAAATAGCGCAGCCGCCGGCAAAGGCTCTCGAAGCCGCAGCAGGCGAGCGCTCCTCGCGGGATCACTCGGCGTGCTCGGCCTTGTCGTCCTGTTTGCCTACAGCCTGATCGGGGCGAGCGCTGCCTCAGCACAGACCGCCGGAAAGGTAAGCACAAAGGCCCTGACTGGCGGCCAATGCGATTACGGCACGACCTGTCAGCCCATGCCAAGTCCGACGAAGCCGTCACACACCCACTCCAAGCCACCGCCGCCGTCCACGACGCCACCGCCGCCGTCCACGACCACACCGCCGCCGTCCACGACCACACCGCCACCGTCCACGACCACACCGCCGCCGTCCACGACCACACCGCCACCGTCCACAACACCGCCGGAGTCTTCGAGTTCGGCACCGGTCTCCAGTAGTTCTGAAGCCGTCCCGAGCACCTCACCGTTCGTGCCGGGACCTGGGCAGACGGGCGACAGCGGGCCGGGCGCTCCGCTACTGAAGAAGGTCTTGCTCGGCCTGGCAGTGGCGCTGCTGGGGTCTGCCCTGGTATTGGCTGCACCTCTACGTCGCCGTGGTAACCACGCGTAAGGTCCTCGTCGCGACGATGGTGGGTGCCGCTGCTCTGCTGGTAGCGGCAGCCGCCATCACCAAGATCGGTGACGGGTCCGATCATCAGGACGCGGCAACCTCGCCGTCACCAACGGCATCACCCACGCCGTCGGCGACGGGCTCGGCACGTACCTCGCGGGGCAGCGTTGCGTCGCGGTCGCCGACGGTTGGCAGCACCGCCAGGCCGCAAAGGCCGGCCTCGGCGCCCGGCTCCGGCGGCTCGGTTAGTGCCGGTCCATTCGCACTCCTGGTGCGGATGCGTACCGGAAATGTCTCGGCACATGTCGGCTCGATCAGCGTGGCCAGCCATGAATCAGTCGATCCGCCGCACGAGACTGCGGCGCAATGGAATACCGCAGTCTGGGTGAAGCAATCGAGTTATCCGGCCGCGCCGAGCAAGGGCACGAGCTATATCTACGGGCATGCGTGCCATCACCACGTATGCCCTTTCACGAACCTGCATAATGCCCGGGTCGGAGACGAGGTGACCGTCACGACGGCGTCCGGCACATTCACCTATCGGATTACCAAGATTGGCGTGTCAGCGAGATCTGCGAATTCCCTGCCATCGTGGGCATCCGACAGTACAGTGCCAAATCGCCTCGTTCTCGTGACGTGCGCGTTCGAGCAGGGCGATGTCAGCACGGACAACATCGTGGTGGTCGCCCAGCTGCGCAGCAGGTGAGGCGCGCGCGGCTCAGTCCGCTGATTCAACGCGCTTCTTGAGACCGTCGGTCGCCGATGAGATCGCCTTCTTCATGACCTGCCGAATGATGAGCCCCGGCATCGGGATGGCCGGGTCGATGCGCAATTCGTACCTCACGTGGGAGACGCCGGCCCCCTTCGTGATCGAGTAGCTGCCCTGCTGGTCCTTCTGCTGCAGCGTGGGCTTGACCAGCGACCAGCTGACGCCGTGCGCGGACCACGTGTAGTCCAGCAGCTGGGTGTCAGTCAGCCCGACAGCGGACACCCCCATGCTCGCCCGCTTGGGCCGCCCGTCCGGGAACCGCGTTTCGACCGTGGCCTGTTTGTGCACCGCCGACCACTGCGGGTACGCCGGCAGGTCCGCGATCACCGCGAGAATCTCGGTGGGCGTGGCCTTGATGTCAATCGTTGCGCTGACTGTCGCCATGCCTCAACGCTAGGCCGCTACAGGTCCCCGTCACCCGGGCCTTAGGACCCATCCGAGGCAGGATCTTCCCAACCAGGTCACCCATGTCCGCCGTGGCGGGTCGCGCATTGGGCTGCTCGTTGCTGCCACGCGCGAGAATTTGACAGAG
>CAVTEA010000005.1:0-43682 GCA_963733615.1 uncultured Actinomycetes bacterium
GGTCGCTCTCAAGGCCGTGGCTCGGCTCGCAACAAGCTCTGAGTCGAGCACGTGCGCAACGCCGGTCGCGCCGATGTCCCGAACTAGCCGCTCACGAATCTCTTACCGATCTGCACGACATGCCAAGAACACGGCCGCCTACCCGACAACTCGAACTAGAGTCTAATGAATGGAGGAGTGTTGTGGGAGCCAACGTGGAGCGCCTCGGCCGAGCCGTATCCACGCACGGCTACGCTGACGCGATGGATCGTCGCAGTGAGGCGGCGGCACTGCTGACGCTGCTCGCGCGCGCCAAGTCTGGGTGGGGTGCGATCACCAATGAGGTCGAAGAGAGCGGCTCGGCGCTGCTGGTCCTAAAGGAGCACGCAGCCGACGCTGCTTCCGCATACAACCAAGCCGCCCTGTTTCTGCCCGGCGACGAGCCGGAGCCTGATGCCTCGTCCGAGGGCATGCTCGCCCGCGCCGCGGATGCAATCGGGGCATGGGAGTCCGAGGGGATGTACCTGGTCACGGTCCTCGACGGCGACTATCCGGCCCAGTTGCGCACGATTCATCAGCGTCCCCCGTTTCTGCTCTATCGAGGTCGTCTTGATTCGCGGGACGCGGGCGGGGTGGCGATCGTCGGGACGCGCAAGCCGTCGGGCGAGGGTGTCCGCAGGGCGCATGGCATCGCGGGCGAGCTTGCGGCGCGGGGAGTGACGGTTGTCAGCGGCCTCGCTGCGGGCATCGACACGGCCGCGCATATCGGCGCGCTGGAAGCCGGCGGTCGCACGGTCGCAGTGGTCGGGACCGGGCTGCGTCGGTATTACCCTGCTGGCAATCGGGCGTTGCAAGAGCGGATCGCGCGCGAACATGCGGTGATTTCGCAGTTCTGGCCGGACTCGCCGCCGACTAAGCACAGCTTCCCGATGCGCAACGCGGTCATGTCCGGCTATGGTGCGGCGACGGTGGTGATCGAGGCGGCGTGGAAGAGCGGCGCCCGGATGCAGGCGCGACTCGCGCTCGAGCACGGCCGGCCGGTGTTCTTGCTCGACTCGCTCATGGCGCACGACTGGGCCCGAGAGTATGTGCAGCGGGGTGCTGTGGTCGTGTCGTCGGTCGACGATGTGCTTGCTGCCCTTGATGCGAAGCTGAACGTCTCCGAGCTTGTCATGTCGTGACGCAGCCGCCGCGGCGCACCGTCGTCGACTATGCGGCGCCTGTGGCCAACTACATGGTCAGCGTGCCACATCCCGGCCTGGACGTCTGCGCGATCTGTCACGGTCCGGTCAGCGCGCAGTATTCGTGGTGCTTCCGCTGCAATCAGGCGAGACAGGTTCTCGGCTCGGGTGTTGCCGATGTCGTGGCTGCCATCTCCCTGGCGCCTGCGGGCGAGCAGTACGCGCACGATCTTTACACCTACAAGCGCCCGACGGTGCCGCCAGAGCTGCGGCGGCCGCGGCTCGTTGGCCTGGCTGCGGTGCTGTGGTACTGGCTCGCTCAGCACGAACCCTGCGTTGCGGCACCGCTGGGGCGCGAGCGGTTCGACGTAATCACGACCGTGCCGAGCACCAGCGGTCGGGCAGGTGTGCATCCGCTGGTGACGCTCGTGTCGGGGGTCGTCGTCGGTTCGTCCGAGAGGCATCGGCCGCTGCTGGCCGTGAACCGGGCCGACGTGCCGGATCATCAGCCCGCTGCCGATGTCTTCCGCACGACGGAGGACATTCGGGGCTCGACTGTCTTGATCATCGACGACACCTGGACGACAGGCGCCGATGCGCAGTCGGCGAGCGCAGCGCTCAAAGCGGCAGGCGCGAGCCGAGCGGCGGTCCTCACGCTGGGGCGGTGGATCACACCCGACTACTCCGACCACGGCACGTGGCTGGCCAAGCATCGCCGTACGGCTTGGGAGTGGGGAGCGTGCTGCCTGCGGCAGCACTGAGACCAGTCGCGCGCTCCGTCGTCGCTAGAGTCGTCGTCGGAAGGGCCACGTCTCGTCGGTGGGCGCGGATCGATGGTGCCCCGGAGGGGGTTACCGCTACACGAGCCGTCAGGCAGATGCACTTGAGGGGAGCTCCGCTCCGCGAACAATCGCCGGACGCAGCAGCACCACAACGCAACACCCCAGCTGGGATCGGCTATTGGGAAGCTCGCTGACAGCGCCGTGACGCCGTGGAGTTGCGGGGCAAAGAGTCAGGGCTGGACGATAGCTCGATGCGACTGCGCGTTAAGCGGTCTCGGCGAACGTCCCCGGATCCCGCCCAGCCGCGACCGCAGCGCCCGCCAGGTTGGGGCAGGCAGCGGGAGCTGTACGAAGAGTTCTCGTCAGCCGTCTTTTACGTCGCGGTCACGAAACCCGACGGCTCCGTCGGCATCGGCACTGCAACGCACGTTGGCGCGGGTGCGTTCGTGACAGCCGGTCACGTCGTCGAGGGCAACACGATCGACGAGATCGGCTGTAGTGAGCACAAATACGTCCGGCTGCCTTCTACATGAGCGCCGTCTCAGTCGAGCCGATCTACGACCTGTTAGCCGCGTCGTCGTTGCTGACCGACGCACAGACGGAGTGGTCCGACGGACTGTGGGACGACGCTGGGAACGACCGCGGGACTCAAACGACCACGAACGAATAGGCCGTGCGGTGTCACTCCACGCTGGGACCGCCTTCGAGCGTTCAGGACGATGAGCGCCGAGCACGCCGGAACACCCACCGCTGTCGGCCTCCGATCTAACTCCGGCCGAGTACTTGATCGAGTGACAACAACTGCGTCGGTCACTGGGGCTTGGCATGCGCCGGCCGTCAACTCCAGTGGGTGCGGCCGACGTGCGGCACACTTCAGCTATGGATGATCTCCCCGCCGGCTTATACGACGTGCTGTTAAGCGAGACGCTCGCGCAGCGGCTAGCTGACGTCGATCCGCGGCTGGTGAATAGGGCACCGCTAAGGGCGGCGGACGCGGCCGACAGAATTGCGTTACTCCTTGCCTACCAGATCACGCGAGCGCTCGAGGCGGTGCCTGATGCAGACCGTGTCGCTGCTGGTATTTCGGTGGCCCGAATGCTGGTCGCGGAGTTGATCGCGCAGGTTCCCCAGGCCGGTGCCGTTGCTGAGTTGCCCCTAGAGAGTGCAGAAGTTCTGCAGTCGATCAGTAGCTTGGCCCCTGATGGATCGGTTCGAGAAGCGCGGCGCCCGTTGATTCCATTGCTTGATACGACACTGCTGACGAACGCGCCCGGAGAACCGCGTGTCGGGAATCAAATCCATGCCGAGATCGAATCGGCGGATGCGATCGATGTCGTGATGGCATTCGTTCGGCGTAGCGGGTTGATGCCGATCGCTGCAGCACTACGCGAGCACTGCGGCCGAGGTAGGCCGTTGCGAGTTCTCACGACGACGTACACCGGCTCGACGGAAGGTAAGGCACTCGAGCTGCTGACGGACGCCGGCGCCGAGGTGCGGGTGTCCTATGACGTCACGACCACGCGTCTGCATGCCAAAGCATGGCTGTTCCATCGACGCTCGGCGTTCACGACGGCCTACGTGGGATCCTCGAATCTCACCCATTCGGCGCAGATATCTGGTATCGAGTGGAACGTTCGAGTGTCTGCGGCGCGTAACCCTGACGTGATCTCCAAGATCCAGGCGGTCTTCGACAGCTACTGGTACGGCGGGGATTTCGTCGCGTACTCCCCCCAGCAGTTTGACGAGGCGCTGGAGCGCATGAGGCGGGCCGAGAACCGCAATCTCGCGTATCTGAGCCCGGTGGAGATCAACCTGGACCCTTTCCAGGATCGCCTTCTCGAGCTGATTGCTGTATCACGTGCACAGGGCCACCATCGCAACCTGCTGGTATCTGCGACCGGCACGGGTAAGACAGTTATGGCGGCGATCGACTACGCCCGTCTGCGCTCAAACCTGGCCCGAGCGCGACTGCTGTTCGTCGCCCATCGCGAAGAGATTCTCGATCAGACTTTGGCGACCTTCCGTCACGCATTGCGGGACTACACCTTCGGTGAGAAGTGGGTCGGCGGAGCCACCCCCACGAGGTTCGAGCATGTCTTTGCCTCCGTGCAGAGCCTCAACGCCGCTGGTCTCACTCATTTGGCGCCGGATCACTTCGACGTCGTCATCGTTGACGAGTTTCATCACGCTGCCGCCAGGTCGTACCGGAAGCTCCTGGATCATGTTCAACCGGTCGAGTTACTCGGTCTCACCGCAACACCCGAGCGCAGCGACGGTCTGCCGATCTTGCAATGGTTCGACGATCGCATCGCGGCCGAGCTGCGACTGTGGGACGCCATTGATCAACACAGGCTGTCGCCGTTCGTGTACTACGGCATCCACGACGGCATCGACCTCCGAGAGATTCCGTGGCGACGTGGTCAGGGCTACGACGTCACAGCCTTGAGCGGCGTATACACGGCGAACGACACGTGGGCACGCTTCGTTCTGCGCCAGGTCGAAACACACGTCGACGACCCCTCGTCGATGCGCTGTCTTGGCTTCTGCGTCAACGTCGACCACGCGCGATTCATGGCCAAGCACTTTCGGGCTCACGGCATCGAGGCGGTCGCCGTATGGGGCGACAGCCCGCGCGAGGAGCGGGCCGCCGCGCTGCGCGGACTAGCGGAGGGGCGCATCCAGGCTGTGTTCTCCGTAGATCTCTTTAATGAAGGGATCGATGTACCAACCATCGACGTCATACTCATGTTGCGTCCGACCGACAGCGCCACCTTGTTCTTGCAGCAGCTCGGTCGTGGTTTGCGCACCGTTTATGGCAAGACAGTCTGTACAGTGCTCGACTTCGTCGGGACGCATCGAAAGGAATTCCGCTTCGACCGCCGGTACCGCGCCCTGCTCGGCGGCACCCGTCACGAGCTCAAGCACGCGCTCGAAAATGGCTTCCCGTTTCTGCCGGCAGGCTGTCACGTGGAGCTCGATTCGGTCGCGGCTTCGGTGGTGCTACAGAGTCTTCGCGACTCGATTCCCTCCCGGTGGACTGAGAAGGTCGACGAGCTGCGCGCGATACATCGCGCGAGACAACGGGTCACGCTCGCCGACTACCTTCAGGAAACCGGCCTCGACGTCGCGGACGTCTATGCCGGTGGTCGCGGATGGTCCGACCTGTGCGACGCCGCAGGAATAGGCACTGCTATCGCGGGACCGCACGAAACGAAGCTGCGACGAGGCATCGGACGCATGCTGCACGTGGACGACCAACAACGCATAGGCGCTTATCTGTCGCTTCTAGGCCACCGGTCGGCGCCGACAACGAGCCAGCTCAGCGAGTTGGAGCAGCGACTGGCTCGGATGCTCGTAGCCAACCTGGCCTCCCAGGTCGTTGGCAAGCACGATCAGCTACAGACTGCCCTTGATGTGCTGTGGGCGCATCCACAAGTGATCACTGAGCTCATCGGTTTGCTCGAGGTGTTACACGGTCAGGTTGACCACCTTCATAGCTCCGCGCGCGCCGACCTGCCGCTTCAGATACACGCGCGCTACACGCGGATAGACATACTCGCTGCGGTAGGCGAGGGCACGACGGCGCGAACGCCCCAATGGCGCGAAGGCGTCTACGACGCGAAAGCCGCCGGCGCCGACCTGCTTGCATTCACGCTCGACAAGACAAGCGGAGATTTCTCGCCGACCACGCGCTACCGCGACTACGCCATCACGCGGGACCTCATCCATTGGGAAAGCCAGTCCGGTACCCGCGAGGAGAGCCCAACCGGTCGCCGATACCGAACCCACGTTGCCCTGCGCCGATCGATCCTGTTGTTCGCGCGCACCCAGGCCGCGGAGCGTGCATTCTGGTTTCTTGGCCCCGCCACGTACGTCAGCCACCAAGGAGAACGGCCGATGGCTGTCACCTGGAAGCTCCACACTCCGCTGCCCGGCGACCTCTTCGCCTCATTTGCGGCAGCCGTCGCGTAAGCGGCGGCTGCCCGACGAAGGGCCGGGCGCCGCCCTCGCCGGCGTAGAGGCCGCCAGATCCATGCGCCGTCGTCCTCGACCGCCAGTCATCGAGCATCCTCGCCCGATTGCAGCCTCTAGCCCGACAGCCGGGGGCGCAGGGCCGGCGCCGTGCTACTCGGTAGTCTTGTCCCCGGCGAACACACGCCCTCGTAGCTCAGGGGATAGAGCGCTGGACTCCTAAGCCAGGCGGCGCAGGTTCGAATCCTGCCGGGGGCACCGACAGCTATGGAGTGCGCGGCGTTGATGTCGATGACGTTGTCGGGGTAGTCGGCGGCTTGGCGGATTGCCATCGTGTTGTCGCGGGTGAGCGTGATGGTTCCGGCGGCGGTGTTGGTGGCGCGGTCGTAGCGGATCTGGAGTTGGAGCGCGTCGAAGAGTTCACGCTGTGTCGGGACCGGAATGCGGTCGAGGTCGAAGTCGATCTCGGGGAGCTGGTCGAGCAGGTTTGGGTCGGCAGGTGGGTCGGCTTGGGCGTTGAGGGCGTGTAGTTCCGCAAGTTTTCACGGCGCGGTCACGTTCAAGTACGGCGAGCCGGTCGCGGACTCGGGTGAAGACGGTGCCGTCGGGGTCGTCCTGGGTTTCCAGGGTGGTGCCACCGATCCGGCCGTGCGTGCTCTGGTCGCCGACAGCTTCGCTCGGCTGGCCCAGCCACGAGACGTGCGCCTGCGACCGCGGCGCGCGATGTTCGCCAAGCGCTACGAGCACTTCGTCGGCAAGTACGCCTGGCTGACTGACCCCTAGGCCCGACCACCAGGTAGGTCCATGATCAACGACTCGAGCGAGAGTGCGCGCGGATCCGGGCCGCAATCGTCGCTTAGTCCAGGCCGTGCACCAACCGTGCCGTGTCATGCACCGTCACAGCCTCGCGCAGGAGGTCAGTGTGATATTGCTGCGCCGCGCCGCTCATGTCGGTCAACACCACGGCGGACAGACCGATGAGGTGGGCGCTGCCCAAGCACGCGGTGTCGAGGGCGAGGGCGAGCATCTCCGGGCTGAGCTCGTTGCCGTGCCACGTGTCGCCGCGCACGCGCACTGTGTGCAGGTGCCCGACCGGGGTGCTGTGGGTGATCTGGCTCATCAGCGTGTAGGCGACCTGCAGCCACCCTGGTTCCGGGTAGGGCGCACCCATCTCGCGCAGCATGCTGCTGACGCTGGGCAGCGGCTTCCTGTTCTTCGCGATCTGGTCGTCGGGCGTCACGACGCGGACGTTTCCGGGCGGTGCGAAGATCCGTCGCGCGTCGGCCCTCGACACGCCGCTGCCGGCGAGCAGGTCGACGGTCTTCTTCTGGCGGGCGCGGAACTCGTCGAAGTACTGCTTGGCGCGGGCCTTGAACGCCTCGCCGTGAACCGAGAAGCGCCAGAGCAACCGCGCCGCCTCCTCCAGCAGCATCCGTGCCGCGAAGACACAGACGACCGCCGAGCCCGGCTGGTCGTAGGTGACCATCACCGTCTCCAGGTTGGAATGGCCACCGCCGTAGGCCAGCATGGTGTGCAGCGAGGGCTGCCCGTACTCCCACGCGTTGATCCGCACGCTGCGGGCCAGCTCGTAGCAGCGCTCCGCCGCGGCGATGACCGCGTCTGCGGTGTTGACGTCCGGCAGCAGGTCGTCCGCGGCGAGGACGGCGCGTGGGCGCAGCAGAACCCGTTTGCCTGGTGGCGGGCTCGGCTTGGCAACGGGTGCGGGAGGTCGTCGGGTGCTGTCCAGCCGGTGGATCGCGACCCCGGCCGAGGCGACGTCCGCTGTCATGTCGACCGCGTGCTCCAGGAAGGGCACCATCGCCACGTCGGCGGGCCACAGCTCGGGCACCGCAGCGGCAGAGCCGAGCAGAGTGGCAGTGACCCCGGCGGCCGCGACCTGCATGAACAGTGCCTCGTGGTCGTCGCGCAGGTCGTGGCCTACTGCGCCGTCCTCGGTCAGGGTGCTCTGCAGACCGAGGTGGTTGCCGTGTCCTGCGTGGGCGAGGACCATGACCGCGCCGCGCAGCCCGGCCATGTCCGTCAGCGTCCGTGCCCGCCGCAGCAACGCGGCATGCTCGTGCTGCCCTGTCGGGAGCGGTGTGACGGCGTGGGATCCGGCCAGGAAGTCCTGGAGCAACTCCTCCTCGCCGGGCACCGCGGGCGCGTCGAGCCAAGTCAACGACTCCCCGGTCAGGTCCGCGACGTCGGGCAGCGGCATCAGCCAGCGAGGCAGGATCGGGCAGGTGGCGTGTGACTGCTCGAGCAGGACGCAGAGGCGGTTGCGCTCCTCGAGAAGCTCTCCGAGAAGGCAGCGACGACGTTCGGGCTGGTCGGCGATCCACAGCCAGCGCAGCCCGTCGACGAACAGGCTCCGGGCCATGGCGCCCAGCACCGTGCCGCCGAAGCCGGCTCCGATCATGGAGTCGGCGCAGTCGTAGCGCTGGCGAGCGAACATGAACGCCAGCCCGGCCAGGAAGCCATCACCGGAGACGCTCAGGTCGTAGTCGATCGGCAGCGTGTCCAGGTGGAGGCGAAGCGCACGCGTGGCCACGCGCAGCTGGCGCGTGTCCGGCGTGGGCGTGCGCCCGTCGGGGCGCGGCTCGTCGCCGGTGCTCACGTGACGTGACCCCCGTCCGGATTGGCTGCCGCGACCGGCGGCCGTTGTTCATGCCATCGTCGTCCGGTCACGCTGCGAGTCCAACCGATAATCGGCACGCTGAATCGTCCCGGCTACGGCGCGATGGTCGTCATGAGCCGCGGCCATATCTCGGTAGCCGGCATCGGCGTGCGCGAACCCAGCTTCATGCAGAGCCGGGCGCCGGGCTCCGTCGAAGGGTGTCACTGCTGCGCGCTCCGCAAGAGCGCACATTATGGCAGCAAAGGGCTAGTCACGACACCCGGCGTCGCCTACTGTCTGTGCTATTGCGTACGTCATCTGTGAACAAGCCACGGCAGTGCTGCCAAGGTCGGCGTGTCTGGGTTGCAGTCGGGGAGGTGGCGCGTGGTACGCGTTATCGCAGCGTGCCGTGGCGGTAAGGCGGATCGGCCTGGGAGGGCGCGGTGGTAGCCGCGGCGGTGCCGGGTCGCGGGGCGCTCAAACAGCTAGTCATCAAGCCGACGGTCTACTGCTTTCACCGCTGTCCGTACTGCGATCTGCGCCAGGACTACTACAAGGGGATTGTCGATCAGCGCAAGAGCGAGCTGAGGCTCGCGAGCAAAGACAGACGCATTCCGAACCCGGGCCACATGCCGTTGGATATGGCGTTGCGGACGATCGACCAGGCGGCGCAGTTGGGCATGGAAGAGTTGCAGCTGAGCGGCGGTGATCCGCTGCTTTATCCGCATCTGCTCGACGTGATTCGGGCCGCGAAACGGCATCCGGGTGTCTTTGTGTTGATGAACTCGGTCGGTACGGGGGTCACCGTCGAGTGGGCGACGGAGATCATTGCGGCCGGGCTTGGCGCATGGAACTTCTCGGTCGACACGCTCGACCCGGTGAAGTACGAGCAGCTGCGTGGGGTGCGGCAGGCGTTTCCGACGATCATGCGGGCGATCGACACGGTCCAGGAAGCCGGCGGCGACTTCCCGGAGTTCCGTATCAACTACATGACGGTCATCACGCGGCACAATTTCCGTGATATCCCCGGTATCGTTTCGCATTGCGTGGACCGCAAGGTCGCATCCATCTACCTGATGAACATCTACGGCGACCTCACGGGTGCGTCGCTGCTCAGCGAAGCCGAGATTCGCGAGTTCCGTGACCAGACGGTTCCGGCGACCCTGGACGTGCTGCGCGAGAAGCGCACGCCGGAGATCGTGCAGAAGAATGCCGTGTCTGTCCTGTCCACGTTCTTCTCGCGCGAAAACCCGGACTCGAACTACGCGCGAGGCATCTACTGGCCGGACATGGACAGTGTGCGGGCGGCATGCCGGGTGCCGAACTACTACTCGCTCATCGAGCCGGACGGGCGCACGCTGCCGTGCTGCCTGGTGGAGATCTCACACCAGGGTGAGGTCGGCAACGTCGCTCAGCAGTCCATCACCGAGGTCTGGGCCAGCGACGAGTTCGACCGCTTCCGGCGTGAGCGCATTCCGTTCTGCCAGCGCTGTTCGTCGCCACGCAACATGACCCTCGGGCTGATCCCAAAGATGTGCAGGCAGTTCCGTGAATAATCCTGACTTGCTGGCATCGGTCGTCGTCGCCGTCAAGGACGACCAGCGGGTTCGGCGGCTGCTCGGCTCGTTGCTCGCCCAGACCATGGCCTCGGACCGCTACGAGGTCATCGTCGTGGAGAACGGCAGCACGGTCTTGTCGGACGTGGAAGGCCTCGGCGACGGGCTGGTGCGGTATGTCCACCACGGACCCGCGAACGCGGCGGTCGCGCGAAGCGTCGGTCTGGGGCGCGCCCGAGGCCGCTACATGCTGCTCACCGACAGCGACTGCATTACCGACCCGCGGTGGATCGAGCGCATGACCGACGTCCTCGCGACCGGCCAGTTCGCGGCGGTCGGCGGTGTGATTCGCAAACACTCGCCGACGACCTGGGTACAGCGACACGCGATCACGATCGTCGACGGCCAGCAGCGACTGAGCTACCTGCCGGCGCTCGACCTGCCGTATGTTGCCGGCGCGAACGCCGGATTCGACGCCGACAAGCTGCGCGAGATCGGCGGCTTCGATCCGCGCTTGCTGTCGGGCAACGACGTCGACGTGTGCTACAGGCTCGGCCTGCGCGGCTACCGGATCGGTCTGGCCGCCGACGCGGTCGTCTGGCACGAGGACCGGGCCGACGTGGGGAGCCACTTCCGTCGTTTCCAGCACTACGCCAGGTACCAGGTAGCGCTGCACGCGAAGTACCGGGGCCAGTCGGGTCGGCGGCTGGTCATCGACACCTATCCGTTTCGACGGGCAGCGGCGGCACTGCGATCGACGCCCCGTGTGCTGGTCCGTGTGCTGGCCGCGGACCCGGCGCCCGCGCTGCGAGCGTTCCTGCAGCTCATCGAGGCGGCTGGCGTGCTGAGCGGCGAGCTTGCCGGCGCGGTCCGCTACCGCCAGCTCTACCTCTAGACCGCCCGTCACCCTCGGCACCGGCCGGCAAAAGGAGACCCATGACATTGCAACCAGCACTGCCGACGACTTGGTCGTCCGATCGCCGTCTCACTCGCCGCGGCGTGCTGTGGCTCGGCCTTACCTGCGACGTGCGGTGCAAGTTCTGTTACGACGAACTGGTCGCCAAGTCGAACAAGGCCTGGCTGCCGGTGGCCGAGGCGACCCAGGCGCTCGACAAGTTCCGCGCCTTCTACGACAACCACTTCGTGGACCTCATGGGCGGTGAGCCCACGCTGCACCCGCAGGTGCTCGACATCGTGGAGCACGCGGCCGGCATCGGGCTGCGACCCACCATCGTCACCCACGGCATGCAACTGGCCGACATGCGAAAGGCCCGCGCCTACGCCGAGGCCGGTATCCACGACTTTCTCGTCTCGATACACGGCATCGGCGAGATAGTACGCAGCATCCACCGAGCCGGCCGGGACAACTACGCGCGCCAGATGGCCGCGTTGGACAACCTGATCGAACTCGGCGTGCCGTTCCGGTTCAACGTCACGCTGATCCGCGACAACCTCGACGAGCTGGAGGCTATCGCCGAACTGGCCGGCCAGAAGGGTGCCCGCGTCGTCAACTTCCTGACCTTCAACCCGTACTTCGAGTGGTCAGGTCAGGCCGAGGTCGAGTTCCAAGCCCGGCACAGCGAGATCGCGCCCTACGTCGCGGCGGCGGTCGACCGCTGCACAGCGCTCGGCATCGAGGCCAACGTCCGCTACCTGCCGCCCTGCCAGCTCCCAGGCCACGAGGCGCATATCTACACCGGCTACCAACTGCCCTACGACGTCCACGAATGGGACTACAACTCGTGGTACGACCGCGGCCACGAAGGCCAACCGTCCGCGGCCTGGTATCTCGCGGCCGCCCAGCACCAGCAGGAGCGCCACCACTACGTGCACGTGGCAGCGTGCTCGCCCTGCGCGCTCCGTGACGTCTGCGACGGATTCCACGCCCAGTACGTCGCTCGGTTCGGCGGCGACGAGGCGACACCGTACGAGGGTGAGCCGATCACTGACCCGCGTCACTTCGTGCGGCATCAGACGAAACTCGACTATCGCCTGCCCGACTTGCCGAGCACGGCACCCGCGGCGACGCCACCGGGTCCACTGACCGGGATCCGGTTGCCGGTCGGCGTCGACGGACGAGCCGGCGTCACGCGCGCCCGACGCACTGCGCAGTGAGTGTGCCGGCGGACATCGCGGTTGCGGTGCTCGCGACGTTACTGGTTCGGCAGAGCTTCGTCGCGGCGGCGATCGTGCGTGCCCGCCGGTTCGTTCGGGCACAGAAGGACAACCCGATGACCGGCCAGGCGACGGTGAGCAGCCCGCGGTTCTTCGTTGTGATCCCGGTCCTGCGCGAGGCCGCGCTCATCAACGAGACCGTCACGCACTTCCTGGCCATTGGCAGCGAGCACGCGGCACAACTCGTGATCGTGACCACCGAACGAGAACGAGCCGACGCAACCGACACCGAGCACGCGCGCGACACGGTCGCGGTCGCGGTCGCGCTCGCCCGAGACGGCGCGTTCGTCCATCTGCACTATCCCGACCCGACCGGGCTCAAAGCCGACCAGCTGAACCTCGCGGCCGCCTACTGCGCGTCCGTCGTGCCGGACGAGGCGATCGACAGCACGTTCCTGGTCTGCTACGACGCCGATTCACGGCCACCCAAGTCATCGCTCGGCGACTTCGCACAAGCGATTCACGCGACGCCCTCGGCGCGCGTGTTTCACCAGTCCTCGACCTTCGCCCTCGCCGTCCACAGCCGGAGGGACACGACACTGCTGCGACGCGCGGCTTTCGCGGTCTGCGACGGCGGCGCGCTGCGGGCCAACCGGTTCGTTCTCGGATTCGAGATACCGCGGCTACGCAACCGCTCCGACGCAGTCTCACCGCGCAAGCAGTGGCTGTCTTCGTTCGTCTACGCCCACGTCACCGGTCACGGGCTCTGCATCGGCGTGTCACTGGTTCACGAGCTGCCGTTTCCCGCGCGGTCGCCGCTCGAGGACATGCACTACAGCTTCTACCTCGCCTCCCGCGGCCTCCCCATGGTGGCCGTACCCAGCATGGACCGGGCCGAAGTGCCCAACCGTGTACGCGCCCAAGTCAGCCAGGCCGCGCGCTGGTTCGTCGGGCCGGCCCGGTTCCGCCACTATCTTCGCGACCCGCATACGCATCCTGGCTGGCGGGCGCGCCTGCTGGCGCTGTCGGCGCTCGGCTCATCCCTGGAATGGCTGGGCTGCGCAGTCGTGCCTCCGCTGGCCGCGTGGCTGCTCCTTACCGGCAACCTGGCGGCCCGGATCGAGGCTGCCTTGCTCGCCGGTCTCTACCTTGGGCAACTGGTGCTGGTCGAGCGCTCCCTCGGCGGACGCGATCCACCGCTCAGGCGGATCATCCGGGTCCTCGCCTGCCCGATCGCCACAGTCTGCTTCGGCATCGGCGGCTTCATCGGCGCAGCGCGGCTGCTCACCGGCCGGTCACCAGCAGGCAAGACCGAACGCACGGTGCCACGTTGACAGCCGAACCGCTGCTCGTCGCCGTCGAGGGACCGTGCTGCGCCGGCAAGACGACACTGGTCAGCGCCTTGTCCCGCGAGCTGTCCGGCCTGCGCGTCTGCCGCGTCCCGTGCTACGCCGACTACCTCGGCGGCGGCCGATTCCTGCCCCGAGAAATACCGCAGTCCGCGGCGGAGGACGCGGCCGCCTTCACCCAGCTTCTGACAATCGACCACGACCGGATCGAGGCCACGCTCACCCGCACATCGGATGCGGAGCTTGTGCTCCTGGACCGCAGCGTCCACACACTGCTCGCCCACCGCTACGCCATCGAGCAGGTCACCGGCTTGCCGTGCTACCAGCAAGCCGTCGACGCCGCGCACCGTGACGCGACCATTATCTGGCCGTCTGTGGTGGTATACCTCGACGTGGCCGAAGCCGTCGTCGCCCAGCGGAACCGGGGCAAGTTCCCGCCGGGCAGCATCCTCATCGACCCCGACTTCAACGGGGCGTTCCGCTCTTACTTTGCCGACCTTGCGCGACACGTCACGCCAACGCCGACCTTGTGGCTTGACGGTGCCCAAGAGGTCTCTACGCTCATGACAACGACCGGCGCGCACATCACCCGACGGCTACGGGAGCGAGCGACGTGAGACAGCTACCCCTATGGTCACGGGTAGTGTTCGTCGACTGGCATGGCGTGCTGTCGCGCGACCCATTCTGGATGTCGATCCGCCGGAGCGCGACACACCCACTGCGCGCCCAACTGGAAGCCAACCTGAACGACGTCTTCTCCCACGACAACGAGGTCGGCCACGGATGGATGCGCGGACTGCTGTCCTCCGAGCAGGTCATCGCCGCCATGAACATCCAACTACCCAAGCGGTTCCGGGAAGACTTCCTCGCCCGCCGGCTCGAGATCGACTGCGCCCACATGTCGGTCAACGTGGCACTGTTCGAAGTCCTGCGCCGCGTTGCCGCGAGCGCCACCATCGTGCTGGCAACCGACAACACCGACTCCTTCGCCCGGACCTTCGACCGGGAACGGCAACGAAAGCACCGCATCACCCAGACGTCCGAAACGCTGGCCAACTGGGCAATCATCTGCGACGACATCATCTGCTCCAGCGACGTCCAGACCCTCAAGAGCGAAGAACCCAGCCGGTTCTTCGGGTCCTGGATCGCCGCGCACAACCTGTCCTTCCGCGACGCCGTGCTCATCGACGACCGCGCCGACAACTGCGAAGCCTTCGAGCGCCACGGCGGTACCGCCCTGCAATGGAAGATGGGCAAAGACGACATCCAAGATATCGCTAAGTCACTCGACTACTGGCTGGAAACGACTGTCGGCTAATCCCAATGCCCTTCAGTTACGCGGCGGTGATTTCGATGGTCGCGGGGTCGGGGTAGCGGATCTCGTGGTGGTGGGGGCCGTTTGATGGGTCGGTAGCAAGGGCCGTAGCGTTTGATGATTCTGGGGTAGGTGCGGTGGCGGTGCTTCCGTTTGGGGTGGGCGAGAATTTCGTCGATCACCCGTCGTATTACGTCAGGGATTTGGTGAGGGGGAAAGGTCCGCGGAGCTTTCGGCTTCGCGGCGGATCACGCGCAGGGAGCGGATGAACGATAACCGGTTGGGGTCGATGTCGGCGTCGTGGGCCGCTTCAGTCATGAGGGCTTGACTTCGCGCGAGCGTTGGCACGAATTCGTGCCAACGTCGTAGTCGGCGAGCATCGCGGCCGTTATCTGGCTGCGAGCGTCTTGCGTGCGCGGTCAGGTCTTGACGGCGCTTATCGAAATTCCCCATTGACGCTCATCGAAATTCCCCACCCGTGTCTCGATCTTGGCGCGCTGGGATACGCTCGCCGCGGTCTGGAGTGTGAAGGGGGCTTTCGATGGGCTTCCAGCTGCCTACCTCGATTGCGTCGACGATCGCGAAGATCCAGTCGGGGCTACTCGTGTTGCCGGCGATCCAGCGCGAGTTCGTCTGGGAGGACGACCAGGTCACCCGCTTGTTTGACAGCGTGGCTCGCGGCTACCCGATCGGGTCTTTCCTGTCGTGGGCGGTGCCGGCGGAGACGGCCTCAGAGTTCCGCTTCTATGGGTTCCTACGTGAGTACCACGAGAAAGATCACCCACATTGCCCAGTGCTGGACCTTCCGCCTGGGAAGGCGGTGATAGCCATCCTCGACGGGCAGCAGCGGCTGACCGCGCTCAACATCGGTCTCCGCGGCTCCTATGCGTCGCGGATCCGTAACGGTCGGTGGAACAACCCGAAGGCGTTCCCCACTCGGAAGCTGTACGTGAATGCGTTAGCCGACGCACCGGAGAACGACCTCGGCATGGTCCACGACTTCCGGCTGTTGACCGACGCGCAGGCGCAGCCGCCCAAGGATGGGTCGGCGCATTGGTTCCCACTGAAGCGGGTCTACGAGATCACCGAACTGACCGACCTCATGGAAGAGTTCGCGGCGCGCGATCTGGGCAACAACCGCTACGCCACTCGGCTGCTGGGTCGTTTGCACAAGGCGATCCACGACGCAGGCGCGATCTACTTCTACGAAGAGGAGGGCGAATCCGTCGAGCGGGTGCTGGACATCTTCATCAGGGTGAACTCCGGCGGGACCGTCTTGTCCTACAGCGATCTGCTGCTGTCGATCGCGACGGCGCAGTGGTCCGACAGGGATGCGCGCAAAGAGATACAGGATCTGCTCGATCGGCTGAACGCAACTGGTTCGGGCTTCCGGTTCCCGAAGGACACCATTCTCAAGGCCGGTCTCGTGTTGACCGAGGTCAGCGACTTCGCCTTCAAGGTCCGCAATTTCAACACGCAGAACATGGCAGAACTGCAGAAGCGCTGGGATGACATCGCCGAGTCCCTGACCGTCGCGGTGGGATTGCTGTCCGACTTCGGGTTGTCGGACTCCACGCTGTCGGCAAACAGCGTGTTGATTCCCATCGCGTACTACATCTCGGTGCGCCAGCTGACGGACGTGTACCGAACCGCGGGGCGCATGCAGCCGACCGCGAGCAGCTACGTAGCTGGGTACTGCGCTCGCTGATCAAGCAGGGTATCTGGGGTTCCGGCCTCGACACCCTCTTGCGTGACCTGCGTGATTTGATCCGCGAGCACGGAGGTTCCGCCTTCCCAGCTGCCCAGATCGAGGCACGGATGGCTGCGCGGGGCAAATCACTGACGTTCACCGAGGCCGAGATCGACGAGCTGTGCAACCTGCCGTACGGCGGCAGGCGGACGTTCGGCGTGCTCGCGCTGCTCTTCGCACACGTTGACACGCGGAACCACCATCACGTTGATCACGTGTATCCGCGGTCGCTGCTGACTCCTGCCGCACTGCGGCGCGCCGGATTGAACGGCGACCGGGTCGCCGAGACCGTGGCGCGCCGCGATCTGCTTCCGAATCTGCAACTGCTGGAGGGCCCAGTCAACGTCTCGAAATCGGACAAGCCACCAGCAGCGTGGGCGCAGGCCCAGTTCCGAGATGACCGGGCCCTGGCCAACTACCTGGACCGCAATGACCTCGGGTCCTTGCCGACCGAAGCCGCTGGGTTTGATGCGTTCTTCGACGCACGCCGCGCGACGTTGCGCGATCGGCTCATTAGGTTGCTGGGCCTCTCATCTGGCGAGCCCGACATGGGAGCACTGGAGCAGCCGGCAACGGCCTCCGCGCTGGAGTGAGCGCGACTTGACAACCCGCGCGTCGGCAGCCGCCTGGGCCTCAACGGTGGGCTGACGGCCAATGGCGATTACATGAGGAGAGCAGCAGCGTCGTCGGTGCGCGAGCCGTCGATGAGAGCTCAATTCGCGGCGGTCGAACGAAGACGTTCATCGACTCGCGGCTCTGCGCCGCCAAGGTCGACCTCGCCTGACTCAGACTGGTTGGTCCGGGTGTAAGGGACCGACGTTCGGCCAGGAACCTTGCGAGTCAGACCACGCCGGACATCGCGATCATCATCCGTGGAACGTCTGAGCCCGGGACGCCGGCGGGGCTGCCGTTCGGACCTCCTCGCCCACGATGAAGGTCGGTGAACAGGTCCCCTGCGCGCAGCTCAAGCCGCGGTCTCGACTGACCCGGTCAGCCCGTCCTGGCTCATGGTCGGGACGGGAGTGCGGGGTCGGGTGTACCTAGGGGTGCCAGGTCTTGTCCGGGTTGCCGGGGCAGCTGGTCGCGCTTCCTCAGGCGATCAGGTAGGAGAAGTTTCGCAGGACGTCGGGATGTTGCATCGTGTCGTAGTTGCAGACGAGGACCTGCGCTGAGCGGCCGGCGGCGCGGATCGCCGGGAACAGGTATTGCTGGATGCCCTGGTGGAGCCGGCCTTCGGAGTCGGGGTGGTCGACATCGCGAGTGACAGCGCCGGCGAGCACGAGGAGGTGGCGACCGGAACTGCCTGACAGCCATCGGGCCATCAGGGCGCGTCCTGGCTGTACATCTGGTCGCATTCGCTGAGGTAATCGCCGAGGCTGCCGGGGTCGAACAGGATGATCGTGTCCAGTTGGTTCGCGCGGGTCGGGTTTTGGCTCAGCAGGTAGGTGATGCCGAGTCTGCCGAGGCTCCAAGCGCCGGCCCGGGTGATGATCTTCCCGTCGAAGGAGGCTGGCCTGTAGTGCAGCGATCGCAAGGCGAACCAGGCTATGGCGCTCCAGCCGGCAATGCTGACGAGTCAACGGAGGGGAGGGGCCGATCGGTCCCGACAAGTGGTCGCTCGGTCTCCTCACAATGTCCGGTTGGGTCCAGCCATCACCTCGGCTGGGTCGACGATCCCGCCGCGTTCTACCGCCAGCGTCAGCAGGTCCTCGATGGCCTTGGCCGGGATAACGAACCGCCCGGCGGCGCCGGTGCGGCTGACCCCTAGCCGGATCGCGGGAAATCCGTCGGAGTTGATCATTCTATAGAGGGTCATGGTGGATATGTCGAGCAGCGCGGCCGCCTCGGCCACCGTATAGGTAGGCACGCCGCGCTCACGTTTGCGCAGCGCGTCTTCCAAGTACATCTCGCGGCTGACCTTGCGTTTTCTGCTGCCTGTCATCAGACCTTCCTAGGTCGGTAGTCGTGGCTGCTCACCCAGCGCTCCCCGAGACTCCCTGTATGCGATCGCTGGTGGCACCACCTGGAAGGCCGTCGCACTCGATGTCTTCGCCGGCCGGTCCCTCGCAAGTGGAAGCGCAGCCTTGTGGGCCTGCGCGAGCTCGAACGTCGCCACGACCTACGCTCATAGCCAGCGCAGATCGTGTGACGGACCACACTGTGCGAGATGAGCGGCACGGCGTACGGAGAGTTACGCCAGGCCCGCAAGCCCTCCGATTCTCGGCTTTCGGCAAATAACTGCTGTTTCAACCTAATGGTACCGGTTCGAGCTGATCAGGAGGATAGTCGGCGCTCGCCATCCGGGGCGGCGCGCGTAAGGGAACGACGCCGGGCGGGGCCTTGTATCCCTAACCGATCTTGAGGCGCAGGTTCCGGAGCCGAATGCCCATCGCGGCGGTGCTGACCTCGAACGCGTCGGCCAGGGTCGCGAGGTCTTCGATTCGAGGAGTGAGTTCGCGGACCATGCGGGCAGGCATCAGCAGGTTGGCTGCGAAGTCGTTCGCGGCCCGCTCGTGTCGCCAGTTGTACCCAGGGTGTTCGCCGGTGGCGGCGGGTGAGAGGTCGTCGGAGAAGTCGACGTGAAAGCCGTCGTCGTGACCGAGTAGGTGATGGCCGAGTTCGTGGGCGATGGTGAACCGTCTGCGGTTGGGGTGGTGGGCGTCGTTGACGCCGATGACTGCCTGACCGTCGAGGCGCATGACTAGTCCGTCGACGTTCTCCAACCGCCATCGAAGAACACGGATACCGCAGCCTTTCGCGAGTTTCTCGACGGGGACCGGTGGCCTGCTGATCTCGGCGGCATTGAGCAGCACTTCTGCTGCGTCGCGGGCGTTTCCTGCGCTTGCGACGTGGTACAGCGGATGCATCGCAGGGAGCTGTTCGGCTTTGTCCGCGAACCGTTCCAATTCGTTGGCGAGAGTGCCGGCGTCAACGTCTTCCACGATTGCTCGCAACACAGCTCGCAGCGGGCGTGCCGGGCGGGGGAGAAGGTCGGAGGTGTCGACGTCGAAGACTCGTGCCAAGTCGAGGATGTCGTCGAGTCCCGGGGCGCGTCTACCGGCCTCCCAGTAGGACAGCGCGGTTTGGGTCCGTTCCATTAGCACCGCTAGTTCGGCCTGAGTCCAGCCACGAGCTTCCCTGAGCTCTCGGATGCGGCGCCCGAGCCGCGCGGTGCTCTCGCTCAATGCGCTCCTCGCCCGTGCATGGACAACCACACCGACATACCAGTATGGTATCTCAGATACCGAAACGGTATGGGGCAGTTGTCTCGCCAGATGAGGCGAGTGTAGGGCCCAAGGGACTCCCTGGCCCGGAAGGGATCGGAGATGTCCTACGCGCGGCCCGCTGCGTCGGCCCGGCGGCGGGTAGCAGCACTGGTCCTCTGCCTGACCCTCATCACCCTGACCGGGCAGCGGATGCTCACCGCCGCGGCCAGCTCGATCGGGCACCTGTACGCCGCCGCGGTGACCACCGCGGTGGTCCACCACTCGCCGGACACGACCGGACCGGTCTCCCCGGCGCATTCGGAAAGGAGTTCACGATGACCAACCCGACGACCGCCGAGGCGCACGGCGACCACAGCGACCACGGCAACCACGGCGACCACGGCGACTTGAACCTGAACGTGCTCTCCCCGCGCGAGCCCGACCCGCGCCCGTTCGACTTCCCGCGGCCCGAGCACGTCGGCGACGCCGCCCAGACAGCCGCGCTGGCCTTCGGGTACCAGCCTGGCACCTGGACGTTCCAGACCACCGACGGCACCGTGCTGCCGCGCGACATCAGCCTGGCCACAGCGCACGTGCACGACGGCGACACCCTCGAACTCGTCGACGCCGGCGGAGGCGTCTGAGATGGTGCCGGCCGCGGTGACCCAGGCGGTGATCGACGACGCGCACGCCGCGATCGCCGCCTGGGCCGCCCGGCACTGCTGGAACATCACCATCGACACCGGCGAGCTCACCCTGATCGCCCTCACCAGCCATCCCAAGGTCGAGGCGACAGTCACCTTCCACGCTGCGCTCGACCAGTTCCCCGGCATCCCGCCAGCCTGGAGCTGCCGAACAGCGGACGACCAGAACATCAAAAGCGCATACCCGGCTCCCGGCACAGCACCAGGCATCCCGTCCTCGATCTTCCACCCCAACGGACTCATCTGCGCCCACTGGAACAGGCTGGCCTACCAGGTCCACGGCGGGCCACACAGCGACTGGGACGACCTGGCCGGCTGGAAGACCGCCGGGCCCGGTACCGCGCACGCCGACACGCTGCCCGACATGCTCGCGCTGCTACGGCTCCACCTCACCTACAGCCCCGGAATGCAGTCATGACCGTGCACCGGCACACCCCGCTGCCCGCCGGCCCGTCCGTCGGCCACCTCATCGTCGCCGAGTCCGTCATCGCCCCCACGCTGCAGGCACTTCGCCAGTCGCAAAGCCCAGACGGCCGCCCGCATGAGGGACTGGTCTGCTGGCTGGGCCGCACCGTCGGCCCGCACACCCTGGTGCTCACCGCCGCCCAGCCCGAGGTGATCAGCGGCCCGCAACGCGTGCACGCCGCGGAAGCCAGCGTCGGAACGGTCGCCCACCTCGCCCGCCGCCACCAGCTCGGCATCGTCGCCCAGGTCCACAGCCACCCCGGCCACGACACCCGGCACTCCGACGGCGACGACCACCTCGTGCTCATGCAGTACGAGGGCATGTTCTCCCTCGTCATCGGCCACTACGGCCACGGCGACATCCACCCGATCCGCGGCGCCGGGCTGCACCAGCACCAAAACGGCCGCTGGGTACAACTCAACAACCCGGACGCCCTGCTCATCGTCCCGGCCACGCTCACGACGGATGCGCCGTGACCGACGCCGACCGCGACCGGTTCTACGCGGCCCGAGACCGGCGCACCATGCAGTACGGTGCCGCCGCGGACGCCTTCATCAAGCCGATCGCCATCGTCGTCGGCGACGACATCGCTGCCACCCGGCCCGGCCAGATCGCGCTGCTCGCGCTGATCGAGATGCTCGTCCGGGTGCACCGCCGCATCACGATCGTCACGGACCGCAACCACCCGCTGCGTACCGACGCGCTCGCCGGTGCCGCGACGCTGCTCGAGGCGCTCACCCAACGCGCCGCCGCCATCGATCCGTTCATACAGATCACCACGAGCTCGGAATGCGGCTCGACCGACGCACTCATCCTGGGCATCGGCCACCGCCAGCCGACGTCGGCCGAAGTATACATCGGATGGGACGGCGGCACCGGCATCCTCGACACCGCTCCGGTGCCCTGCAACGCCGTCGCCGAGCACATCGTCGGTGCCGCCACCGCCGCCTGCCTCGGCGCCGCCGCACTGTTCCGGCTCGCCCACGGCCAACTGATCCGGCCCGCGCAGATCAACCTCGTCGAGCGCACCGACGGCGAGCAGGCCGGCAAGGGCAGCGTGACCGGACCGATCGACGTCGGCGACGTGGTCATCATCGGCGCCGGCGCGGTCACGCACGCGCTCGCCTACTGGGCCCGCCACCTGGGTCTGCGCGGAAAGTGGTTCACCGTCGATCGCGACCTCGCCGAACTGCACAACACGAACCGCTGCCTTGGGATCACCGCCGCCGACGCCGGCTGGCCGAACGGACTACCCGGCGGCGAGGCGCGGTACAAGGCCGAGACCGCCGCCGACCTCCTCGGCGCGCATCCGGAGACGATGTGGTTCCACGAGTGGCTGGCGACCGGTCCGACACGGCCCGACCTGTACCTCTGCCTCGCCAACGAGCACGGCATCCGCGCCGGCATCGCCGCGCACGGCGAACCCCTGTTGCTGCACGCGACAACCTCGCCGAACTGGACCGCCGAACTGCACCGCCATATCACCGGCCGCGACGACTGCCCGGCATGCCGGATCCCCAACACCGCGCAGCCCAGATTCAAGTGCTCAACCGGACCGGTCGACCCAACCAACGCAGGCAGCGGCGACGCTGCGCTCCCGTTCCTCTCTGCCGCGGCGGGACTCATGCTCGCGGTCGCGTTGTGCCAGCTGCCCGAGCGTGGCCAGCTCGTAGGCGACCCCTCGAACCACTGGCGTCTCCATTTCGAAGCGCAAGTCCGGGCCCGCGCATCTCGCTGGCCGGGCGACCGCTGCCCGCACGTTCTGACCGCCAGAGCGCGTGCCGCAGTCCAGCGCGCAGCACCCCGCCGGTGGGACGACCTCGACGATCGGCTGGCCAACCCCGTGCCGGCATGGTAGGTGGACCTTGTGAGCGGCGTGCAGCACCTGTCGATGCGGGTTCCGTGGCGCGACCGGCTGTGGGACGAGTTCCTCTGCGACGACCCCCTCGGCAACTCGTCGTGCACCCTGCTTGCCAACATCGGCCCCAAGCGCGACGACGCATATGAGATCGCGAACGCTTCCGCCGGCATCGACACCGTTGACCAGGACCGGATCCCGTGCCTGAGTGAGCGCGGCACTTTCATGTCGCGGCTGGGATACACGGTCACCAAGAAGCACCCGTACGCACGGAACCCGGCGCTGAAGGACCACCTACTGCCGAGTGTCGTGCAGCTGCCCGGGTATGCATTCGAGGCGGTCCCGTTCCGCTGGCTCAGTCGCGCGACCCTGGCCGAGGACGTCGGGCTGGCCCGTGTCCCGGCGTACAACCCAACCGCAGAAGACCATATCGACGCCCTTATCAACTACGCGCCGGCGTGGGTCATGGACGGCAACAACCAGCGTGCCGTACTCGACGCGTTCTTCGAGCCGGTCGTTCGCGGGCACTCGCTGGTCTTCATCTACCTGAAGCACTCTCCGCTGCAGGAACAGCGGACCGACCGGCTCCTGGTCGGCGCGGCCCGCATCAGCGACTTCAGGCCGCCGCCGATGTGGAACCAGAGCGGCCGGCCGCCGTTCACCTCGTGCATGTGGGAGACGATCGTCGAGCACACGCTGCGGCCTGACATGCGCGACGGCATCCTGCTGCCGTACCAGCGGCTGCTGCAGCTGCTCGACCAGGGCGTCGATGTCGGCAACGCGCTGGCCTGGGCGCCGGAGGGACGCGACGTGGAGTTCTCCTACGTTACCGAGCACCTGTCCGACGACGCCGCCTTGCAAGGGCTGGCCGTGCTGGAACGTGCCGCGCACGGGATGCAGGCGTTGGGCATCGACATGCCCGACAGCGCCCTGGACTGGATCACCGGCCAGAACGAGCGCCTCTGGCAGGCCCGTGGACCGGTACCGGGGCTGGCTGCGGTCCTGGCGACGCTCGGCGTGCCGCAGCCTTACCCCGCCGCTCGAGCGATCCTCGAGCATGCCAGGACGGACGACCCCTGGCCGGACCTAGAAGAACTGTTCGGCGACGCGTCCGCGGTGCCCGCCGCGCTGAAGCCGCTGCTACCGTCGGTGACCGGACGCGTCTGGGCGAAGCTCCCTGCCACCCACCAGACGCTGCTGCGGATGTTGTCCAGCTTCGACGTCTCTCCGGGCCAAGTCGAGATGCTCACCTCCGGCAGCACGGAGGTCGAGGTCACCGTCGAGGAGCTGCTAGCCAATCCGTACTTCGCGGTGACCTGTACCTACGGGCAGCCCGAGCACGTCCCATTCACCACCGTCGACCGGGCGTTGTACCCGTCGACGCACGTGACGTGGAGCGCGCCCGTCCCCGACGACCTTGAACTCGACGGGCCCCACGACCCCCGGCGCATCGAGGCGCTGCTCGCCGACGTCCTCGAACGACAGGGCCTGAGCGGCGACACCCTGACCCCGCTCGACGAGGCGTTAGAGCTCGCGAACGCGGTCAACCTAAGCCAGCCCCCGTCGCTGAACCGGACAATCATCACCGGGCTCGACCTTGACCACGACTCGCTTCTGGCCAGCGGCAAGTGGTCTCCGCTGACCAGCGTGACGCTCGCCGACGGATCCCCGGCCTACAAGCTCAGCCGCTACGAGAACACTTCGGCCATCATCCGCGACTGGATCGAGTCCCAACTTGCCCGTCAGCGTTTCGGCGAACTCACCGCCGCGCGGACCGTTCTCGACGAATCGCTAGAGCGGAACCGCCACGTCACGACCGCCACGAGCCCCGGCACGGACGAACTCGAGGACACCGCCCGCACGGAGAAAGGCGCAGGCCTGTCCGTGCTGCACGACTCGCCGCTATCGGTGCTCATCGGCCCTGCCGGCACCGGGAAGACAACGCTGCTCAGGGCACTGGTGGACTACCCGGGCGTCGCCAACGGCGGCGTGTTGCTTCTCGCCCCGACCGGCAAGGCCCGCGTCCAGCTCGAGACGAAGGTCGAGCGACAGGCATTCACACTCGCCAGCTACCTGACGCCGTCCGGCCGCTACGACGCCGACACCGGCCGCTACCTAGTGTGGGGCGACGCGAAACCGCGGCGCAGCTACGGCCTCGTCGTGATCGACGAAGCGTCCATGCTCACCGAGGAGATGCTCGCCGCGACCGTCGACGCGTTCACGGGGGTGACCCGGCTCATCCTCGTCGGCGACCCGCGCCAGTTGCCGCCGATCGGCCCTGGCCGCCCGTTCGTCGACCTCGTCGGCAAACTGCGCCCCGCCTCGTTCGCCGACTGGATCCGGGTCGGACCAGGCTATGTCGAACTGCAGGTGCCGCGTCGGCAGCTGCCCGACGGCAGCCAGGGCACCCGGCACGACCTCGCCCTGGCTGCGTGGTTCGGCGACGACTCCCGCGGCGCCGCCGACGACCAGATCTGGGCTGACCTGGCCGCGGACCCGGACCAACTCACAGTCCGGTACGAGCCGTGGGGCGAGCGCAGCGCCGTGCAGGCGTTGACCGCCGCGATGTGCGACGAACTCGGCCTCGCCGCGACGGGCGACCAGGCCCGCGCCTTCGCGCTGACCTACGGCGGCGCGATCAGCGGCGAGTACCTGAACTGGGAACTCGGCGCCGGGGAGAGGGCCGAGAACTGGCAGATCCTATCCCCGACTCGTTCCCGCGCCTTCGGGACCGTCGAACTCAACCGGCACATCAAACGCACCTACCGGGTCTCCGACACCCGCTTCGCACAGCAGACGCGCAGGGCGAATATCCCGGACCCGATCGGACCGGAGCTGATCGTCCGCGGCGACAAGGTCATGCAGACCGTCAACCGGCGGCACAAGGCCTACCCCGCCTCCGGCGGCATGAACTACGTCGCGAACGGGGAGATCGGCGTCGCGATCGGCCGGATCGTGCCTCAGCACACGCGGCAAAAGAAGGCGCTCATGCTAAACGTCGAGTTCTCCTCGCAACCCGGGTTCCAGTACACGTACTGGCCCACCGACAGCGACGACGTCCAACTTGAACTCGCCTGGGCCGTCACAGTGCACAAGTCGCAGGGTTCGGAGTTCGAGACGACGTTCCTGGTGCTGCCGGCACGGAGCAACGTCTCCCGGGAGCTGCTGTACACGGCGCTGACCCGCCAGAAGAAGCGCGTCGTCATCGTGCACGAGGGCACGCTTGAGGAGCTGCGCGACCTGTCCGCTCCGTGGCGGTCGGAAACAGCGCGCCGGCTCACCGACCTGTTCACCGCGCCCGAGCCGGTCAGCATCGAGATCCGTGGCCGGTCTCGCCGTTACGACCGGAACCTGATGCACGTGGCAGCCAACGGCACACCGATGGCGTCGAAGAACGAGGTCATCATCGCCGACGTGCTGGACCGGCTCGTCCCCGGCCAGTGGCGCTACGAGGAACCGCTCGTCGGCCGGGACGGCCGGGAGGTGCTACCCGACTTCACGATCATCACCAGCGACGGTCGGAAGGTTCTCTGGGAACACGCCGGCATGCTCGACCGCGCCGACTACGCGCGGAAATGGAAGCTGAAGCAGGCGTGGTACGCCGAGAACGGGATCCTGCCGCACGCCGAGGGTGGCGGGCCGAACGGCGTTCTCCTATGGACCGACGACAGGGCAGGCGCCGATGCACAGGCGTGGCTGATGCTGGCTGCCGCCGTCCTTGGCGTCGACGCAAGCACGAGAGCCGTCGGAGGCGGTTCGCCGTCCGGAGCGCGCCGTGCGGCGAAGAAGGCCCCGCCGCGGCGCAGCACGAGGTAGCTAGCAGCCCCGTGTGCGCAGATCGCGGCGAGCGTGTGAAGGCTCCACGGGTCGGGGCCGCTAGGCCAAGAGATTCGGGACAGTAGATCAATTCAGGGAAAGCCCCTGACGCGTCCTTCGCCGACCATACGCGGGTCAGGGCGAGGTCGGGTGGGACATGTCCCACCCGTTGGCGTCGAGGTACCTCGACGTACCGCGAGGTACCCCTCAAATCAGCCGCATTATCGGGGCAGCGGCCTGTAGGCCAGTGTTTACGGGGGTTGTCAGGTGATTCAACTCCCCCCTTGCCCACTCACGGAGGCCTGGAATTCTGGGGTAGCAAGCGCTTTCAGTGGAAGGCTCGGGCGCGCTATGTCCCACCCGTTCGCCACATGATTTCGCGGCGTGCGCGCGCACCTGTCTGGCAGTGGCGATCCCCCATGTCCCCGGCTTGTCGAGCACGGCGCCCGAGTTGGCGTGACCGCTCTGACGGTCCTCATCCGGCGAGCGCCATCAACCATCGCCAATTCAGCGTTCGTGCCGTTCATTCGGGTACGTCTGGCCGGTTGTGCCGCACGTCGCGTCGGCTACACGAACATGGCGGTGACGCGACGCCGCCCCGTCTCACCCCTGATTCGGCCTCCGGGCTTCCGGCGATCTCAGCGGGGAAGACGCTGGGGTTCGCCGCCACGGGAAGGCTGTCTGCTAGGCAAGTTGTTCGACGCGGTGCCCGGATTCGACGTGGTTGGTGATGCACAAGCTCAGCATGAACAGCGCAGTCAGGGCGCCGTGCTCGGCGCCCAGGCCGCCGGCTGGGCTGACTCGGCGAATCCGACGCAGGTCGACTCACCACACCCTTCTCAACGTAGGCGGTCTCGTGGTCTGCGCCGGGAGTAACGACCACGGACGCCGGTAACTGTCACGGGATTGCCACGAAAGGGCGAACGGATCGTCATCGCGTCGGGGAAGGGTTGGTGTGTGCGACCTGCAGCCCAGTCCTCGGAGATAATCGGCGATGTCCGGTTGGACGGCGTCGACGGTGACGGCCGACTCAGGATCGCGGTGACTGGCCCGGTGGATGCCGTCACCGGCGGCGCTCTCGCATCACTGTGCGGCGACCTGTTCGGGCGCGCACCTGCCGGGCTCGCGCTGGACTTGACGGCGGTTAGCGGCGCGACGCACGACGGGGTCGTGGCCGTCTCGCGGTGTCTGGCCGCCGGACGGCGGTTGCCTGGCGGCGTCGACATCGCAGTGGCCACGTCCGCGGGGCGGCGACTGCTCCTGGCGACCCTAGCCGAGGTGTGAGACGGGCCGGTGATCGGCGACTATGGAGGTATGGCGGACTCGGTCCTGGTAGTGGACGACGACGACGGCATCCGGGCCTCGGTGCGCGTCGCGCTGGAGGATCGCGGCTACCGGGTGACCGAGGCGCAGGACGGCGAGACGGCACTGGCGCGGCTTGGCGAACGCGAGCCGGATCTTGTCGTGCTCGACCTGATGCTGCCCGGCATGGACGGCTTCGAGTGCTGTCGGCAGATCCGCCGGACGTGGGATCTGCCGGTGCTCATCGTCAGTGCGCGCGGCGACAGCCACGATGTGGTCGCCGGCCTGGAGGCCGGGGCCGATGACTACATCCGTAAGCCGTTCGACGTCGCCGAGCTCGCCGCGCGGCTGCGGGCGTTGCGCCGGCGCCTGCGCAGTCAGACCGATGAGCCTCGCGACGTGGTCGCTGGCGACATCGTTGTCCGTCCGGACCGGGGTGAGGCGTTCGTGGCGGGCCGCTCGATCCATCTGACCAAGACGGAGTTCCGACTGCTATTGGAGTTCGCCTCCGCGCCGGGACGGGTGCTGACTCGCGAGCAATTGCTGGAGCGGGTGTGGGACTACGACTACTTCGGGGACGGTCGGATCGTCGATGTCCACATCCGGCGACTGCGTGCCAAGATCGAAGAAGAGCCGGCCAATCCGCGCCATCTCGTGACGGTGCGCGGATTCGGCTACAAGATCGACGCGTGAGAATCATCCGGCCGCTCGCGCCCGCGAGCCTGGCCTTGCGTATCACCATCACCTTCGCGGTGGGAGCGCTCTTGGTCTCGACCGTGCTGGCGGTGAGCGCAGCGTGGTTCACGCTCAACTTGCTCACCCACCAGCAGGAGCGGAATGCACTTCGGCAGGCTTACTTGAATGCGGCGGTCACCCGCAGCCAATTGCAGGCCTCCGATCCGGACATCCCAGGAGTCTTGGATGCCCTGACGACGCCGGCATCGAGTGAAGCGGTGCTCTATACGGCCGGGCGGTGGTACTCCTCCTCGTTGCTGCTTGCTCGCGACGCGCTGCCCACCCCGATCAAGCAGGACGCGCTGGCGGGTGAGGTGGTGTGGCAGTGGGCCGATGTGGCCGGGCGTCCGCAGATCGTGGTCGGTATCCCGATTCGCTCGACCGACAGTGCCTACTTCCAGTTCTTCGACCAGTCGGCGTTGCGCGACACGAGGTCGGTGCTCACCACGGTGCTGGTGATCGCCGCGGTGGCTGCCACGCTGGCCGGCGCCGGCGTCGGCTTGCTCGTCAGCCGACGGCTCACCGCGCCGCTGCGGGCCGTCGGGGATACCGCGGAACGGATCGCTGGGGGCGATTTGGATCTTCGGCTGCCTGGGGCACGCGATCGGGAACTGGCGCATGTGGTAAGTAGCTTCAACCAGATGGTCGCTACCCTCGCCAGCCGTATCGAGCGCGACGCGCGCTTCACCGCCGATGTGAGTCATGAACTCCGCTCGCCGTTGACCACGCTGTCGACGTCGCTGGCCGTGCTGGACACGCGGAGCGCCGAGCTGTCGGCTTCGGGCCAACAGGCACTGCAGTTGGTGAGTGCGGAAGCCCGTCGGTTCTCCCGGCTTGTCGAGGACCTGCTCGAGATCTCGCGCGCCGATGCGCTCGCCGCGGACGTGGAGCCGGTGCGCCTGGGGCAGTTGGTGCTGAGCCTGCTCGAGCGGGGCGCGTATCGAGGCGTCCAGGTCGAGTTCGAGGAAGCTGGTCTGGATGCGTTCGTCGCCGGCGACAAGCGCAGGCTCAAGCAGGTCTTTCGTAACCTCCTCGACAACGCGTCCGAACACGCGGGCGGCGCGACGCGGGTGCTCGTCCGGGCCGATCGCGACCGGGTCGTCGTGTGTGTCGACGACGCGGGCCCGGGCGTTCCTGCCGACGACCGGGAGCGGATCTTCGAGAGGTTCGCCCGCGGGCACGCCGCCGCTCGCGGGTCGAAGTCCGGCACCGGCCTCGGCTTGGCACTGGTGCGTGAGCACGTCACCGCCCACGACGGCACGGTGTCGGTCACCGATGCGCCTTCCGGCGGTGCTCGGTTCGTGGTCGACCTCCCGCGGTGGACGCCGTGAGGTCACCGCAGCTCGCATGGCTCGCCGGCGTGCTGATCTGTCTCGCCGGGTGTGCGCCGGCGAGCACCCACGGCGTGCACAAGGTGCCCGATTCGGCGGTGCCGTTCGGCCTGATGTCCGGCACCGGCGCCAATTCCGCGACCCAACCCGTGCACGGCCCCACCACGCACGTGTTTCTGCTGCGCAACGGCAGGCTAGTCGCGGTCGCGCGGCAGGTGGTCGGCTCGAACGTTGCGGCCGAGGCGCTCCGATCGCTGCTGGCGGGGCCGAGTCCGTCCGAGATCGCGGGTGGCACGACGTCTGCCATCCCGCCAGGCACCCACATGCTCTCGCTGGATGTCTCCGGCCGCATCGCGACCGTCGACCTGAGCACCGAGTTCGGATCACTTGGTGGCGACCCGCAGACCGACGCCGTCGCACAGATCGTGTTCACCGCAACCGAGTCACCACTCGTCACTGCGGTTCGGTTCGCGATCGACGGCACCGCGGTCGAAGTGCCGGACGGGACCGGATCACTGTCGTCGCTGCCGAGGACCAGACGTGACTACCGCGAGCTCGCGCCCTGATGAGATCCGACGAGTCGGCCCGCGACGTCGATGCGCGGGCGGCTCGTTGAGCAGGGCTGCCAGTGCGCGCAGCGTCCACGCCTCGGCGACTACGGCCCCGGCGCGCCGGTACTGGTACACGTGGCACCGTCCGCCGTCGGTGATGACCTCCACGACGGCCGCACCGTCGTCCGATTCGGCGAGTGTCACCTCCTCCTGCGGGAGGCGGGCCGTTTCCTCTGCTGTCCACATCGCCATCGTCGTCCAACCTCGCATCAGTCCTCGCCGGCTGCGACGAACGAGCCGCGCCGGTCCATATCCGGTCAGAGCCCCGGCCGCCCGGTGTTTCACCGTCAACCCGCTACCAGACTCGATCATCGCGATGGAGATGCGATGTGCGTTTCATGACAGTTCGATGGCAACCCTCGACGTCGGTCAGCCGAATGCACACTCTCAACCAGTGCCTCGACGGTCGGGCCCCCGGTTGCCCATAGTTCTCCGTGCGGGGTGCAGGATTTGACCTGAGACCTCTGGGTTATGAGCCGCCCCGGATTTTGCGTAGGCATCGTCGCTCGGCGTGCTGGTGCGTCCAGCCGACGGCAACATCGCGTTCGCTTCGGTGGCCGTCGAGGGACTGTGCAGCGCCAGGCCAGCCCCAGCCAGCGCCCATTTATCAGTCCTGGCGTCGTCGCGTCGCCCGTCCGGCCAAGGAATCAGGGAGGCCAGTTGCGCTACTCAGATGTGCTCAGGCCGTCGTCGCACACAAACAAGGGGCCACCCGCATGCAGCCCCTGTGATCATCGTCGCGGATCCTGTCGCTACCCAGGCCCCGAGATCGTCATCCAGCTGGTCATTCAACAGCTCCTCCGCGAGGTGAATCTGCCGACCCGCGAGGACCGTCAGGTACTCATCCAACGCCCACGTGATCAAGATCCATACCTGCCCGAGTAAAAGCCCACGTAGTCGATTGCGGAACTCATCCGAGCGGTCAAATACAGGTAGCCCAGGAGCTGGTACAGGTCGCCGACCGAGAGCGAATCGGCGCGCTCCACCGTCCGGGCGTTCTTGCTGCCCAACCTGGTCTTGAGCTCCAGCCGTAACCCGTCGACCACGAGGTCAGCTTCCGCGGCGCCACACACCTCCGATGCATCGAAGGTAGGGCCAAGCGCAAGCGCTGCAAATTCGGGTGGCAGCTTGCTGAACAGCTTCTCCGAGGCAAGCTGGTTCAGTTCTCTGAGCTGCCTCAGCGCGTGTCGGGCGCAAGGGCCAACAGGTTCTCAGCGGTGAACCGATCCGTCTCCAACAGCGGGATCAGTGGGCTAGCGAGCATGAGATCTGCCTGGTACAGCTCCGTGAGGAGTACCCGCGTCCAGCCCGCCCGATAGAGGTCATCACCGGATTCGTCGGCCTGCGCTGCGGAGATGGCCGCCCTCACCATCGACACCGCCGCTTCCAGAAGCGTCGGGCGTCTGCCGAATCCCTGGACTGCCACCATCGGCACGTGTGACGGGTCGAGTCTGAACCGCAGGACGAAGTCGAAGGCAGCGCCCAGCGTCCCTGGGTTGGCGGTGCCCTCCCTCACCACGATCGGTCCCGACGCTGCCCGGAAGGCCGCCTGCAGCGGAGCACGGTTCGGGAACCGCGCGTTGAAGTACTGTCTCAGCAGCGCGCGAGTTGCTGAAGATCCATATCAGTGCGGTAGTCGCTCGGTGTTGAGGGTTTCGATGGCGCCCTGGGCGTCGCCGATGCTCGCGTAGTCGACGGCGACGAAGTTGACCTCGGCGTGCCGTTGGGCCTGGCAGCGATGCACGCGGTCGAGTATGAACGACCGCTGGTTCACCGTGCCGGCGGCGAGGCGGCTGCCGCCCGAAGCGGTGATGAAGTGGTTGAGCAGGAACAGCCGCTTATCGGTGCCGCCGCGGTTCGGCTGGCAGGACATCACGGCAGGGGTGGTGAACGTGAACGGCGTTTCCATGCCGTATCGGTAGAAGTTGCGGTACCACGGGGCGGGCCCGTCGGCATGCTCGGCGAACACCACGAGCCGCTTGTTGCTGCGCACCATTGCGCCGAGAGTCGGCCACGGCGTGGATGGATCGCCCGAGGGGGTGTAGATCAGCCGATCGATGCCAGCGGTGGCGACTGCCTGCGCGGTCTGTGCGCCGCTGATGTCGTCCTGGATGATCAGCGTGACGACCTCGCCCCGGTTGGCGTCGAGCCACGCGCCGATCCGTTGGAGGGTGGGCACGAGCGGGCTGGCGGGCCCGGCAGATGGCGTGACACAGCCACAGGCCCGGCTTGGGCGGGTTGGCCCGGCTGATCAGTTGGGGCAGCCGCGCCTTCAGGTCGGGCGGGAAGTCGGCGGTGCTGAGCTTGGCGGCGATCTGATCAGGCTGCTCCCACGTGTGGGTGTCGATGAGCAACGCGCGGGCGCCCTGGTCGAGCTGGCTGACGATGTCGGGATCTTGGAACGGCCCAATGAATCTCGCGGCGGTGCTCGACATCGAGTTGTGCGTGGCCAGAAACGCGGCCTGGTCGTAGCGCAGCGCGCACATCTGCTTCGAGCCCAGGCACTCGACTTGATCGCCTTCGGCCAGCGAGGGTGTCACCGTGCCACCGATGAGCGCGATCGGTACGAGCACTCCGACGCCGATCAACGCCACGCGGTGCCGCCGCCGCAGCTGCCGCTCAGACGCCACGCGGTGCCACAACCATCCCCCGCCGACCAGGAGCACGCCGACCAGCAGCGGCACCGCGGCAGCAAGCAGACCAATGCCGAACAGCCGCGCGGCGCCGTGGTGCTGGAGATCATCGAGTAGTGACTGCAGCGACCGCGGCCAACCGCCCGGCGTGCTGGGCACCAGTTCATGCATCTGCCACCGCGCCCCCACCAAGACCAGCAGCGTCACCGCCCCACCGGCCCCGAGTACCGCACCGAGGCTCTGCACACGGCGGTGGACCGGCGCCGCCCCGCTGAACCACAAGAACGCGGCCGAAGCCAGCCCGAGGACGACAGCGAACGCCTGCACCGGCCCGAGCGCCAGCCGCGTGAATGATCGTGCGGTCTTCACCGCGCCCAGGTCCACGCCGGCCCGCCGTAGGTCGGGGACGAGGTCCCACCCGCCGTCCCCGGCCCGCAGTACCAGGTCGTGGCGGGCGTCGCCGGTCCGTTCAGCGAGCACATACGGGCCGACCGTGGCCAGCGCCGAGGCGATATCGCCAATGTCCAGCGCCGCCGCCACCAACGGGCGCGCAGCGGGCCGTGACCCGCCCGGCACGACAGCCAGCAGCGCCGCCAGCAGCCGCGCCCGGGCTGGCGCGTCAAGCGCCACGGTGGGCAGCCCAGCGGGCGGTTGCCCCCGGGCCAGCCCGCCCAGGACGGCCTCGAGCGAGCGCAGGAACGCCGGGAAATCAGGCGAGACGAGATGCTGCAACGACGCCACCAGATCACCCAGGTAGGTCTTGGCCAGCACGCTCACGTTCTGCAGCACCGGGCTCAAGTCGACACTGAGCCGCGCCGTCGCGGTCTTGCCGCGCAGGTAGTCGATGGCATACCCGATCTGTTCATCAACCAGCTGGCGCAGCGTCGCCGTCGGTACCACGATCTTCAGGTTCGACAACACCTTCGACCGCGGCACCGGCAGCCCCGCCAGCAGATCACGAGTTACCTGGGCGGCTGCCGGATCCACCAGCACCTGGTCATAGAACCGCTCATACGCATGCTCATCATCCAGCACCGCCTCGTAATAAAGCCGATTGAGCACCGTGCTACGAGCCGTTCCCGCGAGCGCCAGGACCACCACACACACGACCGCCACGACCGCAGCCGTCACCCGCAGCGCTACCCGTACCCCAGCTCGCCAGCCAGCCACCGACACATCCTCGCGCGGACGAGCGCGGCACGTCATACCGCGCGTGCACTTACTTGGTCCACTCCGCGCGGACCCGGCTGATCGCGCCCGCTCCCCTCGCCGCCGACCGTTGGCAACACCCCGACCGGCTTGCTCGACCCGCCCGACACCGACCTGGACAATCAGGTACCTGTCAACGCGGCCACAGCCTCGGAGCGTCACGACGGGAGGCGACCGTGAACGGACCAAGAAACGGACGCTGGCTGGGACTGACCTGGTGCTGCACAGTCGACACAAACGGGGCCGAGCACGACCTCGCCTTCGGCTGGACCCACCAGCAAGCACAGAAACGATGCATGCACAAATTCCACCGCCGCACGACGACAATCGTGCCGGAAGCCTGACTCTGGGAACGGACCCGACGCTTTGAACCGAAACAGCGGCCACGCTCATGCCGAGCGCGGGCAGGTCGTGGCGAGAGGGGGCAACGCCACGCGCACATACTGGCCAGGGAATCCGGTCGGTGATCGATGTCCGACGAGGTTGGCGCCGCTTTCCCGCAGCTGATCAGGCAACTCCAGCACAACCTCGCCGAGTCCGCGAAAACCCTTGGCGACGGGCGAGGAGGACGTCCGGCTCCACTCGGCCAGCGAGTGCACAGCCAGGCCGGCACCATGGCGATGCACCCTTTCCGAGGCATGCATCGCTGTCGGCGTCGTGGCGCGCCCCACACTGCGGGGCGGGGTCGAACAGCAGGACAACCCCGCGCCCACACCTGATCCGGCGGGAGGGAGACCGGATCTCGCAAGCATCCGCTGGCCCGACCCGGCGCGTCAACACTGCCCCACGGCCCACCCGACCGTGACGCGCGGTCCCTGTCGACTATGGACTGTCGACCCCGAAACACGGCGCCGGATACGCGCGTCGTCCTCAACAAGCAACCGTGTGGCGGTCACGCCACATCCATCATCGGCCAGGTTGGAGCCCATGTGCGCCGCAGTCGCGGGACTGGTCACAGGTTCCACCGAGCCGTCGCCGACGCGCGCTCGGCCCGGAGTGAAGTACCAACAGCATCGTCTCCTCGGAACTCGCCGAACGAGACAGATCGCCCGAGCAGCTGTGAATACGAGCAACCCGCCCGACCGACCGCCATCATGGCCACGGGCCAGTGACCGGCGAGCGCGGACGCCGCCCGCCCCGCGACCCGAACCCAACGCCTCCCCGGAATCGTGTGTGTCTCACGCGGCGAGCGAGCGGCATTTCCACCCCTCGTGCCGAGCTTGGACACGCCGCGCCCCCGCTGCAAGTCCGAGACCCCATTGGCAACCCGGCCCGCCGGTCAACACAGCGTTCTACCGCGCATTCCGCGCCGGCGGGGCTGGGTCGGGCAATCGTCAGCCATTCGTCAGGTAGCAGCCGCAATCGCGAGCACAAGAGGGTCTGTCAGATTTTCGGCTCTGTCGCTGATCTTGTTGCGATCACGTGGTGAGGAGGACTCGTTTGCGGAGTAGGTCGAGGCTTGCTCTGCTATACATCTGTCGTTTGATCATTTTGATGCGGTTGACGTGGCCTTCGGTCGGGCCGTTGCTGTAGGGCAGGCTCAGGCCGGCAGCCGCGGCGGCCGCGTCCTTGTCCAGGCCTCGGGTGAAGGCGTGCATAGGAGCAAGTGGACGCAACTGGGCGGCCGTCTGATGACCTCGCAGGAGGCTGCGGAGCGGCTCTGTATGAGTCATGAGTGGCTCCGCAAGAAGGTGCAGCGGCGCGAGGTTCCGTTCGTGCGCCTTGGCCGCTACGTGCGGCTCACTGAAGTGAAGGTGAATGCACGCTCCCCACGCGGGCGGGAGGGTATCCGCCGGGCGCGGCAGAGCCAGCGAGGGTACGCCGCTGTGTGCGGCTGCGGCCGGCCGTCGTTCACGATGGGGACTTCGGGGCTGGCGAACGGGTACCTGGTGATCACCACGGACGACAGCGAGTCGGCGGTCGCCTTGTCTTAGGGCTGCGGGGCTGGTGACTGGCGTCAGCGTCGAGGTCGGGGGGTTGTCGAAGCGTGGTCGGTTGTGAATCCTCGGACGGGTCGTCCGCCGGGAGCGGCGCGGACAGTGGTGTCGGTGGTGGGTGGTCGTGGCGGGCTGCGTTGATTTCGGCGCCGAGGAACAGGCTCAGGTTCAGTAGGTAGAGCCAGGCGAGGATGATCAGGCCGCCGCCGAGGGAGCCGAGGGTGGGGCTGGCGTGTGCGGCGGTTGCCACGTAGATCGGCAGCAGGGCGGTGGCGGCGGTCCACCCGAGGACGGTGGCGAGGGCTCCGGGTGTGCTGATTCGCCAGCGTCGGTGTGTGCTTGGGCTCTCTTGGGCCAGCAGCACGGTCGCTGAGGCCAGGATGATGATGGCGCTAATGGGCCAGCGTGTCCATGACCAGATCGCGTTGAGAATTCGGGCGCTGTTGTCTCCGCTGACTTGTTTGCTGTGGCCCAGCATGGGGCCGAGGGTGAACGCGGCGAGCAGGAGACTGCTCGTGGAGAGCACGCCTACGGCCAGCAGGATCGCGCGTGCCCATTCCCGCGGTGCCGTTCGCTTGGCTGCGCCGGAGATGATGGGTTAATCCGCGTTGGATGGATCGCATGCCCCGGGCCAGCACGAGGATCGCGACCAGTGTGCCCACGCCCAGCAGTCCGCTACTCGGGGTGGGTAGTAGCACGTCGGCGGAGTCGGAGGCGGTGCGGCCGTGCGTGGTGAGCACGATGCGCAGCAGCCTGGCCAGATCCGCCGAAACCCGCGGTGCCGCGTCGCCGCCGAAGGCGGGCCGCTCGACTCGTAGCACGGCCACCAGCGTCAACACGGCGGGAAGCAGGGCCAGGGCACAGAAGAACGCGGCCTCTGCTGCCAGCCCGGTGATGTTGTGGTTCGCGGCGGAGCGCAACACGACCCGCGAGAGCGCAAACGGCGCGCTGGATCGGCCTCGATGAATATGGCGGGTCGGGGCGCCCTGCACCGGGCGGCTTGGTCGCACTTTGCCGCGCATCTCCGTCCGCACGTGCGCTCGGTGACGCCGAGCGGCATGGGTCTCGCTCCCGGCTGGCCGGGTCGTGTGTCTGGCTGGTTGGAGCGATCCGAGCGAGGCCGTACCACGCAAGGGTCGCATCCCTGGCGGGACGCCATGGGGTTCGCTTTCGGCCTGGTGAAGGGTGATGATGGGGGAAGTGCTGGGGCCGCTGTGCCCCCGGCCGGAGAGGCCGACATGGTCTGGTGGGCGTGGCTGATCCTCATCGTGGTGGTAGCGCTGCTACTGCTGGTCATGGTGCTCGTCGTGCAGGCCCGCCGCCGCGGCGGCGGGGTGATCGCCACCGTGCGACGAGCTGGGAGGCGGGAGCGGCGATGAGTGTGTTGATGCGAGCCCGCGAGATCGTCGGGCGACCGGTGGTCACCCTTGCTGGGGAGGACATCGCCCAGGTGAAAGACGTCGTCTACCACGGGGCCAGCGGCAACATCGGCGGGTTCACCCTCAACGGGCGCGGCCCCTTCGCTGGGCCGCTGCACGAGGCCTTGGCATGGGAGTCAGTGCGCGCGTGCGGCCCGGACGCGGTGATCATCACCGATGCGGGTGTGCTGACGCCACGCGAGACGGTGGTGACCCGGGCCGAACGCAGCGACTCGGACGTGCTCGGAGCGAAAGTGATCAGCGAAGGCGGAACCGATCTGGGTCAGGTCGTGGACGTGATCGTTCAAATCGCGCTGGTCGCTGACGTGGTGGGTTACGAGATCGAGGCCAGTGCCGCGCTAGGTACTGATCAACGCCGCCTGTTCATTCCGCTGCCCGACACCCTGGCCGTGTCCGGGCAAGCGCTGATGGTGCCCGACGCGGCGATCGAGTTCGTCTGCACTGACCTAGCTGGCTTCGGCGCCGCGGTGCAGCAGTTCCGCACACGGCTGCGGGCGGGGACGTCATGACCCTGATCAGCCAGGCCATCAAGCGGCCGGTGATGAGCACCGCCGACGCCCGCACCGTCAGTGTCGTCGCGGGCTTCATCATCGACCCCACAGACCGACGCATCCTCGCAGTGCGGCTGGCGAAGACACCCGGCACGGCCGACACCCTGCACTGGGACGACATCACCGCGTTCGGGCCCGACGCGGTCACCGTGCCCGCCGAAACCGCGATAACGCCAGCCCGCGGCCGAGCGGCCGAACTGACCGGCAGGGACGCCGAACTCCTCGGCAAACGCCTGCTCACCGACACCGGGGTCGAACTCGGCAAGGTGGAAGATGTTGACTTCGACCCCGCGAACGGTTCGATCAACTACCTCATCGGCGCCCACGACCGTCACGCCGGAACCCGCCTACTGGGATGCGGCAGCTACGCCGTCATCATCCGCGCCGTCTAGGGGCGCACGTCTACCCAGTGGCAGTGTCGGGGGCGCGATCCTAACGGTAAGCCTGCCCAGCGGGCACACCATCGCAGTGTTCTCCGCCATCGAGGCGTGCTTTCGTGGTGCCGGACCAGTGGCCGTACCGCGCCGACGGCGACCGGTGGCATCTGCGCCTCGGTGACCCCGATATCGGCGGGCTAGTTAAGCCGAGATGCACCGCGTTGATGGGTTGATCGGCGGGTCGTAGAACGAGAATGCCCTTGTGCGGCTAGAGAATCAGAGCTGTCTAGGAACCGATTCTGGCCGTCACGAAGGGCATCTCGCAGGTGCAACTATCTCATGTCGATCCGGTCCGGTCCGCGCGGTTCGATGACCCGAGTCTGGTGTCGGCTGCGGGATTGGTTCCGACGATCGCGTTGGCGCAGCGGGTGGGGCTGGCCGAGCTGGTTCGATCGCAGCTGACGGTGCCGGGTGGTGCGGGTTGCGCGGCGGGCGCGAAAGTGTCAGCGCTGGTGGCCGGCATGGTCGCGGGTGCGGACTCGATCAGCGACATGGATTTGCTGCGGCACGGGGCGATGGGCCGGTTGTTCGCCGGGGTGCTCGCGCCGTCGACGCTGGGCACGTTCTTGCGGGCGTTCCGGTTTGGGCACGTGCGCCAACTCGACGCGGTCGCCGCCCGGTTTCTGGCCGGCTTGGCCCGGCACAGCCCGCTGGTCACGTCGGGCGCGGCCGTGACGTATCTGGACGTTGACGACACGGTGCGCGCCACCTACGGCTACGCCAAGCAGGGCGCCGGCTACGGCTATACCGGTGTCAAAGGGTTGAACGCGCTGCTGGGCACGGTGTCCACGGCTTCCTCGGCGCCGGTGATCGTGGCAACCCGGTTGCGGAAGGGCTCGGCGAACTCCGCACGCGGCGCTGCCCGACTGGTCGCCGACGCGATCAAGACATCCCGTCGCTGCGGCGTGGACGGTCTGCTGGTGCTGCGCACCGATTCCGCCTACTACGGTCATGACGTGGTTGGGCCGCTCGCCGCCACGGGGTGCGCTTCTCCATCACGGCGCGCAAGGACAGGGCCGTGACCGCTGCGATCGCCGCGATCCCGCACGACGGGTGGACACCGATCCACTACCCGCGTGCCGTCTTCGACGCGCAGTTGCAGCAGTGGGTCAGCGACGCCGAGGTCGCCGAGGTGCCGTTCACCGCGTTCACCTCCAGACCCAAGCGCCAGCAGATCACCGCACGGTTGCTCGTGCGCCGGGTCCGCGACGCCAACCCCGATCACGTCGAGGTCGACGCCCAGGGCGAACTGTTCCCGGTCTGGCGCTTATGAACAGGTCCTCATAAGCGCCACTATGCGCAGGCCCTCGTTATGTGTGCTCCGGCGCGTGTGATGTGCTCGCCTCGATGTTGTTGGCGGTCGCTCCCGATTGGTTTCACATAATTCGGCGCGTGCGATGAGGCTTCCTGAACCGGGATCGGCCCGGGGACGGAGGCGATTGTGATGGGTCAAGGTCGGGTGCGGGTGGCGGGGCCGCTGGCGGTCTACCGCGCTGGTTTCTGCGAGGAGCTGACCGCACACGGGTATACGCCGGGGAGCGCGCAGCTGCAGCTGCAGCTGATGGCCCACGTGAGCCGCTGGTTGGCGAGCCAGGGGCTGACAGCCGGTGATTTCGGGCCGGCACGGGTCGTGGAGTTCCTCGATGCGCGCCGCGCGGGCGGCTACACGTCGCGGGTGTCGCGGCGTGGTCTGGCGCCGCTGCTGGGCTACCTGCGTGGCCTCGGGGTCGTCCCGCCGCCGTCGGAGCCGGTGGCGTGCACACCGGTCGAGCGGCTGGTGGCGGCCTACCGCGACTACCTGGCGTGCGAGCGGGGGTTGGCCGTCGGCACCGTGTGTCGCTACGTGGCGGTCGCGCGGATTTTCCTGTCCAAGTTCGAGCGACCGGACGGGCTCGATCTGCAGCTGCTGACTGCAGGGGATGTGATGGCGTTTGTCGTCACCGAATGCCGCGGACGTTGGAACGCGTCGGCGACGGTGCTGGTCACCGGGCTGCGGTCGCTGCTGCGGTTCTTGCACGTGGAGGGTCATACGGATCGCCGGCTGGCGCAGGCGGTGCCGACGGCGACGGTCTGGGCCGCGGGTTCGCTGCCCAGGCCATTGGCGACGGATGCGGTCGCGGCGATGCTCGCCAGCTGCCACGAGGACACCCTGGTGGGGGCCCGCGACTTTGCCATCCTCACCCTGTTGCACCGGCTCGGTTTACGCGCCGGTGAGGTTGCTGGGCTTGAGCTCGCCGACCTTGACTGGCGCCACGGCGAGATCGTGGTGCGCGGCAAGGGGAATCGCCAGGAACGGCTGCCGCTGCCTGCCGACGTCGGCGAGGCCGTGGTCGCCTATCTGCGGCACCGTCCGAAGGTGGAGTGCCGGGCGTTGTTCGTGACGGTGCGCGCCCCGGTCGTCGGGACGAGCCGCGAGGTGGTCGGCCAGCTCGTGCGCGCCGCCTGCCGGCGCGCTGGCATGCCGGTGGTCGGGCCGCATCGGCTTCGTCACAGCGCGGCCACGGCCACGCTGGCCGGCGGCGCTTCGCTGGCCGAAGTGGGCCAGTTGCTGCGGCAGCGCTCCGCCGCGGCGACGGCCATCTACGCGAAGGTCGACCGGACCGCGTTGCGAACTCTCGCCCTGCCGTGGCCGGGAGGTGCGGCATGAGCCGTCTGCATCAGGCGGTCGAGGACTACGTCACGGTCCGTCGGGCACTGGGCGGAAAGCTTGAGCGGCACCCCCAGCTGCTGGGCAGCTTCGTCGCCTTCATGGAGGCCGCCGGTGCGAAGACCGTCACCACCGAACTGGCGCTGGCCTGGGCCTGGCTGCCCGGACCCGGCGCCCATCCGACGTATGTGAGCAACCGGTTGTGCGCCGTGCGCGGTTTCGCCCGCCACCTGCAGGCCTTCGATCCGGCTACCGAGGTGCCGCCGGCCCGGCTGCTGCCCAGGCCCACGTGCCGAGCCATTCCGTATCTGTATTCCGACGCTGAGATCGCCGCGTTGATGACCGCAGCCCGTTCGCTCACCCCCACCCTGCGGGCCGCCACCTACGAAACGCTGATCGCATTGTTGATGGTGACCGGGGCCCGGGTCGGAGAGCTGATTCGCCTCGACCGCGACCATGTCGACTGGGACGAGAGCGTGCTGGTCATCTGGGACTCCAAGTTCGCCAAGAGCCGCGAACTGGCGCTGCACCCCAGCACCGTCGATGCGTTGCGCGGCTACGCAGCGTTCCGCGACCGCACGCATCCCGCGTCGAGGACCGCGAGCTTCTTCGTGTCCATGGCAGGCAGGCGGCTGGTTTACCGCACCGTGCAACAAACGTTCTCCCGCCTGGCGCGCGAAGCCGGGCTGACGCCACGCTCGGACCGGTGCCGGCCTCGTATCCACGACGCGCGGCACAACTTCGCCGTGCGCACCATACTGGGCTGGTATCGCGACGGCGTCGACGTTCAGGCCCGCCTGCCGTGGTTGAGCACCTATCTCGGCCACCGCAAACCCGCCGACACCTACTGGTACCTCTCGGCGACCCCAGAGTTGCTCGCGCTGGCGGCCGAGCGACGCGAACACAACCTGGCGGTCCGGCCATGAGCGCGCTCGCGCCCACCCTCGAGGCCTACTTCACCGAACGGCTGATCGGTCAACGACACGCCAGCCCGAACACCATCGCCGCCTACCGCGACGCGTGGCGCCTGATGCTGCGTTTCGCGTGCGCACGCACGAGCAAACAGCCCAGCCAGCTGGACCTGGTCGACTTCGACGCGCCACTGATCGGGGCCTTCCTGGACCACCTCGAGGCCGACCGGCACAACAGCCCCCGCACCCGCAACGCCCGTCTCGCGGCTCTGCGGTCGTTCTTCTCCTTCGCAGCACTGCGCCACCCCGAACACGCCGCGCTCATCGCCCGCGTGCTGGCCATCCCCACCAAGCGCTACGACCGCGCCGAAGTTAGCTTCCTCGACCAGACCGAAGCCGAGGCCCTGGTCGCCGCCCCCGACCGCCACACCTGGACCGGACGGCGAGACCACGCCCTGCTAGATATCGCCCTTCAAACCGGGCTGCGCGCATCGGAACTTACCGGGCTGCGCAACCAGGACGTCGAACTGGGTACCGGTGCTCACGTCCGGTGCTGGGGCAAGGGCAGGAAGCAACGCTGCACGCCGTTGTCCAAGCAGACCGCCGAGGTGCTGCGCGTCTGGATGCGGGAACGTCAAGGCCAGCCCAGCGACCCCCTGTTCCCGACCCGACGAGGCACACCACTGAGCCGGGGAGCGATGACCTGCGTCGTCTCCCGGCACGCCGCCACCGCGCAGCGACGATGCCCGTCCCTGCCGACGAAGCACCCGACTCCCCACGTGCTCAGGCATTCCTGCGCGATGTCGCTGCTGCAATCCGGGACAGACACGACCGTGATCGCGCTATGGCTAGGACACGAACGGCCCGAGACGACCGCTCGGATCTACCTGCACGCCGACATGTCGATCAAGGAACGCGCCCTGGCCCGCACCACACCGGTGAACACCAAACCGGGCCGCTACCGACCCTCCGACCAGCTGCTGGCTTTCCTGAACAACCTGTGATTATGCCGCTCGCAAACGCCCGACCCTGCAGCCCAGGCCGTGGTCCACCGGCACGCCACGCCATAACAACGGCCTGCGCATAGTGGCGCCACCACGCGATCCTCACCGACTCGCCGCTGCCGATGTTGGCCGCCGAGGCCGACCACCGCCGCCATGCGATCATCGAACAGGTCATCGCCGACCTGAAGAACGGGCCGCTGGCACACCTGCCCTCGGCCAACTTCATGGCCAACTCCGCCTGGCTCGCCCTCGCCGCGATCGCGTTCAAC
>CAVTEA010000006.1:0-65050 GCA_963733615.1 uncultured Actinomycetes bacterium
GTCGTCGACGAACGCCTCGATGGCCGCGCGGGACAACCCGGCAAGGGGAAGCAGGTCGGCGAAGTCGAGTTCGCGCCACGCCGCCGCGGCCTCGTCGAACCCGTCGCAGTAGGTGTCGACGAAGTCCTGGTCGAGGACTGTGCCGGGTGCGACGTCGTCGCGTTCGAGCAGGATTCGGTTCACGGCAGCGAACAGCGCGAGGTCGCCGTTGACGCGCACCGGAAGGTAGCGGTCGGCGAGCTTCGTACCGGCGCCGGCCAGGCCCCGCGCGCTCTGCGGGTTGCGGAACTTGATCAGCCCGGCCTCGGGCAGCGGGTTGATCGCGACGATGCGTGCGCCGCGCCGCTTGGCCTGCTCGAGCGCGGTGAGCATGCGCGGGTGGTTGGTGCCCGGGTTCTGCCCGACGATGACGATGAGCTCGGCGTGCTCTGCGATGTCGACGAGGCGCACGGTGCCCTTGCCGATGCCGAGAGTCTGGTTCAGGGCGAAACCGCTGGACTCGTGGCACATGTTCGAGCAGTCGGGCAGGTTGTTGGTGCCGTACCGGCGCGCGAGAAGCTGGTAGACGAAGGCGGCCTCGTTGCTGGTGCGCCCGCTGGTGTAGAACGCCGCCCGGTTCGGGTCAGGCAGGTCGCGCAGGCGATCGGCCACGAGTTCGAGCGCGTCGTGCCAGCTGATCGGCTTGTAATGGGTGCCGTCGGGGGGCAGGTACACAGGCTCGGCGAGCCGGCCCTGCGACTCGAGCCAGTGATCGGACTGCCGGCGAAGCTCGTCGATCGAGTGCGCCCCGAAGAACGAGGCGTCGACTCGCTTGCGGGTGGCCTCCCACGCAACGGCCTTGGCCCCGTTCTCGCAGAACTCGAAGGTCTTGCGATGGTCAGGGTCGGGCCAGGCGCAGCTCGGGCAGTCGAAGCCGTCGGTCTGATTCGTGTTCAGCAGGGTCTGCAGGCTGCGTTTGGGCCCCATCTCGTGCAGGGCGTGTTCGACAGCGTGTCCGATGCTTGGTAGCCCGACAGCGGACCGTTTGGCGGCCTTGACCGTGAGCTGCTCGTCCCGATCTACGGCCATGATCTCACTGTAGGCTCGACGGCACGCTGACACCGCGGCATTGAGGCAGAACATGGCAGTGATGACGACGCGCCGGGCGATCGTCCGGCTGCGCGGTTCGGACGGAGCGCAGGTCGCAGACGACCTGGCTGTCGAAGCGCCGCTCACGCTCTCCCTCGGCGAGGACGTGCTGGCGGTGATCATGCGCACGCCCGGGCACGACCTGGAGCTGACGGCGGGATGGCTGGTCGCCGAGTCCGGGGTGCGGCAGGCGCACGACATCGCCACCCTGCGCGAGTCCCGGGACGGCGACGGCGTGCGTATCTCGTTGCGGCCCGAGGTCACGCCGCCGCGCTCGCGCGCATTCGTCACCTCGGCGTCGTGCGGTGTGTGCAGCGCCGACATGCTCGAGCTGATGCCGCCGCAGACCTCGGCGCCGCATTCGCCCGGATGGCAGGTCGATCGTGGCGTGCTCGCCGATCTGCCCGAGGCGATGCGCCGTCAGCAGCGGGCCTTCGAGCGCACCGGCGGCGTGCACGCCGCCGCACTGGCCACGGCGAGCGGCGAGGTGCTCGCGGTGCGCGAGGACGTCGGCCGCCACAACGCCGTCGACAAGGTGATCGGTTGGGCGCTGCTCGAGCATCGGCTGCCGGCCGCCGACCACATCCTCGTCGTCAGCGGCCGGGTGTCGTTCGAGATCGTGCAGAAGGCGGTCGCGGCGGGCGCTGCCGGCCTTGTCGCTGTGTCGGCACCGTCGAGCCTGGCCGTCGATCTGGCCCGCACCTATGGCGTGCTGCTGGCGGGGCTCGTGCGCGGCGAGCGTCTCAACGTCTACGCCGAGCCGGAACTGGTGGCCGGCTGAGCCGTCCGCAGCGGACCGGCTCAGCCCTCGCCCTGCGCGTCACCGCGCTCGTTCGCGAGGCGCTGCGCGATCGCCGCTGCCTCGCCGACCGCGTCCGGGCCGCCGCCGCGAAGGCCCGCGGCGAGCCCCACGAGGAACGTCGTGAGTGGCGCTGCCGGGCGGGCCACCCCGTGTGCCGCGTCGCGGGCGACATCGAGCAGTACGGCGACGTCGGTCGACGCCGGGTCGACGCCGAGCGCCGCCGACAGTTGCGCCACCCAAGCAGTCAGCGGGTCCGTCATCGCGGGCTCCCTTCCGGGTCATTCGCCGCAGCCACGTCGGCCCACGTGTCGCAGTCGTCGCCCCAGTGCCCGGCATCGTCCACGCCGATGCTGCGCACGCCGGCGATGAGCCTGCGCATCGACGTGCCGGCGGGCGTGCCGATCGACCGCATCGCCTCGCGCAACGCGCCCGTGCGCCATGCTGCCGCGAGATAGTTCGGGCGCCCGTCGCGTGCGAGCATCGCGACGTCTGCGCCGCAGTCGCGCAGGGCGTTGCGCAACGGCCCGATCGCCGGTGCGATCCACGGCAGGTCGCCGGCAAGCACGAGTACGGAGCCGGCGTGGACGTGGGGCAGCGCCGCCTCGATCGCCGCGACCGGGCCGCCGCCGGGCGGGTCTTCGCGGCACCAGAGCGCGTCGGGGGCGACCTCGCGTGGCGGACCCACCACGATGCGGCGCTGCGCGGGCGCGACTGCCTCCAGGACGCGAACGAGCATGGGCCGCCCGGCTACCTCGAGCAGCGGTTTGTCGATGCCGTCCATCCGGTGCGCGGCACCGCCGGCGAGCACGATCGCGTCGAAACCGGGGTCCATGGCCTCATCATGCCGCGCCCGCCTCGCGCCTGTGGACAACACGGACGGTGAGCGACCGGATTCGCCTAGGCTCATCGTCCGTGTCGTCTGCGTCGTCCATATCGTCCGCGTTGCTCGGCGCAGCCGCGGGCGGGCTCAGTGCGCTCGCCGTCGCGCCCTACCTCGCGCGCATCTCGCTGTCCGCCGCCGATCGAAGCGACCGACGGTGGTGGCGCAGCGCCTGGCGCGCCCGTACGACCCGTCGCCGGCTGGCGGTCGTCGCCGTCGTCGCGGTCGTACTCGGCGCGCTCGGCGGCTGCGCGGCCGGGTGGTCTGCGGCGCTGCCGGCGTTCGTGGCGCTTGCGATGTTCGCGACACCGCTCGCCGTGATCGACGCCCAGCATCACCGGCTGCCCGATCGGCTCGTCGTCCCGGGTGCGGTGGTTGCCCTGGTTCTGCTCGCGGGGGCGGCAGCCGAGCGCGGCGATTGGCATGCTCTTGCCCGGGCGGGCGAGGCAGCGGGCGTGATCTTCCTGGCGTTCTTTCTGGTCGCGTCGATCTCGCCGCGCTCGATGGGCTTCGGCGACGTCAAGCTGGCCGCCGTAATCGGTGGATATCTCGGCTGGGTGGGCTGGAGTGCCGTGTTCTACGGGCTATTCGCAGGGTTCCTGCTCGGGGCCGCCATGTCGGTACCCTTGCTGGCCACGCGTCGCGCGTCGTTGCACAGCAGCATCCCGCTCGGTCCGGCGCTGATCGCCGGTGCGCTGCTCGTTGCGTCGGCGCATTCGGCCTTCTGACAGACTTGACACCGTGTTGCGCTGGATCACCGCGGGTGAGTCCCATGGTCGCGCCATCGTCGGCATCCTCGAGGGGCTGCCCTCGGGTGTTGAGGTCACGACTACCGACGTTGCCCGCGACCTTGCCCGGCGCCGCCTCGGCTACGGGCGCGGCGCGCGGATGAGCTTCGAGGCCGATGAGGTCGAGTTGACCGGCGGCGTGCGCCACGGCCGGACCATTGGCGGCCCGGTGGCGATTCGCATCGGCAACACCGAATGGCCGAAGTGGCAGACCGTCATGGCGCCCGACCCGGTCGACTCGGATCTGCTCGCGACGCAGGCCCGCAACGCCCCGCTGACCCGGCCCCGCCCGGGCCACGCCGATCTCGCCGGCATGCAGAAGTACGACCTCGACGACGCCCGTCCGATCCTCGAGCGGGCCAGCGCCCGCGAGACCGCCACGCGGGTTGCACTGGGCACGGTTGCCCGGGCGTTCCTGCGCCAGGCGCTCGGCATCGAGGTACAAAGCCACGTGGTGTCCATCGGCACGGTTGTGGCGCCGGCCGGGGTGATCCCGCGGCCCGGCGACCAGGACCTCGTCGACGCCTCGCCGGTGCGCTGCCTCGACGACGCGGCCAGCGCGGCGATGGTGGTCGAGATCGACGAAACGAAGCGCGCGGGCGACACCCTCGGCGGCGTCGTCGAGGTGGTCGCGTACGGGCTGCCTCCCGGGCTCGGCAGCCACGCGCAGGGCGATCGGCGCCTCGACGCGCGCCTCGCGGCCGCGCTGATGAGCGTCCAGGCGATCAAGGGCGTCGAGGTGGGCGACGGCTTCGAGCTTGCCCGCATACGAGGATCGCAGGCACACGACGAGATCGTGCGCGACGACGACGGCGCGATCCGCCGCATATCGGGCCGATCCGGTGGTACCGAAGGCGGCATGAGCACAGGGGAGTTGCTGCGGGTCCGGGCGGCGATGAAGCCGATCTCGACCGTCCCGCGCGCACTGTCCACAGTGGACACCGCTACGGGTGAGGCGGCCGTCGCGATCAACCAGCGCTCGGACGTGTGCGCTGTGCCGGCCGCAGGCATCGTGGCCGAGGCGATGGTCGCGCTCGTGCTGGCCGACGCCGTCCTGGAGAAATTCGGCGGCGACTCCCTGCCCGAGACGCGGCGCAACGCCGCGTCCTACCTCGACCGGCTGCGCGAGCGCGGACTGCACCCCGCGACCGGACCGGTTCCCGAGCCGACGCCGTGAGCCCCCGCGCGGTCCTGATGGGCCTGCCCGGTACCGGAAAGACCACCGTCGGTCCGCGCCTGGCACAGCGTCTCAGCGTGCCGTTCGCCGACTCCGACCGCCTCGTCGAGTCACGAGAGGGTATGAGCGTCAGCGAGATCTTCCACGTCGCCGGCGAGGCAGCCTTCCGGACGGCGGAAGCCGAAGTAGTCGCCGCTGCGCTAGGGAGCTTTGACGGCGTGCTCGCACTCGGCGGCGGCGCGATCCTGGCCGAATCGACCCGCCGCGCCTTGGTCGCGTCGGCCGTGCCGGTAGTGCTGCTGCGGGCGCGGCTGGAAACGTTGGCGCTTCGCGTCGGGCCGGCGTCCGATCGCCCACTGCTGGCTGCCGATCCGCGCGCCCGACTGGCCGAACTCGCCGCCGAGCGTGACCCGCTGTACCGCGACGTTGCCACCATGATCATCGACACCGACACGATGGCCAAGGACGAGATCGCCGCCAGCATCGAGCGAAAGCTCGCGACGGTGCCGCGATGACCCGGGCAGGCCGATGAGGGTCACGCGCATCCCGGTCGCGGGCCACGCTCCGTATGAGGTGCTGATCGGCCGCGGTCTGCAAGGTGAACTGCCGCCCTTGCTGGCCGGTGCCGCCCGCGTTGCCGTGATCTACCCGCCGACGTTGCGCATCACCGCGGACGCAATGCGCGACGACCTCATCGCACACGGCTTCCAGGCGCACACCATCGAGGTGCCTGACGCCGAGAACGCGAAGACGTTGCGCTCGGCCGGCTATTGCTGGGACGTGCTGGGCCAGATCGGCTTCACCCGCTCGGACGCCATCGTCGGCCTCGGCGGTGGCGCTACCACCGACCTCGCCGGCTGGGTTGCGGCGGCGTGGCTGCGCGGCGTTCGAGTCGTGCACGTCTCGACAACGCTCGCCGGCATGGTCGACGCCGCGGTGGGCGGCAAGACCGGCATCAACACCGACCGGGGAAAAAACCTCGTCGGGGCCTTCTACCCGCCGGTTGGCGTCCTGTGTGACCTGAACACCCTGGTGACTCTGCCCGCCGACGACTACGTCGCCGGGTTGGCCGAGGTCGTCAAGTGCGGATTCATCGCAGACCCCGCGATCCTCGACCTGATCGAGGCCGACCCGAGCGCCGCCACGAAGATCGGCAACGCGGCCGAGCGCGAACTGGTCGAACGGTCGGTGCGGGTCAAGGCTCAGGTCGTCGGCCAGGACCTCGCCGAGAAGGGCCTGCGCGAGATCCTGAACTACGGGCATACGCTCGGCCATGCGATCGAACACGCCGAGAACTACCGGTGGCGCCACGGCGACGCGGTGTCGATCGGGCTGGTGTATGCCGCCGCGCTCGGCCGGCTGCTCGGCCGGCTCGACGCCGCCACCGCCGACCGGCACCGCGCCGTGCTCGAGTCCCTCGGGTTGCCGACGACCTACCGTCGCGACGCCTTCGCGGCGCTGCTCGCGACGATGCGCGTCGACAAGAAGGCACGCGGCAACCGGCTGCGGTTCGTGGTGCTCGACGGCATCGCCCGACCGTCCACTGTGGACGATCCGGACCCGGCGGTACTCGCCGCCGCCTATGCGGAGGTGAGTCGATGACCGCTCCCCGAGTGCTCGTCCTGAACGGGCCCAACCTCGGTCGCCTCGGCAGCCGCGAGCCCGTCATATACGGCGACACGACCCACGCCGAACTCGCTGCGCTGTGCGTCAAGGCGGGCGAGGAACTCGGCTTGGCGGTCGAGGTACGCCAAAGCGATCACGAAGGCGAACTGCTCGGCTGGCTGCATCAGGCGGCGGACGAGAACTCACCGGTCGTGCTGAACGCCGGCGCCTGGACGCACACCTCCATCGCGTTGCGCGACGCCTGCGCGGCGTTGACGGCGCCGCTGATCGAGGTGCACATCAGCAACGTGCACAAGCGCGAGGAGTTCCGCCACCACTCCTACATCTCGGCGGTGGCGACCGGCGTGATCGTCGGCCTCGGCGTCGAGGGCTACGTGCTCGCCCTGTCCTGGCTGTCCTCGCGGCCGGCTGCCGCCGGCTAAGAGTCGGCGCGGTTGATCAGCGAGTAAGCGCAGCGCGTCCAGCCCGCCCTACCGACACGACAAGCGCGCTCCGGTCGCAACAGCTAACGTGTCGCGGCGGTCTCCTGCATCCGGTAGATGCTCGCGCGCAGGTCGCGGATCGCCTGCTCGATGTCGTCAGCGCGATGCACGATGCGCGCAGCCGTGGCGGTGGCACCGATGCCGGACGCGATGCTGACCAGGTCCAGGCTGGTCGCGAAGAGTCGCCGGATGACCTGGTCATGCACGTCACGGGCGATGCGGTCGCGGATCTCGATGAGACTCAGGTGTTGCCGGTCGGCCAGGGCCCGGTCGAATTCCAGGGCGAGCGCAGCGTTGGCCGCGAACATGGTGGCCATCTCCAGATCGATCGGGCGAAACTGCGGGCTGCCCTGGGCGTTGCCGATGAGCAATGCGCCCGTGGTCTGCCCGCCCATGCGCAGCGGCACGACCATTAGGGGGCCGACCGTGCGCGCGTCGAACAACCCGCACGCGAGTGCTCGCTCGTCCTTGGCAGCGTCTTCGATCAGTACCGGGTCGCCTCCGCCCGACACCTCGCGCAGCAGCGGCGTGTGGTCTTCGGGGATATCGCGGCGATCGGCGCCGCCCTGGAATGGGCCGTCCCACGCACTGACCTGCGTCGTGCCGTCGGGGTTGGCGACTTCGATCCACGCAACTTCGGCACCGGCCACACGCCGGGCGCCGGCGGCGACGAGGCGCAACGCCTCTGCCGGATCAGCGCCGAGCAAGGTCGCCGTGATTTCGGCGGAGGCGGCGAGCCAGGTCTGCTGTCGGCGCGAATCGTCGGCCTGGCGGGCGTTGGTGATGGCACCGGATGCAGCGGTTGTCAGGGTAACCAGCAGTTTCTCGTCCTCGACGCTGAACTCGCCGCCGTCGTTCTTCTCCGTGAGGTAGAGGACGGCGAACAGCGCACCGGCGATCCGGATCGGCAGGCCGATGAAGGCGTGCATCGACGGATGGTGCTCCGGCACGCCGCCTGCGGCCGTGTGCGTACTGAGATCGGCCAGGCGCAGCGGCGTCGGCTCCTGGATCAGCAGGCCGAGCATGCCGTGGCCTTTCGGCAACCGCCCGATCCGCTCGTACTCCTCGCCGGTCAACCCGTCCTGGACGAAGTCAGCGAACGCGTTGTCGGGACCGATCACGCCGAGTGCGGCATAGCGTGCGTCGACCAGGGTGCGCGCGGCCTGCACGATTCGTCGCAGCGTCCCAGCGAGGTTGAGATCGCCGCCGACACTGATGGCGGCGTCGACGAGCTGGTGCAGCCGGTCCTTCTCTTCGAGTTCGTGGATCTTCTCGATCAGCTTCGAGTTGAGCACGCGCAGGTGCTCGCGGTTGAACTGCTCGGTTGCGACCGGGGCGATGACTGCGGCGCGTTCGGCCAAAGCCGCCTCGGCTGCCTCGATGAGTGCCTCCGTGTCGCCGCTTTTGAGGACGATCCGGCTGACCCCGCATGCGTCGGCAACCGGACGGGCCTCTTCCTGAAGGTAGTTCGCGGTGTAGAAGATCACCGGGGTTGCGGCGATCGCCGGATCGGCCCTGATCTCACCGACAAGCTCGTAGCCGTCCATTCCAGGCATGAGCACGTCGGTGATCACGAGGTCGGGATGAATCTCGCGCGCCAGCGCCAGGCCCTCTGTGCCGTCGCAGGCGGTGACGGTCTCGTGCCCCCGGTAACGCAGAACCGTGCGGACGAGGTCGCGGTTGATCGCTCGGTCGTCGATGACGAGGACGGTGGCCATCGGGTGCTCCTACTGGCTGGCGAGAAGTGCGCGGAGCTCGCGCAGCAGCTGCGCAGGCTCGATCGGCCGGCGGATGACCCGGACCTGGGAATCGCCGACTGTCGGCTCGTCGGCACTTGCCGTGCTGGTGAGAAATGCGAACGGCAAAGCGGCCAACTGTGGGTCGGTCTGCAGGAAGGTCCACAGGTCGGTTCCGGATTCGCCGCCGAGGTGCACATCGCAGAGCACGAGCTCAGGCCGGTCGTCGCGCAGCGCGTCCTTTGCCTGCTGCACCGATTTGGCCATGGTCACGCCGTAGCCGTGCGGTTCGAGGACGCTGCGCAGCAGCCTGAGATTGACGTTGTTGTTGTCGACTGCGAGGACGGTGGCGCTGTGTTCGCCCGGTTCGGGTTCGGGTCCGGCGCCGTCAGCGTTCGACTGCTGGAAAGTGCGTGCCGCCGGCGCTCGTCCCTGTAGCGCGACCGGCAGGTGGGAATCGACGATGCCGGCGAAGGTATACGGGTCGATCGGCTTGGCGAGGTAGGCGTTGAATCCGGCCGCCAGCGCGTGGTCACGATCGCCGACCATTGCGTACGCGGTCACCGCGATAACCGGCACCTTCTCCAGACGCGGGTCCTCCCGTAACCGGGTGAGGACCGTGTATCCGTCCGTGTCGGGCAGCTGCACGTCGAGCATGATCAGATCCGGATGGTGCAACGCCGCCTGGGCCAGCGCCTGCTCGCCGGTCGCCGCCGAGATGGCCTCGTGTCCTGCCGCCCGCAGCAGGTAGATCATCAGGGTCAGGTTGTCGTCTGTGTCGTCGACGACCAGGATCTGCGCGCTCATGGCGCTTGCGCCGAAAGAGATACCGCGAACGTGCTGCCCGCGCCGGGCTCGCTTTCGACTGTCAGGGTCGCACCGATGAGCTCGGACAGCTTCTGCGCGATGTGCAGCCCCAGCCCGGTGCCTTCCTGACTGCGACCGGCGCTTTCCGGGCCTCGTTCGAACGCGGAGAAGATGCGAGGCAGATCGCCCAGTTCGATGCCGGGGCCGGTGTCGATGACCGTGATCTGGGCGGGCATCGCATTGTTCGGCTCGCGTACGCAGACGTGCACGCTGCCCGTCTCGGTGAACTTGATCGCGTTGTTGACCAGGTTGATCAGGATCTGGCTCAGCGCGCGCGCATCGGACTGGACGATGACCTCGCGGTCGGGAACCTCAGTGTGCAGCGTCAGGTTCTTGTCATTGGCCAACGGCTGAAGCGACGTCGTGACGCCGACGGCGACCTGCCCGCAGTCGACGGCGTCGAGTGAGATCTGCACCGCCCCGGACTCGATCTTCGCGAGATCGAGCAGATCGTTGATGATCATCAGAAGGTGCCGGCCGCTGTCTTGCACTGTGCGCAGTTGCTGTTCCTGGTCGTCGTTGAGCGGCCCCGGAAGCCTCATCAGCAGTGTGCCGGTGAAACCGATGATCGCATTGAGCGGCGTGCGCAGTTCGTGGCTCATGCTGGCGAGGAAGTTGTTCTTGGCCTTGCTGGCCTTCTCCAGTTCGAGGTTCTTCTCCCGCAACTGCTGTTCGATGCGTTTGCGGTCGGTGACGTCGCGTACGGCGGCGGCCACCAGGATGCCCTCTTCGCTGTCGATGGCGGACAGCGAGATCTCCGTCGGGAATTCGCTGCCGTCGCGGCGGCGGCCGGCGAGTTCCATTCCGGCGCCCATGGGCCTGGGGCGGGGGTCGGCGACGTAGCCTTCGCGGCGGCTGGGGTGGATCGCGCGGACGGTTTCGGGTACGAGCATTTCGATGGGTTGGCCGATGAGTTCGCCGCGTGGGTAGCCGAACAGGCGCTCTGTCTGGGCGTTGACGAGCACGATGTGGCCCTGATCGTTGACACCGACGATCGCGTCGGGCGCTGCCTCCAACAGGCCGCGGAACTTTGCCTCGGCACGCTTGCGGTCGGTGACGTCGCGTACGGCGGCGGCCACGACGATGCCCTCTTCGCTGTCGATGGCGGACAGCGAGATCTCCGCCGGGAATTCGCTGCCGTCGCGGCGGCGGCCGGCGAGTTCCATTCCGGCGCCCATGGGCCTGGGGCGGGGGTCGGCGACGTAGCCTTCGCGGCGGCTGGGGTGGATCGCGCGGACGGTTTCGGGTACGAGCATTTCGATGGGTTGGCCGATGAGTTCGCCGCGTGGGTAGCCGAACAGGCGCTCTGCCTGGGCGTTGACGAGCACGATGTGGCCCTGATCGTTGACACCGACGATCGCGTCGGGCGCTGCCTCCAACAGGCCGATGGCGAGTTGATCAGGCCGCGTGGAGATGATGCCACCGCCTTTTCAATTAACTACGCCAGTAACGGGAAGTAGTCAGAGTTACACCGTGTGTGGCTAGAGGTCAAGCAAACCTGCCGTCATGGTCGCTTGTCCGGCACCTTTTCCGGCGTTGTACGCGCTGCCGTACCTGCCTGGTTCGTCCGCCTGCGACAGTCCGCTGTCCGGCGAAGCTGTCGGGTGGTCAGCGAGCATTCGAGGGTCGGTAGAATCGCCCGCTGGCCTGCCTCCACAAGGTTGCGTGGCCGGCATATTCACGGATATAGGAGACGAGCGCAGTCGTGGCTACCACGAACGACCTTAAGAACGGGCTGGTCCTCAACCTCGACGGTCAGCTGTGGACCGTCGTCGAGTTCCAGCACGTGAAGCCTGGCAAGGGCGGCGCGTTCGTGCGCACCACGCTCAAGAATGTGCTTTCCGGAAAGGTTGTCGACAAGACGTTCAACGCGGGCACGAAGGTCGAGACCGCCAACGTCGACAAGCGCGGCATGACCTATCTCTACAAGGAGGGCACCGACTACGTCTTCATGGACGGCGAGACCTACGACCAGGTCCACGTTGCGGCCGAGACCGTCGGCGACGGCGCGAACTATCTGCTCGACAACGCCGAAGCGGTCGTTGCCGTGCACGACGGCACGCCGCTCTACATCGAACTGCCCACCAGCGTCGAGCTGGTCATCTCGCACACCGATCCGGGAGTTCAGGGCGACCGCGCCACGGGCGGTACGAAGCCCGCCACTCTCGAGACCGGCGCCGAGATTCAGGTTCCGCTGTTCGTCAACATCGGCGAGAAGGTCAAGGTCGACACCCGCGACGGGCGTTACCTCGGCCGGATCAGCAGCTGAGGTCATGGCTGCCCGAAGCAAAGCGCGCAAGCGCGCGGTCGATCTGCTCTACGAAGCCGACATGCGCCGCGCCGACCCGCTGGTGACCCTGACCGATCGGGTCGCGCTCGGCGATCCGCCGGTGAACGACTACACGGTCGAAATTGTCGAAGGTGTGGTCGCGCACCGCGAGCGCATCGACGAGATCCTCGGCGAGTACGCCGAGGGATGGACGGTCGAGCGCATGCCCGGCGTCGATCGCGCCGTGCTGCGCATCGGCATCTTCGAGTTGCTCTGGCGTGACGACGTGCCTGGCGCCGTCGTCATCGACGAGGCGGTCGAACTCGCGAAGACGTTGTCGACCGACGAGTCGCCACGTTTCGTCAATGGCATGCTGGCGCGGGTGCTACGTGACCAACCCTCGACCACCGCGACCAGCTAGCGCCGGCGGCATTACTGGCGCGATCGATCCGGCCCGAGCGTGGGCGGCCACCTGGTGACTGCAGCGAGGCCGCAGCCGCGCCGGCGTGAGCCGAGTAGATCGATCCTTCTAGCGCGATCAGAAGGGCCCGAGCGTGGGCGACCACCGGGTGACTACAGCGAGGCCGCAGCAGCGCCGGCGGGAGCTGAGTAGATCGATCCTTCTAGCGCGATCAAGTCGCTTTACGGCTCGCCGTCGAGGATCAGCGAGTCCGGCGCGAGCACCTGCCAGCGGACGAGTTTCTCGGTGAGTCCCTCGACCGAGGTGTCGTACATGATGGCAAGCGAGCGCAGGTCCTCGGCTCGGATGGAGAGCACCTTGTTGCCGTAGTCGCCCCGCTGCCGCTGGATGGCCGCGGCAAAGCGCGCGAGCGGGCCGGCGTCCTCGCTCGGGATGGCCTGCAGCCGCTCCAGGTTGAGAACGATCTTGGACAGCCCGGGTCCGGTGGCGACCTGGGGGTGCTCCTTGGGTAGCAGTTCGCCGACCGGCACCCCGTAGAACTCGGCGAGTTCGGCCAGTCGCTGCACGGAGACGGCGCGGTCGCCTCGCTCGTATGAGCCGACGACGACCGCCTTCCAACGACCGCCGGACTTGCGTTCGACCCCATGCAGGGAAAGGTGTTGCTGGGCGCGAATGCCCCTCAATCGGGCACCCAACGCCTTCGCGTATTCGCGGTTGGGTGGCTCTTCGTCAGGTGCGTTGTCCCCGGTCACGTGGTGAACATCCTCATTCGTGGCGGCTTGGCAGATGGGCCACCGCGACGGTAACCGCCAGTGATCGGCGCGTCAACAATCGGCCGGTTTCCGGGCCAGGTAGGCTCATCACGATTCGACATCCTTTAAAGGCCCGTCCCGTGAGGCGGACAAGGAGGTCCACGTTGCCCAGCCCTGCGCTAACGCCGGATGCGCGCTCCGCGCCCGTGCTCGACGCACACGATCTCGCTCGCACGGTCGACCGAATGGCCCACCAGATCATCGAGCGAACCGCGAAGGCCGATCCTCGGGCGGTGTTACTGGGAATCCCCACCCGCGGGGTGCCACTTGCCCGGAGATTAGTAGGCCGGATAAGAGCGTTCGACGGGCCGGACATGCCGGTCGGATCGCTCGATACGACGCTCTACCGCGATGATCTTCGCCTGCGGGGAGTCCGCCCGCTCGGCGAGACCGTCGAGCCGGTCGGCGGCATCACCGATCGGCTCGTCATTCTCGTCGACGACGTGCTGTTCTCCGGACGCACGATCCGCGCGGCGCTCGACGCGATTCGCGATCTGGGCCGGCCGCAATCCGTGCAACTCGCGGTACTTGTCGACCGTGGTCACAGACAGTTACCGATCCGTGCCGATTACGTGGGTAAGAATCTACCCACCTCGGCCGAAGAGAGCGTTCGCGTCCTGCTTACCGAGACCGACGGTTCCGACGCGGTCTTCCTCGACGGGCCGGCCCGATGAAGCGCCACCTGCTCTCCGCCGCCGACCTCGACCGGGACGACGCGGTCGAGATCCTCGACACGGCCGAGCGTCTCGACCGCGCACTTGCCGGCCGCGAGGTCAAGAAGCTGCCGCCGCTACGCGGGCGAACCGTGGTGAATCTCTTCTACGAGGACTCGACGCGCACCCGCACGTCATTCGAGCTGGCGGCCAAGCGACTTTCCGCGGACGTCGTGAACTTCTCGGCAAAAGGCTCAAGCGTGTCGAAGGGAGAGTCGCTGAAAGACACCGCGCTCACCCTCGAGGCGATGGGCGCCGACGCCGTCGTGATCCGGCACTCCTACTCGGGTGCAGCCCACCGGCTGGCCGGCTGGGTGCACGGCAGCGTGATCAATGCCGGCGACGGCACGCACGAGCATCCGACCCAGGCGCTGCTCGACGCGTTCACGATGCGGCGCCGGCTGCGGGACGGTACCGGCGACCTGGCCGATCTGCGGGTGGCCGTCGTCGGCGACGTGTTGCACTCTCGGGTCGCCCGCTCGAACGTGTTGCTCTTGGTGACGCTCGGTGCGCAGGTCACGCTGGTCGCGCCGCCCACGTTGCTGCCGGTGGGCGTCGAGGACTGGCCTGCGGCGACGAGCTTCGACCTGGATTCGGTGTTGCCGAACTGCGACGCGGTGATGATGCTTCGGGTTCAGCGAGAGCGGATGTCGGGCCCGGACGACGCCCGCGACGCCGGCCGTCAGTTCGTACCTTCGGCGCGCGAGTACGCCAGGCGCTATGGCCTGGATGCGCGCCGGATGGCCTTGCTCGCCGATCACGCCATCGTGATGCATCCCGGCCCGATGAACCGCGGTATGGAGATCGCCGCCGAGGTGGCCGACGATCCGAAACGCTCGACGATCGTCGAGCAGGTGACGAACGGATTGAGTGTGCGCATGGCTGTCCTGTATCTGTTGCTAGGAGGTAGTGAGTGAGCACGCTGCTCAAGGGCGCCCGCCCCTACGGCGAGGAGCCCGTCGACGTGCTGCTGCGTGAGGGTGTGATCGCCGGGATCGGCGCGGGGCTGTCCGGCGACGAGGTGATCGAATGCGACGGCGCCGTGCTGTTGCCGGGCCTGGTCGATCTGCACACACACCTGCGTGAACCGGGCCGCGAGGATGCCGAGACCGTCGAGTCCGGTTCGGCAGCCGCCGCGCTCGGCGGGTACACCGCCGTGTTCGCGATGCCGAACACCGACCCGGCGGCCGACACTGCGGGTGTCGTCGAGCAGGTGTGGCGGCTCGGGCGCGAGACCGGGCTGGTCGATGTCGCGCCGATCGGAGCGGTCACGGTAGGCCGGGCAGGCACACACCTGGCCGAGCTCGGTGCGATGGCCGACTCGACGGCGCACGTGCGCGTCTTCAGCGACGACGGATCGTGTGTGGCCGACCCGGCGCTCATGCGGCGCGCGCTGGAGTACGTGCGCGCCTTCGACGGCGTGATTGCCCAGCACGCCGAAGAGCCGCGGCTCACCGTCGGCGCGCAACTGAACGAGGGTGTGGTCTCGGGGCGTCTCGGGCTGACCGGCTGGCCGGCCGCGGCCGAAGAGGCGATCATCGCCCGCGATGTGCTGCTGGCCGGCCATGTGCGCTCGCGCCTGCATGTCTGCCACGTATCGACAGCGGGGTCGGTGGAGATCCTGCGGTGGGCGAAGAGCAAGGGCTGGCAGGTCACCGCCGAGGTCACCCCGCACCACCTGCTGCTCACCGACGACCTCGCCGAGTCATACGACCCGGTGTACAAGGTCAATCCGCCACTGCGGACGGCGCGCGACATTGCTGCCCTTCGCGATGCGCTGGCCGACGGCACGATCGACTGCGTCGCCACCGACCATGCGCCGCACGCGGTCGAGGACAAGGAGACCGAGTGGGGCGCGGCGGCGCCGGGCATGCTCGGCCTGCAGACGGCGCTCTCGGTGGTCATCGAGACGATGGTGGCGCCGGGGTTGCTTGATTGGCGTGCTGTGGCCGAGCGGATGAGCGCCGCACCGGCGCGCATCGGCCGGCTTGCCGGGCAGGGGCGTCCGATCGAGGAGGGCGAGCCGGCCAACCTCGTTCTCGTCGATCCGCAGGCGCGCTGGACGGTCTCGCCGGCGGCACTGGCGTCGAAGTCGCGCAACACCCCGTTCGCGGGCCGCACGCTACCGGGCCGGGTGCTCGCCACGTTCCTGCGCGGTAAGGCAACCGTGCGCGACGGCGTCCTCGGGCCCGACGACTCGGGGCGCTGGCGTGACGGCGATCCTGGTGCTCGAGGACGGCCGGACCTTTCGCGGCGACGCCTACGGAGCGCGCGGCGTGTCCTTCGGTGAAGCGGTGTTCGCCACCGGCATGAGCGGCTATCAGGAGACGCTCACCGACCCGTCCTATCACCGCCAGATCGTCGTGCAGACCGCGCCGCACATCGGCAACACCGGGGTGAACGACGAGGACGCCGAGTCGCGCCGCATCTGGGTCGCGGGCTACGTCGTGCGTGATCCGGCCCGGCGCGCATCGTCGTGGCGGGCGCGGCGCACGCTTGATGACGAGTTGACCGCCCAGGGCATCGTCGGCATCAGCGGCATCGACACGCGCGCGCTCACCCGGCATCTGCGCGAGCGCGGGGCGATGCGCTGTGGCGTGTCGTCCACCGACCTCGACAGCGATGCGCTGCTGCACCGCGTGCTCGGCTCGGCGACGATGGCCGGCGCGGATCTGTCTGCCGAGGTGACGACCCCGCAGGCCTACCGCGTCGAAGCGATCGGCGAGCGTCGCTTCACGGTCGCAGCGCTCGACTACGGCATCAAGGCAATGACGCCACACCGCATGGCCGAACGGGGCATCACGACGCACGTCCTGCCCTCGACGTCCACTGTGGACGATGTGCTGGCCACCGGAGCGGACGCGGTGTTCCTCGCGAACGGGCCGGGCGATCCGGCCACGGCCGACGACGCGGTGGCAACTGTGCGCGAGTTGCTGCGCCGCGAGGTGCCGGTGTTCGGCATCTGCTTCGGCAATCAGGTGCTCGGCCGGGCATTCGGGTTCGGCACGTACAAGCTCGGCTACGGCCATCGGGGCATCAACCAGCCGGTGCAGGATCGCGTGAGCGGCCGGGTCGAGATCACTGCGCACAACCACGGGTTCGCGGTCGACGCACCGATCAACGCGCCGACCGACACCGACTTCGGCGCCGTCGAGGTAAGCCATATCTGCCTCAACGACAACGTGGTCGAGGGGCTTCGCGCGCGCGACGTCAAGGCGTTCAGCGTGCAGTACCACCCCGAGGCGGCGGCCGGTCCGCACGACGCCGCGTACCTGTTCGACCGCTTCGTCGACCTGCTGGAGAAGAACTAGATGCCTAAGCGCACCGACATCCAGCACATCCTGGTGATCGGCTCAGGCCCGATCGTCATCGGGCAGGCGTGCGAGTTCGACTACTCGGGCACGCAGGCCTGCCGGGTGCTGCGCGCCGAGGGGTTCCGGGTCAGCCTGGTCAACTCCAACCCGGCGACGATCATGACCGACCCCGAGTTCGCCGACGCCACCTATGTCGAGCCGCTGACCCCCGAGTTCGTCGAGCAGGTGATCGAGGCCGAACGGCCCGATGCGCTCCTGCCGACACTGGGCGGCCAGACTGCGCTCAACCTCGCGGTGGCGCTGCACGACAACGGCGTGCTCGAGCGTTACGGCGTCGAGCTGATCGGCGCCGACATCGACGCCATCCGGCGTGGTGAGGATCGCCAGCAGTTCAAGGAGATCGTGCGCTCGGTCGGTGCCGACGTTCCGCACTCGCTGGTCTGCCACACGCTCGACGATGCGGTCGAGTTCGCCGAGACGGTCGGCAACAAGGTCGTCGTTCGCCCGAGCTTCACCATGGGCGGGCTCGGTTCGGGGCTCGCGTCCACAGTGGACGAAGTGCGCACGATGGTCGCGCGTGGCCTCGCCGCCAGCCCCGTGCACGAGGTGCTCGTCGAGCAGAGCGTGCTCGGTTGGAAGGAGTTCGAGCTCGAGCTGATGCGCGACAAGCACGACAACGTCGTCGTCGTCTGCTCGATCGAGAACGTCGACCCGATGGGCGTGCACACGGGCGACTCGATCACGGTCGCGCCGGCCATGACGCTCACCGACCGCGAGTACCAGCACATGCGCGACGTCGGCATCGCCGTGCTGCGCGCGGTGGGCGTCGACACCGGCGGTTGCAACATCCAGTTCGCGGTCGACCCGGCCACCGGCGCGATGATCGTCATCGAGATGAACCCGCGGGTGTCGCGGTCCTCGGCCCTGGCGAGCAAGGCCACCGGGTTCCCGATCGCCAAGATCGCGGCGAAGCTGGCCGTCGGCTACACCCTGGACGAGATCCCCAATGACATCACGCGCAAGACCCCGGCCGCATTCGAGCCGGCGCTGGACTACGTCGTGGTCAAGGTGCCCCGCTTCGCGTTCGAGAAGTTTCCCGGGGCCGACCCGGTGCTCACCACGCACATGAAGAGCGTCGGCGAGGCCATGTCGATCGGGCGCAACTTCACCGAGGCGCTCGGCAAGGCGCTGCGCTCGATGGAGACGAAGGATGCGGGGTTCTGGACCCGCCCCGACCCGGACCTCGACGATGCCGCCTTGCGCGCTGCCGTCGCGACGCCTTCCGACGGGCGCATCTACCGGGTCGAGCAGGCCTTGCGCCGGGGATTCGCGATCGACGAGGTTGCCCGGCTGTCCGGGATCGATCCATGGTTCATTGATCAGATAGCCCAGATCGTCGAATTACGCACCGAGATCGTCGATGCGCCCGCGCTCACGCCGACCTTGCTGCACAAGGCGAAACGGCACGGGATCTCGGACCGGCAGCTGTCTGCGCTGCGTCCGGAACTGGCCGGCGAGGACGGCGTGCGGTTGCTTCGGCTGCGGGCCGGCATCAGGCCCGTCTACAAGACCGTCGACACCTGTGCGGCCGAGTTCGCCGCGACGACCCCGTACCACTACTCGTCCTACGACGAAGAGACCGAGGTGTCGCCGCAGCCGGACCGGACGAAGGTCATCATCCTGGGCAGCGGGCCGAACCGGATCGGCCAGGGCATCGAGTTCGACTACTCCTGCGTGCACGCGGTCATGGCGTTGCGTGAGGCCGGCTACGAGACCGTGATGGTCAATTGCAATCCCGAGACGGTCTCCACCGACTACGACACGTCCGACCGCCTGTACTTCGAACCGCTCACGTTCGAAGACGTCCTGGAAGTGGTGCATGCCGAACAGCAGAGCGGCACGGTCGCCGGGGTGATCTGCACGCTCGGCGGGCAGACGCCGCTCGGGCTGGCCCAGCGCCTGAAGGATGCCGGCGTGCCGGTGCTCGGCACGCAACCCGAGGCGATCGATCTCGCCGAGCATCGCGGCGAGTTCGGCCGGGTACTGCGCGAGGCCGGCCTGCCCGCGCCCAAGCACGGCACCGCGACCTCGTTCGACGAGGCCAAATCGGTGGCCGACGCGATCGGCTACCCGGTGCTCGTTCGCCCGTCGTATGTGCTGGGCGGGCGCGGCATGGAGATCGTCTACGACGAGACGATGCTCTCGTCCTACATCTCCCGGGCCACCGAGATCACCGGTGATCACCCGGTGCTGGTCGACCGGTTCCTCGACGACGCGATCGAGATCGACGTCGATGCCCTCTACGACGGCGTCGATCTCTACCTGGGCGGGGTGATGGAGCACATCGAGGAGGCCGGCATCCACTCCGGCGACTCGGCGTGCGCGCTGCCGCCGATCACGCTGGGCACACGCGACCTCGACGCCGTGCGCCGCTCGACGCTCGCGATCGCGGCCGGTGTGGGCGTGCGCGGCCTGCTGAACGTCCAGTACGCCCTTGTCGGCGACGTGCTCTACGTCCTGGAGGCGAATCCGCGCGCGAGCCGTACCGTGCCGTTCGTCTCGAAAGCCACCGCGGTGCCGCTGGCCAAGGCAGCCGCTCGCATCGCACTCGGCACATCGATCGCCGAGTTGCGCGACGAAGGGCTGCTGCCGCGCGTAGGCGACGGCGGAAACCTGCCCGACGATGCGCCGATCGCGGTCAAGGAGGCGGTGATGCCCTTCCACCGCTTCCGCAGCGTGGACGGCGAGCACGTCGACTCGCTGCTCGGCCCGGAGATGAAATCGACCGGCGAGGTCATGGGCTTCGATGCCGTGTTCGGTACCGCATTCGCGAAGAGCCAGGCCGCCGCGTACGGCTCACTGCCGGTCAAGGGCACGGTGTTCGTCTCGGTGGCCAATCGCGACAAACGCGCCGCGATCTTCCCGATCAAGCGGCTCTTCGACCTCGGATTCCGCATCGTGGCCACGTCGGGCACCGCGCACGTGCTGCGCCGTAACGGTGTGCCGGCCGAGATCGTCGGCAAGTTCTCCGATGGCCCGGGCAACATCGTCGAGATGATCGCCGCCGGCGAGATCGACCTGGTGCTGAACACACCGTGGGGATCGCCCGGTAACTCGGGCCCGCGCGTGGACGGGTACGAGATCCGCACGGCAGCGGTGGCGGCCGGCATTCCGTGCCTCACCACCGTGCAGGCCGCGGGTGCGGCGGTGCAGGGTATCGAGGAGTTGTCGCGCGGCGAGATCAGCGTGCGGTCATTGCAGGATCTACACGCCCAACTGGCGAGATGGCGGGGAGCGTCATGAACGCGCACGTCCCCGATCGGGCAACTTCTGGCCTCGACACGGCGCCGAACGTTGCACGATCGGCACCGGTCCAGGAGGTGGGCGAGATCTTCGCGGTGCAGAAGGTCGGCGAGTACTTCCAGTTCACCGTCGTGGCGCCGCGGGTGGCTGCGGATTTCCAGCCCGGGCAGTTCGTGGCGGTCGCGGTCGGCGGCCCGAACTCGTCCATGCCGTTGCGGCGTGCCTTCGCCCTCTACGGCGCGACCCCGACCGGCGACTTCGCCGGGACGGTGCGCTTCGTCGTCGCCGAGCACGGACCGGGCACGCAGTGGCTCGTGCGCCAGCCGGCCGGTGCCACGCTTGACCTCGTCGGGCCGCTCGGCAACTCCTTCCCGCTGCCGAGCGACCCGGTGCCGGCCGTTCTGGTCGGCGGTGGCTACGGGTCCGCGCCGCTGATCCCGTTGGCGCAGAAGCTGATCGACGCGGGCGCAGACATCGAGATCATCGTCGGCGCGGCGACGGCATCGCGGCTGTTCGGCGAGTTGGCCGCGCGTCGCGTTGCCGGCGCGGTGACGGTCACCACCGACGACGGGTCGGCCGGCGCCCGGGGGCAGGTCACCGACGCATTGCCTGCCGCGATCAAGCGACTCGGCGCCCAGGTCGTGTACGCCTGCGGGCCGATGCCCATGCTGCGGGCGGTCGGCGAGGTGGCCCGGGCGCACGCCATCCGGGCACAGGTAGCCGTCGAGGAGTCGATGGCCTGCGGCATCGGCGTGTGCATGACCTGCGTGCTGCCCGTGCGCGACAGCTTCTCCGGCGACGGCAGGTCGCGCTTCGTCCGCTCGTGCGTCGACGGCCCGGTGTTCGACGCCGCCCGCATACGCTTGGACGACGTCGGCACGCTGCCGCCTGACCTCGTCGGCGCCGACGCGATGAAGGGTGGCCAGTGATGGCCGACCTCACGACCACACTCGGGTCGCTCACGCTGCCCAATCCGGTGCTCACCGCTTCGGGCTGCGCGGCGTCCGGGCGCGAGTTGAACCAGTTCTTCGACGTGTCGGCGCTCGGGGCGGTCGTCACCAAGTCGATCATGATGCGTCCCCGTTCGGGGCGGTCGACGCCGCGGATGGCCGAGACCCCGAGCGGCATGCTGAACTCGATCGGCCTGCAGGGGCCCGGCATCGACTCGTTCATCGAGAACGACCTTGCCTGGCTTGCCGCACACGGGGCGCGCACCGTCGTCTCGATCGCCGGGGGGCACACCGACGAGTACGTCGCGCTCGCCCGGCGCCTGCACGGCAATCCGGCCGTGTCGATGATCGAGGTCAACATCTCCTGCCCGAACGTCGAGAGCCGTGGCCAGGTATTCGCTTGTGATGCGATCGCGTCCTCGCGGGTGATCGGCGCCGTGCGTCGTGCCACCGATCCGGCGGACCCGGTGTTCGCCAAGCTCTCGCCTGACGTCACCGACATCGTGCACATCGCCCGCGCGTGCGTCGACTCCGGCGCCGACGGCCTGTCGCTCATCAACACCCTGCTCGGCATGGTGATCGACACCGACACGATGGCTCCGGCGCTCGGCGGCGTCACCGGCGGGTTGTCCGGACCGGCGATCCGGCCCGTCGCGGTGCGTTGCGTGTGGCAGGTGCACGCCGCGCTGCCGCACGTGCCGATTCTCGGCATGGGCGGCATCCGCTGCGGGCTTGACGCCTTGCAGTTCATCCTCGCCGGTGCGTCGGCAGTGTCCGTGGGTACCGCGGTCTTCGGCGACCCGTCCGCGCCGGTGCGGGTGCTCGCCGAACTGGACCAGGCACTGTCCGAACGCGGTTTTGCGGCACTGGCCGATGCGGTCGGGTACGCGCATCGCCCGGCCGCGCCTGACCCGGACGATCTTGTGCAGACGGGCCACGAGTCACCGGCGCGGCAGCACGAGATCCACAAGATCGGAGCGGTCGAGCAGTGACGAGCATGTCCTTCGGCGCACGCCTTGACACCGCGGTGCGCACTCGAGGCCCGCTGTGCGTCGGCATCGATCCGCACGCATCGCTGCTCGCCGCCTGGGGGTTGCCCGATTCCGCCGACGGCGTCGAGCGATTTGCGGCTACCTGCGTGGCCGCGTTCGCGAGCGAGGTTGCCGTCATCAAGCCGCAGTCGGCGTTCTTCGAGCGATTCGGCGCCGCAGGCATCGCCGCCCTCGAACGGACGATCCGCGACGCGCGGGCCGCCGGCGCGCTCGTTCTTCTCGACGTCAAGAGAGGCGACATCGGCTCGACCATGGCGGCCTATGCCGAGGCGTACCTCGACCCGTCCTCGCCGCTGGCCGTCGACGCGATCACGGTCACGCCGTACCTGGGCGTCGGCGCGCTCGACCCGGTCTTCGAGGCGGTCACGCGCCACGGCGCCGGGGCGTTCGTCGTCACGCTGACGTCGAACCCGGAGGGACCACAGGTTCAGCACGCCGTGACGTCGGACGGGCGCATGGTCGGCCAGTTCGTCATCGACGAGATCTCCCTGCGCAACGCGGAAGCTGATCCCCTCGGGTCGCTCGGTGTGGTCGTCGGCGCGACGATCGGCGAGGCACCGGTCGACCTCTCCAAGCTCAACGGCCCGATCCTGGCGCCGGGTATCGGTGCGCAGGGCGGCACGGCACAGGACGTGCAGCGCATCTTCGGCGCGGCCAGGGGAGTGTTGCCGAGCGTGTCGCGCGAGGTGCTGCGCGCCGGCCCGGATCCGCGGGCACTGCGCGATGCGGTGCGCAGCTTGCAGCAGCGGTTCGCGTTCCTGACGGCTTGAGCCGACCGAATTCGAGTAATACCTCGGACGCCTTGTCTGGACGGTTGCGCGGTGAGTGATGCGCTGGCCCCGTTGCGGTCGGCACCGTTTCGATGGCTGGTGCTGGCGAGCACCGTCAACCGCATTGGCGGCAGCATCGCCCCGATCGCGTTGGCGTTTGCGGTGCTCGATCTGACCGGATCCGCGACGAGCCTCGGCCTCGTGGTTGGCGCCCGCTCGCTGGCCAACGTGATCTTCCTGCTCGTCGGGGGCGTCGTGGCCGACCGGTTGCCGCGAAGCATCGTGCTGGTCGGCTCCAGCGTGGCGAGCGCCGTTACCCAGGCAGTGGTCGCGGTGCTGATCTTTCAGCGGGTCGACTCCGTCGCGTTGCTCGCCGCGCTGTCGGCACTCAACGGCACATCGAGCGCGTTCGCCCTGCCCGCTTCGGCAGCTCTGATCCCGCAGACGGTCGCGCCGTCCGAGCTCACCCGCGCCAATGCACTCTCGCGGCTGGGAATCAATGCCTCCGGGGTGCTCGGCACGTCGATGGCGGGCTTGATCGTGGCGGTATGGGGATCCGCCTGGGGCATCGCCGTCGACGCCTCCTCATTCGCAGTCGCCGCCGTCTTCTTCGCCCTGGTCCGGATCGGCCCGGCTCCGCGTCGATCCGCGCAGAGCAGCGTGCTGCGTGATCTCGCCACCGGGTGGTCGGAATTCGTCTCGCGGACCTGGCTGTGGGTGGTGGTCGCGGCATTCGGGGTGATCAACGCAGCCGAGGTCGGCGGGGTTGCTGTGCTGGGTCCGGTCGTCGCCGACGACACGATCGGCCGGCGGGCGTGGGGGGTCGTGCTCGCTGCGCAGGCCGTCGGGTACGTCGTCGGGGGGCTGTTCGCCGTGCGGCTGCGGATGCGGCGCCTGCTGCTGTTCGGCATGGTGTGCATGCTCCCCGAGGCGTTGATACTGCTCGCCCTGGCCGCGCACGCGGGCCTGCCCGTCCTGCTCGCGGCGTCATTCATCGGCGGGTTGGGCCTGGAGCAATTCGGCGTTGCCTGGCAGACGTCAATGCACCAGCACGTGCCCGACGACGTTCTGGCTCGCGTCTCGTCCTACGACGCGCTCGGATCCTTCATCGCAATCCCGCTCGGCGAGGTCGCGGCGGGCCCGGCCAGTCATGCCATCGGCACGCGTGGTGCGCTGCTCGCGGCGAGCGGTCTCGTGCTGCTGGCGACTTTGGCAACGCTCGCCAGCCGCAGCGTGCGAACGCTGACGAACGAGGACGAGCGGGCGCAGTCGAGCGTCTAGCCGACCAGGGTCTTGGTAGCCGTGATCAGGTTGGCCAGGCCCTTCTTCGCATCGCTGAAGAACATGCTCGTCTTCGGGTCGGTGTAGAGCTCGTTGTCGATGCCCGCGTAGCCCGACGCCATCGAGCGCTTGATCACGATGATGCTCTTCGCGTGGTCGACGTCGAGGATCGGCATGCCCGAGACCGCATTGCCGGGCCGGCGCGCCGCAGGATTGGTCACGTCGTTCGCGCCGACCACGAGCACGACGTCGGTGCGGTCGAACTCGGGATTGATCTCGTCCATCTCCTTGAGCAGGTCATACGGGACGTTGGCCTCGGCGAGCAGGACGTTCATGTGCCCCGGCATGCGGCCGGCCACCGGATGGATCGCGTAGGACACGTCGACCCCGCGCTCCTCGAGCAGCGTGGCCAGCTCGCGCACCTCGTGCTGTGCCTGCGCCGCGGCCAATCCGTATCCGGGTACGACGATCACCTTGTTGGCGTAGGCGAGTTGCAACGCGACGTCGTCCGCAGCGATGGACCGCACCGAGCCGCCGCCCCCCACACCGGCCAGGTCGGTGCCGGACGCGCCGGTGCCGAAACCGCCCGCGATGATGTTGACGACCGAGCGGTTCATGGCGTCGGCCATCAGCTTGGTGAGGATGCTGCCGGACGCGCCGACGAGCGCACCCGCGACGACCAGGGTGGCGTTCTGCAACACGAATCCGGCCATGGCAACGGCAGTACCGGTGAATGCGTTCAGCAGCGAGATGACCACCGGCATGTCGGCGCCGCCGATGGGCAGCACCATCAGGATGCCGAAGCCCAGCGCCGCGACCGTGACGATGACCAATGCGCCGAGGATGTGGTGCCCCGAGGCGATCACCCAGATACCCGAGCCGAGCGCGGCAAGCAACAGCACGCCGGACACGATCCGCCCGCCCGGCAGCACGATCGGCTGGCTCCAGTAGCCCTGCAGCTTCGCCGCCGCGATGAGCGATCCAGAGAACGTGACGCAGCCGATGACCACATCGAGCACCGTCGCGGTCTGGATACCGTGCGTCGAATGGCTGTAGTGGGCGTAGTCGGCGACCGCGACCAGCGCAGCTGCGCCGCCGCCAACGGCGTTGAACAGGCTGACCAGCTGGGGCATGTCGGTCATCGCGACCTTGCGCGCCGAGAACAGCCCGGCCGCGGCGCCGATGGCGAGGCCAATCGCGAGCACCGTCCAGCGCAGGGCGGTCATCGTCCCGCCGTTGCTCACCAGGACGAATGCCGCGACGATCGCGACGAACATGCCGAACGCGGAGACCTGATTGCCGCGGCGCGCGGTAGCCGGAGAGTTCATCATGTGCAGGCCGATCACGAACGACACCGCGCCGAACAGCGACGCGAGCCGGACGCCGATCTCGACGCCGCTCACTTCTGGTCTTCCTTCACCGGCACCGGGCGCTTCCGAAACATCTGCAGCATCCGGTCGGTGACGACGTAGCCACCGACGACGTTGGCCGCGCCGAATGCCGCCGCGATGAACATCAACACATAGCCGAGCGGCCCGTCGACGAACGCCGCCAGGAGCACTGCGCCGACGACGACGACGCCGTGGATGGAGTTGGCGCCTGACATCAGCGGCGTGTGCAGCGTCGCCGGAACCTTGCTGATGACCTCGAAGCCGACGAGTAATGCGAGAACGAAGATCGTCAGATCTCCGACGAAACTTCCGGTCATGAAGTCGCCTCCGCGTCGGGGGTCAGGAGCTTGGCTGTGGCTTCGTGCACCAGCGAACCGGCGTGGGTGATCACGACCCCGCGCTGGATCTCGTCGTCGAGGTCGATGGCCAGTTGGCCGTCGTGCAACAGATGCAGGAGCAACGCGCTGATGTTGCGGGCGTAGGCGTTGGACGCGCTCGTGGGCATCGCGGCGGGCAGATTGCCCGCGCCGACAATGGTGACGCCGTTGTTCGTCACGATGGTCTCGCCGGGCTGCGAGATCTCGACGTTGCCGCCGAGGTCGCTGGCCGCCATGTCGATGATCACCGAGCCTGCCCGCATGCTCTTGACGGTGTCGGCGGTAACCATCAGCGGCGGCCGGCGCCCGGGCACCTGCGCGGTCGTGATGACGACGTCGTGCTTGGCGATGTGCTCGGCGAGTTCGGCCTGTTGGGCGGCCTGCTCCTCCGCGGTGAGCGCCCGCGCGTAGCCGCCCTCGCCGGCGCCGGCCTCGATCGAGGTGAGTTCGACGAACTGGGCGCCCAGCGACTTGACCTCGTCCCTGGAGGCCGGGCGCACGTCGTAGGCGCGCACGACCGCGCCGAGGCGCCGCGCGGTGCCGATCGCCTGCAGGCCGGCGACGCCGGCGCCCAGCACCAGCACCGTGGCCGGCTTCGACGTTCCTGCCGCGGTGATGAGCAACGGGAAGAACCGCTCGAACGTGTCGGCCGCGACGAGCACCGCTTTGTATCCGGCGACATTGGCCTGCGAGCTGAGCGCGTCCATGCCCTGCGCCCTGGTAAGGGTGCGCGGCAGGCCGTCGAGGCTGACGGCCGTGACGCCCTTCGTCGCGAGGTCGGACATGAGCTTCGGGTCGAGCAGCGGCTGCAGCAGTCCGATGATGGTCTGCCCGCTGCGCAGGCGCTCGATCGGCGGGCGGCCGACGCACAGCAGGATGTCGGCGCTCTCGTAGAGCTGCGCGGTGTCGACGACGCTCGCGCCGGTCTGGGCGTACTCCTCGTCCGGTAGCCAGGCCGAGGCGCCCGCACGCGACTCGACCAGCACGTCGACGCCGGCCTCTCGCAGCCGCCGCACCGACTCGGGTGTGAGCGCGACCCGGCGTTCTCCCGGCGCTGTCTCCTTCACCACGCCTACCTGCACGGGTGCCATGATCAAGCCTCCTCGCCATGCTGGAGCACTGCCGGGCCCGGTCTGTCCCAGCCCGCGTGATCTCCGAAACACTAACGAGGGCCACGTTGCCCCGTCGCATCGCCGCGCGGCGCCCTGATCATTTGTCGCCGTCAACGCGGTCCGCGCGCCGAACCTACGGGTTACGCGCGACGTTTCGCAGCACCGTGTGCGGTGCTTCACGGCTGGTTGCCGCGCCGATGTTCCTACTGTCGTGCAGGGCGCCTCAGTGGCGCGATGTGTGCAGATCTATGGTGGCCGGATGCTCCAGGGCGACCTCGTCACGCTTCGGCCAGTCGAGTCCGGCGACTATCCGACTCTCGCCGCTTACGCGAACGATCTGCAGATCGAGCTTCTCGGCGGCGGCGATCCGCCGGTGCCACGGTCGGCCGCCGCGGTGGACGAGTTCTGGCGGCGCCGGGCTGATGACAAGGACACAATCGACTTCGCCATCGCCGTAGACGGCAAGCTGATCGGGCAATGCGGGCTGACGCAGCTGGATCCGGCCGCCCAGACCGCCGAACTCGGCATCACCATCGGTGAGCGCGAGTACTGGGGCCGTGGATACGGGCGCGACGCGGTGCGGCAGCTCATCGAGTACGCCTTCCGGATCCGGAACCTGCGCAAGATCTGGCTCAGGGTGCACGCCAACAACGCCCGCGCCATCCGCTCCTACGAATCGGTCGGCTTCGTCGAGGAGGGTCGCCAGCGTGCCCAGATGTGGTGCGACGGCGAATACGTCGATCTGGTCTATATGGGGCTGCAGAAGCGCAGGAAGCCTTGAGCCCGAGTCCGCCCGTCGCGATAGTTTGCCGAGCATGCCGAGCCGACTGACTGTGCTGTCCGGGCCGTCCGGGGTCGGCAAGGGAACCGTCGTGGCCGCGGTACGCGAGATGTATCCGCACATTTGGGTGTCGGTGTCGTGCACCACCAGGCAGCCACGGCCCGGCGAGACCGACGGAGTCGAGTACCGTTTCGTCGACCGCGCGACGTTCGCGGGCATGATCGAGCGGGGTGAACTGCTCGAGTACGACGAGCACTTCGGCAATATCTACGGAACGCCGCGCGAGCCCGTCATCGCACATCTTGAGGCCGGCGTGCCGACATTGCTCGAGATCGAACTGCACGGGGCGCGCCAGGTGCGCGCGGCCATGCCCGACGCCCAGCTGGTGTTCCTCAAGCCTCCGTCGTGGGCCGAGTTGGAGCGCCGGCTGGCCGTACGCGGCACCGAGACCCCCGACGTCGTGGCCGACCGGCTGGCCCGCGCCCAGCTGGAACTGGCCGCCGAAGCGGAGTTCGACACGGTCATCGTCAACGACGACGTCCGGCACGCCGCGGCGGAGTTGGTAGCATTGATCGAGGCCGTGTGCCCACCGGGCGAATCTCTAGCTGACGAGTCGCTGTCTGAGGACCCACTGCACCAGCATCAAGCCGACCGACAAGAGAGCTGAGACGTGCCTGCAACTGTTAGTGGTCCCGAGGGCATCACCAATCCGCCGATCGACGAACTGCTCGAGCGTACCCAGTCGAAGTACGCACTCGTCATCATCGCCGCGAAGCGTGCGCGCCAGATCAATGCCTACTACAGCCAGCTCGGTGAAGGGCTGCTCGAGTACGTAGGCCCATTGGTAGAAACCGCGCCGCAGGAGAAGGCATTGTCGATCGCGCTGCGCGAGATCAACACCGACCTGATCGAGTTCAAGCCGGCTGAGGCCTAACCAACTGTGGCGACGCCGCCAGCCGAGCAGGCCGCCCGGATCGTGCTGGGCGTGAGCGGCGGGATTGCCGCCTACAAGGTCGCCGACCTACTGCGCCGATTGACCGAGTCAGGGCACGACGTCGTCGTCGTCCCGACCGAATCGGCGCTTCGCTTCGTCGGCAGCACGACCTGGGCTGCCCTGTCGGGCAACCCGATCGCATCCGATGTGTGGTCTGGTAGCGAGCAGGTGCCGCACGTGCGCCTGGGCAAGAGCGCTGACCTTGTCGTTGTCGCGCCGGCCACTGCCGACCTGCTCGCCCGCGCGGCGAACGGCCTGGCCGACGACCTGCTCACCAACACGCTGCTGACCGCGCGCTGCCCGGTGCTGTTCGCCCCGGCGATGCACACCGAGATGTGGGAGCACCCGGCCACGGTCGCGAACGTCGCCACGCTGCGCCGCCGGGGCGCCGTGGTGCTCGAGCCCGCGACCGGACGCCTCACCGGCGCCGACACCGGGCGGGGGCGGCTACCCGAGCCTGCCGAAATCGCGCAACTAGCCGAACTGCTGTTGCACCGACCCGACGCGCTTCCGGCCGATCTCAGTGACCGGCATGTCGTGGTCACCGCGGGCGGTACGCGCGAGCCGATCGATCCGGTGCGGTTCCTCGGCAATGCATCGTCGGGGTTGCAGGGATATGCGCTCGCGACTGTCGCTGCGGCACGGCAGGCCGACCGGGTCACGCTGATCGCCGCCAACACCGAACTGCCTGACCCGGCGGGCGCCGATGTGGTCCGGGTTCAGACGACGGCGCAGCTTCGCGACGCGGTCCTGAAGGCAGCCGAGGACGCTGATGTCGTCGTGATGGCAGCAGCGGTAGCCGATTTCCGGCCCGCCGTCGAGGCCTCCCACAAGATCAAGAAATCCGACGCGGGCCCCGAGCCGATCTCCCTGGTGGAAAACCCCGACATTCTGGCCGAACTCGTAAAGGCGCGTCGGCCCGGGCAGGTGCTCGTCGGCTTTGCGGCCGAGACGGGTGACGACACCGCAGATGTGCTCGACCACGGCCGGGCCAAGTTGCGTCGCAAGGGCTGCGATCTGCTCGTGGTCAACGCAGTCGGCGACGGGAGGGCATTCGGCCAGCCCGACAACGCCGCCGTCATCCTGGGGGCAGACGACAGCGAGGTCTCTGTCCGGCTCGGCCCGAAGGCGGCCCTGGCCGCCGCCGTCTGGGACGCGGTGACCGCGCGCTATCCCCGGCCGGATTCACCGACACCGCAGCGCACGGCGTGGTGAACCAGCTATCCCTACCCAGCCGGTAGACTCTGCCGGACTCTGCCCAACCACACTTTCCGGAGAACCTGTGAGCCGCCGCCTGTTCACGTCCGAGTCCGTTACCGAGGGACACCCGGACAAGATCGCAGACCAGATCAGCGATTCGATCCTTGACGCCCTGATTGCTCAGGATCCGTCGAGCCGTGTCGCCGTTGAAACCCTGATCACCACCGGCCAGGTGCATGTCGCCGGTGAGGTCACCACCGATGCGTACGCCGACATCCCGACCATCGTCCGGGAGCGCATTCTCGAGATCGGCTACGACTCGTCGCGCAAGGGTTTCGACGGCACGTCGTGCGGGGTGAACATCGCGATCGGCGCGCAGTCTCCTGACATCGCGCAGGGCGTCGACGACGCCTACGAGTCCCGCGTCGAGGGCGACGTCGACCCGCTCGACAAGCAGGGCGCCGGCGACCAGGGCCTGATGTTCGGATTCGCCTGCGACGAGACGCCGGAACTGATGCCGCTGCCCATAGCGCTCGCGCACCGCCTTGCCCAGCGCCTGTCGGCGGTTCGCAAGGACGGCACCGTTCCCTACCTGCGCCCGGACGGCAAGACCCAGGTCACCATCGAGTACGTCGACGGCAAGCCGGCGCGACTGGACACCGTGGTGGTTTCCAGCCAGCACGCGGCCGACATCGACCTCGACACGCTGCTCAAGCCGGACGTGGCCGAGCATGTAGTTGCTCCCGAACTCGCGGCGCTGAGCATCGACACCGAGGGCTACCGGCTGCTCGTCAACCCGACCGGCCGCTTCGAGATCGGCGGGCCGATGGGCGACGCCGGCCTCACTGGCCGCAAGATCATCGTCGACACCTACGGCGGTATGGCCCGCCACGGCGGCGGCGCATTCTCCGGCAAGGACCCGTCGAAGGTCGACCGGTCGGCGGCCTACGCAATGCGCTGGGTAGCGAAGAACGTCGTCGCGGCCAAGCTGGCCACTCGCTGCGAGGTGCAGATCGCCTACGCGATCGGCAAGGCCGAACCGGTGGGACTGTTCATCGAGACCTTCGGCACCGAGACCGCCGACCCGGCGCGCATCGCCGAGGCGATCAACCAGACATTCGACCTGCGCCCCGCGGCGATCATCCGCGATCTCGATCTCAAGCGGCCGATCTACGCCCAGACCGCCGCGTACGGCCACTTCGGACGCGAGCTGCCCGACTTCACCTGGGAGCGCACCGACAAGGCCGAGCAGCTGGCCAAGCTCGCCAACGGCTAGGCCGACTCGACCGCGCCGCACGACGTGATCCCGCGGGTGGGCAGTTCCGCGCCAGGTGGGCAGTTGTAACCGCCCACCTGCGGCACAGGTGCCCACCTGCGGGCTTCGGCCTCGGGCGTGCGCGGACTTGAGGGTGGCTGCTGGTAGGACTTGCGCGTGACGTCGAGTCGTTCGAGGCATCGTGGCCGGGAGCCTGCGCCGGCCCGCCCGATCGCTCGGTTGATGGTCGACGTCGCGTTGCCGCACTTGGATCGGCCGTTCGACTACCTGGTCTCTACCGAACTCGACGAAGCGGTCACCGCCGGCAGCCGGGTGCGGGTTCGATTCGCCGGGCGGCTGGTCGATGGATTCGTGCTGGAGCGCTGCGACACGAGCGACCACAGCGGCACGCTGGCATTTGTCGAGCGGGCGGTCGGCGCCGAGCCCGTGCTCAATCCCGAGACCACCCGCCTGTTTCGAGCAGTCGCCGACCGTTACGCCGGCAATTTCGTCGACGTCGTGCGGCTCGGGGTACCGCCACGCCACGCACGTGCCGAGTCGTCCGTGCGCGAGCCTGCCCAGGCGCCTGATCCACCGGTGGTCGTGCCGTGGAGTCGTTACCGCGCGGGCGAGGCATTCCTCGCGGCCGTCGGGGCGAGGCGCCCGGCTCGCGCCGTGTGGACCGCACTCGCGGATGACGCGTGGCCAGACCGGCTCGCCGAGGTGGCGCAGGCGGCCCTGGCCGGTGGTCGCGGCGCGGTCATGGTCGTGCCGGATCTTCGCGATCTGGCCCGCTTGGACGCCGCGCTGCATGCCGCGCTCGGCGCAGGCAGGCACGTGGCGCTCTCGGCAGATCTGGGACCTGCCGAGCGCTATCGCCGCTGGCTCGCCGTGCGGCGCGGCGACGTGCGTGCGGTCATCGGTACCCGCGCGGCGGCGTTCGCGCCGGTTGCCGATGTCGGGCTGTTGGCGATCTGGGACGACGGCGACGACCTGTACGCCGAGCCGAGGGCGCCATATCCGAATGCGCGCGACGTGCTCGTGCTGCGGTCCTCCCTGACCGGGGCTGCGCTGGTCGTGGGTGGGTATGCGCGCACCGCCGAGGCGGCTCTGCTCGTCGAGTCGGGCTGGGCGCACGAGATCGTGGCCGACCGCTCGGCGATTCGCGCTGCGGTTGCGCGCATCGTGGCCACGGGCGACGACTTCGAGCAGGGGCGCGACCCGGGTGCTACCGCGCGGCTGCCCAGCGTCGCGCTGCGGGCTGCGCACGATGCACTGCAGAGCGCACGCCCGGTTCTGGTCCAGGTGCCGCGCCGTGGCTACGTCCCGTCACTTGCCTGCGTGCGCGATCGCACGCCGGCCCGGTGCGCCAAGTGCGGTGGCCCGCTCGCGGCCAGCTCCGGCCATGCCGTCGCCGGGTGCCGCTGGTGTGGCCGGCTCGCGGGCGAATGGAGCTGCCCGGCGTGCGGCGGGCGCCGGATGCGTGCGGTTGTCGTCGGTTCGGCGCGCACCGCCGAGGAACTCGGCCGGACGTTCCCGGGATTCACCGTGCGCACGTCCGGCGGTGATTCGGTGCTTGCCGAGGTCGATACCCGCGCGGCGGTCGTGGTGGCGACCCCGGGCGCCGAGCCCATCACCCAGGGCGGCTACGGCGCGGCGCTGCTGCTCGACGGCTGGGCGTTGCTCGCGCGGCCCGATCTGCGCGCCGGCGAGGAGGCGCTGCGTCGGTGGATGAACGCCGCCGCCCTCGTCGCGCCGGACGGGCTCGTCATTGTCGGCGCCGACGCGAGCGTGCCGGCGGTGCAGGCCCTGATCCGCTGGGACGCGGCCGGATTCGCCGCCCGCGAGCTCGCCGACCGCCAGCAGCTGGGCTTCCCGCCGGCTGCCCGCATGGCGTCGCTCACCGGTACGTCACCGGCGCTCGCCGAGGTGCTCGCTGTCGCTGACCTGCCACAGCCCTACGAGGTGATCGGCCCGGTGACGAGCAGCGATTCCACCGAGCGCACGTTGATCCGGGTCGCACGCAGTCATGGCGCCGGCCTGGCCGAGGCGCTGAAATCTGCGGCCGCGCTGCGCTCTGCCCGCAAGTCCGCAGAGCCGGTGCGGATCGTGCTCGATCCACTCGACCTCTTCTAGCCCGACAGCCCATGATCGTTGCAGACCGTGCTAGGGATTCGCTGATCAACGGGCCACTCGGGAGTCTTCGACTCCCTCGTCGGAGAGGTTGAACCAGACATGGAGCAGGTACATCCGCAGCATCGTGGCGACCGGCTTGGCCTTGCGACCCGTCTTGCCCGGCCGATCGGAGTAGTAGTGCGGCTCGATCAACCCCACCCACGTCGCCCACGGGATCATGGCATCCATCGTCTCCAGGAACTGCTCACGCCGCGAGACCCGCCGACGGTTGCCGTACTCGACATCGGTAAAGGAAGGCTGCTCGCTGTCCGCGACCCCAAGATTTCGCGATCACCACCCCGCGACCAGCTGCCGGGCCGGACGATCACAAAGATCAGTGGATCCCTAGGGTGACAGACCTGGCATATCTGACACCGACACCGAAGGGTGGAAACTGCCGATGTACCGACTGACCGTGGTCTACGACGAGCCGGCCGACAAAGAGGCCTTCGACCGCCGCTACACCGACGAGCACGTCCCCCTCGTCAAGGCCGTGCCCGGGCTGGGCAGCTTCCAGCTCAGTCACCCGCAGGGCGGCACGCCGTACCTCGTCGCCGAGCTGTTCTGGCCCAGTGAGGACGCCTTCAAGGCCTCGGCCGCGACCCCCGAGATGGCCGAGACCCGCAAGCACGCGGAGGGCTGCGGCACGACGTTCACGGTCTACACCGGCGACGTCGCCGAAGTCTGACCGACCGCGCTGGTCCGTTCTCGGACTAGGGAAGCGCTGATCAATGGCGCCGTGGCGTGCAGCAGGCGGGATTGATCAGTGGTTTCTAGGAGTCCGCGCTGGCGCGCTATTGATCATCTCTGTCGAAGCTGAGAGCAGTGGCGGATTCAGCAGAGACGATCAAGACCTGAGGAGAAGCCTCGGAGCGCTGCACCCGTGCCAGCTCGCGATCTGGGGCCGTCGTACTCGACGCGTCCTGGTGTCCCGCAACGAAAGATTGACAGTCACTCGGGTCGTCGCGAGGCGGTGATGAATTCAGGAAGCGACATCGCTGTCGGCAGCAGATGGGTGGCGCCTGCGACCTGCAGCGTCTCGCCACTGTGCGCGCCGGTGAGCACGCCCGCGACGAACCCGGCCGCAGACGACGTCGAACGCGGTGTCGCCGACGGTCGCCACCAGACCGAGGTCGCCGATTCCCATGGCCTGTGCTGCCGCGAGCGTGGAGTTGGGCTGCGATTCCTCGGCGCGCAGTATCAGGTCGGCGATGTCGGTCCAGCCGAGCGATTCCAGGATGCATCGCTGCGTTGCCTCGGAGAAGCCGGTGGTCAGCGCCACCTTGATGCCGGATCCGCGCAGGTTCGCAATCGCGTGCGCTGCGCCCGGCATCGCCACGAGCTGACCGGCGTCGGCGAACTCGGCGTACCTCGCGTCGAAGGACTTCAGCCCGGCCCGGGCACGGGCGTCGTCGTCGAACACCTGCCGTAGCACCGACTCGACCGGCTCGCCCATCGTCGCCCGGATGTGGCTCTGCATGCGCTCGAGTTCGGGGCTGCCCGATTCGACGTCCTGCGCGCGCAACGCCGAGGTGTACGCGATCTCGGTCAGCCCCACGTCGGCCACGGTCGTACCGCCTGCCCAGCCATGGCCGAATATTTCGTAACGATCGGCTTATCGGGTGGTGAACGTCCCGCCGTTGACGTGCAGCAGCTGGCCGCTGATGTGCCTGGCGCCGGCCGAGGCGAGGAAATGCACCGTCTCCGCGATGTCTTCGACACTGCCTGCGCGGCGGTCGTGTGCGGCGGCGATCAGGGCGCCCCGGCGCTCGGTGGTCATCCGGTCGCGGAAGAATCCGGTTCGCTCGATGTAGCCGGGCGAAACCACGTTCGAGGTGATGCCCCGCGGCCCGACTGCCGCCGAGAGGCTGACCGACCAGGACGCGAGCGCCGCCTTCGCCGCACCGTAGGACCCTGCGCCCTTGTCCGCGGCGATCGAGCCGATACTGATCACCGACGCGCCGGCTGCCAGCCGATCGCGCACTGCTTCGGTCATGAGCACGGCGCTGAGCAGGTTCGCGTCGAGGTTCGCGCGCCAGTTGTCGGCGATCGCCTGCAGGCTCGTCGGTTCGGGCTGGTCGAAGTCGGTGTTGCCGCCGGCATTGTTGACCAGGACGTCGAGCTGGCGGGATAGCTTCGCGACCAGTTCGATGATCTGGTCGGGATCGGTCGCGTCGCAGGCCAGCGCCCGCGCGCCGATGTCGGCGGCGGCCTTCGCCAACGGTTCGGGGCGGCGTCCGGTGATGATCACCTGATCGCCGTCACGGGCGAAACGTGCCGCAATGGCAAGGCCGATTCCGGAACTCGCGCCGGTCACCAGAATGTTTCGAGTCATAATCCTCTCCTGCTAGGTTTAGGTCTAAACGTAGCATGGGAGTGTGTATGCCGAAGCAGTCCGACCCGGACCCGATGTCGTCTGTCAGTGCCTATCCCGCGTCTGAGATCGCCGCGGCCTGGCGGCGGGAACGCCCGGGTACACCGGTGGACTCGATCGAGATCGTGACGCCGTTGTGGCGGCTGGCAAAGCTGTTCGCCGATGACCGGCGCCGAGTGCTGGCGCGCGTCGGCGTCGATTCGGCGACGCTGGATCTACTCAGCGTGCTGCGCCGCAGCGGCAAGCCGTACGAGCTGACCACCCGCGAGCTCGGCGCGCGAACGCTCGTCACGGCAGGGGCGATCTCGCAGCGGGTGTCGCGGGCGGAGCGGTCCGGGCTCGTCGCGCGCGCGACGCTCGGCAACGGCTCGCGGGCCGTGGCGGTACGGCTCACCGAGGCAGGTCACGCTCTGGTCGAGCGCACGGTCGACGAGGTGCTCAGCCGGGAAGCCGAGCTTGTCGCCGGCCTGAAGGGTGAGCAGCGGGTGCTTCTCGCGCGGCTGTTGGACGGCCTGCTCGCCGACGTGTCGCGGCGGGTCGGCGCTCCTTGCTGACGGCGCAGCCGCGATCATGCGGTGGTGAGCGTCAAAGCGACGCGACGGTCATGGACGGGCGAGTGGGGCACGAAGCATCCTTATTTAGTTAGCCCTGCCAACTGCTGCTCTTGCCGCGGTCGAGCGCACTCCTAGAATCGGCTCGTGACTGTTCAGACGATCCGCCTGTTCGGCGATCCCGTGCTGCGTACACCCGCCGATCCGGTGACCGTCTTCGACAAGGAGCTGCGAACGCTCGTCGGCGATCTCGCCGAGACGATGCTCGACGCTCCAGGAGTCGGCCTCGCCGCGCCGCAGATCGGTGTCGGGCTTCGCGTGTTCACCTACCACCTCGACGAAGGGCAGTCCGGCCACCTGGTCAATCCGGTGTTGCATTTCCCGTCGGAGGAGGAGCAGGACGGCGAGGAGGGCTGCCTGTCGATTCCGGGCCTGACCTTCGACTGCCGGCGCAGGCAGCACGTTGTCGCGCACGGCCAGAACATGTATGGCGATCCGATCACGATCGAGGGCACGGAATTGCTTGCCCGCTGCCTGCAGCACGAGACCGACCACCTCGACGGTGTGCTGTTCGTCGACCGGCTCGACGTCGAGACGAAGAAGGCCGCGATGAAGGCCATTCGCGAGGCCGAGTGGTCCGGGACGGCAGCGCCACAAGTCAAGATCAGCCCGCATCCGACATTCGGCCACGCCCTGTGATCGGCAGTGTGGCCCGGCTGTGAGACTCGTCTTCGCCGGCACGCCAGCAACGGCCGTGCCCTCCCTGCGCGCCCTGCTCGAATCGCCCCGGCACCAGGTCGTGGGTGTCCTCACCCGCCCGCACGCGCGTGCCGGGCGCGGACGGCGCGAGGTCGCCTCGCCGGTCGAGTCCCTGGCGATCGAGGCGGGCGTTCGTGTGCTCCGCCCGTCGCGGCCGAGCGACCCGGACTTCCTCGAGCACCTCATCGAGATGCGTGCCGATTGCTGCGCGGTGGTCGCCTACGGTGCGCTGATCCCGGCTGCTGCTCTCGCGATCCCGTTGCACGGCTGGGTGAATCTGCACTTCTCACTGTTGCCGGCCTGGCGTGGCGCAGCTCCCGTGCAGCACGCGATCCTGCACGGCGACGAGATCACCGGCGCGTCGACGTTCCAGATCGAGACCGGACTTGACACCGGCCCGGTCTATGGCGTGATCACCGAGCAGATCCGTCCGACTGATACAGCCGGTGAGTTGCTCGCCCGTCTTGCCGAAGCCGGCGCCGGGTTGCTCGCAGCGACGATGGATGGCATTGCCGACCGATCGCTGGTAGCCCGGCCGCAGCCGGCCGAAGGCGTATCGGTCGCGGCGAAGATCAGGGTCGACGACGCCCGGGTCGACTGGTCACAGCCCGCGCAGCATGTCGATCGGCTCATCCGCGCGTGCACTCCATCGCCGGGCGCGTGGACGGTGCTCGGCGATGAGCGGCTCAAGCTCGGCCCGGTTCGCGTTGTCCTCGACGAGACGGCCGAGCCAGGGCAGCTGTGCATCGCGAAATCATCAGTGCGGGTAGGCACCGCGACATCCGTCGTCGAACTCGGCGAGGTGCAGGCGCCAGGCAAGCGGCCGATGCCTGCGCCTGACTGGGCCCGCGGTGCCCGCCCGGCGGCAGGCCAGCGCCTTGTCTAAGCCTTTGGACCCACCGCGCCTTGCGGCCTACGACCTGCTGCGCGCCGTGGCCGACCACCACGCCTACGCCAACCTGGTGCTGCCGTCGATGATCGGCGAACGCGGCCTGTCCACACGCGATGCGGCGCTCGCCACCGAACTGGGCTACGGCACGCTGCGCGCGCAGGGCACGCTCGACGAGATCGTCGCCGCGTGCGTCGATCGCGATCTGTCCACTGTGGACGGTGCGGTGCTGGATCTGCTGCGTCTGGGCGCTTATCAGGCGCTGCGCACACGCATTCCGCCGCACGCCGCGGTGGCGACAACGGTCGACCTGGCACGAATGACCGGCAACGGGCGCGCCGCCGGATTCGTCAACGCCGTGCTGCGCCGAATCGTCGCTGCGGACTGGAATGCGTGGACCGATCGGCTCGCCCGCGGCGCCTCGCCGCTGCGCCGGCTGGCGCTGAGTACGGCTCACCCGCAGTGGATCGCGCAGGCGTTCGCCGACGCGCTGGGCGGCGATCTGGCCGAGACCGCGGCGGCCCTCGCGGCCGACGACGCGCGGCCGCAGACGCATCTCGTCGCCTGGCCGGACCTGATCGATCGCGACGCCCTCGCCGCGCTGTCCGGCGGCGAACCGGGGCCGTGGTCGCCCTATGCGGTGCGCATGGCAGGCGGCGATCCGGCCGCCCTCGAAGCCGTGCGGCGCGGCCGCGCAGCCGTCCAGGACGAGGGCAGCCAGCTGTGTGCGCTGGCCTTGGCCGACACCCCGATCGACGGGCGCGATGAGCGATGGCTGGACCTGTGCGCGGGGCCCGGTGGCAAGACTGCGTTGCTCGCCTCGCTGGCCGCGCAGCGCGGCGCGACCGTCACGGCGAACGAGTTGCACCCGCACCGGGCAGAGCTCGTCCGCAAGGCGACTTCGCCGTGGCCGGTCGAGGTTCACGTGGGCGACGCCCGGACGTTCGCCGGCATCGACGGCGGCTATGACCGCGTTCTCGTCGACGCTCCCTGCACCGGGCTGGGCGCGCTGCGCCGCAGGCCGGAGGCGCGATGGCGCCGCACACCGGACGATCTCACCGACCTGGCCGCGTTGCAGCGCGAGTTGCTGGATGCAGCGCAGCGTCTGACCCGCCCGGGCGGCGTGGTCGTGTACGCCACCTGCTCGCCGCACCTCGCCGAGACCGCGCAGATCGTCGAGGGACGCGAACTCGTCGACGCTCGCGCGTCGTTCCCGGACTCGATGCAACTGGGAGACGGCCCGACCGTGCAGCTGTGGCCGCACCGGCACGGAACCGACGCCATGTTCTGCGCGATTCTCCGAAACGGCCGGTAACCCCTCGCGGCCTGGCGGACATGTCATAGGTATGGAACCCGAGCAGGCAGCCGCACCGCGATGGGGCACTCGGGCTCAGCTGGCTGCTGGTCCCCGTCGTGCCGCAGCGCGTGCCGGCCAACGGCGATTCCGTGCTGACGCCGACCGGGGTGAGGGTTCGCTGATCTGCGGCTGCCACCCGTCGTCATGAACGCCGCCACCTCCGGGCAAGATGTTCGCCCGGAGGTGGCGCCGTTATGCCCGAAACCGCTACGGGCGGTCTGAAGCCGAGAGATGTTCGGCTCGTCGCGATGTGTGTCGTGGCAGGCGGAGCCGCGGGCGTGCTGCGCTACGCCGGCGGCGGTGACATCGCGCCGTTCGTCGTCAGCGCGATCGCGTTGGCCTTGCTGGCGAGCCTGGTCGGGCGCAGCGTCGAGGCGTTGGGCGATCGCCTCGGCGCCGGCGCGACGGGTGTCGTGCAGAGCGCGCTCGGCAACCTGCCTGAGCTGTTCGTCACGCTGTTCGCGTTGCACGCCGGGCTCTACGACGTCGTCCGTGCGGCAATCGTCGGCTCGATCCTGGCGAACGTCCTGCTCGTGCTCGGCCTGGCATTCCTCGTCGGTGGGCTGCGCAACGGCACCCAGCGCTTCGGCACGGATACCGCGCGCAACATCAGCCTGCTGCTCGTCCTGGCCGTGGCGGCGCTGCTCGTCCCGTCGCTCACGGCCAACCTGCACACCGCCGCCGCGGGTCACGAGCGGGTGCTCTCGATCGTCGTCTCGGTCGTGCTGCTGGCGCTGTTCGTCCTGTCGCTTCCGGCATCGATCCGGCGCAGCAGCCACGAACCGGACGAGGACGAGGTGCATGCCGCCGAGTGGTCACTGCCGCTGGCGGTCGGCATGCTCGCCGGGGCCGGGGTGGCCGCCGCGCTGGTGTCCGACTGGTTCGTCAACGGTCTCGAACCGGCCATCAACAGCCTGGGCATCAGCCAGGCCTTCGCCGGGCTGGTCATCGTGGCCATCGCGGGCAACGCCGTCGAGAACGTCGTGGGTATCCAGCTGGCCACCCGAAACCGCGCCGACTACGCGCTGTCGGTCATCCTGCAGAGCCCGCTGCAGATCGCCCTGGTGCTGGCGCCCGTCGTCGTGCTGGCCGCGCCCCTCGTCGGCGCGACGTTCACCCTCGTGCTCTCGCCGCTATTGATCGCGGTGCTCGCCATCGCGGTGCTGGTGACAGTCATCGTCGTGCTCGACGGTGAGTCCAACTGGTTCGAGGGCGCGACCCTGGTGGCGCTGTATGCGATCATCGCCGCCGCGTTCTGGTGGGGTTGACGTGGCCGTCCAACATGTAGGAGCCCGCCACTAGACTCCGGGCGTGGTCTCACACGGTGCTCCGGAGCCGATGATCGCGCCGAGCATTCTCGCTGCCGACTTCGCACACCTCGCCGACGAGGCCGATGCCGTCGCCGGAGCGGACTGGCTGCACGTCGATGTCATGGATGCGCACTTCGTACCGAATCTGACCATCGGCCTGCCCGTCGTGACGAGCCTGAAGAAGGCCACCGACCTGCCGCTGGACTGCCATCTGATGATCGACGACCCGGACCGGTGGGCGCCGGACTACGCGCAGGCAGGCGTCGCCAATGTCACTTTCCACGTCGAGGCGGCGCCCGATCCGGTGCAGACCGCCCGCAGCATCCGGGCCGCGGGCTCCATGGCGGGCCTCGCGCTCGACCGCGACACCCCGCTCGAGGGCTACCTCGACCTGCTCGTCGAGTTCGACACGTTGCTGATCATGACGATCAAGGCCGGATTCGGCGGGCAGGACTTCATCCCGGAGCTGCTCGACAAGGTGCGCCTTGCCCGCCACCACATCCAGAGCGGGCACCTGCGCCTCTACCTCGAGGTCGACGGCGGCATCGACGCCGACACCATCGAGGCTGCGGCCGAAGCCGGCGCTGACGTGTTCGTCGCCGGTACCGCCGTGTACGGCGCCGACGACCCGGGCAAGGCCGTCGAGGCGCTGCGCGTCAGGGCCAGGGCGGCGATGGGCCGGCAGGGAGGCGGCGGTGCGGGTAACTGACGCCGAGCAGGCCGCGATGCAGCGCGCGCTCGCTCTGGGTGAGACCGCGCGCGGGCGCACCAGTCCGAACCCTGCCGTCGGCGCCGTCATTCTCGACAGTGCCGGTGAGCGCGTCGGCGATGGGGCCACCCAGTTGCAGGGGCGTCCGCACGCCGAGATCGAGGCGCTGCGCGAGGCGGGCGAGCGGGCCCGTGGCGGCACTGCGGTTGTCACCTTGGAGCCGTGTGCCCATGTCGGGCAGACCGGGCCGTGCGCCGATGCGTTGATCGCGGCGGGCATCGCCCGGGTGGTGTACGCCACCGACGATCCCAACCCCACGGCAGCAGGCGGTGCCGACCGGCTGCGCGAGGCCGGCATCGAGGTCGTGGCCGGGCTCGACGAAGCCGAGGCGACCAACGGCGCGCTGCGCCCGTGGTTGCACGCGTTGCGTACCGGCCGCCCGTTCGTCACCTGGAAGCTCGCGACGACCCTCGATGGCCGGGTTGCCGCCGCTGACCTGAGCGCGCGCTGGATCTCCTCGGCGGCATCGCGGGCCGACTCGCATGCATTCCGTTCGATCGTCGACGCGATCGTGGTGGGCAGCGGCACGGTCCTTGCCGACGACCCGCACCTGACCGTGCGCGGTGCCGACGATGAACTCGCCGAGCATCAGCCGTTACGGGTGGTGCTCGATCGCCGCCACCGCGTGCCGCAGAACGCCCGGGTGCTCGACAACGCCGCCGAAACCCTGCTGCTCGACACCGCGGTACCCCGCTTCGCGCTCAAGGCGTTGCACGACCGGGGCGTGCGGCACGTTCTGCTCGAAGGTGGCCCGACCCTTGCCGGGGCGTTCATCGAGGCGCGTTGCGTCGACGAGGTGATCGCCTATGTCGCGCCACGGCTGCTGGGCACCGGTCCATCCGCATTGGGGCATGCGGGAATAGGAACCATCGCCGATGCCGTCACACTGGAGGTAGACACGGTGAGCCGACTCGACAGCGACGTGAAGATCGTCGCGCGGCCCGTGTGGTCGCAAGGGGGATAGCTGCAATGTTCACCGGGATCATCGAGGAGCTCGGCGAGGTCGTGGCGCTCGAGTCGAGCGGCGAGTCCGCGGTGCTTGTCGTGAATGCCCCCACGGTGGCCGACGATGCGCGCCACGGTGCCTCGATAGCCGTGAACGGCGTATGCCTCACCGTGGTCGGCTCGGCCGGGCGCGAGCTGACCTTCGACGTCATGGCCGAAACGCTCAAGAGGTCGGTTATCGGCTCGCTGCACCCGCGCGACAAGGTGAACCTCGAGCGGGCGGTCCGGGCTGACGGGCGTCTGGACGGCCATATCGTGCAGGGTCACGTCGACGGGTCGGGCGTTGTCATCGCGCGCACCCCGGGCGACGCCTGGGAGGCCGTGCGTTTCGGCCTGCCGGGCGACCTGTCGCGCTACGTTGCGGTCAAGGGCTCGATCGCCGTCGACGGGGTTTCGCTCACCGTCACCGACGTCGGCGACGACTGGTTCGAGGTCGGCCTGATCCCCGAGACGTTGCGAGCTACCACACTGGGCACCAAGTCGGCCGGCGCCGCGGTGAATCTTGAGGTGGACGTGCTCGCGAAGTACGTCGCGCGACTGGTGGGAGCGCCATGAGTGTGCGCCTGGACACCATCGAGCGGGCGATCGCCGACATCAAGTGCGGCAAGGCGGTCGTGGTCATCGACGACGAAGACCGTGAGAACGAAGGCGATCTGATCTTCGCGGCCGAGCTCGTCACCGCGGAACTCGTGTCGTTCATGGTGCGCTACACCTCGGGCTACATCTGCGTACCGATCACCGAAGGTGAGGCCGACCGGCTCGACCTGCCGCCGATGTTCCGGGTCAACCAGGACCGGCGAGGCACCGCCTACACCGTCACCGTCGACGCACGTGAAGGCGTGTCGACCGGCATCTCCGCGGCCGACCGGGCGCGCACGATCCGGCTGCTCGCCGATCCCGAAGCGACGGCGGCCGACTTCTCCCGCCCCGGACACGTCGTGCCGTTGCGGGCCAAGGACGGCGGGGTGCTGCGCCGCCCGGGTCACACGGAGGCTGCGGTCGACCTGGCCGTGCTGGCCGGACTGCAGCCGGCGGGCGTCCTGTGCGAGATCGTCAGCGAGAAGGACCCTTCGGGCATGGCCCGCTCCGACGAGTTGCGGGTCTTCGCCGACGAGCACGACCTCGCGTTGATCTCCATCGCCGACCTGATCGCCTACCGGCGTCGCGTCGACAAGCTCGTCGAACGTGTCGCGTCTGCCCGCGTCCCGTTGCGCTACGGCGAGTTCACCGCGGTCGGATACAGCAGTTCCTACGACGACCGCGAGCACGTCGCTTTCGTCTTCGGCGAGATCGGAGACGGCGAGCAGGTGCTGGTGCGGGTGCACTCCGAGTGCCTCACCGGTGACGTGTTCGGCTCACTGCGCTGCGATTGCGGGCCGCAGCTCGACGCGGCGCTTGCCGCGGTGGCGCGAGAGGGGCGTGGCGTCGTGCTCTACATCCGCGGGCACGAGGGCCGCGGCATCGGCCTGCTGCACAAGCTGCAGGCCTACCAACTGCAGGACGCAGGCGTCGACACCCTCGACGCCAACCTCGAGCTCGGCCTGCCGGCCGACGCTCGCGACTACGGCACGGGCGCGCAGATCCTGGTCGATCTCGGCATCCACACCATGCGCCTGCTCAGCAACAACCCGGCCAAGCGGGCGGGCCTGGAAGGCTATGGCCTGCGCATCGTCGGGCGAGTGCCACTGCCCACCCATGCCAACCCGGAGAACCTGCGTTACCTGCAGACCAAACGCGACCGGATGGGCCACGAACTCGAAATCGAGGAGTCCGGTTCATGAGCTCTTTCATCATCAGGGTGGCCGGATGAGCGGGCAGGGAGCGCCGGAGCTGACCGCCGTCGAGGGCGCCGCGGATCTTCGCATCGCGCTCATCGCGGCACGATGGCACGACACGGTCATGAACGGCCTCATCGACGGGGCGCAGCGGGCGCTTGCTGAGTCCGCGGTTCGTTCGATCACCGAGGTGCGGGTGCCCGGCACGTTCGAGTTGCCGGTCGCGGCGGCGCGGATGGCCACCTCCGGATTCGACGCGATCGTGGCGCTCGGCGTTGTCATCCGCGGCGGCACACCGCACTTCGACTACGTCTGCTCGGCGGCCACGATCGGGCTGACCGAGGTGTCAACGCGTTATGGCATCCCGGTCGGATTCGGCGTACTGACCTGCGACACCGACGAGCAGGCACTCGATCGCGCGGGCCTGCCGGGCTCGAAGGAAGACAAGGGCTACGAGGCCACGGTGGCAGCGTTGAGCACCGCAGTCGAACTGGTTCCCTTCGCCCGGTCGACACGACACCTGCGATGAGATCGGGCCGCCGGTGACGGCGTCCGGAATCGTGCTGGCAGCCGGTGCGGGTACCCGGCTCGGGCAGCCGAAGGCCGAGGTCCAGCTCTGCGGCGAGCGGCTTGTCGACCGCGCGGTGCGGGTGCTGCGAGACGGTGGCTGCGTCGAGGTCGTCGCCGTCGTGCGATCCGACCTCGACGTCGACAACGCGCTCGTGGTGGTCAACCCCGCGCCGGAGCGGGGGATGGGTTCATCGCTACGGCTGGGCCTGGCCGCGGCGTCGGGCACCCGGGCCGTGCTCATGCTGGTCGACACCCCCGGCATCGGTGCCGACGCGGTTCGGCGCGTGCTCGGTGCCGACGCGCCGGTGGCCATTGCCACTTACGCGGGCCGGCGCGGGCATCCGGTTGCTGTCGACCGTCCACTGTGGACGGACGTCGCCCGGCTGGCGGTGGGCGATCAGGGCGCCCGGCCGTTCCTGCGTGCCAATCCGGGCCTGGTGACCGAGGTGGCTTGCGACGGCGACCCCGGCGACATCGACACCTTGCCAGACCTTGCCGAATGGCGCTTGCGTTAGAGCACGGTCCGACGGGCACGATTGGCCTTGTGACATTCGGATTCAGCTCAACCGCGCTCGACGTCGTCGACGGACACGACCTGACCGGCCGCAACGTGATCGTCACCGGCGGCGCCTCTGGCATCGGAGTCGAGACGGTGCGAGCGCTCGCCACGGCCGGTGCGCGCGTGCTCATCGCAACACGCGACGCCACTCGGGCAGAGCCGCAGGCAGCCCGGCTGCGCAAGGACACCGGCAATGCCGAGATCGAGATCGCCCCGCTCGATCTCGCCTCGCTGGCGTCGGTGCGCCGCTTCGTCGACGCCGTCCTGGCAGACGGGCGCGAGCTGCACATCCTGATCAACAACGCCGGGGTGATGGCGGGGCCACTTACCTATACCGAGGACGGGTTCGAGTCCCAATTCGGCACGAACCACGTGGGTCACCACGCGCTCACCGTGGGCCTGCTGCCGGCGCTTCGCCGCTCGGGCGGCGCCCGCGTCGTCGCGCTCAGCTCGATCGGGCACCGTCGCGGCGACGTCGACTTCGACGACCTGGACTTCCGTGCGCGTCCCTACGACCCGTGGGTCGCCTATGCCCAGTCCAAGACAGCCAATGCGCTGTTCGGGGTGGGCATGACCGAACGCCACGCCGATCTCGGCATCACGGCGAATGCGGTGAATCCCGGATTCATCATGACCCGCTTGCAACGGCACATGACCCACGAGGAACTGCTCGATCGCGGCTGGGTGAACGAGGCAGGTGAGCCGAGCCGACGAGAGGGCCAGAAGACGCTCGAGCAGGGAGCGGCGACCTCGGTCTGGGCCGCCGTCGCGCCGGAACTGGCAGGCAACGGCGGGCACTATCTGGAGGACTGCGCGATTGCGCATCCGTGGACGGGCCCGGGCGCGCTGCGGCGCGGGTACCTGCCCTATGCCCTCGACCCGGCGAACGCCGACCGGCTGTGGGCGGTGACGGCACGACGCATCGCGGCGGCGTGATGCTTGTTCAGCTCCTGATGATCTCTGCCTGCGCCGCGTTTGCTGACGGCTACGGCAGAGATGATCATGAAAGGGCGGAGGCGGGGGTGCAGCGGGCAGTGCCTAACGCGATCGGGCCTCGGTAGCGAGTGCCCGAAGCGCAGCGGGGAAGATCTCGCCGGGCGGCGTGACGAGCCCGGCACCGACCTGGCCGGTGCCGGCCACCTTGCCGGCCATGCCGGTGTTGATCTGGGGCAGGATGCCGGTGCGCACGACCCGGGTGACGTCGATGCCACACGGAGTTCCGCGGAAATCGAGCACCGGTATCGAGTAGGCCGGGTGCTCGGCGAGGGTGATCTCGTACATGCGCCGGGTGGTGGCCAGCGCGTCGGCCACCGTGCCGCCGACGAAACGGACGATGGCGGGAGCCGCGGCCATCGCGAAGCCGCCGAGCCCGGCGGTCTCGGTGATGGCCGAGTCGCCGATGTCGGGGTTGGCGTCGTCGGGGCCGTACGCGCCCAGGTAGAGGCCGTCGGGAACCTGGGCCGGCCCGGTGAACCACTGCCCGCCCGTGCCCGCCACCTGGATGCCGAAATCGGTGCCGTTGCGGGCCATGGCGACCACCATCGTCGAGCCCGGGATGTTGCGGGCAGCGTCGAGAGTCAGCTTGCACGCGGGCATGGCGAGGTTGAGGAAGAAGTGGTCGTTGCCGCCGACGAACTGCATCGCCCGCGCGACCTCGGACGAGGAGAAGCCCGAGTCGACCAGCGACGGCAGCAGCTCGCGCAGCAGCATCAACGTGCCGGCGCGATTGCGGTTGTGCGCCTCGTCGCCCATGTGCAGCATCTGGGAAAGGATCGCCTTGATGTCGATCGGGCCGTGTGCGCGTATCGCGGCCTGAAGCATTGGCCCGAGCGAGTCCGACATCCAGTGCAGCCGCTCGAGCACCTCGGCGGAGTACGCGCCATAGCGCAGCACCTTGCCCAGGCCCTCGTTGAGCGAGCAGTAGGCCAGCGCGCCGCTGGCCGGGTCTTCGAGCACGAACACCCACATCGAGGCGGAAACGACCCCGGCCATCGGCCCGACCGCGCGGTGGTGATGGCACGGTCCGAGGTTCAGCGACCCCGCGTCGTACAGCTGGGCCGCCTGCTGCGGATCTGTCACGAGTCCCTCGAACGCCGCGGCGCCCATCAGCGCCCCGCGCAGCGGCCCGGACGCGCGATCCCAGCTGATCGGTGGCCCGGCGTGCAGGAAGTCGCCGCGCGCAAGCCCGAGTGCGTCTCCGGCCGGCATCACGTCGACGAGGTGCGCCTGCGTCTGGAGCATTCGCCGCACCGCTGTCGCGTTCGCCTCGACCCGGCGCTGGTCGGCCATGACCTGTGCCAGGTCGGCGCTCGTGCCGTCCATCGGGGGACGCCAGTCGACGCGGGTGACCCTTGCCGCCTGCGCCTCGGCAGCGTCGGCGAGCAGGTCGATGCCCGCGCTGATGATGTGCGGATCGCGGCGTAACAGGCCGGTCATGGCGCGATCAGCTCGCACGCGAAGCGCGCTGCCTGCGCGTTGGACGTGAACACGTGCGCGCCCGCCTGCTGCAGCACGCTCGCCTGGGCGGACAGGTCCTGCGGATCGGCCTTGGCGCCGATCAGCGAGACGACGACGGCCGGCGAACTGGCCCGAGCGATGGCCGGGGCCAGTTCGCCGGCCGGATCGGGATGCGCGCCGTGTCCGAGCACGACGTCGAGCAGGATCACGGCGGTGTCCGGGTCGGCCGCCTCGACGGTGAGCCGTTCCAGGCGCATCGACTGGTCGATCATCGGATGCGGGCGTCCCGCGGTCAGCTCGTCCTCGCCGAAGTCGATCATCACGTGTCCCGGCCGGCGCGCGGCGGCCGCGATCTGCCATTCCGGGCGCAACGCGATGTTGGAGTAGACCGCGCCCAGCCGCTGGGCCGCGATCGCCATCGCCTCGTCGCACAGCGTCCCACCGGCGAACAGCCCGCGCAGACTTCCCGGCCTGGGCGACGCCGCGCGCCCGGCCCAGCTCGGCCATTCCGGTACCGCAGCGCCGAGAGTCCGCAGCACAGCCTCTGCCGCATCGGTGAGATCGCGCTGCCCTTCGCCGATGAACGCGAACAGCACCGGCGTCGTGAGGCTGCTCGCCAGCTCGCGCACGCGGCGGGCCACGTCGGCGTCGGGCGGCTTGGAGACGACGAGGATCAGCTCGGTTGCCGGGTCGTCGTCCAGTGCCGCCATGGCCGCGACGCACGAGCGGCCGGCCACCTGCGCGCTGAGATCGCGCCCGCCGACACCGAGCGCCGCGCTCACTCCGACACCGGCGGCATCGAGCAGGCAGAGCAGCTGCTGGCAGCCGGTTCCCGACGCCGCGACGATGCCCACCGGACCAGGCTCCAGCGAGTGCGAGAAGCCGAGGCCGACCCCGCCGATCACCGCCGTGCCGCAGTCCGGTCCGAGCACCAGCAGCCCGCGCTCGGCCGCCGCTTGCTTGAGCCGGATCTCCTGCTCGACCGGCACGTTGTCGGAGAAGATCATCACGTCGCATCCGGCGTCGAGCGCGTCCATCGCCTCGGCGAACGCGTGCTGGCCGGGCACCGAGATCAGCGCGAGCCCGGCATCGTCGCGGGCCGCCGAGCCGACGGTGCGAGGTGGGGCCACGCCGAACGCGGTGCCGGCCGGGCCCGGCCGGGCGGCAAGTGCGTCGGCGGCAATCGCGAGCGCCGCGGCCAGTGTGGTCTCGTCGCGTGCCCGGATCGCGACGAGCAGGTCGTCGGCCGAGGAGCGTTGCAGCGCAGTGAAGCCCATCGTCGCGGCGAGATCGAGGTTGAGCGGCGTAGCCATCGCGACCAGCGCGGCGTCGACTCCGTCGCCGGCCTTGACCCGGACGCTGACCTGCATGAGGGTGACCGAATCTGCATACGCGCCCGAGCGCGTTTCGACGTGCTCGATCATCGGCCGCCCGCCGCCGTGCACGCCGAGCGGGCGGCGACGAGGACGCCGGCGGCGAGCGCACTGCCCGAGGTATGCCCGACGCTGACCAGGTCCGCGATCGCGGTGCGAAGCGATCGACCGTCGCACAACGCCTCGAGCAGCGCGCTGATCTGGGGAATGGCCTCGCCTTCGACGGCGTGCCGCAGTAATGCCGCGGACAGCGTCGTCGTGCGCCGCGGGGCCTCTAGCCGGATGAGCGCACGCAGGCGATCAGCGGGCAGCCGGTAGGCCGCGGCCGCGGCGAGGTAGCCGGCCAGTACGTCGTCACCCTGCGGGGTGAGGCCCTCGCCGCGCCCGAGCAGCCGCAGGCCGGCGCCGGATGCGAGTTGCGGGTCGCCCAGGTCGGGCGGGGCGAACGTGCTGACGTCGAGCAGCCGCTCAGCGGCTCGTACCTGATCCGCCGGTGGCGGCGCAAGGCTCGGCACGGTCGCCGAGACAGTGCGGTCCGCGGCGACCGCGACAGCGCCGATACGCAGGACGCCCCCGCCGACGCGAACCCCTCCGCCGAGCCGGTCGAGCGGGAACTCGCTGCTTAGCGCCGGTAATTGCAGTGCGCACGGCAGGCGGACGGCGTCCCGGGTGACCAGCGCGATCAGCCCGAATCCGGCGGGAACCTGGACGTAGAGCGCGGATGCGAAGCGGGCAAGGACGGTGCCCTCGCGCGGCGGGCCGGCGAGCATCTGACGCTGACGATCCGGCGCGGAGGACCGGAGAGTGACGGGGGACGTCGTCGTCACCGTCACCATTCCTGGTCCTCCGGCCGTCCCTTCCCCCCAGAAAGGCCTGCGATCGGTGAACCCAGACCCGAGTGCCCTGCAGCACGACACTGATGCGGACCGTACCTATCGCAGGTACGGTCTGCCGATGGTCACATTTGCCAATGATCGGGTCGATCAGGTGCGTGATTTGCCAGCAGAGCCCGGCCGCTACGGACTACCCGTCCGGTCCCTGCTGACCATTGCCAGTCTGCGCGGAACGAGCGTGCTCGCCGGGGCGGCGGGTCTGGATCGCGAAGTACGGCGGGTGAACGTGATGGAGGTGCCCGACATACTCCCGTGGGTCAAGCCGCACGAACTGCTGCTGACCACGGGTTTCCCGCTAGTGGCGGCAAACGGGTCGCCGGGTGCGCAGGCGATCGATCCGGGTGCCGGCGCGGCGATCGACCCCGCGGCATTCTCCCGGCTGATCACGGACCTGGACGCACGCGGGCTGGCCGCTATCGCGATCAAGCTGGGCCGCTATCTCGACCAGCTGCCCGCGGCGGTGCTCGACGTCGCCGACCGGATCGGCCTGCCGGTACTGCGCCTGCCCGACGGCGTGGCCTTCGATGACGTCATCACCGATGTGTTCACCGAATTGGTAGAGCGCCAGACCGGAGCCCTGGCCCGAGCCGACGAGCTGCACCGGGCGCTCGCGGCGATCGTGCTCGAAGGCGGTGACCTGCCCCAGATCGCCGATGAAGTGGCCAGACTGCTCGGCGCCGCCGTCCTGATCTGCACGCCGGACGGCCGGGTGCAGGCCGAGAGCGGTGAGCCGGCCTTGCAGCGCGCGCTCGGTGAGCTGGCGTTGTTCGACGACACCGGCCGTTTTCGCGTCGAGCAACTCAGCCTGGGCGGGCAGCGCCCGCCCGGCGCGAGCGAGGGCGAACTCGCGATGGTGTCGATCGTGGCCGGCGGCACCGACCACGGACGCATCGCCGCGTACCGTCCGGCGAGCACGTTGCCCGCGCCCGAGGTGCAGGCGCTCGAACGCGCCGCCACCGTTGCGGCGCTCGCGATCACCAAGAAGCTCGCGGTGGCGGCCGTGGAGGACAAATACCGCGGCGACTATCTGCGTGAGGTCCTGACCGGCGCCGCGGGCGAGGCCGACGCCGTCGTGGAGCACTGCGCCTCACTGGGCTGGGACATCGACCGGCCGCTGGTGATCGTGGTCGCCGAACTCGATCCCGAAGACATTCGCCGGCCTGCCCCGCCGGCGCCGATCTCGCCGCGCTCGCCACAGGAACGATTCGCGGCCGCATGGCAGCAGGTCGTGCGAGCGCGTGACAAGACCGCGCCGGTCGTTGGGTTCAGCTCCGAGGTGGTGGCGCTGTTGCCCGTCGACATCTCGACCGAGGACGCCCTGGCCAAGGACGCGGTGGACAAGGCCGTCGACAGCGTCATCGCGTCGGTCACGGGTGATCGCGGCGGCGGGCGCCGCTCCTTCTGCGCGGGAGTCAGCCGCCTGGTGACCGATCCGTCGGGCATACCGCAGGCCTACACCGAGGCGCGAAAGGCAGTCGCCGTGGGCCGGCGCGTACGCGGCCGGGGCAGCGTGTCGCATTTCGACTCGCTCGGCGTGCACCGGCTGCTGTCATTGGTGCCCGATGCAGCCGAGTTGCGCTCGTTCGCAAGTGAGATGCTCGGTGACCTCGCGCAGGACACCGCCGAGGCGGCCGACCTGCGGCACACGTTGCAAACCCTGCTCGACACCAACCTCAACGTCGCCGAGACAGCCCGCGTGCTGCACTTCCACTACAACACGCTGCGCTACCGCATCGGCAAGCTCGAGCGGATCGTCGGCCCGTTCACCACCGACCCGCATCTTCGCCTGGACGTCGCGCTCGCCTTGCAGGTCATCGAGATGCGCGGCATCTGAGCTGTCGGGGTAACGGTCGCGGTCGGGCGCTCTTGGCAACACTGCACCATGCCTGCGGCGTGCTGACCTCACAGAAGTCGACCTTCGCAGCCGACGGCGAGGACCAGGTGATCGGCTGGCATTTGCCGCGTTTCCACTGGACGTTCATCCTGCTGGTGCTGCCGGGTGTCACCGCGACGGACGGGCGCAGCTACGAGGGCGGCGCGCTGATCGCGGCCGGCACCGTCGAGACGCCGGAAGGCGACATATCGCCGTTCCGGGTCGACGAACCGTCCTCTCATAGAGAATGACCAGGTGAAGCCAGCGCCGTTCGACTACTCCCGGCCGGAGTCGATCGAGGAGACCGTCGAGTTGCTCGCCGGGTTGGGCGACGACGGCAAGGTGCTTGCCGGCGGGCAGAGCCTCGTCCCGTTGCTGTCCATGCGCCTGGCCGCGCCGCACCACCTGGTCGACATCAACCGGGTGCGGGCACTGTCCTACGTGCGCTGCGACGCGGACGGAGTCCGGGTCGGCGCGCTGGCCCGCCATGCCGAGCTCGAACGCCACGACGAGGCGGCCCGGGCGCAACCGCTGCTGCGGCAGGCGCTGCGCCTCGTGGCACATCCGACGATCCGCAATCGAGGTACGACGGTCGGCAGCCTGGTGCATGCCGACCCGGCCGCCGAGATGCCGGCCGTGCTGGCCCTGCTCGGTGGCTCGATGCGACTGGCCGCAGCGGGCGGCTCGCGCGAGGTCGCCGCGTCGGACTTCTTCCTCGGCCCGCTCGAATGTGCCATCGCGCCGGGCGAATTGGCCCTCGAGGCGTTCTTCCCGGCACGGGCGCAGCGCTCGGCAAGTGCGATGGCCGAGGTCGCGCGCCGTCATGGCGACTACGCGGTCTGCGGTGTGTGCGTCGTGGTCTGCCTCGACGAGGATCTTCGGATCGCCACGGTTCGTGCCGCGTACGTTTCTGTCGCAGCAACCCCGCTGCTGCTGGATCTCACCGATTCGCTGCGCGGGCGAAGCTTCGATGCCGGTGTCGACGACGTGCGCGATGTCGTCGCCGCATCGGTCGACCCGGAGGCCGACATCCACGCAAGTGCCGAGTACCGCCGTCACCTCGCCGGCGTGCTGACCGTACGCGCGGTCCGGGCAGCGGCCCGCGAGGCGGCCGCATGACCGACGACGTGCATGACGTCCGGCTGATAGTCAACGGCGCGGCGCATGCGGTCGCGGTGCCGGCCCGGCGGCTGCTGTCGGACTGCCTGCGCCACGACCTGCGCCTGACCGGTACGCACGTCGGGTGCGAGCACGGCGTGTGCGGGGCATGCACGGTACTGCTCGAGGGCCGCCCGGTGCGCTCGTGCCTGTTGCTCGCCGTGAGCGTCGACGGGCAGGAGATCACGACGGTCGAGGGGCTTGCCGATGGCGACGAGCTCAGCCCGGTGCAGCAGGCGTTCGAGGACTGTCACGGATTGCAGTGCGGCTTCTGCACGCCGGGCTTTCTGACCACCATCACCGCCGGGCTGCGCGAGAATCCCCAGCCGAGTGAGGACGAAGCGCGCGAGATGATCGCCGGGAACCTGTGCCGGTGCACGGGGTACCAGAACATCGTCGCCGCGGTGCTGCGCGCGTCGGAGCTCAGCGCATGACCAAGATGTTCGGCGAGCCGGTGAAGCGGGTCGAGGACCGCCGGCTGATCACCGGGCAGGGCGGCTACCTCGACGACCTGGGCCACGAGGCGCTGGCTGCCGCATTGGTGCGCTCGCCGCACGCGCACGCCCGCATCGTCGACATCGACGTCAGCGGCGCCCTGGACATCGACGGGCTCGTCGCCATCTACACCTACGAAGACCTGACCGGGCCGATGGCAGATCCACTGCCGCTGCTCATCCCGCATCCGACGCTGACCCACGGCCGCACGCCGTACGCACTCGCGCGCGACGAGGTCAACCACGTCGGCGAGCCGATCGCGATGGTGGTGGCCCGCGACCGCTATGTCGCCGAGGACGCCGCCGAGCGCATCGCCGTCACCTACGAGCCGTTGCCCGCGGTGGTCGGCATCGACGCCGCGCGGGCGGCCGAGCATCTCGTCCATCCCGATGTGCCCGGCAACGTCGGCGCGCGTATGACGCAGGAATACGGCGACGTGACCTCGGCGATCGCAAAGGCGCCGCACCGGCTCGAGATCGATTTGAAGGTCGAACGCTCGGCATCCACCCCGCTGGAGACGCGGGGCGTCCTTGCCCGCTGGGACACCGAGTCGCAGCGGCTGCGGCTCTGGTCGTCCACGCAGACCTCGACGGGCGTGCGCGCCGCTGTCGCCGCGAAGCTCGGCCTCGCCCTGACCAACGTCGAGGTGATCACCCCGGACGTCGGCGGCGGATTCGGCGTGAAGATCGTGCACCCGTGGCCCGAGGAGGTGCTCGTGCCGATGGCCGCCCGCGCGCTGGGCCGGCCGGTGAAGTTCACCGAGGACCGCCGCGAGCATTTCATCGCCGCCGCGCACGAGCGCGCGCAGCAGCATCACGTCGAGGTGGGCTTCGACGATGCGGGGCGCATGCTCGGCCTGAACGTTCGGTTCTGGCACGACCACGGCTCCTACACGCCCTACGGGCTGATCGTGCCGATCGTGACCTCGACGCAGTTGCTCGGCCCGTACAAGCCGGGTGCGTACCGGGTCGAGTTCGACAGCCTCTACACGAACACGGTGATCGTCACGCCCTACCGGGGCGCCGGCCGCCCGCAGGGCGTGTTCGTCATGGAACGCACGCTCGATGCGATAGCGCGCGAGCTCGGCATGGATCGGGTCGCCGTGCGCGAGGCGAACTTCATCCAGCCCGACGAGATGCCCTACGACTTCGGGCTGACGTTCCAGGACGGCCGCCCGCTGATCTACGACTCGGGCGACTTCCCGGCATCGATGGACAAGCTGAAGAAGCTTGTCGGCTGGGATTCCTTCGAGACCTACCGCGACGCCGCCCGCGCCGAAGGCCGGCAAGTCGGCATCGGCCTGGCCTGCTATGTCGAGGGCACAGGCGTCGGCCCGTACGAGGGCGGGCACGTGCTGATCGAGACATCCGGCAAGGTGAAGGTCGCCACCGGGCTCACCACGCAGGGGCAGGGGCACCAGACCGTGTTCGCGCAGATCGTCGCCGACGAGCTGGGCGTCCCGATCGAAGACATCGAGGTGGTCACCGGCGACACCCGTAGATTCCCTTACGCAGTAGGCACATTCGCCTCGCGGGCGGCGGTGATGAGCGGTTCGGCGATCGCGCTCGCGGCCCGCAACGCGCGCGCGAAGGTATTGCGAGTCGCCGCCGAGGCGCTGGAAGCCAACCCCGAGGATCTCGAGATCGTCGAGGGCGTCGTGCGGGTCAAGGGCAATCCCGGCGCCGAGATCGCGCTGGGCACGGTGGCCGTCCTGTCGAATCCGCTGCGCTACGCCTTCGACGAAGCGTCCAAGGCGGCCACCCAGTTCGTCGTGGGCGATCCCGGCAAGCCGCCCGTGGCCGAGGACGACGAGCCGGGCATCGAAGGGCGCGACTACTACTCACCGCCGCGTGCCACGTTCGCCAACGGCATGCACGCCGTGATCGTCGAGACCGACCCCGACACCGCCGAGATCACGATCCTCAAGTACTGCGTGGTGCACGACTGCGGCAACCTGATCAACCCGCGCATCGTCGAGGGCCAGATCCACGGGGGAGTTGCCCAGGGCGTCGGCGGCGCGCTGTACGAGCGCATGGCCTACGACGAACACGGCCAGTTGCAGAACGCCTCGTTCATGGACTTCCTCATGCCCTATGTCACCGAGGTGCCGCGGCGCATCGACATCGACCACCTCGAAACGCCCTCACCGCTCAACCCGCTCGGCATCAAGGGAGCCGGCGAGGCGGGCGTGATCCCGTCGGCGGCGCTGTTCGCGTCGGCGATCGAGGACGCCGAGGGATTCCCGATCACGTCCATGCCGATCTCGCCGAGCGAGTTGTTCGCGCTGCGCCAGCAGCACCGGGAAGGAAGCCGATGAGAGTTCAGGGAGACGCCACCCTGCACGCGCCGATCCAGCGCGTCTGGGAGGCGCTGAACGACCCCACGGTGCTGGTCCGGACGATCCCGGGCTGCGAACGGCTCGAGGCGACCGGGCCCGACTCCTACAAGATGGTGGTCACGGCGGGCGTCGCCTCGGTGCGCGGCACCTACTCCGCCGAGGTGAAACTGCGCGATCAGCGCCCGCCCGACTCGTTCGTCATGTCGGCCTCCGGGGCCGGGGGTCCCGGCACGGTGAGCACCGAGGTGCAGGTGCATCTCGCCGAGATCGACGGCGCGACCCGGCTGACCTATGACGCGGACACCGTCGTCGGCGGCATGATCGGCGGCGTCGGTCAGCGGATGCTCGTGGGCGTCGCCAAGAAGACGGCCGGCGAGTTCTTCGCGGCAGTCGACGACGTGCTCACCGGCAAGGCCGCCGCCACGGCGGCACCGGCCGTGGCCGAGCCGGGCGTGTTCGTCGCGCCACCGAGGCAGCCGCGACTCGGCGGGGGCAACCTCACGGCAGCCCTGGTCGGAGCGGCGATCGCGCTCGCCGGCGTTCTGGTCGGTGGCCTACTCGGCCGCCGGAGGCGCTGACGCGTTGCCGGCCGGCCGTACGGACGGCGGTTTGTGCCGCAAGTGGGCAGCTGTGCTGCAGGTGGGCAGACGCGTCGATCTTGTGGACCTTGTGCAGACGCGCCGGTGGCTCACGGCGGGTCTGCACAAGATCATCCGGTGCCCAACCGAGACGAAGCCGTCCCAGGTCGCAACGGCTAGAACTCGCGACGCAGCGACGCGGCGAGCGCGCGGCGTCCGGAGGAGGTCAGGCGAACCGCCCGGCCAGAACCGATGCGCTCGAGCCAGCGCTGATCGAAGAACCGCTCGCACATCGCCGCACCGGACGTGCCCGCGAGGTGCGGACGCCGCTCGGTCCAGTCCAGGCAACGGCGCGCGAACGGGCGGCGGGCGCTTCGTGCGGTCTCCACGTCGACGCCGAGGTCGGCGAACCAGGAAAGGCCGCTGGGCGTGATCGCCCAACCCTCGCCGTCGAGCAGCCCACGTTCGATCATCGCGTCGGTGACCGCGACGCCGAGGGCACCCGCCAGGTGGTCGTAGCACGTGCGGGCGCGGGCGAGTGCGCCGCGCGCGGTGGCCGCGCGCAACGTCTGAACCGCGGCCGGATGCGGCGCTCGGGCCGACAGGTGTTCGACCAGTTCGGCCACCTCCGCGTCGGCCAGGCGCACGTAACGGTGCCGCCCCTGGCGCTCCTCGGCGATCAGCCCGACGGCGGCGAGGCGGTCCAGGTGCTCGGTCGCGGTCGAGCGCGCCACCTGGGCGTGGCGGGCCAGCTCGCCGGCCGTCCAGGCGCGCCCGTCGAGCATGGCCAGGCAGAACGACGCGCGCGTGCGATCGGCCAGGGCTGCGGCCAGGGTCGCGAGCTGCGGGGAGCTGTCATCGGCGGCGTTCACGCACTCAACTATGCCCGCGGCACCGTTCGGCGAGAACCGAACAGACACGGCTCGATGATCGAGCGATGACCACGCATGTCACGATCAAGCCCAGCGTCCTGTACTTCGGCACGCCCGTCGCCCTGATCTCGACGCAGAACGAGGACGGCAGCGCCAATCTCGCCCCGATGTCGTCGGCCTGGGCGCTCGGCGACGTGTTCGTGCTCGGGCTCGGCTCGTCGTCGCAGACCGCGGCCAACCTGCGCGAGCGCCCCGGTTCAGATCGAGGCGCGGGCGGTGCGAGTCGGCCCTGACGCGAGCGATGACTTCACGATCGTCGAGGCGCAGGTGCTGTGCGTGCACGCGCACGAGCGCATCGTCGTCGACGGAACCTCGCATATCGACACCGACTCCTGGAGCCCCCTGATTTACAACTTCCGGCACTACTTCGGTCTGGGCTCGCGGCTGGGCAAGACATTCCGGGCAGAGTACTGAGGTCGGCCTGCCGCTGTAATGCGCCTGAAATGAGAAGAGCGCGGGGCCCTTTCGGCAGGAGTAGCCGACGAGTTCGCCGGGGCCGACCAGTTGACTCGACGCCATGACACGTCGGGTCCGGATAGGCATCGACACCGGAGGGACGTTCACCGACGTGGTCGCGTTCGACGAGCAGACCGGCGAGCTGACCACGACGAAGACGCCGTCCACGCCGAGCGATCCGGCCGAGGGGTTCATGGCGAGCATCGGCAAGGTCCTCGGCCTGCTCGGTGTCGAGGACCCATCGGCGATCAGCGCGATCAGCCACGGCACCACCGTCGCGACGAACCAGTTGCTGGAGGGAAATCTCGGCCTGCTCGGATTCATCACCACCGAGGGGTACGAGTTCGTGCTCGAGATCGCCCGGCAGTCGGTACCCGACGGCTACGGCAACAGCTACTTCTGGCAGAAGCCACCGCGGATCGTCCCCGCCGATCTGGTACGCACCGTGCGCGGGCGCCTGGACTACACCGGCGCCGAGATCCGCCCGTTCGACGACGAAAGCGCCATCGCGGCCGCGAGGTTCTTTCGGGAGCGCGGCGTCACCGCGATCGGCGTCTGCCTGCTGCACTCCTACGCCAACCCGCAACACGAGCACCGCGTGCGCGAGATCCTGCACCGGGAACACCCCGATGCGATCGTGTCGATCTCCTCGGACGTCCTGCGCGAATACCGCGAGTACGAACGGTCCATGACCACGCTGGTCGACGCGGCGGTCAAGCCGCTGGTGTCGCGCTACGTCTTGCGGATCAGGCAGCGGCTGGATTCGCTCGCGCCGGGCGTCCCGTTCTATGTGATGAAGTCCAACGGGGGAGTGCTGTCGGCCGACGAGGTGGTGCACCAGCCGATCACGACGGTGCTGTCCGGGCCCGCCGCGGGCGCGCTCGGCGCGGCGCTCATCGCGCAGCGGGCCGGATTCGGCAAGGTTCTCACCTGTGACGGCGGCGGCACGTCCACCGACGTGTCGGTCGTCCTCGACGGCGAGCCGACGCTGACCACCGAGGGCTCGGTCGGCAGCTACCCGTCGAAGATCCCGATGATCGACATCGTCACGGTCGGCGCCGGCGGTGGTTCGATCGCGTGGGTCTCACCGGAGGGCGTGCTCAAGGTCGGTCCGCGCTCGGCCGGTGCCGATCCTGGTCCGCTGTGCTACGCGCGTGGCGGTAGCGATGTCACGATCACCGACGCGCACGTGGTGCTCGGACGGATCCCGCCGCATCTGCTGGGTGGCGAGATTCCGCTCGACGTCGGGCTGGCCCGGCGTGGCATCGACGCGCTCGCCGGCCGGCTCGGCCTCTCGCCCGAGGCGTGCGCCACGGGCATTCTGGAGATCTCGGCGTGGAATCAGGCCAATGCGCTGCGCCAGATCACTGTCAAGCGGGGCCTCGACGTCCGCGACTTTCCGCTGGTCACGTTCGGCGGTTCCGGTTCGCTGCTGCTGTGCCGCTTGATGGACGTGCTGTCGCTGCCATCGGTGCTGGTGCCGCCGAATCCCGGCAACGTGTCGGCGTTCGGGCTGCTCACCGTCGACGTGAAGAACGACTACGTGCAGACCGCGGTGGCCAAGCACGCCGACCTGGACCTGAGCCGGATCGAGTCGATCTACGCGGGCCTTCGCGAGCAGGCGGCGCAGGCGCTCGATCGGGAAGGCTTCGCCCGGACCGAGCACCGTTACTCGCGCACGGCCGACCTGCGTTACTTCGGGCAGGCGTTCGAGGTGCGGGTGGCGATAGCTGACACCCCGCTCGACAAGGCGGCCGCGGACGACGTCGTGCTCGCCTTCCACGACGCGCACCGGGCGCTCTACGGCTATGACTTCGCCGGCGATGCCCGCCAGCAGGTCGAGTGGGTGAACCTGCGGGTGTCAGGAGTCGGGCCGATCACCCGTCCGGTGCTGCGCGAACTGCCCGGGCGTCCCGCAACCGTCGAGCGTGCGCGCAGCGGCACCCGTCCAGTCTGCTTCGACGGCGAGACCTACGCCGACACCGCGATCTACCGGCGTGCCGATCTCGCACCCGGCGATCTGCTCGACGGGCCTGCGATCATCGAGGAATTCGGCTCGACGGTGCCGCTGCATCCCGGCTTGCGCGCCTGCGTGGATGCGTTCGGCAGCCTGGTCGTGACGCGATGACCGGCCTCACCGACGGCAGTGCGCCCGTCGACCCGGTGCTGCTCGAGATCGTCCAGGGCAGCCTGGCCTCGATCGAGATGGAGGTCGAGACCGCGATCGCACGCACGTCGCGCTCGCCGATGATCCGCGACGCGCACGACTTCCGGGCGGGAATCCACGACCGCCTGCTGCGCAAGCTCACCGGCCGCTCCTACAGCGCGCTGGTGCATCCGGTGGCGCGCGATTTCCCGCTCGAGACGATGCGCCCCGGCGACGTGTTCTTCCACAACGACGTGTACCTGTCCGAGGGCGGCATCGGCCACCTGCCCGACCTGTGCGTGACGGTTCCGGTCTTTCACGATGGAGCGGTCGTGGCGTTCGTGCAGGCGTTCGGCCACCACGACGACATCGGCGGCGCGGTGCCCGGCTCCATGCCGAGCCACGCCACGAGCGTCTTCGAAGAGGGCCTGATGGTGCCGCCGATCAAGCTCTGGGACGCGGGCGTCCCCAACCGTGCCGCGTTGACGATCATGACCCGCAACTCGCGCATGCCCGAGTCGCTCGCGGCCGACCTCGACGCCGAATGTGCCGCGTGCCTGATGGGTTCGCGCCGCCTCGGTGACCTGTTCGAGCGCTACGGCCGCGGCACCGTCGAGGCCTGCTTCGACGCGATCCTGGACCGGACGGCGGAGACGTACCGCCGCGAGATCCTCGCCCGGATCCCGGCCGGCACCTGGACGTGGGAGGACTACGCCGAGCACGACGGCGTCGACCCGCCACGACTGCACACCCAGCGCATCACGCTCACCAAGACCGACGCCGACGGCGGGAAGCTCATCGTCGACTTCGCCGGCACCGCGCCGCAGGCGAAGGGGCCGATCAACCACTGCGGCGACTACGCCGACGGCAACTTCCTGAAGAAGTGGCTCGCGCCGATCCTGCGCAACCTGGCCGAGACCCCGGAGCGGATGGCCGAACTCGACGTCAACGAGGGCGTCGTGCCACTGATCGAGATGCGGTTCCCGCCGCCCGGCAGCTTGCTGACGCCGGTATTCCCCGCGCCGACCAATGCGCGCACGTTCGTCATCCTGCGCCTGCTCGGCGTGCTGGCCGGCGTGCTCGCCAAGGCCGTCGACGGCCGGATGCCGGCCGACCAGGAGACCATCCGCTACACCGGCGTGTACGGCGAGGACCGCGACGGCCAGCCCTACCTGATGCGCGAGGTGCTCGGCGGCGGCTCGGGCGGGCGCTACTACGCCGACGGAGAGGACACCATCCACGTCGTACCCGACTCACGCAACCTGCCGAGCGAGTTCACCGAGTCGCGCTTCCCGTTCATCGTCGAACGGCTCGGGCTTGCCGTCGATTCCGGCGGGCCGGGGCAATTCCGGGGCGGGCTCGGCTACGAGAAGCACATCCGGATGCTCGCCGATGCGCACTTCATGTCGATCGCCGACCGCTCGATCCTTTCCTGCTGGGGGGTTCGGGGCGGACGGGCCGGGCGCCCGTTCAGCGTGACCATCGACCCGGGCGGCCCGAACGAGCGTGAGGTGGACGCGCTGGCTGACGGCGAATACGTGCGAGCGGGCGAGGTGATCCGCATCCGCACCACCGGCGGCGGGGGCTGGGGCGATCCGCTCGAGCGCGACCCGCAGGCGGTACTGCGCGACGTGCGCTGGCGCAAGGTGTCGGTGGCCGCGGCCCGCGACGACTACGGCGTGGTGATCATCGACGACGGAGTCGACGAGGCGGCCACCGCCACCACGCGCGCGGCGATCGCGCAGGCACGTCCCGAACGCGAGCCGTTCTTCGACCGCGGACCCGGCTACACCCGCCTGGCCGGTACGAACTACGCCGACTGCGACTGGATCGACGCGCCGCCGATCGTCGAGAGCCACAGCTCGACGTAGCGCGCGCCGTCGACTTCCAGGGCCACGTCGACCTGAGCCGTGGCGATGCCGTGCGCGTCGTTGGCCTGATCGACGTGCCAGGTGCGCTGGTCGACCACCGTCTGGCCCCGGGTCCACGTCCCGGCAAGCTCGACGCGCACCGGAAGGCGTTCGGTGCGCAGGCCGTCCGGGTCGGCGACTGCGCACACTGCGCCTGCATCGCCGATCGTCGCCGTGCCGCTGGTGTAACGCTGCAAGGAGAACCGCAGCAGCTCGCCCGCAAGCCGGGCCCCGGCGTCGGCGCTCGCGCAGAGCTTCTCGGCGTCGGCACGCGATGCCGCCGGTCCGTAGAAGACGTCCAGGCCGTACATCGTCATCGGCGTGGCGTTGGCGGCGACGGCGTCGAGCACGATCGCGGCCGCCTCCGGGTCGTGCCAGATGTTGAACTCGGCGGAAGCGGTCGCGTTGCCGCGGAAGGCGGCGCCGCCCATGATGACGAGCCGTTCGACGCCGGCCAGGACGTGCGGGTACGCGCGTGCCAGCAGGGCGATGTTCGTCAGCGGCCCCAAGGCGACAAGGGTGATCTTGGTGTCGCGTTCGGCGGCCGCGAGCAGCTCGTCGCGCAACAGGTCGATCGCGTGCCGGGGATCGGCGGCAGCCGCCGGCGCCGGCCAGCCCAGATCGCCCAGCCCGTCCTCGCCGTGCACGTGCCGGGCCGGCCGGGGTGGCTCGAGCAGTGGGCGCTCGGCCCCGCGGGCGACCGGTATGCCAGCCGACCCTGCGGCGCCCAGGACGGTGAGCGTGTTCGTCACGACCTGGTCGACCCGCGCGTTGCCGGCTACGCAGGTGGCCGCCCGCAGGTCCAACTCGGGGTGGCGCGCCGCGAACAGCAGCGCGAGAGCGTCGTCCACGCCGGTGTCGACGTCGAGGATGAGCGGGATGGGCATGTCCTGACGCTATCGGTGCCGTTAGTCAGATTGCTCACCGACGACGCTGAACAGCGTGAGCTGTACACCTGCCGGCGGATCGAGGCGGACATTGCGGTGGTTCCACGGTGTCATCACGGGCCCCGCGACGATCGACGCTCCGGCTGCGCCGAGCCGTTGCGCCGTCGCGGCCGAGTCGTCGACCTGCAGCGCTACCCGGATCGGACCGGCGACCCGGCGGCCCACCTCGATCTCGTCGACGAGCGCCGCCTGCGCAGGGTTGAACAGTTCGATCGTCGCCCGTCCCGCCGCGAGGACGTACCCGCGGGCGTCGCCGGATGCGAATGCCTCCTCCTCGGGCAGGCCCAGTTCGTCACGGTAGAAACGCAGCGCGGCGTCGAGATCGTCGACGGTGAGCACGAGCCGCAGCTCGCGCACGGGGGAACGCACAGGGGAAGGCGCGGAGGAATCGTTCATGAGGTGAAGCCCTTTCCGTATATCGTCCGGCTATGGCGTCTAGTGACTATCACATCGCACAGGTCAACGTGTCGCTGCCCGTCGAACCGCTCGACTCGCAGCGGCTCGCGTCGTTCGTGGCGGCGCTGGACCCGGTCAACGCGGTTGCCGACAGTGCGCCGGGATTCGTCTGGCGGCTGCAGACCGAGGATGGCAACGCCACGGCGGTGCGGGTGCTCGGCGACGACCGGCTGATCGTCAACTTGACCGTGTGGGAGTCGGTCGAGGCGCTCGGCGACTTCGTGTTCCGTACCGCGGCGCACACGGCCGTGCTGCGCCGCCGGCGTCAGTGGTTCGCCCCGCCCGCGCAGGCGATGACCGCGCTGTGGTGGATCCCGGCGGGTATCCGCCCGACGGTTGCCGACGCCGAGCAGCGACTGCTGCACCTACGCGAGCACGGGCCGACGCCGTACGCCTTCACCTTCCGCGAGCCGTTCCCCGACCGGGATGCGCGATCGGTCGCAGGTGACGGAGACTGGTTCTGCCCCGCCTAGGGTTGCCTCATGACTGACGAGGGACCGCTCGCGGGGATCGTGGTTGTCGACCTGTCGCGCGCCCTGGCCGGACCGCATGCCGCCATGATGCTCGGCGACCTCGGCGCACGCGTGATCAAGGTCGAGGCACCCGAGCGGGGCGACGACAGCCGCAACTGGGGTCCGCCGTTCGTGACGCCCGAGCACGGCGATCGCGAGTCGACGTACTTCCTGTCGTGCAACCGGAACAAGGAGTCGATCACGCTCGACCTCAAGAGCGAGGCCGGCGCGCGGACGCTGGGCCGCCTGGTCCGGCATGCAGACGTCCTGGTCGAGAACTTCCGCACCGGCGTGCTCGACCGGCTCGGATTCGGCATGCCCCGCCTGACCGAACTCAACCCGCGCCTGGTCATCCTCTCGATCACCGGCTTCGGGCACGACGGTCCGGAGGGCGGCCGAGCCGGCTACGACCAGATAGCGCAGGGCGAGGCAGGCATCATGTCCGTCACCGGGCCCACCCCCGACGAACCGACCAGGGTGGGAGTTCCCATCGGCGATCTGCTCGCCGGCGTGTACGGCGCGTACGGCGTCGCCGCGGCCCTGCACGACCGCGAGCGCACCGGGCGCGGGCAGATCGTGCGCACGTCGCTGCTGGCCGCTCTCGTGGGTGTGCACGCCTTTCAGGGCACGATGTACACCGTCGGCGGCGTCGTGCCCCGCACGACCGGCGCGTTCCACCCGTCGATCTGCCCGTACGGGCTGTTCCACTGCGCCGACGGCGTCGTGCAGATCGCCGTGGGCAGCGAGGCCCTCTGGCAGGCGTTCGCGCCCGCGTTCGGGCTGGACCGTCCACAGTGGACAACCAATCCCCAGCGGGTGGCCGATCGCGATGCCGTCGTCGCCGCCATCGACGCCGCCTTCGCCCCCTTCCCGCGAGCCGATCTGATCGGAAAGCTCGCCGATCTCGGCATACCGGCGGGACAGGTGCGTTCATTCGACGAGGTCTACGAAT
>CAVTEA010000007.1:0-36142 GCA_963733615.1 uncultured Actinomycetes bacterium
ATCGGCGCGCCATCAACTGCTTACCATCGCAGCTCGGCCTGGGTCTATTCCCGTGCGTTCATGATCGCGCTCGTCGCGACTGGCTGCATTCAGGAAGCGCGACTACGGCGACTCCGACGGCATCCACGAGGAGTGTCAGGGCTGCAATCCGTCCAAACATCGCTACTTCCCTCCTGCAATGCGCCCGCTAGATGCGGGCACGAGGTCCGTTGCCTGACCGGTGCCGAGATGCGTGGTCTTGTCCGAACATGATCTTGAAGCCTGGCCCCGTCAGCAGATGCGCGGCAGTTGCCACCCAGTGGGGTATCGACAACCCGCGTACCGCCGAATGTTGTCCTCGCGACCGCCATGCCGTGGTGCTCGTCGACGCACTCGCCGATGACGGCGGCGCCGGTTCCCAGCGGGTGTGCCTGCATTGCCGCAAGGATGGCGTCGGCGTGCTCGCGCGGTACGAACGCGACGAGTTTGCCCTCGTTGGCCACGTAGAGCGGGTCGAGGCCGAGCATCGCACAGGCATTGCCGACGTCGGCCGGAACCGGGATCGACTTCTCGACCAGGCGCACGCCGACTCCGGCCGCACCGGCGATCTCGTTGAGCGACGTGGCGAGCCCGCCGCGCGTCGGATCACGAAGGACGTGCACGTCGGTCGTCACATCGAGCATCGCGGCCACCAGGGGATGCAGCGCCGCGCTGTCGGTGACGATCTCGGTGCCGAACTCCAGGCCCTCGCGGACGCTCATGATCGCGATTCCGTGCACGCCGATGGCGCCGCTGACAATGACGACGTCGCCGGGTTGCGCACGCTGCGGGCGGATGTCGACCCCGTCGGCAACCAGGCCGACGCCCGCGGTGTTGACGTACACCTGGTCGCCGTGCCCCGCGTCGACGACCTTCGTGTCGCCGGTGACCACGGCGACTCCGGCGGTCCGCGCGGCAGCGCCCATGTCCTGGGCGACCCGGCCCACGACCGAGAGGTCGGTGCCCTCTTCGAGGACGAAGCCGCACGACAGATGGCTCGGCACAGCGCCACTCATCGCCAGGTCGTTCACCGTGCCGTTGACCGCCAGGTGGCCGATGGACCCGCCCGGGAAGAACAGCGGACGCACGACGAATGTGTCGGTGGAGAAGGCGATTCGCACCCCGCCGAGTGAGAAGACCGCGCTGTCGCCGACGCCCGCGTCGGGCTGGTTGCCGAGCGCCGGCACGAACAGGTGCTCGATGAGTTCGGCCGACAACTGGCCGCCACCGCCGTGGCCCATCACGACGGTGGGGCTGTCGCGCAACGGCACGGGGCAGGCCCAGCCCTCGAAGTCGAGTGCGGGTGAGTGGAGAGTCTCAGCCAATGGAGGCCACCTCCCGGCGCGCGTCGCCGGTGGCGTCGAGCCGCCGGTACAGGTAGTAGGCGGCGCATGCGCCTTCGCTTGACACCATCGTGGCGCCGAGCGGATTGCGCGGCGTGCAGAGTGTGCCGAACGCCGAGCACTCGTGCGGCTTGATGAGTCCCTGCAACACCTCACCGCTGCGACAGACCGACGACTCCTCGGTGTTGATGTCGCAAACCTCGAAGCGGTACTCGGCGTCGAACTCGCGGTACTTCGGCGAGAGCCGCCAACCGCTGTCGGGGATCGTGCCGATGCCGCGCCAGGCCCGGTCGGTGACCTCGAAGACGTCAGCGAGCAGCGCCCGCGCCGCCGGGTTGCCCTGCGCCGGTACGGCCCGGGCGTAGGCGTTGTCGAGCGATGCCTCGCCGCGTTCGAGTTGATGCACCGTGCGCCGGATGCCTTCAAGGATGTCGAGTGGCTCGAACCCGGTGACCACGATCGGCACCGAGAACTGCTCGACCAGGGGCGGGTACTCCTCGGTTCCCATCACGCTGCAGACGTGGCCGGCCGCGAGGAATGCCTGCACGCGACACGTCGGCGAGGACATAATCGCCTCGATCGCCGGTGGGACGCGCACGTGCGACACCAACATGCTGAAGTTGGGCACGCCCAGCCGGGCGGCCTGGTAGACGGTCATCGCGTTCGGCGGGGCCGTGGTCTCGAACCCGATGCCGAAGAACACGACCTCGCGGTCGGGGTTGTCGCGGGCGATCTTGAGGGCGTCCATCGGCGAGTACACGACACGGACATCGCCACCCTCGCTCTTGACGCGGAACAGGTCGCGTCCGCTACCGGGCACGCGCAGCATGTCGCCGAACGAGCAGAAGATGACCTCGGGACGCGCGGCCACGTCCAGCGCCTTGTCGATCAACTCCAGGGGCGTCACGCAGACCGGGCAACCCGGGCCGTGGATCATCTCGATCTCGTCGGGGAGCAATTGGTCGATGCCGTGCCTGATGATCGAGTGCGTCTGGCCGCCGCACACCTCCATGATTGCCCAGGGGCGGGTGACGGTGGCGTGGATGTCGTCCAGCAGCCGCTTGGCCAACTCGGGATCGTTGAACTCGTCGAGGTATTTCATCGCGTGCCCTCCTGCTCTGACTGGCCGGACTCCGCGGCGGCACGTGTCCACGCGTCGCCGAACTCCATATCGAGCTCACCCATCTGTTTGAACAGCGCGAGGGTTTCCAGCGCCGACTCCTCATCCAGGCGCTGCAACGCGAAGCCGACGTGCACGATGGTGTACTCGCCGACCTTGATGTCCGGGACGAACTCGAGGCAGACCTCTTTGACCACGCCGCCGAAGTCGACGCTCGCCATACGCGTCTCGTCCTTGTCCCAGACCTCGAGCACTTTGCCGGGAACCGCTAAGCACATGACGCTCTCCTTTACCGTCGGGCGGCGATGACGAGTTGGCCGAGCGCGAGCCCAGCGTCACTCGGTGGGACGAGCCGGTGGCGCAGTACTCGGAAGCCGTCGCGCTGGAGCTGGTCCGAGCACAGCGTGGTGAGTAGGACATTGAGGAACACACCGCCGGAGAGGGCTACCGTGTCGAGCCCGGTTCGGGTGCGCAATGTGGCGGCGAGGTCGGCGACCAGGCGCACCACGGCCAGATGGAACCGGGCCGCCACCACCGCCGGGTCGACGCCGCGCAGCACATCGGCCGCGGCGGCGGCGAGAACCGGGCCGGGATCAGCCTGCAGCAGCTCGTCGCCGCGCACTGCGAACGCGTAGGGACGATCGCCGTTTGCGATCGCATCACGTGCCAGCCCCTCGAAGCGCATCGCGGCCTCGGCCTCGTACGCGGTGCGGTGACAGACCCCGGCGATCGACGACACAGCGTCGAACAGGCGTCCCATGCTCGAGGTCGGCGCGCACCGAAGCCCGGTGGCCAGCTGCCGGGCGAGCACCGACCGCTCGGTCGGTGTGCAGGCCGCCACGCACGGCAGCTCGGGGTGCCAGGCGATGCCCGCCGCGTGCAGGTGCGAAAGCGCCATGCGGCACGGGTTGCGCACCCCTGCGTCTCCCCCGGGCAACGAGACGTACCTGAGCTGGGCGGCGCGCTCGTAGCCGTCGTAGTCGGCGATCAATGCCTCGCCGCCCCACACGGCACCGTCGTCGCCGTACCCGGTTCCGTCGAAGGCGAACCCGATCACCCGCTCAGCACCGGAGTGGCCGTTCTCGGCCATCGCCGCGGCGATGTGCGCGTGATGATGCTGGACCTTGCGTACTGGCAGCCCGTTCGGGTTCTGGTCTGCCCAAGCCGAGCTGCGAAAGCCCGGATGCCGGTCGGCCACGACGATTTCGGGACGGACGCGGGTGATCGACTGCAACTGCCTGGTCGCGGCCTCGAACGCATGCAGCGTCGCCAGATCGTCCATGTCGCCGACATGCGCCGACAGCCAGGCGTAGCCCCCGTCGGCGAGGCAGAACGTGTTCTTCAGGTCGCCACCGACAGCGAGCGCGGGACGCACCTGCACCGGCAAAGCCACCGGCAGCGGTGCATAACCCCGCGATCGGCGCACCGGAAGCGGCGATCCGCCGGCGACGCGCACGACCGAGTCGTCGCACGGGACGTGGATGGGGCGATCGTGCGCGAGCCACGCATCGGCGAGGGAAGCAAGCCGCGTCCGGGCTGAGGCGTCGTCGGTGACGATCGGCTCGCCCGCCAGATTGCCGCTGGTCATGACCAGGACCGGCGGACTCGGCGGGTCGCCGGGCAGGCCGAAGAGCAGCCGGTGCAGCGGCGTGTAGGCGAGCATCACGCCGAGATCGGGGCTGTCGGGCGCGACCGCAGCGGCCAGCCGGATGGCCGGGTCGGCGCGCTTGCGCAGCAGCACGACCGGGCGGCGCACGTCCTCGAGCAGCGCACGTTCGGCGGGCGACACGATGGCGATCAGCTCGGCCGTCGCAAGATCGGGCACCATGACGGCGAACGGCTTGTTGCCGCGGTCCTTGCGCTTTCGCAACGTCCAGACCGTGGACTCATCGCTCGCATCGCAGGCGAGGTGGTAGCCGCCGATCCCCTTCACCGCGACGATCGCGGCTGCGCTGAGCAGTCGACGCGCCTCGACCACCGCGCCGTTGTGGACCTGGTCAGGCTCAGCCGGACGCTGCAGCCGAACCATCGGACCGCATTTCGGGCAGGCGACGGTCTGGGCGTGAAAGCGGCGGTCGGCAGGATCGGCATACTCAGTCGCGCAGGTGGTGCACAGCGGCAGACCGGCCATGGTCGTCGCCGGCCGGTCGTAGGGCAAGTTCACGATGATCGTGAACCGCGGCCCACAGTTCGTGCAGCTGATGAACGGATGGCGGTACCGGCGGTTGGTCGGGTCGGCCATCTCGGCCAGGCAGGCATCGCAGGTCGCGACATCCGGCGAAACCAAGGTTCGTCCCGTTCCGCCCCGGGAATCGCGGATCAGGAAGTCCGTGCCACCGCAGCAGGCGATCTGCTCGCAAACGACCTCGTCGACAGTCGCCAGAGCCGGCGCATCGGCGACCAGCCTGCGCGCAAACTCCGAAAGGACCGATGCAGGCCCCTCGACCTCGACCCGCACGCCGTCGCCGGTATTCGCGACCAGGCCGGACAAGCCGAGTTCGCGCGCCAGAGCGTAGACGAACGGGCGAAAGCCAACGCCCTGCACGACGCCACGGACGGCAAGCCGATGCCGGCTGCGCCGCACCGGCACGCTTTGCCGCCCGGCGCCCGGTGCGTCCCCTACGATCCGCATGCCCTGCAACCCCCAGCCTCAGGCATTTCGCAGGCTACCCCCGAACGCCAGGGTTGACCTTGGCAAGCGAACTGCAGCGGCTCCAGGATTGCGTTGCCTGTGGCGCCTGCGCGCCGCTGGCTACGGTGCCCCCATGGCTCTCGAACCGGGCGATCACGAGATCGGACCCGACACCGGCCACCTGCACGTCCGGACGGCGCGCGAAGGGGTCGCGTCGAGAGTCGGCCATGACCTGCTGATCGCATTCCAGCGCTGGTCGGGCACCATCACGAGCAGCGGCCCCGACCCGGCCGGCGCGCAGATCGACGTCGAGATCGAACTCGACTCCTTCGAGATCCTCGATGGCACCGGCGGAGTCGTGGCCCTGACCGCCGAGGATCGCAAGAACATCACCGCGACCGCGCGCAGGCTGCTCGAGATCGATCAGCACGGGCGGGCGAGCTTCGCGTCGAGCCGGATCAGAGCGAGCGATGACGGCGGCACGATCGAAGGGACCCTCACGCTGCACGGCCAGTCCGCGCCGGTGACACTGGAGGTCACCGAAACCGGACCGTCGGCGTGGCGCGGCACCACGACGCTGCTGCAGTCGGCATTCGGGATCAAGCCGTACCGGGCGTTCTTCGGCGCGCTGCGGCTCACGGATGCGGTGGCCATCGAGGCCACTGTGGATCTTGCCGCAAAATGACGCATCCCGGGACCGAGCCGCGTAGGCTCGCCGAGCTTCGAACGTGCCGGCAAGGTCATCTCGCGGTATCACGTAGTCGGCGCGTACCGCGACGTATGGATCTTCGATGTCGCGTCCCATGAGGAACTCGAGCGGTTGCTCGGCGGTTGCTCGGCGGTTGCCCGGCATATAGCTTCTTTGATTACGAGGTCAAGGCACTCGCTGATATGTCCGAGTGAGTACGGCCTCGCCGATCTGGTCCGGGTCACGTCGACTTCCTGTGGGGACAGGCCAAGACACAGAACGCGAGACCATCGGAAGGCACGTGACGAATGTGTCTGCGGCACACGATCTCAACTGCGAGCGGCATTGGGTATGCGCTCGGCAACGGAGCAACGGTGTCGCGGGCCGAGGGCCGGACGCGGCACAACCGGCCCCGACCTGGCGCGGCAGCTGGACCCTCGGCCCGGAGATCCCGGATCGGCACACTTCGCAGATCGCCGAGCCGCACCGTGCATGAACTCTCCCTTTGCCGGGCGATCGCCGACATAGCCACCCGCCACGCCGGTGCGCGCGGGGTCGACGTGATTCACGTCCAGATCGGCCAGCTCCGCCAGGTCGTCCCCGACACGCTCGTCTTCTGCTGGTCCCTCGTCACCGCGCAAACGGCCATGGACGGATCGGTGCTCGAGGTCGAGCGGATTGCCGCGCTGCTGCGCTGCCGTCATTGCGGAGCCGAGAGCGAGCTCGCGGACAGCTTCGCCTTCGTGTGCCAGGCGTGCGGCAGCCTCGACGTGGCGGTCCTGACCGGTGAAGAACTACTCGTCACGGCCGTCGAACTCGCGGAGGTATGAAGTGGGTAGATTCCACCGCCACGACGGCGAGCACAGCCATGATCACGAACCTGGCGGCGTCGGCGACCACGTCCACAATCCCGGCCCGGATCGTGTGGTGGGCGATCACTCCGGCTACCAGACCGGCCGGGAGCGCGTCGAGGTGCTCGAGCGCATCTTCGACGAGAACGACCGGGTCGCGGCGCGCAATCGCGCCGACCTGGCCGAGGGCAACGCTTGCGCGATCAACCTGATGTCCTCCCCTGGCGCCGGCAAGACCACCCTGCTCAGCGAGACCCTTCGCCAGCTCGCGGGCCGGCTGCGCATCGGCGTCATCGAGGGCGACATCGAGACCAGCATCGACGCTGAGCGCCTCGCCGGCCTCGGCGCCGTGATCGAGCTGATCAACACTGGAAACGGGTTCGGCGGCGAGTGCCACCTCGACGCTCCCATGGTTCGAGCGGCACTCACCCGGTTGCCGGTCGACGAGTTGGACCTCGTCCTCATCGAGAACGTCGGCAACCTCGTCTGCCCGGCCGAGTTCGACGTCGGCGAGCACGCCCGCGCGATGATCTTCTCGGTCACCGAGGGCGAGGACAAGCCACTCAAGTACCCGGTGATGTTCCGCTCTGCCGACCTGGTGGCCATCAACAAGATCGACCTGCTGCCTTACCTCGACTTCGACATCGACGCATTCCGGCGCAACCTGACCGCAGTCAATCCCGCCGCGCAGACCATCGATGTGAGCGCCCGCGACGGCGCTGGCGTCGCCGCGTGGTGTGCGTGGATCGAGTCGGAGGCGCGGTCCGCACGCGCCAATGCCTCGCGCGCCTGAGCGCCGGCTCCGTACCGTCCGCAACGCTTTGGTCTACACTCGTCGGGCAGATAGTCTGCGCGGAGATTATCTGCCCGACCATTGGGGGATTCTGATGTGGACGCACGAGCACATCGCCGAGACCGGTCGCGATCCCGAGTCGATCAGGCAGGACCCGATCCGCTCGACCATCGACGCGATCGAGCCCGATCCGCCACAGGCCACCGATGACTCTCCCGATGCCGTGGACGCCCTCCCCGCTGCCGCAATACGTCCAGAACACGCTCGATGACCAGGTTCGCCGCCGGGCCGATCGGGAGTCCCGGCTTCCTGCTCTGGCACGCGACCCTGCGCTGGCAGCGCGCAGTGACCGCGGCGCTGACGCCGCTCGACCTCACCCACGCTCAGTTCGTCCTGCTCGCCTGCGCCTGGTGGCTCAACACGCAGGGCCAGACGCCCAATCAGCTCACCCTTGCCGCACAGGCCGGCACGGACGTCAAGATGACCTCGCAGGTCGTGCGCAGGCTCGAGGCCAAAGGCCTGCTCGATCGCCGCACCGATCCGCACGACACCCGGGCGAAGACGCTGCACATCACCAGGCGGGGCGCGGCGCTCGCCCGCCGGTCGATAAGTGCCGTCGAACAGGCAGACGCAGACTTCTTCGGCACGACCAGTACGGCGTTCATCCGCACGCTCAGCAGGCTCGCGGAGCCGCCGGCGACATGAACCGGCTTCCAGCCACCGGCCGAGCAACTCCAGGTCGCGAGCGCTGAGTTGCTCGAACGTTACGTCGGCAAGACCGGCAAACCCGCTCGGCAACGGTTGGGGTACCTGCAACCGGCTCGTCGCGTCGTCGGCCGGCGCGACCACGGGCGGCAGGGTGGCCCACGGCAGGCCCGCTGCGTCGTACCGATCCGAGGATCGCCAGGTACTGGCGCGTACGCGCAGCGCGAACGCCACCGCGAATGCCGCGCGATCGACGCCGCGCAGCAGCGTGGCAGGAGGCGCGGCGCTACCTGACAACGCGGTAGACGATCACGGCGATGGCTGCGGCCAGGACAGCGATGAGCGGAAGTGCCCGCTTGTAGATCGGGCCACCGGCGAGGCGCATGATGTCAGCCGGCGCGGCCTCGGGAGCCGGCGTGAACACCCGCTTGGCCTGCAGGTTCTCCCTCGGCGCGCCGTTGGACGCCGAATCGCTGTCGTTGGCGGGTCCGCTCGCCTGGTTGACCGCCGCTGCCTCGGCGGCCGGTGCGGGAGCGTTCGCGCCGCTCACGACCAGCTTTCTCTCGAGGCAGTCGACGAACTGGCCGAGCAGCTTCTGCGACACCTCCTTGATCATGCCGCTACCGAACTGGGCGATCTTGCCGGAGATCTTCAGGTCGGTGTCGACACTGACGACCGTGCGCTCCCCCTCTGCCCGCAACTGGGCGGTGATAACTGCCGAGGCGTTTCCTGCGCCGCGTGAGTCGCGGCCCTTCGCGTCAATGACTGCGTGGTAGGAAGCGTCGTCCTTCTCGACGAACCGCGCCGTGCCCGCGTACTCGGACGTGACCGGGCCGACCTTGACCTTGACCTTGCCCGAGTAGACCTCGCCCTCGACTCCGGTCAGCTGGGCGCCCGGCATGCAGGGAGCGATCCGGTCGAGATCGGTGAGCACCGCCCACGCCTGCTCGACCGGCACGCCGACGGTGAACTCGTTGTCGATCTTCATTGGTTCCTCTCGGTCGTGGCGTCACCCCGAAGCCGTCTCGGCGAAGCCCAGCTCGTCGGGTGCGCCGCTGATCGTCTTCCGGTAGTCGGGAGTCTTGGTGATCGCACCCAAGCGTGCGGACGATGTCGGCCCGAATCAACCCCGCCACGCCCAGCGCAGTCAGCGCCGACACCCAGTCGATCACCTCGGCCATACCCGGCGCCTTGTCCATACCCGGCGCCTTGTCCAGATCGAGCTGCCGCACGCGTCCGACGAACTCGGTCGTCGACACGATCAGCGGCTCGGCTGCCGTCGGCACCGAGCGGCGCAGGCGCGGATCGGGCCGCCGAGTCGGCCCGGTCGGGAAGAGGAGCGGTCGGGGTCAGGACCGACCTGGCTGAGTCGGGCATTTGCCGCCCTGGTGATCGCCGTGGCCGTCTGGGCCACCGGCGCAAGCACAGCGCGGCCACGCCGGGCATGGACATGGCCGCCGGCGCGATGCCGGCGATGAGCACCACGATGATTTACATACTGGTTATGGTGCTATCGAGGCCGTCCGGATGCTGGCGATGGCCCGGGCGCACGCTTGAACAGAGGAGGCACGATGCGCGACATCGTCGATGGCATCGCGTCGTGGCGGGCGGAGGGAGTCCGCTTTGCCGTCGCTACCGTCGTGCAAACCTGGAAGTCGGCGCCGCGCCAGCCCGGAGCGGCCATGGCGGTCGCAGAGAACGGGGACGTGCTGGGCAGCGTGTCCGGCGGATGCGTCGAGGGCGCCGTCTACGAGGTGGCTCGCGAGGTTCTCGAGTCGGGCGAGGCACGCCTGGTGAACTACGGGGTCAGCGACGGCGATGCCATCGAGGTCGGGCTGACCTGTGGCGGCATCATCGACATCTTCGTCCAATCGATGGACGTCAAGGCCTACCCGGAACTGCCCGACGTGCTCGCGGCCGTCGACGCAGGCAAACCGATCGCCGTGGCATCTGTCATCTCCGGTGCGCCGGAGCTCGGCGGCCACCTGGTCGTGGTCCCGGACGGCGCGACCGGCGCTCTCGGCTCGGTCGGCCTGGACGTCGCAGTTACCGAGCAGGCACAGGGCATGCTGCGCCATGGCAGCACCGGGGTGATCCGCCTGGGCAGCAACGGCGAGCAGCGTATGGAAGAGGTCAGCCTCTTCGTCCAGTCCTTCGCCCCGCCGCCGCGAATGCTCGTCTTCGGCGCTATCGACTTCGCCGTCGCGGTGGCCCGCATAGGCAAGTTCCTCGGCTATCACGTGACCGTCTGCGATGCCCGGCCGGTGTTTGCTACTGCGAAGCGATTCCCGGATGCCGACGAACTGGTGGTGAAGTGGCCGCACAAATTCCTCGCCGAGATCGACGTCGACGAGCAGACCGTCATCTGCGTTCTCACCCACGACCCGAAGTTCGACGTGCCGCTGCTCGAGCGCGCGTTGAAAACTCCGGCGGGTTACATCGGCGCGATGGGCAGCCGTAGAACCCACGAGGACCGGCTGCAGCGCCTGCGCGAACTCGGCGTCAGTGACGAATCGCTCAAGCGGCTCTGCTCACCGATCGGCCTCGACCTCGGCGCGCGCACTCCGGAGGAAACCGCCGTCGCGATCGCCGCCGAGATCATCGCGAAACAATGGGGTGGATCAGGCCGCCGTCTCGCCGAGATGCAACTGGCCATCCACCGATGAGCACATGTCCGCAATGCCCAACGAGAACAGCGAGCAGCACGATGAACGCTCGCGCCAAGAGTGGGGTGCCCCGATGAGTCGACCCGGACCGGTCGCGGTCAGCATTGGGCCTACACGGGCCGCCGATCGTCCAGCGACAGCGCAGCACCGTCTGCTCGACACGTTCGGGCGGGTCGCAACCGATCTGCGCGTGTCGTTGACCGATAGATGCAATCTGCGCTGCACCTATTGCATGCCGGCCGAGGGGTTGGCGTGGCTGCCCCGGCGCGAAGTGCTCACCGACGCCGAGATGGCCCGGCTGGTCGGTGTTGCGGTCGAGCGGCTCGGTGTCACCGAGGTTCGATTCACCGGCGGCGAGCCGCTGCTGCGGCCCGGTCTCGAGCAGATCATCGCGGCCACGACCGCACTGCACCCTCGTCCGAGCATCTCGATCACGACGAACGGCATCGGTCTGGACAAGCGGGCCGCCGCCCTGGCAGCGAATGGGCTGCGCCGCATCAACGTCTCGGTCGACACGCTGCGCCCAGACCGGTTTCTGGCGCTGACCCGCCGCGACCGCCTCGACGACGTCCTGGCCGGACTGCACGCCGCGCAACGCGCGGGCCTTCGCCCGGTCAAGGTCAACGCAGTGCTGATGCGTGGCGTCAACGACGACGAGGCCGTCGAATTGCTCAGCTACTGTCTCGACAATTGCTTCGAACTGCGCTTCATCGAACAGATGCCCTTGGACGCCGACCACACCTGGCGGCGCGAGAACATGATCACGGCTGTGGAGATCCTCGACCGTCTCGCGGCGAGGTTCGACCTGACGCCGGTGCGCGGGCCGCGCGGCAGCGCGCCGGCCGAGCGCTGGCTGGTCGACGGCGGTCCGGCGACCGTGGGCATCATCGCTTCGGTCACCCGCTCGTTCTGCTCGACGTGCGATCGCACCCGGCTCACCGCCGACGGCCAGGTGCGCACCTGCCTGTTCGCCCAGGACGAGACCAATCTGCGCGACGCACTGCGCGCCGGCGCCGACGACGAGCAACTCGCCGACATGTGGCGAGTCGCGATGTGGGGAAAGGCGGCCGGGCACACCGTCAACGCGGCAGGCTTCGTCCAGCCGCTGCGCCCGATGAGCGCGATCGGCGGTTGAGGTGCCAGCACGTGTCGGAAGGGTGCGCACCGCGTGATTCCTCTGTCCACCGCGCAGCAGGAACTGCTGACTGTGTGCTCGCGCGTTGCGGCGCTCGATCTGCCGGTTCGCCAGGCCGCGGGCTGCGTGGTCGCCGCCGACGTCGCCGCGCGCACGCCGGTACCGCCCTTCGACAACAGCTCCGTCGACGGGTACGCGGTTCGGTCTGGCGACGTCGCCTCGGCGACGAGCGACACGCCTGTCGCGCTGACCGTCCTCGGCTCGGTCCTGGCCGGCTCGGTTGCTTCGCGAGCGGTGAGCGGCGCGCAGGCGTGGAAGGTGATGACCGGTGCCACCCTGCCGCCCGGCGCCGACGCCGTGGTGATGGTCGAGAACACGTCCGCGGCACCGGGCTCGCCGGCCGCCGCCGCGGGTGACACTGTCCTGGTGAGCGCAGCGGTAGCGCCCGAGGCCGGCGTACGACGCACCGGCAGCGACGTCAATGTCGGCGACATCGTCGCAGCAGCGGGCACCGTGCTGCGTCCCGCGCACCTGGGCGTACTTGCCAGCGTCGGCGTGCGAACGGTGCTCGCCTACCCGCGCCTGCGGGTAGGGCTGCTCGTCACCGGCGATGAACTGGTCACCGCCGATCGCCCGCTCGCACCGGGTGAGATCTACGAATCGAACGGGGCGCTGCTGGCCGCGTCGCTCGAACAGGCGAACTGCATCCCGGTCGACCTCGGCGTATCCGGCGACGACGCCGAAGCACTCGCCAAGCGCCTGCTCGATGCAGCGGCGCATTGCGACGCGATCGTCACGACCGGTGGGGTGTCGATGGGCGACGCCGATCCGGTCAAGGCGGCGCTCGCCCGGCTCGGCCGGCTGCACTGGATGCAGGTGCTGATCAGGCCGGCCAAGCCGTTCGCCTACGCGGTGCTCGACGGCCCGTCCGGTGATGTGCCGGTCTTCGGTCTGCCGGGCAACCCGGTGTCCTCACTCGTCAGCTTCGAACTGCTCGCGCGCCCGGCTCTGCGCGCCATGATGGGTCATCGGACGCTTCACCGGCAGCGCGTCGCCGCCATCGCCGACGATGCACTGCACTCGATCGGCCGCGACGGGCGCACCACCTACCTTCGCGTGATCGCACGCTTCGCCGCCGACGGCCGGCTGCACGTTCGGCCGGTGGCCGGCCAGGATTCCCATCAGCTGGCGAGCACCGCCCTCGCGAACGCGCTCGCGGAGTTACCGCCCGGCGACTCCGTGGCAGCCGGTGGCGAGGTGATGGTGCGGTCGCTGCTGTGGGACTGACGCCCCGTGGCCGGCGCGGCTAGTGCGCGACCTCCGTGGCTCGTGACTCACGAACCACGGTGACCCGGATCTGGCCGGGATAGGTCAGCTCGTCCTCGATCTGCTTGGCGATCTCACGCGCAATGACCTGCGCGGCGAGGTCGTCGACCTCTGACGGTTGCACCATCACCCGGACCTCGCGCCCGGACTGCATCGCGAACACCTTCTCGACGCCTGCCTTCGCGCTAGCGATCTCCTCAATCCGGGCGAGCCGTTTGACGTAGGTCTCCAATGACTCGCGGCGCGCTCCGGGCCGAGCTGCCGAGCAGGTGTCCGAAGCCTGGGTCAGCACCGCCTCGATGGTGTGCGGCGCCACCTCGTTGTGGTGCGCCTCGACGGCGTGCGCCACCGCCTCGCTCTCGCCGTACCTGCGCAGCAGATCGGCGCCGACGATCGCGTGACTGCCCTCGACCTCGTGCGTGAGCGCCTTGCCTATGTCATGCAGGAAGGCGCAACGCTTGATAAGGGTCGGTTCAAGGCCGAGCTCAGCTGCCATGATGCCGGATATGTGCGCCGTCTCGACCAGGTGGCCGAGAACATTCTGGCCGTAACTGGTCCGGTACTTCAGCCGACCCAGGATGGGCAGCAGTCGCTCGTCCAGGTCGGAGATCCCGACTTCAGCCAGCGAGTCGCGCGCGGCACGCAGGCACAGCTCGTCGACCTCGACCTTGCTGGCCTCGTACACGTCCTCGATGCGCTGTGGATGGATGCGCCCGTCGAGGATGAGCTTCTCCAGGGTCAGCCGGCCGACTTCGCGACGCACCGGATCGAAGCAGGACAGCAGCACCGCCTCGGGTGTGTCGTCGATGATCACGTTCACCCCGGTGACCGACTCGAACGCGCGGATATTGCGGCCCTCGCGGCCGATGATGCGGCCCTTCATCTCGTCTCCGGGCAGATGCAGAACGCTGACAACCGTCTCGGTCGTCTGCTCGCTGGCCACGCGCTCGACCGCTTCGACGACGATTGCGCGGGCGCGCTCAGTGCCCTCGGCCCGGGCCTCACTCTCGATCGTGCGCACCAGCACCGCCGCGTCGCGTCTGGCATTGGCCTCGACGCTGCTCAGCAACTCCGTCTTGGCCTGTTCGGCGGTCAAGCCCGCGACCCGTTCGAGCTCGCGGCGCTGCTCAGCGGCCTTGTCGTCCAGCTCGGCCGTTCGCGCGCTCAGCGCAGCGTCGAGCAGCTCCAGTTCGTGCTGCCGATCGGCGAGCTGACGTAGCGAGCGATCGAGGTCCGCGGCCTCTGCATCGAGCCGGGCCGTCTGCGCGTCCAGCTTGGTCTGGGCATCCTCCAGTCGACGTGCCTGTGCGGCCAGCTCGCGCTCGGTGTCGCGCAGCTCCTCGGTCAGGCGCGATGCGAGGGTCTCGGCATTCTGTCGCGCCTGCGCGAGCGTCGCAGCAGCATCGGCTTCCGCCTTGTCGCGGATGGCCTGGGCAGCGGTCGTGGCACTGACCGCATCGGACTGGGCGGCCCGGCGCAGCGCATCGGCCTCGGCGTCGGCGGCCCGGCGATGCGCATCGGCCTCGGTTTGTGCGAGTTGCCTGATCGATACCGCCTCGGCATCGGCAACACGCCGCGCCGACTCGGCGTAACTCTCAGTGTCTGCGCGCGCGGAGGCGTTTGCCGAGTCGTACCCACCACTGGCCTTGTGGACCGAGTGACTGCCACGGCCAAGTGCTCCCCGCCGCCGGTAGGAGTCCACGAAATACAACCCGAGGAGGAACGCTGCACCTACCGCTGCGTACAGGACCCCTTGCATCGCCGCCTCCTCTGCCACGCGTATAGCCGGGCACCAGGAGAACGCGAATACGCTCGACCTCGGCCAACGGCTGCACCGTGGCGCCGCGCCGCTGAGGTCGCCGCGGGATCACGGCGGATCCGTCACCGAGGCTGCGGTGAATCCTTTCTGTCGGCGATCGGGGTCTATATGCGGCTCGTCGTCGACGAGCCCGTGCGTGCTCCTGATACCCCCGAGGCTATGAACGGGATGCCGGTAGGTCAAGTAAGCCCGCGGTAAACGGCGAGTTGAAGCTGGTCCATCGCCCGGTCACTCAGCGGCTAGATCGTCGGAAATACCATCCATAACCCCGGACTCAAGGGCCTCTCGAACGACCGCTGCGGCCATGCCGGGCGAATAACCGCGCCGCGCCAGCAGGCCGACGAGGCGGCGTGCCTGAGTCTGCTCGGGCAGCCCCCGCAGGGCAGGCAGCTTGCGCGCGACCAGCCGACGGGCGGCGGCACGCTCGCTGTCCTCGTCGATCAGCGTGAGCGCGGAATCGACGACCTGATCGGAGAGCCCGCGCTGGCGGAGTTTGACCGCGACGGCACGCCCGGCCAAGCCTCGCTCTGTGTGCTGGGCCAATGCGACATTCTGTGCCAGCGACTCATCGTTGATGAGCCCGACTTCGACGAACCGATCCAGCACTGTGCGAGCCGCCTCGTCAGGAACCCCGCGGCGACGCAACACTGTGGCAAGTTCGGCGCGGGAACGCGCCCGCTGGGTGAGCTGCTGCAAGCAGATCGCGCGGGCGACCGATTCCGGGTCACCCGGCGCGTCCTGCTCATCCGGGATGAGGTTTACGTCTGACAAGACCGACCCTCTAGAAATCGACCGGCGCCGGCAACGGATCGACAGGCGCGTCGGCGTCGACCTGAGCCCCCACGCCGAGCTTCTCCTTGATCCGCTTCTCGATCTCGTCGGCGAGATCGGGGTTGTCGCGCAGGAAGCCGCGGACGTTCTCCTTGCCCTGGCCGAGCTGATCGGTCTGGTAGGTGTACCAGGCACCGGACTTCTTGATCAGCCCCTGCTCAACGCCCACGTCGATCAGCGAGCCCTCACGGCTGATGCCCTGGCCGTAGACGATGTCGAACTCAGCCTGCTTGAACGGCGGGGCAACCTTGTTCTTGACCACCTTCACCCGGGTACGGTTGCCGACCGCTTCGCCACCGTCCTTGAGCGTCTCGATGCGCCGCACATCCAGGCGTATCGACGCATAGAACTTCAGGGCCTTGCCGCCGGTGGTGGTTTCGGGTGAACCGAACATCACGCCGATCTTTTCGCGGAGCTGGTTGATGAAGATCGCGGTTGTGCCGGAGTTGCTGAGTGCGCCGGTGATCTTGCGCAGCGCCTGGCTCATCAGGCGGGCCTGCAGGCCCACATGACTGTCGCCCATCTCGCCTTCGATTTCGGCTCGAGGCACCAATGCGGCCACCGAGTCGATGACGATGACGTCCAACGCGCCCGAGCGCACCAGCATGTCGGCGATCTCGAGCGCCTGCTCCCCCGTGTCGGGCTGGCTGACCAGCAGCGCGTCGGTATCGACACCGAGCGCCCGGGCATAGTCGGGGTCGAGGGCGTGCTCGGCATCGATGAACGCGGCAACGCCACCACCGGCCTGGGCATTGGCCACCGCATGCAGCGCGACGGTCGTCTTACCCGAGCTTTCCGGTCCGTATATCTCCACGACGCGGCCACGTGGCAGGCCACCGATCCCGAGCGCGACATCAAGCGCGATCGACCCGGTCGGGATCACCTCGATGGGCACCGCTGCGCGTTCGCCGAGGCGCATCACCGATCCCTTGCCGAATTGCTTGTCGATCTGCGTCAGGGCGACATCGAGTGCCTTTTCGCGATCGAAACCTGCTGCCATGAGGCCACCTCTTCACTGGGATTGCTTGGGTCTTCGATGTGTCGGGTCAGACGCTAGAGCCGGGCACCGACAAATCTCGCCATGTTGCGCGAAGTTGTGGACAGCGCTCCGACAATCCACAGCCTAAACGAACACGCGTTCGAAATTTCCACTCGACACGCCGACATAGCCTCCCTGAAGCATGAGTCAGCGCAGGTGCGCGGGCATGTCGAACTCGGTGCAAACAGCACGCCAGATTTGTCGCGTCTCCACGCCCGACGCGATCGCCTCGTCGACCGTCGCCCCGAGTGTGGTCAGCCGGTGGTCAGCGGCCACGCTGCGCGCGTAGGAGGCGCCGAAGCGCTCCTCCATCCGGCTCCAGAAGTCAGTCAGGCGCATGTCCATCACTCTAGGAGTGGCCCGGGAACCGGTGCCGACCGTGTTGGCACGATGAGTCCCATGTCTGCCACCCCTGCCGACAACCCAGCGCTCTGGTACGCGCTGCCCGTCCTGCCCGGCCAGCTGATCCGCCTTGAGCCGCTGGCGATCGAGCACACGTCCGGCTACTTCGCGGCCGCGTCCAAAGACGGCGACGAGGTCTTTCGCTGGTTGTCCGTGCGGGCCCCGACGAACGAGAACGCCGCGGCCGAGCAGATCCTGGTCGCCCTGGCGGGTCGAGCCAGAGGTGAGCGCTTCGCGTATGCCCAGATCGATGCGGCCTCCGGCGAATTTGCCGGGACCACGTCGTTCTACGAGGTGAACCCGGCACTGCGCGCGATCGCCATCGGACACACATGGCTCGGCCGGCGATGGTGGCGCACCGGGCACAACACCGAATCGAAGCTGCTGATGATGGGCCATGCCTTCGACACGCTCGGCGCGGCTCGCCTCGTCTGGCACACCGACATCAACAACACCAGATCGCAGGCGGCGATCGAGCGGCTCGGTGCCGTCAAAGAGGGCATCCTGCGCAAGCACCGTATCCGCCCCGACGGCAGCTGGCGCGACACCGTCCAGTACGCGATGACCGACGACGACTGGCCCGCCGCCCGCCAACGGCTGGCATCTCGGCTCGCGCGAGCCTGAGCTGTCAGACCAGCCGGGCACACTGGATCCGTGCCGCCATTTTCCCAAGCCACTCAGGCATGGTTCGACGGCGCCTTCGCCGGGGCGACCCCTGCCCAGGCGGGCGCGTGGGAAGCCATTGCCCGGGGCGAGCACACTCTCGTCGTTGCGCCAACCGGCTCCGGCAAGACGCTTGCCGCGTTCTTGTCCTCGCTCGACCGCCTGGCCGCACTGCCCGTGCCGGACGATCCGCTGCGGCGCTGCCGGGTGCTCTACGTCAGCCCGCTCAAGGCCTTGGCTGTCGACATCGAGCGCAATCTCCGCTCGCCACTCGCCGGCATACGGCAGGCGGCGGCACGCCTTGGCCTGCCCGAGCCCGACATCACCGTGGCCATGCGCACCGGCGATACGCCTGCCGACGAGCGTCGCCTGTTTGCCCGGCGTCCGGCCGACATCCTCATCACCACGCCCGAATCGCTGTTCTTGCTGCTGACGTCCGGTGCCCGTGAGGCGCTGCGCGGCATCGACACGGTGATCGTCGACGAGGTTCATGCGGTGTGCGCCACCAAGCGGGGCGCACACCTGGCAGTGTCGCTCGAGCGCCTCGATGCCCTGCTCGAATCGCCCGCTCAGCGCATCGGGCTCTCCGCCACCGTCCGCCCGGTGGACGAGGTCGCCACCTTCCTCGCCGGCGGACGCCCGGTGGCGATCGTCTCGCCGCCCGCACAGAAGACATTCGACCTGCAGGTCGTCGTGCCGGTTGAAGACATGGGCGCGCTCGGCGAGCAGACCGGCGATCTCACCGGGCCGGCCGCGGGTGCCGAACAGCGAACCTCGATCTGGCCACATGTCGAAGAGCGCGTGCTCGACCTGATCGAGCAGCATCGTTCGACCATCGTCTTCGTCAACTCGCGGCGACTGGCCGAGCGCCTCACCGCGCGGCTGAACGAGCTCGAGTCCGAACGCCAGGGCCTCCTTGTCGAACCGGCAGGCAGGCCTCCCGCCCAGATCATGGCCGAATCGGGTGCTGGACGGCCCGCGGGTGAGGTCGTGGTAGCCCGGGCCCATCACGGCTCGGTTTCCCGGGAACAGCGCCAGGTCGTCGAAGAAGATCTCAAGGCAGGACGGCTGCCTGCCGTCGTCGCCACCTCATCTCTCGAACTCGGCATCGACATGGGCGCGGTAGATCTCGTGGTCCAGGTCGAGGCGCCGCCGTCGGTAGCGTCCGGCCTGCAGCGTGTCGGGCGGGCCGGCCACCAGGTCGGCGCGATTTCACGTGGCGTGATCTTCCCGAAATACCGCGGCGATCTGGTCGAGTGCGCGGTCGTGGCCGAGCGCATGCGCGAGGCAGCGATCGAGACCATGCGCTATCCGCGCAATCCACTCGACGTGCTTGCTCAGCAGATCGTCGCGATGGTGTCGATGGACCCGCTGACCGTCGATTCCGTGGCCGAGATCGTCGGGCGGGCGGCATCATTTGCCGGGCTGCCCCGATCCGCCCTCGAAGCGGTGCTCGACATGCTGGCTGGGCGCTATCCCTCCGATGCGTTCGCCGAGTTGCGCCCCCGCCTCGTTTGGGACCGGGTGACCGGCGAGCTGACGGCGCGCCCGGGAGCTCAACGACTTGCCGTCACCAGCGGCGGCACTATTCCCGACCGCGGCCTGTTCGGGGTCTTTCTCGCCGGGACGGACGGGCCCGGCCGCCGCGTCGGTGAGCTAGACGAGGAGATGGTGTACGAGTCACGCATCGGCGATGTGTTCCTGCTGGGCTCGTCGTCCTGGCGCATCGAAGACATCACCCACGACCGCGTCCTGGTCACGCCGGCGCCTGGAGAGATCGGCCGCATGCCGTTCTGGAAGGGCGACGCCCCCGGGCGCCCGGTCGAGCTCGGCCGGGCACTCGGGGCGTTCATGCGTGAGGTATCCACCATGGATGCGGCCCAGGCCGCAGCGCGAGCGGCCGCGGCGGGCCTCGACAGCTGGGGCACAGCCAACCTGCTGGCCTATCTCAGCGAGCAGCGCGAGGCCACCGGGCACCTGCCCGACGACCGCACCGTGCTGGTCGAGCGCTTTCGCGACGAGCTCGGCGACTGGCGCCTGGTCGTGCATTCGCCGTTCGGCGCGCCGGTCAACGCACCGTGGGCCCTGGCGATCAGCGCGCGGTTGCGCGAGCGCCATGGTCTCGAGGTGCAGTCCATGCACACTGACGACGGCATCGTGCTGCGCCTGCCCGACACCGACGCCGAGCCGCCCGACGCCGACATCGCGATCTTCGATGCCGCCGAGATCGAGCCGCTGGTCACTGCCGAACTGGGCGGCTCAGCGGTGTTCGCGTCGCGATTTCGTGAATGCGCGGCTCGCGCGTTGCTCCTGCCCAGGCGCGATCCGCAGCGCCGCACGCCGCTGTGGCAGCAGCGCCAGCGCGCAAACCAGTTGCTCCAGGTAGCCAGCGATTTCAGCGAGTTCCCCGTGACGCTCGAGGCGATGCGCGAGTGCCTGCAGGATGTCTTTGACGTACCCGGCCTCGTCGGGCTGATGCGCGACCTCGCATCGCGCCGAGTGCGCCTCGTCGAGGTCGAAACACGCGAGGCATCGCCGTTCGCCCGGTCGCTGCTGTTCGGCTACGTCGGCATGTTCCTCTACGACGGCGACGCGCCGCTTGCCGAGCGACGGGCGCAGGCTCTCTCGCTCGACACCAGGCTGCTCGCCGAACTGCTCGGTTCCACCGAGCTGAGGGAGCTTTTCGACGCCGATGCGATGATCGCGGTGGCGGCCGAGTTGCAGCGACTCACGCCGCAACGCCACGCCCGTGGGCTCGACTCGGTGCACGACCTGCTGCGCGGTATCGGCGACCTCACCACCGGCGAGGCGCTGGCCCGTGGGGCCACCTCGCACGACCTCGCCGAACTCGAGTCGAAGCGTCGCGCCATTCGGGTTCGGGTGGCAGGCGACGAACGATGGTTGGCCATCGAGGACTCCGGCCGGGTACGCGATGCGCTCGGCACCGCCCTCCCGGTCGGCGTGCCCGAGGCGTTCACCGAGCCGGTGCGCGATCCGCTCGGTGATCTCGTCGCCCGCTATGCGCGTACGCATGGCCCCTTCCGCGCCGACGACGTCGCCGCTCGACTTGGCATCGGCATTTCCGTCGCAAATGCCGCTCTGGAGCGGCTGCGCGTGGCCGGGCGCGCCGTTTCCGGCGGGTTCACCCCCGGCGCCACGGGGCACGAGTGGTGTGACTCCGAGGTGCTGCGAATGATCCGCCGGCGCTCGCTCGCGGTCTTGCGACGCGACGTCGAACCGGTGCCTGCCGAGGTGCTGGGGCATTTCCTGCCGGCCTGGCAGGGCATAACCGGGCGGCGAGCGAAGGGCCTCGACGCCGTGCTGCGTGCCATCGAGCAGCTCGCCGGCGTGCCGCTGCCGGCGAGCGCCCTCGAGACTCTGGTCCTGCCGAGCCGGGTCGACGGCTACTCCCCCGCGCTGCTCGACGAGCTCACTCTCGCCGGTGACGTGCTGTGGAGCGGCGCTGGGGCCCTTGCGGGCAACGACGGCTGGATCGTGCTCGCCCCGGCCGAGGGCGCCACGTTGCTGCTGCCCGACCCGATCGACGTCGACGGTGAGGTGCACGAAGCGCTGCTGGCTGCGCTCGACGGTGATCAAGCCTTGTTCTTCCGCGCCCTCGCCGAGCGCACCGGCGGCTCCGACACCGAGACCGCCGCCGCGGTGTGGGATCTGGTCTGGGGTGGCTGGCTAACCAACGACACCATCGCGCCGGTTCGTACGCTGCTCGGCAGTGGCTCGCGCACCGCTCACACCCGCAAGGCGCGCACGCCGCGCGCCCGTTACGGCCGGTACTCCGGCTTGGCCGCACCGACCGCGAGCTCTCGTGCGCTACCCCCGGCGATGGCCGGGCGCTGGTCGCGGCTACCGGTCCGCGACGGCGATCTCACCCGGCGCACCCTTGCAGCGGCCGAGTCGCTGCTCGATCGTCACGGTGTGGTCACCCGGGGCGCCGTCGCCGCGGAACGCGTGGCCGGTGGGTTCACGGCTGTGTACCCCGTGTTCAAGGCCTCGGAGGAGGCTGGCCACATCCGTCGCGGCTACTTCGTCGCGGGCCTCGGCGCCGCCCAGTTCGCGCTGCCCGGCGCGGTCGATCGGTTGCGCTCCTACACCCGCGACCGCGACGGGGCACCGGCATTGGTGCTCGCCGCCACCGATCCAGCCAACCCTTACGGCGCCGCGTTGCCCTGGCCCGAACGTCCGGCGGCTGACAACAGTAAGCGAGGGCACCAGCCGGCACGCAAGGCAGGCGCGCTCACGGTGCTGGTCGGCGGCCGCTGCGTTCTCTACGTCGAGCGCGGTGGACGCACATTGCTGTCCTTCGCCGCCGATCTCGACGTGCTGCAACCGGCCGCCGACGCGCTGGCGCTCGCCGTTCGCGACGGTGCCCTTGGCAAACTCTCGGTCGAGCGCGCTGATGGCGCGCCGGTCGTCAGATCGCCGCTGGGTGAGGCGCTCGAGGCAGCCGGATTCCGTCCGACACCGCGCGGACTCAGGCTGCGGGCCTGACCGGCCACGCCTGTATGCAATGGCCATCGTGTGCTGCGTTATCGTCGGTTGGCGCCCGCGACACCCACCTCACCTGCAGCCGCGACCTGGCTCCCTGTCCACCCCCGCTCACCACGAGCGCGGTCAAGAGAAACGGAACGTTCGATGACGACAGTTGCCCTGCTCGGTACCGGAACCATGGGCGCGGCAATGGCCCGAAACCTGATCGCCAACGGTTTCTCCGTGCAGGCGTGGAACCGAACCCCGGTCCGGATCGAGAAGATCGCGGGCGCAACCCCGGCCGCGACTCCTGCCGATGCAGTCGCAGGCGCTGACGTCATTGTCACGATGCTCACCGACGGACCGACCGTGGCCGCAGTCATGGCCGACGCAACGCCGGGCCTTCCCGGCAACGGCGCTCGCCCGGTCTGGGCGCAGATGAGCACCGTCGGCATCCGGGCCAGTGTCGACCTAGCGGCGTTGGCCGCGAAGCACGGACTGGCCTATGTCGACGCGCCCGTGCTGGGCACTCGCCAACCGGCCGAGGACGGTGCCCTTGTCGTGCTGGCCGCGGGCGCCGGCGACGTCCGCCCGCTTGTCCAACCGGTCTTCGACGCAGTCGGCTCGCGCACCATCTGGCTCGACGACGACCCGGCCGGGGCGGCGGCCACTCGACTCAAACTCGTCGCGAATACCTGGGTGGTTTCCCTGGTCACCGCAACCGCGGAGGTCCTCGGCCTGGCTCGCGGGCTGGGCGTCGAACCAGAGCGCTTCCTCGACGTTGTCGCGGGCGGCCCGTTGGACAATGGCTACCTGCGAGCGAAGGCCGCGGCGATGCTCGCCGGAGACTTCGCACCGAACTTCTCGTCAGCGAACGCAGCCAAGGACGGCAGGCTGATACTCGAGGCTGCGGCCGATTCGGGCGTGCTGATGGACGCCACCGAGGGTGCCCTGGCCCGCCTCACGCGAGCGATCGAGATGGGTCACGGCGACGCGGACCTCGCCGCGACGTATCTCGCCGGGTTCGAGTAGCACGATTGACCCGTGCCCGAGGGTGACACGGTCTGGCTGACCGCAAAGCGACTGCACGAGGCACTGCACGGTCGTACGGTGACGATGTTCGATCTGCGAGTGCCCGAACTCGCGAACAGCGACCAGAGCCTGACCTCGCAGTCGGAGAGGCGTTACTCGGTCAACGCAACCTCGCCGGCAACGGGAATCTGCACAAGTCAGAGACCCTGTTCGTCGCCCGGGTCAGCCCCTGGGCGCGGGTGGCCGACGTCGGCGACCTGCGCCAAGTCGTGCGCACCGCGCAGCGCCTCATGTACGCCAACCGGAATCATCCCGAGCAGTCGACGACGGGCGTGCTGGCTCGCGGTAGCGCGCTTCTGCGGCCAGCCTGGCACCCAGACCGATCAGCACGACGGCCGGTGACCCGTTCGAGCGTCCGCTGCAGCCGTAGCGTGAGCAGCGCCCGCCGCGGGGCTGCCGCGCGGCATCGCTCGCCGCGTCCGGCGAACCACGTCGAAACAGTGAACGGATACCGAGCAGTATCAGCACCGCAGCGCCGTCGGCCGGCCATCGCGTGCCGCGATCCGCACAATCATCGCCGTGCCCGGGCCCGGGGTAACCGTGACCAGCAACGCAATGATCAGGAATTCGGGTATTGACCGCATCGTCGGCGCTGCTCGAAGCTAGGCCTGCTCCGGTGCCTTCGTGGCGTCGTCCGGCACGGACGTCGGCGCCTGCCCTGGCTGCGCGTCAATCGCCGGCGTACTGCCGCCCGCGACGGCCGCCGGGCCATCGCCGCCCTTCTCGGCGCTGAGGGCCGCCCGGATCTCGTCCAGACGCGCAGCGCCCTTCAGATTGATCGTCGCCCGCTGGACCTCGAGCGTGCGCCCGGCCATCGAGCCCTGAGCGAGATCGGCCTGGCCGAGTGCGGTCGCGTAACGATGCTCGATCTTGTCGCGCACCTCTTCGAGCGAGGGCACATTGCTCGGCGCTGCCAGCTCGCTCATCTGCTGCAGGGACTTGGACACCGACTCCTGCATCTTGGCCTGCTCGAGTTGGGTGAGCAGCTTGGTTCGTTCGGCGAGCTTCTGCTCCAGCATCAACTCGTCGTTCTTGACCGCAAGACGTGCCTGCTGCGCTGCCTGAAGCGACTGATCGTGCAGGCTCTTGAGGTCTTGCACGGACTGCTCGGCTGAAACCAACTGGTTCGCGAGATCCTGCGCAGTCTGCTCGAAGTCGGCCGCCTTCTGCGCCTCACCTTTGCTGCGCGCACTGTCGGCGAGCACGAGCGCCTCTCGTGCTTGCGCCTGCAGCGTCTCGATCTGGCCGAGCTGCCGGTCGAGCTTCATCTCGAGCTGGCGCTGGTTGCCGATCACGCTGGCGGCCTGCCTGGTCAGGGCCTCGTGCTGACGCTGCGCCTCTTGAATCGCTTGCTGGATCTGGATTTTCGGGTCAGCCTTCTCGTCGACCTTGGCGCCGAACCACGCCGAAAAATACTTCCAACTCCGCACAAACGGATTGGCCCTGGCCATGTGCTACGCCTCCGACTACGCCGCAGAAATCGATTCGCCCATCATGCGCTCCCCATCGTCTCGACGTGCGGGCCGGGCGGCAAGTTCCGGCACGTGCTGCTCTGCGCAGAGCAGTAGCAGGCAGCGCATCAAGCCGGCACGGCCTGGTCCGCGGACTCCGCAGAGTGGGCCGCAGGCAGGCCGGTGAGCAGAATCTCGACGTCTGCGGCGATGTCGGCGCAAGCCGCCGGTGTCACGACGTAGGACGCGAGCCAGCGCAACACGGTGCCGGTGCCACCCCGGCCCGCTTCGCACAGAAGTGTCCGAATCGCGTCGCGGGCACGGCGCCAGCCCTCGGCCGCCATGTCGACCTGGGCGAGCAGCGCCAGGGTGGCCGGCTCGAGGCGGGCGATCGTGCGCAGCATCGGATTCTCCGACAGCGCCAGTGCTGTGTCGGCCAGAGCCTCGGCGAGGCCGCGATCGGCCGCGGTCCCGACGAGCCGGTTCACCTCGTCCGCCAGCAAGGCGGCCAACACGGCCTCACGCGTGCGGAAGTGGTTGTACAAGGTTGCCTTGGCGACGCCTGCCGAGGTCGCGACCTGTGCCATGGTGATCTTGGTTGCGCTGGCGGTGACGGCCTCGCGTGCGCCGTCGACCAACGCCGCACGAGTGCGGTTCATTGCGTTGCCGGCTCGAGATCGCGTGCCGGCCGGCCGCACCGGAGCCGCAGATGCAGCCTGCGGCGACAGCGCTGTCGGTCGAAACAGCGTGTCGAACAATGGATCCGAGCCCATAAGAGGCGACGCTACCCGCACTGTCGCATCGAGCCGTGTTGGCGCGCGGAGCCCGGTACTGCCCCCTGGCTAGCGCAACACTTGACGTGACCCGACAGGTCGTTGGCGGCGTGAATGTTTCAGGATGGGCGGAGGTCTTGGCGTGCACGCCGGGCGGTGGAGGTCCTTGACGGCTCACGGTAGTGCCCGGGTCGGTGGCGTTTCATGATCAACACTCACCACCAGCACTCACCGCATAACCCGCGTCAACGACGTCTCAGGTCACAACAGGTAGGCCGCTCGCTCGCAGACTGCCGGAATGGTTGACCACGCGAATCGGCCCGGCGGCTCGACGCCCTGCTGACTACGCGGCGACGGGCCCAAGAGCACGAGCCTGCGGGCCGCGGGGCTCGCCGGTTGCCGGGTGAATTCGGGCATGCTCGGAGCCTGACACGCTGCCCACGCGCACTGCGATCTTCTCCTCGCGACGCAACGTGTCGGTGACCTCGCGGAACAGCTCGGACAACTCGACGTCAAGAGCGCCGCAAATCGCCGCGAGCAGTTCGGAGGACGGTTCCTTCTGCCCTCGTTCGACTTCGGACAGGTAGCCGAGGCTCACTCGTGCACTCGAGGACACCTCACGTAGCGTCCGGCGCTGACGCAGGCGCAATGCACGAAGGGTCTCGCCAACCACTTTTCTGAGCACTGCCATGGTGCGAAACCCCCTTCACCGATTCGTCCGGCGCGACGTGCGCTGGATCAGATTTACCGTACCTGCCGGACACGACACCCTCGCGTCTGACCAGCGTTCTCCGCTCACAGCGAACGTAACGCTGTAATCGCGTTCGTGCATTCCCTTTTCAGCACATCGAGCGTCGCGTCGACCGCAGCAGACCTGATCGCCGCGCGGTCGCCGCTGAAGGTGCGCTCGGCGACGATCTCGTCGCTCGGCCCGGCGATCGCGAGAAACACCGTTCCGACCGGCTTACCGTCCTGCGGATCTGGTCCGGCCACTCCGGTCACGCCAAGACCGTAGGTGGCGCCGAGGCGAGTCCGGACGCCCCGCGCCAGCGCCAGTGCTACGTCCGGATCAACCGCTCCTCGCTCTGCGAGCAGGTCGGCCGGCACGCCCGCCATCGTGGCCTTGAGGTCAGTCGCGTAGACCACGAGCCCGCCACGGACGGTTTCGCTGGCTCCGGCAGTCGACGTCAGCGCGGCAGTGAGCAGTCCCCCGGTCAGCGATTCCGCCACAGCGATCGTGGCACCCAGTTCGCGCAGATCGGCGTGGACGGCGGCGAGCACCGTCGCGTAGTCGGTCATCGTGGGCCTGCAAAGCGGGGCATGCGCAACCCCGGTCTCACGCCACCGCCCGGGCCGAACGCCGTAGCCGCACGGCGCGGGCCACGTAGTCGGCTCCGGTGATCAGCGCTAGGGCGACCGCCGCGCCCATGACGACGACGGCAACAACGTGCAGCCAGCCCGACAGCGGGAGCACGTACAAGCCGATAGCGACGCCCTGCAGCAGCGTCTTCACCTTTCCGCCGCGGCTGGCTGCGATGACGCCATGGCGGATGACCCAGAACCGCAGCACCGTCACGCCGACTTCGCGCACGAGCATCACGATCGTGACCCACCAGGCAAGATCACCCAGCGATGAGAGGCCAACGAGGGCAGTACCGACCAGCGCCTTGTCGGCGATCGGGTCGGCGAGCTTGCCGAACTCCGTGACCAGACCGCGCTTGCGCGCCAGCTCACCGTCGAATCGATCGGTGACCGATGCCAGGGCGAATACCGCCCATGCGGCGATGCGCCACCCCGTCTGATGACCGTCGTCATGCACCAGCAGTAGCGCGAACACCGGCACGAGCAGCAGCCGCAAGATGGTGAGTGCGTTGGCGATGTTCCAGAGCGACGCCGAACTCGGCGCCGCGGCGATGGGGTCGTCGGGCAAGGAGCGCACCTTCAGTGCTGTGTCGTCGGGACGCGCGCCAGCAGGTCGGCGCCATCGGTGTCGACCACGACCGCAGACACCAGGTCTCCGCGGCGTAGTCCGGTGATGTCGCCCACCAGTCGAGTTACGCCGTCGACATCCGGACCCTGGTGCGCAGCCCGGCCGACGATCTCGTCATCGTCCTGCTCGACGAGAACCTCGACGCGCTCGGAGAGACGCTGATCCGCACGTTGCGCGACCAGCTCGTCCGCGAGTGATGAGACACGTTCGACCCGCTGGGCAATGACATCTTCGCTCAGCTTGCCGTCGAAGCCGGCGGCATCGGTGCCCTCCTCGTCGGAGTAGCCGAATACGCCGATGGCGTCCAGACGCGCGGCACAGAGGAAGCGCTCCAGCTCGGCCAGATCAGCCTCGGTCTCACCGGGGAATCCGACTATGACGTTGCTGCGCGCCCCGGCGGTCGGGCGAAGCGAGCGGGCACGCTCGAGCAGGTCGAGGAACGCCTCCGTCGATCCGAACCGCTTCATCCGCCGCAGCACCGCCGGGCTGGCGTGCTGGAATGACAGGTCGAAATAGGGCGCCACTGCGGCGGTCGTGGCGATCACCTCGAGCAGAGACGGGCGCAGCTCGGCCGGCTGCAGATAGGAGACGCGCACGCGTTCGATGCCGTCCACGTCGCACAACTTCGGCAGGAGGACCTCGAGGGCCCGCAGATCGCCGAGGTCTTTGCCGTATGACGTGGAGTTCTCGCTGACGAGCACCAGCTCGCGGGCCCCGCTCGAGGCGAGCCAGCGCGCCTCGTCCAGCACCTCGGCAGGTGAGCGCGATACGAACGAGCCGCGAAAGGACGGGATGGCGCAGAACGAGCAGCGACGATCGCACCCGGATGCGAGCTTGAGGTATGCGACCGGCGATCCATCCAGGCGGACTCGACCACCCGGGAGCCACGCGTGACCTGGCACGGCGACCTCGGAGACCACTGCCTGCCGCCGCGCCGGCGCCACTGGCAGTAATTGCCGCCGGTCGCGCGGAACGTGCGACGGCACCGGCCGGCCGGCGAGCACGTCGTCGAGGCGGGCCGCAATGTCGGCATAGGAGTCGAAGCCGAGCACGGCATCGGCCTCGGGTAGCGACGCGGCTAGCTCGTCGCCGTACCGCTCGGCAAGGCAACCGACAGCGACAACCTTCTTGCCGGTGTCGGCCGCGGCGAGGACGGTGTCGATCGAGTCCTTCTTCGCCGCATCGATGAAGCCGCACGTGTTGACGAGGACGATCTCGGCCTCGGCCGCGCCCTCGGTACCGGCCAGCGACCAGCCACCGGCGCCGAGCCTCGCCGCCAACTCCTCGGAGTCGACCTCGTTGCGCGCGCACCCCAGGGTGACCAGCGCGACGGCGCGCTCGGCAGCTTCTGACACGTTGGCAGGGTACCTGCGGGCTTGTCGCGGACACTCACGCCTTGCGCCCGGCCGCGCCCGCAGGCACGTCATCGTGCCCGAGATGAAGTGGATTCGCACGTCCATCGCGTCCAGTCCAATGTGGCAATAGCTGACGGCCGGGTAAGAGGGCCGCCCTTCACCGATGTCGTCCTCGACGTACGAACGGGCTCAATGGGCTGACCTACAAATGCACCGGCGGCGTCGACTAGCGTGCAGGAGTGACGCTGATGGTTCGCCGTGCCCGAACCCCTGACGTACCTGCGATCAAGACTCTGGTCGACACGTACGCAGGCTCCGGCCGCAAGCTACTGGCCAAGGAACTGGTGACCCTCTACGAAGACGTGACGGACTTCCGCGTCGCCGAGCACAACGGCGTCGTGATCGGCTGCGGAGCGGTGCACGTCCTGTGGGCCGACCTCGGCGAGATCCGCACACTCGCGGTACGCCCCGACCACCGCGGCCAGAAGGTCGGCGACGCGCTGATGCGGGAACTCATCGCTACGGCGCGTGACCTGGGTCTGGCACGCCTGTTCGCGTTGACGTTCCAGACCGGATTCTTCTCCCGGCACGGTTTCGTCGAGATCGACGGAGCGCCGGTGGACGCGGACGCCTACGACGCGCTACGCCGTTCATACGACGCCGGCATCGCCGAGTTCCTCGGCCTGGAATACGTCAAGCCGAATACTCTCGGCAACGTCCGCATGCTGCTGAACCTGTAGCGCTTCGCACCGTTTTCGTGGCGCGACACGGCCCGTTGCTGGGGAATCTGTATGTTTGGCGCGATTACCGCGCGCCTCACGTGTCACGCTCGCCTCAGCGGTTACCTTGCGCCTCATGGGAGGTGATCTGTAATGAGCGCAGTGCAGCGGTCGGGCGTACCCGGCGTCGTGCGGTGGCCGGGTGCGGGTTCCGAGCCCGGTACCGATCGGCTCGGCCGGCATCATGGTGGCACGCGCGCCCGCCTCACCTGGCAGAGGATGTTCTACGTAGGACGTCACCGCGCGTAACCTGATATAAGCAATCGGCTCACGCCCCCGGCTCGCGCCGGACGTGAGCCGATTTCGCGTGCGCTGATTGCCTTGCCTATTCCGCCTCAGCCTCGTCGGCGGCAACAAGGTCGTCCGCGCTCCCGCCGTTTCGCAAGGTGTAGAGCAGCCCGGCAAGCTCGTCCGGAACGACCAGGACGTCACGGGCCTTCGAGCCCTCGGAGGGTCCGACGATGCCCCGCGACTCCATCAGGTCCATGAGCCGGCCTGCCTTGGCGAAGCCCACACGCAGCTTGCGCTGGAGCATCGACGTCGAGCCGAACTGGGTCGAGACGACAAGCTCCACGGCGGACAGGAACAGATCGAGATCGTCGCCGATGTCCTCGTCGATCTCCTTGCGGGCGGCCTGTGGTGCCGTCACGTCGTCACGGTAGGCGGGCTGCAGCTGCTTCTTGCAGTGATCGACAATGTTGTGGATCTCGGAGTCAGTGACGTACGCGCCCTGGATGCGCGCGGGCTTGGAGGCGCCCATCGGCAGGAACAACCCGTCGCCCTTACCGAGCAGCTTCTCCGCCCCGGGCTGGTCGAGAATGACCCGCGAGTCGGCGAGCGAAGATGTCTTGAATCCGAGCCGCGACGGCACGTTGGCCTTGATCAGCCCGGTGACGACGTCGACCGAGGGGCGCTGCGTGGCGATGACCAAGTGAATACCAGCCGCACGGGCGAGCTGCGTAATGCGCACGACGGCGTCCTCGACGTCGCGGGGGGCGACCATCATCAGGTCGGCGAGTTCGTCGCAGATCACGAGTAGGTACGGATAAGCAGAGTAGACGCGCTCGGAGCCCGGCGGGGCGATCAGCTCGCCGCTTTGCACCTTGCGGTTGAAGTCGTCGATATGCCGTACGCCCGAGGCCTCCATATCCTCATAGCGAAGCTCCATCTCGCGCACGACCCACTGGAGAGCATCGGCAGCGCGTTTCGGATTGGTGATCACCGGCGTGACCAGGTGCGGAATGCCCTGGTAGGCCGCGAACTCGACCCGCTTCGGATCAATGAGCACCATCCGCACCTGGTCCGGAGTCGCCCTAGCCAGCACCGAGAGGATCAGCGCGTTGATGCAGCTGGACTTGCCGGCGCCGGTTGCCCCGGCAACGAGTAGGTGCGGCATCTTCGTCAGGTTCGCGACGACAAAACCGCCCTCGACGTCCTTGCCCAGCGCGACCAGCATCGGATGGTGGTCGCGCTGCGCCACCGGCGCGCGCAGAACGTCGCCGAGCATGACGATCTCGGGATCGGTGTTGGGGATCTCGACCCCAACCGCGCTCTTGCCGGGAATCGGGCTGATGATCCGCACGTCCGGGCTCTTGACTGCGTAGGCGATGTTGCGGGTGAGCTGGGTGATGCGCTCGACCTTGACGCCAGGACCGAGCTCGACTTCGTACCGGGTGACGGTAGGCCCGCGGCTGAAGCCGGTGACCGCGCAGTCGACCGCGAACTCGCTGAACACCTGCTGCAGGGCCGCGATCACCTCGTCGTTGGCCTTGGTATGCGCCAGGTGGCGACTACCCGCCTCGAGATCCTTCAGCGAGGGCAACGTGTACGCGCCGCCGCCATTGAGCTCGAGCTGTACCGGCGCGGTGATGACCGGCAGGTCGTCATCGTCGAGCTTCGGCTTGGCCATCCTGGGCTTGCGCGGCTTCGGAACCGGTGCCACCGCGTCGACTGGCAGCTCACCCGAGAACGGATCGTCGAGGAATGGAACCTGGGCGGTGTCGGCGTCGGACCCGGGCCTGGCCCCGGACGGATCGAGATCGCGCACGACCGCGCCACGATTGGCAGGCAGATCGTCCTCGGCCAGGTCGTCGTGCTTGCGCCCGAGCAGGGCACCGACCTGCTGGCGCAGCTGGCTGATCGGGGTGGCGGTGATGACCAGCACGCCGAACACGCCGAGCAGGAACAGCAGCGGTACTGCGATGACGGCTGACAGCCCGTGCTCCAGCGGAGCCGCCGCACCCGCGCCGAGCAGTCCACCCGCGTGCGAGCGACCGTCGCTGGTAGCCGGGGAATCCGCCCACAGATCGAACAGGCCGAGAATGGTAAGGATCAGCGCCAGCGTTCCGACGAGCACCCGCCCGCGCGATTCAGGATGGCCTGCCTGGCGCAGCATGTGGACGCCGATGCCGAACAGCACCACGGGGGCGACGGCGGCGCCATTACCGACGATGAGCCGCAACAGGGCCGCGAGCGCGCGCCCGCCCGGCCCCGCTCCGTGCGCCCACACCGCGACCGCGGCGATCAGCGACAGCGCAATGACACCCAACGCGGCACCGTCGCGCCGGTGCGCCGGGTCGAGCTCTCGTGCCGTCGCCGCATTGCGACCCACCGCCCGGGCCAGGCCGCCGATGATGGCCGCGATCGCCCGCCATATCGCCGAGATTGCCCGCCACAGGCTGACGAGAACGCCCGTGCGCTTTACCGGCTCGGGCGCCTGCGCCCTACCGCGTCGGGACGAGGTGGCGCGCTTACCCGCTGCAGGACGGGATCGTGTTGCGGATGCGCGGGCCACCGGTCAACCGTAACGGTCAGGTCGACATTCAGGCGGCAGGCGAAGCGGTTGTGTCGTTGAGTCCCGCTGCGGCGAGGTCTTGGCTGAGATGCGCAATCTCGTGCTCTGTGGCATCGACGAGCGGGAGCCGCACCGGGCCCGCCGACATGCCGCGCAGCGCCAGTCCGGCCTTGACCAGGATGGTGCCGGAACTTCGGAAGATGCCCGTATAGATCGGCAGCAACTGGCGGTGCAACCGGAGCGCTTCGGCGACGTCGCCTGCCTCGTAGGCCTCGATCATCGCCAATGTCCCGACCCCGCTGAAGTGGGTCGAGGTTCCGACGACGCCCGCGCCACCCACGGACAGCAGTGGGAGCGTCAGCTTGTCCTCACCGCAGTAGTACGCGAGGCCGGACTTGGCCATCACCTCGGCGCTGGCGCCAAGATCGCCTTTCGCGTCCTTGACCGCCACAATCCGTTCATGCTCAGCGAGGCGGAGCAATGTGTCTGTTTCGATTGGCATGCCGGTGCGCCCTGGGATGTCGTAGAGCATCACTGGCAACTCGGTCGCGTCGGCGATTGCCCGGAAATGGGCAAGCAGACCCTGCTGCGGTGGCCGGGAGTAGTACGGGGTGACCACGAGCAGCGCGTCCGCGCCGGACTTCGCCGCCTGTTCGGCGAGATGGATCGAGTGCACCGTGTCGAAGGTGCCGACCCCGGCGACGACCTTTGCTCGATCGCCCACGGAATCGGCGACTGCGCGCAGCAGGTCCGACTTCTCGGCGTCGGTCGTGGTGGGCGACTCGCCGGTCGTGCCGTTGATGACCAACGCGTCATTGCGCTGCTCGTCCACCAGGTAGCCGGCCAGCTTGCCCGCCGTATCGAGGTCGAGCTCACCGCTCACGCCGAACGGGGTGACCATTGCTGTGAGCAGACGCCCGAACGGGCGGTGGGAATCGAGCACAGACATAGGAACCAATTTAGCCCCTCTGCCTCCCCCGAAAGCGTTCATTCTCCGGTCGCGAACCCTGCTCTGAGCGGCGATCCGCGGACAAGGCACCAGAAACCTCGCGGTGGATCAATGCGGGATGATGGCGGCCAGCCACGCGCGCGGACCCAGGTATTGCACCCGCACGGCCGCGATTTGCGCGGCGAATTCCAAGGTTGCTGGCCAGTTCGCCTGGCCGGCAAGCGCATAGGCCGCCGCACCGTGGAACGCATCGCCGGCGCCGGTCGTGTCGCGTGCGGTCACCTGCGGTACCTGGATCGTCCCCGAATCGGCGCGCGTGGCCCACCGGATCGGCTCGGCGCCATTCGTCACGGCCGCCGATGTGGCGCCGTAACCGAGAATGCTGTCGAGTACCGGCGCTCGCCCTGGTTCGGCGAAGTCGGCCGAGCAGATCGCAGAGTCGACCAGGCCTAACAACTGAGCAAGGATCGGCTTCCAACTGCCGGCGTCGAGCAGCACCGGCACGTCATCGCTACGGGCGAGTTCCGCTGCATCAAGGGCGAGTTGCGGGTGATGGCCGTCGACGAGAACGACGTCGGCCGCGGACACGAGACGGTCCAGATCGCGGGGCGGTGCCGCCTCGGCGCCGGTCGCGTTGACCGAGGAAACGCTGCGCTCGCCGGTGTCGCTCACCACCCGGATCAGCGAAACGGCGGGCGTGCGGATCTCCTGCGGTGCCGCGTCGATGATCACGACGCCGTGCGACGTGAGCTCGTTGGCCACGCTCCGCGCGAGCGGATGACTGCCGAGCGCGGTGAGCAGCGTCGCGTCGCCGCCGAGCGCGGCGAAGGTGACCGCGGCGTTCGCCGCCGGGCCACCGCCCGCGATGTCCTGCCGCAGTGCGGTGACCTTTTGGTTCGGCGTGAGTCCCGCTTCGACCACATGGACGACGTCCAGCGTTGCGAGTCCGACGAACAGCCCCGATGGGGTCGTGTGCTCAGGCAACGAGCACCCTCTCTCCTGCCGCGGCGCTTTAGGGCGCCCGCGCGGATCGCGGTATGAGCCGCCGGCGCGGGATCAGCCCTCGGAGACCAGCGGTGAGGATGCGATCTCGGTGCCGTCGGGAAGCTCGGTGATCTCGAAGTCGGCGAAGACGTTGCCCGCGACGCGCTTGAGTTCGCGCAGGCAGGCGATGGCAAGCGCCCGGATCTCGACGTCGGCGTGCTCGGAGGCCCGCATCGCCACGAAATGACGCCAGGCGCGGTAGTTGCCGGTGACGACGATGCGCGTCTCGGTGGCGTTCGGCAGCACCGCCCGCGCCGCCTGACGCGCCTGCTTGCGTCGCAAGGTTGCCTGCTCTACATCGGCGAACTTCTTCTGCAGTCCTTCGAGCAGTTCGGTGTAGGCACGTACGGCCGCGTCGCTCGCCTCGACGAACTTGGCGTGCAATTCCGGGTCGTCGGCGATGACGTCGGGCTCGACCATGGCCGCATCGCGCTCAGGGACGTAACGCTGCGAGAGTTGGGAGTAGGAGAAGTGGCGGTGGCGGATCAGTTCGTGGGTCAGCGACCTGGAGATGCCAGTCAGATACATCGTCACGGTGCCGTGCTCGAGAACGGACAGGTGCCCGACTTCGAGGATATGCCGCAGATAGCCGCTGTTCGTCGCCGTCGCGGGGTTCGGCTTCTTCCAGGACTGGTAGCACGCGCGCCCGGCGAACTCGGCGAGCGCCTCGCCCCCCGCAGCGTCGGTTTCCCACGGGATGTCGGCCGGAGCCTCGAAATGTGTCCAGGCGATGACCTGGACCTTCAACCCAACGATTTCGGCCACCGGCAAACTCCCTGGTCGTACGGACATTCGAGGGTTCAGATTATCGGCCGGCACTGACAGGTCATCGTCGCGACTCGCACGCTGGGCGCAGGCGCGGACCAGTCCGCTGAACAGGCGCAGCGTCCTGACATCGACGACCAAATACGCGCATGTGCGGCACTCGGCGACGAGCGCACTCAGCAGATCGCGTCGTCGTCGCCGAAACCGCGGACTCGTCGGTACGTCTGGCGCTGCTCGCGGCCGTCTCCGCGGCAGCCCGCGAGATCACCGCAGCGCTGTACGAGACCCAGGACGGCCCGGCCGTCACCGTTGCACTGGACGGCGACGAGATCCGCATCGATATCACCCGCGCGCCCGAGACGCCGGCCGCTCCCCCGGCCTGACGACGGCGATGCGACCGCACGCATCTCACTACGGTTGTCCGAGAAGCTCAAGGCCGACCAGCCGGTTCAGCATGCTGATGAACGCCACGGCGGTACCGATCGTGATCGGGGCCGAGCCGTGCGCCAGCGCCATACCGGCTATCCAGGAGACGATCGCCGGCACCATCGTCAGACTCGCCCGGCGGCTGGAGATCAGCCACTTGCCGCTCATCGCGGCGTTCATCCGCATGTACGCAACGGCGAACTAGCTG
>CAVTEA010000008.1:0-5988 GCA_963733615.1 uncultured Actinomycetes bacterium
GCTCGCGCGAAGAGCCGCGCCCCCGCGCCGAAGGCTTGCGCGTGGATCGGCGGGTCCGCCCGAGCCAGCGAGCGGCGGGAACGCCGATCCACCTGGGCCGACATGCCAGAGCGCTCGCGCGAAGAGCCGCGCCCCCGCGCCGAAGGCTTGCGCGTGGATCGGCGGGTCCGCCCGAGCGCAGCGAGCGGTCGAGACCTCAATCCGCCGCCGGCGGTTGTACAGCTTGCCGCTGAACTGCAGAACACGCCGCGCCACCTGGGCATCCACTCCGGCGGCATGGTGATCTGCGACCGGCCGGTCGTCGAGGTATGCCCGGTCGAGTGGGGGCGATTGCATGCGCGCACCGCAAGCGGTGCCCAGCAGCCCCTACGCACCGTGCTGCAGTGGGACAAGGACGACTGCGCCGCGATCGGCCTGGTCAAGTTCGACCTGCTGGGCCTGGGCATGCTCTCCGCGCTGCACTACTGCTTCGACCTGATCGACGACTGGCACGGCGTGCGCCACGATCTCGACTCGATCCCGAAGGAGCAGGACTGCGTCTACGAGATGCTCGGCCGGGCCGATTCGGTCGGTGTCTTCCAGGTCGAGTCCCGCGCGCAGATGGCCACCCTGCCCCGGTTGCGGCCGCAGAACTTCTACGACCTCGCCATCGAGGTCGCGCTGATCCGGCCAGGCCCGATCCAGGGCAACTCGGTGCATCCCTACATCCGCCGGCGCGACGGGCGCGAAGCGATCACCTATCCGCATCCGAAGCTCGAACCCGCACTCGAGCGCACACTCGGTATCCCGCTGTTCCAGGAGCAGTTGATGCAACTGGCCGTGGCCGCCGCCGACTTCACCCCGGCCGAGGCCGATCAGTTGCGCCGGGCGATGGGCTCGAAACGCTCCAACGATCGCATCGGCGCGCTGCAGGCGCGGCTCTACGAAGGCATGGCAGGCAACGGCATCACCGGAGAAGTCGCCGACGACATCTACGAGAAGATCAAGGCGTTCGCCTCGTTCGGCTTCGCCGAGAGCCATGCGATCAGCTTCGCGCTGCTCGTCTACGCCTCGTCCTGGCTCAAGCTGCACTACCCGGCCGCGTTCTGTGCCGCGCTGCTCAACGCCCAGCCGATGGGGTTCTATTCGCCGCAGTCGCTGGTGCACGACGCAAAGCGGCACGGTGTCGAGACGCGCGGGCCGGACATCAACATCTCCGCCGCGGGCGCAACCCTCGAAGCCGGCGACGGCCCCTCGCAGTGCCCTTGCGCTGAAGGGGCCGCCGCGCCGCAGCCGGCGGTCCGGATGGGGCTGGCCAGCGTCCGCACGATCGGCACCGACCTGGCCAAGCGAATCGTGGCCGAACGCCATAACGGCGGCGACTTCGTCTCGATGGCCGACCTGGCGCGGCGGGTCGGGTTGTCCACCGACCAGGTCGAGGCGCTCGCCACGTCCGGTGCATTCGACTGCTTCGGGGTCGAGCGCCGCGACGCGCTGTGGGGGGCCGGTGCCGCAGCGGCGGCTCGTCCCGGCCAACTCGATCTCACGATCTTCGACGAGTCGAGCACGCCGGCAATACCGGCCATGACCGAACCGGAGCAGTTGATCGCCGACATGTGGTCCACCGGGGTCACGCCCGAGCGCTACCCCACTGCCCTGATTCGCGATCGCCTGGACGAGTTGGGCATCGTCACCGCCGCCGGCCTGCGCGCACTCGGCGACCACACCCGGGTCACTGTCGGCGGCATCGTCACCCACCGGCAGCGGCCTTCCACCGCTCGCGGGGTCACGTTCATCAACCTCGAGGACGAGACGGGCATGGTCAACGTCATCTGCGAGGCCACCGTCTGGGCGCGGCACCGCCGGGTGGCGCGCCAGTCGGGCGGCCTGCTCATCCGCGGAATGCTCGAACGCACCGACGGCGTCACCAACGTCCTGGCCGAGCACATCGAGCGGCTGCCGCTCGGCCTACGCACCAGCTCTCGGGACTTCCGGTAGAGCGATCGGACCGCCTCCATGACCCGATCACCCACCACACGCTCCGGCGGCTGCGGCCCTTCGCAGCTCGCCCGCGGCGTCGACCTGTTCGAGTTGCGCGGCGACCGTGTGTGCCGCAACGGCGCATTCCACAAGGTCACCGCTGACCGGTTCAGGTAGTCATCCTCTTCCGATCGAGGGGCTCGCTGGCTAGCGTGATCAGCACTAGGCAGGTAGGCGCAAACCGGAATCGGGGTGTTCAGATGAAGATCTCGGACATACTTCGGCACAAAGGCACGTCGGTCGTCACAATCGCTCCCGATGACTCGGTGCGCGATCTGCTCGCCAGGCTCGCCCAGAGCAACGTCGGGGCTCTCGTCGTGGTCGCCGAGGATCAGGTCGCCGGCATCATCTCTGAACGCGACATCGTCCGTCACCTCGACGAGCGCGGCGAGAACGTGCTTGCCGCGACCGTCTCTGACCTGATGACCGCCACCGTCGTCAGCTGCAAGCCCGACGACTCGGTCGACAGCGTCGCCAGCGCCATGACCGAGCTACGCATCCGGCACATGCCTGTTCTCGCCGCCGGCAAACTGGCCGGCATCGTCACGATCGGCGATGTGGTGGCCGGGCAGATCCGTCAACTCGAACAAGACCGCGGCCAGCTCGAGCAGTACATCACCCAGGGCGGCTGACCCCCGCGGAACCCGCTACCGCGTATCGCCGTGTGCAAAGGGTGACGCCGCGGGTCGTCATGAGCGACCGGACGATACCCGCCCATTTCGCCGTCTGACCTTGTCCACCTGCTCGTCCACACCGTGATCCACATGCCAGAGCGCCGATTCGCCGTTGCACACGCGGCACCGAACCGTCTCCGGCTCGTGGCGCAGTCGCTGCGCAGTCGCTGCGCAGTCGCGAAATGCGGGTGGGGCCGCCGCAGAAATTGGTGCCGGCGAGTCAGCCGCGCGGCGTGGCGAAGCGCCGAAGCGTCCCGGTGGCCGAGTCGACCTGCGCCCAGTCGGTTCGCATATCGAACACGGCGATCGCACTCGTCGGGAACTTCGTCGCGAGCTCACGGCGAGCGTTCGCGTCGCCGCGGCCGTCGTCGAGGGTCAGGGCGAGCTCTTCCAGTGACGGGTTGTGCCCCACCAGCACGAGCGTGCGCGTGCTCGCGGGTGTCGGCCGGACGACCTTGAGCAGGTCCTCGACGGTGTTGCGGTAGACCCGCATGTCGAGCACCGGCCCCTTCGACGCACCGAGCCCCTTCGACGTGCCGAGCTCGGACGAGGCCATGCGCCAGGTCTGCACCGTGCGGCGCGCGGGCGAGACGACCACATGATCGGGCAGCAGATCGTGCTCGGCGAGCCAGCGGCCGATCGCGGGCGCGTCGTGCTCGCCGCGTTCGGCGAGCGGGCGTTCGACATCGACGCTGCCGATGGCAGCTTTGGCATGCCGGATCAGCACAAGTCGTCGCGTCTTCACGACGACGAGTCTGCTACGGCGACCTGCGCAGCGGAACCCGTCGCAACTCGGCGAGAAACGCGTCGATCGCCGGGCGGCGCGGGCCGACACCGGCTGCGCGCGTCGCGGCGAAGATCGTCCGCTTCAGCCGGGGACGCGAGAGCGGCGTGACCGTGACCCAACTCGGTGACGAAGGTCGCCACGTTCAGCCTGCTCGTACCGAGCTTCGGGCTTGCCGCGTGTTGGCTGGTGCTCGACGAGACCGTCACGTGGCGTCTTGCCGGATGTGCCGTACTCGTGCTCGTGGGGCTGGGGCTCGTCGTACGCAAGCGAGGGCCCGCATCACCTTCCGACGCGCCGCCTGCCATGGCAGGGTCGGAGCATCACTTCGAGGAAGAGGCAGGCGACCATGGCGCAACGCTCGTCGTACGCACCGGGAATCCCGTCGTGGACCGACCTGGGCACGCATGATCCATCCGCTGCCCGCGACTTCTACGGCTCGCTGTTCGGGTGGGAGTTCGACATCAGTCCCGACGAACAGAGCGGCCACTACACGACGATCACCAAGGACGGCAAGACCGTTGCCGGCATGAGCGGCATCCCGGTCACCGAGCAACCCCCGGCGTGGAACACCTACTTCGCCACCGACGACGCGCAGAAGCTCGCCGAGCTCGTCACCGCGAACGGTGGCGCGATCGTGATCGGCCCGATGCGGGTCGGTCCGGCGGGCACGATGCTGGTCTGGCAGGACACCACCGGTGCCTTCGCCGGCGCGTGGCAGGCGGGCGAGCACACCGGCGCGCAGGTGGTGAACGCACCGGGCGCGCTGACCTGGAACGAGCTCAACACCCGCGATCTGGCCGCATCTGTGGCGTTCTACACCGCGATCCTGCCGGTCCGCGCGCACGACGTGAGTGATGGCGAATTCCACTACCAGACGCTGCAGGTCGACGGACGCGACGTTGCCGGCATGTGGCAGATCAGTCCGGAGGTACCGGCCGAGGTGCCGCCGCACTGGGCGGTCTATTTCTCCGTCGACGATGTCGACGCGGCCGTGAGCCGGGCGAGCGAGCTCGGTGCGACGGTCATCATGCCGGTCAAGGAATCGCCGTACGGCCGCTTCGCCGGGCTGCGCGACCCGCAGGGCGCGACGTTCTTCGCCATCCAGGCTCCGGCAGAACAGCCCACCGGCGGCTGACCAGAGGCGCCGCTCGACCGAGGCGCGCTCAGTGAGGAGCGCTCAGCCGAGGCGCGCTCAGCCGAGCGCCTCGGCCACTGCGGTAAGCCGTGAGCGGGGTCCCGCGCGCAGCACGTTCGAGGGCAGCTCCTTGCCGACGGCGAGCTGCGCGTACGCGGCGGCGTCGAGCAGGGCATCGAGGTTGATGCCCGTGGCAATACCCATGTCCTCGACCATCGCCACGACCTCTTCGGTGGCGATGTTGCCGGTGGCACCGGGCGCGTAGGGGCAGCCGCCGAGCCCACCGACGCTGGCATCGAAGTTGGTGACGCCCAGTTGAAGTGCGGCATAGACGTTCGCGAGGCCGGTGCCGCGCGTGTTGTGGAAGTGCAGCGCCAGCGGCAGTTCGCCGAGCGCCGCGCGGGTGGCGTCGACCAGTTCGACCACGCGCAGCGGGGTGGCCATACCGGTGGTGTCGCCGTAGGTCAGCGCGTCGGCGCCGGCGCCCGCTGCCGACTTCGCAACGTCGATCACCTGGCTGACGGGCACGTCGCCCTCGTAGGGGCACCCCCACGCGGTGGAGACGATGACCTCGACGGTGCCCCCGGCGTCGTGCACTGCCGCGACGATGCCGGCGATCTCATCGAGCGACTCGCTGGTCAACCGGTTGATGTTCTTGCGATTGTGCGTGTCGGACGCGGAGACGACGACCTCGATCTCGCGAAGGCCCGCGTCGAGCGCACGCGTGGCACCGCGCATGTTGGGCACAAGGGCGGAATAGCGCACAGACGGGTTGCGGTCGATGCGCCCCCACACCTCGTCGGCGTCGGCCATCTGCGGGATCACGTCCGGATGCACGAACGACACCGCCTCGATGCGCGAGACGCCGGTGCGCGACAGCGCGTCGATCAGGTGCACCTTGGCGTCGGCGGAGATCGGATCTTCGTTCTGGAGCCCGTCACGCGGACCGACTTCGCGGATCGTGATGGCGGCGGGCAGGGGTCCCACGGTCGTCATGGGCCTCACCGTACGTCCTAACAGCGAGCCGCCGCGATTCGAGAAGGCGTTGTTGCCGAGAAACCGCGGCGGGCGCGAGATCTCGACGGCCCCGTCGCATTTGGCTGGTTAACGAGACAGATAGCCCATCGGCGGCCGGCAGCGCAGCTACTCCGCACCAACTGTCAGCGGCGAATCGCTCAAGTCGGCCAGCGTGCACCCGATGAGAGAGACACGTGACAGATGCCCCGTCGTCGCGCGCCCAAAGTCAGACGGGGTCCGACCGCTGCGGGAGGTGGTATGTACCAGACGTATCGTCCGCTTCTCGACGAGCTGGTGAGACGTGGTGCCGACGCGCAGGCGATCGAGGAGGCCGCCGAAGAGGCGGAACGGACTGG
>CAVTEA010000009.1:0-103034 GCA_963733615.1 uncultured Actinomycetes bacterium
AGCGACCTGCCCGAACACGCCATGCGTCTATTCCATGAGCGGCGCACCGAACGGGCTGACGATCAACAGCAGCACCGGTGTCCATCGGCGGCACCGTCGCCGGTCCACCACAGGGATACCCTTACCTGGGGGCCACCATCACCGACGCCGCGGGCTGGAAGGCGACCACCGACCTCTTCACCTGGACGATCAGCTACCCGCCACTGCTGGCGCCGACGCCTGTGGACCAGGTCAGCACGATCAACACGGCGATAGTCGCGCTCCAGCTCACCGCGAGCGGTGGCTCCGGCTTCTACACCTGGTCGGGCACGCTGCCGGCCGGGCTGACCATGACCGTGGGTGGACGCATCACCGGAACACCCACCGCTCTCAGCTCTGGCCCGGTAACGCTGACCGTCACGGACAACGACACGGTGAACGGCGGCTCGCTCGCCATCACGTTCAACTGGACGATCGTCGCAAAACCAACAGTCACGCCGGCGAACCAGATCTCGACGCTCGATGCGGTCGTCAACGACACTCCGCCTCGACGTGCCCGAACACGCCGTGCACCTTCACCATGACGGGTGCGCCGGCCGGGTTGGGCATCAATCTCAACACCGGCCCGATCACCGGCACGATTACCGGGTCACGCAGCCAACGTCATCGTCACCATCACTGACGCCGCCGGAGCAAGGGTCCTCCGGCGCCTTCACCTGGACGGTCAGTCACTGCTGGCGGAGACCCCGCCGGGGAGCAGATCACCACGGGGGCGCGACTCAACGTGGCGTCCCGGCGCCGACCTGCCCGACGGTCCGTGTTCCCACGCGCTCACCAGCGGTCCGCCCGGGCTGACCATCCCCGCGGCTTCGGACGGCACGGTCGAGCCCCCGCTACGAGTACAACACGACGATGACGGTGACCGACGCGCAGGGGTGAGCAACGCCGCCCCCGTCTTCGACTGGACGGTTCTCGCCGCGCCGACGATCACGGCCACCAACCGCACGACGACCTCGGCGCGACATCAACGTGTCCTTCCGTCGACCTGCCCGAACACGCCGTGCACCTTCACCATGACGGGGTGCGCCGGCTGGGTTGAGCATCAACCTCAACACCGGCGCGATCACCGGCACGGTGACCGGCTCGGCCCAGGCCAACCAACGTCGTCGTGACGATCACCGACGCCGCCAACGTGGCCGTTCCATCGAGCGCCTTCACCTGGACGGTGCTCGACAAGCCGACGATCACGCCGGTCAACCAGACCACGACGCTCAATGCACTCGTCAGCGTGACACCGCCGTCCACCTGCCCAACGCGCCGTGCACGTTCAGCATGAGCGGCGCACCGGCCGGGCTGAGCATCAGCAGCAGCACCGGCCCCATCAGCGGCACGGTGACCGGTACGACGCAACCCACTGTCGTCGTGACCATCACCGACGCCGCCTCCGTCGCGGTTGCGTCCAGCCCCTTCACCTGGACAGTCCTGGCGAAGCCGACCGTGACAGCGCCCGCTAATCAGGTCACCACGCAGGGCGCAAGCATCAGCCTGCAACTGACCACCTCGTGCCCGAACGCACCGTGCAGCTACGTCCTCAACAGCGGGCCGGCCACCTTGGGCATCGACAGCAACGGCCTCATCACCGGCACGATTACCAGCGCACCGGCGACATTCAGCAACGTCACCGTCAAGGTCACCGACGCCGCCGGCGTGACAGCTAACTCCGCCGTGTTCACCTGGACCGTCAAGGCCAAGCCGACGATCACGGCGGTCTAACCGGACCACCACGGTCGGCGCCGTCGTCAACGTGACACTGCCGTCGACCTGCGCCAACCCGACATGCACGTTCGCCATGAGGCGGCGCACCGGCCGGATTCACATCGACACCAACACCGGTGCGATCACCGGCACGGTGACCGGCTCGGCTCAGACGTACTCCAACGTCGTCGTAACGATCACCGACGCCGCCAGCGTGGCCGTTCCGTCGGCCACCTTCACCTGGACTGTGCTCGACAAGCCCACGATCACGCCGGTCAACCAGACCACGACACTCGGCGCGGGCATCGTCAACGTGACGCTGCCCTCGACGTGCCCGAACTCGCCGTGCACGTTCACGATGACCGGCGCGCCGACGGCGCTGACCATCAACGCCGGCACCGGTGTTATCAGCGGCACGGTCACCGGTACGACGCAAACCACTGTCGTCGTGACCATCAAGGACGCGGCGAACGTGAGCGTGCCGTCCAGCCCCTTCACCTGGACGGTCCTCGGAAAGCCAACCGTGACCTCGCCGGGGCCCAGACCACCACGCTCGGCGCGACGATCAACCTGCAACTGACCACCTCGTGCCCGAACGCGCCATGCAGCTACGTCCTCAACAGCGGGCCGGCCACCTTGGGCATCGACAGCAACGGCCTCATCACCGGCACGATTACCAGCGCACCGGCGACATTCAGCAACGTCACCGTCAAGGTCACCGACGCCGCCGGCGTGACAGCTAACTCCGCCGTGTTCACCTGGACCGTCAAGGCCAAGCCGACACAGGCTCCGCTGGTCAACCAGACCACGACAGTCGGCGCGACCGTCAACGTTGCCCTTCCGGCGCCGACCTGCCCGAACTCGCCGTGCACCCTGACCCTGAACAACGGGCCGACCGGGCTGATCATCGTCGGCGGCTTCGTCGTCGGCACCGTCGGCGGCACCCCGCAGACGTATAGCAACGTCACGATCACTGCCACCGACGCCGCCGGCGTCACCGGTACCTCCACCGTCTTCACTTGGACGGCAAAAGCAGGACCCACCGTGACCACGCCGGCCAATCAGTCCAGCAACATCGGCGCAGTGGCGAGCCTGGCCGTAGCGTCTACCTGCCCGAACACGCCCTGCACGTTCACGATGAGCGGCGCGCCAACCGGGCTGAGCATCAACAGCGCGAGCGGTCTCATCAGCGGCACGGTCGGTGGATTGCCACAGACTTACGCCAACGTGCGGGTGACGATCACTGACGTCTACGGCGTGAGCGTGCAGTCCAGCGCATTCACCTGGACGATCAGCTACCCGCCGCTTCAGGCGACGACGCCCGCCGACCAGGTCAGCACACTCAACAACGCGATCACTGCTGTGCAGCTCACGGCGAGTGGCGGCTCCGGCTCGTACAACTGGTCCGGCACCCTGCCCGCGGGCCTCGGCATGACCGCCGGCGGTCTCATCACCGGAACACCTACCGCGCTCGGCTCGGGCCCTGTGACGCTGACCGTGACAGACGCAGCGACCAGCAACTTCCTCACCATCTCGTTCAACTGGACCGTCCTCGCCAGACCGACCGTAACGGCGCCCGCGAACCAGACCACTACCGTCGGCGCCACGATCAACCTGTCGCTCACGTCGACCTGCCCGAACACGCCCTGCAGCTACACGCTGAACAGCGGCCCGGCCGGGCTGAGCATCAACAGCAGCGGCCTGATCACCGGCACGATCACCAGCGCAGCACAGACATTCAGCAACGTCACCGTCACCATCACCGATGCGGCGGGAGCTACTGCGACCTCTGGCGTGTTCACCTGGACGGTCAAGGCGAAGCCGACCGTGACCGCGCCGGCGAACCAGACCACTACCGTCGGCGCCACGATCAGCCTGGCGCTAACGTCGACCTGCGCGAACACGCCGTGCAGCTACGTGCTCAACAACGGGCCGGCCGGGCTGACCATCAACAGCAGCGGCCTGATCACCGGCACGATCACCAGCGCAGCACAGACATTCAGCAACGTCACCGTCACCATCACCGACGCCGCCACCGTGAGCGCGAAGTCCACCGTATTCACCTGGACGGTCAAGGCACCGCCGACAATCACGCCGGGCAACCAGACCACGACGCTCGGCGCCGCCGTCAACGTGACGCCCCCGTCGACCTGCCAGAACACACCGTGCACGTTCACCATGACCGGTGCGCCGACCGGGCTGAGCATCAACAGCAGCACCGGTGCGATCACCGGCACGGTGACCGGTACGACGCAGAACAACGTCATCGTGACAATCACCGACGCGGCGAGCGTCGCGGTGGCGTCCAACCCGTTCATCTGGACCGTGCTGGCCGCGCCGACCGTGACCGCGCCGGCGAACCAGACGACGACGATCGGCGCGACGATCAGCCTGCAACTAGTCTCGTCCTGCCCGAACACGCCGTGCACGTACACCTTGATCAACGGGCCGGCCACGTTGAGCATCAACAACAGCGGGCTCATCTCCGGCACGATCACCAGTGCCGCGCAGACGTTCAGCAATGTCACCGTGCGGATCACCGACGCTGCCGGTGTGTTCGGCACATCCTCGGTGTTCACCTGGAAGGTGAACGTCGCACCGACCGTGTCGAACCCCGGTAACCAGACGGCAAACGGCGGTGCGGCCGACAGCCTCGTCACTTCGACGCTCGTTGCCGGCGGAACGGCGCCGTACACCTACTCCGCGGCCGGCCTGCCGGTCTGGCTCTCCATCAACGCGTCGACGGGCCTGATCAGCGGGACGGCGCCGACCGCGCGGAGCATCACGTCCGGCATCACGGTGAGCGTTACCGACAGCACCGGGGTCAGTGCGACCAGCTCCGCGTTCCAGTGGGTCGTCAGCTACCCGTCGATCGCGATCCCGAACCAGGTCACGGCGCGCAGCAAGGCTGTGAGCATCGACCTGGACAACTACGTCACCGGTGGCACGGCGCCTTACACGTTCGCGATTGCCAACCAGCCCGCATGGTTGACCTACACCTTAGCCACCCATGTGCTTGCCGGCACCTCACCCAGCTCGAACGGCACGACCTCCAACATCACCGTCACCGTCACCGATAGCGCTGGCGCCGTGGTGACCAGCGCGGCGTTCAGCTGGCAGATCGTCACCAGCACCACCCTGGTGTGGAGCGTGGTCCCGGACCGGACGTCGCTCCCAGGCGTCGCCGCCACCAGCCTCGACGTGAAGCCGCTAGTGACCAACGACAAGGCCAACTACGCCGCCGTCGGCCTGCCGCCGGGTCTCTCGATAGCGCCCACAACCGGGATCATCACCGGAACACCGACGCTGGCCGGCAGCTATCACGTGACCGTGTCCGCAACGGACAACACGAATAGCGTGTCGATTCCGAGCACACCGTTCATCTGGCAGGTCACCAGTCTGATGGTCGGAACCATCACCAGCCAGAGCACGCCGCGCAACACGGCCGGGTCGTTCCCCGTGTCGACCGTGGTCAGCCTGGGCATCTCTCCATACACCTACTCGGCCACGGGCTTGCCGGCGTGGCTGACCATCAACGCCAACACAGGCGTGATCTCCGGGACGGCGCCGAGCACGACCAGTAACACGACCGGTATCACCGTCACGGTTACCGACCTCACCGGCGCCGTGGTAACGAGCAGCAGCTTCAGCTGGAGGGTCACATGACCGCCGCCAAGCGCCGTCTGGGCAGACGACGAAGGCACGTCGCTGCTCGAGCTGATCGTCGGGATGGGGATCATGGTCATCTTCATGGCCATGTTCACCGGCGCGATCGTGATGATGAACAACACGTCGCAGAAGGCGGAGTCGATGAGCCAGACCTCGTCGCAGCTCAACCAGGCATTCCTCACGCTGGATCGGACGGTGCGTTACGCCGACGCGATCAGCACACCCGACAAGGGCACATCGGGCGACTGGTACGTCGAGCTGCGCACCCCGAAAGGCGACGGGGAGCAATGCACCCAGCTGCGGGTCGACATCGCCAAGCAGCAGCTGCAACAACGCACCTGGCCGGGCGATCAGGCGCCGCCGTCGCAGTTGACATTTACGCCTATCGCCTCGGCGATCACGAACGGCGACGCGGCCGCCAACACAGCCGACCAGCCATTCGTGCCCGGGGTATCTGACGCAATCGCCTTCCAACAGATGACCTTCAATCTCGTTTCGAAATATGGGTCGAACTCGAACAAGACCCAATCGCGTTCCTCCGTCACCTTCACCGCCGTAAACAGCACGATGCCACCACCTTCGGCGGCGATCTGCGGTACGGACCAGGCGGCGACGCGGCCATGACCAGTAACCGGCGACGTATAGCGGCGCGGCCGTTCTTCGACTTTCCGCGACTAGAGGACGAGCGAGGCTCGCTACCGATGTTGATGATGGTCATCCTCGTCGGCGTAATGCTCGGAGCCCTGCTGGTGCCGGTGATCGTCTCCCAGAACCGCAGTACCCGTTTCGACACGAGCCGCGTGCACGCCTTGGACGCTGCGCAGGCCGGCATCGACGCCGCTGTAGGCCAGATCCGGTCAGCCGTCGTCAACGGCCTCGGAGACAGTTCCAAGCTCCCGTGTGCCACAACGGACGCTCCAATCAAGGGACTGACCAACAGCAGTGGTGTCGCCGCGTACAGCGTCACGATCGACTACTACGCCACCGGAACCGTGACGGCTCCGACCTCCCCGATGATCTGCGTCGATGGACACGGCACCTATGACCCGACGCCGCCGGGATCGGTCACGCCCATCTTCGCGGTGCTGACCTCGAATGGCACGGACGGCCCGGCCGCGAACGGATCGACCCATGGGCGCACGCTGACGAGCACCTATGTGTTCCAGACCAGCAATGCCAACATCAGCGGCGGCACCATTCGAATCTATCCGGCCGACAAGGACACGGCGAACTACTGCCTCGACGTCGGCGCCAGCCCGCCAGTAGTAGGAACGGTCGTGGGATTGCAGCAATGCAGCACGGCTAAACCCCTTGCGCCGCAACAGAAATTCGCCTATCGAAACGACCTGACGATGCAGCTGGTCAGCTCGATCGGGCCTACCTATCCGAACGGCCTTTGCCTCGACGCGCAAACCCTCGGCTCCACCGAGCCGCAAACGGACACCTTGCTCGTGCTAAAGCAATGCGCGACAGTTGGCAACCCGACCTGGTCTCAGCAGTGGAGCGTCGATCAGCACAGATCTATTCAGGCACCGCAGAAGACCAGCGCGTCCACCGGAAACCTGTCGGGCCTGTGCATGACGGTCACACTCGTGAGGGTCAGTGGCAACAATGTCCACGCGGCGGACAGCTCAGTGACGCTGAGCAACTGCACCGGCTCGCTGACCAGCCCGACGGACGCGTGGGTCCCGAGCCCGGCAATCGGCGCCGGCGCCGCGGTGAACGCGACCTCGAATCAATGGATCAACTTTCGCCAGTTCGGGCGTTGCCTTGACGCTCCGAACAATGACCCGAACGCGCCCTACATGACAGCCCCTGGTTGCCGACAGAACCCGGATCCGACGGCCCCCGAGTACGAGAACCAGTTGCTCACTCTACAACCAGCCGGCGGCGAGGCAGTTCTCCATGAACCTAGGTGGGACCGATTACTGCCTGTACAGCCTGGGCAATGTCGCGTCGACGAACCTGCTGGACCATCGAGTACTGATGACGCGGTGCAGCACGCACCCTGGTGTCACCACCGCGCAGATGCAATGGACGCGCACAACGCCCGCCACCGACCCGAGCCTGCCGTATTCGCATCAGTACCGTTTCCAGGACTATAAGGGACAGTGCATGTCGCTGGCCGACATTCCGGCGGTCCCCGGTGATCCGTACGGCACCCAGTACAACGTCTGGCAGAAGGCCGTGACAGTGACGTGTGACTATTCGACCTTGCAGCAGTGGAACGCGTCGACCAATCCCAGCGATTCTGCATTGGAGAACACGACAGAAAAATAGGAGAGTGCGTCCCGCGACACGTATGCCGCCACTGCTGCGGCGGGTACTGCTGCTGCCCGCCGCCGTATGCCTGGCCCCGGTGCACGGTCGACGTACGTCCGCGGCGCTCATTTCCGGTCATTGCCTGCCGATGAGGTGAATTGAAGTTCGCTCGGACCATGTACGTCGCCATCGCCGGTTGAGGAGGATCGATGACTGCAACGGTTGTCGATCCTGCCGTCGCCGGCCAGGGGCCGAACCCTGACCGCACGGTCAGCAGGTGGCGTCTCAATCGCACAGTTCGCACGCCGATACGCGCATATCTGATCGCATGGGTAGTGCTGACGACGATTTACCTTTCGTCATCGGGCATTGCCGGCCGCTTGGCGTATGACATCGGCACTCTGCTGGCCGCGATAGCAATCGTGGTCGGCGTCTCGACCTACCGCCCGCGAGCGCGCCTCGGGTGGTACCTGCTTGCCGCGTCGATGCTCGCCTTCCTCGGCGCCGGAATCATCCAGGACTACTACACGCTCGCACAGAACCGGGCTGCACCACCGGGGTCCTGGTACGACGCCGTGAACCTGAGCGGCTACGCCATGCTGCTGGCCGGTGTCGGCGTCATTGTCAAGGCCCGAGCCCGGCTGAGCCGGCAAGCCGCTCTCGACACGGCGATATTCGTCGTGGCATTCGGGTCCGCGTCCTGGGAACTGGTGATGGAACCGGTGCTCGCAGTGCCGGGTGCCTCGCTGCCGGTTCGGACGGTGTACGCGATCTATCCCGCGGTCGATGTCCTGGTGGTAGGGCTGCTCGCCTGCCTGCTGATTGCCGAACGCCGACGCCCGACCGCGGTCCTGCTGCTCGCATTCGGCATGGGCGCCGCCCTGGTGGTCGACACGATCGCCGCATTCTCCAGTCAAGCAGGAGCTTCGTGGCTGCTGCACTGGGTGGTGCTCGGCTACCAGGTCTCGCTGGTGGGTTTCGGCGTGGCCGCACTGCATCCGTCGATGGTCGCGTTGAGCGAGGAAGCACCTGCGCCTGAGGACTTTTCCGGACTCGGAGGTCTCACCGCGCTCGGATTCGCCGTGCTGCTCGGCCCGCTCGAGTTGTGCGTGCAGTTCTACGCGCAGCACCGCGATCCCGACCTGATCTATGCCGCCGCCACGTCAGCCGTGCTCGTACCCATGGTCCTGCTGCGGATGTGGTGGATACTCACCGACCTGCGCACCCGCGACGGTCGCTACCGATCATTCGTGCAGAACTCCTCGGACCTGACGCTGGTCATGGACGGCAATGGCATCCTGACCTACGTCAGCCCCGCGTCATGGCCGATCCTCGGCCTGACCGAGACCCAGATGATCGGCCGGCCGATGGCCGACTTCCTGCACCCGAACGATCTGACTGCGTATGACGCACGCGGCGCATCCCGGGCCACCTCCGACCATTCCAAGCCGGTACAGGCGCGTTTGCGCTGCGGCGACGGCTCATATCGGCTGATGGAGGCACACCTCACCGATCTCACGGACGAGCCGACCGTACGCGGAGTCGTCGCCAACGTCCGCGACATCACCGAGAGCGCGCGGCTGGAAACCGAGCTGCGGCATGCCCAGAAACTCGAATCGGTGGGCCAGCTCGCCTCGGGCATCGCGCACGAGATCAACACCCCGATCCAGTTCGTCAGCGACAACGTCCGCTTCCTCGGCGACGCGTTCGACGAACTGCTCACTGCCGCGGCAGCGCGGCCCACAGCCGACCTGGACCTCGAGTACCTGTCGGCCGAGGTGCCGCAGGCGGTCGGCCATACCCTCGAGGGCCTCGACCGGGTGGCCACGATCGTGCGTGCCATGAAGGCTTTCGGCCATCCCGGAACGGACGAGAAGAGCGCGACCGACCTCAACGAAGCGGTCAACAGCGCCCTCGTCGTCGCCAGCAACACGATCAAACAGGTGGCCGACACAACCGTCGAGCTAGGCGATCTGCCCCGCGTGTGGTGCCACCCCGGCGACATCAACCAGGTGCTGGTCAACCTCATCGTCAACGCGTGCCACGCCATGGCCGACAAGTCCGGCGACGAGCGCGGCACGCTGACTGTGCGTACCGCGCTCGACGGCACGGACGTCCTCATCACGGTCACCGACACAGGCACCGGGGTTCCCGAGGCGATAGCCGGACGGCTGTTCGAACCGTTCTTCACGACCAAGGAGGTCGGGCGGGGAACCGGTCAAGGTCTCGCCCTGGCCTACGGGCTGATCACCGACCGGCACAACGGGTCGCTGACCTTCACCTCGACGCCCGGCGCCGGCACCACATTCACGATCCGCCTACCGATAGCCGAACCGGCGACCGCGACGTCGCGGTCGTGACGTTGCGCTACTGCTGCGGCGGGTAGGGCGTCGTCTGCGGGTAACCCGGAGGCGGGTAACCCTGGGGCGGGTAACCCTGGGGCGGGTAACCCTGCGGCGGGTACTGCTGTTGCGGCGAACCGCCGTAGGCCTGGCGCGCCCGGCGCTCGCCGTCCTCCTCGATGAGCCGGTTGAGCATCTGCTGAACCTGATCGGACCTCGGGACGTCGGTGAGCGTCTCCTGCCCGTGCTCACCTGCCGACTCGATCGTGATGGTGCCCGCCTTGACGATGCGGTCCCACAACGACTGGGAGAACGCGACGTCGTTGATGCGCTGCAGCGAGATGTCGCGCCCGACATGGCGCAGCACGCCGCGGCGGATCAGTACGCGATGCGTGGTGAACACGAAGTGCGAGGTGCGCCACCGGATCCACGGGCCGAACGTCAACCAGCACAGCAACAGGAATCCGACGACGAGGATCGCGATCAGCAGCGCTCCGTGCGCGCCGCCCGAAGGCAGAAATGCGATGCCGGCACCGGCCGCGGCGCAGATCACGATGAACCAGATTGTGGCCGGGACGAGCGTGATCCAGTGCGGATGCAGGTGCTCGACGACCTGCTCGTCGTCGGCGAGAAGTTTCTCCGGATACGACACAGAAGCCTCCCTGTGCTAGCCAAGTGCGCGTCTGGCCGGGTGTTGCAGACGGAACAAGGGCCAACGCTAGCCGGTACCGGACAGCTACGCAGCGACCGGCCGGGTCTCTCGATGTCGAGAGACGGATGTGTTCAGGCCTGCCGGAGGTGCGCAACGTCGCCCGCAGCAAGGGTGCGCCGCTGCCCGCCGGCCATGAGGACAAGCCGGCCATCGGCGTCGATACCGGTGACGGCCGCCTCGAACGACTCGCCGCCGGTGCTGGTCACGCTGACCTCGGCGCCGAGCGTGGCGCAGCGGTCGCGGTAATCAGCCGCGAGTCCGCTCGCCTCGGCGTCGCCTCCGGCGTCCTGCCATTGCTGGTAGCGCCGCCCGAGTGCCGCGAGGATCGCCTCGAGCAGGGCGGTTCGGTCGGGCGAGGCTGCGCCCTCGACGGCCAGCGAGGTGGCCGAGTCGATCGGCAGTTCAGCCGCGGTCGTCGTCACGTTGAGCCCGACGCCCACGACGGCAGCATCACCGGCGAGCTGAGCGAGAATGCCGGCTGCCTTGCGCCGTTTCGCCCCCACCAGAAGATCGTTCGGCCACTTGAGGACGGCGTCGAGGCCGGTCGTATCGACGACCGCATCGCGCACCGCGACGCCGGTGAGCAGCGGCAACCAGCTCCAGGTCGCGAGGGCCGGCTGCGGACGCAGCAGCACCGAAAACGTCAGGCCCGCCCGCGCCGGGGATGTCCAGGTTCGATCGAGCCTGCCCCGCCCGGCACTCTGATACTCCGCCGCGAGAATGGTTCCGGTTGCGGTGGTGGCCACGGCGGCAAGCAGGTCCGCATTCGTGGACGGTGTCTCGGCAACGACCTGGACATGTGTCCACGGCGGGCCGATGGCCGCCTGCAGTCGGTCCCGATCCAGCGGTGGCCGCTCTCGGCTGGTCATCGGGCCAGCGTAGATGCCCGGCAGCGGGGGACTCGCCTCAGGCGAAGCGGGCAGCCGCTACGCCTGCGCCGGGGCGCATCTGGCCGCGCGGCGTCGATCTGGCAAGGCGTCCTTCGAGCGTGCTGCGCTCGGCGATGGCGGCGAAATAGGCCGCGCGGGTGGCCGCAGCCCGGCCGGATCGCTTCGTCTCGCTGTCGACCGAGGACGGGTCGAGCTGGGCATTCATGCCGTCGCGCAGCAGCACGAGGGCTTCGGCGCGCAGCTGCGAGATGCGCGACTCGGTGACGCCGAGTTCGGCGGCGATGTCGCACATCTGGCGCTGGTCGAAGAAGTACGCGGTGACGACGAAGCGCAACCGCTCCGGCAGTTCGGCGATGGAGTCGTGCAGGTAACCGAGCTGCTCGCGCTGCAGAAGCAGTGTTTCCGGGCCGGCCGACGACTCGGCCACCAGCTCCGCGCCGGTCTCCGGGGCGAATCCCTGCAGGCTGAGCACGCTCGCGCGAGCCACATCCGTATGCAGCGCGTCCAGCTCGCTGACCGTCATGCCGAGCGCGGCGGCGATCTCGTCCGAGCGAGGTACCCGGCGCAGGACTGCGGCGAGTTGCCCGCGTACGGCCTCGACCTCGCGGGCCCGGCCGCGTACCGATCGTGCGGCCCAGTCCATGCCGCGCAGTTCGTCGAGCAGCGCGCCACGGATGCGGATCGCCGCGAAGCGAGCAAACGGAACACCCCGGGTGGGGTCGAAGCTTTGGGCGCTGAGGACCAGCGCCAGCAGGCCTGCTGAGGTCAATTCATCACGGCTGACGTGTGCGGGCACCTTGGCCAGCACTTCGCGCACGAGATGGCCGACGAGCGCCATGTTGTCCTCGACCAGCTCAGCGACCGGGCGCGTCACCTCGGACAAGTTGGGCGCGCTCGAAGACTGCGCCATAGGGGGAACCTCCGCTGCTGGATGGTCCGGTAGTGGTCCTCACCGCTGCCGGTCAACTCAGGCGTTCCCCGTCGACACCTGGCCGCGCTTCTGTAAAGATGTTGTTTAGAAGTACGTCCAACGGAAACGGTAGACGTGTTGATCAACATCGACCCCGGGCCGAAGGTCCTTTGTTTTTGGGATTTCAGCCGCTCTTGGCACCCCGTGAACCCGGGCGCCGAGCAGGCTCGGACGGGCTGGACATCGAGTTGCGCGCCCACCAATTTCGCCGTGCCGGCTCAGGTACGCGCCGTTCGCGACGATGGGACACAGGACGGCTTGAGATCAACACGACGATGGCGGTGGGCGTGAACGACGAGATCAGCGGTTTTGCCGAAGTGGCGAGTCTGCTGTGGACTGAGCGCGAGATTCTCGAACGGGTGCTGTTCAAAGTCGTCGAGGAACAGCTCGTCGTCGCCGCGGGACACACCAGGTGGCTCCCGTCGACGAACCGCGAGATCGAGGCCGCACTCGGCGACCTGCGCCGCACCGAGGTCGAGCGAGCAACCGAAGTGGACGCAGTGGCCAAACAGCTCGACCTGCCCCCGGCGTGCACCCTTACCGAGCTGGCCCACGCCGCCCCGCAGCCGTGGGACGAGATAATCCGTGAGCATCGCGTCGCACTCGTCGGGCTCATGTCCGAGATCAACGCCGCGACGAGCGAGACCCGGCGGCTGCTGGACGCGGGAGGCCGCGCGGTCGGTGAGGCACTGCAGGCGCTTCACGGCGGCAGCAGGCTCGACCTGACCAGCTCGTCCACCGATCCGGCGCCGAACTCGTACAGTCTGAACGGGCAGGCGTGACGCGGATGGACGAATCGCCGGCCGGCCTTGGATCGCACCGATCCGGCGCATACCTCGACGCCCAGGCAGTCGTCCTCGGCCACATTGCGGCGTCGGTAATCGACCTACCCAGCACCGGCCTGTCTGCCTTGCTCGACGCTTTCTGGGACGGTTGGTCGGAATCTGCCGACAATCCCGGGGCGTACGCAGCGCGGCGCAGGCTGCTCAAGCGCGCGCAGGCCGTGACGGGCTCGCTCAACGGCACGGCGGCGGCGCTCACCGGCCTCGCGAACGACCTGCACGCTCAGCTCGACGGATCCCAGGCGCATGCCGGCGCGCGGGCGCAGTCCGAGACGCTGATCGCGACGATCCAGCACTATCAGGCACGCCTCGACCAGATCGCGCGCTGCCTGACAACCAGTGTCAACGCGCTGCACGCCGACGGTTATGACCTGGACGGAACGCCGGGCCGCCATTTCTTCTCCGGCATCACGGCCGCCTCCATCCGCGTCGTGCCGGGCCGGCCGAATCACATCGTCGTCTCGGCCACCTGCTACCCGGGCGCTTCGATCGCGCGGCAACTGGCCGTGATGGGCAAGACACCAGACAATCCGGGCGCGGCCTATCGCGCGCTCGTGGCCTCGATCGGGGCTGACCTGCACCGCGTCCTGGCCGCCGAGCGCCGCGCGCAGCGCGCATCCGGCGCAACGGTCAACGGCGACACCGAAGTCCGCCGGCTGCTCGCCTGCGGGCGCGACTACCGGGCCGGCGCCCAGACGCTGCATGCCGTCACCGAGACCCTCGACATCCTGACCTCCGCCGTCCACGCCCCGGGCGCTGCCGCAGCCGGGCCTGCCCGATCCGCGGTCGGAAAGACGCCCGCGGACAACCTGGCATATGCCGCAGCGCAGCAGACGATGGCCTCAGTTCGGCAGATCTCGCTCGACGATTTCGTGCAATAGCAGCGTGCTCGGTCACTCGGCGCACGAGCAGGCCTGCCCCGGCGACTAGGCTCGCCATTCATGGCAGCTCCGCCCCTTCCGAACGGCGCCGATCCGCACTCGACCGCCGGAAAGCTTGCCGACCTCGAACGGCGCTACGACGAGGCGGTGCACGCGGGCTCCGCGCGCGCTGTCGAGAAGCAGCACGCGAAGGGCAAGAAGACAGCGCGCGAACGCATCGCGGCCCTGCTCGACGAGGACTCCTTCATGGAACTCGACGAGTTCGCCCGGCACCGTTCGACCACGTTCGGCATGGACAAGAACCGCCCGTTCGGCGACGGCGTGGTCACCGGCTACGGCACCATCGACGGCCGCCCGGTGTGCGTGTTCAGCCAGGACGTCACCGTCTTCGGCGGCAGCCTCGGCGAGGTGTACGGCGAGAAGATCGTCAAGGTGCTCGACTTCGCCCTGCGCAACGGCTGCCCGGTCATCGGCATCAACGAGGGCGGCGGCGCGCGCATCCAGGAGGGCGTCGTCTCGCTCGGGCTCTACGGCGAGATCTTCTACCGCAACGTGCAGGCATCGGGCGTCATCCCGCAGATCTCGCTGATCATGGGAGCCGCGGCCGGCGGGCACGTCTACTCCCCCGCGCTCACCGATTTCGTAGTCATGGTCGACAAGACCTCGCAGATGTTCATCACCGGCCCGGACGTGGTCAAGACCGTCACCGGCGAAGACGTCACCTTGGAAGAGCTGGGTGGAGCTCGGACTCATAACACCGACAGCGGCGTCGCGCACTACCTCGCCTCCGACGAGGACGACGCGATCAACTACGTCAAGGCGTTGCTGTCGTATTTGCCGAGCAACAACCTGGATCCGGTGCCGGTCTTCGACACCGACGTCGAGGACGACGTGCACGAGGACGACGCGTTTCTGGACTCGTTCATCCCGGACTCCGCGAATCAGCCCTACGACATGCACCAGATCATCGAGCACCTGCTCGACGACTCCGAATTCCTCGAGGTCCACGCGCTGTTCGCCCCGAACATCGTCGTGGGCTTCGGGCGCATCGAGGGCTACCCGGTGGGCATCGTCGGCAACCAGCCGATGCATTTCGCCGGCTGCCTCGACATCGACGCCTCGGAGAAGGCGGCACGCTTCGTGCGCACCTGCGACGCGTTCAACATCCCGATCGTGACGTTCGTCGACGTGCCCGGCTTCCTGCCCGGCGTCGACCAGGAGCACAACGGCATCATCCGTCGTGGGGCAAAGCTGATCTACGCCTACGCCGAGGCGACCGTTCCGAAGATCACCATCGTCACCCGCAAGGCGTTCGGTGGCGCATACGACGTGATGGGCTCCAAGCACCTCGGCGCCGACGTCAACGTGGCCTGGCCCACCGCGCAGATTGCGGTGATGGGCGCGCAGGGTGCGGCCAACATCGTCTACCGGCGCGAGCTTGCAGCGGCCGATGACCCCGAGTCGCTGCGCGCAAAGGTCGTCGCCGACTACGAAGACACCCTGGTCAATCCGTACATCGCCGCCGAGCGCGGCTACATCGACTCGGTCATCACGCCGTCACACACCCGCTCCTACGTGATCCGCTCGCTGCGCATGCTGCGCAACAAGAGGCAGGCGCTGCCCCCCAAGAAGCACGGCAACATCCCGCTATGAGCGATCCCGAATACCCCGCGCTGCGGATCGTCCGGGGCGAGCCGACCGCCGAGGAACTCGCCGCGATCACCGCCGTCGTGGCGGCGGCAACCGTGGTCGGTCCAGCGTCCGAGGGCGGGCGGCCTGCGCCCGGGCGGTGGAACGACCCGGCGTACGCGCATCGCCGCCACTGGGCGGTCGGCGCCGGCGGCTGGCGCGCCGCTCGCTGATCAGCTGCAGGTCAGCTGTCTATGGGCGAACCTGACCTGTTACGAAGTGAGGAAGGCGGCGCTCGATCCGGGCACCCGGCGCGGCGGCGCACCTAGACTCCGGATGTGTCATCAAAGGTGCTCGTCGTCGACGACGATCTGACCGTCGCCGGGGTGGTCGTGGGCTATCTCGACCGAGCCGGGCACCGCGCCCTGCATGTCACGGACGGGCGAAAGGCGCTCGAGGCCATCTCGGCCGACCTTCCCGACCTCGTGCTGCTCGACCTGATGCTTCCCGAGATCGACGGTCTGGAGGTGTGCCGGCAGGTGCGGGCCGAGCACCCCGACCTGCCGATCATCATGCTCACCGCATTGGGTGAGGCCGACGAGCGCATCGCCGGGCTCGAAGTCGGCGCCGACGACTACGTCACCAAACCATTCTCGCCGCGCGAACTGATCCTGCGTATCGAATCGGTGCTGCGCCGCGCGCGCGACACCCCTTCCCCGCCGCGAGTTCTCACGGTCGGGTCGCTGCGCGTCGACACCGCCGCCCGGATCGCCGCCCGCGACGGGGCAGAACTCGCGCTGACCACCCGCGAGTTCGACCTGCTCGCCTTCCTGATGGCGCACCCGGGACGCGCGTTCAGCCGCGCCGAACTGATGCAGAACGTGTGGGGCTGGACGTTCGGCGACCAGTCGACGGTGACCGTGCATGTGCGCAGGCTGCGCGAAAAGATCGAGGACAACCCGACCTCGCCGGTGCTGATCAAGACGGTCTGGGGCATCGGCTACCGACTCGAGACGCCAATGAGCGCCCGCCCGAACCGCCAGGGGTAGGCATGGGCCACACCGTCTCGATCATCGCGACCGCGCTCGTCTGGGCCGCCGGCGGCGGGGCGATCGCGTGGCTTGCCACGATTCCACTGCACCGGCGATCACTCGGCGGGCTGCTCGCCTCGGTCGTCCTTACCGGTGCCTTCGCCTCCGTCGCCGCGATGGTCGGCAGCGACCGCGCGATGTTCGTGTCGGAGAACGACCTGCGGGTGGGCGTCATCGTCGCGATCGTCGCCGGGCTGGTCGCGGCGGTCACTGCGGCCGTGGCAGCGCAGCGGCTTTCCCGCGACAACGAGGCCCTTCGCGAGGCGGTTGCCGACATCGCCGAGGGCCGGGTGCCGGGCGACAGCGGCCGGCGGCTCACCGCCGAACTCGAACAGCTGCGCACCGAGCTTGCGGCCACTGCGCGCCGGCTGGCCGAGTCACGCGATCGCGAACGCGCGCTCGAATCGTCGCGGCGCGAGCTGGTGGCCTGGGTCAGCCACGACCTGCGCACGCCGCTGGCCGGGCTGCGGGCCATGTCCGAGGCGCTCGAAGACGGCGTTGCCGAGTCACCTGAGCTGTACTACAAGCAGATCCACGCCTCGGTCGACCGGCTGGCGAGCATGGTCGACGACCTGTTCGAACTGTCGCGCATCCAGGCCGGAGCGGTGGCCGCGAAGGCCGAGCGGGTGAGCCTGGACGATCTCGTGTCCGACTGCCTCGCCGCGCTGGATCCCCTTGCCCGGGCGCACGATGTGCGGCTCACCGGCAGCAGCGCCGACCCGAGTGCGATGTACGGCAACGGGGCCGAGATCAGCCGCGCCCTGACCAACCTCGTCGCCAACGCGATCCGGCACACGCCAGGCGGCGGCACGGTCGACATCTCGCTCGCGACGGTCGCCGGCCACGCACGGGTGCGCGTTCGCGACGAGTGCGGCGGCATCCCGCCGGCCGATATCGCCCGGGTGTTCGACGTGGGCTTCCGCGGCGAGGCGGCCCGCTCACCCGGCTCATCGTCCGGCTCGCCGCTCTCCGGCGGCGCGGGGCTCGGGCTCGCGATCACCCGAGGCATCGTCGAAGCCCACGGCGGCACTGTCGAGGTGGCCAATGTCGCCGGCGGGTGCTGCTTCACCGTGCAGTTGCCGCTGTCGGACTAAGGTCTCCCGCTGCTCTCCCGTTGAGTGGTGCGTTAACGCCTCGCCGTCTTCCCGTTGAGTGGTGCGTTAACGCTTGAGTGGGGAGTTATAACGCACCACTCAAGGCGTAACGCACCACTCAACTCGCGCAGCGCACCGCTCAAGGCGTAACGCAGCACTCAACTCGCGCAGCGCACCGCTCAAGGCGTAACGCAGCACTCAACTCGCGCAGTGCGCCACTTAACGCAGGGGTCGTCGCTACTGACGCCCGAGGCGCAGCGTCAGGATCTGGAACGGCCGCAGGGCGACGCTGATCGTCTCGCCCGTCAGGTCAAGCTCGCCGATCGGCCGTTCGAGCAGGTCGACCGACTGCACGCGCGACACCGGGAAGCCCGCCCGGATCGACGTCTCGGCGCGGCCACCACGTGCCTCGTACACGCGCACGATGATGTCGCCCGAGCGGTCGTCGGCCAGTTTGACCGACTCGACGATCACGCCGTCGTCGGCCACCGACACCAGCGGCTCAACGGCCTCGCGTCCAGTGACCTCGCGCACCGGCAGGTTGATCCGGTAACCCTCACGAGCGGCATCGACGATGCCCGCACCGGGCACGAGCGCGTAGCGCAGGTGGTGCCGCCCCTGGTCGGTCTCAGGGTCGGGATAGCGCGGCGCGCGCAGCAGCGACAGGCGCACCAAGGTGGTGATCCCGCCCCCGTCGCGCTCGCGCCGGGTGACGTCGTGACCGTAGGTGGAGTCGTTGACGACGGCCACGCCGTAGCCCGGCTCACCGACGTGCAGCCACCGGTGCGCGCAGATCTCGAACTTCGCGGCATCCCAGCTGGTGTTGGTATGTGTCGGGCGGAAGACGTGGCCGAACTGGATCTCGGCCGCCGACCGGTCGGCCGTCACGTCCACATCGAAGCCGACCTTGAGCAGTTTCTCGGTCTCGTGCCAGTCGATGTCGGTGTCGAAGTCGACGCGCCCACCGTCGAGCGTGATGGTCTGGATGATCGTCGATTCGCCGATGTGGCGGACGACGCGCACCCCACCGTCCACTGTGGACAGTGACGCGCAGTCGACGAGATCGACCGCAACGTGCCGGTAGAACACATCGATATCCCAAGCGTCGTAGCAGTTCGGGGTATCGGGATGCAACTGCATGAGGTTGCCGGTGCTGCCCGGTGCGAGCACCTCGCGGTCGCCGTCGAGTACCGAGGTCAGCAATCCGCGGGAGTCGACGGTGACGCGCAATGTGCCGTTGTCGAGCAGGTAACCACCCTCGTGCGGAGTCACCGTGACCGGCGCCGCGCCCGACGGCTGCGGCCAGGCACCCAGCGCCGGGACGCCCTCGCGCGCGTGCGGCGCCGCGTTGAACGACAGGGGAACGTCGCCGTCACCGGCCAGGGCTCGCAGCGCCGCGCCGATGATGTCGTCCAATTCCGCCGCCACCGCCGCGTAATTCTCGACCGCTTCGCGATGCACCCAGTGGATGGACGAGCCGGGCAGGATGTCGTGGAACTGCTGCAGCAGCACGATCTTCCACAAGCGGTCCAGCGTTTCGAACGGATACTCCATACCCTCCCGTACGGCAGCGGTGGCGCACCACAGTTCGGCCTCGCGCAGCAGGTGCTCGCTGCGCCGGTTGCCCTGCTTGGTCTTGGCCTGCGACGTGTACGTGCCGCGGTGGAACTCGAGGTACATCTCGCCCGACCATACGGGGGCGTCCGGATACTCCTGCTGCGCGCGGGCGAAGAAGTCGGCCGGACGTTCGATCACAACGCGCGGCGAACCGTCCAGGTCGTGCAGGCGTTCGGCGCGGGCAAGCATCTCGCGGGTGGGCCCGCCTCCGCCGTCTCCGTGCCCGAACGGAACCAGCGACCCGCTCGCCCCGCCCTTGTCGGCGAAGTTGCGCGACGCGTGCGCCAACTCGGCGCCGGTCATCTCGCAGTTGTAGGTGTCGGCGGGCGGGAAGTGCGTGAAGATCCGCGTGCCGTCGATGCCCTCCCAGTAGAACGTGTGGTGCGGGAACTTGTTCGTCTGGTTCCACGAGATCTTCTGGGACAGGAACCATCGCGAGCCGGACAGCGCGATGAGCTGGGGCAGCGCGGCCGTGTAGCCGAACGAGTCGGGCAGCCAGACCTCTTCGGTCTCGACGCCGAACTCGTCGGCGAAGAACCGCTTGCCGTACGCGAACTGCCGCGCCAGCGCCTCGCCGCCGGGCATGTTCGTGTCGGACTCGACCCACATGCCGCCGACCGGCAGGAACTGTCCCGCTTTCACCTTCTCGGCGACGCGAGTGAAGACCTCGGGCCGGACCTCGCGCAGCCACGCGAACTGCTGCGCGGACGACATCGCGTAACGCATCTCCGGATGCGCGTCCATGAGATCGGTGACGTTCGCCGTGGTTCTCGCGACCTTGCGGATCGTCTCGCGTACCGGCCACAACCAGGCCGAGTCGATGTGCGCGTGCCCGACAGCACTCACCCGATGAGCGCTGGCACGGGCCGGCGCGTGCATCGCCTCGGCGAGCTCCGCACGCGCATCGGATGCCGTCGCCGGTACGTCCTGCAGGTCGAGCCGGTCGAGCGCGCGATCGACGGCGCGCAGGATCTGCCACCGCCGCGGATCGCCGAGGTCGAGTTCGGCCGCGAGTTGCCCGAGCACCTCGAGGTCCTGCACGAGTTCCCAGACGGGCTGCTCGAACACCGCAAGCTCGACCCGCTCGAGGCGGTACAGCGGCTCGTCACCCGCAGTGTCGCGATCTCCCAGCAGTGTCGGCTGAAAGTCGGTGAGGTCGCCGTTGAGCATCGGATTCGCCGCGGCCTCGACGTACAACTCCACCGGCTCGCCACCCCGCACCGGATCGCCGATGCGAACCCACTGCGTGCTCGGGTTGAGCCCCTTCACCGGTGATCCGTCCGGCCGGTAGACGAGTCCCTCGGCGTGGAAGCCGTTGTAGCCGGCACGGAAGCCGATGTCGATCAATGCCTCGACCGTGCGACCGGCCCACTGCGCCGGTACCTCACCGGTGACCCGGAACCACGTCGTGTTCCACGCCGGCCCCCAGCGGTCGCCGACGCGGGCGGGCGCGTACGCCGCCTGCAGCCCTTCCGCGACCGGCACCGGTTCGCCGGGTGCCGCCCACATCGCCACGTCCAAGTCGGCGCGCGCCGAGTAGACGGCCGGCCCGATCCGCCTGAGCGTGCGGCCTAGCCGCTCCTCGATGAGTACGTGATCGTCATGCATCGCAAGATCCTTCGGTCAGGCCGCAATGGAAAGCACAGTACGGTCGTCGGACTCGAGCAGGTGTGGCTCGGCATGGCCGGCGAAGCGGGCACGATCGCTGCGCACCGGGGTGCGGCGCCCGTCCGGGCAGACCAGCATGGCACCGTCCGCATCGAACGCTGTCAACTCGTCGCCTATGCGCAAAAGGAGCGGCCCGTCGTAGCCCGCGCTGATCGCCGTGCGGCCCGCGGCCAGCCCGCCCAGCACGTCGCTATCGGCGCAGGCGACCCATGTCGTGGGACTGCCCGGCGCCGCATCAGATCCCGGGCGGTGCCAGTCGCTGCCGCCGACCGGGATCGGGGTACCCGCGGCCTGCCACCACGCCAGCGGGCCGCCATCGCGGCGGTCGTACCAGGACGAGTGCCAGATCTCGGCCAGTGGCGGGCGTACGCGCATCGGCTGGCGCCAGGCGCAGTCGTACCCGATCGGGTGGTTGATCGAGAGCAGCCCGCCGTGTGCGGACGTCCGAGCAAGCCAGTCGTCGGCCGGCGCCCGGAAGTCGACCCAGCCGATGTCGCCGAACGCGTTGGCATGCCCGGACGCCGTGGTGACTTCCTGTCCGGGTATCAGCACGATGCCCGAACGCGCTGCCACGGCGGGCAGTTCGGCATGGTGGCTGACCGTGTTGTGGTCGGTCACCGCGAGAAAGTCCAGCCCGTTGCCGACCGCCAGTGCTGCCAGCTCAGCGACGGTCAGCACGCCGTCGGAATGGACGGTGTGCGCGTGCAGATCGCCGGCCAGCCACTGCAGGCCGTCCGCCGACGGGAGTTCGCGGCGCGGCGCCCGCGCCGGCAACTGCGGTGACGGCGGCGCGGCGGGCAGCTCGACCGGTTCGAAGGCGACCGTGACCGTGTACTCGACGCCGGCGGTGGCGAGCCGGTGCAAGCCCAGCACCACCGACCATTCCCCCGCCGGCACCCCTCGCGAGACATAGCCCGGCGTCGCGGCCGCCGGGCCGATCAGGACGTGGTCGCGGGCGCCACCCGACCAGCCCCGCCAGCCGATCGGATCGATGCAACCCAGGTCGAGCACACCGGCCGAGCGCTCGTAAGCGAGCTCGATCCGCACGCCGGCGCAGCCGGACGGCACCTCGAAGGGCAGGTACTGGTACACCGACGCCGCACGGTCGGCCGGCATCCACCGGCCGCGAAAGCTGATCACTCGATGAGCTCGCCGTCTTCGCCGCGGTAGAGCAGCGCGCGGCCCTTAACCGGGTGAATCCAAACGGTGGCGCCGATCGGCGGCTCGTCGGCCTCGGGCACGACTGCGCCCAGCGATTGCTCGCCCGCCTCGACTGTGGCCAGCACGCTGACCCCGAGGTTTTCGACCGTCGCCACGGTGCCGCGTACCGCGCCGTGGGTCTCTGTGGTGGACAGGGCCAAGTACTCCGGTCGCACGCCGTAGACGACCTTGTCGCCATTGCCCACCTGCGACCCGAACTCGTCCGGCACCGGCAGCGTGAAGCCGCCGAGGTCCAGCGCGCCGTCGCGCACCTGGGCATCGATCAGGTTCATCGGCGTCGCACCGATGAAGTTCGCGACGAACGTGTTCGCCGGGCGCTGGAACACCGCCCGGGGCGTGCCCACCTGACGGATCCGGCCGGCATCCATCACCGCCATCCGGTCGGCCATGGCCAGCGCCTCGGCCTGGTCGTGCGTGACGAAGACCGTTGTGACGCCGAGGGATTGCTGCAGCTTCTTGAGGAACGTCCGGGCCTCGAGTCGCAGCCGCGCGTCGAGGTTGGACAGCGGCTCGTCGAAGAGAAACACGCGGGGATGACCCGCGATCGCCCGGGCCAACGCGGCACGCTGCTGCTGCCCGCCCGACAACTGCGCCGGACGGCGCTCGAGCAGTTCGGCGAGGCTCAGGCCCCCCGCCGTGTCGGCCGCCCGCGCGTTGCGCTCGGCCTTGCCGACGCCCTTGATACGCAGCGGATACGCGATGTTCTGGCTCACCGTCATGTGCGGGAACAGCGCGTAGTCCTGAAACACCATCGCCACGTCACGATCACCGGGCGAGCGCGTCGTGACGTCCTCGCCGCCGATGAGCAGGTTGCCCTCGGTTGCCGTCTCGAGGCCGGCCATGGTGCGCAGCAGCGTCGTCTTGCCGCACCCGGACGGGCCGAGCAGCGCGAAGAACTCGCCGTCGGCGATCGTGAGGTCGACGCCGTCGACGGCCCGCACCCCGTTGCCGTACTCCTTCACCAGGGCGCGAAGCTCGACATCGGCCCGCCTGCCCGTCGATTGTGCAACCGTCGGCGTCGCTGCGACGCCGAGAGTTGCACGCTCGGAGCTCTTGAGATCGGACATCAGCCTTTGATGCCTCCTTGGAAGGAGAAGCCGTATCGCCGGTTGACGAGCAGGTAGAGCACCACGACCGGCACCGAGTAGACGAGCGCGAACGTGGAGATCAGGGCGAGGTCAGGCTGCCCGCCCTGGTCGTAGAACGTGTACATGACCACCGCGGCCGGCTGGCGATCGGGGTTGCTGAGCAGGATGTAGGGGATCAGGAAGTTGCCCCACACCTGCACCAGTGACCAGACTCCGATGGTCGCCACGCCCGGACGGATCAGCGGCAGCACGATATGACGCAGGATCTGCCCCGGCGATGCCCCGAACACGCGCGCCGACTCCTCATACGAGCGAGGGATCGAGTCGACGAAGTCCTTCAGCATGAACACCGCCGCAGGCAGCAGGCCACCGCTGAGCACGAGCACTACGGCGAACTGCTGGTCCAGCAGGTTCAACTGGTACAGCATCAAGAACAGCGGCACCATCGCCGCCGTCCCCGTGACGATCGACGACAGCAACAGCAGCGCGTACAGCAACTGATCGCGCCCGGGAATGCGCACCCGGCTCAGCGCATACGACGCCAGCGCGGCCAGCACCATCACCAGGATCGCCGACCCCCCGGCCAGGTACACCGAGTTCTTCAGCGACCGGAACACCTCCGGGTTGTGCACCAGCTTGTCGAAGTTGTGCAGCGAGAGCCCCGACAGCGTCGCCCGATACGACGGGTGCTTCGAGAACGGGGTGAGCGCGAGCCACAGCAGCGGCAGCGCGAAGAACACCGTCGCGAGACATACCGCGACGTACACGCCGATGCGCGAAATCATCTGGCGCACAGTCGCGTCGCGCAATACCGCGGGCGCGCTCACCGGCCCCACCTCCCGCTGCGGTGGGACACTGGCCGGCTCATCGTTTCGCTCCGCGCAGGAAGCGGATGTAGACGACGGCGATCACGAGGTTGGCCAGCAGGAGCAGCAGCGAGAACGCCGAGCCGTAGCCAAGGCGTTGCTGTCCCAGGATCGCGGTCTTGTAGATGAACACCGGCAGCGTCTGCGACTTGTTGTCGGGCCCGCCGCCGGTGAGCAGGTAGGGCGCGAAGTCGTTGAACGTCCACAGCGTGATCAGCAGCGTGTTGGTGAGCACGTGCCGGCGGATGGTCGGCAGCACGACGTCCCGCAACTGCTGCCACGGACGGGCACCGGAAAGGCGCGCCACCTCCAGTTGGGACGTGGGAACAGTGTTCAACGCCGCGGAGTAGAGCAGCATCGAGAACGCAGTGCCCCGCCAGATGTTGAAGATGATGATCACCGCCATCGGGTGATCGATCGTCCAGGACGTCCCGGTGGTGTGCAGGAAAGCGTTGAGCGTGCCGTTCTGGCGGTCCAGCAGCGCCTGCCACAGGAACGCCACCACAGAGCCCGGCAGGATCCAGGCCAGCAACACCAGCACGTTGAGCATGCCGCGCACCCAGGCGCGCGCCGAGCGGAAGTACCAGGCGAGCAGGAACCCGAACACGTTCTGGCCGAGTACGGCGGAGAATCCGACGTAGACCAGCGTCAGGAACAGTGCCTTGGTGAACAGCGGGTCGCGCAGCGCGTCGCTGTAGTTGCGCAACCCGATGAACTCGGGCGCCTGCGCGGTCTTCCCGGACAGGCTGTAGTCGAGCAGGCCGAGATAGAGCGTCCAGATCGCCGGGAATACCAGGAACACCGCGACCAGGACCAGGGCCGGCGCAGCGAACGCGCCGGCCCGCCACCGACCCAGCCCGGCGACGTCCGGGTCCCGCTTCGTGCGTTGCGGGACCGCTACGTCAACCGTTACGGCGTCAGCCGGTTTCAACGTCTGCTGCGCCACCAACGGCCTTCTCCAGACTCGACTGGTAGGTCTTCGCGGCCGACTGCGCGCTCTTGCCGCTGACGACGTCCGCGGTGGCCTGCTGCAACGCCAGCGACACCGCGTCGTAGTTCTCATCGGACGGGCGGTACACCGTGATCGGCAGCACCTTGGTGGAGATGAACGTCAGCAGCGGATCGCCGCCCAAGGTCGCGGTGTTCACGTCGGTGCGTGCCGAGATGCGGATGTTGTTCTTCGAAAGCTGCTCCTGCGAGGCGGCCGACTGCATGTAGGTGAGCAGCTCCCACGCCTGCTGCGGGTACTTCGTGCCGGGAGCGGGCAGCCAGTTGGAGCCACCGGACACGCTGACGAAGTCCTGGCCGTTGACGCCCATGCCGGGCTTCTCCGCGGGCAGCAGCGCGTAGCCGACGGTGGTGTTGCGGTCGGTCATGGCGGTGGTGTTGCAGGTCGACTTGTCCGGGCAGATGATCGAGCGCCACATGTAGTCGCTCTCCATCAGGATGCCGACCTTGCCTTTGGAGAACTCGGCGAAGGCCTCGTCGCGGCCGGACTGATCCTGTTGCAGCTTCGGATCGCCGAGCCCGCCGCCGTAGATCTTGCGGTAGAAGTCGAGGACCGCTGTGACCTGCGCAGTTGCGCCCTGCCACTTCTTGGACGTCTCGTCGAAGAGCGGCTTGCCGGTGCCGGCGAGCAGCGGCAGGAATCCCTGCGCTGTCGTAGCCTCGCCCATCGGCGTGCCCGCGTCGATCTGGATCGGGTCGACGCCGGACACCTTCTTCAGCGCCTGCCCGGCCGCGACGATGTCGTCCCACGACTTGGGCTGCCAGTCGGCCGGTAGTCCGGCCTTGGCGAACAGCTTCTTGTTGAAGTAGAGGACCCGCCCGTCGGTGCCGTTCGGGATGCCGTAGAGCTCGCCCTGGTAGGTCGCATTCTGCTGAACGGCCTTGGAGATCTGCGTCCAACCGTCCCAGCTTGCGGCACTGGGGCCGACAACGTCCTTCAGCGGCTTGACGTAGCCCGCGCCGGCCAGCTCGCCGAGCCAGATGCCGTCGGCGGCGAAGACGTCGGCACCGCTGCCTGCCTTGAGGTTCAGCTCGAGCTTCGTCTTGTACTGCTCGTCGGCCACGCCCGCACCCGTGAACTTGACGCTGGCGTCGACGCCCTTGGACTTCTCCATCGCGACGAAGCCAGGGATGACGACCTTCGTGATCCACTCGGCCTCGGCGTCGTTCTTGCCACCCGCGACGTCGTTGGCACTGATGGTCAGGCTGACCTTCTTGGCGCTGACGTTCTGCGTCGGGTTGCTCTTCGTCTTCTTGCCGCTGACGCATCCGGACAGCAACAAGGTGACGACTGCGGTGCAGGCGAAAATGGTGCTGGCGGGGCGATGAGGCCGCATGTCGTTACCTCCACAGGCGCAACGCGGCGAGTGCCGCGTATCCCACCTTGTCATGCGGTAGTTGACATGGTCTAGACGGGGTGGCGTAAAACGCATACGACCTGCCCGTCCGGAATCAGCAGGCGCAGGCGACTCCCCGCGGAGCGGTCAGCGGATCTGGCTCACCGCGCCGCACGCCGGCCTCGGTCTCGACCGGGAATCCCTCCCGCGCCCAGTACTCGAACCCACCGAGCATCTCCTTGACCGGGTAGCCGAGCCGCGCGAACTCGTGCGCGGAACGCGTCGCACCGTTGCAGCCCGGGCCCCAGCAGTAGGTGACGACCCGGGTGCCGACCGGGATTTCGACCAGAGCCCGCTCGGCGATCTCGTCGGTCGGCAGGTGCTTGGCACCCGGAATGCGGCCCTGCGCCCAGCTCGCAACGCCACGCGAGTCGATCAGGACGAAGTCGTCGCCGGCCTCGAGGGCGGCGTGGACGTCCGAGACGTCGGTCTCGAAGGCGAGCTTGGTGGCGAAGTAATCGACTGCGGTTGTTGCCATGCCGCAAACGGTATGCGGGGCGACGGTCAGCCGGCACCAACATTCCACGGCAATTTGGGGCAGTCGCCGGTGATTCCACGGTATGTTGCCGACATGGCCGCGACACTCGACAACACCGACTGGGCGCTGCTCACCGAACTGCAGCGCAATGCCCGGGCGAGTATCGCCGAACTCTCCCGAGCGGTCTCGATGTCGGCGAGCGCGGTCACCGACCGGATTCGCCGCCTGGAGCAAGCGGGCGTCCTGCGCGGCTATCGCGCCGAACTCGACCTGGCCGCCGTCGGGTACCCGGTGCTCGCCTTCGTCCGGCTGAAGTACCCGCACGGCAACTACAAGCCGTTTCACGACCTCACGGCGAAACGCCCGGAGATCCTCGAGGCCTACCACGTAACCGGCGACGACTGCTTCGTGATCAAGGTGGCCGCGGGGTCGATGGCCCACCTGGAAGAAATGGTCGGTGCGATCGCAGGTCTGGGCAGCGTCAGCACGAGCGTCGTCTACTCGACGACACTGGCCCGCCGGGTACTCACCGGCCCCGAGGCACGTCAGGGCAGATCGAACGGCGGCGGTGCATCGGCATAGGTGGCGCCGCACGCGCAGTCGTCCTGCACGGCGGGCAGCCGCTCGACCGTGGCGACGAGCAACTCGCGCAGCCGCGGCAGATTGGCCGCGAACTGCTCGAGCACCTCGACGTGCGTCACGCCGGTGCCCGCCTCGACGCCGGCGTCCAGGTCGGTCACCAGCGCGAGCGTCGTATAGCAGAGGGCCAGTTCACGAGCCAGCGCGGCCTCGGGCATAGCGGTCATGCCGATGATCGCCATACCGTTGCGCTGGTACTCAAGTGACTCGGCTCGGGTCGAGAAGCGGGGCCCGTTGACGACGACGAGCGCGCCCCCGTCGGTGACCTCGATACCGGCATCTCGCCCGCCGGCCAAAGCCGCGGCCCGGCCGCGCGCGCAGTAGGGATCGGCGAAGCTCGCATGCGCGACGCCGACCCCGCCGTCGAACAGCGTGTGGGCACGTCCGTGGGTGCGGTCGACGATCTGGTCGGGCACGACGAGATTGCCGGGTCCGAGATCGGGCCGAAGCGACCCGACCGCCGAGAGCGACACCACCTGCCGCACGCCCAGCGACCGCAGTGCCCAGAGGTTGGCGCGATAGGGAACCACGTGCGGAGCGAAGCGATGGTCGGTGCCGTGCCTGGGCACGAACGCGATCTGCCGGCCGGCCAGAGCGCCCACCGTGATCGGGGCACTCGGTTCGCCGTACGGAGTCGACACCGAAGCCGCCTGCGCGCCGCCGAGCAGTGAGTAGAACCCGGAGCCACCGATTACGCCTATATCGACCTGCGTGGATGTCGCGTGCACGAGCAGACGTTAGCGGTGCCGGCGGCCCTCGCAGCCGTGAGCTAGTCGTGAGCATTTCAACTTGCACATTGACCAAACATGTAGATCATTGGCGCTGAACCGGAGCACGGGACCCCCGACCTGCGCTCCGGTTCGCCATGTCCGAGATCATCCGAGGGCCACGAACCCGAACACAACGCTGACAATTCCCCGGCCGCACGTTCACACCGCAGGCGCAAGCTCGAGCAGTAACCGAACGAGCCAATAGGAGAACGCCATGTGGATGAAAGTCGCCACCGCCGGAAGCGTCGGCGCGATCATCGTCGGGGCGGGCGTCGCGGCCCTTGCCTACAGCGGGTCATCGAACGGAGCCGCACCGAACGGGCCCGCGCCTGCCGCTGCGCCGCCCAACGCTCCCGCCGCCCAGTCCGTCGACGCGCTGCTCGACGTAGCCGGGCCCGCCGCCGAGCATGGCCTCGGCCGGCGCGGGCGCATCGCGCTTCGCCATTTCGAGCACGCCGAATGGGTCTCGCGCGACGGGTCCACAGACGTCACGCACGACGCGGTCAAGGGCAAGGTTTCCTCCGTCAGCGCCAGCACGATCGTGGTCAAGGCGACCGACGGGTTCACCCTCACGTTCGGCGTCGGTTCGGACACCAAGGTAGTGCTGCGCGAGGGCGGCAAGGGCTCGGCCAAAAAGGGTGCGATTGCCAGCGTCAAGTCCGGCGACACGGTGCTCGTGACCGGGACGAAGAGCGGATCGACACTCACGGCCAAGCACGTCATCGACGCGGGTAGCTGAGCGGGCGTCGATCAACGGGTCTTCCTGCCCCTGGCGCGCCGTGGGTGTCCGCAGGGGCAGGACGACCCATTTGAGGGCCTAACATCGGCAGCATGCAGCGCAGGCATTACGAGCCCGAGCACGAGGCGTTCGCCGACGCCGTGCGCACCTTCCTCGACAAGGAAGTCGTGCCGCACTACCTGGACTGGGAACGCGATGGCATCACCCCGCGCGAGGTGTTCGCGGCCGCCGGGCGTAGCGGCTTCCTCGGCATGGCGATCCCGCAGCAGTACGGCGGCGGCGGCATCGACGACTTCCGGTTCAACCAGGCCCTGGGCGAGCAGGTCTCCTACGCCGCGGTCACCGGCACCGGCCTCGGTCTCACCCTGCACAACGACATCTGCCTGCCGTACTTCCTGACGTACTGCAATGAGGAGCAGAAGCGTCGCTGGTTGCCCGGCATCGCCTCGGGCGAACTGATCACGGCGGTCGCCATGACCGAGCCAGGTGCCGGTTCGGACCTCTCGGGCATCCGTACCAGCGCGGTCAGGCATGGCGAGGACTACATCGTCAACGGCGCCAAGACATTCATCACCAACGGCATCAACGCCGACCTGGTCATCACCGCCGTCCGCACGTCCGAAGAACGCCATCGCGGGCTCACGCTGCTCATCCTCGAACGGGGCATGCCCGGCTTCGAGCGAGGGCGCAATCTCGCAAAGATCGGCCTGCACTCGCAGGACACCGCCGAGCTGTCGTTCAGTGACGTTCGCGTTCCGGTCGCCAACCGGCTCGGCGACGAGGGAGCGGGATTCGGCCAGCTCGTCGCCAAACTCCCCCAGGAACGGCTCTCGATCGCAGTGGCCGGTATCTCGGCGGCTCGCGCGGCATTCGACGAGACGGTGCGCTACGTCCGTGAGCGCAAGGCGTTCGGCACCTCGATCGGCTCGTTCCAGAACTCCAAGTTCGTGCTTGCCGAGATCGCGACCGAGATCGACGTGGCGCAGGCGTTCGTCGATCTGTGTGTGCGCGCTCTGGCCGACCACGCGCTCAGCGCCGAGGACGCCGCCAAGGCCAAGTGGTGGTGCACCGAGCTGCAGGGCCGGGTGATCGACCGGTGCGTGCAGTTGCACGGTGGATACGGCTACATGCTCGAATACCCGATCGCGCGCGCGTACGCCGACGCACGGGTTACTCGGATTTACGGCGGCGCCACCGAGATCATGAAGGAGATCATCGGCCGCTCGCTCGACCTCTGATGCGCTTCGTTCTGGCGTCCGCGTCGCCGGCGCGGCTGGCGACGCTTCGGGCCGCCGGCATCGAGCCGGAGGTTCTCGTCAGTGGCGTCGACGAGTCGAGCATCACCGCTCCCGACACGGCGACTCTCGTCGAGCAACTGGCCGGCGCGAAGGCACGCGCGGCGAGCCAGCGAATCGAGGGCCAGGCACTGGTGCTCGGCTGCGACTCGATGCTCGAACTCGAGCACGAGACGCTGGGCAAGCCGGCCTCGCGTGACGAAGCGGTGGCCCGCTGGCGCCGGATGCAGGGACGTTCGGGCGTACTGCACACCGGTCACGTGCTGATCGCCTCGTCGGACGGAGTGGCGCAGACGCACCTCGCGGCGGTCGCGTCGACCAGGGTGCATTTTGCCAAGATCTCCGACGACGAGCTCAACGCCTATGTCGGCACCGGCGAGCCGCTCGGCGTTGCCGGCGCATTCACCATCGACGGCCTCGGTGGGTGGTTCATCGACTCCATCGGCGGCGATCACCACAACGTCGTAGGCCTGTCGCTGCCGCTGCTGCGCCGGATGCTGCGCCGGCTTGGCTTGTCGCTCACTGACCTGGGCTGGCCACAGGCTCTTTGAGCACGCGAACCGGGCCGGCACAAGGCGAGCAGGCGGCCCCCCTCCCCCAGGATGGGAGGCCGCCCGCTCACGTGCCGGATCAGGCTGCCGAGGTGAAGGCGCCCGTCCCGTTCGGTGTGCCGAGCCCGGTGGGACCGTCCCAGCCTGGACCGGCCTTGCACAGCGGAAGTGGCCAGGCCTGGCGGTTCTCGTTGACCTTCGAGAAGCAGCCGTTCGCGGTGGTGCATGCGGACAGGTGGTAGGTCGAGCAGTAGGTCGCGAGGTCGGATTCCGCGTTCGGGTCGACCTGCGCGTCGACGATCGGCACCGTCTGACCGCTGCCGCCCGACGAGGGCAATGCGTACGCGCTGTGCAGGTCCGCCGGGCCGTGGCCGCTCGATTCGGCCGCGGCGGCGTTCGGCTGGACCGGGTTCGTGTGCCACAGCGCCAGGCACGATGCGGATCCGCGCTTAGGCGGGCGGGCTCCCGCGAGGGCGATGAGCCCTCGGCTTGTGATCCGCACGCGCTACCTCCTCGGGGGTGAATGAGGCGTTTCGGCCCTGCCGAGGTCCCCACGTTGCCAGCGCCCGCGCCCGGCGCGGAACCGTCTCGGGCTGTCAGGTATCGGAATGGCTACTTCCTGACTAATACCCTAATTCGGTCAACTCGGTGTATCGTGTCGGGGTACAGGAGGTCACCGGGCATATTCGGTCGCCCGCCATCTCGCGACTGCTGGACGAAACTTGCGCACGGACTGCGGGCCATCACGTGCGCACCGTCTGCGGGCCATCTCCCCGCCGCCTGTCGCGGGGGGGCGCCCGAGCGCGACTGCGCGGTCAGCCACCCTGCGGCCGCTGAGTGGTCAGCCCGCGTTGCGCCCGAGCGCGGTCACGCGCCCGCGCCGCCAGCGCTCGTACCTGCTGTCGGCACCAGCCGGATATTCGGCCAGTGCCGCCACGACGGCGGCCAGTTCCTCGACGGTCGCGTTGCCGCGGATCTCGATCGCCGCGCCCGTGCCTTTCTCGTTGAGTGGTGCGTTGTGGCTCGAGTGGTGCGTTGTATCGCACCACTCGACAGTTCTCGCACCACTCGACGAGTCGGGGCGCGGGGCGGCGCTCACGTCGGAGGGATGCCGTGACGCTTGGCCGCGAGATGGCGGGACTTGCCGACCAGCACTCGGTAGCGGTTCACCAGTTCCTCGCGCAGTTCGCTCGGGTTGATGACGGCGTCGATCACAAGGTCGGCTGCGAGACGCATGAGGTCGACGTCCTGCTCGTACTCGGCCCGCTTCTCCGCAATGAAGTCCCGGCGCGCGTCGTCATCGTCGATCTCGGCGATCTTGCCCGCGTAGACGGCATTCACCGCAGCTTGCGGACCCATCACGGCGATCTTCGCGGTGGGCAGTGCAATGCAGGCATCGGGCATGAAGCCAGGCCCGGCCATCGCGTAAAGCCCGGCGCCATATGCCTTTCGTGCGATCACCGAGATCTGCGGCACCGTCGCCTCGGCGACCGCAGTGATCATCTTCGCGCCGTGCCGGATGATGCCCTGCCGCTCGACCGCGCTTCCGATCATGAAGCCCGGCACGTCCGCCAGGTAGAGCAACGGAACGTTGAACGCGTCGCACAACCAGATGAACCGGGCCGCCTTGTCGGCCGAGTCGACGAACAGGACGCCCCCGCGTACCGCGCTGTTGTTGGCGACGACACCGACCGGCCGCCCGTCGATCCGGGCGAAGCCGGTGATCAGCTCAGCCGCGAAGAGGGGCTTGACCTCGAAGAACGAGTCGGCGTCGATCAGGCCGTCGATGATCTCGTGCATATCGAAGGGCACGTGCTCCTCGGCAGGCACGGCATCGTCGGCGAGCGCCACGGACGGCGCGTCGGCGCGCACGTCGGGAGGCTGCTCGCGCCAGCAGGTCGGCAGGTAGGAGAAGAACAGCCGGGCCTGCTCGATCGCGTCCTCGTCGTCGACGGCCAGGTTGTCACCGCATCCGGAGATCGTGGCGTGCATGCGCGCGCCGCCCATCTCCTCCAGGCTGACCTTCTCGCCGACGACCATCTCGGCCATGCGGGGCGAGCCGAGATACATCGACGCGTTGCCCTCGACCATGATCACGATGTCGCAGAACGACGGGATGTAGGCGCCGCCAGCGGCGGACGGCCCGAACAGGCAGCAGATCTGCGGCACCTTGCCCGACAGCGCCACCTGGTTGTGGAAGATCCGACCGGCGCCGCGGCGGCCCGGGAACAGCGCCACCTGGTCGGTGATGCGCGCTCCGGCCGAGTCGATGAGCCAGAAGATCGGCAGTTCCTCGGCCAGCGCGCGCTCGGTGATCCGGATGATCTTCTCGACGGTGCGCGCGCCCCACGAACCGGCCTTGACGGTCGGGTCGTTGGCGACGACCAGCGCCGGGCGACCGTCGACGAGGCCCTGCCCGGTGACCACACCGTCGGCCGGCAGGCCGGTGGCATTCGCGTTGGCGAGTTGGCCGTCCTCGACGAACGTGCCCTCGTCGAAGAGCAGCGCGATCCGGTCGCGGACGTAGAGCTTGTGCTGCGCGGCCAGCTTGGCGGCGGCCTTCTCGGGCGGGGCGAGGGTGGCCTCGCGCGCCGCGGCGACCTCCTTGGCAGTCACGTCGCCTCCCTGTTCAGCCGGCTGATCATGCGATGGGCAGGCCGAGGCCGCGGGCGATGAGCATCCGCTGTACCTCGGACGTGCCCTCACCGATCTCGAGGATCTTGGCATCCCGGTAGAAGCGGGCCACCGGGTAGTCCTCCATGAAGCCATAACCGCCGAAGATCTGGGTGGCCGCACGCGTTGCGGCAACCGCGGCCTCGGTCGAGTAGAGCTTGGCCCGCGCCGCGGCCTGCTTGATCTCGGCGGCCGGGCGGCCAGTGTCGCGCAGCCAGGCGGCCTTGTAGGTGAGCAGGCGCGCCGCCTCGACGGCAACGGACAGGTCGCTGATCGCGAAGGCGACCGCCTGCCGCGAGCCGATCGGCGCACCGAACGTGTGCCGCTGGTTGGCGTAGCGCAGTGACTCGTCCAGGCACGCTTGCGCCAGCCCGACGGCCAGCGCCGAGATCGCGATGCGCCCGTCGTCGAGCACGGCCAGGAACTGGCGGAAGCCCGCACCCCGCTTGCCCAGCAGGTTCGCCTCGGGCACCCGGCAGTCGGCGAAGGTCAGCCCGTGGGTGTCGGAGATGTGCCAGCCGAGCTTCTCGTAGGGCGGCTCGACGGTGAAGCCCGGTGTTCCGGACGGGACGATGATCGCCGATATCTCGTCCGGGCCGGTGCGCGCCGTCACCGTGACCAGGGACGTGATGGCCGTGCCGGAGTTGGTGATGAACGCCTTGGCGCCGTTGATCACCCACTCGCCGTCGACGAGTTCGGCGCGCGTCTTGGTGGCGCCTGCGTCCGAGCCCGCCTCGGACTCGGTGAGCCCGAAACCGGCCAGCGCGCGGCCGGCCACCAGATCGGGCAGCCACTGCTGCTTCTGCTCCTCGGTGCCGAACGTCAGGATCGGGTTGATGCCGAGCCCCATGCCGGCCTCGAGGGTGATGCCGATGGACTGGTCGACTCTGCCCAACTCCTCGATTGCCACGCATACCGAGGTGAAGTCGCCGCCGCTGCCACCGTACTGCTCGGGTACCGCGAGGCCGAACAGGCCGAGCTCGCCCATCTTGGTGACCACGTCGACCGGGAAGTGATGCTCGCGATCCCACCGCGCGACGTGTGGGGCAACCTCGCCTTCGGCGAAATCACGGACCACCTTGCGGAACAGCTCGTGCTCCTCGGACAGCTCGAACATCGACCGGCTCCTCTTCCTTGACGTTTACGTCAACGTAAAGCACGATAACCCAGTGACTGCCACGAGGGAAGCCCGAAAGGCGTCCACCGGGCGGCATGCCAATCAGAGTTGGACCGTCGGCGAACTGGCCGACGATCTCGGCGTCACCACACGCACGCTGCGCTTCTACGAGGCCGAAGGGCTGATCGCACCGCAGCGGTCCGGGGCAAACAGGGTGTACAGCGCCCGCGACCGCGCACGGCTCAAGCTCATCCTGCGCGGCAAGCGCTTCGGCATGACCCTCGCCGAGATCCGCGAGATCGTCGATATCTACGACGGGGCCGCGTCGAGCGAGCGGCGCCAGCTGGAGAAGTTGCTCGTCCGCCTCGACGAGATCGCAGCCGACCTGCGCGCCCGGCAGGCCGATCTACGCCGCACGCTCGGCGAGGTAACCGACGTGGCCGAGCAATGCCGTACCCGGCTGGCCGAGTTGGGCATCTTGCCGTGAAGGGCGATACGTCCCACACGACCGCCGGCCTACCCCGGCGTGCCGGGTAATCTGCCGCCGTACTGCCCAAACCCGCACCCGACGACCCAAGCCAGGAGGCCGATCGTGCAGAAGGTGCTCATCGCCAACCGGGGTGAGATCGCGGTCCGCGTCGCCCGTGCCTGCCGCGACGCCGGCTACACCTCAGTGGCGGTGTACGCCGAGCCCGACCGCGACGCGCTGCACGTCCGGATGGCCGACGAGGCCTACGCGCTCGGCGGCAACACGCCGGGCGAGTCGTACCTGTCGATCGAGAAGGTCATCGGCGCTGCCCGCCAGTCGGGCGCCGACGCGGTGCATCCCGGCTACGGCTTCCTGTCGGAGAACGCCGACTTCGCGCAGGCGGTCCTCGACGCCGGGCTGACCTGGATCGGGCCCTCGCCGCAGTCCATCCGCGACCTCGGCGACAAGGTCACCGCCCGCCACATCGCAACGCGTGCCGGGGCGCCCCTCGTGCCCGGCACGCCCGATCCGGTCGCCGGGCCGGACGAGGTGGTGGCCTTCGCCGAGCAGCACGGCCTGCCGGTCGCGATCAAGGCCGCGTTCGGCGGCGGTGGGCGCGGGCTCAAGGTCGCGCGCACGATGGAAGAGATCCCCGAGTTGTTCGCGAGCGCCGTGCGTGAGGCGCAGACCGCGTTCGGACGGGGTGAGTGCTTCGTCGAGCGGTACCTCGACAAGCCGCGTCACGTCGAGGCGCAGGTGCTCGCCGACATGCACGGCAACGTCATCGTCGTCGGCACCCGCGACTGCTCGTTGCAGCGCCGCCACCAGAAGCTGGTCGAGGAGGCGCCCGCACCGTTCCTGACCGACGCGCAGCGCACGCAGATTCACCAGAGCGCGAAGGCGATCTGCCAGGAGGCCGACTACCACGGCGCCGGCACGGTCGAGTACCTCGTCGGCGCCGACGGGACGGTGTCCTTCCTCGAGGTCAACACCAGGCTGCAGGTCGAGCACCCGGTCAGCGAGCAGACGACCGGCCTTGACCTCGTGCGCGAGCAGTTCCGCATCGCGTCCGGCGAAAAGCTGCGATTCAGCAGCGATCCCGAGCCGCACGGGCACGCGTTCGAGTTCCGCATCAACGGCGAGGATCCCGGACGCGGGTTCCTGCCCGCACCCGGAGTGGTGACCCGCTACGTCGAGCCGGCCGGGCCGGGCGTGCGGGTCGATTCCGGAATCGAGCCCGACTCGGTCATCGGCGGCGCGTTCGACTCGTTGCTGGCCAAACTCATCGTGTGGGGCGAGTCGCGCGACGAGGCACTGGCGCGCTCGCGACGCGCGCTCGGTGAGATGGTCGTCGACGGTATGGCCACGGCGCTGCCGTTCCACCGGGCCGTCGTGAGCGATCCCGCCTTCACCGCGCATCCGTTCACCGTCTTCACGCGCTGGATCGAGACCGAATTCGTCAACGACATCCCGCCGTTCGCGGCAGGTGCTGGGGTCGCGGGCGAGCCGCCCCGCGCGAGGTGATCGTCGTCGAGGTGGGCGGCAAGCGCCTGGAGGTGTCGCTGCCGGCCGGCATCGGCGTCGGAGGGGGCGGCGGCGCCAGGAAGGCCGCGCCCAAGCGCTCGGCCGGGCGCAAGTCGGGCGCTGCGGCCTCGGGCGACTCGCTCGCCGCGCCGATGCAGGGCACCATCGTCAAGATCGCGGCGAACGACGGCGACACCGTCGCAGCCGGCGACCTCGTCGTCGTCCTCGAGGCCATGAAGATGGAGCAGCCGCTCAACGCGCACAAGGCCGGCACGATCGCAGGCCTGACCGCCGATGTAGGGGCCGTCGTCACGTCCGGTTCGGTGATCTGCGAGATCAAGGATTGATCGAGCTGGCGGCCGACGGGCCGCCGATGCGCCGAACCCCAACGCCCTTCTCGATGCGCCCGAGCCGGCCGAATTGATCCGGCGGCGCGAGGACGCGTCCTGCCAATTACGCTGCGCCGCGTTGCTCAGGTAGCACGATAGGGGCATGGCAACCAGGCGCCCGCCGCCGTGGCGTTGGCTGCTCTACGCCGTCGGCTTCGGGTTGCCCGAACGCTACGACGACTGGGTGTTCCACGATCTCAACGACCGCGGATGGCGCGTTCGCGAAGTCGCCCGGATCATGCTGCTCCCGCTCCCGTTCATCGTCGGGGTGATGTTCCTGCCCGGCGACATCGGGCTTCGCCTGATGACCGCCTCGTTCCTCGTGGTCGGGCCCCTGTTCGTCGGCGCCGCGTACGTGAGCGAGTTTCGCGCCTACCGGCTGCGCCAGCACGGGCTGCTGCCGCCATCCGGTCCCGACCCGGATTGACGCCGTCCTCGTAAATCGAGCACGGCATGCCGCCGCACGGCGGCTTCGCGATCGGGCTGGAACGATGGACCGCGAGTCTCGTCGGAGCCGACAACATCCGCAGGACAACGTTGTTCCCGCGGGATCTTCACCGGCTTACGCCCTGACCGATCCGACTGGAGGAAGTCTGTTCCGTGCTGGAGCCGCTTGGTCTGACCGGAACCGACGAGGCCGTGTACCTGACCCTGCTCAAGGGGCAGGCCTCGTCGATCGAGGAACTCGTCCGTGAGATCGGTGCCGGGCCGCAACGCACCCGGGCGGCCGTGGCACGGCTGAAGGAACTGGGCTTCGTGACGCACAGTCCGGGCTCCCCGGCGCGGTTGACACCGGTTCCGCCGGACCTGGCGGTGGGCACGCTCGTGGCGCAACGCCGCCAGGAGTTCATCGACGTCGAGCGCGGCGCGCAGCAGCTTGCGGCCCAGTACCCGGAGGCATCGCGGACGCAACCCGACGAGCTGGTCGAGGTTGTCGTCGGGCGCCAGGCAGTCGAGGCACGCTTCGCCCAGATGACCCAGCGGCTGGAGAAGGAAATGTTGGTGCTCGACCGGCCGCCGTACGCGCAGACCGTCTCCGAGGCGAACGCGCCCGAGATCGATGCGCTCACCCGTGGTGCGTCGGTGCGTGGCATCTACGCCCCCGAGGCGTTCGAGTTGCCGGGCGCCTTCCTGCAGGCCAGGCGAGCCGAGCAGGCAGGCGAGCAGGCCCGCGTGCATTCCGACGTTCCGATGAAACTCGTGATCATCGACGCGAAGATCGCCCTGCTGCCGATGACCTCGCGGGGCGACGTCGAGTCCTCACTCATCATGCACTCGCCGATGGTCGTCGCGGCGCTGGGACGGCTGTTCGAGTTGCTGTGGCGGCAGGCCTGGCCGCTCTCCTGGTGGCGGCCCGACGCCCAGAACGACGAGCACATCGACCACGAGCTGCTCGTGCTGCTCGGCACCGGCATGAAGGACGAGGCGATCGCCCGCGAACTCGGCATCAGCGTCCGAACGCTCGGGCGCCGGATGGCCGTCCTGCTCGAAGCCCTGGGTGCGCGCACCCGCTTTCAGGCGGGCCTACAGGCCTCACGCCGCGCCTTCGAGAATGGCTAGCTCTCCCGATCGTGCAACGTTCTGCGGCGTCAGGCCGCACAGAGTTGCATGATCGGCACGGCTGGCCAGGTTTCGCCATGACCTGAATCGGCCGCGGTCATTGATTGTGAGCGGCGTTTCGCCGTCAGTACGGTCACGGCGATCTCGGTTGTCGACCGGACGGAATCCCCATGCGCTCGCTTCGTCATTGGCGGTCTATCGGTGCGCCGGTAGCCGCTGTTGCCCTGCTTACCGGGCTGGCCACGGTGGCCAGCCCCGCTACCCCGGTGGCCGCCGCTCCGGGCGGCCCCTCGTCACCCGCGCCGGGCGCGAACGCGCCGGCGGCGCAGTCGCAGACCGTCACCCTGATCACGGGTGATGTCGTGCAGCTCGACACCGGCGCCGACGGTAAGCAGCACGCCACCGTGGTGAGTGCGGCCGATCCTCGCGGGGGCATCCACACGTTCACCTCGGGCGGCGAGGTCTACGTCGAGCCGGCGTCGGCGTCACCGCTGCTGGCCAGCGGCATGCTCGACGAGCAACTGTTCAACGTGAGCAGCCTGGCGCGGCAGGGCTACAACGACGAGCGGCGCAACACGCTGCCGCTGATCGTCTCCTACCGCGGCGGCGCGGCGGGGCTCGCGCCGAAGGCCGCGCCTGCCGGTTCGCGCAAGCAGGGCGTTCTCGCCAGCGCGCATGCCCTGGCGGTGACCGAGACCAAGAGCGAGGCGAAGAGCTTCTGGGCGGGGGTCGCCGGCGCGCAAACGACCACCCTCAGCGGCGGTATCAGCAAGATCTGGCTGGACGCCCAGGTCCACGCCACCCTCGACCAGAGCGTGCCGCAGATCGGCGCGCCGGCCGCGTGGGCCCGCGGCTACGACGGCACGGGCGTCAAGATCGCCGTGCTCGACAGCGGCATCGACGCCACGCATCCAGACTTCGCCGGGCGCATCGACGAGACGCAGGACTTCACCGGCAGCGGCAACGTGGTCGACGGCGCTGGTCACGGCACCCACGTCGCCTCGATCGCGGCGGGCACCGGAGCCGCCTCCGACGGCCGGTACCGAGGTGTCGCCCCGGCGGCGCATCTGATGATCGGCAAGGTGCTCGACGACACCGCCGAGGGCCAGGAGTCCTGGATCATCGCCGGGATGCAATGGGCGGCCGAGAGCGGCGCCGATGTCGCCAACCTGAGCCTCGGCGGGCCGGTGACCAAGGGCGACGACCCGATGAGCCAGGCGCTCGACGCGCTAACGGCCGAGTACCACACGACGTTCGTGGTCGCCGCCGGAAACACCCATCCGGACGAGGCCGGCACGTCCGATGTCACCTCGCCGGGTGCGGCCGCGGCAGCGATCACGGTCGGCGCGGTCAGCAAGAGCGACGGCATCTATGCGGGTTCGCGCGAGGGCCTCATGGGCGACGCGTACGTCAAGCCGGACATCATGGCACCCGGCGTCAACATCACCGCTGCGCAGGCCGCGGGTACCGGAAGCGATGCGCCCTACGTCTCCAAGACGGGCACCTCGATGGCCGCGCCACACGTCGCGGGCTCGGTCGCGCTCGTCAAGCAGGAGCACCCGACCTGGGGACCGGAACAGCTCAAGGCCGCGCTCACGTCCACCGCCAACCCGCTGCACGGCGAGAGCGTGTTCCGCATCGGGGCCGGACGCGTGGACGTCGACCGGGCGACCCGGCAGCGGGTGTTCGTCGATCAGGGCCTGCTGGACCTGGGCTACTTCGCCCGTCCCTACGATCCGGCGACGCTGCACCCCACCCGGACGCTGACCTACACCAACGACTCGGATGCCCCGGTGACGTTGCACCTCGCCGCCACGGTGAGCGGGAAGCTGAGCGGCCCGGCGCCTGCGGGCGTGCTGACCGTATCGCCGGACACGCTCACCATCGCGCCGGGCGCGAAGGAGCAGGCCGAGGTCGCCCTTGACGCCGCGACCGCCACCGCGGACGAATACAGCGGGCGAGTCACGGCAACTGGCGAGGACGGCCTCGATGTCGACACGGCCATCGGCTTTTACAAGCAGAACGACACCGTCGACGTGACCTTCCGCGCCCTGGACCGGCACGGCGAGCCCGGCACCGCCAGGCTGCGCGTGGCCCCGTACCTGCACAACGACGGGCGTTACTACCCCGACAACATCTATCTGAGCCCGAGCCAGACGGAGTGGACGCTGCGCCTGCCCGAAGGCGACTACAACCTGTTCGGCCTGATCAGCACGTTCGACGCGTCCGGGCGCTGGGTCGAGCAGGACAGCATCGTCGGCAATCCCAAGCTCGAGGTCCGCGCGCCCAACTTCACCGTGACACTCGACGCCCGCACGGCACGACCGGTGTCACTGAGCACGCCGAAGAAGTCCACCCCGCACAGCATCACCCTGGACTGGTCGCGCGGTGACCCCGGAAACCCCGTCCAGACCGACGATTCCTGGTACTGGGATCAGGCTGACGGCGAGCCGACGGAGGTTCTGGTCGCGCCGACCGAGCGGGTCGACGACGCACAATTCGCGGTGACCACGACGTGGGACGCGGGCGTGCCGTTGCTCGAGACCCGCGTCGACGGGCAGGGTGTCGACGAACCGCTCGACGCCGTCTTCACCGGGGGCCCGTACATCGAGGGCAGGCACCAGTACCCGGTTGCCGACGCGGGCACCGCCACGCCCGAAGACCTGCAGCGGGTCGATGTCTCGGGCAAGGTGGCGCTGGTGCGCGAGAGCGCGGACCTGCCCTACGACACGCAGGTGCAGAACGCAGCCGATGCCGGCGCCGCCGTGGTTGCGCTCTATTCGGCCCAGCCGGGCGTCTTCTACCCGTACTCCTGGGGTCCGGTGCCGATCATCGCGCTGACGCAGGCGCAGGGTTCGTGGCTGCGCACTTTGGCAGCCGGCCGAGATCCAGCACAGCTGCAGTTCACCGGCACGCCGCGCACGCCGTACGCCTACGACCTGACGTTCACCGAGAAGCAGCAGGTCGGATCGCGCCTCGCTTACCGGGTAACTCCGCAAGACCTGGCGCAGGTCGACGCCCGCATCTACACGACCGGCACCGGCGAACGCGGCTGGCGCTACCACCAGAGCGTCGTCGCCCAGTGCGACTGCACACCGCCCGTGGTCAGCGACTACGTGCCCTCGACGGGTTACACGCGCACCGAGTACGTCACGGCGCGACCCGACATCACGACCTGGGACGCGTGGCATTACCGGGTGAACCTGCCGGGTGCGCTCATGTACGCGCGCGATGGCCACGTGTACCAGCCCGGGCAGAAGGTCACCGAGGACTGGCTGAAGGCACCGTTGTCGGCCGGCGTGGTCAACCCCGCGCCGGGTACGAACACGCAGTGGGTCAACACCCGCATCGGCGACAGCATCTTCTACAACATCGCCGACCTCACCGACTCGGCCGGAAACTGGACGGCTCAGATGACGAGCACCCATCCGAGCAGCAGCCTGTCGCTCGGTGACAAGGTGCTCTACTCCTCCTCGTTCGGAATTCGCGGGACCGTCGCGGTGCCTGCCGAGGACGGCACGTATCGGCTGCAGGCCGACGTCGACCACAACGGGTCCGTCATCGGCCTGTCGACCCACACGCACACCGAGTGGACGTTCCACTCCGCATCAGCGGGCGACCAGGCGCGCACAGTGTTGCCGCTGGTCGACATCGATTACCCCGATGTCACCGAGGCGTTCTCACACCGCAGCGCGCTCGACCTGGCCAACACCGCGTCGCGTGGCGACAGGGTGTCGCTGCACCTTGCGGCCACGCACCAGATCGGCTCGCAGGCGCCGCCGGTCAGCCACCTGTCGGCCTGGGTGTCCTACGACGACGGAGCGACCTGGGCGCCGACCAGTGTGCGGGCGACCGGCCACGAGACATTCGAGGCCACCTATCGCCACCCCGCGTCGGGCCAGTACGTGTCGCTGAAGGTGTCGGCGTCCGACGACGCAGGTAACGGCGTGCAGCAGACGCTGATCCGGGCGTATCGCCTGGGCTAGGAAGCGCCGCGCGAGTTGTCCTACCCACGACGCACCCTCGAACGCCGAAGGTAGGACAACTCGCAAGAGGCGGGTTTACTCGTCGGACGGTGCTCGGCGCGCGAGGATGCGAGCGATCGCGTCGATACGCTGCCGGGCGATCGACGCCATTTCAGAGGTGCGGCGACGCACGTGGTCGGCATCGGCGCCGGCGGAGAACACCATCGCCCAGCCACCCTCGCCCTCGAGGGCGGGAACCGTCTCGACCAGATCGGAGTGTGCGACCTGGTGCGTGCCGGCAAACTCTTGCGCGGAGTCGACGACCGCGATGAGGACGTGCTCGTCGGGCACCTCGATGACGGCCGCCGCGATCCGGTCCGCGTTCGCGCCGAATACCTCCGCGACGAGGATCGTCTGTTCGGCGCGCTGCCTGGCTTCGGGTGACAGGTCGGGCATGTGGGTGGCCTCCTTGGGCAGTTCTAGCCGAGGTCGTCGTGGTGCATGAGGCGGCGGGCCGCTTCTGCGACCGAGCCGGACAGGGATGGGTAGACGCCGATGGTCGCCGCCACCTCGTTGACGGTGAGACCGCGCTGCACGGCCAGGGTCAACGGAAAGATCAGCTCGGACGCGGCCGGCGCAACCACGACCGCGCCGATGATCACTCCGGTGGCCGGCCGGCAGTACAGCTTGACGAATCCGTCGTGCTGGCCCTGCATCTTCGCCCGCGCGTTGGTGGCCAGCGCAAGGGTCACCGTACGGGCAGGTACGGACCCGGACGAGATCGCCTGGTAGCCGATGCCGACGGTGGCGATCTCGGGATGGGTGAACACGTTGGCCGCAACCGTCTTCAGACGAAGCGGCGTGACCGCCTCGCCGAGCGCGTGCCACATGGCGATGCGTCCCTGCATGCCCGCCACGGACGCGAGCGCCAGGACGCCGGTGCAATCGCCCGCTGCGTACACCCCGGGCACCTTCGTGCGCGAGACGCGATCGACGCCGATGTAGCCCGCCTCGTTCAGGACGATGCCGGCGTGTTCGAGCCCGAGCCCTGACGTATTGGGCACCGAGCCGACGCACATCAGGGCGTGCGAGCCGTTGACGACTCGACCGTCGACGAGCTCGACCACCACGCCATCGGCGGCGCGGCGGACCGCGGACGCGCGCGCCCGCTTGACCAGGGTGCCGCCGCGCGTGGTGAACACCTGCTCGATCACGTCGGCCGCATCGGGATCCTCGCCGGGCAGGACCCGGTCGCGGCTCGACACAAGCGTGACGTGGACGCCGAGCTCGCAGTAGCCACTCGCGAACTCGGCACCGGTGACGCCGGAGCCCACCACGACGAGATGCTCGGGTAGCTCCTTGAGGTCGTACACATCGCGCCAGGACAGGATCCGCTCGCCGTCGGGCACCGCGTCTGGCAGCACCCGGGGCGTACCGCCGGTGGCCAGCAGGACGATGTCGGCCTCGACCGAGTCGGTGACCGATCCGAGCTCGTCGACCACCTCGACGACATGCTGGTGGCTGCGCGCCGCCGCGGCAAAACGCCCCGTTCCGGGCACAACGGTGACTCCCTCGCGCACCAGGCGCGCCGATATGTCGTCGGATTGCTGCTGGGCGAGGTCCTTGATCCGCTGGTTCACCGAAGCGGCGTCGACGTAGACCTCGGACGTGTCCGCCCGCACGCCCAGCCGCGGGGCGTCACGGAATCCAGTGACCGCGTCACTCGTCGCAATAAGGGCCTTGCTGGGCACGCAATCGGTCAGCACGCACGAGCCGCCGATGCCGTCGCGGTCGATGAGAGTCACCTGTGCGCCGAGCTGCGCGGCGACCAGCGCGGACTCGTAGCCGGCCGGCCCGCCGCCGAGGATCACGATGCGAGTCACCGCATCATTGTCCCTGTAGGCCCCTACGTCGGTACGCTCCCCCGCTGTGGGGGTATACGGAGCGTACGGATCGAACATGGATCCCGAGCAGATGCTGGAGCGATGTCCACACTCGCCCGCAGCCGGGACGGGCTGGCTGCAGGGATGGCGGCTCACGTTCGGCGGCGAGGACCTCGGCTGGGAGGGCGCCCTGGCCACGATCGTCGAGGATTCCGAGAGCGCGGTCTTCGTAGCGCTGTATGACGTGTCGCCGTACGACGCTGAGCTGCTCGATCGCTGGGAAGCCGCCGATACCGGCATATACCGCAAGATCCACGTGCGGGTTTCGACACTCGACGACGACGTGCTGGCCTCGGTCTACGTCCTCAACGCCTACGAGGGCGGCGTGCCGTCGGCCCGGTACCTCGGGCTGATCGCAGACGCCGCCGACAAGGCGGGCGCGCCGGACGAGTACGTCGCGGAACTGCGTTCGCGCCCGTGCCGTTCGATCGGCGACTGACGTTCTGACTCGGGCGCCGATCGTGCAACTTTGTGCGGCGTCAGGCCGCACGAAGTTGCACGATCGCGTGACCGCTTCGCTGCATCGCTCGTGTGGTTCTCACGACGGCGATGGGGGCAGCCCACCCAGCGCGGTGAGCGCCGTGTGCACCATGACCCGCACGCCGAGCGCGAGCGCGGTCTCGTCGATGTCGAAGGTCGACTGGTGCAGGTCGATGGCGGCCTGCGAGCCGGGCCGCCGCACGCCGAGCCGCGCGAGCGCCCCGGGGGTGTGGTCGAGGTACCAGGCAAAGTCCTCGCCGCCCATGCTCTGCTGGGTCTCGGTCACCGCCGCCGATCCGAGTGCTGCCTGCACGGCCAAGCGCTGCACCGCCACACACCCCGCGTCGTTCACGACGGGCGGCACGCCGCGCTCGTAGATCGTCTCGGCGACCGCGCCCGTCGGCTCAACGATCTGGTCGATCAGCTCGCGGACAATGGACTCGGCGGAATTCCAGACGTCGTGGTCGAGCATGCGCAGCGTTCCGCGGGCGGTGCCCGAGGGCGGGATGGCATTGGGCGCGGTGCCGGCCTCGATCGCTCCCCAGACGAGCAGCAGCGCCGAGCGCGGGTCGACCCGGCGGCTCAGCAGGCCGGGAAGATCGGTGATCAACCGGCCCAGCGCGTACACGATGTCAGCGGTCAGGTGCGGGCGCCCGGTGTGCCCGCCGGTGCCGGACAGATGGACGTCGAGGCGGTCGCATGCCGCCGTGATCGGGCCGACCCGAAGGCCGACATGCCCGGTGGAAAGGCGCGGATCGCAGTGCAGCGCGTAGATCCCCCGGACGCCGTTCATCGCGCCGGCCGCGATCACGCTGCGCGAACCACCAGGGAACAGCTCCTCGGCCGGTTGGAAGATCAGGCGTACCCGTCCCGGCAGATCATCCCGGCCAGAACCGCGGCGGCACCGAGCAGGATTGCGGTGTGTGCATCGTGTCCGCAGGCGTGGCAGATGCCGGCGGTGCGCGAGCGATACGGCACCTGCTTGTGATCGGGGACGGGCAGGGCGTCAAGGTCGGCACGTAGGGCGATCACTGCGCCGTCGTCACCGATGTCGCAGATCGCACCCGCGCCGCCGGGCAGCACCGTGGGCGTCAAGCCCAGCAGCTTCAATCGCTCGACGATGACGTCAGTCGTGCGCTTCTCGGCATAGGCGAGCTCGGGGTGCGCGTGCAGATCGCGGCGGACCGCGATGACCTCGGCCTCGTGCGCCGCGAGCCAGTTGTCCAGGGCATCCAGAGCCTTCGGTGCTGTCACAGGCGCAGGCCGTCACGCATCTCGGCGACGAGCGAGTCGACGACCGCCGTGAGATCGCCTTCGTACGCCGCCGCAACGGCACGCTGGCGCTGGTAGCTCGCGCCCCGAGTGATGAGCCGCGGGATCGATTCGAGCTCGTTCGCGCAGTCGAGCCGGCGCGCGATCGGGAGCAGGTCCTCGACCAGGTCGGTGATCAACTCGGCGACCGGCTGGAGTTCCCAGGCTGTCATCGACGATCAGCTCGGCGTCGAGCCCGTAGCGGGCGGCCCGCCACTTGTTCTGACGAACGATCCACTCGCGCGGCACCGGAGGCACGCCGCCGGCATCGATGCGCGGTCGAACGACTCGACCAGACATTGCGCCAACGCGGCGAGCGCGGCGACCTCACCGAGCGTCGGCAGTCCGTCGCACATGCGCAGCTCGACGGTGCCGAAGTCCGGATGCGGGCGGATGTCCCACCACACCTCCCGGATCGTCGAGATGGCCTGGGCGGACACGAGCGTCTCCATGAACGACTCGAAGTCGTCCCACGACTCGATGGGCTCGGGCAGACCGGCAGTGGGCAGACCCTCGAAGACCTTGCTCCGACTCGACGCCAGCCCGGTGTCGCGGCCGCCCCAATACGGGCTCGACGCGGACAGCGCGAGGAAGTGCGGGATGTACAGCGACAAGCCGTTGGCTATCGCGATCGACTTCTCGGCGGACCGCACGCCGACGTGGAAGTGCACGCCGAAGATCTGCAGTTGCTGCGCCATCCATCCCATCTCGTTCGACAGGCGCGGCATACCTCGGGTTGGGGTCACCGCTGATCGGGCCACGACGAGAACGGGTGGGTGCCCGAGCACATGATGCCCAGGTTGCGCCCGTCTGCCGCCTTGCGGACCTCGGCGACGGTGTGTGCTAGATCCTCGGTGACCTGCTCGACCGTCTGGCAGATGCCGGTGATGACCTCGACGCACGATTGGAGCAGTTCATGCTTGGCCTTGGGATGAATGCCGTCGCCGTTCGGCGACATCGCCACGAGTAGGTCGTCAGAAGCGCTGGTCAACTGCCGCGTTTCGAGGTCGACCAGCTCAAGTTCCCACTCGACTCCGAGACTGGTTCGCTTGGACGAGGTGAAGTCGATGTGCACGCTGCCGAGGGTATCCGTCACCTGTCGCGGCCGGGCATCATCGGCGACGACATCGGTCATTCCCGGATCGACCAGCCGCCGTCCACATCGATCGTCTGGCCCGTCGCCCAGTCCGACCGGACCGAGGCAAGCCAGACGACCGCCTCGGCGATGTCGTCCGGCTTACCCCACCGCCCGCGCGGATGCGCGGCAGCGGCCGGGTCAGAACGTGTCGGGCGGGCGGTAGGTGCCCCAGACCTCGCGCAGCGCATCGCAGACCTCGCCGACCGTTGCCCGGGCTCGCAGCGCGTCCTTCATCGGGTAGAGCACGTTTCCCGTCGGGCTCGTCGCTGTGGACCGCAGCTCGGTCAGCGCCTTGTCGACCTCGGCGGAGTCGCGCTCGGCCCGCAACACGGCCAGCCGCTCACGCTGCTCGGCCTCGATGTGCGGATTGACGCGCAGCGGCTCGTACGCATCCTCCTCGTCGAGGGCGAACCGGTTCAGCCCGACGACGACCCGCTCGCCCGAGTCGATCTCCTGCGCAATCGTGTACGCCGATCGCTCGATCTCCCGTTTCTGGAAGCCCTTGTCGATCGCGGCGACAGCTCCGCCAAGATCGTCGACCTGGCGCATCAGGGTGTCGACCTCGGCCTCGACAGCGTCGGTCATCGACTCGACCGCGTAGGAACCCGCGAACGGGTCGACCGTGGCGGTGACGTCAGTTTCGTACGCGATAACCTGCTGTGTCCGCAATGCGAGGCGTGCGGCTTTTTCCGTGGGCAAAGCGATCGCCTCGTCGAAGGAGTTCGTGTGCAACGACTGGGTACCGCCGAGCACTGCGGCGAGCGCCTGCACCGACACCCGCACCATGTTCACCTCTGGCTGCTGGGCGGTGAGCTGAACGCCGGCCGTCTGGGTGTGGAAGCGAAGCATCAGCGACTTGGGATGCTTGGCGCCGAAGCGCTCACGCATGGTGCGTGCCCAGATTCGTCGGGCCGCACGGAACTTGGCCACCTCTTCGAGGAATGTCGTGCGCGAGACGAAGAAGAAGGCGAGCCTCGGCGCGAAGTCGTCGACGGCCAGGCCCGCATCGACCGCGGCCTGCACGTAGGCCACCCCGTCGGCGAGGGTGAACGCGACCTCCTGCGCAGGCGTCGCACCCGCTTCGGCCATGTGGTAACCGGATATCGAGATGGTGTTCCACTTCGGGATCTCGGCCCGGCAGTAGGCGAACGTGTCGGTGATCAGGCGCAGCGACTCGGCCGGGGGGAAGATGTACGTGCCCCGGGCGATGTACTCCTTGAGCACGTCGTTCTGGATGGTGCCGTTCAGCGTGGCGCAGGAGATCCCGTTCTCCTCGGCCACGAGTTGGTAGAGCAGCAACAGCAGCGAGGCCGGTGCGTTGATCGTCATCGACGTCGACACCTCGTCGAGCGGGATGCCGTCGAGAAGCACTCGCATGTCGTCGACCGAGTCGATCGCCACACCTACCTTGCCGACCTCACCGTGCGCGAGCACAGCGTCAGAATCCATACCCATCTGCGTCGGCAGGTCGAAGGCGACCGAAAGGCCCATGGTGCCCGCGCGCAGCAGCTGGTGGTAACGCGCGTTGGACTCCTTCGCGGTGCCGAATCCGGCGTACTGGCGCATCGTCCACGGGCGCTGGGTGTACATCGTCGAGTAGACGCCGCGCGTGAACGGGAATTCTCCCGGCTCGCCGAGTCGATCAGCGAGCCCGTCGGCCACTGCACCCGGCCCATACAGGGGCTCGATCTCGAATCCGGATTCGGACTTGCGCACGATTCGGCTCCTTTCCGATGCCGTCAGCGTGCCAGCCGGAAGCGCGCCGGGCCCACCGGTTGTGAGCAACTCGCTGTGAACGTATCGAGCCGATGGCTGCCGGGGCCGGGAAGGTGCGAGCCTGTGGCGATAGTGAGAGAACGCGATCGGCGGAAACTGGCCCCGTCTCCCGTCCGTTTGAACGGACATGAGGGCCGGCTTGCTGCGTTGTTCACGCGCCGGCCTGAGCGCACTCGCCGCGCTGGCACTCGTCGCCGTACTCGGCGCGATCACGAATACCGACGCAGCACAAGCCTCGCCCGTATCGCCGCATTCGGCGCACGCCCGGCTCGCGATAGCACCGACCTGGCAGTTCCCGCGCGCCTTCGATCAGCATCGCTTCGACGCTTCGAGCGCGGAATCGACGCCGGCGGCCGGGCAATCACAGAACACGCTCGCAAACCCCGAATTGCCCACAGCAAACGGGGCAAACGCTCGACCGGCCGATCGAGGCCGCGGTCCACCTGCCCAACACGTCGCCTAGCGCGCCGGCGGTCCGAGCACTCCAACCATGCGCCGGCACCGCCGAATACGTCGCCGCCAGGCGAAATCAGCGTCCCATCCGCCGCGGTTTGACACCCCGGGCAACTTCCAGGCAGGAGGCCGAAGTGGTCACCCGATCGATTCGCGCCCGCACCACCGTTCTGACCGACGCTCAACTCGAAATGCTGCAAGCGATGCTGCAAGAGCAGCGCCGGTTCCGCATCGAACAGATCGAAGCCGCCACCGAACCAGAGCGCGAGCCAACGGCCCGTTCAGCGGCTGACGAAGAAGTCGAACAGACGATCTTGCGTGGCGCGCGGGTCGCCCTCCGCGAGGTCGAGTCGGCTCTCGACCGCATCACCGCTGGGCAATACGGGCGTTGCGCAGAATGCGCGACGATGCTCCCGCTCGAGCGGTTGGAGGTGCTCCCCCAGGCGACGCTGTGCATGTTCTGCCAGCGTGCCGCCGACACTCTGCAGTGATCCGCTTCGGCAGGCGGGTGGTTCGCGCGCCGGACCACCCGCCTGCACATACCCCCGCGTAGGCTGCGCGAACGTGACCACCGACCCGATGGACGCCGCCCGGGCTGCGGCTCGCGCACTTGCCGAGATCACCTCCGTCGCGCAGCACGACATCGCGATAGTGCTCGGTTCGGGCTGGGTTCCGGCCGTCGATGCGTTGGGTCATGCCAGTCACGAGCTTGCCGTCACCGATCTGCCGGGCTTTCTGCCGCCAGCGGTCGAAGGGCACGCCGGTCGGGTCCGCTCGCTCGACGTCAGCGGCAAGCGGGTGCTCGCCTTCCTCGGCCGCACGCACCTCTACGAGGGACGCGGTGTCGAAGCGGTCGCGCACGGCGTGCGGGTGGCCGCCGCTGCGGGGTGCCGCACCGTGGTGCTGACCAACGCCTGCGGCGGGCTGCGAGCCGGGCTGTCGGTGGGCGACCCGGTGCTGATCAGCGACCACCTGAACATGACGTTCCGCTCGCCGCTGGTGGGCGCCCGATTCGTCGACCTCACCGATCTGTACTCCGCCCGGCTGCGTGCGCTCGTGCGTGAGATCGACCCGTCGATCGCGGAGGGCGTCTACGCCGCCATGCCCGGCCCGCAGTACGAGACTCCGGCAGAGATCCGGATGCTCGGCACCCTCGGTGCAGATCTCGTGGGCATGTCGACCGTGCTCGAAGCAATCGCCGCGCACGCCGAAGGATGCGAGGTCCTCGGCATCTCGCTGGTCAGCAACCTGGCCGCAGGGCTCGGCGAACCGCTCAACCACGAAGAGGTTCTCGAGGCTGGGCAGGCGGCCGCCACGCGGATGGGCCAGCTGCTCGGCAAGGTCATCGAGCGTCTCTGAATCACGCGACGAGGGCGCGGAGGGAGCGGCCATGACTGCGGTATCGGAGGTGCTGCGCGCGCAGGTCGAGGCATGGATCGCCGACGACGTCGACGACGAGGCCGCTGTCCAAACGCGTGCGCTGCTCGACGACGACGCCGCAGACGAGCTCGCCGACCGGTTTCGCGGCCCTCTCGTCTTCGGCACCGCAGGGCTGCGCGGGCCGTTGCGCTCCGGCCCGAACGGCATGAACCGCACCGTCGTCCGGCGCGCCGCTGCAGGTGTCGCCGCGTGGTTGGCCGCACGCGAACCCGGCGCACGCGTCGTCATCGGCTATGACGCCAGGTACGGCTCGCACGACTTCGCGCACGATTCAGCCGCTGTATTCGCTGCGGCCGGTTTCGACGCCTGCGTGCTGCCGCGCCTGCTACCGACGCCGGTGCTGGCATTCGCGGTGCAGCACCTGCACGCTGCCGTCGGTGTCATGGTTACCGCGTCGCACAACCCGCCGCAGGACAACGGGTACAAGGTCTACGTCGGCGACGGCGCGCAGATCGCGCCGCCCGTCGATTCCGAGATCGAAGCTGCAATCGGCGCCGTCGGCAAGAGCCGCGACATCGCGCTGTCGGATGCCTACGACGTACTCGACGAGTCGATCGTCGATGCCTATGTCGCAGCCATGGCCGGGCTGGTCGAGCCCGGCCCGCGCGAGGTGCGCATCGTCCATACCGCCATGCACGGGGTGGGTACCGAGGTCATCACCAAGGTGTTCGAGGCCGCGGGGTTCGGCCCGATGACCACCGTGCCGCAGCAGGCTGCGCCCGACCCGGACTTCCCGACGGTGTCATTCCCGAATCCCGAGGAACCAGGTGCGCTCGACCTCGCCCTGGCGCTGGCCCGCGATCAGCGCGCCGATCTCGTCATCGCCAATGATCCAGACGCCGATCGGTGCGCGGTCGCGGCGGTCGATGGCGGCCAGTGGCGGATGCTGCGCGGCGACGAGGTGGGCGTGCTGCTCGCCGATGCCCTGCTGCGCAAGGGGATTCGCGGCACCTACGCCACGACCGTCGTCTCCTCGACGATGCTGAAGGCGATTGCGCACCAGCATGGCGTCGGCTATGCCGAGACGCTCACCGGCTTCAAATGGATCTCGCGGGCCGCACCGGATCTGGTCTACGGCTACGAGGAGGCGCTCGGATACGCGGTGGCGCCGAACCTCGTGCGGGACAAGGACGGCATATCCGCGGCGCTGCTCGTCGCCGAATACGCGGCCTCGCTGAAGGCAGCCGGCTCGTCGCTGCCACAACGCCTGGACGAACTGGCCGCACAGTACGGGCGCTACGCGACCGACCAGATCGCGTTGCGCGTCGACGACCTGGCGATCATCAGCGCCACGATGACCCGGCTGCGCGCCGAGCCGCCGGCGACGCTGATCGGTGCCCCCGTCACGGTCAACGACCGCCTGCCCGAGGCCGACGTGCTGACCCTCTCCTGCCCTGGTGCGCGGGTCGTGGTGCGGCCATCGGGCACGGAACCCAAGCTGAAGGCCTACCTCGAGGTCGTCGTTGCCGACGGCTCCCGCGACGAGGCCGGGCGCCGCCTCGATCAGCTACGCCACGAGGTCGGCGCCGCGCTCGGGATCAGTTCTTGAGCAGGTTGCCGGCCTGCCAGTCCGCCCACGTCACGTTCCAGTCACCGAAGCCGTCCCACGACGGCATGGCCTTGGCTGTGCCGGTGTTGGCGTAGGTGACCACGTCTCCGATGAGCGAGAACGTGTAGAACCACTTCGCGTCCGCCACGGTCAGGTTCGTGCAGCCGTGCGAGGTGCTCCGGCTGCCGATGTTGCCGGTGTTCCACGCCGCGGAGTGCACGAACTCACCGGAGTTGGTCAGGCGCACCGAGTACGGCACGTCCAGCGCGTACGGATTCGCCTCGCCCGGCGCGCTCACCATGTGCTGCGGGTTCTTCTTTGCCATCACGACCTTCGTGCCCTCATAGGTCGGCGTGTTCGCCTTGCCCAGCGACACCGGGAACACCTTGACCGGCTTGCCGTCAGAAGTCACCTGCATCTTCTCCGTCGAGCCGTCGACCGTGGAGATGTGCGCGGCACCGATGCTGATCTGCAGGGTCAGGCTGTCGTCGAAGGCCAAGCCCTTACCGGCGCTGACGTTCTTCAGCGGCATGTTCATCTCGATCTTCGAATGCGCCGGCCAGTAATGCTGCGGCCGGTAGTGGGCCTCCATCGCATAACCCGAGTTCGAGTTCACCCAGAACCACGCACCCTGTGCCGGCGCACCGTTGATCGTCACCGTCACTGCCTTGTCGAAGGCATGCGCATCGGTGATCTTCTTCGAGAACTGCGCGATGATCGGCATCCCGATGCCGTAGGTCTGCCCGTCGCCCTGGAACAGGCTCACGTGCACCGGCTTGGTCGGTCCGGTCGCCGCGGAGTGGCTCGCCTGGGTGTTCGGCGCGCCGGACGATGCGTGCGATCCGGCGGGCGGGGCCGCAACCTGGTGACTCGGGTGGCGGTTCATGAGCCGTACTGCCGCGAGGCTCGCCACCGCGATCACTGCCACCACCGCGGCAACGAGCAGCGGCGCGCCCCAGCTGCGACGCGGCGGAGCTCCGCGGTGACCGCCCGGCGACCGGCGCCCCCCGTAGGTGGTCGGTGTGCTCCAGGAGTCCAGCGGCGGCGGCTGACGATCGTCGCGTATGGCGGAATTCGCGGTCGTGTGCAGCGTCTCGCGGAGCAACCTGTCAACGTCGCGGTTCACCGCGCACCTCCAAGCATCTTGTGCAATTTCGCTATCGCACGGCTGGCTGACGACTTCACCGAGCCCGCTGAGATACCGAGCGTCGCGGCGATGTCAGCCTCGGACAAGCCGGACCAGAAGCGCAAGATCAGCACCTCCTGCTGGCGTGGCGCCAACCGATGCAACGCCGCCAGCACTTCGCGATGCTCCTGCGAGAGCAACACGTGGAAGTCGGCCGGATCGGCGTAATCCGGTTCGGCGACGCGCATGTGCTTACGCACCACCTGCCGGTGCCGGATCACCGAGCGCGACAGGTTCACCACCGAGGAGCGCAGATAGGCCACCGCGGCCTCCGGCTCGCGCAACTCCCCGCCCCGGCGATGCAACGCGACGAATGCGTCCTGCACCACGTCCTCGGCGCTTGGCAGGTCGTCGACGAGCAGCACCGCGAGTCGAACCATCGGACGCCACAGCGCCACGTACAGCGCGGGTAGGTCGATGACCGAACTCCGCACGGGTGCCGGGCCACTGTAGATCACGCGTCCGCCCTTCAGCGCTGAAGTCACGTCATGTAGTCGCGCGAGGTGGCCGCCAGGTTGTCAACAACCGGGACTCATTTCGCACTGCGCCGAGATGAGACTTTAGCGCGCCGTGTTGACACCCCGTGATCTGCCGAGTAGTGCTAAACACAACTATCGTCACGCTTTGGGGTGTTCATGCGCGCTCGCCCGATCCTCATCGCCGCCACCTGCCTGCTCGTCACCGCTGTCGGCATGCCGTCCGCGGGCGCGCAACGGGGGCCGCACTACATCAAGGAACCGGTGGCCACCGGCACAGGCGGCGCAGTCGCCTCCACCGAGTTCAACGCCAGCTTGGCCGGCATCGACACACTGAAAGCCGGCGGCAACGCGATCGACGCCGCGGTTGCGGTGGCCAGCACGCTCGGCGTGACCGAGCCGTTCGTCGCCGGCCCAGGCGGTGGCGGATTCATGGTCATCTACCTGGCGAATACGCACCAGGTCGTGACGATCGACGGGCGCGAGATGTGCGCGGCCGCCTGCACGACACAGTTGTTCATCGATCCCGCCACGGGTAAGCCGCTGGCCTTCGAGGACGCGCGCCATTCGGGCTTGTCGGTGGGCGTGCCGGGCATGGTCGCGACGTGGGACCGCGCGGTACGCAGCTACGGCAAGCGCAGCTTCGGCGCCGACCTGCAACCGGCCATCGCGGTGGCACGGCGCGGGTTCGAGATCACGCCCGACTTCGTCCAGCAGGAGCAGGCGTCCTTGCCGGATCTGCAGGCGTTCACCAGCAGCCGCAAGCTCTTCCTGACTCCGGACGGCCAGCCGTTGCCGGTCGGGTCGACGCTGCAGAACCCCGACCTGGCGAGCACCTACACCGACCTCGCCCGGCACGGCGCGGGCTACCTCTACGACGGTGCACTCAGCAGCGACATCGCGCACACCGTGCAGCATCCGCCGGTCTGGCCGGGCACGCCGCTCACCGTTCGTCCCGGCATCATGACGGCGACCGATCTGCGGCACTACGTGGCCAAGGTGCGCGCGCCGACGCACGTGTCCTACCGCGGCCTGGACGTGTACGGGATGGCGCCGCCGTCCAGTGGCGGCCTGACCACGGGTGAGGCACTGAACATCCTGTCGGGCTGGGATCTGTCCACTGAGCCCCGGGCACAGGCGCTGTTCCAGTACCTCGAAGCCAGCCGGCTCGCGTTCGGCGATCGCGGCGCCTACATCGGCGACTCCGACTACGAGCAGGTTCCGCAGCAGGGATTGCTCGACCCCGAGTTCGCCGCGACCCGCCGCTGCCTGATCGGCGACACCGCGCTCACCTCACCGCTCGCGCCGGGGCGCCCGTTCCCGCCCTACGCGCCGTGCTCGACGGCGAACGTCAAGCCCAACCCAACGCACGAGGGGACCCAGACGAACCACCTCGTCGTCGCTGACAAGTGGGGCAACATCGTCAGCTACACCAACACGATCGAGCAACTGGCCGGCAGCGGCATGAGCGTGCCCGGGCGGGGCTTCCTGCTCAACAACGAGATGACCGACTTCGACTTCGCCCCCGGCTCGCCCACGACGCACGACCCGAACCTGCCCGCGCCGGGAAAGCGGCCGCGGTCGAGCATGAACCCGACGATCGTCTTCAAGAACGGGCATCCGGACTTCACCATCGGCTCGCCCGGCGGTTCGACGATCATCACCACGGTGCTGCAGATCCTGCTCAACCACGTCGACTTCGGGATGTCGCTGCCGGACGCCATCGCCGCCCCGCGAGCCAGCCAGCGCAATTCGGCGACGACCGATGCCGAGCCGGACTTCTACAACAGCGCGCTGGCCCAGCAGCTCGCAACGCAGTACGGCGAGGTGTTCAAGGCGGAAACCGGCCCGGTGCTGCCGCTCGATCAGTACATCGGCAGCGCGACCGGCATCGACTTCCTGCCGGGTGGACGCTTCCAGGCCGCGGCCGAGCCGATCCGCCGGGGCGGGGGCAGCGCGTTGGTGGTGAACGCGCAGCCGTAGCCGAGGCGCCGAGCCCGCGCTACAGGCGCGGGCAGGCCCCGGTCAGCAGCACTGTCGGCGCGGCCTCGCTCGACGAACGTCTCGGCGTGCAGCCGGTCGAGACCAATTCGTCGTCGGCATAACGGAACGTGCGCCAGAACAGGTGGCCTTGCGCGAAGTTCGGCGTGTAGTCGCTGTCGAGGGCGACGATGTCGAGGTAGCCGTTGTCGTCGAGATCGGTCACCGCAATCGTGGGCAGGTCGGCCACGACATAGGCCTTCGCGGGCAGCACGAGCTTGCCCGCCCGAAGGATCACCATCTGCGCCGCGGCCGAGTGCACCCCGGCTCCGTCGGTCAGCATGCAGTTCGGCTCGGCTGCGCCGGCGTTGCATTGCAGCGAGGCAGCCCAGCCGTAGCCGCGCGGCCACAACGACCACTGCACGCTTACCCCGCCCCGGGTCAGCTCGATCACGGGTTCGGTCGTGAAGTCGCCTGGCTTGCCCGTGCGCCACAGGCTGATTGCGTAGCCGTTACCCAGATCGACGGTCTGCGCCTTGGTACAACCCCAGGTGGCGCACTTGGCGGGTTTGGCGAGCGCCAGCTGCGGGTGCGACGTGCTGGGCGGGGCGGGCGGGCCGACGGGCGTGCGGCTGCTCCCCAGCGCAACCGCGACGGACGCGCCCGCCGCGGCCACGACAACTCCCGCCGCTGCGACGACCAGCCAGCGCCGAGCCACTGCCCGCTTGAACCAAGCCCCCCCAGTGAGCAATGTTTCCTCCCGGCGGCCAGGCAAGACCTGCACTCGTCCGCGCGACACGAACTGCCCTAGATGACGAAGGGCGAAGCCGAATGGTTGCACTCTGCAGTCATCAATTCGATAACGATGCGATCACCGGCTGCGCATCCCTTGGATTGCGAATCGCTCCACTGCCTGCAGGTGGCCGCCCGTGCTGGCGACGATCGTAGCCACTACGTCCGTGGCGCCGGAGAAGGAGACCTTCGCCGACCATGACTGTTTCGTTCCGCCGGCAGGCGTGCAGCACGGCTGCCCGAACGGTACCGACGTGGACAGTTGCCGCATCGTGACCCGGATGTTCTCGTCCACCCCGGTGATGTGCCCGCTGACGGTGACCGGCGAGGTCACCACCGACCGCCGCGTCCTGGGTGCTGAGGGAGCCCCAGCGCCGGTGCAATGCGGCGAACGCGTCCTGCGCCACGTCTTCGGCCGTCTCGCGGTCATCGACCAGCAGCAGGGCCAGGCGCACCATCGCCAACCGCTGCGCGCGATAGATCTGCTCGACGCCGGCATCTCGTCCCGGATCCGGTCGGCGCGCAGATCGAAGGTCGGCCATTGCTGTCCTCATGGGGCCCCCCATTGGGTCCGAGTCCAGTTGACCGCCGGCTTGCGGTCTTACTGATCTAGACGCTCGGGGGGTCCGATGGTTGACAGGCTAGATGACCTCAAGCATCACGCTCGAGATCTGGCATTAGAACGAACCGTCCGCGGAGCGGCCGAATGACGCCGCCGACTGTCTTCTCCTATCGCGGACCGAACTGGCGGTCGCCTGCATCGCCGAGGCCCGGGACGATGTAGGCGTTGTCGTTGAGGCCGTGGTCGATGCTGGCCGTGACGACGCGCATCGGCAGGCCGCTCTGCTCCAGCCGCCGCAGGCCTTCCGGGGCCGCCAGAGCGCAGACCACGGTGATGTCAGAAGCGCCGCGCGAGGCAAGCAACGACACGCAGTGCAGCAGCGAGCCGCCGGTGGCAAGCATCGGGTCCAGGACGATGACCGGCCGGTCGGCCAGCGATTCGGGCAGCGAGGCCATATACGCCTCTGGCTCGTGCGTCTGCTCGTCACGGGCCAGGCCCACGAAACCCATCTGGGATTCCGGCAGCAGGTTGAAGGCCGCCTCGGCCATGCCGAGCCCCGCGCGGAGCACCGGGACGAGCAGTGGCGGATTGGCGAGCGTGACGCCCGTGGTGGGACCGACCGGCGTGGTGATGGCGACGTCAGTCACCGCGCACTGGCGCGTCGCCTCGTACACGAGCAGCGTGGCCAGTTCACGCAGCGCCGCCCGGAACTCGGCGTTGCTGCTGCCCTTGTCTCGCATGACAGTCAGGCGAGAGCGGGCAATCGGGTGATCGACAACCAGGGTCTCCACGACGCAGACCCTAGAGGAATGGGTCGCCGCTGACGGCACGCGGGGAAGTCGCGGCGCTCGCCCCACGCGCGGCAGGTAGCACGCTGATGCCCCGCCGCGCGCCCGCGCGAGTCAAGGCGCCGTGGTTGGTGCGTGCAAGCCGACGCGCGCGGGCACGAACCGCAGTGATCACCTGCAGATCGCGCACCGCCGACGGTACAAAACCCACAGATGATCAGACCGCGAGGCGAGGCGGCTCACCGTGCCGCAGGTGGGTCACCACGCGAGGGCACCGACGCGAGGGCACCGACGCGATGGCACGGCTGGCCCGTGCCGGGGCGACGCCACCGGCAAGTCTTGCCCGCCTCCCGGAAGCGGCGCGCTCCTAGACTGGCCTGGTGACCGCCGTAATCCCCGAGCTGCACAGCGACCCGCGCGACGTCACCCGTGACGGCTCGACGCTTCGCCGTTTCCTGCACGGCCTGCCCGGTGTCGACGAGGTGGGCGCCCAGGGCAGGGCAGCGGCCCTGTTCACGCGCAGCATCAAGACAACTGCCAAGGCGTGGGCCATCGACACCTCCATCCGGATGGTCGACCTGACCACCCTGGAAGGTGCCGACACTCCGGGAAAGGTCCGCTCGCTGTGCGCCAAGGCGATGCGCCCCGACCCGACCGATGCAACGGTGCCACCGGTCGCGGCCATCTGCGTGTACCCCGACCTGGTAACCACGGCCGTCGACGCACTGCGCGGCAGCGACGTGCAGATCGCGAGCGTTGCCACCAACTTCCCGTCCGGGCGGGCATCTCTTGAGACCAAGCTTTCCGACGTGCGCGACGCAGTCGCCGCCGGAGCCACCGAGATCGACATGGTCATCGACCGCGGAGCGTTCCTGACCGGCCGGTACCAACAGGTGTTCGACGAGATCGTCGCGGTGAAGGCGGCCTGCGGATCGGCGCATCTGAAGGTGATTCTGGAGACGGGCGAACTCGTCACCCTCGACAACGCCCGGCGCGCCTCGTGGCTGGCCCTGCTCGCGGGCGGCGACTTCATCAAGACGTCGACGGGCAAGGTCTCGCCGGCGGCGACGCCTCCGGTCGCACTGGTCATGTTGCAGGCCGTGCGAGATTTTGCCGCTGCCACCGGCGAGATCCGCGGCGTCAAGCTCGCCGGTGGTATCCGGTCGAGCAAGGACGCCGTCCGCTACCTGGTGATGGTCAACGAGGTTGCCGGCGAGCAATGGCTCGATCCGGCACTGTTCCGCTTCGGCGCGTCCAGCCTGCTCAACGATCTACTGCTGCAACGGCATAAGCTGACTTCCGGCGTGTACGACGGCCCCGACTATGTGACGGTGGACTGATGCCCAAGTTCGATTACGCGCCAGCTCCCGAGTCGCGCGACATCGCCCGACTCAAGGCGTCCTACGGCATTTTCGTCGACGGAGGTTTCCGCGACGGGGTCGGCCAGGCCGTCAAGACGATCAACCCGGCAACCGAGGAACCGCTGGCCGAGGTATTCGAGGCCGGACCGTCCGATGTGGACGATGCCGTGCGTGCCGCCCGCCGCGCCTACGACACGGTCTGGGGCCCGATGCCCGGCCGCGAACGCGCGAAGTACCTGTTCCGCATCGCCCGCGCGGTCCAGGAACGTGCCCGCGAACTCGCAGTGCTCGAATCACTCGACAACGGCAAGCCGATCAAGGAGTCGCGCGACGTCGACATTCCCCTTGCCGCAGCGCATTTCTTCTACTACGCGGGATGGGCCGACAAGCTCGAGTACGCGGGTTACGGCTCGAGCCCCCGCCCGATCGGCGTTGCCGGGCAGGTCATTCCGTGGAACTTCCCGTTGCTCATGGCTGCCTGGAAGATCGCGCCGGCGCTGGCCGCCGGCAATACCGTGGTGCTCAAGCCGGCTGAGACCACGCCGCTCACCGCGCTGACCCTGGCCGAGATCATCGCCGAGGCCGACCTGCCGCCGGGCGTGGTGAACATCCTCGCCGGCGGGCCCGAGATCGGGCAGGCGATCGTCGAGCACGACGGCATCGACAAGATCGCGTTCACCGGTTCCACCGAGGTGGGCAAGATCATCCAACGGACGGCGGCCGGCACCGGCAAGCGTTTGTCCCTCGAACTCGGCGGCAAGGCCGCCAACATCATCTTCGAGGACGCCCCGCTCGATCAGGCCATCGAGGGCATCGTCAACGGAATCTTCTTCAACCAAGGGCATGTCTGCTGTGCCGGATCGCGGCTGCTCGTGCAGGAATCGATCGCCGACGAGGTCGTCGCCGCGCTGCAGCAGCGGCTGGCCACGCTGCGGTTGGGCGACCCGCTCGACAAGAACACCGACATCGGCGCCATCAACTCCGCGGCGCAACTCGCCCGCATCCGCGAGTTGACCGACTTCGGCGAAGCGGAAGGCGCGAGCCGCTGGTCGCCGCCGTGCGAGATTCCAGATCGCGGCTTCTGGTTCGCTCCCACCGTCTTCACCGGTGTCTCGCAGGCGAACCGCATCGCCCGCGACGAGATCTTCGGGCCGGTGCTGTCGGTGCTCACGTTCCGCACGCCCGCCGAGGCGGTCGAGAAGGCAAACAACACGCCGTACGGCCTTTCGGCCGGTATCTGGACGGAGAAGGGTTCGCGCATCCTCTGGTTCGCCAGCCAGCTTCGGGCAGGCGTCGTCTGGGCAAACACGTTCAACCGCTTCGATCCCGGCTCGCCCTTCGGCGGCTACAAGGAATCCGGCTTCGGACGAGAAGGCGGCCGGCACGGTCTGGGGGCCTACCTTGCCAACTAAAGCGAAGTCGTCGAAAGCGCCTGGACCTACGGTCGGCGCGGCGCGTACCGCGGCCCAGTCGTCGAAAGTGCCTGCGCCTAAGGCCGGCGCGCCTGCAGCCTCGCCTTCCGAGAGGCTGCGCGTGCGCAAGACGTACAAGCTCTACATCGGCGGCGCGTTCCCGCGCTCGGAGTCCGGTCGCTCGTATCCGGTCAACGGCACCGACGGAACGCTGCTCGCACATGCCGCCCAGGCATCGCGAAAAGACGTCCGCGATGCCGTTGTGGCCGCACGCAAGGCGGCTTCCGGATGGGCGCGCGCAACGGCCTACAACCGCGGGCAGGTGCTCTACCGGGTGGCCGAGATGCTCGACGGGCGGCGTGATCAGTTCGCCGTCGAGGTCGCCGCTGCCGAGGGATTGGGCGCGGCCGAGGCACTGTCCACTGTGGACGAATCGGTCGACCGCTGGGTTTGGTACGCCGGCTGGGCCGACAAGTTCGTGCAGGTGGCCGGCGCGAGCAACCCGGTGGCCGGCCCCTACTTCAACTTCTCGCTGCCCGAGCCCACCGGCGTGGTCGGCGTTCTCGCTGCGCAGGACTCCAGCCTGCTGGGTCTGGTGTCTGTCGTGGCTCCGGTCATCGCCACCGGCAACACCGCAGTGGTCGTGGCATCGCAGGAGCGCCCGTTGCCGGCCGTCTCACTCGCCGAGGTTTTAGCCACCTCCGACCTGCCGGGCGGTGTCGTCAATCTCTTGACCGGACGTACCGCCGAACTGGCGCCGTGGCTGGCCAGTCACCGCGACGTCAACGCGATCGACCTGACCGGTGCCGAGCCCGGGCCGAACATCGCCGCACTGCAGCAGGCGGCCGCCGACAACGTCAAGCGCGTCTACGTTCCGCAGCACGTCGACTGGCACGCCGACCCGGGAATCGGTCGGCTCACTGCGTTCATCGAGATCAAGACGGTCTGGCACCCGATCGGCGTCTGATCGGGTCGCACTTGTCCCCGGTTGTGTGACCGGGCGAAATGTGGCGATCTGTTTCTGGCAAGCTGCACGATTGCCAGGACCGTGCGATGTAGCGCAAGTGAGGCTTAATCATGACCGACTATCCCGGGCAGAACCCTGCCCAGTGGCCGAACCAGCCACCGTGGCAGGCACCCGCGCAGCCGCAAGCTGGATTTGCGGCCCCCGGTGGGGTGCCCGGTGATGGCTTCACGCCTGCGGGCGCCGGCGGATATTCCCAGGGCGGATTCGGCCCGGGCGGGCAGGGCGCTCCCGGCAGCTACGGCCCGGGTGGGCCGGGCGGCCCGGGTGGGCCGGGCGGGCCGGGCGGGTTCCGGCCGGGCGGCCCGGGTGGGTTCGGGCCGGGTGGTCCGGGCGGCCGGCCCCCGCGGCGCAACGCGACGCCATGGATCATCAGCGGCGTTGCGGTTGTCGTGGTCGGCGCGCTCGCACTCGTGCTGGTCATGACCCTCGGTGGCAGCAAAAGCTCGAGCGATGCGAAGGGCGTCGTTGACAAGCTGCTTCAGGCGGCGCAGCACAGAGACCTCAAGACCGCGCAGAGCCTCACCTGCGACCCGCTGAACAAGAAGCTCGGCTCCTTCTCGCTCGTCGGGGTTACGAAGTACCAGCTCGGCGACGCACAGGAAAGCGGCGGCTCGGCCATCGTGCCGATCACCGCCACGGTGCTCGGCGAGCAGGCGAACTACACGGCGGCCGCGCAGAAGCAGGGCGGCTCCTGGAAGGTCTGCGACGTCGAACGAGGCGGGCCGGGCGCGCAAGGCGGCCAGGGTGTGAGCGGCGGCATGCGGCCGACCGCTGCCCTTGGGCCGAAACAGACCGTGCAGAAACTGCTGCAAGCCACGAAGGACAAGGACCTGCAGACCGTCCTGGATCTCACCTGCGACTCGGTGCACAGCCAGATCGAGAAGGTCAAGTTCCCGGATGTCACGAGCTTCACCGTCGGTGCGGCGAAGATTGACGGTACGTCCGCCACCGTCGGGTTCACCGAGGTCATCGACGGCCAGAGCGATGACAGCGTCGCGCAATTGCAACTGCAGAACACCACGTGGAAGGTGTGCGACTTCTGAGCGCCGGACCACCGGCACTGGCCCAGCCCCGCGACCTGGCAGGCCGATGATCTGCATACCCGCAGGTAGTGCCCTGGCTCGGCAGACTAGGGTTCGGGCTCGGTTCACGTTCCCGCGTGGGTTCGGGCTGAATCTCTTCAGGCGAGGATGACATGACTGACTACCCAGGATCGGGCTACCCGCAGTCGCCCAATCCCGGCGAGCAACCACCGCCCGGTGGGTACGGACAGCCGAGCCGGCCCGAGTACGGCCCGCCGCAGCAGTACGGGCAGCCAAACCGGCCCGAGTACGGCCCGCCGCAGCAGTACGGGCAGCCTAGCCAGCCGCCATACGGTCCCCCTCCGGGCCAACCGTCCTACGGTCCGCCACCAGGGCAGCCGCCGTACGGTCCGGGCGGGTTCGGGCCGTACGGCCCGCCACCCGACGCTCGCAGCAAGATGCCGTGGATCCTCGGCGGGATCGGCGTCGTCGTCGCGGCGGCGGTCGCGGTCATTCTCGTACTGACCCTGGGCGGGGGCGGCAGCAAGAGCGGCCCCGCCGCTGCCGTCGGCAAGCTGTTCAAGGCCGATCTCGACAACGACGTCGCCGCGCAGAAGGCGCTCGTCTGCGACCCGACGAGCGTCAGCGACGGCTCCGACGGTCTCAAGAGCTACAAAGTCGGAAAGTCCAGCGAGAAGGGTGATTCCGCGACTGTCGCCGTTACGGCAACCTTCGACGGCAGCGCCGGCGAAAACGGCCCTTCCGCGGGCACTTTCAACCTCCTGGTCGTGACGGAGAAACGCGAGGGCGCGTGGAAGGTCTGCGACCTCAAGCAGGCCAATCCCAGCTCCGGCGGCAACGCTCCCAGCGGGTCCGCCACGCTGCCGAGCGGCCTCCCGACGGACCTGCCGACCGACCTCCCCTCGGGCCTGCCGACCGGTGAGCCGACCGGCAGCGTGTGCATAACGCCGCCTACCAGCCTGCCGGACGCCACGCCGATCTGTATCCCCAACTAGCGCCGCGTCGAGGAGCACCGCATGAGCAGCGCCCCGGAAGCAACCATCGTGCCGATCACCCTCACCGTGGGAGGCCGCACCGGGCTCACCCTGTGGGCCCCACCCTGGGAGGATGACGAGGGCGAGGAATGGCAGGGCTTCCTCGGCGACGGCGCGAAGATCCTGCTGTTCCCGAACGCGCGCGAACTCGGTGAGTTCATCGCGTCCGGCGAGGAGAACGACCTCTCCGACCACCCGGCGTGGGGACGGGTTCGCAAGCTCCCTCCCGACGAGCTGCGCCCGTCCGGCGACGACGCCTACGACCTCGACCAGGTGTACGAATGGGCCTCCGGCGAACCCGACCCGGTGCACGTCTCGGCGCTGGGCAACGTCGTCGACATGGTCGAGAAGATCGCCGAGTGCTGCGACGACGGCGCGTTGCGCCGCCTGGTAGGCAGCACCCCCGAGTACATCGATCTGGTCAGCGACGAGGTCAGCTATCAGGGCAAGGACGGGCGCAAGCGCTGGAACGGGCTCGGCGACGTCATCGCCGAGACCTGGGAACGTGCGATCACCAGGGTCGAAAGCTGGTTGAGCTGGCGGGGCGACTTCTCCGAGAACGAGCTGGACGCTGAGACCGTCTGGGAACGCGTCGGGGCGCAGCCGATCGAGCTCGTGCTGCCCGAGGCTACGTATCTGACCGTGCGCGCCGAGACCGACGACGAGGTGCTGTTCCTCGGCGAGCTGGACAACATCGTCGTGTTCACCGACGCCGCCGACCTGGCTCGCTTCTGCCGCACCGCAAAGAAGCATGAGCTCACCCGGCTGGAGTGGTGGAAGGAACTCAAAGACGCCGACGACGACGCGTTCGAGGCACTCGACGACGCCAGCTACGACCTGACCGCGCCGTCCACCCGGTCGGCGGTGCTCCTGCGCGAACTCGCCTCGTTCTGTGACCTCGGCGCCGACGCCGACGATCTCGGCGACCCGATCGACCCGCAGAAGTGGTCGGCGCTGGTTGCCGAGGTCGAGACGTGCCTGCAACTGGAGGACTGAACCTCGACGCAGCCACCATCGCCCAGCTGCACCAGGCACTGTCGTCGGGTGAGCTGACCGCGCTCGCGCTGGCGCAGGCGTACGTCGAACGCATCGATACGCTCGATCCGCTGATCGGCTCGGTCATCGCACTGCACCCGGACGCGCTCACCGACGCGGCAACCAGCGACGCACGCCGGCTCGAGGGCAGACCGCCCCGTGCCCTCGAGGGCATTCCGGTCCTGGTCAAGGACAACATCGCCGTCGCTGGGCTCGCGACCACGGCGGGATCGCGGGCGCTGGCCGGATCGGCACCACCCGACGCCCCGCTGGTCGGCCGGCTGCGCTCGGCAGGCGCGGTCATCCTGGGAAAGACGAATCTCTCCGAATGGGCGAACTTCCGCGACGAGCATTCCACCAGCGGCTGGAGCGCTGTCGGCGGGCAGACGCGCAACCCGCACTCGCTTGCGCACAATCCGTCCGGATCGTCGTCCGGGTCGGCGGCAGCGGTCGCTGCGTCACTCGCCCAGGTGACGATCGGCACCGAGACCGACGGCTCGATCATCTCGCCGGCCGGCGTCTGCGGGGTCGTGGGCTACAAGCCGGCCCGTAACGCGGTTCCCGGCGAGGGCATCGTGCCGATCTCGTCGCAGCAGGACACCGCCGGGCCAATGGCGCGCAACGTCGCAGACGCCGCGCTGACCTACGCGATCCTCTCGGCCACGCCACCGGCCGAACTGCGCCCAGACGCACTCGCGGGGGCGCGTATCGCAGTCTGGCGCCCGGTCGGCAGCGACGACGCCACCGACGCCGTGCTCGACGCAGCCCTGGCCGCGATCTCGGCATCCGGCGCTGCCGTCCACGACGTCGAGGTCGACCTCGGGCCGTTCGAGGCGTCGGAATGGCCGGCCCTGCTCACCGAGTTCCGGCACGAGATCGACGCGTATCTGGCCTGCGCGCCCGGGGCCGCGGTCGGCAGCCTCGCCGAGCTGATCTCGTTCAACGAGTCCGAACCCGACGAGCTGGCGCACTTCGGGCAGAGCATCTTCGTCCAGGCGCTGGCCGCGCCCGGCCTCGACGACCCGGCCTATCGGGAGCACCGCGTCGGCGCCACCAAACACGCACGCGCGCTGCTCGAGCGCGTCCTCGCCGGCGCCGACGCGCTCGTCACGCTCACCAACGACCCCGCTTGGGCAATCGACTACGGCACCGGCGACCAGTACCGCATCGAGACCACCGCGCCCGCGGCAGTGGCCGGCTACCCGTCCATCAGCGTTCCCGCGGGGTTCGCCGGCGCCTTGCCGATCGGTGTGAGCCTGGTCGGGCGGCCCGGCGACGAAACCAGGCTCTGGCAGCTCGCCTTCAGCTACGAACAGGCAACCCTCGCTCGGCGCCCGCCCGGCTACCTGGCCTCGGTCGCCTGATCGAATTCGCGCAGATCCGGCCTGATCTCCGGGGCGGATGAGCGGACCGCGTCGGCATCCGCGTCGTCGGTCTTCTGCTGCGACGCGCGCTCGGCGTCGACGCGAGCGGTGTACTGCTCGATCTCACGCTGGCGCTGCGCCGCGTCCCAGCCGAGGATCTCACCGACGAGGTCGGCCACCGCCGCCGCAGACTCGACGCCCCGGTGCGGGTACTCGATGGATATGCGGGTGCGCCGGGTCAGCACGTCCTCGAGATGCAGGGCGCCCTCGTGGGTCACCGCGTACCAGATCTCGGCCATGAGGTAGTCCGGCGACCCGGGCACCGTCTGCAAGAGGTCCGGCCTCGCGAGTCCCGGTTCGAGGACGTCGCGGATCATCGAGCCGTACCGGTCCAGAACATGCAGCACCCGGTAGGGATGCAGGCCGTACTCGGTGGCGAGCGCATCGACCTGGTTGCGCATGGCGAAATACCCGTCGGCGCCGAGCAGCGGCACCTTGTCGGTGCACGAGGGCGGGACGAGCTTGGGCAGGTCCTCGGATCCGGCGTCGACGGCATCGGCAGCCATCACCCGATAGGTCGTGTACTTGCCGCCGGCGATCGAGATCAGGCCCGGCACGACGCGAGCGACGTCGTGCTCGCGCGAGAGCTTCGAGGTCTCCTCTGACTCGCCGGCGAGCAGCGGGCGAAGGCCCGCGTACACCCCCTCGATGTCGTCGTTGGTGAGCGGCGTTACCAGCACCTCGTTCACGCGGTCGAGCAGGTAGTCGATGTCCTTGCGCGTTGCCGCGGGATGGGCGAGGTCGAGAATCCAGTCGGTGTCGGTTGTGCCGATCAGCCAATGGTTCTTCCACGGGATCACGAACAGTACGGACGCATCGGTGCGCAGGATCAGGCCGGTGTCGCCGGTGATCTTCTCGCGCGGCACGACCACGTGGACGCCCTTGGAGGCGCGCACCTTGAACCGGCCCCGCCCGCCGGACAGCGCCTGGACCTCGTCGGTCCACACCCCGGTGCAGTTGAGCACCACTCCGGCGCGGATCGTGGCTTCACGGCCGTCCTCGACGTCACGTACCTGCACACCGACGACCCGGTCGGACTCACGGGCGAAGCCGATCGCCTGCGTGGACGAGCGCACCACCGCGCCGTAGCGCGCCGCCGTGCGGGCGACCGTCAACGTGTGCCGGGCATCGTCGGCCTGCGCGTCGTAGTAACGCACGGCACCGATCAGCGCATCGCGGCGCAATCCCGGAAACAGCCGCAACGCCGCCGCCCGGGTGAGGTGCTTCTGGCCCGGGATGCTGCTCTGCCCGCCCAAGGTGTCGTAGAGAGCAAGCCCGGAGGCGACGTAGGGCCGCTCCCACGCGCGGTGGGTCAACGGGTAGAGGAACGGCACCGCCTGGACGAGGTGCGGCGCAAGGTCGCTGGTCATCAGTTCGCGCTCGCGCAGCGCCTCGCGCACGAGGCCGAACTCGAGTTGCTCGAGATAGCGCAGCCCGCCGTGGAAGAGCTTCGAGGAGCGGCTGGACGTGCCGGACGCGAAGTCGCGCGCCTCGACCAGCGCGACGGAGAGGCCACGCGTGGCTGCGTCGAGGGCCGCACCTGCGCCGGTGACGCCGCCGCCTATGACGACCACGTCGAAGGAATCGGTGGACATTCGGTGCCAGGCCGCCTCGCGGTAATTGGCATCCAAACGGGACGCGGCACCGCCGCGGGGGATTGACGGCGGAGTCGCCTGCACACCTGGCACGCTATCGCAATGTCTTCGATAAGCCGTCGCGGGGAAGTCGTCGCCGCGATCGACCAGGGCACGACCTCGACCCGCTGCATGCTCTTCGACCATGACGCGCAGGTCGTGTCGGCCGCGCAGGTCGAGCATGCCCAGCACCTCCCGAAGCCGGGATGGGTCGAGCACGACGCAACCGAGATCTGGACGAACGTCGGCCACGTCGTCGCCGGCGCACTGGACAAAGCCGGCCTCGACGCGCGAAACGTTGCGGCGATGGGCATCACCAACCAGCGCGAAACCACCGTCGTCTGGGACCGGAACACCGGCCAGCCGATCGCGCCGGCCATCGTCTGGCAGGACACCCGCACCCAGTCGATCTGCGATTCACTGGGCGCGCTCGGCGGTGGCGCTGACCGGTACCGCTCCCGGGTCGGGCTGCCGCTTGCCACCTACTTCGCGGCGCCCAAGGCCCGCTGGATTCTCGACACGGTGGCCGGGGCCGGCGAGCGGGCGCGAGACGGCGAGCTCGCATTCGGCACGATCGACAGCTGGCTGATGTGGAACCTGACCGGCGGCGGACTGCATGCCACCGATGCGACCAATGCCTCGCGCACACTGCTGATGGACCTCGACACGCTTGCCTGGGATCCGGGCATCGCCGCCGAGATCGGCATACCGGCGCCGATGCTTGCCGAGATCCGGTCTTCGTCCGAGGTGTATGCAGAGGTCAGCGGGCTGGACGCGCTGCGCGGTGTGCCGATCGCGGGCATCCTCGGCGACCAGCAGGCCGCGACATTCGGGCAGGCGTGCCTTTCGCCCGGCGAGGCCAAGAACACTTACGGCACCGGCAATTTCATGCTGCTCAACACGGGTACCGAGAAGGTGCTCAGCGGCAACGGGCTGCTGACCACGGTGTGCTACGCGATCAGGGACGAGCCGGCCGTCTACGCCCTCGAAGGGTCGATCGCCGTCACCGGGTCGCTCGTGCAGTGGCTGCGCGACAACCTCGGGCTGATCGAATCGGCGTCGGACGTCGAGGCCCTCGCCCGCAGCGTCGACGACAACGGCGGGGCCTACTTCGTCCCCGCATTCTCCGGCCTGTTCGCGCCGTACTGGCGTCCCGAGGCGCGCGGCGCACTCGTCGGGCTGACCCGCTACGTCAACCGCGGGCACATCGCCCGGGCCGTACTCGAGGCGACCGCATTTCAGACCCGCGAGGTGCTCGACGCGATGAACGCCGATTCGGGCGTTGCGCTGTCGATCCTCAAGGTCGACGGCGGCATGGTCGGCAACGAACTGCTCATGCAGTTCCAGGCCGACATCCTCGACGTGCCCGTCGTGCGCCCGGTCGTCGCCGAGACCACCGCGCTGGGCGCCGCGTACGCCGCGGGCCTCGCCGTCGGTTTCTGGCACGGCACCGACGAGATCCGCGCGAACTGGGCCCCTGGCCGCGAGTGGCGCCCGGCAATGCCCGCGCAGCAGCGCGAAGCCCGCTACGCCCAGTGGAAGAAGGCGGTCACCAAGACGTTCGACTGGGCTGATTGATCGCGTGGCTGAGGTGCCTGGTTTCGTCCATGATCATCTCTGTCGAAACCGTGCCTGCGGGCGTGTGCCTGCGGGCGGATTCGGCCGAGATGATCATGGCAGGGTTGTCTGGCGAGCCGCGCGCGCCTGCAGGAAACGCCGTCCAGCACGGGTGCCATAGTGGCCGGGTGAAGGCCCTGCGCGTCGTCCTCGCCACCGCCGCCGTCGTACTCGCAGGATGCTCCTCGGGAGGCACCATCACCCCCGTATCGTCGCCGCCGACCTCATCCCAGCCGACCTCATCCCAGCCGAGTACGTCCCAGCCGAGCACGTCCACTCCCCCGCCAACCAAGTCCTCGACGCCGACACCCGCACCCACGTCCGCCGCGAACGACCCGCGAGCAGTGCTCAGCACGATGAGCGAGGCCGAGCGCGTCGGCCAGCTGTTCATGGTCGGCGCGTCCTCCACCGGCCCGGACGACGCCGCGACCACTGCGATCACCACTTACCACGTCGGTTCGGTGATCCTGATGGGCCAGCAACAGACGAGCGTGAGCCAGACGGCGGCCGCCAGCGCCGGGCTGCAGCGCCAGGCCGCGCGGGTCGGCCTGTTCATCGCAACCGACCAGGAGGGCGGCGAGGTACAGCGGCTGCGGGGTCCGGGCTTCGACTCCATTCCCAGCGGCCTGCAGCAGGGCGAGATCGCGCCGGACGCCCTGCGCGCCGATGCCGGGCGGTGGGGCGGCCAGTTGCGCAAGGCCGGCGTCAACCTCGATCTCGCGCCCGTGATGGACACCGTGCCAAGCTCCTCGTTCGCCGGGTCCAATCCGCCCATCGGGCAACTCGACCGCGAGTACGGCTTCAATCCCGCGACGGTCGCGAGCCACGGCACGGCCTTCGCACAGGGAATCGCCGACGCCGGTGTCGACGCCACCCTCAAACACTTCCCCGGCCTCGGGCGGGTCACCGGCAACACCGACACGACCTCGGGCGTCATCGACGGCACGACGACACGCGACGACCCGTACCTTGCGCCGTTCGCGCGCGGCATCGCGGCCGGCGCCCCGTTCGTGATGATGTCGACGGCGTACTACAGCCGCATCGACCCGAACAATCCGGCCGCGTTCTCCCCGACAATCGTCGCCGGGATGTTGCGCGGCGACCTGCACTTCACCGGTGTCGTGATCAGCGACGACGTGGGAGGCGCCGCCCAGGTCGCGTCATTCTCGCCGGGCACACGCGCGGTGAATTTCGTCGCCGCCGGCGGCGACATCGTGCTGACCGTCGACGCATCGCTGATCCCGCAGATGACCGCGGCGGTGCTTGCCAGAGCGAAGTCCGACGGCGCTTTCCGGGCCAAGATCGACGCCGCCGTGCTGCGCGTGCTGAGCGCCAAGAAGGCCCGCGGCCTGCTGTAGCTGCCGCGACCCGCGACATTGGTGACGCGGGTTATCCGGTGGGTGCTGGTGATGCGCGGGTGTTCGGCGTGCGATGCGCCTCGCGCCGGGCAGGACGCGCGGTGGTCGCTCAGGCCATGAGTGCCGCGTATCCGGGCTTGATCACGTTGTTGATGATGTCGAGGCGCTCGTCGAACGGGATGAACGCACTCTTCATCGCGTTGAGCGTGAACCACTGCAGATCGGCCCAGCCATAGCCGAAGGCATCGACTAGCAGCGACATCTCGCGGCTCATCGACGTGCCACTCATCAGCCGGTTGTCGGTATTGACGGTCACCCGGAAATAGAGCTTGCGCAGCAGGCCGATCGGATGCTCGGCGATCGACGACGCGGCCCCGGTCTGGACGTTCGACGACGGACACATCTCGAGCGGGATTCGCTTGTCACGCACGTACTGCGCGAGGCGTCCGAGTACCGGCCCGCCGGAGACGTCGGCTATGTCATCGGTGATCCGCACCCCGTGGCCGAGCCGGTCGGCGCCGCACCACTGGATGGCCTCCCAGATCGACGGCAGCCCGAACGCCTCACCGGCGTGGATCGTGAAGTGGAAATTCTCCCGGCGCAGATACTCGAACGCGTCCAGGTGCCGCGTAGGCGGAAACCCCGCCTCGGCGCCGGCGATGTCGAAGCCGACGACTCCCCTGTCTCGGTAGGCCACGGCCAGTTCGGCGATCTCGCGACGATCGTGCCGCGTGCCGCATGGCCGTGGCGAGGGCTCCGACCCGGATGCGCTTGCCCCGCGCCGCGGCGTTCGCCTCTCCCTGCCGGAACCCCGCCAGGGCGGCGTCGACGACCTGCTCGAGGGACAGGCCGTCCATGACGTGCTGTTCGGGCGCCCAGCGGATCTCGGCGTAGACGACGCCGTCGTCGGCGAAGTCCTCGGCCGCCTCGCGGGCCACCCGGGTGATGCCCTCGGTCGTCTGCATCACCGCGACGGTGTGCGCGAACGTCTCGAGATAGCGCTCCAGCGAGCCGGAGTCGGCGCTGTCGCGAAACCACTGGCTCAGCTTGTCCGGGTCGGTCGCTGGTAACGCGTCGTAGCCAACGTTCTGCGCGAGCTCGATTACTGTACGTGGTCGCACTCCGCCGTCGAGATGGTCGTGCAGGACGACCTTGGGAGCGGAGATGACGGCATCTGTGGAGATTGATGTAGGCACATCTGACACGCTAGCCACTATCGGCCATGCAGGTAGTCACGACTTCAGGACGGCGTCCTGCGGGCGATAGTTGTTGAATACTGAGATCGAGACATAGGCGACTTGTGGCGCAATGATCGGCGCGCCGAGCCCGGATTGAGGGGGGCGAGACAGCATGCATACACCCGCTGTCTCGGTCACCGGACTGGTCAAGCGCTACGGCGAGATCGAAGCCGTGCGCGGCATAGACCTCACCATCCACACCGGCGAGACCTTCGGATTTCTCGGTCCGAACGGCGCAGGCAAGTCCACGACGATCAACGTGCTGTGCACACTCATCCGCCCCACTGACGGCTCCGCGCAGGTTGCCGGGCATGACGTCGTCACGGAGCGCGACGAGGTTCGCCGCAACATCGGCCTGGTATTCCAAGATCCGACACTCGACAGCTACCTCACCGCGGAACGTAACCTGCGCCTGCACGCAGAGCTCTACGGCGTGCCGCGCGGGCTCATCGAGGGCAGGCTGCGCCAGGTGCTCGACATGGTCGGCTTGTGGGACCGGCGCGCCAGCAAGGTCAGCACGTACTCCGGCGGCATGCGGCGGCGCCTCGAAATCGCTCGCGGACTGCTGCACTCGCCGCGTGTGCTGTTCCTCGACGAGCCGACGATCGGACTCGATCCGCAGACCCGAAGCTCGATCTGGAACTACATCCACGAACTCCGCCGGGCCGAGAACATCACGATCTTCTTGACGACCCACTACATGGACGAAGCCGAGTACTGCGACCGGATCGCGATCATGGACCAGGGCGAGATCATCGCCCTGGACACCCCTGCGGCGCTCAAGGCCAGCATCGGCAAGGATCGCGTGCAACTGCACACCGACGACGACGCAGTGGCCATCGACGCGCTGCAGCGCCAGTTCGGCCTCGCCGCGACGATTGCGGAGAATGCGGTGACGTTCGCAGTCGAGGAGGGTGAGCAGTTCATACCCAAGCTGTTCGCCGACTTCCCGGTAGGCATCCGCTCGGTGAACGTCTCGCGGCCCTCACTCGATGACGTCTTCATGTCCTACACCGGAACGACGATCCGCGACGCGGAGGCGAGCACGACCGACCAGCTGCGCGCCGGCGCGACGATCTTTGGCAGGCAAGGAGCACGACCTTGAGCGCGGCCACCGTTCCAGTTACGACGCGGGTGCGCGTGCCGCCGCGGTCGGCGGCGAGCGAGATGCGCGCGATCAAGATCGTCTGGCAGCGCGAGGTCATCCGCTACTTCGGCGACCGGGTGCGCATCGCCACCTCGTTGCTGCAGCCGGTGCTCTTCCTGTTCGTACTCGGCACCGGGCTCTCGCGGCTGGTCATGAACGGCACCGGCGGGCTGAACCTGCGTACCTTCCTGTATCCCGGAATCCTCGGCATGACCGTGCTGTTCACCGCGATCTTCTCGGCCGCGTCTGTCGTGTGGGACCGCGAGTACGGCTTCCTGCGCGAAATGCTCGTGGCCCCGGTGCGCCGCAGTTCGATCGTCATCGGCAAGTGCCTCGGCGGTGCGACGGTGGCCACCACGCAGGGCATTCTGATGATCGCGATGGCGGGCCTGGTCGGCGTCCCGTACGCGCCGGCGCTCATTCTCGGTGTGTTCGGGCTGCAGATCCTGCTGTCATTCATGCTGACCGCGTTCGGCCTGGTCGTGGCCGCCCGGGTGAAGCAGATGCAGTCGTTCATGGCGCTCACCCAGATGCTTGTCATGCCGCTGTTCTTCCTGTCCGGCGCCATGTTCCCGGTCACCGGCCTGCCGACCTGGCTGACCGTGCTCAATCGCGTCGACCCGCTCACCTACGCCGTCGACCCGATGCGCCGCGTCGTGTTCGACCACCTCACCATCAAGCCCAGCGTGCGCGCCCGTCTCGACCCCGGGGTGACGTGGGGCGGCTGGCATGTGCCACCACTCGTCGAGGCCTGTGTGGTGCTTACCGTCGGGCTGGCCCTGCTCGGGACGGCGATCGCACAGTTCAGCCGCGACGCTTAGCAGAGCCCCGCGCGATCGGGTCGCCTCAGGCGATGCGCTCGATGATCAAGGCACGCTCTGGCGCGGTGGCGCCGATGTCGTAACAGCCCTCGAGCGCGTCGAGCGCACGCGCGAACCGCGCCGAGTCATCAGCGTGCAATTCGAGCAGAGGTTCGCCCTGCCGCACGGTGTCGCCCGGCTTGGCGAGCATCACCACGCCGGCACCCGCCGAGACCGGATCCTCCTTGCGGGCCCGGCCCGCGCCGAGCCGCCACGCTGCGACGCCCACAGCGAGCGCGTCGAGCCTGGTGAGAATGCCAGACGACGGCGCGGTAACGATGTGCGTCTCGCGCGCGACGGGCAGTGGAGCGGACGGATCGCCACCCTGCGCGCGGACCATGCGCCGCCACACGTCCATTGCCCGCCCGTCGTGCAGTGCCGGCTCCGGGTCGACATCGTCCAGGCCGGCGCCCGCCAGCATCTCGCGGGCGAGCGCCAGGGTCAGCTCGACCACGTCGGACGGCCCGCCCCCGGCGAGCACCTCGACGGACTCGGCAACCTCGAGCGCGTTCCCGGCCGTGCGTCCGAGCGGCGTCGACATGTCGGTGAGCAGGGCGACCGTCCGGGTTCCGTGTGCGGCGCCGAGCGAGACCATCGCCCGCGCGAGCTCACGCGCCTTCTCGACGTCTTTCATGAACGCGCCGGTGCCCACCTTGACGTCGAGCACAAGCGCCGCCGAGCCCTCGGCGATCTTCTTGCTCATGATTGAGCTCGCGATCAGCGGGATCGACTCGACGGTCGCGGTGACATCGCGCAACGCGTAGAGCTTGCGATCGGCCGGTGCCAGGCCATCGCCGGCCGCGCAGACCACCGCGCCGACGTCGTGCAGCTGGCGCAGGAACTCGTCGTTGGTCAGCGTCGCCCGCCAACCCGGGATCGACTCCAGCTTGTCGAGCGTGCCACCGGTATGGCCCAAACCGCGCCCGGACAGCTGCGGTACGGCCGCACCGCACGCGGCCACCAGGGGCGCGAGGGGCAAGGTGATCTTGTCGCCCACCCCGCCGGTGGAGTGCTTGTCGGTGGTGGGTCTGTCCACAGTGGACAGATCGAGCCGCTCTCCCGAGGCGATCATGGCCGCCGTCCAGCGCGCGAGCTCGTCGGGCGCCATGCCGTTGAGCAGGATCGCCATCGCCAGCGCCGACATCTGCTCGTCGGCGACAGCGCCGCGTGTATAGGCGTCGATGACCCAGTCGATCTGATCGTCCGGGATTCGGCCGCGGTCGCGCTTGATCGCGATGACGTCGACCGCCGCGAACGGCTCGCTCATCGCGTGAGTCCCCCGCCGTTCACGTTGAGTGGTGCGTTATCCGTTGAGTGGTGCGCTACAGCGCACCACTCAACCCGAAACGCACCACTCAACAGAGAAAGGAGCGTCACGGCAGGTCTTCGCGGCTGAATGCCCGCGGCAGGATCTCGATCATCGGCACCGGCCCGTCTGCGGTGTCGACGACGAGATCGGGACCGCCGTGCTCCCACAGCAGTTGCCGGCAGCGCCCGCATGGCATCAGCACGTCACCGCGGTAGTCGACACAGGCGAACGCGACGAGTCGGCCGCCTCCACTGGCGTGCAACGCAGAGACCAGACCGCATTCGGCGCACAGCGCCAGACCGTAGGAGGCGTTCTCGACGTTGCAGCCGACGACGACGCGACCGTCGTCAACCAGTGCGGCCGCCCCGACCGGGAACTGCGAGTACGGCGCATAGGCGTGGCCCATCGCCTCCAATGCGGCCCGCCGCAGCTTGCCCCAGTCCACGTCAGCCAATCGGTCACCCCACGGTGTATGGCTGTCCGTCGGCGGCGGGCGCGCGCACGCGCCCGACGAATCCCGCCACGGCGAACAGCGTTGCTACATATGGCAATGTCAACAGCAGGTTGGAGTCGATCGGTGTTCCCGCCTGTGACAACAGACTCTGCAGCTGGTCGGCGAACCCGAACAGCAGGGCGGCGAGTACCGCACCGATCGGCGACCAGCGTCCGAAGATCACACACGCCAACGCAATGAAGCCCTTGCCGGCGGACATGTTCAGCTGGAACGTTCCGGCAGCACCACCGCCCATGACGAGGAACGTGCCGCCGAGCCCGGCCAGCGCGCCGCCGAGCCATACCGCACGGTATCGGGTGCGCAGCACGTTGATGCCCACGGTGTCGGCCGCGCGCGGATGCTCGCCGACCGAGCGCAGGCGCAGGCCCCACCGGGTGTGGAACAGCCCGTAGTGGACCGCGGCCACCAGCACGTAGGTGCCGTAAAGGAAGATCGTGCCGTTGAAGAACACCGGCCCGACGATCGGAATGTCGCCGAGCACCGGCACCTTCCACACCCGGAAGTAGCCTGGCGTGTTGTACTTCTCCGCCTGCGGCGAGAGCAGCTTGTTGAACAGGAAGCTGGTCAGGCCGAGCGCGAGCACGTTGAGCACGACGCCGATGATCACCTCGTCGACGAGGTATCTGATCGCCAGCACCGCGAGTATGGCGCCGAGCAGTACACCGGCGAGCACCCCGCCGAGCAAACCGATCCAGATGCTGCTGGCGACCGTGGCGACCATCGCCGCCACGAACGCAGACAGCAGCAGCTGACCTTCGATGGCAACGTTGACGACGCCCGCGCGCTCACCGACGACACCGGCCAACGCGCCGAGAATCAGCGGGATGGCGGCCGGGAACAACGCGCCCTGCAGCAACGACACCACGTTCAGGCCGCTGACCGTACCGGCGACCGACCAGATGATGAAGGCAAGCAGCAATCCGAGCACGGCGATCGTGGCGCACCACTTGGCCGCAAGGAGTCGCGTGACCCGCAGAATGCCGGCCACGACGACAAGCAGGCAGAGGATGATGTTCGGCCAGCGCGCGGTGAACGACAAGGTGCCGACATCGAACTTCGCGCCGGGTAACGAGAACTGGAACGTGGCCGTCTGCGCCGAGCGCGGGCCGAGCCCGAACGCCCAGAGTCCGAACAGGCCCAGCACGATCTCCGAGACGCCGGCGAAGATGTACTGGGGCACCCGGGTGGAGCGCACCGTCGAGACGGTGACCGCAAGGTTGGTAGCGGCGATCTGAAAAGCTGCGCGCCCGCGACTGGGCAGGCGGAACATGGATCGGACCAGCCGGGGCGCGGCAATAAAGATGACGATCAGCGCCTGGATCACCGTGACGATGTCGACGGGGATCGCGACGCCTGCGGTGGCCTGCATCTCAGCACCGCCCTGGCGCAACGCACCGAACAACAGGCCCGCACCGACCACACCCCACGGGTTGTTGCGGCCCAGCAGCGCCACGGTGATGGCGTCAAAGCCCACGTTGGACGAGATGTTGGGTGTCACGGCGTAGGACGTGGCGCCGCCGAGCGCGAGCGTCACGCCGGCGAGCCCGGCAAGACCCCCGGCGAGTGACATCGCGAGCATCGTCACACCGCCGACGCTCATGCCCGCGGTGCGCGCCGCCGCAGGATTGGCGCCCACCGCGCGCAACCGGAAGCCGATCGTGCTGCGGGTGAGCAGCCACCACACGCCGACCGCCGAGAGCACGGCAAGGACGATGCCGAGATCGGCGGTGGTGCTCTTGCCGAAGATATGTGGCAGCCGAGCCGTGCCGTGGATCAGCTTGCTCGCCTGCGGGTTGCCCTGCTGGTGCACCGACTCGAAGGCGAGGACATAGAGCAGGCTGTAGCGCGCGACGTAGTTGAGCATGATCGTGGTGATGACCTCGTGCGCACCGGTTCGCGCTTTGAGGAAACCCGCGATGAAGCCCCAGAAGGCACCACCCAGGATGCCGGCCGCGATGGCGAGCACGAGGTGCACGAACGGCGGCAGCGACCAGGCGAAACCGACGTATCCGGCCGCGGTCGCCCCGGCGATGACCTGCCCTTCACCACCGATGTTGAACAGGCCGGCACGGAATGCGAGAGCGACCGAGAGCCCGCCGAGGATCAGCGGCGTCGCGGTGAAGATGCTGCTCGTGATCGGCGCGAGGATGCTGCTGAGCGTGCCGTCGTTGTCGGGGTTGTAGATCGCACCCTTGAACATCGCCTTGTACGCGTCGCGCACCGTGTACCAGGCGTCTTTGAAGAAATCGCTCGGGTGCTGGAAGAAGTAGCCGAGATCGCCACGCACTGCTTCGTCGGAGAAGATCATCAGCAGGCCGCCGAGCACCAGCGCGACGACGATCGCGAGCAGGGTCACCAACCAGCTGTCGCTGCGTGGCCCTCGCTTGGGCAGCTCCTCGGGTGCGGGCTCGACCGGCGTCGTGGGCGCCTGGACCGTTGTCGTCATCTCGCTTCTCCGCAGCACCAGACGCGGCATTCGTTTACCGGAAGCCTCACGCCGACTCCTCCTCCTGTTCGGAGACTGTCAGCAACGAAGGATGCTCCTCTGCCTCGGTGTGCGCCTGCTCGGCCGGCACACCCGCCATCATCAGGCCGACCGCATCGCGCGATGCGCCTGCGGGCAGGACGCCGATGATCTTGCCGCGATACATGACGGCGATGCGATCGGCCAGCGCCAGCACCTCGTCGAGTTCGGTGGAGACGATCACGACCGGAGTGCCACGGTCGCGCTCGGCCACGATCCGCTGGTGAATGAACTCCTGGGCACCGACGTCGACTCCGCGGGTCGGTTGCGACGCGATGAAAAGTCGCAACGGACGCGACATCTCCCGCGCGAGGACGACCTTCTGCTGCGTACCACCGGAGAGCGTACCGGCCGGCAGCGAGGTCGACGGCGTGCGCACGTCGAACTCCTCGATCCGGCGAGCCGCATTGCGCCGGATCTCGTCCAGGCGAAGGGCAAAGCCCCGGCTGAACTCGTCGCGGTCGTACAGGTCGAGGACGAGATTCTCGGCCACTGACAGCTGGCCGATCAGACCGTCGTGCTGGCGATCCTCGGGCACGTACCCGACACCGTCGCGCAGGATGTGGTGCGGAGTGCGCCCGGCCAGCGACTCGCCGTAGAGCGCGATCGTGCCGCTCTCAACGGCGCGCAGGCCGAGCAGCGCTTCGACCAGCTCCTCCTGCCCGTTTCCTTGCACACCGGCAAGGGCGACGATCTCGCCACGGTGCACGTCCAGGCTCGCCCCGTCGACGGAGACCGATCCGCGGTCGTCGCGGACAACCAGATCATCGATCTCCAGGGCGGCCTTCCCCGGCGATGCGGGCTCCTTGGCGACCGTCAGGGAGACCTCGCGGCCGACCATCATGCTGGCCAGTTCGGATTCGGGGGTTCCCGGCTCGGCGGCGCCGACGACCTTGCCGCGGCGGATCACCGTGATCCGGTCGGCGATGGTCTTGACCTCGCGCAGCTTGTGCGTGATGAACACGATCGAGGTGCCGGCGTCGCGCAGTTCGCCCATCACCCGGATCAGATCGTCGATCTCCTGCGGGGTGAGCACCGCGGTCGGCTCGTCGAGGATGAGCACGCCCGCGTTGCGCAGCAGCGCCTTGAGGATCTCGACGCGCTGTTGCACGCCAACCGGCAGATCCTCGACCAGAGCGTCCGGGTCGACGTCTAGGCCGTAGCGCTCGGACAACTCGCGCACCTTCGTTCGCGCCGTGCGACGCGACAGTTGGCCGAGGGGTCCGGTGGTCCATTCGTTGCCCAGCATCACGTTCTCGGCGACGGTGAAGACGGGGATGAGCATGAAGTGCTGGTGCACCATGCCGATGCCTGCTGCGATCGCGTCGCCGGGACCGCGAAACTGCTGGGGTTTGCCGTCGATGAGAATCTCGCCCTCTTCCGGGTGGTAAAGCCCGTAGAGGACGTTCATGAGGGTGGACTTGCCGGCGCCGTTCTCGCCGAGCAACGCGTGGATCTCGCCAGGCTCGACGGTCAGGTCGATCGCGTCATTGGCCACGAGCGACCCGAATCGCTTCGTGATTGCGCGTAGTTCCAGTCGCATAACTGCTATGCCCCATTCCGCGACGATCAGAACAGACGATCAGAACAGACGATCAGAACAGCGGAGCGCTGCGCTGGTCAGTCAACCAGCGCAGCGCTCCCTCGTGACAGAGGCGCGTCAGTTCGTCAGGCCGAACGCGACGGCGCCGTCACTTCGGCTGCGACGGCGAGGTGATCTTGATTTCGCCGGACACGATCTTCTGCTTGATCTGGTCGAGCTCGGTCTTCAGTGCGGAATCGACCTTGCCGTCGAAGTTGTGGTACGGCGACAGGCCGGTACCAGCGTTGTCGAGGGTGCCGACGTAGTCCTTCGTCGCGGACGTTCCGGCCGAGGAATCCTCCACGGCCTTGGTGACCGCGAGGTCGATGCCCTTGAACACCGTGGTGAGGAACACCGATCCGTACTGCGGCGCCGACACGAACCCGTCGGTGTCGACCCAGATGATCACGGCCTTGCCGCCGGACTTGGCGATCGCGGCCGAACCCAGGCCGGTGCCACCGGCGACCGGGAAGATCACGTCAGCGCCCTGGCCGATGAAGTTCGTCGCCAGCGTCTGGCCCTTGGTCTGGTCGGTGAACGATCCGGCGAAGCTGCCCTTCTGGGTCTTCTCGTCCCAGCCGAGGACCTTGACGTTCTTGCCCTTTTGCTGGTTGTAGTAGTTGACGCCCTCTTGGAAGCCGTCCATGTAGATCGTCACCGGCGGGATCTTCAGGCCGCCGTAGGTCGCGACCACGCCGGACTTCGAGTACGCCGCGGCCAGGTAGCCGCCAAGGAACGCGCCCTGCGCGGTGTTGAACTGCAGGCCCTGAACGTTGGTGCCGTTGCCTGCGGCGTCGACCTCGGCGAAGAACTGCGTGGGCTTGGCCTTTGCCGCCGCGGTGGTCGCGTCGGCCATCAGGCCGCCGACCGTCACGATCAGCTTGCAGTTCTGGCTCTCCAGCTTGGAGATGTTGGTGGCGTAGTCGGTCTCAGCCTTGGACTGGACGTAGCTCACGGTGGCCTTGCCGTCGGCCTGCGCCTTCTGCATACCTGACCATGCCGAGGCGTTGAACGACTTGTCGTCAATACCGCCCGTATCGGTAACCATGCATGCAGTGAAGTTCGAAGTGGGTGCCGACGCGCTGGTGCCACTGGACGCCGCACTACTACTACCACCACCGGCCGGCGGAGTCGTGCCGCCGCCCTTGCTCTTACTGCCACAGGCACCGAGCAGCAGCGCCGCGGCTGCCACCCCAACAGTTATCGCCACGCCATTGATACGACGCAACGCCATCACCCCTCCTGGTAAAGGATCTCCGACTCGACCGGGCTGCTTGCGCGGCGGGAGATCACTGAAATCCCGGTTACCGTAGTCGACTCGCGGCCGAACCGTAGCCCACCACGCGAGCACCGTCACCCGATCGTTGCACCCCCGCGCATTGACGTCCGATACGGGGTCTAGCGATCGCGCATTGGCTATGCGGAATATGGCAACTCTCGACATTGCCACCCCCGTGCCGCCGCCCGGAATAGCCTGCTTCCGGGATGTCCCAGGTTGGTTACTTACGGCCGGGCAGATCGGATGAGATCACTTCTGTAGCGCGAATCGGCCGCCACAACCGATGTGTGGCAAAGCCCATTCCTGTTGAGTGGTGCGTTGTCGCTTGAGTGGTGCGTTGTCGCTTGAGTGGTGCGCTGTAACGCACCACTCGGCGCGAAACGCACCACTCAACGGAGTTTCAGGCGGGCGGACGGCCCTAGGGCGGTGATATGGGCTGCGCAAAGGCGGCTCACGCGCCGTCCCTGAACGAACCTGCGCCGGCAAGCTCAGGTCCGATCGCGCCGTCGCCCGCGTGACTTGAGCCGGGCAACCAATGCCCCACCCGTCGCCGCGCCCGCACCGAACAGCGCGGCCGCGATAGCAACCGGCGACAGCACCCAGGGCGCAGCGGGCTCCTCTTCACCGGATTCGCCAGGCTTGCTGGCAACGACATCGGTGATACCTGTCGTCGCGGTCGCCGTCCACGCCGCGCAGAACAGCACGTAACGTGCGACGAGATAGATCCAGATGAGCACGCCGATGACGCTGCCGAAGATGCCGACGGCCGGGCTCTTCGTGACCTGCGCGATGTAGTAGCTGCCGAGGATCTTCAGCAGTTCGAATCCGACGGCGGTGAGCAGGCCACCGCGCAACACGATGCGGGCGGGCACATCCACACCGTCCACATCAGGCAGCCGAACGAGCAGCCAACAGAAGATCACCGTGTCGCCGATGACGGCGAGAACGATCCCGAAGATCTTGACCAGCATGTGCACGCCGGCCACATCGTCGAGCCCGGCCGCCCGCAGGATCTGGTCGGTGAGCTCGGTGCCCGCGACCGTGAGCCCGATCGAGACGAGGGTGGCAAGGCCTAGTCCGATCAGCACGATGAGGTTTGCCAGCTTGGCCTGTACGAAGTTCTTCCGGGGCGGCTCGACGCCCCACATGGCGTTGATCGCCGCGCGCAGATTGCCGATCCACCCGAGCCCGGTGAGTAACAGCCCGACGAGACCGAGAATGCCGACGCTGGTGCGGGCCCTGACCGCTGCGTTGATCGAGCTCTGGAGCGTGTCGCCGAACGCGCCGGCCGCATTCTCGGTGATCTTGTCGAGCAGGCTGTTCATCAGCTCGTGGTTGTAGCGCAGCACGAAACCGAGAACCGCGACGGCAAGCAGGGCCAACGGGAAGATCGCCAGAAAGCTGAAGTAGGTGATCGCCGCCGCGTAGTGGTTGCCATGGTTGTCGCGGAAGCGGACCCACGCCGCGACGACGTGGTCGAGCCATCGATACCGTTGCGCGGCGTCGCACCACGCGCGCTGCAGGCGCTCGCGCAGGCGGGCGACGACTGCCATGCACACCAGCTAAACCGATGATCGAGACGTGTCGATCAGCACGCAGGTGCCCCGCAGGACGCGGCGCACCTTCGTGCTCATGGCTATCCGGCGCCGAGCGCGAACTCGGTGCGAGCCAGCCACTTGCCATCGGGCTGGCGTTCGAACAGCGCGAACCGTTCGACGGCGAAGCGCGCGACGAACCCGGACAGCCCGTCGTAGGCAACATCGAGTGCGTCGTCTGCGACGTCCTGCGCGACGGTGACATGCGGGTGATAGGGGAAGTCGAGCTTTCGGGCCAGCGGCCCGGTGCGGATGGCCTTTTCCAGCACCTCGCAGTCGGCCACTCCGCGCGCGACCTGAATGAACACGACCGGCGATACCGGGCGGAAGGTGCCGGTGCCGAGCAGGTGCATGATGAACGGCGGCCGCGACAACGCCGCCTCGGCCAGGTGTTGCTCGATCTGGTCGATGGCTTCGGTCGCGACCGGCGTAGGCGGCAGCAGGGTGACGTGCGGCCAGATCAGGTCCGCCTGCGGATCGCCGACCTGCCGGCGCCAGTTCGAGAGCGCAGTGGCATGCGGCTCTGGGATTGCGATCGCGACGCCCAGCGTGGACCGATCCGTCATGAGCGCCCGGCCCGTGCTGCCGGCAGGAAGCCGACCCGGTCGTAGGCCGTGCGCAACGTGGGCCCGGCGACCTCGCCCGCCCGTTCAGCGCCCGCAGCGAGGATCCTGTCGAGTTCGGCGGGGTCGTCGAGCAGTTGGGCCGTCCGCTTGGCGAACGGCTCGGCGAACGCGATCACAGCGTCGGCGGTGGCGCTCTTGAGCGCGCCGTACCCCTGCCCGGTGAAGTCGCCGGTAACCGAGTCGACCGGGCGCCCGGTGACGGCAGCGAGAATCGTCAGCAGGTTGGATACGCCCGGCTTGTGCGCAGGGTCGTAGCTGACCTCGGAACCGGCGTCGGTCACTGCGCGCTTGAACTTCTTCGTCAGGACGGACGGGTCATCGAGCAGGTTCACCGTTCCGGTGTCACCGAGCGACTTGCTCATCTTCGCGGTGGGGTCTTGCAGGTCGAGGATCTTCGCCGTCTGGGTCGGGATCAACGGTTCGGGCACCGTGAACGTCTGGCCGAAGCGTCCGTTGAATCGCTGGGCGACGTTGCGGGTGAGCTCGAGGTGCTGGCGCTGATCCTCGCCGACCGGGACCGCATCTGCCTGGTAGAGCAGGATGTCGGCCGCCTGTAGCACCGGGTAGGTGAACAGGCCGACAGAGATCCGGTCAGCGCCGGAGCGTCCGGACTTGTCCTTGAACTGCGTCATCCGGCTCGCCTCGCCGAAACCGGTGATGCACTCGAGCACCCAGCTCAGCTGCGCATGCTCGGGCACGTGACTCTGCACGAAAAGCGTGCAACGCGCCGGGTCGAGGCCGGCAGCGAGCAATTGCGCCGCGGCGATGCGGGTCCGCTTTCGCAGTTCGGCCGGCACGGGTGGGTCGAGGGTGATCGCGTGCAGGTCGACGACGCAGTAGAACGCCTCGTGCGTGTCTTGCAAGGCCACCCATTGCTTGACCGCGCCGAGGTAGTTGCCGAGGTGGAAGGACGACGCAGTGGGCTGGATTCCTGACAGCACGCGCTGCCTACCGGCACCGGGACTCGACATGGGTTCAGATTCTGACATCACCGGCGCACCGATCACGCTGGGGTCTCAGCTCGCGGCGCTACGCGAACACGAGCCGCGCGCCTGCCGTCGACCTCGATCACCGTGATCGAGTAGCCGGCCCACTCGACCTTGTCGCCGACGGACGGCAGCCGGCCGAGCGCCGACATCACGTAACCCGCAGCCGTCTCGTAGGGCCCCTCGGGCAAACCCAACCCGGTGAGTTCGGCGAACTCGTTCAGGTTCAGCCCTCCGTCGACCTCGACGGCGCCGTCGCCGAGCCGCTTCGGCCCGACCCGTGCTTCGTCGTACTCGTCGCGGATGTCGCCGATGACCTCTTCGATGAGGTCCTCGAGGGTGACGATGCCGTCGGTGCCGCCGTACTCGTCCACGACGATCGCGAGTTGATGGCCTTCCCGGCGCATCTCCGACAATGCGGCGAGCACGTTCTTCGAACCGGGCAACTGCTTGATCTCGCGGGCCAGGTCGCCGACCGTCCGCCCGCGGTCGCCGCGAGCACCGCTCAGCACGAGATCGCGAATATGGACGAAGCCGCGCACGTCGTCCTGGCCGCGCCCGATGATCGGGTAGCGCGAGTGCGGCGACTCGGTGGCCACCTTCGTCGCCCGGCTGACGGTCAGCGCAGCCTCCATGAACGTGACCTCGGTCCGCGGCACCATCACCTCGCTGACCGATCGCTCACCGGCGGCGAAGACGTCGTCGATCAGGCGACGCTCGTCGTTCGAGAGCGACTCGTGCGCCGCGACCAGGCCGCGCAGTTCCTCCTCGGTGATCGCCTGGCGGCCCTTGCTCGGATCGCCACCGAACAGGCGCACCAGCAGGTCGGTGCACCGCGAGAGCAGCCAGATCACCGGGCGAGACGCCGTGGCGAGCCGATCCAGGGTCGGGCTGAAAAGGCGCGCCACGCCTTCGGATCGCTGCAGGCCCAGCCGTTTGGGCACGAGTTCGCCCACCACAAGAGTGACGAACGAGATCACCAACGTCACGCCGATGAACCCGATCGGACCGGCCAGGCCCGAACTCATGCCCTGCCCGACAAGGGCATCCTTCGCCTGCTCGGACAGTGTGACCGCGCCGAAGGCGCTGGAGAGCAGCGACGTCAGCGTGACACCGATCTGCACCGTGGCGAGAAAGCGGTTCGGGTCGACGGTCAGCCTGGCCACGGCCGCACCTCGCCGGCTCGCCTCGGCCATTGCCCGAACCTGTCCCTCGCGCAAGGTCACCAGCGCGATCTCGGACGCGACGAACAGCGCCTCGATCATGATCAACGCGAGCACGATCGCGATGTTGAGCAGTGTCGAACCCATCAGCTGGGACCGTCCTCGGCTTTGATGAGCACTGTGTACACAGTTACGCGGCGGTAATGCGGGCCGGTCACGGCGGCGAGTCTACGGCGGCAGGTATCCGCATGCGGTGACGTTCGGGTCTGTTTGAATGTGTTGGACGCTGAGAGCGAGTGCTGATCCACATCCAGGAGAGGCTGACATCCATGCGGGTACTGGTCACGGGCGGGGCGGGCTACATCGGCAGCGTGGTCGCGGCCATGCTGGTCGCGGCGGACCACGAGGTCACCGTCCTCGACGATCTGTCGACCGGCCACGACGACGCCGTGCCGCCCGGCGCGCAGTTCGTGAAGGGATCGATCGTCGACGCCGCCGCCCTGCTCGGCGAGCGGCGCTACGACGCCGTGCTGCACTTCGCGGCCAGGTCGCTCGTGGCCGAGTCGGTCGAGCAGCCCGACCGGTACTGGCACAACAACGTCGGCGGCACGCTGGCCCTGCTCGACGCCATGCGTTCGCATCAAGTGCCGCGCCTGATCTTCTCCTCCACCGCGGCCACGTACGGCGAGCCCGACGCCGTGCCGATCCTGGAGTCGTCCGCGACGGCGCCCACGAACCCGTACGGCGCGAGCAAACTCGCCGTCGACCTCGCGATGGGCGGGTACGCACGGGCGTACGGCCTGGCGGCGGTGAGCCTGCGGTACTTCAACGTGGCCGGCGCGCTGTTCGAGGCGGACGGCCGCGCCTACGGCGAACGGCATGCCACCGAGACTCACATCATTCCGATCGCGTTGCAGGTCGCATCCGGGTCACGGGCGGCACTCGACATCTACGGCACCGACTATCCGACGCCGGACGGCACCTGCGTGCGCGACTATCTGCATGTCGTCGACCTCGCCGATGCCCACCTGCGCGCGATGGACGCCGTGCGCGCGGGCGATCATCAGATCATCAACCTGGGCAACGGCTCCGGCTACTCGGTGCGCCAGGTCGCCGACGCCGTGCGCCGCATCACCGCGCACCCGCTGCCGGTTCGCGAAGCGCCGCGCCGGCCGGGCGATCCCGCCGTCCTGGTCGCCTCGAACGCCAAGGCTGCTGCCGATCTCGGCTGGTCGCCCACGCGTGACCTGGACCAGATGATCGCCGACGCCTGGGCGTTCGCTCAGCGCTCGGCATCATGATCAGCTCGCGGGGGCTGCCCGTCCGGCCGGCACCCTGCCGATCCCGACCCGATCTGTTCATGATCAACAGAGACTTTCGGTCGACTATCGACCAAGTCTCTCTGTTGATCACCGACACCATGCCACAGGCGGGCGCCACCAGCAGGAGAGTGCGGTGAGCGTGAGCGTCAGCTGGCGAGCGCCCGGCCGGATAAACCTGATCGGCGAGCACACCGACTACAACGACGGCTTCGCGCTGCCCCTCGCGATCGAGCAGGGCTGCACCGCCACGGTCACCACGACATCCACTGGCGAGCTGCGCATCACGTCGGCCCAAAGGGACGGCGTCGTCACGGTCCCGCTCGCCGAGTTGGCGTCCGGGGCCATCACGGGTTGGGCGGCCTATCCCGTCGGGGTCATCTGGTCGCTCGCCGAACGGGGCGTGCTGCCCGCGAGCCTGCGCGGGCTCGACGTCCACCTCGACAGCGACGTCCCCGACGGTGCCGGCCTGTCGTCATCGGCGGCGCTCATCTGCTCGCTGGCGGCCGCGGTCAACGACGTACTCGACCTGGGCCTCTCGCGCCAGGACCTCGTCACCGTCACCCACCACACCGAGAACGACTACGTCGGCGCGCCCACCGGCGGCATGGACCAGATGGCCGCGCTGCTGTGCGAACGCGATCACGTCCTGCTGTGCGACATGCGGGCCTGGACGGCCGAACCGGTGCCGTTCGAACTCGACGCATCAGGTCTCCGCCTGGTCGTCACCGACACCAAGGCGCGCCACCGGCACGCCGACGGCGAGTACGCCGAACGTCGCGCGAGCTGCGAGAAGGCGGCAAGCCTGCTCGACGTGGCGGCCCTGCGCGATATCGGTCCGGACGATCTGGACGCCGCCCTCAACCGGCTGCCCGATGCCGCCCTACGCCGGCGCACCCGGCACGTCGTCACCGAGAACGAGCGGGTGCTGCAGACGGCGCGTCTGCTGCGCGAGGGCCGATTGCGCGAGATCGGCCCGCTACTCACCGCATCGCACGCATCGATGCGCGACGACTACGAGATCACCGTCACCGAGGTCGACACCGCGGTCGACACCCTGCTGCAGGCCGGCGCACTCGGCGCTCGGATGACCGGCGGCGGATTCGGCGGCTGCGTCATCGCGCTCGTCGAGTCCGACGGCGTCGGGCAGGCCGCCGACGCGATCGCGCGTGCCTACCGCGAGCGCGGCTTCTCCCCCGCGACCGTCTTCACCGAACGACCAGGAGCCGGGGGCTGCCGCGTCTAGGGCCCGTCGCGGTCGGGCGAGCTGCCCGCCAAGATGATCTCGGCGACCCGGTGCGGGGCGTCGGTCATCGGCACGTGTCCGCAACCTGGCAGCAGCACGTGCCGGGCGTGCGGCAGCACGGATCGCGCCACGGCGGCCTGGTTTCGGGGCAGCACCGCGTCTCGCGTCCCCCAGGCGACCGTGACCGGGACGTTCGCGGCGACGCTGCCGGTGAACGGCGTGGCCGCCGCGACAATGGCCCGCAACGCCGGCTGAGCGGCCCGGAAGGCGAGAAAGTCGCCGAGCGCCTGCTCCGGGTCGATCCAGGTGGGGTGCGCGGTCAGCCAGCCATAGCCGAGTACCCGGCCCGGGCGGGTGCGGGCCAGGCGGGGGGCCTGCGGCGCGAGCATCTCGGCGAGCCGGCCCATGGTCGCGAACAGCCGCCGGGTATAGGCAAAGGACCAATCGACCGCCAGAAACCGGCCGGCGCGAGGGCCACCACGCTGCGCGCGTCGCCGGCCGCGCCGGCCTCGAGCGCGATGCGCCCCCCCAGCGAGTTTCCGGCCACGTGCGGTCGATCGAGCTCCTGCTCGGCGAGGAATTCCTTGAACGCCCGCTGCAATACCTCGACCATGGGGCGGCCTTCGGTCACCAGCGGGTCGGACTCGCCGTGGCCCGGCAGGTCGACCAGGACCACCTCACGGTGCGCGGCGAGCTGGTCGAGCACCGGGTACCACCCCTGGCGGCGATGACCGACCCCATGAACCAGCACGAGCGGCTCGCCGGTACCGACGCGTTCGAAGGCTAGCCTCACCGGACGTTCCTCCTCGGTCTGCGCCGTCAGGGGCTGGCCGAGCAGGATTACCCGCTGGTAACCAGAGACCGACAGTGTCGACTGATCAGCTGGATTCGGCTCGACGGTCATGCCGGTCGCCGCGTCGTCAGCCGACGAGGGCCTTGCTCAAGTTGGTGTCGATCGCCGCGAGGAACTCCTCGGTGGTCAGCCATGGAGTGTCGTCGCCGATCAGCAGCGCGAGGTCCTTGGTCATCTGCCCGCCCTCGACCGTTTCGATGCAGACCTTCTCGAGTGTCTCGGCGAAGCGGGTGACTTCCGGGGTGTTGTCGAGCTTGCCCCGGTGCTCGAGCCCGCGCGTCCAGGCGAAGATCGACGCGATCGGGTTCGTCGAGGTCGGCTTGCCCGCCTGGTGCTGGCGATAGTGGCGGGTGACCGTGCCGTGCGCCGCCTCTGCCTCGACGGTGCGACCGTCGGGGGTCATCAGCACCGACGTCATCAGGCCGAGCGAGCCGAAGCCCTGCGCGACGGTGTCGGACTGCACGTCGCCGTCGTAGTTCTTGCAGGCCCATACGTAGCCGCCCTCCCACTTGAGCGCGGCCGCCACCATGTCGTCGATCAGGCGATGTTCGTAGGTGATTCCTGCTTTCTCGAACTCGTCCTTGAACTCGCTTTCGAAGACCTCTGCGAAAAGGTCCTTGAAGCGGCCGTCGTACGCCTTGAGGATCGTGTTCTTCGTCGACAGGTACACCGGGTAGCCACGCTCGAGCCCGAACCGGAACGAGGCGCGGGCGAAGTCACGGATCGACGCGTCCAGGTTGTACATGGTCATTGCCACGCCGCCCCCGGGGAAGTCGAACACGTCGAATTCCATCGGCGCCGAACCGTCTTCGGGAGTGAACGTGACAGTGAGCTTGCCCGCGCCAGGTACGACGAAATCGGTGGCCCGGTACTGGTCGCCGTATGCATGACGGCCGATGACGATCGGTTTCGTCCAACTCGGCACGAGCCGCGGGACGTTACGCATCACGATCGGCTCGCGGAAGATGACACCGCCGAGGATGTTGCGCACCGTGCCGTTCGGGGATCGATACATCCGCTTCAGGCCGAATTCCTCGACCCGTGCCTCGTCCGGGGTGATGGTGGCGCACTTGACGCCGACGCCGTGCTTCTTGATGGCATTCGCGGCGTCGACGGTGACCTGGTCGTCGGTGGCGTCACGGTGCTCGATGCCCAGGTCGTAGTACTCCAGGTTCACGTCCAGGTGCGGCAGGATCAGCTTGTCCTTGATGAACTGCCAGATGATGCGAGTCATCTCGTCGCCGTCGAGTTCGACGACTGTTCCCTGGACCTTGATCTTGGACATGCTGCCTCCGCGGTTGTCATTTTCTCTCGGTATCAAGATATCCCTGCTGCGCAGAGTGATCGGCAGCCCCCCTGGGATGATTCGACTGGCAGGGACCAGCGTGGCAGGTAACGCACCCGGTGAACGTTCGGCGTTGGCCATTAGGGTCCTGACATGACAGCAACCCAGTCACGGACGCCGACACCCGTCGACAACCTCATCGACGAGTACCTGGACGAGTACGCAGCGCTCGATCCCATCTTCGCAACCGCGAGCGGGATTCCCGGGAGTGAGAGGGACCTTCCAGAGCTCTCCCCGGACTGGCTGGCTACCGTCTCGGCGCTGCGGCAGCGCACTCTCGGCGCGCTTGCCGATGCCACGCCGGTCGACGCCAACGACCGCGTCACCGTCGCCGCAGCCACCGAAGAACTCGCTGTCGCCGAGCTGATTCGGTCCGCAGGTGCTGACGAATCAAGGCTGAACATCATCGCCAGCCCGCTGCAGGAGGTACGGGCGGTATTCGACCTGATGGCGACATCCTCGGCCGATGACTGGGCGCTCATCGCGGACCGGCTCGCCCAGGTACCGCGCGCGATCAGCGGATACGTCGAATCCCTTCGGAAAGCGGCCGACCGGGGCGACGTCAGCCCACGGCGGCAGATCGCTGCCGGCATCGAGCAAAGCGGCGACAACATCGGTCCAGACGGCTTCTTCGCCAAGTTCGCAGCAGGCGCGAGCACGCACGACGGTGACTTGCCACCAGCCATTCGCGCTGACCTCGAACGCGGCGCGCGCGAGGCGGCCGGCGCGTACGAGCAGCTGGCCAGGTTCCTCGCCGAGGAGCTGCTTCCCCTGGCGCCGGCGGCCGACCCGGTCGGGCGCGAACGCTATGCGCTGTTCTCCCGGTCGTATCTCGGATCGGTGCTCGATCTGGACGAGGCCTATGCGTGGGGCCAGGACGAGCTGGCGAGGATCGGCGCCTTGATGCAACAGACCGCCGAGCGCATCAAGCCCGGCGCGTCCGTCCGCGAGGCGATGGACCACCTCGACTCTGACCCGGGCCACAAGCTCTACGGCACCGATGCGCTCAAGTCATGGATGCAGCAGAAGTCCGACGCCGCGGTGTCGGCATTGGCCGGTACGCACTTCGACATCCCTGAGCCGATCAGGACGCTCGAATGCATGATCGCGCCGACCAAGACCGGCGGCATGTACTACACGGGTCCAAGCGATGACTTCACCCGTCCGGGACGCATGTGGTGGTCAGTGCCGAAGGGTGTCACCGAATTCTCCACCTGGCGTGAGCTCTCGATCGTCTATCACGAGGGAGTGCCCGGCCATCACCTGCAGATCGCGCAGACCGTGTACCGGCGCGAAATGCTCAATCGCTGGCGCAGGCTCGGATCTTGGGTGTCTGGGCACGGCGAGGGCTGGGCGCTGTACGCCGAATGGCTCATGGCCGACCTCGGTTTCCTGGACGAGCCTGGCGATTTCCTCGGCATGCTCGACAGCCAGTCGCTGCGTGCGGCGCGGGTAGTGCTCGATATCGGCATCCACTGCGGCCTGGACGCGCCGGCCGAGGTCGGCGGGGGCGCCTGGGATTACCACAAGGCCTGGCACTTCCTGACGGCTCATTCGTCCAGCTCGCATGAACTGCTGCGCTACGAACTCGATCGCTACCTGGGCTGGCCGGGGCAGGCACCTGCCTACAAACTCTGGCGAGCGTCTGTGGCTGCAACTGCGCGAGGACGCCCGACGCCGGTCGGTGGCCGCGCAGCAGGAATTCGACCTCAAGGACTTCCACCGGCGCGCCCTCGACATCGGCAGCCTGGGCCTGGATGTGCTTCGCTCGGCCGTGCTGGGCGAGTTCGACGCCTGAGACCGCCAGATGCACAGCCTCGCGGGTGGGCACTTACGCCGCAGGTGGGCACCTACAACTGCCCACCTGCGGGCCAACTGCCCACCCACGGCGCCTGGCAGGCGGTCCTAGCCGATCGCGAGTTCGGCGATGAGCTCGTAGGAGCGCAGCCGGTCCTTGATGTCATAGACCTGATTGGTGAGCATCAGCTCGTCGGCACCAGTGCGGTCGATGAGCGCGCGAAGTTGCGCGCGGACCGTCTCCGGCGACCCGAGCGCCTGACCGACACGCCGCTGGGCGACGAATTCGAGCTCGGGCTCGGTGAACTCGTAGGCGGTCGCGTCGTCGAGGCTCGGAAGGGCGATCGGGTGCCCCATGCGCAGCCGAAGGAAAGCGAGCCAGCCGGGACGCGCGAGCAGCTCGGCCCGCTCGTCGGTGTCGGCGCAGATGGCGTTGACCGCGACCATCGTGTGCGGCTCGTCTAGCCACTGTGACGGGCGAAAGCTTTGCCGGTAGACCTCGAGCGCAGGTTCGGTATTGGCCGCGGAGAAGTGATGGGCGAAGGAGAACGGCAAGCCGAGCTCACCGGCAAGTTGCGCGCTGAACCCGCTCGAGCCGAGCAGCCAGATCTCGGGAAGCTGGTTCGGCGTCGGAACAGCTGCAAGACGAGAGGGGTCTCCGGCGAGCATCCGCACCACGTCGGCGAACTCGCTCGGGAAGTTCTCGGCCGAGAGCCCCTCACGCGTGCGGCGCAACGCGAGCGCCGTGCGCTGATCGGTGCCCGGTGCGCGCCCGACGCCCAGGTCGATGCGCCCCGGATGCAATGAGGAGAGCGTGCCGAACTGCTCGGCGACCACAAGTGGCGCGTGGTTCGGCAGCATCACGCCACCTGAGCCGACCCGGATCGTCGAGGTCGAGGCGGCGAGGTGCGCGATGAGCACCGCCGGTGACGAGCTCGCGATTGCCGGCATGTTGTGGTGCTCGGCGACCCAGATGCGCCGGTACCCCAATTCCTCGGCGCGGCGGGCGAGTTCGGTGGTGTATTGCAGCGCCTCGGATGGGTCGGCGCCCGCGGTCACTGGGGCAAGCTCCAGCACGGAGAGGGGAATTCGGTTCACATCTGGCAGCAACCGCTCATGGGCCGCCGATCATCCCGGCTCGGATGTTCTCGCGAGCATCGATGCGTGCTTGCCCCTGATCATCTCTGCTGACGAGCGACCGATGCGACCGATGCGACCGATGGCGACCGATGGCAGATCCGCCAGAGATGATCACGGGCTGCCAGGACAGGACGGGCCGCGCCGGGCGGGCCCGGTCAACCCGCAGGCCCGGCTACCGCCCGTCGCGCGGGCTGAACGCGACCAGCGCGTCGGTGTCGGAGTTGCGGGAGTAGAGGTATTCGTCGGTCCACTCGTCGACCTCGGCATAGCTGCACGACGCGCGGATCGCGGCACGGGCCGCCTCGATGTCGAAGTCGCTGCGGCGCAACGTCACCGCACCGCTCGACAGCAGCGCCCATTGCGCGCCGGCGCGCCCGTAGGGCATGCCGACACTGCCGGCATTGACGATCAACCGCCCGTGTGCGAAGCGCACGAACGGCATGTGCGTGTGCCCGCAGACGATCGTTCGAACGTCGTCGGCGACATCGGCCAGCACCTCGGCCCACTTGGAAAGCCGGGTGTCGACGAGCACCACCTCATCGTCGTCACGCGGCGTGCCGTGGCAGAACAGCACCGGGCCGAATCCGTCGACGTCGAGCGTTACCGGATGCGGCAGCCCAGCGAGCAGTTCGAGATGCTCGGCGTCAAGCTGGTCGGCCGCCCAGCGCGAGATCGGGAAGCCCGGCGCGTCGCGGGCCTTGTCGCGGGCAAGGTCGACCAGCTCGCGTTCGCAGTTGCCCCGGACGAGCAGCACACGCTGGCCGAGGCTTGCCAGCCGGTCGAGGACCTCGACCGGCTGGGGCCCGGCGGCAAGGTCGCCGGTGACGACGATGCGCTGCGCCGCGCGCACCTCAGGCTCGGCCAGCACCGCATCGAGCGCCGGGAGCACGCCGTGGATGTCGGAGAGAACTGCGACGGTGGCAACCATGCGGCCAGCCTCGGGCGTGCCGGTGGCCGCAGGCAATGGCGGTTCGCGCCGGGCGAACGACGTCAGAGGTTCGCGACGTCAGCCTGCTTGGCGCGCACCGCCTCGGCGGCGTCCTTGAGCGCGGCCAGTTCCGATTCGGTCAGGTCGCGCTCGACGATCTTCTTGACTCCTCCGGCGCCGATCTCGGCCTCGACGCCCAGGTAAACGCCGTTGATGCCGTACTCGCCGTCGACCCAGGCACAGACCGGAATCGTCGCACTCGAGTCCTCGATGACGGCCTTGGCCATGCGGGCGGCGGCCGCCGACGGCGCGAAGTATGCCGAGCCGGTCTTGAGCAGCGCCACGACCTCGGCGCCCCCGTTGCGAGTGCGGGCGACGAGCTCCTCGATCTGCCCGGCCGGCAGCACGTCGGCAAGCGGCTTGCCGTCGACGAAGCAGGCACTGGGCACGGGCACCATCGTGTCGCCATGCGATCCGAGGGTGAGCGTGGTGACCGAGCTGACCGGGACGCCCAACGTTGTCGCCACGTTGTTGGTGAAGCGCGCGGTGTCGAGCACGCCCGCCTGTCCGAACACGCGCTGCTTCGGGAACTGCGAGGCGATCTGGGTCAGCGCGGTCATCTCGTCGAGCGGGTTCGATACGACGATGATCACGGCGTCGGGCGAGTGCTTGGCGATGTTCTCGGCAACGCCGCGCACGATCTTGGCGTTGACCTCGAGCAGGTCCATGCGGCTCATGCCCGGCTTGCGCGGCAGGCCGGCGGTGATCACCACGACGTCCGAACCGGCGCTGGCTTCGTAACCGCCACCGTCGGCAGTGGTCGTCGCGCCGACGACAGTGGTCTCGAAGCCCTCGATCGGACGGGACTGATTCAGGTCGAGCGCGAGGCCCTCGGGCCTGCCTTCGATGATGTCGGTGAGCACGACCGTCTCGAACACGTCATAGGCGGCCAGGCGCTGGGCGGTGGTCGAGCCGTAGAAGCCGGCACCGACAACGGTGACCTTTCCGTGCCGACCCTGGCTGGCTGATGCTGGCATGTGTTCTCCTCTGACGGTGACGCTGATTTGCGCCGCACGTTAGTCCTGTGCGCCCGGTCACTGTGGCACCAGGATCCCGAAGCCGAACACCGATACGCCAAGCGCGAAGTAGCACAGAGCGTCGAAGAACCGGGTGCGCACAACGAGCATTCCGGCGGTGCCGTTCGGCAAGGTGGCCCGCAACCCGGCGGCCACGACCATTCCCGCGGCCATGACCGTGACCCCGCGCAGCCAGTGGCCTGACGCCACAAGCATGTAGCAGAACCCGAACGCGACGATGAACAGCACGAGCACGAACGGCACTTCGCTGCGCACCGCGCGCCGAAGAGTCATCGCAGTGCGCCGCGCTCGGCAGCCTCGATGACGTTGGTCAGCAGCATGGCTCGGGTCATCGGACCGACGCCGCCCGGGTTGGGTGCGAGGAAGCCCGCCACCTGCGCCACCTCCGGTGCCACGTCGCCGGCTATCTTGCCGTCGACCCGGCTGACCCCGACGTCGAGTACCGCCGCCCCGGGTTTGACCATGTCGGCGGTGACGAGCCCCGGGGAGCCGGCCGCCGAGACGACGATATCGGCCTGCCGCACAAGGGCATCGAGATCGCGGGTACCGGTATGGCACTGGGTGACCGTGGCGTTCTCGCTGCGCCGGGTCAGCATCAGGGCGAGCGGGCGGCCGACCGTGATGCCGCGCCCGATCACTACGACGTGGGCGCCGGCGATCGGCACGTCGTAGCGGCGCAGCAACTCGATGACACCGGTGGGAGTGCAGGGCAGCGGCGCCGGCTTGCCGAGCACGAGCCAGCCGAGGTTGATCGGATGCAGGCCGTCGACGTCCTTGTTCGGATCGACGCGAGCGAGGATGGCGAATTCATCGAGCCCGGTGGGCTGCTGGACGAGAAAGGCCGTGCAGGCAGGGTCGGCGTTGAGTTCGTCGACGACAGCCTCGACTTGCGCCTGGGTGGCCGTTGCCGGAAGTTCTCGCTGGATGCTGGCAATACCGATCTCGGCACAGTCGCGATGTTTCGCCGCGACGTACCAGCGGCTCGCCGGGTCGTCGCCGACCAGAACGGTGCCGAGCCCGGGGACCACGCCCTGCTCGGCAAGGGTCGACACGCGTTGTTTCAGTTCGGACTTGATGGCCGCCAAGGTCGCCTTGCCGTCCAGGCTGATCGCGTTCACAGGCAGTCATTTTGCCAGTCGCGATCAGGGTGTGGTGGCCAGGACGACCGTCGAATGAACCCCACAGCCGCTTCACGCGTGTTCAGCGGTGCACGGACGACCTGACGAAGCCGCCGGGTCGCAGACTCATCAGCTCAGGAGTGCCCGATGAACACCTATAACGCCCGGCGCCGCACCATTGCCACGGTCGCCTCGGTTGGCGCGGCCGGCGCGGCTCTCGTCCTGCTCGCGGCGTGCAGCAGTAGCGCAGGTTACGGCAGCGGACCTGCCTCGAGCGGTCCTGCCTCGAATGCGCCGCTGTCGAATGGCGCGCTGGCGACCCGCGATATCAGCAATGTCGGCAAGGTTCTCGTCGATCCGACCGGGAAGACGCTCTACACCGCAGCACAGGAAGCCGGCGGAAAGATCCTGTGCACCGGTTCGTGCCTCGCCATCTGGGTTCCGGTCACCTCGTCCGCCGACGTCGCGGCACCGAGCGGCGTACCCGGCACGATCGCCTCGATGAAGCGTTCCGACAACGGTCAGACACAGCTGACGTACAACGGCGCGCCGGTCTACACGTTCGCCGAGGACATGTCACCCGGTGACGCAAAGGGCAATAACGCCAAGGACTCCTTCGGTAGCAACCACTTCACGTGGCACGCCGTTGTCGTGTCCGGCGCGCCCAGCGCGAGCAGCGCCCCGACGAGCAGCGACAACGGCGCGGGCGGCGGCTACGGCGGCGGCTACTGAGGCCCGGTCAGTGCGCGAAGTGCCGCGCGCCGGTCAGGTACATCGGCACGCCAGCCGCGGTGGCGGCGGCGATGGAATCGGCGTCGCGAATCGAGCCCCCAGGTTGGACGACGGCGCGCACCCCCGCGGCCAGCAGCACTTCCAGCCCGTCCGCGAAAGGGAAATAGGCGTCAGATGCCGCCACTGACCCGCGCGCCCGATCACCGGCGCGCGCGACCGCCAGCCGGCACGCATCGACCCGGTTGACCTGCCCCATGCCCACGCCAACCGTCGCACCGTCGTGCGCGAGCACGATCGCGTTAGACCGCACAGCACGCACCGACCGCCACGCGAACGCGAGGTCGGTGAGCGTCACGCTGTCGACCGGATCGCCGGCAGCCAGCGTCCAGTTCGCCGGGTTGTCGCCCGGTGCGTCGAGGCGGTCTGCCGTCTGCATCAGGATTCCGCCCGAGACGGGCCGGAACTCGGCGATCGGTTCGCCCGGCGCCTCGGCAAGCAGGATGCGCAGGTTCTTGCGTCGCGAGAGCACCTCGACGGCCCCGTCGTCGAAGGACGGCGCGATAACCACCTCGGTGAATATGTCGGCCACCTGCTCGGCCATTTCGACACTTACCGGCACGTTGGTGGCGATCACGCCGCCGAAGGCGCTGGCCGGGTCGCAGGCGTGCGCCTTACGGTGTGCCTCGGCGACGTCCGCGCCGACGGCGATGCCGCACGGGTTCGCGTGCTTGATGATCGCCACGCAGGGCTCGCCGAAGTCATAGGCGGCGCGCCGGGCGGCGTCGGCGTCGACGTAGTTGTTGTAGCTCATCTCCTTGCCGCCGAGTTGCTCGGCCTGGGCGATTCCGCCCGGCCCGGCCGGGCCGCCACCGTGCGAGACGTAAAGCGCGGCACGCTGGTGCGGGTTCTCGCCGTAGCGGAGCACGGCGGCGCGCTCCCAGGATGCGCCGACCCAACTGGGAAAACCTGATCCCCCGTCGTCCGGAGCGACGACGTTGCCGAGATAACTCGCTACCGCGATGTCGTAGGTGGCCGTGTGCCGGAACGCGTTCGCGGCAAGCAACTGACGCGCCTCGAGCTCGAATCCCCCGGCGCGCACGGCGCTGAGCACCGCCGGATAGCTTGCCGGCTCGGTGATTACCGCGATCGATCCGTGATTCTTCGCGCTGGCGCGCACCATTGCCGGGCCGCCGATGTCGATCTGCTCGATTGCCTCGGGCGGCGTCGCCCCTGCGCGAATCGTCTCGGCAAAGGGATACAGGTTGCAGACGACGAGTTGGAATGTGTCGATCTTCAGACTGTCCACTGTGGACAGATGTTCGGCATTCGCCTGATCGGCAAGCAATCCAGCATGGATGTGCGGATGTAGCGTCTTGACGCGGCCGCCGAGAATCTCGGGGAAGCCGGTCACGTCCTCGACTGGCGTCACCGGCACGCCGATGTCGCGGATACGCGCAGCAGTCGAACCGGTCGACACGATCTCGACGCCCGCCTCGTGCAGCCCGCGAGCAAGTTCGTCCAGCCCGGTCTTGTCATAAACGCTGATGAGGGCGCGGCGCACCGCGATTCGGCTCATGGGATGGTGACCTTTCTGCCCGTGACGGTGAAGCCTTCTCGCGCCATTCGCCCGACATACTCGACGAGCACATCGCGCTCAGCGGCCTTGATCCGCTCGTGGAGGGTCGGCTCGTCGTCATCGTCGAGGATCGGAACGGCCCGCTGCGCGATGATCGGACCGGTGTCGACACCCTCGTCGACGACGAACAGGGTGCAACCACTCACCTTCACGCCATGGCGCAGCGCGTCACGTACCGCGTGCATGCCCGGAAAGGACGGCAACAGGGCTGGATGCGAATTGAGGTAGCGCCCGCCGAAGCGGCTGAGAAACCGCTTGCCCACCAGCTTCATGAAACCTGCGGAGATAACCAGGTCCGGTTCGTAGCCCGCGACTGCAGCCGCGAGCGCGTCATCCCACTCGTCGCGGCTCGGGTAGTCGGCCACACGGCAGGAAAAGCCTGCCACGCCGGCCCGTTCGGCTCGCGCCAGCGCCTCGACCGGTGCGCGGTCGGCACCGACGGCAACCACGCTGGCACCGAAGGACGGTTGCACCGCGGCGTCGAGCAGCGCCTGCAGAGTCGTCCCGCTACCCGAGGCCAGTACGACGAGACGAGCGGGCACGAACGCAAACCCTACCGGGCGCTGCTTTCGGTCCTCGCCCGCGCCAGATGTGCGCGAGCGGGCTGTTGCGACCCGAGACGCTGGTGACGCGCGTGGGCACTGGGGCTGCGTGGGCACTGGGGCTGGGTGGGCACTAGGGCTGGGTGGGCACTGGGGCTGGGTGGGCACTTGCGTGCCGGGTGGGCACTTGTAGGTGCCCACCTGCGGCACAACTGCCCACCTGCGAGGTGGCGTTGCGTTGATCAGGCAGGAGTGCCGTTACGGCTGCTGGCGATTGGCCTTGATCACGGGTGACCGGCGTCAGCCCAGCCGACCCGGCGTTTCATGATCAACAGTGGGATCCGGTCGACTATCGACTCGATCGTTCTGTTGATCATGAAACGCCATAACGCCGCCGCGGCCGTCAACAACCTCCCGGGTCACAACAGCGAGTCGTCGTCGGCGCTGCCCACCGTGGCCAGCTCGTCCGCATCGAGAGCGGCCCGCCGAGATACAAAGTCTGCGGGCGCACCGCGGTGCGCGAGCCGACGCCAAACAGCCCGCCCCGCAACGAGAAGCGTCGTGATCGCCGCGATCTCGCCCGCAACCGCAAGGCCGACCTGCCAGGGCGACGCGCCGACCGTGTGCAGACGCCCGGTGCCGACCGCCCCACCGCCGAGCCACGTGAGTACCGCCATCGCCGGTGCGGACAGGAACACGGCTGCGGCGACCCCACGCAGGGCGTCGTCTGCCGCTGCCAGCCGGAACGTCACGACCCCGGCAAGAACCACGGTGGCGAGCATCCACCCGGCGACCAGGCCGTTCGCGCCGTGCCCGGACGGCAGGGCGCCGAGCAGCGGAAAGGCAGGCAGCACGCCGTGATCGGTGGAGAACGCATTGAACGCGGTGCCCGACCCCACGGCGAAGCCCGGCCCGGCCAGGTATGCCGCGGCGGCCACTGCCGCGTTCGGCGCGCAGAGCACACCGATGACTGCTACCGGGACGCCGGAGAGCCCGCCGCCGACCTGGCGGGAAAGATCCATCACCCGATCGGCGTGCACGATGAGCGAGCCCGCCACCAGAACCGCGCCCGAGCCGAGGTACACGGCGATCGCTCCGGCGGCACCTCGGGCGCCGCGGACCAGGACGTCGGGCAGGCGGTCCCACGGCCCCAGGGCGGACCGGACCAGCGAGGTCAGCCCGACACAGCTGAACAACGCGAACGCGGACGCGGCGACCGGCGCGACGCGCGTGGTGGTCGAGCCGAGCGCACTGAGCGGTACCAGTACCGCGCAGGCGCCGGCGTAGGCAGCGGCTTGCAGCAGCCCAGCGCACACCACGGTCCGGCGCCGGCGCTCGTCGACGATCGCGACCACCTCGGCCAATGTCGAGCCTGCCCGCCAGATGATCACCACGACAGCGATCAGCGCCAGCAGCGGTACGAGGCGGGTCGGGACATTGTCGACGGTGAGCCCCCCGTGCTGGGCTGCCAGGAAACCGAGCAACCCGGCGCGCACTGCCGAGAGCGGGTGCCCTGACACACCAGCCTCAGGCAGCCAGCAGAAGACCCCGACGACAGCGCCGAGCACCGCGCCGGCAGCCGCCGCGACACCGCCGGTCCACGTTGCGGCAAGCCAGAGCGAACGGCTGACTGAGTCGGGAACGCCACGAGGAAGGCCGGCTTCGGGGCGGTTCTGCGTCGGCACTCTCCAAGGCTGGCAAACCGGCGCGCATCTGAGAGCCAGGCTCGCCGCGACTGGAACCGGCTATTCGGCATGCGCAGCCTGCGCAAACAGCAATCGCCGGCGTCCACCCCCGAGGGGTGACGCCGGCGATCGCGAAGGGTAGGGCCTTGCCTAGCCCTGGCCGTATGGGTTTGCGGGCGGCTGCTGCCCGTAGCCCGGCTGCTGCTGGGGCTGGGCCGGGGCCTGGTGCTGGGTCGGCTGGCCGTACTGCGGCTGGGCCGGGGCCTGGTGCTGGGTCGGCTGGCCGTACTGGGGCTGGGCCGGGGCCTGGCGCTGGGTCGGCTGGCCGTACTGCGGCTGGGCCGGCTGAGCCGGCTGCTGAGCCGGCTGCTGTGGTTGCTGTGGTTGCTGCTGGCCGTACTGCTGCTGGGCGCTCGGGTAACCACTGCCGTACTGGTTGCCGCCGCCCCACTGGCCAGAACTCGCCGGTGTGCCGGTCATGATCTTGCCCTGGCTCTGCAGCCAGCCGACGACGAAGAGTGCGGTCTGGGCGAGCGCCGTGATCAGCATGAGGATGACGCCGATCTTGGTGTCGACGCCGGTGCCCTTGCCGACCAGCAGGCCGAACGTGACAAGAAGCGAGGCGAGCGCCGCCGCCGCGGGAATCAGTGTGCTCTTGGCGGTCTTGTCGAGGAGCACGTTCGCGGCAACCGCGCTGGCCAGGATGGACAGGCCGATCGCAGCAGATGCGCCGCTGAGGGCTCCGTAACCCTTGATGCCCTGGCCGCCGACGCTGTACCAGTCAAGGAAACCCCATATGAACGA
>CAVTEA010000010.1:0-8139 GCA_963733615.1 uncultured Actinomycetes bacterium
GCTTGGATCACCGGACTTACGCAACGAATTTCCGGCGCGGGACACTAGTGTCTTGCGCTGGAATTGTCGTCTGAATATCCGGCGCAGGACACTGGTACGACAGCCGTAGCTCGTTGCAGTCCGACACCGTGTTAGGTCCGCGCCGGCGCAATCTTGATCATCTCTGTCGAGGCCGCGAGTAGTAGCGGATCCAGCAGGGATGATCAAGACCCGATGGGAAGTCTGGGAGCGCCGCACTCGTGCCAGGTCGCGATCTAGGGCTGCAGTAATGGGGACTGTCCCGTGGATCTTGGCCGTCGCGAACGGCGGCCTCGCTGGGCGTCGTGCAGCAGGCTGAAGATCCACGGGACGGGCCTAGTGTCGGGACACTAACGTCGTTTCGCGGCCGGTAAACGGTTGACGCGGCTGCCTACCCCTTTGCGGCCTCGACCCGGACGGTCTTGAAGATCAGGTCGAGATTCGGGCGGCCACCTCCGGCCTGATTCGATCCGTCGTCGCCTGCAGCCGCGACTGTCTGCAGCAGATCGAGCCCCTGGCCGACGTGACCGATCACGGTGTATTTCTTCTGCAGACCAGTGCCGGCGGCGGTGTTCTGGTTGCTGTCCTTCGTGATGAAGAAGAACTGGCTCCCGTTGGTGTTCGCGCCTGCGTTCGCCATCGCGACCGCGCCCGCCGGGTAGCTCGCCTTGGCCAAGTTCTCGTCCTTGACGGTGTAGGTAGGGCCGCCGGCACCGGTCTCGGTGGGGTCACCGCACTGAACCACGAAGATTCCCTGGTTGACCGAGCGCGGGCACGCCGTGTTGTCGTAGAACTTCTTCCCTATCAGATAGAGGATGCTCTGCACGTTGCACGGGGCCGAGGCGCCGTCGAGTTCGACGCTGATGTCGCCCTTGTTGGTCGCGAACACCACCGTGCGCTTGGCCTTCGGTGTCGGGTTCGGATCAGGCGGCAGGCCGATATCGAAAAGGTTGGTGTTCTGCTTGAGCGACGCGGCGGTCTCGGCGTAACCGCACGGCCCAGTGGTCTTTTTCGCCGCACGGGCGGCGACCTTGGCCGGGCTTCGGCTGGGCAGTGGCGCGCGCGTGCTGCTCGGGGTCGCAGAGCCGGTAGAGGCCGGCGAGGTGCTCGGGTTCGCGGCCGGTTTCTTCTTGTCGTCGTTGGTCACGGCGACCACGAAGATGACGACAACCAGAGCCAGCACGACCGTGCCGGCCACGGTCGCGATCAGCGTTGTGCGTTTGCGGGAAGCCTCGCGCTGCTGGCGGCGCTGCAACTGGCGTTCGAGGTGGCGGCGAGCCGCGTCACGGCGCTGCTTGTTCGTCGACACGAAAGAGTCCCTTCCAGGGCGTTCACGGCGCGAGTCGGCGACAGTGTATGGAAGCCAGCAAGGTTTTCGATCAGAACCCCCAACCCGTCGGCGGGCGGGCAGTCCAGCAGCCGATTGCCGGCCCTACGGGCCAGCCGTGTCACTGCTTGTGAACGTCGGTCACCAGGTATTTGCCGTCGGTGCCCTTGGTGCAGGTGACGACGAGCTTCGTGCCGTCCAGGGCGGTGAAGTCGGTGCGCACAACAGAATCGTTATCGTGGCCTGAGCTGTCGAAATTCGGCGAGAACACCTTCCCGTTGAGGCTGCGGGTGAAGGACTCCGACACGGTGCCGGGCTTGGTGCAGGCCTGGGCGCCCTTCACGTCGAACAGTTCCGCGAAGATGACGTAGGTGATCGCCGGGCCCGAGCCGGTGGTGCGGGGGTCGTCGCACCCACCCGTGGTCGAGGTCGAGGTCGGGTTCGGGCTGGTGGGCGCGGGCGTCGTCGGCACGCTCGTGGTCGGCTTCGGGGTCGGGTCTGCCTCGTGCTGCTTGCCGCCGGTGACGGTGACGACCACGATTGCGGCGATGACGGCGGCTGCCGCCACCACGGAAATCGCGATGATCAAGGCCTTGTTGTTGCGCGCAGGCGGCGACAGCGGCTGCCCGCCGCCACTGCGACTCGGGGCGTATTGCGTTGGCGGGCCGAATGGTGCGCTGCTGGGCGCGAATGCCGCCGGCGGCGCCGTGACCGGGGGAGGCGTGTACGGGCCGGGCCCCGGCGTGTGCTGAACCGGCGGCGGGGTGTGCGAGCGCGGGGGCGGCGTCTGCGGGGCCGGAGGCGGTGTGTGCTGTGCCGGCGGTGGGGTCTGTTGCGTCGGGGGCGGGGTGTGCGCGGCGGGAGCCGACCGGCCCTGGGTCGGTGGGGGTACCGGAACCATCGCAGCCATCGGCGCCGACGTGCGGCCGCGGGCGTTGTCGACGATCTCGTCGAGCTGATCGACGATGCTCGCCGCCGAGGGTCGGCCGGCTGGATCGCGGCGCATCGCAGTGATGATGAGAGACGTGAGCGGGCCGCCATGGGGCGGTACCGGTGCATCGGTGGTGGCGATGCGGTTCAGTACGGCAAGCGCGTTGCCACCGGCCGAGAAGGGTGGGTCACCCTCGACTGCGGAATAGAGCATCGCGCCCAGCGCCCACACATCACTCGCCGGGCCGTGATTGCCGCCCAGGGCGATCTCGGGCGCGAGGAAGTTCGGCGTCCCGATGAATGTGCCCGTTGACGTCATGCCGGAATCGCCCTCGTCGCGAGCGATGCCGAAGTCGGTCAGTTTCGCCGTTCCGTCCTGGGCGATAAGGACGTTGGCCGGCTTGACGTCTCGGTGAATGATGCCCGCACGGTGCGCCACGCCAAGGGCAGCTGCGACCTGCCGTCCGATCCGGGCGGTCGCGACGGGATCGAGGCGACCCCGCTCGGCGACGAGCTCCTTGAGCGACTTCCCGGTGACCAGCTCCATCACCAGACACGGCAGCCCCTCGTCGACCACGACGTCGTAGATGCCGACCGCGTTGGGGTGGTTGAGCCGTGCGGCGAGGCGGGCCTCGCGCATCGAGCGGCCGATCGTCGCTTCGTCGCCCGCACCGTCGCCGTACGCCAGTCGCTTGACCGCCACGTCACGCTGCAGCAGCGTGTCGCGGGCGCGCCACACCTCGCCCATTCCGCCACGGCCGATCAGCTCGACGCATTCATAGCGACCGCCGATCACCCGGCCGGCGTCGCCTGCGTCCATCCATCACCTCACTGCGCTTCGTCACGAATCGGTAGGGGAGTCTAGCCACTGCTTCGGATGTTTCGGGCGGCGTGCGGCTTTCGTGGGTGTCACGACACCGTCGCACCCACGTCACGGCCATTGTGCGAGCGCCTGCAACGGCGGTCGGTAGGCTGGTGTGTCCTGGTCCGCGGCCGATTTACGGGAGTGCTCGCTGTGCTGATCGCGGGATTCCCGTCGACGCTGACGGCCACCAACTGCTGGGTCGTGGCGCCCGGATCGGGTGAGCAGTGTGTGGTGATCGATCCAGGTATCCAGGTCGGCCCGCAACTGGATGAGGTGCTCGCCGAGAACCACTTGCACCCGGTCGCGGTGTTGCTGACCCACGGGCACATCGACCACACCTTCTCGGTGTTGCCGGTCTGCCAGGCGCGCGACGTGCCCGCCTACGTCCACGCCGCCGACCGAGCGCAACTCACCGACCCGTGGTCCGGGCTCGGCCTGCCCAAGGGGACGCCCTTGCTCGGGCTGGAAGGTCTGACGCTGGCGGAACCCGATGACGTTCGCTTGCTTTGCGACGGCGACACGGTTTCCCTCGGCGGCATGAGGTTCGGCGTCCGCCACGCTCCGGGCCACACGAGCGGCTCGGTGGTATTCGGCCTGGGCGACGACGACCACGATCTGCTGTTCAGCGGCGACGTGCTCTTCGCCGGATCGATCGGGCGGGTCGACCTGCCCGGTGGCTCGATGGCCGACATGAACACGTCCCTGCGTGAGGTGATCTTGCCGTTGTCCGACGAAACCGAGGTCCATCCCGGGCACGGGCCGTCCACCACCATCGGCCGTGAACGAGCGGCCAACCCCTATCTATTGGACCTGCAGTGACCCGTTGCGTGATGCCCTCATGACCCGGCCGGCTTCGCTGAGTGGATTTCCTGAGTTCCTGCCCGCGGAGCGGTTCGTCGAACTGCACGTGATCGACACCCTGCGCACCACGTTTGAGCTGCACGGATTCGCTCCGGTCGAGACGCGAGCCGTCGAGCCGCTCGAGCAGTTGCTGCGCAAGGGCGAGATCGACAAGGAGGTCTACGTCCTGCGGCGGCTGCAAGCCGCATCCGACGATGATGCGGCCGACGCCGGTCTCGGCCTGCATTTCGACCTCACCGTGCCGTTCGCGCGCTACGTCCTGGAGAACGCCGGCAAGCTCGATTTCCCGTTCCGGCGCTACCAGATCCAGCGGGTATGGCGTGGCGAGCGTCCCCAGGAGGGGCGCTATCGCGAGTTCACGCAGGCTGACATCGATGTGGTCGCCCGCGACGTGCTGCCCTTCCATCACGACGTCGAGGTCGCGCGGGTGATGGCGTCGGCGCTGTCGGCGCTGCCGGTGCCTCCCATGCGGCTGCAGGTCAACAACCGCAAGCTGATCGAGGGCTTCTATCAAGGCATCGGCGCGCCTGACATTCCGGCCGTGATGCGGGTCGTCGACAAGATAGACAAGGTGCCGGTCGACGTCATCGCGAAGATGCTGGCCGACGACGCACGCCTGTCCGACGCACAGGTCAGACAATGCCTCGCGCTGGCCGACATACGCACGGCCGACACCACGTTCGTCGGCCGGGTTCGCGCCATCGGAGTATCGAACGACTTGCTCGACGAGGGTCTTGCTGAGCTCGAAGCCGTCGTCACCGGTTGCGCGGGTCTGACCAGCGACCGGCTGACAGTCGAGGCCGATCTACGCATCGCACGCGGCCTCGACTACTACACCGGCACCGTGTTCGAGACGCGCATGGCCGGGTTTGAGTCGATCGGATCGATCTGTTCGGGCGGACGGTACGACTCGCTCGCGAGTGACGGCAAGGTGACCTACCCAGGCGTCGGCATCTCGCTGGGCATCAGCCGGATGCTGGTGCCGCTGCTCGCGCGCAGACGGCTGACCGGGTCACGCAGCGTCCCGTCGGCCGTGTTGGTCGCGTTGCCTGACGACGAGTCGCGGACGCGGTGCGACGAGATCGCGCATGCCCTGCGGGCGCGGGGGATCGCCGCCGAGGTCGCACCGACGGCGCAGAAGTACGGTCGGCAGATTCGATTCGCCGAGCGGCGCGGCATCCCGTTCGTGTGGTTCCCGGGTGCTGACGGCGCGGCCGACGAGGTCAAAGACATTCGCAGCGGTGAGCAGATGGGCGCCGACCCGGCAGCCTGGCAACCGCCAGCCGATGACCTGCATCCGCAGGTCGTGATCGAAGAGGAGAGTTCGTGATCCGCACGCACATGGCCGGCACGCTGCGCAGCGAGCACACGGGCCAGACCGTCACGCTGGCCGGTTGGGTGGCCCGTCGTCGCGATCACGGCGGTGTGGCGTTCGTCGACCTGCGCGATGCGTCGGGCTCCGTGCAGGTGGTCGTGCGCGAAGACGAGCTGGCCCACGACCTGCGCAACGAATGGTGCGTCGCGGTCACCGGCGAGGTCCGCGCGCGGCCCGAGGGCAACGTGAACCCGAACATCCCGACCGGCGACATCGAGGTGGTCGCGTCGAACCTGGAGGTGCTCGGCGAGGCTGAGGCGCTGCCGTTCCAGCTCGACGAGCACACCGGGGTCGGTGAGGAGGCGCGCCTGAAGTACCGCTACCTGGACCTGCGACGCGCGGAGCCCGCCGCCGCGATCAGGCTGCGCAGCCAGGTCAATCGCGCGGCCCGCGACGTTCTGTACGCGCATGACTTCGTCGAGATCGAAACACCCACGCTGACCCGATCGACACCGGAGGGTGCTCGCGACTTCCTGGTTCCGGCGCGGCTGCGGCCAGGATCCTGGTACGCGTTGCCGCAGTCGCCGCAGCTGTTCAAGCAACTGCTCATGGTCGCGGGCATGGAGCGGTACTTCCAGATCGCGCGGTGCTACCGCGACGAGGACTTCCGTGCCGACCGGCAGCCGGAGTTCACCCAGCTCGACATCGAGATGAGCTTCGTCGACCAGGACGATGTCATCGCACTGTGCGAGGAGGTGCTCGTTGCGCTCTGGCGGCTGGTCGGTCACGAGATCGCGACGCCGTTCCCGCGGATGACCTACGCCGACGCGATGGACCGGTTCGGCAGCGACAAGCCCGACCTGCGCTTCGATCTCGAACTCGTCGAGCTCACCGAGTACTTCAAGGACACGCCGTTTCGCGTGTTCCAGGCGCCCTATGTCGGGTCGGTCGTCATGGCCGGCGGAGCGTCGCAGCCGCGCCGCCAGCTCGACGCCTGGCAGGACTGGGCCAAGCAGCGTGGCGCTCGCGGGCTGGCCTACGTCCTGGTCGGCGACGACGGCGAACTCACCGGCCCGGTCGCGAAGAACATCTCCGACGAGGAACGGGCCGGGCTCGCGGCGTCCGCAGGCGCGAAGGCGGGCGACTGCATCTTCTTCGCGGCGGGCCCCGCGTCCTCCGCGCGGGCGCTGCTGGGTGCCGCGCGGGTGGAGATCGGCCGGCGTGGCGGGCTGATCGACGAGTCACAGTGGTCCTTCGTCTGGGTGGTCGACGCGCCGCTGTTCGAACTCGCCGCCGAGACCGACGACGTCGCGGTCGGCTCTGGCGCATGGACGGCTGTACACCACGCGTTCACCTCGCCCAAGCCCGAGTCGATAGACACGTTCGACACCGACCCGGGCTCGGCACTCGCCTACGCCTACGACGTCGTGTGCAACGGCAACGAGATCGGCGGCGGCTCGATACGTATCCACCGCGCCGACGTGCAGGAACGCGTGTTCGCGGTGATGGGGCTTTCTGCCGAGCAGGCGAAGGAGAAGTTCGGCTTCCTGCTCGAGGCGTTCAAGTACGGGGCTCCGCCGCACGGGGGCATCGCCCTCGGCTGGGATCGAATCTGCGCACTGCTGTCGGACACGGATTCGATCCGCGATGTCATCGCGTTTCCGAAGACCGGCGGTGGCTATGACCCGCTCACCGCGGCTCCGGCACCGATCACCGCCGAGCAGCGCAAGGAGGCCGGCATCGACGCACAGCCCAGGGCGGCGGACGAAGACGACTAGCCGCGACTCGCGACGCCCGACCCGGGCGCATTGATGCACGCCGTCGGTTGACCGTTCGGCCGCGTCGTCGAAGGATCGAGGGACGAGCCGGCAACTCAACGGCAAAGGCTCCGGCGAACTGATCGCCGCCCCAGGCCAGCACGTTCGTCAAACGGCGCCCGCCCCGGCTTGATCGCCGGGGCGGGCGTTCTCGTTGTCGCGTCCACGACTGCGGCGACCACCGGCTGGAATACTCGCGAGTAGGTCATCTGGTCTGGAGGAATGGGCATGGTCGATTTCGCTCTGTCGGTTGAGCAGAAGGCGATTCGCGACACAGCGCGCGCGTTCGTCTTCGACGAGATCGTCCCGCGCGAGCCGGAGGTGCTGCGGCGCGAGCGTGTGGGCGAGCCGGGCGTGACCCGCGAGGAGCGGCGCGACCTGCAGCTCAAGGCGCGCAAGTTCGGCTTCTGGGGCCTGTCGACGCCGGACGAGTACGGCGGCATGGATCTTCCTGCCGTGACGCAGGCGCTGATCTGGACCGAGCTCGGCCGCACGTTCGTGCCGTTCGCGTTCGGCGGCGAGGCCGACAACATCCTTTACTACGCGAATGAATCGCAGCGGGCCGAATACCTCGTGCCGACGATCGAGGGTGAGCGGCTCTCCTGCTTCGCCATCACCGAGCCCGGCGCCGGCTCCGATGCGGCAAACATCAAGACGAGTGCGCGCCGCGACGGCGATTCGCCCGACAGCGACTGGGTGATCAACGGCGAGAAGACGTTCATCACGGGTGGCAACGACGCCGATTTCGCCATCGTCATCGCGGTCACCGACCAGGATCTGGGCGCCCGCAGGGGCTCGACGGCATTCCTTGTCGACCGGTCGATGGGCTGGACCTCGCATTTCATCCAGACGATGGGTGAGGGTGGCCCGGCGTCGCTGGTGTTCGACAACGTTCGCGTGCCGGCCCGCAATGTGCTCGGTGAGATCGGCAAGGGCTTCGAGTTGGGCATGGAGTGGATCGGCAAGGGCCGCTACCTAGCAATACGCAACCGCAACCAGTAGAAGG
>CAVTEA010000011.1:0-86202 GCA_963733615.1 uncultured Actinomycetes bacterium
AAAGGTCGTGTGCACTTCAGGTCGATTCCCCCTCTTCGACGGCAGTCGGACGACCGGCGAATCGCCGTCGTTGCGGCCAGATTGCCTACCGTCAACTCAACACCCGGCTCGATCGGGACCGGCAGTGACGAAGGTCCTCACTTGGCTGCGCCTGTTCAGGTAGCCGGCGCCGCCTGCGTCAACGACGGGACGGACTCCCGTACAGGCACCTCGAAGGGTTCGTGCACGACGGCGACGGGGCACGGCGCGGCGTGTAGGGCCGCCATCGTGCCGGCGCGAAGCGAATGGTGCGCGAGGCAGAGTCGACGATGGTGGCCGAGCACGAGCAGGTCACCCGGAACGCAGATCGACGCGATGACCTCGACGACCGAGCCGGTGCGAACGACTGACGTGACGTGCGCGGCCGGGTACTGGTCGCGCCATCCGATCAGCTCTCGGCCACACCGGGTCTGTTCCTGCTGCGTCGGCAGATTGGTGCCGTCGAGCACGTGTAACACCACCAGCGGTGAGATGCGGCGTACCGCTTCGGCGAAGGCGAACTGCAGCGTCTCGTCGTTGCCCGGCGAAGCGACGATCGCCGCGACGACCCGCTCGACGGTGCCCGCCGCCTGTCCTCGCGACGGGTGCCCGACCGCAACGACAGGGCAGTGGGCATTGGCGGCCAGGTGTTGGGTGACCGAGCCGAGCAGTAGGCGGGACACAGCACCGCGACCGTTTCGCCCGATCACCACGACAGGCGCGAACGACGAGAGCCTGACCAGCGTGCGGGTCGGCGAGCCAACCAGTACCCCGCCGCGTGCCGGAACGGCCGAATCGATCCGTGCAGCCAGTGCGAGGGCGTCGTCGACGATGGGGCGCGCCATCTCTCGAAGGCCCGCGCGCAGCCCCTTGGTCGTCGTCCAGAGGCCATAGTCGCGAGCCTCGCACACATGCACCACCACGACGCCGCAACGGCGTGCTCGGGCGTCTGCGACCGCCCAGGCCAGCGCAGATCTGCTTTCAGCGGAGCCGTCGACGCCGACAATGATGTCTTTGCTGCGATCCATGGCTGGCCCCTCGTGATCGTGCCTGCCTCAACGATGAGCCTGCCAACGGCATTCGCGGCAGCGGCGGTGGTACCGGATCACCGGGACCTTCGGCACATCCGCGTACCGCAACCGATGACGTTCGACCCTGGTAGCGCCGAGGTCGCGGCGCGACGCTTCGCAGGTGAATGTCGTCATGCCTGCAGCAAAGCGTGAACTCGAGGCCGACCTATGACACGTACCTCGCCGGTCGTGGCCGGCGCGGTTGTCACGCCGTCGATGCTCGATACGGTGCCACCGGCCGTACGCCATTATCTCGACTGGAGCGGTATCGAAGGCAGGCGAATACCGACAACCACGTGCCTGCGCCAGGTCGGCAGGTTACGTGCGGGCAGCGACAAGCCGTGGATGGCCTTCACCGCCGAGGAGGACTACATCACCGACCCGCCGGCGTTCAGCTGGCGCGCGCGGGTACGCATCGGCGGGCTGCCGCTCGTGCGGGCCTGGGATTCCTACATCGGCGGCCGTGGCCGCATGCAGGTCAGATTGGCTCGTACCTTCAATCTGATCGATCTGAACAGTGCCGCCATGAATCAGGCGTCCTTGCTGCGTTACCTCAACGAGATGACCTGGTTCCCCGCGGCGTTCCTGCTACCCAATGTGCGCTGGCAGGAGATCGACGATCGGTCCGCGCAGGTGAGCATGACCGATTGCGGGTTGACCGCGACGGCGATCCTGACATTCGGGCCGAATGGCCGTCCGATCGAGTTCGCCGCGCCGCGACACAGGTACCTGGGCAAGGGTCGGGTGCGTCTGGAGCCGTGGGCGACGCCCTTCACCGACTACGGCCTGGTCAATGGCGTCATGGTTCCTGTCGCCGGCTGGGCCGAATATCGCTCGGCCGCGGACGCCTTCAAGTACATCGAGTTGGCGCTCGTCCGACCCGCATCCCACTGACCGCAACGAAACGGAGAGCGCAATGATGTATGCCTACCGCGACCACATGGGTGGCGCAGGCTGGTTGCTGATGAGCCTGCTGCTGCTGATCTTCCTAGCGGCCTTGGCCGTCGGCGTCATTGCACTTGTTCGCTCGACGCAAGGGCGCTCGCAGCCTGGGGTCGATGCGCGCCGGTTGCTCGACGAACGGTTCGCACGTGGCGAGATCGACGCCGACGACTACGCCCAGCGCCGCGATCTGCTCGACCGCAGATAACGACTCCGTCAGCTACGAACGGCCCGCTATGGCATGACGTTTGGCCCTGCCCGGACGAGCTGGCGCGCGGTGAGCTGATGATGTGGCAGTTCGATCCGCCGGGGAGGATCCATGACCGGGACATCCCGAACAAGCATGTCGTCAGCTCGGATCAGCTGACGCGGGGCGCGGGATCAGACCATGAGCGCACCTCGAACCCCTACCGGGCAAGGCCGAACGCTGTTCGGCCGCGGGATCCCGCTCGGCGTGTACGGTGGCGTTCGCGTTTCCGCGCATTGGTCCGTCCTGGTCATCCTCGCCTTGCTCACCGACATACTCGCGGCCGGCGTGCTTCCGGCGGCCGCGCCCGGGCGCGGCACAGCCGCCTATGTGGCCACCGCAGTTTCCGCCTCCGTCGTCTTTCTGGCCGCATTACTGGCGCACGAATTCGCTCATGCACTTGTCGCGCGCCATTACCGCATGCAGGTGGAGCAGATCACGCTGTGGATGCTCGGCGGACTGACCGAGCTCCGCGGCGACGCGCCCTCACCACGGGCGGATGCGGCGATCGCGGCGGCCGGACCCCTCGTCAGCCTGGGCCTGGGCGGCGCATTCGGCGGTGTCGCGTGGGCGATCGGCGATTCGACCCTGATCGGTGCGGCAGCTTTGTGGCTCGCGGCGGTAAGCATCCTGCTCGGCGGGTTCAATCTGCTGCCGGGTGCTCCGCTGGACGGCGGTCGGCTGCTTCGCGCAGCGCTGTGGCACCACTACGGCGACCGGACGCGCGCAGCTGATCTCAGCGCTCGCGTGGGCAGAGCGATGGGCACGTTCTTCGTAGTGTTCGGCGTACTGCAGTTCTTCGCCGGCATGATGGACGGCCTGTGGATCGCGCTGATCGGCTGGTTCATCATCAGTGGCGCAGCCAGCGAGCAGTACGCGGGACTTGTCGAGCGGCTGCGCGGTAAGACGGTTGGGGACGTCATGGCATCACCGCCCACGCTCGCCCCGTCGTGGTTCACGCTGGCCGCGTTCCTCGCCCACCTGAACCCGCACGAGGCTGCCCAGCAGGCATTCCCTGTCGTCGGATTCAACGGTGAGCTTGAAGGTGTACTGATGGCAGCGCAGCTCAAGCGCGTGCCGCCGGGGGAGCGCGACACAACCCGCGTCAGAGACATCAGCCGGAAATGGTTGCTGCCGTTGACCGTCACAGCGACGACGCCGCTGTCCGACATCCTGCAGCAGCTTCGAACGCACGCCGGCGTGGCCGTCGTGGTCGAGGAGTCCCGCCTGATCGGCACCGTGACCGCCGCAGATATCGAGCGCGCAGCGGGCGCGGTTAGCCTCGGCCCGCAACGTGACGGCGGTTCGGTCTGACGCTATGGCCGGGACGGCTCTCGCGGTCGCGGTCGACGTCGACGTCGACGACAGCGTCCACGAGGCAGGTTGATCCCGCGGCGCGGACCTCGACGTCGTGGCAGTGCGTACGAAGGCCGCTGAGCAGGTCGACATCGCCTAGTGGGAACGCAGCCTGCACAGGTCGCGCCGTCTGCAACGCCGGAAGGTCGAAGACAGCGTCGACCAGACTGCGCCGCACCTGCATGGGTAGATGACCGCGATCGACGCCGAAGTCCAGTCGTACGACCGACCCGTCCTCTACCACGTCGGCCGCGGCGACAAGGCGCCCAGCGCTCTGGACCAGGACGCGTGACGTGCCTCCATCGGTGGTCACCGAGCAGCTCACGGTGTCTGGCATGGCCTCACTCCGTTCCGGTCGATGCCAAGTGTTACCCACGAATCGTCCGTTGTCGCCCGACGAATGGTCGGTGACTTCGGACCTTTTGGGCCTAAGGGCCGGGACCTTCGACCCTGCCGCCCGCAGACGAGCACGTCGACTATCGACTGTGCACGGTGTGGCGGCATTCAACGCGGGAACGCGCGAGCGTGACCCGGGGGGGCCGCACCGTGCGCCGGCGCTCGCGGGCCGGCCCGGAACAGGACGCCGGGCCGGCCCGTACCTGCTGGATCTGCTTGGCCGCAGATTCGCGTGCCGTGACCTTCGCAAGGCACTTACGGGACGTTGGACTCTGCTGCCCCCGCGTTGGCGACGGAATCGTCAACACAGCGAATGTCATCAATTCTCTTCAAAGGAGAACTCGTGATGGGTAGAAAGTCGCTCGATAAGCTGCTCGCCGCAGGTGGCCTGATAGTCGCGGCCATTTTGCTGGTCGCGTCAGGGTTGCTGTATTGGGCACACACTTTCGTCGACCACGAAGTACACACGCAATTGGCCGCGCAGAAGATCTTCTTCCCGGCAAAGGGAAGCGAGGCGATCTCGGACCCGAAGATCAAGCCGTACCTGGAGAAGTACGCCGGGAAGCAGCTGGTCAACGGCACGCAGGCACAGGCGTTCGCCGATCACTTCATCGCGGTCCACATCAACGGGATCGGCGGCGGCAAAACCTACTCGCAGCTCTCCTCGGAGTCGCAGGCCAACCCGAATGACACCGCGCTGGCCGGGAAGGTGCAGACCGTGTTCCGCGGCGAGACGCTTCGCGGCTTGCTGCTCAACGCTTACGCCTTCGGCAAGATGGGCCAGATCGCGCTCTGGGGTGCGATAGCCGCGATTATCGGCGCGGCAGCGATGGCGGTCCTGTCGGCGCTCGGGTTCGCGCATGCACGCCGCGTGCACGAACTCCCAGCGGCCCCGCCGAGCCGAGAGCGAACCACTCGTTACGACGTAGCGAGAGCAGCAAACGGAATAAGGGGGATCCGTGTCCACTCCAGTCCACACCAAGCATGCACAGGCACTACGCCAGGCGGCGGTGCGAGCCACACTCGCTCCGTCGGTGCACAACACTCAGCCATGGCGGTTCGTGATCACGCACGGCACCCTCGAGATCCACGCCAACTGGACCCGCAAGCTGCGAGTGCTGGACCCGACCGGTCGGCAACTGCTGATCAGTTGTGGTTGCGCGCTGTTCAACGCGCGCGTGGCACTCGCAGCCGCGGGCTACGACGCGGTCGTGGAACGCTTTCCCGACTCGGCCCAGCCGGATCTGCTCGCGCGGCTGACGCTGCCCGCCGAGTCCGCCGAATGGCTGCCGATCGGCGCGCTCGACGCGGTGGTCGAGCTTCGCCAGACGAACCGGCGGCGCTTCGCCGACGATCCGGTGCCGGCCGAGGTGATCTACAGCCTGATCAACGCCGCCGAGGCGGAGGGAGGGCAGCTCTTCCAGATCACCGAAGCCGAGCACCGGCTGGCCGCCGCGCGGCTGAGCCAGCTCGCCGACGGGGAGCAGAACGCGAATCCGGCTTATCGCGCCGAGCTGCGATCGTGGACCAGCGACGATCCCAGGCGCCGCGACGGCGTGCCGGCGCTGGCGGTTCCCCACGTCGATGCAGGGGCGAACGACGACGTGCCGATCCGTGATTTCGATACGCACGGTGTGGGCTGGTTGCCGGTCGAGACCCATTCGAGCATCGAGCAATGCCTGGTCCTGCTCGGCACCCTCGAGGACCGGCCGGCAGCGTGGCTGCGCGCCGGCGAGGCGCTCGAACACGTCCTGCTCGAGGTGACCAGGCAGGGTTACGCGGCGAGTCCGCTCACCCAGGTCGTCGAGATTCCACGTACCAGGGCGCAGTTGCGCGACGAACTCGGTCTTGCGATGAATCCGCACGTACTACTGCGGATCGGGCGCGCAGCGAAGACGCCCGCATCTCGGCGCCGGCGGTTAGTGGATGTCCTCGTCGAAACTGATTGAGCGAAGATCACCGCAGGCGGCTACCGTTTTGAGTATGCCGTCGAACGGTGAGACCGAGCGTGCGCGCGCCAGAGATGGTGCCGCTGGGTCAACCGATGTCCCGAATCTCGGGCTCGACGAGCTGCTGAGCCAACTGGTCGACCGAGCCCAGGACTACATAGCCGCGCAAGAGCGACTGCGTGGCCTGTTGCGCGCAAACCGCGTGATAGTCGGCGATTTGGCGCTGCCGGTGGTCCTGCGGCGAATCATCGAAGCCGCACGCGAACTGGTCGGTGCCCGCTATGCGGCCTTGGGCGTGCTCAGCTCGGACGGTGGCCTCGAGCAGTTCATCCACGTCGGACTCGACGACGAGACCGTCGCCCGTATCGGGCGTCTGCCCGAGGGCAAGGGTCTGCTCGGCGCGCTCATCGACGACCCCCGCCCGATCCGGCTCGAGACCATCGCCGACGATCACCGCTCGGTCGGCTTCCCCGAGCACCACCCGCCGATGAAAAGCTTTCTCGGAGTTCCGATCCGGATTCGCAACGAGGTGTTCGGCAATCTCTACTTCACCGAACGCGAGGGCGGCCAGTTCACCGCCGAGGACGAGGAACTCGTGTCGGCACTCGCCGCCACGGCCGCGACCGCGATCGAGAACGCCCGCCTCTACGAGGAATCCGGTCGCCGTCAGCAGTGGCTGCAGGCATCCACCGAGATCACCCGCCAGCTGCTGTCGACCGAGGGCGAATCGCCCTTGCAGGTCATCGCGCGGCGCCTGCACGAGATGGCCGAAGCCGACGTCGTCACGGTCGTGCTCCCGACCGAGGACGAGCGCAGCTTGATGGTCGAGGTCGCCACCGGCGAGCGCGCCGCAGAGCTCACCGCGGTCACCTACCCCCTCGAGGGCACCTTGTCGGGCCTGGCCATACACGGCGGCCGGCCGGTTCTGGTCGGCGATGTGCGGGAAGAACACGGTTTCACGGTGCACATCTCCGACGTGATGCCGATCGGCCCGCTCATGGCGATTCCGCTCGTGGGTGCCCAGCGCGCCCGCGGCGCGCTCATGGTCGGCCGGCTGCACGGGCGGCACCGATTCAACGAGGCCGACCTCGAGATGGCGACGACCTTCGCGCAGCACGCCGCCGTCGCGTTGGAGCTCGCCGATGCTCGCGCCGATCAGCAACGCGTCGTGCTGCTCGAAGACCGCGACCGAATCGCGCGCGACCTGCACGACCACGTCATCCAGCGACTGTTCGCCGCCGGGCTGAGCGTGCAGAGCGTGGCTTCGGGCCTGCGGGACGAGCAACGCGTGGCGCGCCTGGGCCGGGTCGTCGACGATATCGACGACACGATCCGCCAGATCCGCACGTCGATCTTCGAGTTGCGTGGGGCGCTCGGGCCGCAGAGCGGTTCCCTGCGCAGCAGGCTCGTCGACGTGGCGGCCGACCTCACCCGGCCCCTCGGCTTCTCGCCGCGTCTGGGATTCACCGGCCCGATCGACGTCGTCGTATCCGAAGACCTCGCCGACGAACTGGTCGCGGTGATCCGCGAGGCGCTCACCAACGTTGCCCGCCACGCGCATGCCAGCCACGTGGAGGTTGAAGTCAGCGCCACTGGAGCGGAGTTGTCAGTGGACGTGCTCGACGACGGTGTCGGCATCGGGGCAGCCGCACGTCGCAGTGGACTGGCAAATCTGCGCGACCGTGCCGAGCGGCGCGGTGGCACCCTCACCACCCCCGATCACAAAGGAACGCATCTGCGATGGACAATTCCGCTGACCTGACCTCGGAAGAGGTCCCCCTGCCCACGCAAGTGCGGGTATTCCTGCTCGACGATCACGAGATCGTCCGGCGCGGCATCGCTGACGTGCTGCAGGCCGAACCAGGCATCACCGTGGTCGGTGAGGCCGCGACTGCGAGCGAGGCGCTGCGCCGCATCCCCGCAGCCAAGCCCGACGTCGCGTTGCTCGACGCTCGGTTGCCCGACGGCAGCGGGATCGATGTGTGCCGCGACATCCGATCGTCTGCTCCCGAGGTGCGCTGCCTGATCCTCACCTCCTACGACGACAACGACGCGCTCTTCGCCGCGGTCATGGCCGGTGCTGCGGGCTACCTGCTCAAGGAGATCCGCGGTACCTCACTCATCGACGCCGTGCGCCAGGTGGCGGCCGGCAAGTCGCTGCTCGATCCAGCCGTTACCGGCAGGCTGCTGACCCGGTTGCGCGAAGGCGCGCCTCAGGACGAGCGACTGAGCTCATTGACCGACCGTGAGCGCGAGATCCTCGGCCTGATCGCCGACGGCATGACCAACAAGCAGATCGGCGAAACCCTGTTCCTGGCGGAGAAGACGGTCAAGAACTACGTATCCGGCCTGCTTGCCAAGCTGGGCATGCAGCGGCGTACCCAGGCTGCGGTGTACGGCGCCGAGGTGCGCCGGACCTAACCGCCCGAACACCTCAGGACGTCTGCCCCTGCCTCGCGGGCCGGTCACCGGTCAGGCTCGAGTGTGAAGACTCGATCGCGGGGAGACAAGCGTGAATACCAACCGAGTAATCGTGGGTGTCGACGGATCGGTCGGGGCCCGATCTGCACTGCTTTGGGCCGTTGACGAATGCCGAGTACGCCGAGCGACGCTGCTTGTCGTCCATGCGCCGTTCGCCGGGCTCGACCTCGGCGCACCGCTCGACCGCGCCATAATGCGCGGGCTGGAGGAGCGTGGCGAAAAGCTGCTGGCCGAACATGCCGCCGCCGCCTCGGCCAGGCAGGCCAGCGTCCCGGTCACCAGCGTGCTCCGCAAGGACGCGCCGGCTGACGCGCTGATTGAGCTGAGCGGCGACGCTGCGCTGGTGGTCGTCGGCACACATGGCCGCGGCGGCATCGTGTCGAGCATCCTGGGTTCGGTCAGTTACCGTGTCGCGGCACATTCGCACTGCCCGGTGGCGGTGGTTCCCGAACAGCCCAGGCTGCGCGTCCAGGCACCCGCGCCGCGCATCGTGGTCGGGATCTCCTCGGCCCGGTCGGGCAGATTCGCCCTGGAGTTCGCCATCGACGAGGCACGGCGCCGCAACGCGACGCTGGTGGCCGTTCGGGCCTGGGGCGAGCCGGACGATTCACTGCTGGCCGAACTCGATGCAACCGTGGCCGACCGGTGGAAGGCGCGCGCCGGAGAGCACCTGCACGCTGATCTCGCCGCGCTGACCACCGAATATCCAGACGTCACCATCGAACCGGTGCTGGCCAGCGTCGAGCCCGCGCAGGCGTTGCTGCGAGCCGCCCGGGATGCGCAATTGGTCATCATCGGCTGTCACCACAGTGACGATCGGTGGAGCACCCGACTGGGCCCGGTTCCTTCAGCGATCCTGCACCGTTCACCATGCCCGGTGATCGTGGTCGGCGAGCGGATTCATCTTTCCGTGTCGCAGAGCGGCGAGGCGCTCGCGGCCTGCTGAGCTCACTGCCTCATCGCCGATGCCGGCGAGGAAGCGACGACGTGCCCGTCCCACCCGGCGGGCACGTCATACGCCCTGGAACTGCGGTACTGCCCGGGTACGAACCCGAGGGTGAGCGTCGTGTCGATCCCGCGGGCACCAGCCTGCGTCGTCCAGGCAGGCGTAAGGATCGCGACATGCGCCCGTGCCGGGTTGCCCCCCGGCGCTGGCCCAGGCACTCATGTGAAGCAGCCTGCTTCTCATCGGGTACCTCGCGGATCCCTACAACGACAACGACAAGATCCCCGAGTCTCAGCAGATGACCTTAGATATTCGGCAGCGCAGTGCGAAGGGCCTAAGGTCCCGCATTGCCGGACGGGGTCTTGTCTCGCGGCATATGCGGCGTGCACGGCACCCGGCTGTTACGGGCCGGGCGCCGCTTCGCCGCTAGGTGGTCAACTTCAGCATCGTGCGCCAGACCGAGGAGTTCATCCCGCCGGTCGGCATCAGGTGATGGCGCCGCTGGAAGAGCACGACGGCCGCTTTGGTGGCGGCCAGGTAGTGGCCGGTCGCGCTCACGCGCAGCACCCGTTGCACGGCAGTCACTGCCGGGCCGGCCGAGCCGTAGTGCACGGTGGCCCCCGAATACGTGACCAGGGCACGCTTGTTCGCCGAGGCGCGCGCGGCTGGCCGCACCGCCGGGTACTCCGGACACGGCCGTGGGTTCGCCCTGGTGTACGGCGCCGCCCAGTTCAGATCACGCGGGCGGCACGGACCGTAGTCGGGTGCGGCAACCCGGCCCGTCCAGTACGACGTCCGCTTCATCGCACCTTCCCACGACAGGGAGATGTGCATGTGGTTGCGGTGGCAGGTCGAGTCCCAGGACGTCTCGGGATGCGTGGCGCAACTCGAGTGCGGGTGCCAGGCACCGTCCCAGGCGCCCCAGATCCGGTTGTCGTACACGATGTACATGACGCCGAGCCGACGTGCGTAGGCGAACCGCTGCCCGGAGCGTGTCGCGAACAGCCAGGACAGGAATGCCTGCCCCTGCCGACGCTGGGTCGCGTTTCGCCACGAGGCCATCCAGTCGACGGCGCGGCCCTCGTAGTGCTCGCTGACTTTGCCGTCGGTCGCGCAGTTGTACGCGCTGTTGAACGACGTGCCGCGATTGGCCGCGACGAGCAGTCGGCCGAGCGCGACCGCGCCCGGCTTGGCCACCGGATCGCACGACGTCTGGGGCACGTAGTCGGCCAGACCTTCGATCGCGGCGGGAAGTCTGACGGCAGGCGCGGCTGCAGACGTCGACGTGGAAACCGCGAGGCCGGCGACGAGCAGGCACAGCGCGGCGAACAGGCATCTCAAGCGACGAGGCATTCTGCGGACCCTTCGAGTACGGCACGCCGACCCGTCATGCCCGGATTTCCCCGCCACACCCAGCCTGTTGTGCGCGTGGTGCGCGTACAAGGGACCTTCGGTCTTGGCGTATGTGCCCGCTGTCCCGACCTGGCCCTTGTTGATCAACCGCGGCCGAGCTGGGTGAGCTCAGGCCAGATAGGGCCGAACGGTCAGTGCGCGAGCGGCAGCGAGATGCCGTATTGGCGGAATTTCCGGTAGATCGTGGCGCGCGACATGCCGAGGGCGTTGGCCGCGTCAGCGGGCCGCTGGTCGTTGTCGAGCAGCGCCTGCACGATCGCGTCGCGCTCCAGGGCCTCGATCGGCGTGAGCATCCGGTGCGCCGAGGTGCGCGCCTCCGGCGGCAGGTCGACCACCTCGATGACCCCCGAATGGCGCCACTTGACGACCTCGCTGAGCATCCGGCGTAGCTGGGTCACGTTGCCGGGCCAGTTCAGCCGGCGCAGCTGGGCCATCGCCCGGGCCGAAACGGTGAGGCGGTCATCGCCGATGAGCTGCCCGAGCAGGCAGGGCACCAGGTCGGCGAGGTCGTCGACGTGATGGCGCAGCGGCGGCACCTCGATCGTGCGCGGGAAGGCGAGCACCAGCGCGTTGGAGCCGAGCTCGGCCACCGTCGTGGTGATCGCGACTCGAGCGCGCTGGGTCGGGTCGGTGTCCGAACCGAATTCGAGCAGCTGGTCGGCCACGAGCCCGGCCGTGTGGTCGTCGAGACGGTCGGCGTGCGTGAGCACGACCATCGCCCCGGGTGCGGACAACGCCTCGTGCAGCATGGTCAGCCAGGCGCCGATCTCGCCGGACGTGGGTGGCGCCAGGATCCGGAAGCTGCGGGTGGGATTGTGCAGCTGGTGCACGGCACGCAGCAGGGTCAGCTTGCCGGTTCCGGGTTCGCCCGCGAGCGCCAGCCACTCACCGGTCTCGTAGCAGGAGTTGACCTGCTGCACGCAGCGCATCCACACCGCGCTGGACCCGACCAGGCCGGGCATGGCCAGCGACGAGCGACCGCCACGGATCATTGCGGCCGAGGCCGTCGCGCGGGGCGCATCCTGCACCAGCCGGACCCGGAACACCGTGCCCGCTCGGCCGGCCTCGCTGCCCACCGCGGCGAACTTCAGATGGGCCGCCCGGCCGGTCGGCAACTCGACGGTGCGCGTCATCATCCGATCGTCGGTGCGCAGCATGTCGGCGGCATAGGCGAGCAGCGCCTGCTGTTCGGCCGCGTCGAAGATCATCCGCACGTGCTCGTTCATCATCACGACGTCGTTGTTGATGGCGAGAACCGGGCCGCCGGATTGCTGGCACGCCTTCATGTACTCCTGGAACAGCGCAAACTCGCGCAGGCTCGTCTGCGCGAGGAGCTCCTCCTCGATCTGGCGTGCGGTGGCCGACGCGAGCGCCATCAGCATCGCTCCGGGGGCGTGCGCCCACGAGGTCAGATCAAGGATGCCAACCACCGTGCGCCGGGTCGGATGATGGATCGGCGCCCCCGCACAGGCGAATTGCCCCAGTTGGTGGGTGTAATGCTCGCGGCCGTTCACCAGCGCCGACTGTCCGCTGCTGATGGCCGTGCCGATCCCGTTCGTACCGGCGAATTCCTCGGCGTAGCTGTAGCCCGGCGCAAGCGAGACGGCGTCCAGCCGCCCGGTCAGCTCGTGGCTCGTGGTGCGCCGGTCGAGCACGATCCCGGCGTTGTCGGTGAGGATGATGCTGACCGGCTCGTCCTGCAGCTGCTGGTGCAGGGTGTCGAGGATCGGCGTGGCGCTCCGCAGCAGCGGCGTGGCGCTGTCGCGGTCGTGCAGGTACGGAACGTTGATCCGGTCGACGTCGATGGCGTTGTCCTGGCTGCGTTGCCAGGACGCGAGGATGACGCGACGCACGTTGATATCGTCGTCCGCGCTGTTGCTCAGAAATCGCTCACGTGCGCGGGCGACATCGTCAGCGGTCGCGACGGTGCGCCTGCTCTGCTGATCCACGGCCGGCCCCCGTAACTCATCGCCAACTGGTAGTTACGCCGGTCAGCCAACAGTAACGCCAGGCGATGTGGACGGAATCTCAAAATGAGACTGTAGCCCCCGAAGTTCCGGACAGGTGGCTGCGCTTACGACCTTTCCCTCAGCCCACGGACGGGCCGAGACCGAGCGATTGGGGAGTACTCGCATCTGGCGATGGCTGGTGCAGACCCTCGTCCAACGGCCCGAACTCGGTCATCAACGCGGGGCTGCCGCCCCACGGGGTCTGCTCCTCGGCGACGAGGGTGTTCGTGGTCAGCAGCAGCCCGGCCACCGAGGCGCCGTTCTGCAGCGCCGAGCGCACGACCCGCAGCGGGTCCATGATGCCCATCTCGATCATGTCGCCGTAGCGTCCCTCGAGTGCGTCGAAGCCTTCGTCGACGCCGAGCTCGGCACTCTGGGCCACGACGTCCGCGGCGTCGTATCCGGCGTTGGACGCGATCAGATAGGCCGGCTGGTTGAGCGTGCGCCGCACGATATCGACCCCGATGGCGTAGTCGTCCTTTACCTCGAGATCGTCGAGCACCGGTGCCGAGTGCATCAGCGCCGCGCCGCCGCCCGCGACGACGCCCTCGGCCATCGCCGCCCGGGTGGCCGACAGCGCGTCCTCGACGCGGTGTTGCAGCTCGCTGAGTTCTGCGTTGGTGGGCGCGCCGACGTTGATCACGGCGACCTTGCCCGACAGCGAGCCGATGCGCTCGGTCAGCACGTCCTCGTCAATGCCGAACGTGGCCCGCCCGAGCTCGGACCGCAGCTGGGTGACCCGGAACTCGACCTGGTCGGCGGTGGCGCCGCCGATGATCGTGGTGCGGTCAGCGGTTGCCCGGACCTGCTCGGCCCGGCCGAGCTGGTCCACGGTCATCGTCTCCAGTGTGAATCCGGCGTGCTTGCTGTAGACGGCACCCCCGGTGAGCGCGGCGATGTCCTCGAGCTTGTGCAGGCGGCGATCGCCGAAACCGGGTGCGCGGATCGCGACGCATTGGAAGATGCCGTTGACGTGGTTGTGGACCAGCATGCTCAGCGCGGTGCCCTCCAGGTTCTCCGCGATGATGACCAGCGGCCGCGGCGCCTTCATGATCTTGTCCAGTAGCGGCATCAGTTGCTGCACCTGGGTGATCTTCTCGCTGCAGAGCAGGATGTACGGGTCGTAGACGATCGCCTCCAGGCTGGCCGGGTTCGTGACCATGTACGGCGACAGGTACCCGTTGTCGAATTCGAAGCCCTCGACGAAATGCACGTTCATGCCGGGCTCGGCCGCCTCCTCGACCGTGACTATGCCGCCGTCGCCGACCGTGTAGAGCGCCTTGGCTATGACGGCGCCGACCGTGTCGTCGTCATTCGCGGAGATGGCGGCGACCCGGGCGAAGTCGGCCTCGCTGGCGATCGGGTGCGCCACCGAGCGCAGGTGCTCGATGAGCCGGCCCACCGCGAGGTCGATTCCGCGCTTGATCAGCACCGGGTTGCCGCCGGTGGAGATCGCCTCCATACCCGCGCGCACGATGCCCTGCGCGATCACCGTCGCGGTCGTGGTGCCGTCGCCGACGATGTCGTTGGTCTTGATGGCGGCTTCCTTGACCAGTTGCGCACCCATGTTCTCGAACTGGTTCTTCAGGTGGATCTCGCGGGCGATCGTCACCCCGTCGTTGGTGACTACGGGAGACCCGGTGATCTTCTCCAGAATTACGTTGCGGCCCTTGGGGCCCAGAGTGGACTTCACCGCTTCGGCTAGCTGGTCGACGCCGGACTGCAGCAGGTCGCGGGCGGTGGGGCCGAAACGAAGCTCTTTTGACATCGGGGCTCCTCCAAGGGGTCGGGCTTGGGCTGAGAACTGCGCCGGGCGATCATGTGCAGATCGGGTTGCTTGCGCATCCCGATCTGCACATGATCAGCGGCTGGAACTAGGTGCGGGCGACGAGATCAAAGTCGAGGAACTCGGCCGCGTCCTCCGGATTCGCGAACATGATCGTGCGGTCGTCCTCGTGAATCATCCGGCCGTAGTGCGTCGACATGGACTCCTCGAACTCGGCCGAGTTGAACCAGCCTTCCTCCTCGCCGGCCGCCTCGTCGATCTCTGAGTAGACGACGTCCATGCGGTTCTTGGCGTCGACGCGGATCATCGAGGGCAACGGGGTGATCTTGACGTTCTCCTTGGTCCCCATCACCTCGGCGATGATCGCGCCGACCTGGTTGTTCATCAGGGTGAAGCCACACATGTTCGACGCGGTGCTGTCGGCTTTGAAGGGGCTCTTCGCCGTCGTGAAGGTGGTGGTTGTCACTGGTTCAGCTCCTTCGGTGTCTCCAGGTTGAGCTCGGTCAAGATGCCGGCGAAGCGGCTCTTTGCGCGGTCGAGGCCGTCCTCGAAACGCCATGGTTTGGCGTCAGATTGCGACCACAGCGGCTGCAGCGTGCGCGAGGCGGCGATGCAGCGCGGCACCCAGGCCGACAGCCAGGACTGGAGAAGCTGCTTGTTGTGGTCAGCGAACTCCTTGTCGTTGATCAGCAGGGCGAACATCGGCTTGGTGTAGCGCAGGTCGCGCTCGGCGTAGTCGTACTCCTCGGCGCCGACCACGGTGGGCGTGACGAAGTCGCCGTTGGGCGCCGACGCCTGCTGCACGAGGCCGCTGCGGAACAGCTCGCCGACGAGAGGTTCGAAGACGATGTTGGCGGCGAAGATCGCCTCGCACCAGTCCCAGATGCCGGTGAGTTGCTCGGCCAGTTCGTGGACGCCCTGCCAGGCCGGGTCGCTGTTCCAGGTCGTGAGGTGCGCCGTGCCGTCGAACCTGTCGATCTCCTCGGAAAGGGTCAGGTTGTACAGCGCGAGGTCCTGGGCGGAGCGGATCCGGTGCATGCTGTTGACCGAGATCGCGTTGTTGTGCATGTTCGTCGGGGCACGGCGGTTGGCGTTCGCGAACAGGTACAGGCCGAGTCCGTGGTCGACGTGCATCCACGCGCCGACGTGCCGGGCCACGAAGTCCACCCAGTTGTTGTTCCACTGGTCGAACGCCTTGGCCTGGCGCGCCGCCTCGATGTTCTGGTTGAGCTGGCGGACCACGTTCGCGTTGTAGCGGTAGAGGGTGAGTTCCCACTCCTCGTTCGGGTCGCGGAACTCGTGCCAGCCGAGGGCCGGCCACGGGTAGCCCTTGCCGCCCGATCCTGGCCCGCGCTTGGGCACCGGCCGATCCGATCCCCACGCCTTGAGCGCGGTCCACTCGAGCGGGTAGCCGCCCACACCGTCGGCGAAGCCGTAGAGCCAGCCCTGGCTTAGGTAGTGCCGCGGATCGGGCTGCACCTCGACCGTGACGTCTTCGTAGTGCGACTGCTTGCGCTTTTGCGGCGTGAAGTAGTTGTAGCTACGCGACGTGGAGTCCGGGAACTCCTTGGCGCCGGCCTCCGCGTCGGTGAAGACGACCGTCGGCACGCTACGTTCCTGCACTGTTGTCATCTGTTTCCTCCTCTACCAGCCGGTGTCCATGGCTGTATTTGGTGTCCTCTGGCGGTAGGCGGCCGCGCCCACCGAATGAATGTGGACATCACCGGTCCGCTTCTCCGGTGGTCGTGAACTTGTCGTAGAACACGCGCTTGTCCGCCACACCGAGCACGGGCAACAGTTCGAGCGCCGCTTCGACCATGGGCGGCGGCCCGCAGACGTAGGCGTCGGCACGCGCGAGGTCGCCCTCATGACGCCGCACCACGTCGGTGATCAGCCCGACCTCGCCCTCCCAGCTGTCGTCGTCGGGCTCGGAGAGCGCCGGCACGTACCGAAAGCCCGGCAGTCTGCTCTCCAGTTCCCGCAGTTCGTCCTCGAAGCACAGATCCCGGCGCCGGCGCGCGCCGTAGTAGTACGTGGCTTTCCGGTCGATCCCGCGATCGGCCATCGAGCGCAGCAGCGCGAGGATGGGTGCCATCCCGGCTCCGCCGCCGATGAAGACCAGGTCGGAATTCGGCGCGTCCCGCAGCGTGAACACTCCGAACGGGCCGGTGATGTCGAGCCGATCGCCCACCTTGACCTTGGCATCGAGGAATTCGGAGAACAGGCCGTTCGGATAGACCTTGATGACGAACTCCAACTGCCCGCTCTCCAGGCTGGAGGTGTTCGCCATCGAGAACGAACGGGTTTCCTCGGTACCAGGCACAGCGAAGTCCACGTACTGACCGGGAAAGAACTTGATCGACGTGGGCTCCACCAGGCGCACGACGAGGTGGCGCATGTCGTGCGTGACGTTGTCGTTCGCCACCACCTCGACGACTGCCTCCTGGATCGGCAGCCCGGAGTGGATCATCTCCTCGTCGTAGTTGAGCAACTCGATGGTCAGGTCTTCATAGGCGTGTGCCCGGCACAGCAGGGTGAAACCTTCCTCCTTCTCGTAGTCGGGAAGGGCGAACGTCGAGTACCGGTCGTGATCGACATCGTCTCCGTCGAGGATGAACGACTTGCAGGAGGCGCACTGGCCTTCCTTGCAGCCGTGCATCAGCATGATTCCCTGCTCCGACGCGGCGCGAAGGATCGTCTGCTCCTCGTCGACCTCGATCTCGATGCCTACCGGCTCGAAGCGCACCAGATGTTTTTCTCCCATATCCCTACCTGCTCCTCGCACGAGCACTCATCGCCGAACTCGCTCCTCACGTCGGTCGGTGGCGATCGGTACCGGAAGCGAGGAGGGCCCCAATTGGGTGGAGCCCTCCTCGCCCTTCCGGTTGGTACCTAGGGCCGCGACATGGTCAGGAGGCGGGCGCCGGCCGACCGGCCGGACCCTGGCGGACGTAGTCGGCCGCGAATGCGGCGCGCTCGTCGTCGCTCATCTCGTTGAGCAGGACGTTCGGGCTCTGCAGCGGCGGGCACCGGCGCAGGTGGTCAAGCGTCCACATCTTCTTCGGGTCGAGGTTCAGATGTGGCTGCGCGACCAGGGTCTTGCCGTCGTCGCGGACATAACCCATGTCGGAAACCACGTCGGCCCAGTTCCAGCCGTGGTAGAGGGTCTCCCACTCGCGGGACCCGATCAGCTTGCCCATGTTCGGCGTCTGCCGGCCCTGGTAGGTCGGACGGAATGCCTCGGCGTCGGTCCAGCGGCACATCTCGTGGCAGTAGGTACGCCACTGGCCGTCGACCTTGTCGACCACCATGTCCTCGCGGACCAGGCAGGGCACCATGCAGGTCCAGCACCGGTGCGGGTAGACGTAGTCGACGCTCTCCAGCGCGATCGGGTTGTGCCCGTTCGGCATGGACAGGCGGTTGTAGTTCTCCCACCAGGCGCCGTACTTGTCGTACCAACCCGGGTACTTGTACTCGAACCACTCGAAGTCCTTGTCGGTCATCGGGTCGATGCGCCAGTAGTTGGCGAGCCACCCGGTGGCGAAGAACTGCGCGACTTCGTGGACGTAGCCCTTGTTCCAGATCTGGTTCCAGGCTTCCTCGATGAGGTCGTGCGGAATGACCAGGCCGTACTTCTCCAGCGGTACGAGGTAGCTGCGGTAGTAGTCGTCATAGATCCAGCGCCGCCACATCTCGGCGTAGCTCTCGCGCTCCTTGCGGCGGTCCTTCGTGCCGTACTCGATGAAGGTGCCGATGGCCGCATCGACGACGCGGTGGTTGTTCCACCAGGCGTAGCGCAGGTCGCGCTCGAGCAGCTGGTGGTTGCTCTCGTCCGACAGCGCCATGAGCAGCGTCGCGTAGCCGTTGCTGATGTGGCGCGATTCGTCGGACTGCACCGAGTGGAACACCGTCGGCAACAGGTAGTCGCCGTTGGCGGCTGCTTCGGCCGGCATTGCGACGAACAGCGTGTTCGTGAATGCGGTTTCCGCAACGATGGTGAGGTAGATGCTCGCGGCCGTGATGGCGTCACCCGTGATGAAGCCTTCCGCGAACTGACGGCCGATCGTTCCGCAATAGTCGTTCTGGAAATTGCGCAGGCTCGAGTTGAAGCCGGCCGGGTCGATGTAGTTGTTCATGTAGATGCGCTTGAGGTTCTGCTGGATCGTCGAGTGCCTGACCTCGTCGATCATCTGGATCGCCTGGCCGTTGTGCAGCTCCGGGTTCGGCACAGTCCGGAACAGCAACGGCATAGCGCGCGCCGCGGAGATCTCCGGCAACGGGATGATCGACAGGAACAGCTTCTGCCATTCCAGCCAACGCTCTTGCACCTGCCGGAACATGTTGCCGCGGATTGCGCCGTCCTCCGCGCCGTACACGCGGTGGTCTTTCTCCTCCTGCATCGGGAAGTAGGAGCGCAGGACCTGCTTGAGCGGGTCCTTCTTCTTCGCCTTCTGGAACGAGTAGTCCGTTCCGTATTGCGACACGGGCTCGTGGTACGCCGGTTCCCAGGACAGTTCCTGGATCTTCTGGTGGGCTTTCGCCACACTCTGACGGCTCATCGGCACTCCTTCGCGGTCGGTTGCTACTGCCGACTTCTGGCTGCTCCCCAACTGGCTCGGCATCGACCCGGGCTGGTGGAGGCGGGCTTCGGTTAGGCGTGCTGACTGGGTACGGCACGCCGACGTGCTCGATTAGAGCCCCGAACACTGGCCGAAACGGTCTCATCCTGAGACGGGGGCACTCGGATGATCACGGATCCTCGAACACGGTTGTCCTCAGTTCGGCCAGCCGCCGGCGGGTCTCCTCGGCCACCCGGGCGTCACCTTCGACGGTCGGAGTGATGCCCAGCGCGCGAAGCAGAGCCGCGGCCGGCTCACCCGGATGTCCGCCATCGCCCAGGATGGGATGCAGCCCCTCGTCGACGAGATGTGCGAACACCACGTTGACGACGGTCCATGGGCTGTAGGTCTGTGCTTCGTCGGATGCAGTCACGTCTACCTCCTCTAGCCGACACCGCATGAAACGGCCGCAGACGGGCGCCCGGCGGTCTCGTTTTGAGACAACTCCGGATTCGGCCGAGTCCTACTGTCGAGCCACGGACAGGCCGGGACCTCCCCACCTGTGGGTGGGGCGTGGAGTTTTAGCGTGTTCAGCGATCCAAGTTGACGTATCTCGACCGTGTCGGACCGCCCTCGCGGAACCGACAAACAACTGGAGGAGATTGCGCATGTACACCAAAGACGGCGAGAGCTACTTCGTGGTTGACGGCCACACGCACTTCTGGGACGGCAGCCCGGCCAACCAGGCGAACATCCACGGCAAGATGTTCATCGATTGTTTCTACGACTATCACAAGAATCTGAGTCCGGAAGAATGGGTCTGGCCGAAGGATAAGTTCGAGAAGTACAGCGAGCAGGACATAATCCATGACCTGTTCGAGATCGGTTATGTCGACAGGGCCATCTTCCAGCCGACCTTCCTGACCGACTTCTACACCAACGGCTTCAACACCACCGACCAGGACGGCGCGCTCGCGGAGAAGTACCCGGACAAGTTCATCGTCAACGGCGCGTGGGACCCGCGCGACGGCGACCGCGGCCTGCGCGTGCTCGCGGAGTCGGCCAAGCGATGGAACCTCAAGGGCGTCAAGCTCTACACGGCTGAGTGGCGCGGCGATTCGCACGGCTGGAAGCTGTCCGAGCGGGAGGCCTTCAAATACCTGGAGAAGTGCCGCGAACTCGGTATCAGGAACATCCATGTGCACAAGGGACCGACGATTCGCCCACTCGAGCGCGATGCCTTCGACGTGCATGACGTCGACGTCGCGGCCACCGAATTCACCGACCTGAACTTCATCGTCGAGCACGTCGGCCTGCCCCGGCTGGAGGACTTCTGCTGGATCGGGACGCAGGAGCCCAATGTCTACGGCGGCCTCGCCGTCGCGATGCCGTTCATCCACACCCGCCCGCGCTACTTCGCCCAGATCGTCGGTGAATTGCTGTACTGGATCGGCGAGGACAAGATCCTCTTCGCGAGCGACTACGCGATCTGGCACCCGAAGTGGCTCATCGAGAAGTTCGTCGACTTCAAGATCCCGGCCGACATGAACGAGTACCCGGAGCTGACAACGGACGTCAAGCGCAAGATCCTCGGTCTGAACGCGGCAGCCCTGTACGACCTGGAGGTGCCCGCGGAGCTCGCGGCCAAAGTGCCGGCCGAGCCCGACGCCGAGGTGGCAGTCGGCGCAACGTCGTGACGGCTCAGCTGACGGGTTCGGATCTGCTCGGCGCGGTGACTGCCGCGCTGGGCACGGTGCGCGACCCGGAGCTCGACGAGTCGATCGTCGATCTCGGCTTCGTCACCGAGACGACGGTCGACGGTAGTCATGCGCAGGTGCGGCTGCGGTTGCCGACGTACTTCTGCGCGCCCAACTTCGCGTACCTGATGGTGGCCGACGCCTACGACGCGACGCGCTCGGTGCCGGGCATCGACACAGCGTCGATCGTGCTGGAGGAGCACTTCGCCTCGGGGGAGATCAACTCGGGGGTGGCCGCCGGGGCCGGGTTCGTCGGATCGTTCCCCGACGAGGCCGGTTCGGAGTTGACCGAACTGCGCCGCAACTTCCAGCGCAAGGCTCACCTCGCGGCGATGGATCGGGCCTGCCGACGCCTGCTCGCCGACGGTTGGACGATCGAGTCGTTGCCGAAAGCGCGCCTGGGCGATCTGCCCGATGGCATCGAGCGGTCCGGCCTGTTGCGCCGGCGCGCCGACATCGACCTTCCGCTCGATCCCGATTCCCCTGTGTTCGTCGACGATTCCGGGGCGCCGGTGCCGACCGAGGACGCCGCGCTCCGGCTCCGGTTCGCGCGCACCGTGCGGGTCAGCATCGACGGGAATGCGCACTTCTGCCGCGGATTGCTCACGACGCGCTATCCAGAATCTGCTGCCGCACAGCGGCCACGACAGTTCACCGAGGAGGACCGGCGATGAAGGCCGTGCAGCTTCCGAAATATGACGTCGCCCCCGAACTGGTCGACCTGCCGGATCCGGAGATCACCGGCCCGCTCGACATAGTCGTACGAATCGGCGGCGCGGGAGTCTGCCGAACCGACCTGCACATCATCGAAGGCCAATGGGCCGAGAAGACCGGGGTGCCGCTGCCGTACACGCTCGGCCACGAGAACGCGGGCTGGGTGTCGGCCGTGGGCAGCGCCGTCACCAACGTCGCGGTCGACGACCCGGTGATCTTGCACCCGCTGGTCACGTGCGGGTTGTGCCGCGCATGCCGAGACGGTGACGACGTGCACTGCTCGAACTCGTCGTTCCCCGGAATCGACAGCGACGGCGGGTATGCCGAGTACCTCAAGACCACGGCGCGCTCGGCGATCAAGCTCGACCGCTCGCTGCAACCGGCCGGCGTCGCCGCACTCGCCGACGCCGGTCTGACCGCGTACCACGCGGTCGCCAAGGCTGCTCGCAAGCTGCGGCCGGGTGACAGGGCCGTCGTTATCGGCGCGGGCGGTCTCGGACACATCGGCGTGCAGGTGCTTCGCGCGCTGTCGTCGGTGGAGATGATCGTCGTCGACCGCAACGCCGATGCCCTTGCGCTGGCCAAGGAACTCGGGGCCGACCACACGATCATCTCCAACGACGACACGGTCTCGGCCGTACAGGACCTGACCGACGGGAACGGTGCCGAGGCGGTGATCGACTTCGTCGGCGAGGGTGGCGCTGTCGAGGTCGGAGTCGGCTGCCTGCGCCGCAACGGCAACTACTACGTCATCGGTTACGGCGGCGCGATCAACGTGCCGACGATCGACATCATCTCGACCGAGATCAACTTCATCGGCAACCTGGTCGGCTCCTACAACGACCTCGCCGAGTTGATGGTGCTCGCCGCGCGCGGCCAGGTCACGCTGCACACCGCCACCTACCCGCTGACCGAATTCCAGAAAGCCCTCGACGACCTCGATCACGGCAAGGTACGCGGGCGCGCGATCCTCGTGCCCTGATATCGGCAGCCATGAGAGGCCCCGCGCGAACCTCTGTCACTCCCGCACCTTCGGCGCGGGACGAACGCATACCCGTCTTATAGGAGGTGATGTCGATGTCACCAGCGTTGGCGCTGCTGGCGATCGCCGTCGTGGTCGCCGCCGCGATGTGGCTCTCACTTCGCGTGGTCCCGATGGCCGACCTGGACGTACTGCCTGTCCGGAGCCGCCGCCGCATCCGGTGGTGGCAAGTGAACGCCCGCTCGGTGTACGCGTGCTGCCTGGTCCTTGCGGCGGGCGCGTCGTTCACGCACCTGTCGACCTGAGCACGCCGTCCCAGGTCAGCCGGGGCCGACCCCGTGAGGTGGACCCCATGCCCACACCGTTCCGCTCCACCAGTCGATCCACGAGGGAGACATCATGACTACTGGAAGCGTCACGCCTGAGCAGCTCGGCCTCGAAGCCGCGCCTGGCGCCCACGCCGCGCCGGCCGCCCCGCCGGAGAACGCGTTCCTGGCCGGCAATCCGGCCGCGCTCGGCATCCCGGTTTTCGTCGCGGGCTCGGTCGCCCTCGGGCTCGCTCTCATCGGGTACGTGCCCGCAGGCGCGGTCGGTGCGCCGCTCGCCGTCATTTCCTTCGCCACTGGTGTCGGCCTGACCCTCGCCACGATCTGGGCCGCCGCCGTCGGGCAGAGCGCGGTGGCGAGTGTCTTCGGCATCTTCGGGGCATTCTGGCTCAGCTACGCCGCCTTGGTGTTCGGACTGCTGCACGACTGGTACCGGATCCCGCTCCGGGACATCGTGCACACCCAGGGTCTGTTCCTGATCACCTGGATCGTGATCATGGGGATGCTGACGCTGGCGACGCTGCGGCTGCCGCTTGCCTTCACCGCGGTCTTCGCCCTTGTCGAGTTGGCGCTGATCGCGGTGCTGATCGGGACGATCAACTTGGACGCGAACTGGCTGAAGGTCGGCGGCTGGATCGCGTTCGCATTCGCGGCGGTCGGGGTCTACATCTACTTCGCCGTTGGTTCGGCGATGACCGGCGGGCCCGAGCTGCCACTCGGCAGACCGGTCATAAAGAGCTGACCGTCGCATCGAGGAGGTGCGCCGCACCTACCATCCGAGTTCGTGGAGTCGGGCGTCGTCGATACCGAAGTGATGGCCGACCTCGTGGATGACGGTTCTGCGCACCTGTTCGACGACCTCCTGTTCATCGCGGCAGATCGCGCAGATGGCCCGGCGGTAGATCGTGATGTGGTCCGGCAGCACGCCGACGTAGTGCGTCGTGCGGTTGGTCAGGGGTACGCCGTGATAGAGCCCGAGAAGTCCTGGCGGGCCGGCATCGTGCTCCACGGTGACGGCGACGTTGCGCATCAGTCGGCCCAGATTCGGCGGCAACCCGTCGAGCGCCTCGCCGATCATGGTCTCGAAGCGCTCCCGCTCGATCTCGACCATGGACCCATTGTCCGTCGGTCGGCCGGTGTGCCTAGCGGCGAGATTTAGCATTCGATCCTGTTTGATCGGATGCTAAGCTGGCAGTGTGGCATCCGTTCCGGCCCGGCCGGCAGCAGGCGTCTCGCGCAAGGTCGTGAGCTGGCCGCCGCTCGCCTTCGAGGAACGCGAGTGGGTGTCCTCGCTTCCGCCGGGCATGGGTTCACGTACCTTGCGCCGGCGGCACGCGGGCTCCTACGAGGCAGCGGTCGTGCCGGCCATTGCCGCGCTCGAGGTGGCGCTGCCGACGTCCGCCATTGCGCTCGCGGACGAGGCATCCAGCGAGATCGCGCGTTTCGACGCCGAGATGGGCGCCGAGATCGCCCCGTTCGGCGCGATCTTGCTGCGTTCTGAGTCCACGTCCTCGTCGAAGATCGAGAACCTGACCTCAGGTGCCCGCGCCATCGCCCTGGCCGAACTCGGCAACGACGACAAGCAGAATGCCTCCGAGATCGTGGCGAACGTGCACGCCATGCAGGCGGCGATCGACCTCGCCGACCGGCTCGACGCAGACGCCGTGCTCGCCATGCATGCGGCGCTCATGCAGCGGCACCATCCCGAGGCTGCCGGCCGCTGGCGCACCGAGCAGGTGTGGATCGGTGGCGGCGATTTCGGCCCGCACGGCGCCGCATTCGTGCCTCCGCATCACGAACGGGTCCCGGCAGCCATTGCCGACCTGATGCGCTTCGTGCAGCGCGACGATCTGCCCGTGCTCGCCCACACCGCGCTCGCGCATGCCCAGTTCGAAACCATCCACCCCTTCGCCGACGGCAACGGACGCACCGGGCGGGCGCTGGTGCACTCGATGCTGCGAGCCAAGGGGCTCACCCGCAACGTCACCGTGCCGGTGTCCGCGGGCCTGCTCACCGACACCGACGCGTACTTCGCCGCCCTGACGCGCTATCGCCGCGGCGACGCCGCGCAGATCGTCACGCTCATCGCGGAAGCGTCGTTCGCGGCGATCGCGAACGGGCGCCGACTCGTCGCCGACCTGCACGACACGCGCGAGCGCTGGAATTCCGTGATCACCGCGCGGCAGGACGCAGCGGCGTGGAAGCTGGCCGATCTGCTCATGCGCCAGCCGGTCGTCGATGCCGAGTTGGTCCAGAACGAACTTCGGGCCACCTCCGCCAATGCGCAGCGGGCAATCCGCCAACTCGCCGAGGCCGGCGTCATCACCGAGTTCAGTGGCCGGCGCCGAAACCGCATGTGGCAGAGCCGCGAGGTGCTTTCGGCGCTTGACGACTTCGCCGCGCGTGCCGGACGCCGACGCCTCGCGGGCGGTTAGCGCACGCCCCTGATCCCGAAGACATCGCCGCCCCGACCAGGGGGCTCGCGCCCGCCGCCGCGAAAAGCGCAGGTAGTCGATGATCACGCTGGCTGCGAGTGGGGCCAGGGCCTGTAGCGCATTGGTACCGACGTTCATGATGCCGAGATCCTTGCGTGTGTGTATGGCGGCTTGCCGGCGGCGCTCGCCAGCTGAACTCGACGTGGGGTTCGCCGGCAATACACCCGATCATCGCCCGGCTCTGTTGAGCGCTGAATCACGTTTTCCCGTCGGCGGAATGTCGGCACGTTCGGCCCGGTTGTCGTCTGCCGGTGCCAGACGTTCAATTGACCGGAGATCTGCTCATGACTGTCCTTTCGCCGACCCGCACGGCAATTGCCGCGATTCGCTCGCGACCGTCGGCGTTGTTGCTGGCGGTGGTCTGCGTTGCGCAGTTCATGGTCGTCCTCGACATCAGCATCGTGAACGTGGCCCTGCCCGACATGCGCCGCGATCTGCACATGTCCCAGAACGGCCTCGCGTGGGTGCTCAACGCCTACACGCTGACCTTTGCCGGCTTCCTGCTGCTGGGCGGACGGGCGGCTGACCTGTGGGGGCGCCGGCGGTTGTTCCTGATCGGGGTCGGCCTGTTCTCGGCCACGTCCCTGCTCGGCGGCCTGGCGCAGTCCGGTGGCCAGCTCATCGGCGCCCGGGCGCTGCAGGGCCTGGGCGGTGCGGTGCTCTCGCCCGCGACCCTGACGATCCTCACGACCACGTTCACCGACCCGAGGGCGCGTGCTCGTGCGCTGGGGATCTGGAGCGCGGTGGCCGGTGCCGGGGGCGCCACGGGCGTCCTGGCCGGCGGCGTGCTGACCGACCTGCTGTCCTGGCGATGGATCCTGTTCATCAACGTGCCGATCGGCCTGCTGGTGCTGGCCGTTGCCCGCCTTGCGATCACCGAGTCGCGCGGTGAGGGAGAGCGCGCGACGCTCGATTGGGCCGGCGCGGTCACCATCACCGGCGGGCTGGTCGCGTTGGTGTACGGAGTGATCTCGACCGACCAGCACGCGTGGGGTTCGTGGCAGGTAGTCGCCTACCTCGCCGCGGGTGTCGCGCTGATCGCGGCCTTCGTGTTCATCGAGAGCCGTCACCGGCACCCGCTCATGCCGTTGCGGCTGTTCCGGTCGCGTGCGTTGACCGGTGCGAACCTGATCATGGTCATGGTGGGCGCGGTGATGTTCTCGGTCTTCTTCTTCCTTTCGCAGTTCCTCCAGGACGTGCAGGGTTACAGCCCGCTGCGGACCGGTTTTGCGTTCTTGCCCATGCCCCTGGCCCTGATCGTCGGTACCCAGATGTCCTCGCGGCTGATCGGGCGCGTATCGGCGCGCACGCTGCTGATGATCGGCCCGCTGATTGCCTCAGTCGGCCTGATCCTGCTGAGCCAGTTGCACGCCAGCAGTTCGTACGCGCTGCACGTGGGAATCCCTGGTTCGATCATCACCTTCGGCGTGGGCATGTCATTCGTCCCGTTGACGATATCGGCCAACTCCGGCGTCGAGCGTCGCGATGCCGGCCTAGCCTCGGGCCTGATCAACACGGCCCGCCAGATCGGCGGCTCGCTCGGGCTCGCCGTTCTGCTGACGATCGCCGCCGCAGGCACGCACGCGTCAGCCGGATCGGCTGCTGTCGCCGAGACCGCCGGCTTCGACCGGACGTTCACGGTGTCGGCGGCATTGATGGTGGTCGCAGCCGCCGTGGCGCTCTTCGTGCTGGAGCGGTCCGCTGCACGCCAGCCCGTCGTGATCGAGTCACCGCTCAGCGAGCCGCTCGTCGAGGCTGTGTAACGAGTGTCATCGACGAGGCGGCGCACCGGACAGGCCCGCACACTCGCGGGCCTGTGACCACTCGGCCCTGATGTGTGCCGCATCGGCCCCCGTCGCGGGCACCGGGACGCCGCGCTGGTCCAGGTGCGCAGGCGCGAAGTGGGCCCGGATCACCCGCCCGGCGTTGAAGCGGAGGGTGAGTACGCCGTTGTCGTCCTGGGCGTTGCCGAATGATCGCCACCACAGGTAGTTGCCGAGCCCGTAGGCGACATACGTCCCGTCGGTGCGCCAACCAGCGCCCTGCAGTTCGTGCACGTGCGCGCCGACGACTGCGGCGGCTCCGGCGCGCGCGAGAGCGCCGGCCAGGTTGCGCTGATCGTCGTCGGGGCAGGTCGTGTATTCGATTCCCCAGTGCAGGTAGACGATCACGGTGTATCCGGCCGCCTTGGCAGCGGCGACGGACTTGATCAACCGGCCGTCGTCGGCATTCGCTATGCCGGGCGTGCCCGGGCCTGCTGAGTAGTTCGCCAGCGTCTCGTCACGCACCTGACTGGCAGCGAGGACGGCGACCTTCGAGCCGTGCACGGTCGTCTTCCACGCCGAGTACGCCCGGTCCGCGTCCGGGCCGATGCCGACGACGGGAAAGTGGCTCGACCTGATCGCTGCGATGGTGTCCTGCAGGCCGACCGCCCCATAGTCGGCGGCGTGATTGTTGGCCATGGTGGCCACGTCGACGCCTGCATCGCGCAGCGCGGTGAACGCCGTGGCCGGCGTGCGGAAGTGGAAGTCCTTCGGCGCCGGGTCGCCACGGGTCGTGACAGCCGTCTCGAGATTGACCATGGTCAGGTCGGCCGCGCCAAGACCGCGCGCAGCCGGCCCGAATGCCGTCGCCGGATCGGCCAGCCGCAGTGCGGTGCGATCCATGAAATGGACATCGCCCGCGAAGGCGAACGTGAAATCACCCGGCACAGTGGACGGCGATGCGCGCGAGGCGGACGGGGCAGCGCCGGTGTCTCCGGGATGTGTGCTTCGTGGAGGCGTCGGCAGCGAGGAGCCGGGCACAGCTCCCGAATTGTGCGCGGAACAGGCACCTGACCCGGCGAGAGTCAGCGCCAGGAATAGGCGCAGGCTGATATGTCGTCGGCGTCTGCGAGGCACGGCACTAGCATGCGACACGTCCGGCCAGATACCTGGCAAGCGCCCCGATGCCATCCTGAGGAGACTCCCGTGTCCGCCACCGCGTCCAGCCCCGCGTCCGTCCAGACCGTAGTGGTCGGCGCGGGCACTACTGCGGTGGAAGCCCTGCGCGAGGCCGGTGTCGAGCTCAACGGGCCCGAGGGGGCGGTCGTCGTCCGAGACGCCGCGTCGGGCGAGTTGCGCGACCTGGCATGGGCCCCCGATGCCGACACCGAGGTCGTGCCCGTCACTGCGTCCTCTCCCGACGGGCTTGCCGTGCTGCGCCACTCGACCGCGCACGTGATGGCGCAGGCGGTCCAGGACCTGTTTCCCGGGACGCTGCTCGGCATCGGCCCGCCAATCGAGAACGGCTTCTACTACGACTTCTCGCCCTCGCGGCCATTCACCCCGGACGATCTTGTCGCCATCGAGAAGAAGATGGCCGAGATCATCAAGGCCGGCCAGCGTTTCGAGCGGCGGCCCGTCACCGATGCCGACGCCCGCATCGAACTCGACGCCGAGACGTTCAAGCTCGAGCTGATCGGTTTGAAGGGCGGCGGATCCGCCGAGGAGTCCGTCGAGGTCGGCGCCGGCGGTCTGACCATGTATGACAACCGCGACGCCAAGTCGGGCCACCTTGTCTGGACCGATCTGTGCCGCGGCCCGCACCTGCCCACCACCCGGCGCATTCCGGCGTTCAAGCTGATGCGCACTGCCGCGGCGTACTGGCGGGGCAGCGAGAAGAATCCGCAGCTGCAACGTATCTACGGCACTGCCTGGGCGACACGCGACGACCTCAAGGCGCACCTCGCGCAGCTCGAGGAAGCCGCCAAGCGCGACCATCGCAAGCTCGGCGCCGAACTCGACCTGTTCAGCTTCCCCGAGGTGATCGGGTCCGGTCTTGCGGTATGGCACCCGAAGGGCGGGGCGATCCGCCGGGTCATGGAGGAGTACTCGCGCCAGCGGCACGAGGACGGCGGATACGAGTTCGTCTACACGCCGCACGTCACCAAGGGCGAGCTGTTCGAGGTCTCCGGACACCTCGGCTGGTTCGCCGAGGGGATGTACCCGCCGATCCAGGTCGAGGGCACCGACTACTACCTCAAGCCGATGAACTGCCCCATGCACATCCAGGTGTACAAAGCTCGGGGGCGTTCCTACCGCGAGCTGCCATTGCGGCTGTTCGAGTTCGGCACGGTCTATCGGTTCGAGAAGTCCGGAGTGGTGCACGGGCTCACTCGGGCGCGTGGATTCACCCAGGACGACGCGCATATCTTCTGCACGCCCGATCAGCTGCAGGACGAGCTGGCAAGCCTGCTGCAGTTCACCATCGGCCTGCTGCGCGACTACGGGCTGACCGAGTTCACCGCGGATCTGTCCACCCGGCCGGACAAGTTCGTCGGTGAGGTGGCGCAGTGGGACATCGCCGAGGCCGCGCTCGAAGAGGCGCTCAAGCGGGCCGACGTTCCGTACGAGATCGCCGCGGGTGAGGGAGCCTTCTACGCGCCGAAGATCGACGTGCACGTCAAGGATGCGATCGGTCGCCGCTGGCAGCTCTCGACCCTGCAGGTGGACTTCCAGGAGCCGGCCCGGTTCCAGATGGAGTACCAGGCCCCCGACGGCACTCGCCACCAGCCGTACATGATCCACCGTGCCCTGTTCGGTTCGGAGGAACGCTTCTTCGGCATCCTGCTCGAGCACTACGCCGGTGCGTTCCCGGCGTGGCTGGCGCCGGTGCAGGCGGTGCTCATCCCGGTCACCGACGACCAGGTGCCCTACCTCTATGACGTCGCCGCCAAGCTCAAGGCCGCGCGCATCCGGGTCGAGGTCGACGACTCCGACGACCGGATGCAGAAGAAGATCCGCACCGCACAGAAGCAAAAAGTGCCGTTCATGCTCATCGCCGGGGCCACCGATCAGGAGTCCGGTGCGGTGTCGTTTCGGTACCGCGACGGCGAGCAGCGAAACGGCATCGACGTGATTCAAGCGGTCGGCGAGATCGCCGACTTCGTCAAGCGCCGCGTGAACGAGTCACCGACGGTAGGCCATTTCCCGGCATGACCCCTGGCATGCGCGCGAGGGCCGGCTCATGACCGACGAGCGTCCAGCGAGTGACTACGTCGGTGAGCCGGACGCGTTCGGGCGGCTGTGGACGCCGCACCGGCTTGCCTACATCCAGGGTGCCGGCAAGCCGGAGCACGACGGGGCGGGGGAGCAGTGCCCGTTCTGCCGGGCGCCGCAGCTAGCCGACGAAGACTCGCTGATCGTGGCACGTGGCGAGCTGGTGTACGCGGTGCTCAATCTCTACCCGTACAACAGCGGCCACCTGATGACGCTGCCCTACCGGCACGTCGCCGACTACACCGACCTGAATGCTGACGAGCTGACCGAGCTCGGCACGCTCACCCAGCAGGCCATGCGAACCATGCGCGCCGTCTCGGGCCCGCACGGGTTCAACATCGGCATGAACCAGGGAGTCGCGGCGGGTGCCGGCATTGCGGCTCACCTGCACCAGCATGTCGTGCCGCGATGGGGCGGCGACACCAACTTCGTCCCGGTCATCGCGCAGACGCGAGTGCTGCCGCAGTTGCTGGCCGACACGCGCCGATTGCTCGCTGACGGGTGGCTTCGTAGCTGAACGTCGGACTCGCCCGCGACATGTATCGCGGGTAGGGTCCCGATGTCCTGCCGGGCCCTGGGGAGGGGCTGACAGTCAGGGAATCCGATGCATAGATTCACGTGGCCCGTTGCTGTGATGAGCCTGCTGATAGGCGCTGCACTCGCGACGCCGAGTTCATCCGCCGCGCCACCGACCGGGGCCACGGCAGTGTCGGCGCCGGCTCGCATCCATCGACTGCATCTATCTGGGCCGGCGCGCGACCCGTGGGCCGGTGCGCATCGGCCCGCCTCCGTTGCCGGCACCGTGGTAGCGCCGGCGAGGTCCGCAGCGCCGCGCGCTCGCCTGGACACCCGCCTGCAGAAGACCCCTGCTGACCGCAACGGCTCGGTCGAGGTGACGATGCTCGGGGCAACCGCCGCTCTCACAACAGCCGTCGGCAATTCCCGCGGGCGGGTCGTGGCCGCCGTTTCCGGCGCAGTAACCGCGATGGTGCCCAAGTCCGCGCTGACCGAACTCGCCGCGAGCCCGGGTGTGCAGTCGGTCGCCCGGCCGGTTCGCGCATACCCCGACGCCACGTCCCAGGGCATCGCGGCATCCGATGCCGACACCTGGCAGTCCGACGGGCTGGCCGGGCAGGGCGTCGCGATCGGCATCGTCGATGCCGGGTTCGCCGGGCTGACGACCGAGGCCGGCGCCGGGCGCCTGCCCACCGGGCAGCGGATCGCCGGCAACCACTGCGCCAACGCCAACGCCACGCCGCACGGCACCGCGGTTGCCGAGATCGTGCACCAGATGGCGCCCGCCGCCGCGCTGGTCCTGTACTGCGTCGACGACAACATCGGCTTCAAGGCGGCCGAGGCCCAGGTCCAGGCTGCCGGCATCAAGATCGTCAACAGCTCGCTCGGATTTCCCGGCGACAGCCGAGGCGACGGCACCGGCGATGCGAACAGCACGGCCATGACGGTGAAGACGGCGCGTAACGCGGGCATCCTGTGGATCCAGTCCGCGGGCAACAACGCCGCCGACCACTGGGGCGGCACGTTCAACGACGCCAACCATGACGGGTTGGCCGACCTCAATCCTGGCGTCGATCAGGCGACGGCCGACCCCCAGGCCGACTACGTCGCCGTTGCGTCCGGAGGCTCGGCAGCGTTCGTCCTGCAGTGGGACGACTGGCCGGCAACCCCGGTGGCCGACACGGTGAGCTTCTCCTACCAGCAGTACAACCCGAGCACCGGCAAGCGAATCGGCACACCCCAGACGATGACCGCGCAGCCGGGCTTCGAGCCGTGGCTCGGTTTCAACGTCACGAACTCGAGCGCCGGTGACGCCCACTACGCCGTCTGGGTCGGGCTGCTCGCGAACACGGCGCACCGCCGTTACGACCTGTCCTACTGGGGCGAGGTCTACACCTCGCGTTATGCCAGTCTCGATCCCGACGCGGCAGCCGCACAGAGCATCACCGAACCGGCCAGCTCGCCGTTCGCGGTCGCCGCGGGTGCCGCGTACTGGCAGGACCGCACCCTTGAGGCTTTCAGCTCGCAGGGTCCGACGATCGACGGCCGGGTCAAGCCCGACATCACCGGCTTCGACGGCGTGAGCTCGACGATCTACGGCTCGCCGGACGGCGGCTACGGCTTCTTCGGTACCTCCGCGGCGGCGCCGCACGTTGCGGGCGCGGCTGCGCTCGTGAAGGCCGGGCACATGACCTGGACGGCCGACCAGTTGCAGGACTATCTGGAAGACCAGGCCGGCAACGACCCGCCGACGAGCAACCAGATGGGTGCCGGCATCCTGCATCTGCCCACGCCGGCGGTCGACACCCTCGCCGCATCGAAGTACGTCCCCCTGACCCAGCCGGTGCGCATTCTCGATACCCGCATCGGCCCGGGGCCGAGAGGACAGCTCTCGGCAGCCCACACCATCACGATCCCGATACCGGCCAGTGTGCCGATCTCGGCCACGGCCGTCGTGGTCAACCTCACCGGTCTCGGCAGTGGCGGCACCACGTACCTGTCCGTCTTTTCCAGCGAGTACTCGAGCACCTCCAACCTGAACCTGAGCAGTACCGACAAGACGGCGGCCGTGGCCGTCGAGGTAGCGATCGGCCGGACTGGTACGAGTCGATACATCAAGCTGCGCAATGCGGCTGCTGCCACCCACGCCATCATCGACCTGCTCGGCTACTTCGATCCGGCGGCGGGCGCCGCCGGATACCGCTACGGGGCGCTCAATCCGACGCGGATCCTCGATACCCGTTCGACGATCGGCGGGCATCGCGGCACGGTCCCGTTCGGGGGCGAACTCCGGATACGGGGCGCCGGTCTGCACGGCGTGCCGGCAGATGCCAAGGCTGTGGTGGTCACCGTGACGGGCCTCGGTGTCTCGTCCGGCGGTGGGTACATCAGCATGTACCCGAACAGCTTCAACGGCGTCTCGACGGTAAATGTCGGCCAGTACGCGCGGGCCAATCTGGCTGTCGTGAAGCTGGGTAGCAATGGGTTGTTCGGTCTGCGCAACATGGCACCGGCGGGCCACGTGGTGATCGATCTGCTCGGCTGGTTCGGTCCGAGCGGCACCGCGAGCTTCGTGCCGTTCGTCAGTCCGATTCGCAAGTCCGACACGCTCAGCGGCTTGGGCGGTCGCACGGGCTCACTCGGCAGCGGCACGATCGTCAACTACCCCGGAGCATCGAGCGTCGGCGTGCCGGCCGGCGCCAGAGCCCTGTGGACGGGTGTCATCGTGCTGCCGACCGCCACCGGATACCTGCGGCTCTACCCGCAAGGGGCAGCCGCCGCCACGTCCAATCTGAGCTTCACACGCAATCGGACCGTGCCCAACGCGGCCGTAATCACCCAATCGGGCGGCGGGAACTACTCGATCTACAACCCTTCCGGCACGACGCGCGTCATCGTCGACCTGTTCGGTTACTTCAGCTAGGTGTCGGCACCTCGGACACGGACGCGCTGCTGAAGGCTGCGAAGAACGTCTTGATCATCTCTGCCGAACGAGCCGCCGGTCGCGGCTGCAACAGAGATGATCAAGCGGCGGGGTCAATGAGGCCCGGAGCACATTGCCCCGTCGAGGGCCTCCACCGGCCGGCCCAACACCTGCCGGGTCGCAACGGCTTCCGGCGGCGCCTGGGTAGCGTTGCGCGCATGACTCTGGCCCCCATCGACGTCCGGTACAAGCGAGCAGCGCAGTGAGCGCGGCGATGAGCGGGGTGGGCCGGTGAGCGTGCTGCATCTGCGCGGCGTGTTCCTGCCGGACGAATCCGAACGTGATGCGTGGATCGTCGACGGACGGCTGAGCTTCGAGGCCTATACCGGCGCGGCCGACACGATCAGCCGAGGCGGCTGGGTAATCCCCGGATTCGTCGACGCGCACTGCCACGTCGGGCTGTCGCCGCACGGCTTCGTCGATGACCCGGAGGGCCAGGCCGAGCAGGCGCTGGCCGATCGCGGCGCCGGAGCGCTGCTGCTGCGTGACGCAGGCTCGCCGGTCGACAACACCAGCGTGCAGCGACGCGACGACCTGCCCAGGCTGATCCGCGCCGGGCGCCACATCGCCCGTCCGCATCGCTATATCCGCCATCTCGGCGTCGAGGTCGAGCCGCACGAGCTGGCCGACCAGGTCGCGGCGCAGGCCGCCCGGGGCGACGGGTGGGTGAAACTCGCGGCCGACTGGATCGATCGCGAGGTCGGCGATCTGACGCCGGTCTGGCCCGACGGCGCGCTCAAGGAGGCGATCGGCCGGGCGCACGACCTTGGCGCGCGGGTCGCCGCACACGTCTTCGGCGAGGATGCGCTGCCCGGGCTGATCGCCGCCGGCATCGACTCGATCGAGCACGGCACCGGGCTCACCGCCGACCTGCTCGACGAGGTCGCCCGGCGCGGCATCGCCGTCGTCCCGACGTTGATCAACATCGAGAACTTCCCGTCCTGGGCTGAGCAGGGCGAGGCGAAGTTTCCGGCCTACGCGGCACACATGCGCGCGCTGCACGCCACGGCGAAGCAACGCATTCGCGCCGCCTGGGAAGCTGGAATCGCGCTGTACACAGGCACCGACGCCGGCGGGTCGCTGCCACACGGGCTGATCCGGGACGAGATCCGCGCGCTCGTCGAGGCAGGCATACCGCAGGCCGACGTCATCGCCCAGGCGTCGTGGCGGGCGCGCGAGTGGCTGGGCTTGCCGGGCCTTTCCGAAGGGGCGCCGGCGGACCTCGTCGTCTACGACGCCGACCCGCGAGCCGACCTGTCGACGACGGGCCGCCCGCGACGTATGGTGCTGCGCGGTGCGGTCGTCGCGTGATCGGCCGCCAAGATCATCTGATGGTCAGGACACCACCCGGGGCGCGGTGAACTCGTTCGCCGGCAGGTCGCCGGTGTTCACCGTGGCCGAGGGCTCGACCATCATGATGTGGCATTCGGCGTCCGCGCGTGGACAGTGCTCGACGCCCTTGGGTACGACGTAGAGCTGACCGGGGGAGAGTTCGACGTCGCCGTCGCGCAATTGCAGTGTCATCGTGCCGTCGATGACGAGGAAGACCTCGTCGGTCTCCGGATGGGTATGCCACGCGAACTCGCCCTGGATGCGCGCCAGGCGGATGTCGTAGTCATTGAGCGTTGCGACGGTGAGCGGTCGCCAGTGAGCATCGATGCCGGCGATCGCCGCCGCGAGATCGATCGGGGTGTTCATGGCCTGGACGGTATCGCGCCGAGACACGGAACTCGATCGAATTGGCTCTGGCCGGGTCCGTAGCATTGCGCGTCATGGCGCGCGTGCTGACCTCGCAATCGGACGATTTCCCCCGCTGGTACCAGGACGTGATCGCAAAGGCCGAGCTTGCCGACAACGGCCCGGTTCGCGGCACGATGGTCATCCGCCCGTACGGGTATGCCATCTGGGAGCGGATCCAGGCCGAGATGGACGATCGGATCAAGGCGTGCGGCGCGCAGAACGCGTACTTCCCGCTGTTCATCCCGGAGTCGTACATGCACCGCGAGGCGGAGCATGTCGAGGGCTTCAGCCCTGAGCTTGCCGTCGTCACCCATGCCGGTGGCAAGGATCTCGAAGAACCGATCGTGGTTCGCCCGACGTCTGAGACGGTCATCGGCGAGTTCATGGCCAAGTGGGTGCAGAGCTACCGCGACCTGCCGCTGCTGCTGAACCAGTGGGCCAACGTGGTGCGCTGGGAGCTTCGGCCACGGCTGTTCCTGCGCACCAGCGAGTTCCTCTGGCAGGAGGGCCACACCGCCCACGCCGACCATGACGACGCCCGCGACTACGCGCGGCGCATCCTGCATGAGGCCTATGAGGATCTCATGGTCAACGTGCTTGCCATTCCGGTGATCGTCGGCCGAAAGACCAAGCAGGAGCGTTTCGCCGGTGCGATCAACACCTTGACGCTCGAGGCGATGACCCGTGACGCCAAGGCGTTGCAGATGGGCACCTCGCACGAGCTCGGGCAGAACTTTGCCAAGGCCTTCGGCATCGACTATTCGACGAAGGAGGGCGGCCGCGAGTTTGCCTGGACCACGTCGTGGGGATCGTCGACCCGGATGGTCGGCGGGCTGATCATGGTGCACGGCGACGACTCGGGGTTGCGGGTGCCGCCCGCGCTGGCCCCGATCCAGGTCGTGGTCATGGCGGTGAAGTCGGAGGTGGTCGACGCCGTGCACAAGATCGGCACCGAGTTGCGCGACTGCGGCGTGCGCGTCGTCGTCGACGACCGCACCGATGTCCCGTTCGGCCGCCGGGCCGTCGACTGGGAGCTCAAGGGCGTGCCGCTGCGCGTCGAACTCGGCCCGCGGGACCTGGACGCCGATGTGGCGACCCTGGCGCGCCGGCTGTCCGGCGGCAAGTCGCCGGTCGCATTGGGCGAACTGAGCGCTCAGATAACACGGTTGCTGGTCGACGAGCAGCAACAGATGCTCGACGAAGCGCGCGAGGCCCGCGACTCCCGTATCGCCGAAGTGTCCACAGTGGACGATGCCGCGGCGGCTGCCGCCGACGGGTTCGCCAAGATCGCGTGGTCGGCTCTCGGTGAGACGGGCGAGGCACAGCTTGCCCAGTCGGCTGTGACGGTGCGGTGCCTGCAGCGGGCCGACGGCTCGGTGCCCGATAGCGACACCGAGCCCGATCTCGTCGCCTACGTCGGCCGCTCGTACTGACGTGTCGCGTCCGGGTCGAGTGGGCAGTTGCGTCGCCGGTGGGCACTTGTAACCGCCCACCGGCGACGAAACTGCCCACCTGAGGGTGGCGGTCGTGGCCGGCCACGTCAGGATCGGCATCTCGGGCTGGCGGTACCCGCCGTGGCGTGGCGTCTTCTACCCGAAGGGTCTGTCGCAGCGTGCCGAGTTGACCTACGCCGCCGAGCATCTCAACACAATCGAGATCAACGCGTCGTTCTATTCGCTACAGCGCCCGCAGAGCTACTACGCGTGGTATGAGCAGACGCCTGCCGGCTTCGTGTTCGCTGCGAAGGGCAGCAGGTTCGTCACGCACATGAAGCGGCTGCGCGATGTCGGCACTGTGCTCCCCAACTTCTTCGCCTCCGGCCTGCTCGCCCTGCGCGACAAGCTCGGGCCGCTGCTGTGGCAGCTACCACCGAACATGCCCTTTGACGAGACGGTGCTCGACGCATTTCTCGCGGGCCTGCCGAGGACGAGCGGCGAGGCTGCCTACCTGGCGCGACGTCACGACGACAGGCTCACCGGGCGCGCCTGGACCGGCACGGACGCCGACCGCCCGCTGCGGCACGCGATCGAGGTGCGGCATGCGAGCTTCGAGTCGCCCCGTTTCGTCGAACTGCTCGGCGAGCACGCAGTCGCCGCCGTACTGGCCGACTCCGGCGGGCGGTGGCCGACGATCGGCGCCGCGACCGCCGACTTCAGCTACCTGCGCCTGCACGGTGCAGAGGAGCTATACGCGAGCGGCTACACCGAGTCCGCGCTTTCCGACTGGGCGGCGACGATCAGATCGTGGGCCCCGCGCGACGTCTACGTCTACTTCGACAACGATGCCAAGGTGCGTGCACCGTTCGACGCCATGGCGCTCGCCGAAAGGCTCGGGGTAGCGAGTGTCCTGTCCGGGTGAAGGTTGCGATGTCCGGACTTAGGTTGCGAGTGATCCTGCGAGGTCCGGATTTAGGTTGCGAGTCACTGCCGCGGTCTTGGGCGGCGGGCTGAGAATAAACAGGAGCCTGGTTCAGCTGCGCGGATACGATTCTCGACATGCCGAGGGTCGTGTTCATGTGCGGCTCTGCAGGCTCAGGTAAATCCACCGTGGCGCGTGGCCTTGAGCACGACGGGCTCGTACGCATGTCCTTCGATGAGGAGGCGTGGCGTCGCGGCATCAGGACCATGCCTCTCTCCGATGACGAAAGGGACGTGATCGAGCGTCACCTCAAGAGCCGTCTCATCCAGCTTGTGCGTGCGGGCCAGGATGTCGTTCTCGACTTTTCCTTTTGGTCCCGCCAAATGCGCGACGAGTACCGCGAGCTACTCGCCCCGCTTGGTGTGACGGCAGAGACCATCTATGTGAACACCCCTCGCGACGTAGTACTTGCACGTGTCGACGCTCGCGGTCTCGTCCACGCTGATGACTTCCAGTTGCCGGCTGAGCTCGCTGCCAAGTACTTCGATAACTTCGAGGTACCAACGGCTGACGAGGGACCCTTGACGACGATCTCCGGGGTCGAATGATTCTGCCGTTGCTCGAGACGGGCCAGTGGACGGAGTCGTTAGACGACCCCCAAATCGGGCCGGGTTCGCTGGATCCGCCCCGACACGAGATCGTGCACGACTCCGTCCCAGGAGACGCGCTCGGTGAGCTACCCCAGTGACCGCAGAAAGAGGGACCCAGCGGCATTGAGCGAAGAGGCGTCACCGAAATATGCAGACTTGAGTTGGACGATCTCGATGACCGTGTCCGTAGCTACCATGCGGACCTCCCGTTCCGCGGGCCTTGCCGGCGCAACCTTGAACTGAACGCGACAGCGAGCGGGTGATTCAGCCGCGTCGATAGGCGTGTGCCGGCGGTGCCGCAGCGTCGATGCTGCATGACAGGATCGCCCCGGACGCCGGCAACGCAGCGTCGAGGCCGTGCCGGGCGGTGGTGACGAGCAGCCGGCGGTCTGCGCCCGCGCTGAGGCAGACGCTCGTGGGCCTCGGCGCGGGCACCGAGACGGCCCGGTACAGCGAGCCGTCCGGGTCGTAGCAGCGCACCGCCCAGTCGTCCCAGAACGCCACCCACAGCCTGCCGTCGTCGTCGACGGTCATCCCGTCCGGTGCGCCGTCGCCCGGCGCCACGGTAAACCTGCGCCCGGGGTGTTGTCGTAGGCGATGCTGCCCGCCCAGAAGCGCCCGGACGGATCGCAGACGGCATCGTTCATCGGCATCGGCGCAGCCGCGGCGTCCTCGGGCCGATCGATCCAGGTGAGGGCACCGGCCGGGTCGAGTAGGGCGATGCCGGTGCCCGCCGCGGCGATCCACCAGCCCGGCGCACCGGCCACCGGGGCGACCGCGCCGAGCGGGATGTCGAGTTCTGCCACCAGCCGCGACCCAGCGGGCCCCTTCAGCGAGGTCGTATGCGCCGGCTATCGCCACCGTCAGCGAGTGGTCCACCCGTTCGGTCATCGCAGCGTCGTGCCTTCCCCGGCGTCGAGCAGCCGTAGTTCGTCGCGATCGGGCAGGCCTTCCCAGTCGCCTTCGCGCGCCACGGCGATGACGCCGCGCTCGCAGCCGCTCGGCCACGCTCTGCCCGTCGAGCGCGTCACGGTAGCGAGCAGGCCGCTCACGCGATGCCGTTCGCGGCGATGACCTGCCGGTACCAGCGGGCAGAGTCTTTCGGGCGGCGTTCGCAGGTCTCGTAGTCGACGTGGATCAGCCCGAAGCGCTTCCCGTAGCCGTACGCCCATTCGAAGTTGTCCAGCAGCGACCACAGGATGTAGCCGCGCACGTCAGCGCCTTGTTCGATCGCGGCGTGGACGGCGGCGACGTGCCGGCGCAGGTAGTCGATCCGTGCACTGTCATGAATCGCGCCGGATTCTTCGACCACGTCGTCGAAAGCCGCACCGTTCTCAGTGATCATGAGCGCGAGGCCGGGGTAGTCGCGATGCAGCCGGATCAGTAGGTCGGTGAAGCTCGCTGGATCGATGAGCCAGTCCATCGCCGTGTGCTGGCCTTCTTCCGGTACCGCGAAGGCGAGGTTCGAGCCTGGCCAGGGCGAGGGTCCCTTCGCTGCCTGCGGGTCCGCCGCGAGCGCGCCGGTCGCAGCGGCGATACGCGAGGGTGTGTAGTAGTTGACGCCGAGAAAGTCGATAGGGGCCGAGATCACCTCGAGGTCGCCGTCGCGGACGAATGACCAGTCGCTCTCGTGCTTCGTATCAGCGATCAGGTCGGCCGGATATGCGCCGTGGCGAATCGGATCGAGGAAGATTCGGTTCGCGATCGCGTCGACGTGCCGCGCTGCATCGGCATCGCCTGGCGTTGCCGGGCGGGCCACCGCGAGGTTCAGCGTGATCGACACCTGCGCCGACGACGGCAGCGCGGCGCGCAGAGCGGCGACGCCGCGCCCGTGGGCGAGCAAGAGGTGGTGCGCCGTGCTGAGCGCGCTCGCGTTGTCGCGGATTCCGGGCGCGTGCACCCCGGCGCCATAGCCGAGAAATGCCGAACACCACGGCTCGTTGAGTGTCGTGAATGCCTGCACCCGGTCCCCGAGCGCGTCAGCGACTACTGCGGCGTACTCGGCGAATCGTGCGGACGTGTCGCGGTTGGTCCAGCCGCCGAGATCCTGCAATGCCTGCGGCAGATCCCAGTGGTAGAGCGTGGCAATCGGCGCTATCGACAGCTCGAGCAGTTGGTCGACAAGCCGGGAGTAGAAGTCGAGCCCGGCCCGGTTCACCGAGCCGGCGCCGCTCGGAATGATCCGCGGCCAGGCAATCGAGAACCGGTATGCGCGCAGCCCCATGTCGGCCATCAGGGCCACGTCCTCGGCAACGCGGTGGTAGTGATCAGTGGCAACGTCGCCTGTCGTGCCGTCGGCGATTGTTCCGGGCGTGTGGCTGAAGGTGTCCCAGATCGAAGGCCCGCGACCGTCCGCGGTGGCTGCCCCCTCGATCTGGTAGGCCGCAGTGGCAGCTCCCCAGACGAATCCGGCTGGAAACGCCAGGGTCTGCGCGCTCGACTGTTGCGTCTGCGCTGCCGTCATCTCGTGATCTCGCTCTCCGCGGGCCCACGCAGCAATGCCGCCGCGATCATTGCTTTGCAACCTACCTGCGGCTGAGACGGCCTCCGGCGCCCGGTCGAACCGATGTTTCGGCAGGCACTTCGCCCGCGTACGACCTTGACAAGAAGCATCGTCCGGCACGGCACGGCCGCTGCTGTGATCTTGTGGCGAACCGCAGTTGATCTTGCGTCGATCTCGGGAAAAGATCTTGCAAAATTCGGCTTGCATAGCGGGTGGCGAGCGAGTAAACATTGCGCTACGCCAAGCCGAAAGGCACGGCGGGATCGGAAGGAAAGCAGGCTTCATCTCGTCGGGGAAACTCGACGGGGAGCGCAAGTGACAGCGTGAAGTGGCGGAACTTCCGTGAAGATCGCGAGACGTCACCGGCTCGTGATCGAATGTCGGCCCCTCGAACTCATACTTCGAGGGGCCGACACCTTTCTGCGGCCGATCGATTGCACCAGATCGCCAGATGACCTCTCGAACTCATACTTCGAGAGGGCGTGTACTTCTTACCCCGTTGCCGATTGCGCCCAACGGCGGCGCGCCGCAAACGTGGCGAACACCGCAGTGGCGCCCCACGCCGATTCGGTGAAGCTTGCCAGGCGTGGCAGAATGGCCGGCTGAGTACCGACCTGACTGCGGACCCTCTCGCCGCCTTCGGGCCAGTCCACCCGGACGTCGCATCCCGCGAACCCCACCAGTGGATGCGCTGCGCCCATCCCTGCAACCTCTGGAGCACACACACCCGTGGCCACCAAGATCAAGCTCATGCGTCTTGGCAAGATGCGCGAGCCGCACTACCGCATCGTCGTCGCCGATGCCCGTACCAAGCGGGACGGCAGGTCGATCGAGACGATTGGCGAGTACCACCCCAAAAGTGATCCGTCGTTGATCAAGCTCGACGGCGAGCGCGCGGCCTACTGGCTCGGTGTCGGGGCGCAACCCACCGAAGCCGTCACCGCGATATTGAAGGCGACCGGCGACTGGCAGAAGTTCAAGGGACTGCCGGCCCCGGAACCGCTGCGCTATCCCGCTGCCAAGCCCGACAAGCTGGAGCGGTTCAACGCGGCACTCGCCGAGGTTTCGGGTGAGCCCGCGGCCGAGGCGACCACCGCGCCGAAGAAGCGCGCGGCCAAGGCGACCAAGGCTGCCGTGCAGACGCCGAAGGCCACATCCGAGGAGCCTGGCGCCGAAGCTGGTGATTCGGACGCCGCCAACGGCGCTGACCCAGCGCCGCCGACCGCCACCGACGGGGCGGGCGAGCAGGCGGGCAGCTGACGTGCTCGAGGAAGCCCTCGAGCATCTCGTCCGGGGCATCGTCGACCACCCCGACGACGTTCGTGTCGACGCCGTCAACAACCGTCGTGGATCGCGCCTGGAGATCCGGGTTCACCCCGAGGACCTCGGCAGGGTGATCGGGCGCAGCGGTCGCACGGCCAAGGCGCTGCGGCAGGTCATCAACGGCGTGGGCGGCAAGGGCATCCGGGTCGACGTGATCGACGTCGATCAGCGCTGAGTCGGCCAGTGGCCGCCACAGGCGACGACCTTGTCGCGGTTGGCCGGATCGGCCCGGCCAGCGGTGTGCGCGGTGAGGTCGTCGTCCGGGCGTTCACCGATCAGCCCGACGACCGCTTCGCCGCAGGCGCGGTGCTGATCGCCGACCCCGCGGGCTCCGGTCCGTTGATCGTCGCGTCCGCACGCTGGCAGGGCAGGCGGCTGATCGTGCGGTTCGACGGTGTGGACGATCGCACGGGCGCCGAGGCGTTGCGCGGCACCGACCTTTTCATCGCGGCGTCGCAACGTCCCGACCTCGACGACCCCGACGACTTCTACGACACCGACCTGATCGGGCTCGCCGCGTCGACCGTCGACGGCCGGCCGCTCGGCCCGGTCCGCGACGTCGTCCACGCCCCCGCCGCCGACTACCTGGTCATCGACGTCGAGGGGCGCGAGCGACTCGTGCCGTTCGTCGCGGCGATGGTGCCGAGCGTCGATGTTGCAGCGGGAACGGTCACCGTCGATCCGCCCGAGGGGTTGTTCGAGCTGTGAGTGGCCTGACCGTCGACATCGTGACGATCTTCCCCGACTACCTGACCCCACTGCGTCAGGCGCTGCTCGGCAAGGCGATTCAGCGCGGGCAGATCGACCTGCGCGTGCACGACCTGCGCCGGTGGACCGACGACGTCCACCGCACGGTCGACGACACTCCCTACGGCGGTGGGCCCGGCATGGTCATGCTTGCCGAACCGTGGGGCCGGGCCCTTGATGAGATCGCGCCGCCTGAGGCCGCGCTGCAGCCGCGACTGGTGATCCCGTCGCCCGCGGGGCGGCCGTTCACCCAGGCGATGGCGCGCGAACTCAGCGCCGAGCCCTGGCTTGCGTTCGCGTGCGGACGCTACGAGGGAATCGACGCTCGCGTCGCCGAACACGCGGCCGGTCGAATGCGCGTGGACGAGGTCAGCCTCGGCGACTACGTGCTCTCCGGGGGAGAGGCGGCGGTCCTGGTCATCGTCGAGGCGGTCAGTCGCCTACTGCCCGGCGTGCTGGGTAACGCCGATTCCGCCGCGCAGGACTCCTTCAGCGACGGCCTGCTCGAGGCGCCTGCCTACACCAAGCCGGCATCCTGGCGCGGACTCGACGTGCCCGGCGTGCTCTTGTCCGGAAATCACGGCGAGATCGCCCGCTGGCGGGCCGAGCAGTCGCAGCAGCGCACCGCACAACGCCGGCCCGATCTGCTGCCTTGACCGGCCGGTGCCAGATTGCGGGCAATGGCGGGGAAACCGCGACCGTCTGCCCAGTTTCACGTTGAGCGCGCCGGTGTGGCACCATCGAGGGGTTGCCCCGCATCATCTGGCGCGGTGGCGCCATCAAATGGAAGACGTCGGCATAACGACCCGGCATTTCGTCGTGTGCCGCCTCGAGTACGACAGGAAGCGATCCCGAGATGAACACGCTCGACACCCTGGACGCCGAGTCGCTGCGCTCTGACGTGCCCGACTTCCGGCCCGGCGACACGCTCAAGGTGCACGTGCGGGTCGTCGAAGGCACGCGCTCGCGCATCCAGGTATTCCAGGGCGTGGTTATCCGCCGGCAGGGTGGCGGTCTGCGCGAGACATTCACCGTCCGCAAGGTCAGCTTCGGCGTCGGCGTCGAGCGCACCTTCCCGGTGCACACGCCCGTCATCGACCGGATCGAGCTGGTTACCCGTGGCGACGTCCGCCGGGCGAAGCTGTACTACCTGCGCGACCTGCGTGGCAAGGCGGCCAAGATCAAGGAAAAGCGGGTGACGGTCGCCCGCTGAGTACCGGCAGCGACGATCGCATGGCCGACGAGGACTCCCAGCACTCTTCCTCCGTCGCAGATGGTGTGGCCTCCGATGACGGGGCGGCCGCGGGCGCGCTCGAGTCCGATGCCTCTGCGCACGATGACGAACTCGCGCAGACGATCGCGATGGATGACGGGCACGCTGGCGATCCCGAGCCGGCTGCGGCCCCGGCCGCGCGGCCTGCGCGCACCGGACTGATCAGCGACGGCGTTTCCGCGGAAGAACCCGGCGGGCACGAACCCCACGAAGGCGCGCCGGCGCCCGGCGGGGCGGCGTCCGAGGCGGGTGCCGGCGCAGAGCCTGGCCAGCCGGTCGGCGGCGGCGGCAAGCAGCCGCGCCACGGCGTACTGCGCCGGCGTGGCGAACCGAAAAAGCACAAGAAGGCCCCGTGGTGGGAGCTGCCGGTTCTGATCGCCATCGCCATTGCGGTCGCGGTACTGATCAAGACCTTCCTCGTCCAGCCCTTTTACATCCCGTCCGAGTCGATGGAGAAGACGCTGCACGGCTGCCCGGGCTGCTCGGGCGACCGCGTCCTGGTCAACAAGTTGATCTTTGATCTGCGTGATCCGCATCCTGGCGACATCGTCGTGTTCCGGGCGCCCCGCGACTGGGACGAGGAACCGACTCCCGCGGCGCCGTCCAACCCCCTGGTAAAGGCGGTGCACTGGTTTGGCCAACTGGTCGGCTTCGTCCCGCCGGACGAGAAGGACCTGATCAAGCGGGTCGTCGCCGTCGGCGGCCAGACGGTTCAGTGCTGCGACGCGCAGGGCCGGGTGCAGGTGAGCGACCATGGCGCGAGCGGTCCGTGGCACTCTCTCGACGAGCCTTACATCTTCGAGGACAGCGCCTGGGATCCGCGCAGCAAGCCCGGGCACCTCGCCCCGGACGGCGGTGACCAGCGCACGTTCGGGCCGATCACGATCCCCAAGGGCCGGTTGTGGGTGATGGGCGATCACCGCGGTGACTCCGCGGACTCGCGATACCACTGCATCGAAGAGGCTCCGGCAAACCACATCTGCGGCACGTCGGGCACGACCGTCGCGGTGAGCAAGGTGATCGGCAAGGGCGTCATCATCGCGTGGCCGCCCTCGCGCTGGCGCACGCTCGGCACGCCGAGCACGTTCAAGCACACCGCGGACTCGGCGCTGCCGCTGCTCGGCGCCGCTGCAGTGATGCTGCCGGTCTTCGGCATCCGCCGCCGTCGCCGTCGGCTCTAGTGCCGCTTGTGTCTCGTGCAACGCCGCGGGTCGCGGGCCGTCTGCTGCTCATCGACCCCGCCGATCGGGTGCTGCTGATTCACGAGCGCACCGGCGACGGCAGCACGAGGCACTGGCTCACGCCCGGCGGTGGCCTCGAGCCGGGCGAGACGCCACGTGCGGCTGCCGTCCGCGAGACCTACGAAGAGACGAGCATCCAGGTCACCCTCGCGCCGGACGCCACCGAATTGCTCCGCCTGCGCCGCACGTGGTCGTGGGGCGGCGTGACCCATGACCAGACCGACCACTTCTTCGCTGCGCGTGTTCCCGCTGGACCGGCGATCGAGCCGACCGCCCTGACCGCGACGGAGCAGGAGACCATCCTCGGCTGGCGCTGGTGGACGATCGAGGACCTACGGGCCAGCGACGAGGTGTTCGTACCGGGCCAGATCGCGGATCTGGTCGAGCGGCTGACCGTCGTTGCTCGTACCGCGGGGCGGGTGCTGTTGATCGACGAGGAGCAGCGGGTGCTGCTCATCGAGAGTCACGTGGACGTCGGCGCCGACGCCACCCACTGGGTCACACCGGGCGGCGGCACCGAGGAGGACGAGACGCCCGCTCGCGCCGCGGTTCGCGAACTGCGCGAGGAGGTCGGCGTCGAGGTCGCGATCACCGCCGACGACGTTGCGGTGCATGTCGACAACGAGCGGTTCGCGTTCAACGGCGGGACATACATGCAGAGCAACCACTACTTCCTCGCCCGCCTTGCACCGGGAACCCCGCTGCGGGTGGCCGGCGTGAACGAGATCGAGCGGGCCGCGCTGGTCGGCGAGCGCTGGTGGACCATCGCCGAACTGCGGGCGACAGCCGCGACGGTCTACCCGGTCGGACTCGCCGACCTGCTCGAGAACCTCCTATCCGGCAAGCGCTCCGTGTCCGCGTAACGTCTGCATCGTCATGGCCAGTCGCTCCGTCACAGTGTCGCTGCCATTCCGGCCTCCCCGGCTGATCGTGCGTCGGGATTCGGGTCTGTCCGCCTACGTGACGGCGCTGCAGCGCGCCGGCTTCGGCCTGGTCGCCGGGGCCGACGAGGCCGGGCGGGGCGCGTGCGCGGGACCGCTCGTCGTTGCCGCCTGCATCCTTCCGGCCGGCCGGCGCGGCGAGATCGACGGCCTCGCCGACTCGAAGCTGCTCACCCCCGCGGTCCGCGAGTCGCTGTACGCACAGATCGTCCGGCGCGCCACGGCCTACTCGGTCGTGGCGATCCTGGCCGCCGAGATCGACGAGCGCGGCCTGCACGTCGCCAACCTTTCCGGGATGCGGCGTGCCCTCGCCGCACTCCGACCAGCGCCTGCGTACGCGCTGACCGACGGCTTCCCGGTCCCTGGGTTGGGCATGCCGGCCACGGCCGTGTGGAAGGGCGATGTAGTCGTGAGCTGCATTGCGGCCGCGTCGATCCTGGCCAAGGTGACGCGCGATCGGATGATGGTCGAGATGCACCAGCAGTGGCCGCAGTACGACTTCGCGCAGCACAAGGGATACATAACGCCCGAGCATTCTGCGGCATTAGACCGATTCGGTCCATGTGTGCAGCACCGTGCGTCCTACATCAATGTGCGACGAGCTACCGCGCTGCACGGCGGCCCGCCACTGCGCGAGAATCAATGGATGGACGCTGGAGCGCCCGAGGCGCAGTCGGAGGAGATCGCGTGAGTCCTGACAGGTCAGCGAGGACACGATGAGCGCCGAGGATCTCGAGAACTATGAGACCGAGATGGAGCTGCAGCTCTATCGCGAATACAAAGACATCGTCGCCCAGTTCAGCTATGTCGTTGAGACCGAGCGGCGTTTCTACCTCACCAACGACGTCGACCTGCAGCCGCGCAACGTCGACGGTGACGCCTACTTCGAGCTCACCATGCGCGATGCGTGGGTCTGGGACATGTATCGGCCGGCGCGGTTCGTCAAGACCGTTCGCGTGGTCACGTTCAAGGACGTGAACATCGAGGAGCTGGAGAAGCCGGACCTCGAGCTCCCGGATGCGAAGGGCGGCTTCGGCAGCTGAGCCGCGGCGCTCATGTGCTCAGTTGCGCGGCGCGCTCGTTGAGATATCGCTGTTCGGGGATGCTGCGCGTGCGTCGCGCGGCCGACCGGTACGTCTCACCCGCCGCCTCGCGCTCGCCGGCCATGTCGAGCAGGTGCGCGCGTACGGCATCGACGCGGTAATGCGCGGCGAGCGTGGGGTCGGCCGTGGCCGTTTCGAGTTCGGCCAGGGCGGTCCACGGGTCGCTGACCATCGCGAGCGCGACGATCCGGCTGAGGGTGACCATGGGGCCGGGCGCGACGTTGCCGAGCAACTCGTACAGCACGAGGATCTGCGGCCAGTCGGTGTCCTGTGCACTGGCCGCCTCGTCGTGCACGGCAGCGATCGCGGCCTGCAACTGGTATGGGCCGACGGGCCTGCTGGCGAGCGTTTCGGTGATCAACGTGACGCCCTCGGCGATCGCCCGGGCGTCCCATCGGCTGCGGTCCTGTTCGGCGAGCGGGATCAGCGCGCCGTCCGGACGCGTGCGCGCAGCCCGGCGAGCATCGGTGAGAAGCATCAACGCGAGCAGCCCGACGACTTCGCCGTCTTCGGGGAGGCGATCACGAAGTTGGCGGGTGAGGCGCAGTGCCTCCGCGGTGAGATCGACGCGCTGCAGTACTGACCCGGAGCTTGCGGCATAGCCCTCGTTGAAGATCAGATAGAGCACCTGCAAGACAGCGCCGAGCCGCCCGGCCAGCAGCGTCGGTGGGGGCATCCGGAATTCGGCGCCGCTGGCCTTGATCCGTTGCTTCGCGCGGCTGATGCGCTGCGCCACCGTTGCCTCGGGCACCAGCAATGCCCGCGCGATCTCCGCGGTGGTGAGCCCGCCGACGGCTCGCAAGGTCAGCGCCACCTGGGAGGCCCGGGTCAGTGACGGGTGACAGCACAACAACAGCAGGGTCAGCGTGTCGTCGACGTCCGGATCGGCTCCGGGTCCGGAGTCGCCAGCGAGGCAGCGGTTTGCTCCCTACGCCGGCGGGCTGCTTCATTACGCCACAATTCGATCCGCCTGCGCGACGCGACCGTGATCAACCAGCCCTTCGGATTGCCCGGGACGCCTTCGGCCGGCCATTGGATGGCTGCGGCGAGCATCGCTTCCTGCGCCGCGTCCTCGCAGATGTCGAAGCTGCCGTGGCGCCGGAGGAGAACGCCGAGAACCTGCGGCGCGAGTTCACGCAGCAACTCGGCGACCTCGCCGCTTTCGGTCACAACTCGAAGCCGCGGAGGTCCATCACCGGCCGTACCTCGACCAGGCCGAACGCCGCCTCCGGTATCCGAGCCGCACGCTCGATCGCGAGGTCGATGCTGTCGCAGTCGACGAGGAAGAAACCTGCCAGATGTTCCTTCACTTCGGCGAACGGCCCGTCGCTGGTTGTCGTCCTGCCGTCACGCACTGTGATGCGCTTGGCCAGCGACGAATCGGCAAGGGCTTCGGACACGATCATCTCGCCCGACGCGACGAGGTCGTCGGCGAGCTCTCGATAGGCAGTGAGCCCGCTGAGACGTTCGGCGGCAGAAAGTCCTTCCCATGCCTCGCGCGAGGCCGGGTTGCCGTAGATCAGGATCACGTACTTCACCAGAACCTCCAGGATCTCGATGATTCTCCCGCTGATATGTCGAAACCGGCTGGCCAGCTTCTACATACGCGACGAAGGGGTGCCCGCAGCGGGCGCGCCGTACGCCGATGGAGGAAGCCATGAGCAGCGCGGTACGAAGCCAGGACGATGTGCAGATTCGCGAGGTGATGCGCGAGCGGGAGAAGGCAATGCGGGGCAGGGACGCCGAGCGGATCGTGTCACGCTACGCGCCGGAGATGGTGAAGTTCGATCTCGCGCCGCCGCTACGACACAGCGGGGCGCAGTTGCGCGACGTGACCGGACTGCGGGGCTGGTTCTCCGGGTTCGACGGACCTATCGACTACGAGATTCGCGACCTGGCGGTGCGGGCCGGAGACGATGTCGCCTACTGCCACAGCCTCAATCGCCTCGCAGCGACCCCGCATGGCGCCGAGGAGGGCTTCGAGTTGTGGTTCCGGTCGACCGTGTGCCTGCGCAAGATCGACGGGCGGTGGCAGATCACCCACGAACACGATTCCACGCCCTTCTACATGGACGGATCTCTGCGCGCGTGCGTCGACCTTGCGCCGTAGGCAGCCGTTCGGATTGTGGCGCTGGTCTTCGCCGAACACATGATCGGGCAACTGTCAAATTCGTGGTCCACAGGCGGGGGCGTCGTCCACAACCTTGTCTGAGGCGCGGCATTGCGCCCAGGCGCGCGGCAGTCTCGTGGCATGCGCGCTAAGGATGCGGTCGGTCAATACGGTGAGCGAGTCGCTGAACGGCATTTGACCGAGGCCGGCCTCGTCATCGTCAGTCGCAATTGGCGCTGCCCCGACGGAGAAGTCGACATCATCGCGGTCGAGGATCAGGTTCTCGTATTCTGCGAGGTCAAGACTCGCTCGTCGGTGTCATTCGGTGCACCGGCAGAGGCCGTCGGGGCAGCCAAGGCCCAGCAGGTGCGCCGCTTGGCACTGCGTTGGCTCGCCGAGCAGCGCGCCTACGGCGAGACGCGATTCTGGCCCGAACTGCGCTTCGACGTCGTGAGCGTCCTCCGTCGCCCACGGGGTGCAGCCGAGGTCGTGCACCTGCGGGCGGCGTTCTGATGGCCATCGCGCGCACTCTGGCACTTGCGCTCACCGGCATGGACGGGCATGTTGTCGAGGTCGAGGCCGACCTGTCCGCAGGCTTGCCCGGCCTAACCTTCACCGGCCTGGCCGACATCTCCGTCGTCGAGGCACGTGATCGCATCCGCGCCGCGGTACTGAATTCCGGCGCCGATTGGCCGAACCGCCGCATCACCCTGGCGCTGCTGCCGGCGGACGTGCGCAAGGTCGGGTCGCGCTTCGACCTCGCCATGGCGTTGGCCGTCCTCGGTGCGGCCCATATCGTGCCGCCAGATGCCATCGCTGACGCGGCGTGGGTTGCTGAGCTCGGACTGGACGGCCGGCTGCGACCGATTCGGGGGATGCTGCCGGCCGTCATCGCCGCCAAACGCGCGGGCGTGCGCCGGGTCGTGGTCGCCGAGGGCAACGCGGCGGAAGCGGCGCTTGTCACCGGCCTCGACGTTCGCGGGGCACGCACCCTTGCTGACGTGATCGCCTGGCTGCGCGACGGCGCGCCCGCGCCGGCCATCGCGACACCCGGGTCCGATGTCGGTGTCCAGGTCGACGCCGAGGCCCCTGACCTTGCCGACGTAGCCGGGCAGGTGGCGGCGAAACGCGCTATCGAGGTATCGGCTGCGGGCGGGCATCATCTCTACCTGGTCGGCCCGCCCGGGGCAGGCAAGACACTGCTCGCTGAGCGGCTGCCCGGGCTGCTCCCCGAACTGGACGACAGTGCCGCACTGGAGGTCACCGCCGTGCATTCCGTGGCCGGCGCGCTGGCCGGGCGTGCACGCTTACTGCGCAGAGCACCGTTCCAGGCACCTCATCACACCGCCTCGGTGGCCGCGCTGGTGGGCGGTGGTTCAGGCGTTGCCAGTCCCGGAGCGATCTCCCTCGCTCATCGTGGCGTCCTCTTCCTGGACGAGGCCCCGGAGTTTCAGACGTCGGTGCTTGACGGCCTGCGTCAACCGCTGGAGAGCGGCAGTGTGGTGCTGCACCGCAGTCACGGAGTCGTGAGCTATCCGGCGCGCTTCCTGCTTGTGCTCGCCGCAAACCCGTGCCCATGCGGCAACCGAGCGAGGGACTGCTCATGCGCTCCTGCGGCCCGCCGGCGATATCGCCAACGGCTGTCCGGCCCGCTGCTCGACCGGATCGACATCCGGTTGTCCGTCGATCCGATACCACGGGCAGAGTTCTTCGACGAGTCGACCGAGCGCGAGTCGAGTGCCGCAGTGGCGGCTCGTGTCGGCTCGGCCCGCGGTGCCGCGGGGCAGCGCTGGCAGGCGGCGGGCTGGCAGACGAACGGCGAGGTACCCGGCCGTGCGCTGCGCCAGCGGCCCTGGCGACTGCCGCGCGCCACGGTGCGTCCGGCCGAGCAGCATCTCGATCGTGGCGCGCTGAGCGCGCGCGGGTTTGATCGTGTGCTTCGCATCGCCTGGACCGTCGCCGATCTCGCCGGCCACGCAATTCCCGACGCCGATGACATGGCAGAGGCGGTCTTCCTGCGCACCGGACGCTGTGCTGCGTGGGCGGTGTGAGCGAGGTGAACGCCGGGATGCAAGCAGACCAGGGTGCGTGCGACGACGAGCTGCTGATCGCCCGCGCCTACCTGAGCAGAGTGGCCGAGTCAGCGTCGATCCCGGTCTGGGACTGGGTGCAGCGCCTCGGCCCGGTCCAGGCGGCCGCGTCCATCCGGACCGGCGACGTCCCGCCCGACGTCGCCGCGGCGACGAGCGCGAGACGCGATTCCGCCGACCCCGAATCCGATCTCGACGCCGGCTCTCGTCACGGCATGCGCCTGGTGGTACCCGAATCCCCTGACTGGCCGCATTTTGCAATGGCCGCGTTGGAGGGGGTGGCTCGTGCCCGGTTTCGGGAGTACCGCGCGGGCACGCGGCGCCATCGTGAAGGTGGCGAGCCTGTGCCGCCGCTCGCGTTGTGGGTCAAGGGTGCAGCCGAACTCTCGACGGCGGCCCTGCGGTCTGTCGCGATCGTGGGTTCGCGGGCATCGACCGCCTACGGTGAGCATGTCACCGCCGAGCTCGCATACGGCTTGGCGTCACGGGCTGTCGAGATCGTGTCCGGAGGCGCGTACGGCATCGACGCAGCGGCGCACCGCAGCGCATTGGCGGCCGGTGAGCCGACCTTCATCGTGTCCGCCGGTGGGCTCGACCGGCCCTATCCAGCCGGCAACGCCTCGCTGTACGAGCGCGTATCCGAGACGGGGTTGCTCATCTCGGAGAGCCCGCCGGGTGCCGCGCCGCAACGACACCGCTTCCTCACTCGTAATCGGCTGATCGCGGCCCTGTCGACCGGCACGATCGTGGTCGAGGCAGCGGCTCGCTCCGGAGCATTGAACACTGCTCGTCACTGCCAGGTGCTGGGCAGGCCGCTGATGGTCGTGCCTGGTCCGGTCACGTCGGCCATGTCCGCCGGTTGTCATGCCCTGCTGCGGCGCAGTTCCGAGCCAGGGTTACTCGTAACCTCGGTCGATGACGTTCTCGCGATCGTGGGCTCGATGGGAGAGGGATTGCCGGGCATATCGCGCGAGGCGCCCCTCGATCCGGCTGATCTGAGCGCTGCCTTGGATCGACTGGATCCGATCGCTCGCCGAGTCTTTGACGGCATGCCGGTGCGGCTACCAGCTCGCGAGGACGATCTCGCGCGGCGCAGCGGCGTCTCGGCAGTCGAGGTGATCCGGGCGCTTCCCGCATTGCGCCTCGCTGGGCTCATCGAATCGAGCGACGAAGGATTTCGAATGGCGGCACCGTTTCGCAAGAGGCCTCCGCGAGACCCGCGGTGAGCGTGGCGACTTGACCGAGGTGCACCTGCCGCGCACCGTCAGGGCATGGCGCGTGCTAGCGACGGCAGGGTGGACCTGGTGGCACTGCGCGCCGCGTTGCCGTGCGGCATGGGCGACATCGTTGATTCGTTCGAGCGTTACCTGCGACTCGAGCGCAACCGATCGGTGCACACGGTCCGTGCCTACATCGGTGACGTGGTCAGCCTGCTCGATCACCTCGGCCGGCTCGGTGGCCGGAAGGTCGCCGACCTGGACCTTCGCGTCTTGCGCAGCTGGCTTGCCAAGCAGCGTGCGACGGGCGCGGCTCGAAGCACGCTCGCGCGCCGTGCTGCCTCGGTGCGGACATTCACCGCCTGGGCGCGCGCCGCCGGGCATCTCGACGTCGATCCGGGCGGGCTGCTCGCCAGTCCACGACCACACCGCGTTCTGCCACCGGTGCTCGCCGCCGACGAGGCAGTCGCGCTGATGGACGCGGGGCCGGACGATCCGACGCCGCTTGATCGTCGCGATCGGCTGATCGTCGAGATGCTGTACGCGACCGGCATGAGAGTGGGCGAGCTCGTTCGCCTCGATGTCGACGACGTCGACCGCGGGCGCCGAGTGGTGCGAGTCTTCGGCAAGGGCTCGAAGGAGCGCATGGTTCCCTATGGCCTGGCCGCCGAGCGAGCGATGGATGACTGGGTGCGCAACGGACGTGCCGCCCTCGCGACCGTCTCGAGCGGGTCAGCGCTCGTCTTGGGTGCCCGCGGCGGGCGCATCGATCCGCGCACGGTGCGCCGCGTGGTGCACGAGCGGCTCGGCCGGGTTCCGGGCGCACCTGACCTCGGCCCGCACGGTCTGCGGCACACCGCTGCCACCCACCTTCTCGACGGGGGAGCGGACCTTCGTGCGGTGCAGGAACTGCTCGGGCACGCAAGCCTTGCCACGACCCAGATCTACACGCACGTCTCGGCCGATCGGCTGATGCGCGCATACGCCCGCGCGCACCCACGCGCGTAACACTGACCCGACCGCTGCGTCGCAGGAACCTGCCGCGCTGTTCGGTCGCGATGGCGAGCCGAGCGCGCTCACGGCGTGACGGTCGGCCACGGCAGCAAGCGCACCGGGCCGAGCGCGCGCAACAGCAGCATCGGGTCGAGGTAGGCGTCGCCGCGTCGTGCTCCCCAGTGCAGGCACCGATCTGCCCGGCATAGGCCGTGCGTGCCGTGGATGACACCGATGGGTTGTCCTGCCACCACAGCTGAGCCTGCCGGCACGAGCGGGCGGACCGGCTCGTACTCGGTGCGGATACCGTCGGCGTGTGCGATGACCACGAGCCCCCGCCCGGCCACCCGCCCGGCGAACGTCACGCGGCCCGACCCTGCTGCAACGACGACCCCCGCGCCCGCGGACGCGACATCAACGCCGCGATGGCCTGCCGCGTAGGGCGACGGCGGCGCCTGGAAGGGGCGTACGACGACTAGTCGACCCGGCAACGGCGAGCGATACCGAACGTCAGAGAGGCCATGCAGGCGGCCGTCCGGTGCATGGGGCGCGCTGACCGGAGCGGCAAGCGGCGAACCTGCGCCACTGAGCAGCCAGGCCGCGAGGAGCAGCACGCAGCCCAGCGTGACACGGCGGCGCAGCCTGCGCCCGGCCGGCGCAGGTGGGCTCTGGGCTCGTTGCGATCTGTCATCGTGCATGCCTGCGAGCGTGCCGGGCGATTGACGGTGGCGAGTGGTTGCGCGGCGATCTGTGGACGACCGACGTGATCATCCACAGGGGTTGACAACCGAAGGGTGTTCCCCAAGCCGGTATCGCGTGGCTCCTTAGACGGGTTCGGCGGCGGCAACCTAGGGACTTGTCCCGATGCTTGCGCCCTCCTCAGAAGGGCAAGCTCGGCGCTGGCCGACGAGATTCAGGAGGACAAATGATCCACCCGAGCAGCGCGTCAGACGCCGAGGTGGCGTACCGCCGGGCGCGGATTGCCGAGGACTTCCAGCGCACGGGCGCCCGCTCGCGCCGCGAACGCTCCGGCATTGCCGAGCGCCTGCGCGGGCATGGTCGCCACGACCGCGCCGCTGCATGACGGCGGGCGCGGCGCGATGACAGTCGCGACGACAGATGCCGCAATTGGCCCTGACGGGGGCCGCCCGGCAGCCGGGGATCGACGTTTGTCGGCATCTGCCGTCAAGATTGCACCTGTGCCCCGTCCAACGAACCCGCTCATCGGTCGCGGCGTCGAGCTGAACACGCTGCAGCAGCGCCTCGACGAGGCGACCGAGCGCGATGCCGGTGCGCTTGTGCTCTCCGGTGACGCAGGGGTCGGCAAGACCAGGCTGCTCGCCGAGATCACCGCGCGCTCGGACGCCGCGGGCGTGATCACGCTGATCGGCCATTGCATCGACTTCGGCGATGCCGGTATGCCCTACGTCCCGTTCAGCGAGGCTTTCGGGCGCCTTGCGGCCGAGCGCCCGGAGCTGGCCGAGCCGTTGCTCGCGGAGTTTCCGCCGATCGCCCGCCTCATCCCGACTCAGCGGGTCATCAGCGCGCCGGCCGCCTCGCCGGACGAACGGATCGAGCGCAGTGCACTGTTCGAGGCTGTGCTGGGGGCCCTCACCGCGCTGGCCGAGCAGGATCCGGTCCTGCTGGTGGTCGAGGACGCGCACTGGGCCGACCAGTCCACCCGTGACCTGCTCGGTTTCATCCTGGCCCGGCTGCGCGACCAGCGGATGGCGGTAATCGTCAGCTATCGCAGCGACGACCTGCACCGGCGCCATCCGCTTCGCCGCACCGCGGCGGAATGGTCACGCCTGCCCCGGGTCGACCGATTGCACCTGCCGCCGCTGGACCAGGACGAGGTCCGCGCGCTGATCCGGTCGCTCAACGCGGAGCCGCTCACCGAGCCTGACATCCGCCGCATCATCGACCGCTCCGAGGGCAATGCGTTCTTCACCGAGGAGCTGGTGGCCGCGGCAAACGAGTGCGCCAACACCGGCATGATCCCTGCCGAGCTGGCCGACCTCCTGCTCGTTCGCCTCGATCGGCTTTCCGACGAAGCCCGTCACGTGATCCGGGTTGCCGCCGTGGCGGGCAGGCGCGTCTCACACGACCTGCTCGCCGAGGTTGCCGACCTCCTCGACACCCCCCTCAACGCCGCCCTGCGCGAGTCGATCGACGCGCACCTGCTCGAACCACGCGGTGACGCGGGCTACGGATTCCGCCACGCTCTGCTGGCCGAGGCCGTGTACGACGACCTGCTGCCGGGTGAGCGGGTGCGCCTGCACGCCGCTTACGCAGCCGCGCTGGCCAAGATGGTCGAGGGCACCGCTGCCGAAATGGCGCGCCACGCGCGCGAGTCGCACGACCTTGCCACCGCGTTCGAGGCCAGCATCCGAGCAGGCGACGAAGCGATGACCGTCGGTGCTCCGCAAGAGGCAATGCGCCACTACGAGACTGCGCTCGAGATGGGGCCGTCCGTGGCGCCGGATGCCGGTGTTCTCCCGAAGCTAGTCGTCGACGCATCCGAAGCAGCGATGGCAGCGGGTCATCCGCACCGCGCGTTTCATCTCGTGCGCGCCCAACTCGACGAACTGCCGGACGACATCGACCCCAAGTTGCACGCGATGTTGCTCTATGCCATGGCCACCGCGTCATTCGGTGTCGACGACATCGACTTCGACGTCCTTGCGGCCACATCCGAAGCGCTGCGGCTCATCCCGGTCGAACCGGTCAGCGTCTTTCGGGCCAGGGCGGCCGCGCTGCACGCGCGTGCGGCGATGGTCCGTAACCGCGGCGACGACGCCGAGCGATGGGCCAACGAGGCGGTCGAAGCGGCAAGCGTGCTCGGCCGCCCCGAGGCTGCCGCCGATGCCCATGTCACCCTTGCCCTGCTGCGTCGTCGTGCCGGAGAGCCCACTGCCGCCGCGCACGGCCTGACCGAAGCGGCCCGGCAGGCCAACGCGGCCAGGGATATCACCGCCGAACTACGCAGCCGGCACAACCTCGGCGGCGTCTACTACGACCAGGGCGATCTCGACCAGTCGCTTCAGGCACATGAGGCGAACATCGCGCGCGCTCGTGAGCTCGGCCGGCCCTGGACCGCCTATGCACTCGAGTCGCGTGTGCTTGGGTCCGTAGTCCAGTACGTGCGCGGGGAATGGAATGCGAGTGCGCGCCTGGCAGAGGTCGCCGGGGAATCGCCGCCAGCCCTGGCCGAAGCGATGCTGGCTGCCGCCGGCATGGCCGTGCGCGCCGGTCGTGGTGACGCGGCGGCACTCGACCTACTGCCACGGCTGCGCGCATGGTGGCAGCGCGACGGCCTGATCGCGATTCTCTCCGGTGGCGCGGCGATCGATCTCTACGTCGACGCGGGTCAGACCGACCGAGCACTCGACGTCCTCGATGAGATGGTCACAGCCGTCACCGACCTCTGGCAGCAGCCCTGGTTCCTCGGGCGGATCCGGCTGTCGGCGCTGGGCCTTGCAGCCCTTGCCAGCACGGTCGCGACCCAACCGGCAGCGGGCCGTGCGAGCTCGGTCGAGCGGGGCCGAGAGCTTGTCGAGGCCGGCCGCACGACCCTCGAGCGCGGCCGCCCGTTCGGCGGACGCCTCGGCGTCGAGGGCACCGCGTGGCTGGCGCGACTGGAATCGGAATGGGCCAGACTGCGCTGGCTGGCCGACGTCAGCCCGCCGGACGTCAGTGAGCACATTGCGTTGTGGCAAAAGGCTGTCGACGGGTTCGACTACGGTCACGTCTTCGAGCAGGCACGATCGCGGGCCCGGCTCGCCGCTGTCCTGCGCGCCGCCGGGCGCGGCGGCGATGCCGCTCTGCAGGCCGCCCAGGCACGCGAGGTCGCGGCACGGCTCGAGGCAGAGCCGCTGCTGGCCGAGTTGCGCACGCTCGGCACGTCGCGGTCTGCGAGCCAGGTGGCCGCAGGGTCGAGTGCGCTGACCGGGCGTGAGCACGACGTGATCGCTCTGATCGTCGAGGGGCGCACCAATCGCCAGATCGCGCGTCAGCTCTACATCAGCGAGAAGACCGTCAGCGTGCACGTTTCGAACATCCTCGCCAAGCTCGGGGTCCGCAGCCGCACCGAGGCCGCTGCCGTCGCCCGGCGCGACGGCCTGCTCCGCTGAGCCCGAACCGCAGCGAGCGTGCTGCGGTGTGCACGATGATCAGTGCCCGGCGGGCTGTCGCCCGACCGACTTTGTCCAACCTTCGGGGTGTGCAGCACGGCCCGAAGTAGGACAACGGGGCGACGGCGGGGCGATGGGCCGGGTGAATTGGTCGTCCCCGGCGTGGTGCGGCTAGACTCGACCCAGCGACCTCGCAAGAGGTCGACTTCGCGTGCCCGCCCGACGCTCCATGATGCGCAGGCGCTGTCGGGTAGGCGGCCACCTCGGTCCGACCGGTGCATCCGGGCGGCGGAACATGGCCGCGACGCCGGGCACCAGGGCGACGGGCCACCCGGCCCGTCCGCGACAACCGAGGCCAGCGCTCGACGAACTGCAAGAGCAGTCCGGCGGCGCACGCACAGCAAGGAGGGCGACTCGGCATGGCCGTCGTCACCATGAAAGAGATGCTCGACTCCGGCGTTCACTTCGGGCATCAGACCCGGCGCTGGAATCCGAAGATGAAGCGGTTCATCTTCACCGAGCGCAACGGCATCTACATCATCGATCTGCAGCAGACCCTCTCCTACGTCGACCGCGCCTACGAGTTCGTCAAGGAGACTGTCGCCCACGGGGGCAGCGTCCTGTTCGTGGGCACCAAGAAGCAGGCGCAGGAAGCGATCGCCGAGCAGTCCACCCGCGTCGGCATGCCCTACGTCAACCAGCGCTGGCTCGGCGGCATGCTCACCAACTTCTCGACCGTCTACAAGCGACTGCAGCGGCTCAAGGAACTCGAGGCGATGGAGCAGACCGGCTGGGAGGGCACAGCCACCAAGAAAGAGCAGCTCATGCTCACCCGCGAGAAGGACAAGCTCGAGCGCACGCTCGGCGGCATCCGCGAAATGAGCAAGGTGCCAAGCGCGGTCTGGGTCGTCGACACCAAGAAGGAGCACATCGCCGTCGGTGAGGCGCGCAAGCTGGGCATCCCGGTTATCGCGATTCTCGACACCAACTGCGACCCGGACGAGGTCGACTACAAGATCCCCGGCAACGACGACGCGATCCGCTCTGCAGCCCTGCTCACGCGGGTCGTGGCCGACGCCGTCGCCGACGGCCTGGTCGCGCGCGCCGCGGCCGCAGCCAACGCCGGCCGTGACGAAAAGCCCGAACCGGGCCGCCTGGCCAGCGATGAGCCACTCGCCGAGTGGGAGCGCGAGCTTCTCCAGCCGGCTGGCGCCGCACCCGAGGCGACGTCCGCGCCCGAGACCGGCCCCGCCGCGTCCACCGAATCCTGATCCTTCGAGAGCTAGGGAAAGACACAAGATGGCGAACGTCTCCGCCGCAGAGGTAAAGAGGCTCCGCGACGCCACCGGCGCCGGCATGATGGACAGCAAGAAGGCCCTCGAGGAGGCCGAGGGCGACTTCGACAAGGCAGTCGAACTGCTGCGCATCAAGGGTGGCAAGAAGGTACAGAGTCGCGGCGAGTCCCGCGTGGCGTCCAACGGCCTGGTCGCCGCGGCAGAGGGTGCGATGATCGAGCTGGCCTCCGAGACCGACTTCGTCGCCAAGAACGAGCAGTTCCAGACGCTCGCGGGCGACATCGTCGCGCACTTCGCGAATTCTGCGGCAACCGATGCGCCGTCACTGTTGACCGAAAAGCTCAAGGACGGCCGCACTGTCGGGGAGAACATCGAGGCACTCGCGGCGGTCATCGGCGAGAAGCTGGAGCTGCGCCGCGCGGTCAAGCTCGACGGTCAGGTGGCTACGTACCTGCACAAGAAGGCCTCCGACCTGCCGCCGCAGGTGGGCGTGCTTGTGCAGTTCAGCGGTGACGACCTGGCTGCTGCCCGTGGCGCGGCAATGCAGATTGCCGCAATGCGCCCGCGTTACCTGACCCGCGACGAGGTGCCTGCCGACATCATCGAGACCGAGCAGCGCGTCGCCGAGGCCAAGGCTCGCGAGGACGGCAAGCCTGAGGCGGCACTGCCGAAGATCATCGAGGGCTCCGTCAACGGCTTCTTCAAGACGAACGTCCTGCTCGAGCAGCAGTCGGTGCAGGACAACAAGAAGACGGTCAAAGCCTGCTCGACGAGTCGGGCGTGACTGCCACCGGTTTCGCGCATTTCGAGGTGGGTCGGGTCTGACGACGCTGATTGCTGCCACATGAGGCAGGATCAGCGACGAGGCACAGCCTGAACACGCAAAGCGAGAGGAGCGGCCGCCGATGACCGAGCAGGATTCGGCGGCTCCCTCGTTGCCTGATCGCTCGACTGTGCCCACCGGATCGAGCGGGGCTCTGCCCTATCGCCGGGTGCTGCTCAAGCTGTCCGGCGAGGTGTTCGGCGGTGGGTCCATCGGCGTCGACCCTGATGTCGCACATGCCCTCGCCCGCGAGATAGCGGGTGTGGTCGCCTCCGGAACGCAGGTAGCCGTCGTCGTCGGCGGCGGTAACTTCTTCCGCGGCGAGGAACTGCAGCAGCGCGGCATGGACCGCGATCGCGCCGACTACATGGGCATGCTCGGCACCGTCATGAACTGCCTGGCACTGCAGGACTTCCTGGAGAAGGCGGGCATCCCCACCCGAGTGCAGACTGCGATCACGATGGGGCAGGTCGCTGAGCCCTACATCCCGCGACGGGCCGAACGGCATCTGGAGAAGGGGCGCGTGGTCATTTTCGGAGCCGGCGCCGGGCTGCCGTACTTCACCACCGACACCGTCGCAGCACAGCGCGCGCTCGAGATCGGATGCCAAGTGCTGTTGCTGGGCAAGAACGGGGTCGACGGGGTGTACGACGCCGATCCGCGCACTCATCCCGAGGCTGTCAAGTTCGACACGATCAGCTACGACGGCGTGCTGCGGCAAGGCCTGCAGGTAGCCGACGCGGCCGCGTTCAGTCTGTGCCGCGACAACGGGATGCCGATCGTGGTCTTCGAGCTCGCCGACGGCAACATCGCGCGTGCCGCGCGTGGTGAGAAGATCGGCACGCTCGTGAATAGCACGGGTTGACCGCTGTGACAGGGAGAATGCAGCCGTGATCGACGAGACGCTCTTCGAGGCCGAAGAGAAGATGGAGAAGGCCATCGGCGTGGTGCGCGACGAGCTCGCAGGCATCCGCACCGGCCGTGCGACCCCCAACGCGTTCGCGCGGCTGACCGTCGACTACTACGGCGCGCCGACGCCCATACCGCAGCTCGCCTCGGTGAGCATCACCGAGGCACGCATGGCCGTTATCAAGCCGTATGACGTGTCCCAGCTCGGTGCCATCGAGAAGGTGATCCGCGACAGTGATCTCGGCGTCAACCCCACCAACGACGGCACGATCATCCGGATCGTCTTCCCGCAGCTCACCGAGGAACGGCGCCGCGAGATGGTGAAAGTCGCGCGGCACAAAGGCGAGGAAGCCAAGGTCTCGATCCGGTCGGTGCGCCGGCACTGTAAGGACAAGCTGGACCGTCTTGCCAAGGACGGCGAGGTCGGCGAGGACGACGTCCGGCGCGCCGAAGCTGAGCTTGAGAAGACCACTGGCAAATACACGTCGCACGTCGACGAAATGGTCAGGGCCAAGGAAGCCGAGCTGCTCGAGGTCTAATGAGTGATCGTCCGACCGCTCACATTCCCCGGGTGGCGGGTGCACGCTCTTCGCGGCATCGCCGACCTGAACCTGGCGACGCCGAGGCGGTAGATCTGACCGCGCTCATCGCGGAGTACCGGCAGGTCGCGGGCGGTCGTCGACACCGTCGGCATGCCGCAGACGACGAGCCGGCCGACAGCGGCAGCGCGGTAGTCGCTAATCCGGCGACAGTCGCCGATCAGCCGGCCACGCCGGCGAAGACCTCGCGAGCCGGGCGCAACCTGCCCGCCGCGATCGGCGTCGCGCTGGGCCTGGGTGCGGCCATCGTGGCCAGCCTGTTCGTCTACCGCCCGAGCTTCGTTGCCATCGCAATCCTTGCCGTCGCATACGGCATCTACGAACTCGTCACCGCAATCCGCACGGTCGAGGCTCGACCGCCACTGCTGCCCCTGCTGGTGGGCGGGGTGTCGATGGACGTGGCAGCTTGGTACCGCGGCCCGAGCGGGCTGGTCGTGGCGCTGCTCGTCACGGTCTGCGGGGTGAGTATCTGGCGCCTCGCCGACGGCGCGGCCGGCTACTTGCGCGACGTGTCGGCCTCGACGCTCGTGCTGATCTACCTGCCACTGCTCGCGGGGTTCGCAGTCCTGCTCACCCATCCCGACGACGGCGCGGCTCGAGTACTCGCCTTCATCGGCACCGTCGTGTGCAGCGATACCGGCGGGTACGCGACCGGAGTCCTGTTCGGCAAGCATCCGCTCGCGCCGGTCGTCTCCAAGGGCAAGACCTGGGAGGGTTTCGCTGGTTCTGTCGTGGCATGCTGCGCTTGCGGCGCGCTGATCATGGCGCTGACCTTCCATCAGGAATGGTGGAAGGGAGCACTGTTCGGCCTCGCGATCGTCGTCACGGCCACCCTCGGCGATCTGGGCGAGTCGATGATCAAGCGCGATCTCGGCCTGAAGGACATGGGCAAGCTGTTGCCCGGGCACGGCGGGATCATGGACCGCCTCGATTCGCTGCTGCCCTGCGCAGCCGTCGCCTATCTCGTTCTGTCCGCATATGTGCCTGCCTAGCGGCGGCGTGCCAGGCTGGCAGGCATGTACGAGTCGCCCGCCGAGGTCGGCGCCCTGCAGGACCTGCTCGATCGGAGCTTCGAGGTCGCGTCCGAGCACCTGACGTCGATCATGACGCCACAGCGCCGATTGAGCGCGCAGCGCCTGATCGATGACCTGTCCGGTATCGCCGTGCTGAACCTCGCCACCGTGACGGCGCGTGGCGAGCCCCGGCTGAGTGCGGTCGACGGCCACTTCCTGCACGGTTGCTGGCACTTCACCACGGCGGGGACGTCACCGAAGGCGCGTCAGCTTCGGGCCCGGGCGGCGACGAGCGCGTCATACGCACCGCGCGACGGCTACGGCGTGTTCTGCCACGGCCGGGCGCGCTTCCTCGATCGCGGGACGCCGGAATTCGCGCAGCTGCACGAGCATTGTGTGCGCACCTACGGCGAGTCACCCGACGAGTGGGGCGGCGATATCGCCTACGTCCGTATCGAAGCGTCCTGGCTGGTCGGCTTCGAGTTCGCCCGAGAGGACGGAGCGCGGTGACCGCGTCGCATCCCTTCGACAGCATCGAGCTGACCGCCCTGCGCCAGCGCACGAGCATGAAGTGGTCCAAGCACGGCAGCGACGTGATCCCGCTCTGGGCGGCTGAGATGGACTTCCCGCTGGCCGAGCCGATCCGCCGGGCTGTGCACGAGCTGATCGATCGCGGCGATACCGGCTACCTGATCGGCCGGCCGCACGTCGAGGCGTTCACCCGCTTCGCGGCGCGCCGCTACGGGTGGAGCGCCGATGCGTGCCTGGCCACGACGGTTCCCGATGTGATGACCGGGGTCGAATACGCCATCGGCGCCTGCACCGAGCCCGGAGACGGCGTCGGGCGGGCATCGCGGGAGTGGCGGCCGGCATCGCGGCATTCGACGAGGCCGAGGGCTGGCTCGACGAGACCGTGGCCTACATCGCGGGCAATCAGCGGCTGGTACGCGACCTCGCGGCCGCCGCGTTGCCGGGCGCGCGGGTCGGTGTCGCCGAGGCGACGTACCTGGCGTGGCTGGATCTGCGTGACGTGGCCGCGCTGCGCGGTGGCGAGGCGGCGGACGTGCTGCTCGAGCGAGCGGGTGTCGCCCTGGTGCCGGGCCCCGCGTTCGGCGCCGGGTACAGCGGCTGGGCTCGGCTCAATGTCGGTACGTCCCGGCCGGTGCTGCGGGCCGCGTTCGCACGCATCGCCGAGGCGCTGGCCTGAGCGGATGGCAGACTCGAGGACGCGATGAGTTCACTACCTCTTGTCTTCGACGTTCCCCGCCGCGGTCTGCCACCTCGTCATCTCGCTGATCTCAGCGAGTCCGAGCGCCGAACCGCCGTGGTCGAGCTCGGCCTACCGGCCTACCGCGCCGATCAGCTGTCCCGGCACTACTTCGGCCGATTGGAGAGCGACCCGCAGGCGATGACCGACCTGCCACCGGTTGCCCGCGAGCGCCTCGGTGCCGCGCTCCTGCCGCCATTGCTGACCGAGCTCCGGCACGTGCAGACCGATGCCGGAACCACGCGCAAGTCGCTGTGGCGCCTGCACGACGGCACACTCGTCGAGAGCGTCCTGATGCGCTACCCGGACCGGATCACCGTGTGCGTGTCGAGCCAGGCCGGCTGCGGCATGGCCTGCCCGTTCTGCGCGACCGGTCAGGGTGGACTCAAGCGCAACCTGTCCACGGCCGAGATCGTCGACCAGGTCACCGCCGCTGCCCGTTCGGCGGTTCGGGGCGAGCTGCCCGGCGGCCCAGCGCGGCTGTCGAATGTCGTGTTCATGGGTATGGGCGAGCCGTTGGCCAACTACGGCCGGCTCGTGGCCGCCCTACGCCGGCTGCTCGACCCGTCACCTGCCGGGCTCGGGTTGTCGCAGCGGTCGATCACCGTTTCGACGGTCGGGCTGGTGCCGGCGATCGGGCGCCTTGCCGACGAAGGCCTCAAGGTCACCCTTGCCGTCTCGCTGCACGCCCCCGACGACGAGTTGCGCGACACACTGGTACCGGTGAACACCCGGTGGAAGGTGGGCGAGGTGCTGGCTGCGGCCGATGCCTATGCCGCACGCACCGGACGGCGGTACTCCATCGAGTACGCAATGATCCGCGACGTCAACGATCAGCCCTGGCGAGCGGATCTGCTGGGCGAGCTGCTAAGTACGCGGCTTGCGCACGTCAACCTGATCCCGCTCAATCCGACGCCCGGCTCGGCCTGGGATGCATCGCCCAAGCCGGTCGAGCGCGAGTTCGTGCGACGTCTGGAGAGTCACGGCGTCGCTGTCACCGTAAGAGATACCCGCGGCCGTGAGATCGACGGCGCCTGCGGTCAGTTGGCCGCCTCCGGCTGAACCGGGCACGGCCGCCGCTTGCCTCCGGATGGGCGTGCGGCGCCCATCCGGAGGTCGGGAGGTATCAGGCCGTGGCCAGCTCCACCGGGCGGCGGCGCACGGCGAGCATGATCACCACCAGGGTCGCTGCCAGGAAGAGTGCCGACCCGGTGAACGACGCCGCGATCGCGTGTGCGAGTTCGTGATGCCGCTCGACGCTGGGTGATACCCCGGCCAGCGGGTGGCGGGCAGCGTTGCGGCTTGACGTGCCGAACACGGTCACGAGCACGCCCAGGCCGAGCGATCCGCCGACCTGCTGCATGACGTTCACCAGACCCGACGCCGCACCGACATCCTTGGGCTCGACGCCCACCAGCGAGGCATTGGTCAACGGGATCATCGCGACCCCCATGCCCAGGCCGAGCAGCGTCATCGGAATCACCACGTTCGGGAAGTACGGCGTGCCTGCCGAGATGCGTGTCAGCCACGCCATGCTGGCCAGCGACAGGGCCACTCCGCCGATCATGAACCGGTTTGCGCCCACGCGAGGCATGAGCTTGGGAACCGTCCGCACCATCGCGAACAGGGCGATCGTCATCGGCAAGAACGCGAAACCGGCCTTGAGCGGGCTGTAGTCGCGCACACCCTGCAGGAACTGGGTGAGGAAGAAGAACATGCCGAACATGCCGCCGACGAGCAGCAGCCGGGCGAGGTAGGACGCGCTTCGCTCCCGGCTGGCGAACAGGCGCAGTGGCGTGATCGGCTGCGGCGCATGCAGTTCGTTCACGACGAACAGCGCAAGCAGCACAACGCCGATGACGAATGAGGCCATCGTCCCCGCGTCGCTCCATCCATCGGAGGCCGCGCGGACGAATCCGTACACCAGCGATGCCATGCCGACAGTTGATGTCACTGCGCCGGCCAGGTCGAACCGGCCCGGCTGTTTCGGCGTCTCGGGCAGATAGCGAGGTACCAGGCAGATCAGCGCGATGCCGATCGGGACGTTGATGAACAGGCCCCAGCGCCATGACAGCCAGTCGGTGAGCATGCCGCCGGCGACCAGGCCGACGCTCGCACCGCCAGAGGAAACGGCGCCGTAGAGCCCGATCGCCCGCAGGCGCTCCGGGCCTTCGGAGAAGCGGGACGTGAGCAGGGCGAGAGTCGACGGGGCGGCGATCGCGGCGCCGATGCCCTGCACCGCGCGTGCCGCGAGTAGCGCCGACCCGGACTGGGCCAGTCCGCCGAGCAGCGAGCTGACGGTGAACACGGCGATGCCGAGCATGAACATGCGCCGGCGCCCGAGGATGTCGCCCGCGCGGGCGCCGAGTAGGAGGAACCCACCGAAGGTGAGTGTGTAGGCGTTCTGCACCCACGACAGGCTGGTAGGGGAGAAGTGCAGCGTTGACCTGATGTTGGGCAGCGCGATCGTCACGATCGTGGCGTCGAGCATGATCATGAGCTGCCCGGTCAGAATGACGGCAAGGACCAGCGCGGCTCCGGTCCGTGATACGGACGGGCGCTCGCGCACCGGTGTCGGGGCAAGCGAGGTAGAGGTCATGTGATTCGTTCAATTCCTTCGGGGACGATGACGGCTGCAGTGCTAAAGTGGAGGGGCCCTCCGGAACTATACGGAGGACCCCTCCGCTTCGCAAGCGGAATTGGAGACCGGATTGCGATGACAACACCGACGAACACCGGGACGCTGTCGCGGCGCCCGAAGCGCGCGGACGCCTGCCGCAACTACGACAAGTTGATCGAGGTGGCCCGTGGCGCTTTCGCCGAGAACGGCGCCGACGCCTCGCTCGAGGCGATCGCGCGCGCCGCCGGTGTCGGTATCGGCACCCTCTACCGGCATTTCCCGTCGCGGCAGGACCTGCTCGAAGCCGTCTACGTCGAAGAGGTCGAGACGTTGTGCCGGTCGGCCGACAATCTGAGTGAACTCCCGCCGTGGGATGCCCTCGTCTCCTGGCTGCACGGATTCGTCGCTTACGTGGCGACCAAACGGGCGCTCTCGGCCGAGTTGCTCGCCACGGTCGGCACGGAGTCAGACGTCTTTCGCAAGTGCCATGACGCGATCAGGCAGGCCGGCGAGCCGCTTCTCAAGCGGGCCCAGCAGGCGAAGGTCGTGCGTCAGGACACCGACTTCATGGATCTGATCCGCATGGTCAGCGGCATCACGATGATCAAGTTCGCCGAGCCCGAGCAGATCGATCGAATCCTGGGCCTCGCGCTCGACGGCCTGCGCTACCAGCCCGCAGACGAGCAACCCGCGTCGCGGCGCGGCGCGGCGCGGCGGTAGTCGCGAAGCCAGGGCGGCCCGTCAGCGGCAGCGCCCACGGCACGCCGCGCTGCCGGAAGGACGAGGATGCGGCGACGTACCCGGTGACTCCTGGTCGCCGAGCCCGTCGCCGCACAACAGTCGCGCCCTCAGGCCGGGGCGCCGTCGTATGCCGTCTCGCAGATCCGGGGTGCCAACTGCGGTCGTGCCGCTGAGGTCCGCTCCTCCACCTCGAGAAAGATCGCGGCCACTCGGTACATGCCGTCGATCCATGCAGCGATGGCCGCGGGGCCAGCGAAGCGGGCACGGTGTCGTGCCAGAGCGACAGGCCCCGATAGCGCGTCATCGAGGCCACTTGTCCGTTGAGTGGTGCGTTCGGGGTTGAGTGGTGCGCTATATCGCACCACTCAAGCGATAACGCACCACTCAACCCGTATGCCGCCGCCGCGGCGCCGACCCGGCTCAGCCGAGCGCTGTCGCGATACTGACCGACTCGTACCCGTGGGCCTCGGCGACCGGCGCGTTGGTGAGGGCGCCGTCGTGCGTGTTCAGCCCGAGGGCCAGCGCCGAGTCTGACCGAAGCGCGCCCTGCCAACCGCGGTTGGCGAGCTCGGTCGCATACGGAAGGGTCACGTTCGTCAGCGCGTACGTGGACGTGTGTGGCACCGCGCCCGGCATGTTCGCCACGCAGTAGAACACCGAGTCGTGCACCTCGTAGGTCGGGTCGGCGTGCGTGGTCGGATGCGAGTCCTCGAAGCAGCCGCCCTGATCGATCGAGATGTCGACCAGCACCGACCCCGGCTTCATCCGCGAGACGAGTTCGTTGCTGATCAGCTTTGGCGCCTTCGCTCCCGGGATCAGGACGGCCCCGATGACCAGGTCAGCGTCGAGCACGGCCCGCTCGATCTCGTAGGAGTTGGACGTGACGGTCTGGCAATGCCCCTGGTAAATGGCGTCCATCTGGCGAAGCCGCGAGACGTTGCGGTCGAGCAGCAGCACCTCTGCCTGCATGCCCAGCGCGATCGCTGCGGCATTCTGCCCCGAGACGCCGGCGCCGATCACGACGACCTTGGCCGCGTATACCCCGGGCACGCCGCCCATCAGCACGCCGCGCCCGCCGCCTTGGCGCATCAGGTGATACGAGCCGACCTGCGGAGCGAGTCGCCCGGCCACTTCCGACATGGGCGCGAGCAACGGCAGCGACTTGTCGTCGATCTGGACCGTCTCGTAGGCGATGGCGGTGGTGCCGGCTGCGAGCAGCGCGTCGGTGCAGTCCTTCGATGCGGCCAGATGCAGGTAGGTGAACAGCACCTGGTCCTTACGCATGCGTGGGTATTCCTCGGCGATCGGCTCCTTGACCTTGAGGATCAGCTCGCCGGCTGCCCAGACGTCGTCCGCGGTGTCGAGGATCCGGGCTCCGGCAGCGATGAAGTCGTCGTTCGGGATCGACGAGCCGACGCCGGCGTCGCGTTCGACGAAGACATCGTGCCCGTTGCGCACGAGCTCGTGCACGCCGGCCGGGGTGATCGCCACCCGATACTCATGATTCTTGATCTCTCTGGGAATGCCGACCTTCACGGTGTGCCTCCACACAGGCTGTCGTTGGCTGTAGGGATGACTCGGGAGCTGCCCGGGGAATGACTTGGGATGACTAGGGATGACTTGGGATGACTAGGAATACCCGAAATGATGAATCATCGCAAAGCTACTGGCTACTTGGCTGACGATGATTCTGTAACCTGTCCGAATGGCCGCGGATGCTTCACGGGAACGGCCTCGGGCCGCCGAGGCATCGAACAATCTTCGAGGCGTCGAACTCGACGATGTTGACCGGCGGATACTGCGTGTGCTCGCCGATGATGCCCGAGTGCCCAACAATGCCCTGGCCGAACGCGCCGGCATCGCCGCGTCGACCTGCCTCGGTCGGGTGCGTGGGCTACGCGAGCGAGGCGTGATCCGCGGCTACCACGCGGACATCGACCCCGCCGCGCTCGGGCGTCCGATCCAGGCCATGATCGCGGTGCGACTGCAGTCGCACGCTCGGGGGCAGATCAGCGAGTTCGCCGCCGGGGTGGCGAAGCTGCCCGAGGTGCTCAACGTGTTCTTCCTGGCCGGTGCCGTCGACTTCTACGTCCACATCGCGGCGACGAGCACCGAGAACCTGCGCGACTTCGTCGTGGTGAACCTCAGCGGCAACCCCGACGTGGCCCTGACCGAGACGAACCTGATCTTCGAGCACATCCGCTCGAGTGGCTCCCTGTAACGGCTTTCGCCAAGCCGCTACAGCCGCAACCTCACCGGGCTGCCTGCGCTGTCCTTGCCCGTTCTCTCGTGACCGGTCGTGTCCTCGAGGCGCTCCCATGCCTCGGTGAGCACCGAACGCAGGATCTGCTCCATCTCGTCGAACTCCGGCTGCCCGACGATAAGCGGCGGAGCCAGCTGCACCACCGGGTCTCCGCGATCGTCGGCACGGCAGTACAGCCCGGCGTCGAACAGCGCCTTGGACAGGAAGCCGCGAAGCAACCGCTCGGACTCCTCGTCGTTGAAGGTCTCCTTGGTGGTCTTGTCCTTGACCAACTCGATGCCGTAGAAGAACCCGTCGCCGCGGACGTCGCCGACAATCGGCAGGTCGTTCAGCTTCTCCAGGGTGGCCCGGAACGCCGCTTCGTTGTCGAGGACGTGCTGGTTGAGCCCCTCCTTCTCGAAGATGTCGAGATTCGCCAGAGCAACCGCCGAGGACACGGGGTGCCCGCCGAAGGTGTACCCGTGCGGGAAGGCCGCGCCCCCGCTCCAGAACGGCTCGGCCACGCGTTCGCTGATCAGGCACGCGCCGATGGGGGAGTAGCCGCTGGTCATGCCCTTGGCGCAGGTGATGATGTCGGGCACGTAGCCGAACTTGTCCGAGGCGAACATCGTGCCCAGGCGGCCGAACGCGCAGATCACCTCGTCCGACACGAGCAGAACATTGTGCCGATCGCAGATCTCGCGTACCCGCTGGAAGTAACCGGGCGGTGGCGGGAAGCAGCCACCGGAGTTCTGCACCGGCTCGAGGAACACCGCGGCCACGGTGTCTGGCCCCTCGAACAGGATCGTCTGCTCGATCTGGTCGGCGGCCCAGCGGCCGAATGCTTCGAGGTCGTCGCCGTGTTCGGGCGCGCGGTAGAAGTTGGTGTTCGCGACCTTGAACGTGCCCGGTACCAACGGCTCGAACATCTCGCGCGCGGCGGGAATGCCGGTGATCGAGAGCGCTCCGTGCGTCGTGCCGTGGTACGCGATGGACCGGCTGATCACCTTGGTCTTCATCGGCTTGCCGGTCAACTTGAAGTAGTGCTTGGCGAGCTTCCACGCCGTCTCGACGGCCTCGCCGCCACCCGTGGTGAAGAAGACCTTGTTCAGGTCGCCCGGCGAGTAGCTGGCCAGCCGGTCGGCGAGCTCGATTGCCTGTGGGTGGGCGTAGGACCACAGCGGGAAGAAGGCGAGCTGCCTCGCCTGCCGGTACGCGGCTTCCGCGAGTTCCTGCCGGCCGTGCCCGGCCTGGACCACGAACAGCCCGGCCAGTCCGTCCAGGTACCGCTTGCCGTTGACGTCGTAGATATAGGCGCCCTCGCCGCGCACGATGGTGGGCACCGGGGATTCGGCGTAGGACGAGATGCGAGTGAAGTGCATCCAGAGGTGATCGCGCGCCTTCTCGTTGAGTCCCTCGGCACGGAAGGCGGAAAGGTCGCTGTCGAAAGGCAGATCAGTCATCGGGCACCCCAGTTGTAGGTCTGCTTGGTGAGCTTGAGATAGAGGAATGTCTCAGTTCTGAGCACGCCTGGGATGGTGCGGATCTGGCCGTTGATCAGGTTCAGCAGATGTTCGTCATCGGTGACCACGACCTCGGCAAGGACATCGAAGGCCCCGGCGATCACGACCAGATAGACGATCTCGGGAATCTCGGCGAGGTGCGCGGCAATCGCTTCGATGTCACCGGTGGCCGAGATCGCCACCATCGCCTGCCGGTCGAAGCCGACCTGCAGCGGATCGGTGACCGCGACGATCTGGATGACGCCCGTCTCGACGAGCTTCTGCACCCGCTGCCGCACGGCTGCCTCGGACAGGCCGACGGCTTTGCCGATCGTTGCGTAGGCCCGGCGGCCGTCCTCTTGAAGTTGCTCGATGATCGCCTTGCTCGCCTCGTCAGGCGCGGCGCGCGACGGAGCACGGGTCATGTGTGGAGCTTGCCCGCTTGTCCATACGTTTGGCAAGTGAATCCGTCGAATGTGCTTCCTGCAACTGCTGATCTCGTCGTCAGGGACTGATTTGGGGGACGAAATCGAGAGCTTCCTGGGTGGACCTCAGGCGCGCCCACTGCGTAGCCTCGTCGCGGAGGAGGACCACAAGGATGAGCCGCTACGGCCCGCAGTTCGGCCCGGATGTCACGTTTCTCGGTGTGGACAGGTGCGACTGGGCCGAACCCGCGACATATCGCGATGCGGACGTCGTGATACTCGGCGCGCCGTTCGACGGCGGCACCTCGCATCGGCCGGGCACGCGCTTCGGCCCGCAGTACATCCGGCAAACCTGCTATCTCCCACATGACGGGTCGAGGCCGTCACTCGCACTTGGTGTCGACGCGCTTCGCGACCTTCGCGTGTATGACGCGGGCGATGTCGAGATGTTCTCCGGCGATGCCGTGCGTTCGGTGCGCGATCTGCAGGTCGCCGTGCACGCGGTGGCGAGCACCGGCGTGATTCCGCTCATCCTCGGCGGCGACCACACGATCGCGTGGCCCGACGCCGCAGCTCTGGCGCAGCACGTGGGCGCCGGGCGGGTGTCGATGGTGCACTTCGACGCGCACGCCGACACCGGCGATATCGAGTTCGGCTCGCTGGTCGGGCACGGCCAGCCGATGCGGCGGCTGATCGAATCCGGTGCCGTGCGCGGCGATCGCTTCCTGCAGATCGGGCTGCGCGGCTACTGGCCCCCGCCTGCGACGCTGGACTGGATGGCCCAGCAGGGCATGCGCTCCTACGAGATGAGCGAGATCGGTGCGCGCGGCCTCGACACCTGCCTGAGCGAAGCGTTCGGTATCGCCGTCGACGATTGCGATTGCGTCTTCCTGTCCGTCGACATCGATGTCTGCGACCCGGCCCACGCACCTGGAACGGGCACGCCGGAGCCCGGCGGTCTGTCGGCGCGGCAGTTGCTCGACTCGGTACGGCGGGTCTGTTACGAGCTACCGGTCGGCGGCATCGACGTGGTGGAGGTGTCGCCGCCCTACGACCACGCGGAGATCACCTCGTTCCTTGCCAATCGCGTTGTCCTGGAAGCGTTGTCCGGCATCGCCCGGCGTCGCCGCGATGCAGCCGGGGGCACAGCCTGGGACCCCAGCCGGCCGTTGCTCCACGGCCGCTGACGCGCGCACTCGCGCAGGCGCGCCGCCAGGCTCGGTTACGGACCTCCCGCCACCGCGATGGTCGGCGGCAGCTCGTCGGTGTCGGTGACGAGCGTCGGTGTATCGCGGTTGAGGACCTCCCCGCGGAAGAACGAGGGGGAGACGGCCTGCCAGGTGAACATGAGGATGACGCCGATCAGGAATGTGCCGATGCCGATGAGGAATACACCGCCGATCGTCCAGTGCGGCGAGAACGGCATCTGCCACCCGGTGTAACTCGTGCTGACGTCGCTTGGTGCGAGCCAGTCGTCGTGCAGGCTCCAGGCGAGTGCGAAGAACAGCATGAGTCCGCCGAGAGTAGGTATGACGCCGCGCATCCAGAACGCGTACGCACTTTCTCGCAAGGTCTTGCGGTAATACCAGGCGCACGCGAATCCGGTCAGCCCGTAGTAGAAGGCGATCATCATGCCGATCGCGGAGACGGCGTCGCCGATGACCGATGTCGCGTTGCCGGAGTAGTTCATGGCCGCGTACAGCAGGATCGAGACAATGCCGAACGTGATCGTCGAAACGCTGGGCGTCAGGTGGCGCGGGTGGATTCGCGCGAATACCCGAGGTAGCGCGCGATACACGGCCATCGACAACGACGTGCGCGCAGTCGGCAGGATTGTCGTCTGGGTCGACGCTGCCGCGGACGTGAGCACCATCAGGATCAACAGATGGCTCATCGTCGAGCCCAGCCCGCTGTCGCCGAACACCGCCTTGCCGAGCACCGACAGAACGTCGCCAGAGTTATCGCCGTTGCCGAGCCCGATGCCCGCGTCTCCGACACCGGCGAATGTCTGTGCGGCGAGGGTGACCAGTGTGTAGGTGACGACCAGCATGACCGTCGAGATAACCGCCGCGCGGCCCGGTGTCTTGTTCGGATCGGCGGTCTCCTCGTTGACGGAGACCGCGCTGTCCCATCCCCAGTAGATGAACAGCATCAGCAACAGACCACGGATGAACGCAGAGAACGAGCTGATGTCGAACGGGTTGAACCAAGACCATGCGAAGCTGAGCGATTCCGTAGCGCCATTGCCACTGCCCACCTTGGCCAGTGCCACGATTGAGAAGATGAGCAACACGACCAGTTCGACAGTGAGCAGCACCTTCTGCAGTCGCGCCGACAATTCAATCCCGACATAGCAGATATAGGTCATCAGGACGATCCACAGCACGCCTACGAGCAATACCCAGCCGCTTGTCGGGTTGCTGCCGATACCGTCGGCGTTGAAGAGCAGGAAGACATATTGGCCCGCGACCTGCGCGAGGCTGGCCATGACCAGAATGTCAGCGGCGAGAATGCCCCAACCGCCCAGCCAACCCGTCTTCGGCCCGAATGCCCGAGTGGCCCAGGTGAATGTGGTGCCACAGTCGGGGTCCGCCTTGTTCAGCTCCTGGTAGCCGATCGCGGTGAACAGCATCGGCACGAAGGCGAGCACGACGACGATAGGCGATTGCACGCCGACGAAAAGGACGATAAAGCCGAGCGTTGCCGCCAGGCTGTATGCCGGCGCTGTGGAGGCGACGCCGATGACGACGCTGGATAGCAACCCGAGGGCACCAGACTTGAGCCCTTTGTCGATGACATCACCGGACGAATAGTCGGCAGCGAATCTCGTGCTCATAGACAGCCCCCGCGGTTACGTATTCCGTAGATGCGTTTATCGCAGTCCAGATTGGATTTTGCAAGGGTTTCCGTATTCGAAATTTGCCGTAGCTATGGAATTCGCAGTGATCAGTTACCTATAGTGCCCGCATGCGAGCCCTCATCCTCGGCGCGGGCGGCGTGGGTTCGGCCGCTGCCCTCATTGCCGCCCGCCGGACGTTCTTCGAGCACGTGGTGGTGGCCGACTACGACCTCGCACGAGCGCAACGGGCGGCGGCTGCCACTGGCGAGGATCGGTTCGCATTCGCGCGGCTCGACGCGTCCGACCAGTCCGCGATCGAGGCGTTGATCCGCGAGCGGCGCATCGACGCCGTCCTCGGGGCAACCGATCCGCGCTTCACGATGCCGATCTTTCGTGCGGCGCTCGCGGCCGGCATCCACTACCTGGACATGGCGATGTCGCTGTCGCATCCGCATCCGACCGACCCGTTCACGCAGACCGGCGTGAAGCTGGGCGACGAGCAGTTCGCGCTCAGCGACGAGTGGGCGTCCGCTGGCCGCCTCGCGGTCGTCGGGATGGGGGTGGAGCCAGGACTTGCCGATGTCTTCGCGCGATACGCCGCCGATCATCTGTTCACCACGATCGACGAGGCGGGCGTGCGCGACGGTGCGAATCTCGTCGTCGACGGGCACGAGTTCGCCCCGTCGTTCTCGATCTGGACGACCATCGAGGAGTGCCTGAACCCGCCCGTCGTGTATGAGAAGGAGCGGGGCTGGTTCACCACCGAGCCGTTCAGCGAACCAGAGGTCTTCGAGTTCCCGGAGGGCATCGGTCCGGTCGAGTGTGTCAACGTCGAGCATGAGGAGGTCCTGCTCATCCCGCGCTGGGTGGACGCGGGACGGGTGACCTTCAAGTACGGGCTGGGCAACGAGTTCATCGAGGTGCTCAAGACGTTGCACAAGCTCGGCCTCGACCGGACCGAGAAGGTGCAGGTGGGCGGAACAAGCGTGTCACCGCGCGACGTCGTGGCTGCCTGTCTGCCCGATCCGGCGACACTCGGTGACCGGATGCGGGGCAAGACCTGCGCGGGCCTGTGGGCGCGTGGCACCGGCCGGGGCGGCGCGCCGCGCTCGACGTACCTGTACCACGTCGTCGATAACGAGTGGTCGATGCGCGAGTACGGCACACAGGCGGTCCTCTGGCAGACGGCCGTCAATCCGATCGTCGCGCTGGAGTTGATCGACTCGGGCGCCTGGACTGGCTCGGGTGTGCTCGGGCCCGAGGCGTTCGACGCGGTGCCGTTTCTTGACCTGCTGGCCGGCGAATACGCCTCGCCCTGGAGCGTGCAGGAGTTGGCACCGTAGGGCGAGGTGCTGGCCAGCATCTACCGGGGCGAGCATGAGAGCTGCCGGGCATCTGTAGGCGAACCCAGCCTCATGATCACCAGCTCAACCGTCACCGGCGGGCCGGCGGGGCGTGCGGAGATCGATCCTTCCGGCGCGCGGTGAGCTGAGGGGTTGGGCGGCCATCTGGTGACCGGAGGCGTACCGCAGCCGCGCCGGCGGGGCGTGCGGAGATCGATCCTTCCGGCGCGCGGTGAGCTGAGGGGTTGGGCGGCCATCTGGTGACCGGAGGCGTACCGCAGCCGCGCCGGCGGGGCGTGCGGAGATCGATCCTTCCGGCGCGATCGAGTTGCCTTACTGCCGCCAGGACGTGCGGCGCCGGTTGATGTCCCAGAGCAGGGCGATCACGAGCAGGCCGGCGGTGGCGATCAGGGCAAAGGCCCCGGCACCGTTGTAGTGGGTGGCGGTGGTGGAAACGAGCAGCAGCACAACGACGAACCAGCCTGAGACCCGGGCCCAACGACCCCATTCGCCGTGCCAACCCCAATCCGAGGGGTGCTCGGAGGGATGATCGGCGCTGTAGTCGTCGGGTGATCCGAGGTTCGGCTTTTCGCTGCCGGGCGTAAGTGCCACAGTGGTGCTCCTGTCTCGCAGACGGGCTGAGACCCATTCTGGCATTGCGCTCCCGGTCGGCGAGAATGGCCCGGTGACCGATCAGCGAAGCGTCGTCGTTCTGGGTTCCACCGGGTCGGTTGGAACCCAAGCCATAGACGTTGTGCGGGCCGCGCCCGAGCGCTTCCGCGTCGCCGCGGTGTGCGCGGGCGGCTCGGATATCGCCACGCTTGCGGAGCAGGCGGCAGATCTGCGGGTCAGCGCCATCGGACTCGGTCGCGAGGAGAAGGCCGCCGAACTGCGAGAACGCCTCGACATGGTGTGGCCGGCCGACGCTGCGCCACCGGAGATCCTGACCGGCCCGACCGCTTCCACTCAACTCGCGGCATTTCCTGCCGATGTCATCCTCAACGCCGTGGCAGGAGCGCAGGGTCTGCGGGCGACGCTCGCCGCACTCGACGCGGGGCGCACGGTCGCCCTGGCGAACAAGGAGTCCTTGGTGGCAGGTGGACCGCTGGTGACCAGTCGGGCGGCACCGGGTCAACTCGTGCCTGTCGACTCCGAGCATTCCGCGCTGGCCCAGTGCCTACGCGCCGGCACGACGGCCGAGGTGGCCCGGTTGGTCCTGACCGCGAGCGGCGGCCCGTTTCGTGGCCGCACCCGCGATGATCTCGCCGACGTCACGCCGGCCCAGGCGCTGGCCCACCCGACCTGGGACATGGGCCGGCTGATCACCACGAATTCGGCAACCCTGGTCAACAAGGCGCTCGAGGTCATCGAAGCGCACCTGCTCTTCGGCATCCCGTACGAGCGCATCGAGGTGGTTGTCCACCCTCAGTCGATCGTCCACTCGATGGTCGAGTTCGCCGACGGCGCGACCGTGGCGCAGGCATCGCCGCCCGACATGCGGCTGCCCATCGCGCTCGCGCTGGGCTGGCCCGACCGGGTACCGGGTGCTGCTCGATCTGTCGACTGGACAACCGCGCAGACCTGGACGTTCGAGCCATTGGACGCGAAGGCGTTCCCGGCGATCGAGGTCGCCCGCGCGGCCGGTGCGGCCGGCGGCTGCGCCCCTGCCGTCTACAACGCAGCGAACGAAGAACTGGTCACCGCGTTCCATGACGGTGATGTGAGCTTCCTGGGCATTGTCGACACGATCACCGACGTTCTGGGCGAATGGCTCGACACTCGCCACGCGGCGGCGGGCAATCCAGGTACCGTCGAGGAAGTCGAATATGCCGAGATGTGGGCCCGCGAGCGCGCGCGCGACATCGCCGGACGTAACTGAGGAGGCACGGTGCTGTACCTGCTCGGCGTCCTGATCTTCGCGGTGGGCCTGTTGGCCTCCATCGCATTGCACGAGGTCGGCCATATGGTGCCGGCCAAGAAGTTCGGCGTGAAGGTCACCCAGTACATGGTCGGGTTCGGCCCTACGCTGTGGTCGCGTAAAAGCGGCGACACCGAGTACGGGGTGAAGGCGGTTCCGCTCGGCGGCTACATCCGCATGATCGGCATGGTGCCCCCGCGTGCCGAAGGTCTGCGCTCACGCTGGCCGCGGCGGCTGGCCACAGCGGTCGAGGACTTCCGCACGATGAGCCGCGCCGAGGTCGGACCCGGCGACGAGGCGCGCCAGTTCTACCGGCTCACGCCGGGCAAGAAGATGATCGTGATGCTGGGTGGCCCGACGATGAACTTCGTCATCTACCTCGTGCTCACGGTGCTGCTGCTCACGCTCCTCGGTCAGAAACACGACGATCCGACCACCAAGGTGGAGTCGGTGTCGCAGTGCGTGGTGGCGGCGAATTCCCCGCAGGCGCAAGGTGATACCTGCCCGGCCGGTGCCCCGCGGGCGCCCGCGTTCGGCGTCCTGCAGCCGGGCGACGTCATCGAGAACATCGCCGGCACTCCCATCGCGACTTGGGACCAGGCTGTGGCGATCATCGAGCAGTCGGCGGGAAAGACGCTCGACGTCACGATCAGGCGCAACGGGGTCGACCAATCCGTTTCGATAACACCCGTCGAGAACGTCAAATACGTCAACGACACCAGCGACAAGACAAAGAAGGCAGGCTATCTCGGCGTTTCCTCGGCCGTGCACTCGTACTACGCCGCGGTGCCGGTCACCCAGATTCCGGGGCAGGTCGTCAGCCAGTTCGCGCTCGGGCTGCACGCCTTGGGCAGCTACCCGAACAAGATCGGCAGCCTCTGGGACACCGTATTCGAAGGCAAGAAGCGCGACCCTGCAGGTGCGATCGGCGTAGTGGGCATCGGCCGGCTTGGCGGCCAGATCGCCGACAGCCACAAGCTGGACGTCCAGGACAAGGTGTTCTTCCTGGTCGGGTTGCTGGCCACCGTGAACCTGTTGCTGTTCTTCTTCAACCTGCTTCCGCTCCTACCACTCGACGGCGGGCATGTGGCCGGTGCGCTGGTCGAGGCGGCCAAGCGCGGTCGGGCGCGGCTGCGCGCGCGGGCACCGGTTGGCGCCGACGCCGGTGACGCCGGTGACGTCGCCGACGTCAATGCCGAGCGCAAGCGTCAGGCGATATACGTCGACACTGCGCAGATGCTGCCGGTGATGTACGCCGTCGCCTCGGTGCTGATCGTCATCACGTTGCTCGTCGTCTACGCCGACATCGTCAAGCCGATATCCATCGGCACGTGACGATGAGCCGTGGCGGATACTTGGTGCCGTGACGACTCCCGTATCGATAGGCATGCCCGCTGTCGGCCCGGCGATACCGCCGGTCTTGGCGCCGCGGCGCAAATCTCGCCAGATCAAGGTCGGCTCGGTTGCCGTCGGGGGTGACGCGCGGGTCTCGGTCCAGTCGATGACCACCACACTCACCGCCGACGTCAACACCACGCTGCAGCAGATCGCCGAACTGACGGCGTCGGGCTGCGACATCGTACGAGTCGCGGTGCCGTCCCAGGACGACGCCGACGCGCTGCCGGAGATCGCGAAGCACTCGCAGATCCCGGTGATCGCCGACATCCACTTCCAGCCCAAGTACGTGTTCGCCGCGATCGATGCCGGCTGCGCTGCAGTGCGGGTGAATCCCGGCAATATCAAGGCCTTCGACGACAAGGTCGGTGAGATCGCCAAGGCAGCCGCCGACGCGGGCATCTCACTTCGCATCGGCGTCAACGCCGGTTCACTCGACAAGCGGCTGCTTGCGAAGTACGGCAAGGCCACCCCCGAGGCGCTCGTCGAGTCGGCGCTGTGGGAGGCGTCGCTGTTCGAGGAGCACGGCTTTCGCGACTTCAAGATCTCGGTCAAGCACAATGACCCCGTCGTGATGGTGCGCGCCTACGAGCAACTCGCCGAGCAGTGCGACTACCCGCTGCACCTCGGCGTCACCGAGGCCGGCCCGGCATTCCAGGGAACGATCAAGTCCTCGGTCGCGTTCGGCGCGTTGCTCTCGCGCGGTATCGGCGACACCATCCGCGTGTCGCTCTCCGCGCCGCCGGTCGAGGAGGTCAAGGTCGGGCTGCAGATCCTCGAGTCGCTCAACCTGCGGCAACGGCGCCTGGAGATCGTGTCGTGCCCGTCGTGCGGCCGGGCACAGGTCGACGTGTACACCCTCGCCGACAGGGTCACCGCGGGCCTGGAAGGCATGGAGGTGCCGCTGCGCGTCGCCGTCATGGGCTGTGTCGTCAACGGTCCCGGCGAGGCCCGCGAGGCCGACCTCGGCGTGGCTTCGGGCAACGGCAAGGGCCAGATCTTCGTCAAGGGAGAGGTCATTAAGACCGTTCCCGAGTCGCAGATCGTCGAGACGCTGATCGAGGAGGCCATGCGCCTCGCCGAGCAGATGTCAGCCGATGGCGCGATCTCCGGCGAGCCGTCGGTGTCGGTCTTCTGAGCCTCTCGGATGCCCGGAGCATGAGCCGGTAGCGTCAGCGATCGTGACCGCGTTGCGTCCGGCGATCGAGACGACCTGCACCGTTCGCGAGTTGGATGACCGTGACCTGCCGTCGGTGCAGCGGTTGATCGACTGGGACCCGATCACGAACGCCGTTGTCGCGGCGCGCATCGAGAGCGCCGCAACCTTGCGTGGTGAACATCTCGGCGCCGGCATGGTCGGCGTGGGGCCACCGGGCAGTGTGCGCGCAGCGTGCTATCTCGGTGGCAACGTGCTGCCGGTCGGCGGCGGGCCGGACGAATGGCACGCCCTCGCCCAGCACGTCGCCATGCGCCCGCGCCGGTGCTCGTCGATCATCGCCGGTGCCGACACGATCGCGACATTGTGGCCGGCGCTGTCCCAGCATTGGGGGCCCGCTCGGATCATCCGTTCCTGCCAGCCATTGCTGCTCAGCGCCGCGCCGGCCCGCGACGCCGTTGACCCGCACCTGCGCCTGGCCCGCCCAGACGACATCGATCGCTACCTTCCCGCAGCCGCGGCGATGCTCGCCGAGGAACTCGGCATCGCGCCGCTTCCCGCCGCGGCGAGGCCTGCCTATCGGCTCCGGTTGGCCGAACTGATCGCTGCCGGGCGGACCTTCGTCCGGCTCGACGAGCACGGCGATGTCGTGTTCAAGGCCGAACTGGCGGCTGTCTCACGACGCACCAGCCAGGTACAGGGCGTGTGGGTGCGACCCGATTGCCGTGGGCGGGGAGTGGCAACGGGCGCGATGGCCGCGGTGATCGAGCACGCGCTGCGTCTCGCTCCGACGGTCAGCCTCTACGTCAACGACTTCAACGTGCCCGCCAGACGGCTCTACGCGCGTCTCGGCATGCGCCAGGTCGGCACGTTGTCGACTGTGCTGTTCTAGCGACAGCCAGCACACAAATCGAGGTGCGCCAGCCGATATCGTCGTACCTCGTGGCAATTGATGCGGTCATCTTCGACTGGGGCGGCACTCTGACCCCGTGGCACACGATCGATGTCCGAGAGTCCTGGCTCGCGGCCACCGGCGACTCTGCGCTGGCCGATCGCCTCGGCGCCGCCGAGGATCTCGCCTGGACGCGCTCGCGCGACGAGCAGGTGAGCGCCACGCTCGTCGATGTTCTGCAGGCCGCAGGCGTTGACGCCGACGACGACTTCCTGGCCGACTACTACGCGTGGTGGGAGCCGCACACGCTGATCGACCCTGACGTACCGGAGCTGTTCGCCTGGCTGCGCGCCCAGGACATCCGCATCGGCGTGCTCTCCAACACGATCTGGCCTCGCGAGCGACACGAGGACATCTTCGCCCGCGACGAGGTGCTGGGCCTGCTCGACGGTGCCGTGTACAGCTCGGAGATTCCCTGGACGAAGCCGCACACCGAGGCATTCCGGGCGGCGCTTTCGGCAGTCGACGTGGCCGACGCCTCGCGTGCTGTCTTCGTCGGGGATCGTCCGTTCGACGACATCCACGGGGCGAAGGCGGTTGGTATGCGGGCGGTGCTCGTTCCGCACAGCAAGGTGCCCGATTGGCAGCGCGGCCACGTCGAGGGTGAGCCGGATGCGGTGATCGACCGACTGGCTGACCTGCGCGCAGTGATCGAGGGCTGGCTCTAGCGTCGGACCTGCACGCTCACGGACCGATGCCGGGGAAGGGCACCGTCGATTTCGCCGGCGTGCCCAGGCGCCGCCATTGCATGGCGCGCACCGCGCTCGCGGTCAGTGCATCTTGTGCCGACTCGCGGACAGCCTGCACGTGCCTGGCCTCCAGATCGGCACGATCGGCGTGCGGGTCTGCGGCGACGGCGATGAGATAGCGCCACGCCGACGCCGCTGCCGTCTCGAGCCTGATGGCGTACTGCCGGGCGCTCAACTCATCGTCGACCGGGAACGGCAGCGGATAGTCGACCTGCGCGGCGGCTGGTGACTGACCGGCCGCGGTCAGCCGCTCGGCGGTTTGCTCACCCAACCCGCGGTGTGCCTGCTGGCACGCGCGGGCAAGTGATGGCGAGGCGCCTTTACGAAGCTGCGGGCCGAGGACTCCGTACCCGAACACGGCGGCGTATTCCGCGCCCAGGGCGTTCTGCCAGGCGGTCAGCACGGAGCTCACGCCAACAGCTCCGCGTGCGTGGACTCGCATGCCGAGATGCTGGCGAGCAATGCGGCGTTCGCACCGGCAAGGGTCTCGGACTCGGCCGCGGCGAGGCGAGCCGCGGCAAGCTCGGCTGTGCGCAGCTGCCGCAGCGAAGCGCTGGTGGCCGGCGTGAGCGACGACGTCGGGGACGGCGTGGGGGACGCAAGCACAGCGGCCGAGAACGCATTGACGGCAGATTTGAGTGCAATCGCGTGTGCCGCGTGGTCGTCGTGGATTTGGCCGAGGAGCGCCTTCAGTGTCGGATCGTGCTGCATTGCCGCTCGCAGCGCGACTATGAGATTCTGCTCGCGGGCAAGCGCGCTGGTCAGCTCGACCGGCGGTTCGACAACCGCGGCCCGGTGGTGTCGGATGGGTCGGAGCAGGCCGAGAGCCGCACCGGCGGCGCCGGTAGTGATCACCGCACCGACGGCCAGCGCCTGACGACGGGTGATCATGACGACGAACTGGTGGCCATAAGGCGGCCTAGTCTCGCAGACTGGTTAAGCTCAACCGGCACGTGCGGCGCCGACAAGCTGCGCCACAACTGCACACCGAGGGAGGAACGCCCGATGCCGTCCGCGAAGGCCAGTCCGCCCCCCGATGCGGCGCGCCACCGACTCCAGGCATTGCTTACCCCCGTGGTCGAGGCGGCAGGCTACGACCTCGAGGACCTCGCAGTGCGTGTCGTCGGACGCCGCAGCCAGATCCGGGTGACCGTCGACGCCGACGATGGCGTAGACCTCGACGGTGCAGCGGAGCTCAGCCGCGCCATATCCGACGTGCTCGAGGCCGAGCCGGACGCCCTTGGAGTGGACGGGCCGTACGTGCTCGAGGTGACGTCGCCGGGCATCGATCGGCCACTGACCGAGCCGCGCCATTGGCGTCGCGTCCGGGGCCGGCTCGTGTCGGTCGCCATTGACGATGTGCTCGTGACCGCGCGGGTGCTCGACGTCGACGACGCAGGCGTGCGCATCGAGACGAGCGGTGCCGCCCGGCACGTCCCGTGGGCAGAGCTTGGCCGGGGGAAAGTCGAGATCGAGTTTCGCCGCGGGTACGCGAGCGCCGCCGAAGAGGGGAAGGGCTGAACTGTGGTCCACGTCGATATCGCGGCGCTGCGCAGTATCGAGCGCGAGAAGGAGATCTCGTTCGAGACGATCATCGACGCCCTGGAAACGGCGCTGCTGACCGCGTACAAGCACACTCCGCACTCGATGCCGCACGCGCGCGTGGTGATCGACCGCAAGAGCGGCGAGGTCGTGGTGTGGGCGCAGGATCTCGACAGTGACGGCGAGCTGCTCGAGGAGTACGACGACACTCCCAACGACTTCGGCCGGGTCGCGGCGATGACTGCCCGGCAGGTGATCCTGCAGCGGCTGCGCGACGCGGAGCACGATCAAACCTTCGGCGAATACTCCGGCCGTGAGGGCGACGTCGTCACCGGTGTCATCCAAGCCGATGCGTATGCCGCCCAGCGTGGGCTTGTCCTTGTCGACATCGGCAAGATCGAGGCGGTTCTCCCGCAGTCGGAGCAGGTACCCGGCGAGGAATACACACACGGCACGCGGCTGAAGTGCTACGTGGTCGGTGTCGTGCGTGGCATGCGCGGACCGCAGGTCACGGTGAGCCGGACCCACCCGAACCTGGTCAAGAAACTCTTCGCGCTCGAGGTACCCGAGATCGCCGACGGCAGCGTCGAGATCGTGGGCGTCGCGCGCGAGGCCGGACATCGCAGCAAGATCGCGGTACGTACATCGCTGGCTGGCCTCAACGCAAAGGGCGCCTGCATCGGGCCGATGGGCCAGCGGGTGCGAAACGTCGTCGCCGAGTTGCACGGCGAGAAGATCGACATCATCGACTGGGCAGACGAGCCGGCCACGTATGTCGGCAATGCGCTTTCTCCTGCTCACATCGTGGCCTCCCGGGTCGTCGACCCCGTGGCGCAAGCCGTGCGCGTGGTCGTCCCGGACTTCCAGCTCTCGCTCGCGATAGGACGTGAAGGGCAGAATGCCCGGCTTGCCGCGAGGCTCACCGGCTGGCGAATCGATATCCACAGCGACGCCGAGGACGACCCGATGGGCGAGCCCGCCCGGTCAGACCGCTCGGTTCCAGGCCCGGCCGGTCGCGACGACACGCCCGAGCGCGAGGAGTAGACTCACCGGTGGTCGTTAGGTCGACGACGGCATCCGATGCTGCCCGGCGGCAGTCGCAAGCGCACGCCGATGCAGCCACGCGGCAGGTTCGATTTCCTGTACGCATGTGTATCGGTTGTCGGCGACGGGCAGCGGCCGCCGAGTTGCTTCGTGTCGTCGTGGATCGGTACCCTCGGATCAGGCTCTCGTGGGAACGGGGTCTGTGTCGGTGGTTCCGGATCCACGTCGCCGCGCACCCGGTCGTGGCGCCTGGCTGCACCTCGATCCGCAGTGCGTGGCACTCGCGCAGCGACGCCAGGCATTCGCTCGGGCGCTGAAGGCACCCGGTGCGCTTGATCCGGCGTCGGTACGCGAATATGTGGCAGCACACTGGCTGCACGACGTGGTGAGCCGCATCGAGGTGAGCCACGCCGAGCAAACCCGCAACAGAACTGAGCAAGGTAGGCACCCGGCCCGCCTTGCCGGCCCGCGACGAGATCGTCGCCGCGAGCCGACGTCCGCAGGGGAGCAGAAGAGCTATGGGCACTCGATGAAGCGCCAGCGATGAGCAAGACCCCCGTCTAGTCGGACCGAGCGGGATGCCGCCCGGTCCTCTTAAGGAGTCCAGTGGCAGGCAAGGCCCGCGTACATGAGCTCGCGAAAGAGCTCGGTGTCACCAGCAAGGACGTTCTCGCGAAGCTCAACGAGCTAGGCGAGTTCGTCAAGAGCGCGTCGTCGACAGTTGAGGCACCTGTCGCGCGCCGACTTCGTGAAGCGTTCCCCCCAGCTACGGCCAGGAAGGCACCGGCACAGAAGGCGCCGGCGAAGAAGGTCGAGGCACCGCCAGTTGCCGCGCCCGTCGAGCCCGTCGTGGCGGCCGCGCCTGCGCAGGCGCCCGTGCCGGCACCTGCCGAGGCAGTGCCGCAGGCGCAACCACCCGCACCACCCGCACCACCCGCACCGCTCGCGGTGCCGCGACCGGGCGCCGCACCTGCTCCAGCGGCTGGCCCGGCCAGCCCGGTCAGCCCGGCCAGCCCAGCACCCGGCCCCAGGCCGGTGCCGACTCGTCCTGCTCCGCGCGTCGCCAACAATCCGTTCGGCGTTGGCGGGGAGCACCCGCGCCACGTCCGGCCGCTCCTCGGCCGGCCGGCCCGACACCGGGCGGCGTGCCGCCTAGGCCCGGCGGCCCGCGTCCGAACCCAGGCATGATGCCGCCTCGCCCAGCCCAGGTGCTGCCTCTGGCCGTCCCGGTGGCCCGCGCCCCGGCGGTGGCTTCCGCGGCGGACCGGGTGGTGGCCCGGGCGGCGGCGGGCGGCCAGGCGCCCCGGGTGGACGTCCCGGTGGCGGTGGCGGCGGGTCCGCGGCGGACCGGGTGGCGGTCCAGGCGGTGGCGGAGGTCCCGGTAGCGGAGGTCCCGGTGGCGGCTTCCGCGGCGGCCCCGGT
>CAVTEA010000012.1:0-44189 GCA_963733615.1 uncultured Actinomycetes bacterium
CTCTACGGGGGCAGGCCCTAGTTGAGCTACCGCCGTAGATCGCGACCTGGCACGGGTGCGGCGCCCCCAGACTTCCTATCGGGGGTCTTGATCGTCTCTGCTGGATCCGCCATCACTCGCGGCTTCGACAGGGATGATCAATGGTGAGCCGGCGCGGACTCCTAGCACGGTGATGGCACTGTAACGATCTACGGCTGTCGTACCAGCGTTCCTTGGTGTTCCAAACTTGGCCGTTGATCTTGAGTTTCCGTTGACGTTCGACAGTGCAGAGAGCAGCCTTTCCGACGGGGCCGCATTGGGATTCGATCTGAGTGGTACGGGGTGCTGGCTCTCAGGCTCGCGCACGGCGCGGCCTCGCGCGCCGTGCGGCCTCGCGCCGTGCGGCCTCGCGCCGCGCGGCCTCGCGCCGCGCGGCGTTGCGCGGCGTTGCGTTGCGCGCCCGGTGGCCGTGCTCGCGCCGGAAGTCCTTACTGGATAGGGCGATTCTGTCTGGACGGGGTCTGTGGTGATCGGGTAGTATCGCACGCATGTTCGAGGTCGATGAGTGGCAGCCGCCCAGCGTGGCGCCGCCGTTGAGTCTCGCGGAGATCACCGAGGATCCGGATCAGGCCGCGGCCTGGTTGGCGGTTGAGGCGCCGGGTCCGGATGCGGTGGCGGGGTTGTCGCTGCTCGACCCGGGCGTGTTGTCGCATGCTGGTCGGGTGGATGTGCTGGTCGCTTTGGAGCGGCAGCTGGCCTGGCTTGCCGGGGTGCAGGCGCAAATGTTGGCCGCGATGGCCGCCGACGACCCGTCTGCGGATCGGTGGGTGCGCGAAGAGGTCGGGTGTGCGTTGCGGCTGTCGGCGTTGACCGCGCAACGCCGCCTCGCGGTGGCCGAAACCTTGACCGGCGCGTTGGCGGAGACGGGGCGGGCGTTGCACCGGGGCCGGATCGGCTACCTGCACGCTATGACCCTCGCCGAAGCGGTCTACCCCTCGACGCGGACACCGCGGTCGCGGTGCAAGATCGGGTGTTGGCTCGGGCGGGTGGGCAGACGCTGGCCGAGTTCAAACGCTTCGTGCGCCGCGCGGTCCACGCGCTGGATCCGGCGCGGGTTGAGGAACAGCGCGCCCACGCGATGACCGAACGCCGGGTGTGCGTGAGTGCCCGCGAGGACGGCATGGCCGAGCTGTGGGCCCTGCTCCCGGCTGAAGGTGCTGCGGCGGTGATGGCTGCCGTCGATGCGCTCGCCACGGTCACCTCCGCCACCGATGACCGTAGTGCGGATCAGCGCCGCGCCGACGCCCTCGTCGACCTCGGCATCGCCGCGCTGCACGACCCGTTGCTTCCGAAAGCACAGGGCATGCGGCCCTCGATCCAGGTCACCGTCGCCGCTGTCGACCCTGCTCGGCCTCGATGAGCAACCCGGCGAACTGGCCGGACACGGACCCATCCCCGCCACCGTGGCCCGACACCTCGCCGCCGACCACACCGGCACCTGGCGACGGCTCCTCACCGACCCAGCCACCGGGCACCTGCTCGACTACGGACACACCACCTACCGGCCCCCGAAAGATCTCACCGAATACGTCATCGCCCGCGACGGCAAATCTGCGCCTTCCCCGGCTGCCCACGCGCCGCCGCCCGCTGCGACATCGACCACCGCACCCCCTACAACAAAGGCGGATCAACCAACCCCGAAAACCTGGCAGCGCTGTGCCGACGCCATCACCGCCTCAAACACGAGGCGCGGCTGGCGACTGGACAGAACCACCAACGGCAGCTACCAATGGACCAGCCCCACCAGACACACCTACCAGTCCCAGCCGCCCGACCTACCCGTAGACACCAACCGAACCCACACCGCAGAAAGCGACCCGGACCCGCCCCCGTTCTGACCCCAGTTCCGTATTCAGTGGCAGCTTCGTCCGACTGTTGATCTTGGCTGCGCTACGAGCGCAGACAGGGGCGCGGTAGGTAGCCCTTCTGGATGCGGCGCTGTGCAAGAGATGAATGCTTTGTGACCCTTCGGCGTCACCCTTCGGGTAGAGGCGTCAAACCACCTCATGCTGCGTTGGCTGAAGACCGTCGTGGTGAGCGATGAGGAAGGCGAGCGTGAGCGAACCGCTGTTGACGTGTCGAAACAACTAGTTGGCATCGAAACCGGGGAGAGCAAGAGTCTCCGGGAGGAGCCAACGCCCTCGTATCGGGGCTCAACGTCGACCGCCGACGGTTCCCGACCATGACAACGCCGTACCTGAGTAACCCGTCAACTCTGGCGTCGATCAGACGACGACCCTTCCCAGAGGCTGATCCTCGCAGCAGATCAGCGAGCACGGTGGCTTCGCTGATGTCGGCTTGCTTGGTCGCCGCGAGCAGGGTCAGGGCGGCCGGCGTAGAAGTGCGCCAGGGCCAGTGCGTCCGGCGCATCGATCGTTACGGCGAACAAGGTCATCACCGGGCCGACGCCGTCCTTCTGACACAGCTCGAACGGATGGCCCGCTGGGTCGGCGAGGGTGATGCTGGTCGGCCCATCTGCTAGCCGGATGGCGCAGAGGCTGACGGCTTGGCCGGCCGCCGCTTCGTACCGCTCGACGAAGAGGTCCAGGCGAGCCTGCTGCGGTCGTTGCTGTCCGGCCCACTGCGGCGCGACATACCATCCCGCCTCCGCCGGCCGACTACAGCCCGCACCGGACCCGGCGCGATCAAAGCGCAGCGACCCCTCGAACTCCATCGGGCTCGTGTCCGAGGGAAGCACTGCCCTACGCAACAAGGGGAAACTCTGGGTGGGCGACCATAGGCATCCTCTTTCCGGTGGCGCGCGAAACGGCTGCGCGGATACCGCCAAGCGGCCAAGGACGTCGGCATAGCCTGAACGGACGTCCGCGTCGCCGTGTGCGCGCGCATCGACGCCGCTGAAGCCCAAGAAGTGGCGACCGCGTTGCTGTCTTCGCCGAAACCACCCGACGCCATGGCCGCAATGAGCGACGAGCAAGCCTCGAGTGTCTCCCGCGCATCGTCCGCAGGACAAGCACGCGGCGGTAACCGAGTGTCCCGCCTATTGCCGTCCGCGAGAACCGGGGCTCAGCCCATCCGCGCGACGTACTTACCCAGGCCGCGGCCGTTGGCCAGCGCCTCGTGGACGGCGGGCACCTCGGCGAGGGATACCTCGGTCACCGGGTACGCCAGCTTGCCCGTCTCGAGCAGTTCGAGCACCTGGCGCATGGCTGCGGCCGCCCGGTGCGGTGCATTGGCCGCCAGCCCGCTGATGGTCATCCCACCTATCGACACGTTGGCGGCCATCAGCCGATACAGCGCAGGCAGCTCCTGAGGACCGCCGTCCGCGTTGCCGAACACCACGATCCGGCCACCGGGCCTCGCGAGCGCCAGGTCGGTTTCCAGGGCAGCGGTGCCCATCGGGTCGAGGATGAGGTCGACCCCACCCGGTACCGCGTCCAAGACGGCCGCCACCAGACCCTCGTCCCGGGCGAAGGCGAGGTCGTAGCCGGCCTCCCGAGCTGATCTGGTCTTGTCGGCACGACCCACCGTGCCGATCAGCCGGCCTACGCCGTAGATCGGCGCGAGCCGGGCCAGCGCCGCGCCCATCCCCCCGGTGGCCGAATGGACGAGCACGGTCTCGCCCGACGCGACCCGGCCCGCGTTCGCGAGCAGGAGGAGCGCGCTGGCGAGCACGACCGGTACAGGGGCGGCCTCCCGAAGGCCTACCTCGTCCGGGACGGGTACCGCCAGCTCCGCCTGCACGGTGGCGACCTCGGCCAAGCCGCCGCTGTTCGCATAGGCGGCAACCCGCTGGCCGGGAGCTAGGGACGTCACGCCGGTACCGACTCGGCGCACCACACCAGCCACCTCTATGCCCGGCACCAGCGGCCAGCCCGGCACGTACTGGGGGTCGCCCCGCCGCTGCATGACGTCCTTGAAGTTGATCCCGGCGTAGGCCACCTCGACGCTGATCTCGCCGGGTCCCGGCTGTGGCTCGTCGACCTCCCGGATCTCGGTCCGGTCCCCGGTCCGCGACGGCCCGGTCAACACCAATGCGCGCATCTCAAGCTCCTTTCGATGTTCGTCGTACAACGAACATACCCTTGTACGATGAACGTCGAAAGTGGAGGTGAGCCATGCCACGCAGCACCGCTCGGCGGAGCGACCTGACCCATCCCGAGGCCGACGAGATCGACCTACTGGACGTGCTGCACGCGCTCTCCGACCCGACCCGGATGACGATCGCGCGCACCCTGCGTACCGAGCCGGAGCGGCCGTGTGGCACCTTCCCGGTCGACGTGGCGCCGTCCACGCTCACGCACCACTTCCGGATCCTGCGGCAGTCCGGGCTGATCCGGCAGCGCGACGACGGCATCCGGCGCTGGAACGCGCTGCGCCATGAGGATCTCGACCGCCGCTGGCCGGGCCTGCTCGACCACATCCTTGACAGCTACGAGAAGAACGGCCCGGCGATCGGATCTGGTTGATCTTGCGGGGGCCGGGGGTGAGGTGCCAGACCGAGCCGCCGAGCGGCGGACTTCGGGCGAGAGCCTCCGCAGACTGGTCGAGTCCGATGACAGTCCCGGCCAGGACCGGCTGGGTCGCGCCCGATATCGCACCCTTCCCCTGGCAGCAAGCCGACCGACACAAGATCAAGCTCGGCGTTCTCGCGCTCTCGACCAGCGGATCGCGATCCGCTACAACATGCCCCGATGAGCGGCGAGGAGACCGCGCCCTACCTGGTCCACCACCTCGCGGTCGCCGGTCGCAGCGACACCCTTCACCGACGACGTCATCACCTTGATCCACGACACCGCCCGCGGCTAGCGGTCGTGACCACTAGCGCCAGCAGGTGTTTGCTCGGCGAGCGCCTCAAAGGGAGGTTACGAAATCGGAGATGCCATGAAGGACACTGACTGCGCCATTCCAGAGAGTATGTGCGATATCAGCAGCTTGAGTTGGCTGGGTGACCATAAAGAAGACCACGAATATCACCAAAAGCCAGCCGACCACCTTTTTCGTAGTCAATAGCGCCTCGCTAATATGCCCGGCGGACGTCAACGATTCGATGTTCTGCGCGCATTGCCACACGGTAAGGCGTCGCACCCGTGCTAACGGTGCGACTGACCGCGGCAGCCGACATCATTTCTGGCCTGGCAGCGGCCGCAATGATCTTGCGGAAAGCGGTCAACGGATCTGCAGCGCGTCAAACTTTCTGGCACACCCGAACAAGAGAATTCCGGAGTCTGAGTCGGCGGTCATGGCGTGCAAGAGCCTGCGAAGCAGTTGCCCGTCGAGGAGAAGGTCCGCGTGCCGCTGCGGTGCGCTCTCGGCCTATCGCGAGATTCGTGCGGGGTCAGGGACGGGCCGCGACAAGAACCTCGACTCGAAAAGGCTCGGTGACCAGCCCGGATGGATGCAAACCGATCACGGCGTCGCGGACGTCGGCGGCGAATGCCTCGGCGCGATCTGCGAACAGCGCCGGCGTTGAGAACGAGTAGGAGAACTGCAGGCCCACGACCTCCTCCACACTCAACTGCCGAGTCCACGACCAGGTCGATGCATCGACGGAGGAGAACGGCGAGTCGCGCAGCACGTCGGCGTGACTGCGGCTGGGGTTGGTGTGCGTGTCGGTACCGGCGGGGTTGGCGCCGAGATAGCGAGAGCGGATCTCGTCGATCGCGTTCACCCAGTCCGGATACTCGGACTCGCCGAGATCGTCATTGATAACGACGATCGAGCCACCCGGAGCGAGCAGGCCGTGAAGGACCCGTGCAACGGCCGGGCGATCGGTCCAATGGAATGACGCAGCGAAACACGCCACCAGCGCACCCGGCGCAACGAGTTCGGCAAGCTGCCGCGAGTCACCCTGCAGCCAGGTGATGTTGTCCGCCCCAGCTGCCCGAGCCGCCTGCCGGCCCTCGGCGAGCATGTCTGCGACCGGATCGATCGCAATGACCGTACTGGCATGGCGCGCCAGCGGGATCGCCAGTTGCCCCGTGCCGCATCCAACGTCGATGACCCGCTGGTTGCCGTCCAGCCCTACCCTGCCTGCCAGCGCGTCGATATCCGCAACCGGGTACCCCGAGCGGTAACGCGCGTAGTGCGAAACAGCGGAAGCGAACAGGTCCTGCGGCACTCGGCCCACGTTCGAACGCTCCAATCTCAGATCCCCGCACACCTACTGGCGCCCACCCCGTCTGGCGACCGCGCGGCCAAGTAAATACGTCGACTCACACACGGCGCCACCGATTAAGGCGAGCACGCGTGCGGATGCGCACTGGACGCTAGACCGCGCGACTCCCCTCGACCGCGTCACGTCTGCCGTAGGCGACAAGGCCGTAGATGACGAGGACACCGATCGCGATGTAGGTCAGCGACCAGATCGGGTAGTAGGGAGTCCCAAGCCTTCATCGTTCACTTCCCGAGTCGCGAGGGCCTCATCCATGCCGGAGGAGTCGCCGCATCTGCCGCGACCCAGACACGAGGCCGGTCTCAGGCGTTTGCCGGGCATCGCGGGATACGGCCGGGACAGTCCGGTCGCATCGCGTCATCCTCGACGGGCGATGTATTCAGCCGCCAACTGAGCGTCATCCAATGTGACGGCGCGCCTGATTCGGTACCGGTTCACCTACGGTGCTAATCGGGATCGCCAAGGGGAGGAAGGCGCTGAGGCCGATGAATCCTGACGATGATCGCGGGCGCAGGAGAAATCCGGAGAGCTACACCTGGCCGTTGGTGGCCATCGCGGTGGTCATCTTGCCCCAGTTACTCATACCCGCTCGCGACCGGGTCGGACCGCCGGTGCTGGTCCCGATCATCGAGAGCGTCGCGTTTCTGGTCATGTTCGCCATCGCGGCGAAACCCGGGCCGGTTCCGCGACGTGCTCGTCCAGTCGCACTCGCCCTGTTCGCGGTGTTGGTGTTGGCGAATACCGTCGCCGCTGGTCGGCTCGTAGTGCTGGTTCTCGCCAACGGCAAGATCGACGGTGCCCCTCTGACTGCTGGTCGCCTGCTGGTAGCCGCGGTCCTGGTACTCGGGACCAACGTGGTCACCTTCGCCTTGGTCTATTGGCAACTCGATGGAGGTGGGCCGGCCGGTCGCATCGCACGGCCCGCCCCATATCCCGACTTTCAGTTCCCGCAGACCCTGACGAGCGGCTTGGCTGCGCCAGGATGGCGACCTCGCTTCGAGGACCACCTCTATCTGGCATTCACCAACGTGCTCGCCTTCAGCCCAACCGACACGCTGCCGTTGACCGGCCGGGCAAAGGGCTTGATGGCGCTGCAATCAATGATTTCTGTGGGAGTTCTTGTGGTCGTTCTTTCCCGGGTGATCAACATCCTGCCTCCGTGACCGAACGGTTTCACCCGGGTCGGACGATGCCACGCCGCGATCCGCAGCGAAGCATCATCGTGCACGCATATCCAACGACTGATCGTGCGTCCACCTGGGCTCACCGGCTGCGGATCCCGATGGCCGTTTGGGTGGTTGGCACCTGATTTTCCCGACAGGGGAGCGACATCGTCTCCGGGGCAGCACCCTTCGGGCAGTGTCCTCACCCGTCCGGGGGGATGGCCGGCGGCTTTACGCGCGGTTCTCTGGTACCTGCGCCAGTGGACCTCACCGTGGCGCATGACGGCGAGCGGCGTCACGAGACCGCAGTCCGGAGGATGACATGACGACAAAGATCGATGATCACCCGGCAAGGCGGCGTAGGCGGAACGGCACGGAGGAGCAGCTCAGTCGCGCGGACCGGGTGGCGCGGGGCAAGGATGCGCGTGCGTTGGCGCCGCTGGAGTCGCATGCGGAGTTTGTGCCGGGTGGATCGCGAGATCCGGTCGGGTTGTTGCTAGGACAGGCCAAGTCGCGGGTGCCGGAGCTGGTGCCGATCCGGCACGGACGGATGCTGGTGTCGCCGTTCACGTTCTACCGGGGCGCTGCCCTGCCGATGGCGGCGGATCTGGCCGGCACGCCGACCTCTGGGCTGCGGGTGCAGCTGTGCGGCGACGCGCACCTGTCCAACTTCGGGGCGTTCGCCTCGCCGGAGCGGCGCTTGGTCTTTGACGTCAACGACTTCGACGAGACGCTTCCCGGCCCGTTCGAGTGGGACGTCAAGCGGCTGGCCGCGAGCCTTGCCGTGGCCGGGCGTGACAACGGCTTCCCCGCCAAAGCCCGCCGCAGGATCGTCCTCGCGGCAGCCGAGGGTTACCGCACGGCGATGCGCGCCTTCGCGCACCAACCGTTGCTGGAGGTCTGGTACACGCACATAGACATCGAGCAGGCCATCGGCGAGTTGCGCTCGCAGATCAAGGCGAAAAGGTTGCAGGCCACCGAGGCGATGGCGGCCAAGGCCCGCACCCACGACAGCATGCAGGCCTTGGCCAAGCTCACCACCGTGGTCGACGGGCGGCGACAGATCATCAGCAACCCGCCGACGATCGTCCCGGTCGAAGAAGTCTTCTCCGACGTGCAGGCCGACGCGCTGTACGAGCAGCTGCGCGCCGTGCTGGGCAAGTACCGGCGCAGCCTGCAGTCTGACCGCCGCTACCTGCTCGAACGGTTCACGATGGTTCAAGTGGCCCGCAAGGTCGTCGGAGTCGGCAGCGTCGGCACCCGCGCCTGGATCATCCTGATGGATGCCGGCGACGGCGACGAACCGCTGTTCCTGCAAGCCAAGGAGGCCCAACGGTCCGTCCTGGCCGACTACTGCGGACGCAGCCAATACAACAACGAAGGAGAGCGCGTCGTCGCCGGACAGCACCTGATGCAGGCCCAGAGCGACATCTTCCTCGGCTGGACCCACGTCCGCGGCCCGGACGACGTTGACCGTGATTTCTACGTGCGCCAGCTGCGGGACTGGAAATTCTCCATTCCCATCGAACAGATGGTCCCCCAAGGAATGACCGTCTACGCCCGGCTGTGTGGCGGGACGCTCGCCCGCGGGCACGCCTGCTCCGGTGACCGCATGGCACTGGCCGCCTACCTCGGTCGCTCCGACAAATTCGACCAGGCCATCGCCGACTTCGCGGAAACCTACGCCGACCAGAACGAACGCGACTACGCCGCACTCCAGACCGCCGTCAAGGACGGAAAGGCCGAAGCCACGACGGGGATCTGACCGGCAAGCCGCTACCCCTCCCACACCGGTTGCCAGACATCGAACGCGGTCTCGCGCATCTGCTCGCTAAAGCGCCCGTCGGGACTGACCTGCGCGAGAAGTTCGCGGAGCACAGCCTCGAATTCACGAACCCGGTCGCCGAAGAGGTGCGGTGCCGCGCTCGACAATGAGAACACGCTGGCGACGACGTCGTCGGCACTTCGGACGACCACGGAACCGGGGACCTCGATCCTGGCTCTCCAAGTGAAGCCGGCCGCCTGATAGATCTCGGCCTCGTAGCGTCCCCGGTCTGCCTCGCTGATCGGGACCTTGGGCAAGGTTCCCTTTCCGGCGCGGTGGCGTGAGCCCAGGAAACGCTCGATGAGATCACCGATCTCCCGCCGTGGCGGCCGGGGATGAGGCAGCGACAGATCGCCATCGATGCCTTCGTGCGTCGTGGCGTGCAAGTGCACCAGGACTCCATCGGTGGCGAGGGCGCCATGAAGCAGGCGAGCCACTTGTGCTCGATCCATCCAGTGGAAGGACTGGGCCAGGGTGACCACGCGGAACGGGCCCAGGTCGACGGGGAGGTCTTCGGCCCGCAGGTTCACCCAGTCCGCGTTGGTGATCCCAAGAGCTTCAGCCGGTGGTTACGGCTTGCGCGCGAGCACGTACAGGCGCTCGGTGGTTTCTCCGCGGGAGGTCATCGGGCCGCGGTGGTACCACTCGACGTCGAGCAGGCCAGCACGTTCAACGGCGGCGACGATCTCGGCGGGGTCGTGCAGGACGACGTCGAGGTCGATCTCGTGGCCGAACCATTCGCCGACGGTGCGTACCTCCGCTCCGGCGTGCAGTGCGAGCACGAGCCACCCATTGGGGCGAAGGGGTCGCGCGAGCGAGGCGATCGCGGCGGGCAGTTCGGACGCGGCGAAGTGGATCAGTGAGTACCACGCAAGTACGGCACCCCACCCGTCGTAGGTGGTGGGACGCATCAGCCGGCGCAGGTCGCCGACCTGGTAGTCGACGCCGGGGTGGCGGCGGCGGGCCTCGTCGACCATCTCTGGCGTCAGATCCAGACCGGTCGCGTCCGCCCCCGCCTCAGACAGGAACGCGGCGACGTGACCCGGGCCGGTGCCGACCTCGGCCACTGGCGCACCGCCGGACAGCTCGACCACGCGGCGCAGCAACCACGATTCGAACGGAAGGCCCGCGAGCTCGTCGCCGAGTTGCTCGGCATAGGACCCCGCGACTGCGGCGTACGCCGCGCGGACCTTGTCATCGCGCGCCTCGGGTCCGGCGTCGAGCACCGACTCGCGGTCGACAGGCACTAGGCCCGGGGTTGCCTCGGGTGCCTCGACCGGGCCCAGCAGATGGATCCAACGGCTGTCCTGCTGACCCGGTTGGCGCGGGAGCTCGCGCACCATCGCAGTCTCGGCACTTGCCATGCGCGCAAGGCACGCCTGCACCTCGGCGCGGTCGGCGAAGCGGTGTAGCCGCTCGGTGCGGGTCTTGAGCGCTCCGGCAGGCTGCGGCCCGCGCAGCAACAACACGGTGAGCAGCGCCCGCTCGTCCGGGGCGATCCCGCGTCGCTGCGCGAATGTCTGGACGTACTTCACCACACGGCTGCCCGCACCCTGCCAAGTGAGCGCAACAAGGTCCTTGTCCTTGAGCGCGCGCAGCGTCCGATGCACCAGGTCTTCGTCGTAGTCGACGACGGGGTCTCTGCTGCTGGCCTGGTTGCATGCGGTGCGCACCGAGTTGACGCTCATCGGGTAGGACGCCGGGACGGTGAGCTCCTTCTCCAGCAGGCTGCCGAGCACGCGCTGTTCGGCGGCATCGAGCACCGGCAGATCGGGCACGACGCCGAGGCTAGTCGAAGCGGCCACAGCGCAGCTTCGCGGTGCCATCGACCGCGCCCGGACGGTCGGCGGACGTCCTTGATGGCTCACGGTAGCGCTCGGGGCCGCGGCGTTTCGTTTCATGATCAACAGAACGATCGGGTCGATTATCGACCCGATCGTTCTGTTGATCATGAACGCCGAGGTCCACTCAGCTGACTGCCTCCGTCGTATATGCCTGCCCAGGCCCACCGGTGTCGGCGGGCCTGGGCATTCAGGCGAGTACCTATGGGTCAGCCGATGACGACGGCCTCGGATCCCTGCACCATGTCGCCCTTCTTGACGTTGATCAGCACGAAGGCCGCCACCACCGAGACGATGCCGAAGATCGCTGCCACCATGAAGCCCTGGCTCGAACCGTGCGCCTGCACGGCGTGGAAGGCGTCGAGCGCGGCATTGTCGGCATACGCGGCCGGCGATGCGGGCTTGCCGCTGTGCGCGCTTGCGAGCAGTTCCTGCAGGTGCCCCCGGGACGCGCCCGCGAGCTGGCCGATCTGCGACTTGCCCTCACTCTTCGACGCACTTGCGAACGCGGTCGCCAGCACGGCGAGGCCGATCGAGCCGCCAACCTGCTGACCGACGTTGAGCAGTGCGGACGCGAGCCCGGTGTCGGTGTTGGTGACCTTGGTGACCGCGACGACGGTCAGCGTGATGAAGATCATCGCCATGCCGGTGGCCATCACGATCATCGGCGGGAACACGCCCGACCAGTACTTGGTGGCCGTGTCGACCTGGGCGAACCAGAACAGCCCGACCGTGATGAGCGCCGAACCGATCGTGAGCAGCGGCTTCGGGCCGACCCGCGGCAGGATGCCGCTGACGATGCCCGAGCCGACGATGATCACCGCACTGAACGGCAGGTAGGACACGCCCGTCTTCAGCGAGCTGAAGCCCATGACGCCCTGGATGAAGAACGTCATGAAGTAGAACATGCCGAACATGGCCGCGCCGAGGATCAGCATGATCAGGTAGGAGCCGGCACGCGACCGGTTGGCGAAGATCCGCATCGGCATGATGGCGATCTTCGAGCGGGCCTCGTACAGGCCGAACGCGCCGAGCAGCACCACGCCGGCAGTGACCGACGCGACCGTCGTGCCCTGGCTCCAGCTGTGGTTGGCCGCGTTGATGAAGCCGTAGACGAGGGCCACCATGCCGGCCACCGACAGCACCGAACCGAGGATGTCGAACTTGCCGGACAGGCGTTCGGACGTGTGGATGTACATGAACCCGCCGACCATCAGCGCGGCGCCGATCGGGACGTTGACGAACAGCACCCACCGCCAGTCGAGGTACTCGGTCAGCACGCCGCCGAGCAGCAGCCCGATAGCCGCGCCGCCACCGGAGACCCCGGCGTAGACGGCGAAGGCCCGGTTGCGCTCAGGCCCTTCGGCGAACAACGTAGTGATGAGCGACAGCGCGGTGGGCGCGGCGATCGCACCGCCGATGCCTTGAATGACGCGGCCGACCAGCAGCAGGTCGAAGGTGCTCGACAGACCACCGAGCAGGCTGCCGAATGAGAACAGGCCGAGCCCGACGATGAACATCTGCCGACGGCCGAGGATGTCGGCGGCTCGTCCGCCGAGCAGCAGCAAGCCGCCGAACGCGAGCGTGTAGGCGTTGATCGCCCACGTCATGTCGGTCTGGCTCTTGTCGAAGTAGCGCCCCATGGACGGCAGCGCGATATTCACGATCGTCGAGTCCAGCACCACCATGAGCTGGGCACCGGCGATAAGGAACAACAAGATCGCCGGATGGACGGTGCGGCGCGCGGTCGTGCGCAGCTCCGCCTCGCCGACGTTGCCTTGTAGTGTTTCGGTCACAGAGATCTCCATGGTCTTGTGTGGTTCCGTAAGCTCGTAGAGAACGCACGCGTCTCTTACGCTGGCGACAGTAGAGGGACAGCAATAGGGAACGCAAACGTTTTTTATTGAGCGCCTCAGGGGTCGCACAGAAGGGGTCGGGCGACAGTGACCGCAGTGAGAAGCACGCCGGTCGAGCGGCATCGCAGGCGCGGCGCGGCGCTCGAAGACGCGATCCACGACGCCGTCTTCGCCGAGCTGGCCGAGGTCGGCTATGCCGCGTTCACGATCGAGGCCGTGGCCGGCCGGGCCAAGACTGGCAAGGCCAGCATCTATCGCCGCTGGGAAACCAAGCTGGACCTCGTGCTCGATGCGTTCATCGCTCGCTTCGGCGGCCCCGACGACATCATCAGCGAACTGCTCGCCGACACCGACGCCACAACGCGCGACCTGCTGGTGAGATCGGCCACCCATATCTGCCAGGTGTCCGATGAAGCGGGCGAGCTCATCCGCGCCGTCGCCTGCGAGGCCACCCGCGACTCCGACCTCGCAGCGGCCGTCGATCAAAAAGTCCACGGACCCAAGCGTGCTGCGTTCGTCGAACTGCTACGGCGAGGCGTCGACCGGGGCGAGGTGCGCCCCGACGCGGTATGTGGTCTGTACGCCGACATCCTGCCGGCAATGCTCACCTATCGCATGGTCCTGAACAATCAGCCGGTTACCCGGCAGGACGCCGCCGAGATCGTCGACCACGCCGTGATGCCGCTCATCTCGACCGGTCGACCCGGCCAGCATCGAGCTCGTCAGACCCGAGGCGCGTCTAAGCGCTGATCGACAGCCAAGTATTCCGCCAGGCCTGGGCAGCGCTACTGAGCAGCGTTGCCCGCGCAGCTGCGGGTCGACTCGCTATGCGGCGAGCGACGGCGGGGCGCATACCGCAACCGCCGCCTCTGCAGCCAAGTACCGGCTGACTGCCACGTGCAGGCGATCGTGTGCGGCGCCGATCCACTCGTCGGCGTGCGTCTGGTGGGCGTCGTGCACAGCCAATTCGGCCCGGTACATGGCGCGCGCGGCCACATCCCTCGCCGCAACCGCCTGCAGGTAGGTCTGGTCTGCGTTCTCGGTGATTGTCATGGCCGTCGCTCCTTCCGAGGTGGTGTCCGCCCATGTCGCTTCTTGTTCCTAATAAGGAGACAGGCGGATGGCGAAAAATGACCGATGTCGTGATGAAAGTCACGAGCACGAGACGTTGCTCCTCTGCCGGCCCACCGCTGGCCATCCGCGCTCGCTCGAGCAGCCGGCTACGAGCGCGGCGGCGGCGTGTGGGTGGGTGTGGGCGGCGGCTGTGTTGTTCGTTTGCGCGGGCTCGGGCTCAGCGGCGTAGGGCGGTTTCCTGTTGCATGTGCGAGAGCTTGTCGGGGTTGCGCACGGCGTAGAGGCCGGTGATGAGGCCGTCGCCGATGCGCAGTGCTATGACGGTGTCGATCTCGCCGCCGCGCCGGAGAATCAGTGCCGGGTAGCCGTTGACGTGTGCCGGCTGCAGCGACGCGGTGGCGATCGCGGCCATCCCGGCGGCCAGCACGTTGGCCACTCGGTCGGCTCCCACAACAGGCGACAGTACGGCCTGCACGACTCCGCCGCCGTCACTGAGGAACACGACGTCCGGCGCGAGGATGTCGAGCAGGCGTTGCAGGTCGCCGGTTTCGGCCGCCCGTTGGAACGCCTCGAGCGCGTCTTGGGTCTGGGCCGCAGAAACGACCCCGCGCGGTCGGCGCGCGGCGACGTGTGCCCGTGCCCGGTGCGCGATCTGGCGGATCGCGGCGGGGCTCTTGTCGACGGCTTGCGCGATCTCCTCGTAGGCCAGGTCGAACACCTCGCGCAGCACGAACACCGCTCGCTCAGTCGGCGTGAGTGTCTCCATCACCAGCAGCATCGCCATCGAGACGCTCTCGGCCAACTCGATGTCCTCGGCCACGTCCGGCGCGGTGAGCAGCGGCTCGGGCAACCAGGGGCCGACGTAGGACTCTTTGCGGCGCCCCAGCGTACGCAGCCGCACCAGCGCCTGGCGGGTGGTGATCCGGACCAGGTAGGCACGCTGATTCTGGACGGTGTCGAGATCGACGCCCACCCACCGCAGCCAGGTCTCCTGCAGAACATCTTCGGCGTCGGCGGCCGAGCCGAGCATCTCGTAGGCGACGGTGAACAAGAGGTTGCGGTGGGCGAGGAACGCCTCGGTAGCGGAGTCTCTACGGCCGCCACCAGCGAGCGGCTCGCCTGCTTCCACTGCCCGCTCGCTGCGCGCGCTCATAGCTGGCCCCTGCCTGTTCGCTCTCGACCGTGCCACAAACAAGACACCGGGCCCAACCGCTTTGTGACACCCACGATCGGTGGTGCACGTCACGCAACCAGCGCTGTCACACCGATCAGCTCGCCGGCATCTACATGTTCGTTCAGTGCAGCACGCAACTCCACGAGTGAGGACCAAGTCATGGAACCCCGTTTCGACCTGATGAGCAACGAGATCGGCGCCAAGATCGCCAAGCGGATCTACAACGTCAGCCTGGCGATCGCAGAGTCCCCACTGCCCAAGTCCACCCAGGAACTGGTGATGCTGCGCGCCAGCCAGATCAACGGCTGCGGTTGGTGCGTCGACATCCACACCAAGGACGCCGCAGCCGCCGGTGAAACCGCGGTCCGGCTCAACCTGGTCGCCGCCTGGCGCCATACCACCGTGTTCACCGAGGCCGAGCGGGCTGCGCTGGCGCTCACCGAGGAAGGCACTCGGCTCGCCGACGCCCACGACGGCGTGTCCGACGAAACCTGGGCCCAGGTGCGCAAGCACTACGGCGACGGCCAGATCGCCGCGCTGATCTGCCTGGTCGCCATGATGAACGCGACCAACCGGCTCACCGTCATCGCGCGCAACCTGGGGGGTTCCTACCAGCCCGGCATGTTCGACAGCCTGGCCAGCTAATCGGCCGACGGGCAGCGGAGTTGGGTATGCCGGTCACGACCCGGTCTGCTTGCGCTTATCGAGGGCACCAGATCGCTTATCCACGACGGCGCCGACGTCACGGCGAGACTGGTCGGCAGCCATTGGATCTGACTGCGGGCAGCGACCGCATCACGGCTACGCAGGCCGGGTCCGTCGACGCGCAGCCATCGCCGTCCGCGTCGCCAATGAACACACGCTCCTGAGGCGCGCGGCCTCACTCGTCCGGCCTGTCTCCCACGGACTTGGACGTGCGGGCTGATGATCGTCGTGTCGGTCGCGGGCGGGATGGTGTTCAGGCGCGCGACCGACGTGAGACTGAGGTTCATGATGCATGTGGGAGTAATTCATGCTTTCGTAATACTTCGCCGTAATCGTTTGGCAATATCACCGATCGGTCGAAGGAGTTCGGCATGGACCAGCACGCATCCCACGGTGTTACCCGGCGCAGGTTCCTTGGAACTGCGGGTGCAGCAGCGGCAGGCGCGGCAGGGTTGTCCCTGTTACCCGGCTCTATGCGCAAGGCACTCGCCGCGCCGCAACAGCAGATTCACTCACTCGAACAGGTCGAGCACGTCCTCATCCTGATGCAGGAAAACCGCTCGTTCGACCACTACTTCGGCACGCTGAAAGGTGTACGCGGCTTCGACGATCCGCACGCCATGACGCTGCCAAGCGGCCGCTCGGTGTTCTATCAGCCGGACCCGGAGAACCCAGACGGCTACCTGCTCCCGTTCCACAACGACACCAAGACCACCAACGCCGCACTGGCCTACGGCACCGACCACTCGTGGAAGGGCCAGCACCTGTCGTGGAACGGCGGGCAGATGGACAACTGGGTGCCGACACACCGCGCCCTCGACGGTGCCGTCAAAGGCCCGTTCACAATGGGCTACTACACGCGCGATGACCTACCGTTCCACTACGCGCTGGCCGACGCATTCACCGTCTGCGACAACTACTTCTCCGCGGTGTTCGGGCCGACCCACCCGAACCGGATCATGGCCATCAGCGGCACCATCGACCCGGACGGCAACCTCGGCGGCCCGGCCGTCGACAACCACTCGACCGGGTTTCGCTGGACTACCTATCCGGAGCGACTGCAGGCGGCCGGGATCAGCTGGCGCTACTGCACGGCCTATCCGCCCGGCACCGACCTCGGCTGGTTCAAGGCGTTCCAGGACGCCAAGCCGGGCGACCCCCTCTACGACAACGCGATGGTTCCCTACTCGCCGTCCCAAGTGGCCGACATGATCCGCAGCGACGACCTTCCCTCGGTCACCTGGCTGGACGCGCAGTACCTTCCTTCGGTGTACGGGCTGCCCGAGGCCGCTGAGGGGCCCGGCAATTACCCGGCCGCCGGCGCCGAGTACATGTACACCATCCTCGACGCCCTTGGTTCCCGTCCGGATGTGTGGGCCAAGACCGTCTTCATCATCAACTACGACGAGAACGACGGCCGTTTCGACCATGTCGCACCGCCCACGGCGCCGGAAGGGACACCCGGAGAGTGGGTCACCGTCTCCCCGCTCCCCGCCGGCGCATCAGGGATCGCCGGCCCGGTCGGGCCCGGCTTCCGCGTCCCCGCGCTGGTCATCTCGCCCTGGAGCCGCGGCGGTTGGGTATGCAGCGAGGCGTTCGACCACACCTCGACACTGCGCTTCCTCGAGCGGCGCTTCGGCGTCCACGAACCCAACATCAGCGCCTGGCGCCGCCACACCCTCGGCGACATGACCTCGTCCCTACGCCTGACCCACCGCGACCCGCACTTTCCCGAACTGCCTGACCCGGCTCCGCTGTACGACCTTGAAAAGCAGGAGGCAGCCACCCTGCCGCCACCTACCGTGCCTGCTGTCCAGACCGTGCCGCACCAGGAACCCGGCAGCCGACCGCACACCCGCTGACGACGGTGATGCCCGAGTGCGCCATTCACGCGGCGCCGCTACGTCATCCGTGATTCGTCGGAAATTCACGACAAGACACTCTCTTCGAAAGCTTTGCCGGAAATGCTCAAGGCGTCCGACACGAGAGGAACCCGCATATGCCCGAGTTCACCCGCCGCCGCTTCCTGGGCGGCGCTGCCGCCGCGACCGCCGGTGGCGCCGCCGCAGCGCTGCTGCCCGCCAGCGTGCAGAAGGCGCTCGCCACGTCGCCGAACCGACCAGGACGGTTCACCGACATCAAGCACGTCGTCGTGCTGATGCAAGAGAACCGCTCGTTCGATCACTACTTCGGGACGCTGTCCGGAGTGGCCGGCTTCGACGACCCGGCCGCGATCAATCTGCCGAGCGGCCGCTCGGTGTTCTACCAACCCGATTCGGTGAACCCGGACGGCTACCTGCTGCCGTTCCATCTCGACACCCACAGCACCAACGCGCAGCGGATACCGACCACCTCGCACGAGTACGACGTGCAGCATCAGGCCTGGAACGGCGGCGCGTTGGACAACTGGCTGCCTGCGCACCGCGCCGCCGACCGGGCCAATGGTCCATACGTGATGGGCTATTACACCCGCGAGGACATCCCGTTCCAGTACGCGCTCGCCGACGCATTCACCATCTGCGACCAGTTCCACTCCTCAGTGCTGGGCCCGACCTGGTCGAACCGGCTGTACTGGCAGAGCGGCACGATCGACCCGAGCGGCGAGAACGGCGGGCCCGTCACTTACAACGGTCACCCCGACGGCCAGCCCTATCGGTGGACCACCTACGCCGAGCGGCTCGAGGCTGCTGGTGTGAGCTGGAAGGACTATCACTACGGCAGCGGCCTCGTCGCCCACGGGATGCTGCCGCAGTTCAAGAACTTCCAGGAGGCCACGCCAGGAACCCCCTTATATGACAAGGGCGTCGCGAACTGCACCGTCGGGCAGTTCGAGTACGACGCGCTGCACGACAGGCTGCCGACCGTGTCATGGCTGCACCCCGCCCCGGGCGCCTCGGAGCACCCAGCCGAGCCCGGCGCATCCCCGGCCCAAGGCGCCGCGTTCGTGGCATCCATCATCGCCTCGATCGCGGCCAACCCGGACGTGTGGGCGAAGACCGTGGTCATCGTCAACTACGACGAGAACGACGGCCTGTTCGACCACGTCGTCCCGCCGACCGCCCCGCCCGGAACCCCCGACGAGTACGTCGACGGCGTGCCCATCGGCGCCGGATTCCGAGTGCCGTGCATCGTCATCTCGCCGTGGAGCGCGGGCGGCTACGTGTGCAGCGAGAAGTTCGACCACACGTCGGTGCTGCGCTTCCTCGAGAAGGTCACGGGCGTCATGGAGCCGAACATCACCGCCTGGCGCCGCCGGACCTTCGGTGACCTCACTCGCACGCTGCGCTTCGGCCGCCACACCCCAGCGCCCGTCATGCCTGACACCGGCGGCAACGTGAACCTCGCCACCTACGAAGTCGCGCGGCTTCCCGCGCCTCAGTTCCCCGGCGCGACGCAGACGGTGCCGCATCAGGAACACGGCCACCGCCCACGCGTCTGAGTCCCGCCGCGTCTTGGTCGCCCGGCGTCGTCTGCTGCCGACGTCGGGCGGTGAAGCCACGGGTTTCCGGCAAGTGGATCAAGGGGTTCTCCGGCGCGAACGAGTCATGCAGCTTCTGCGACCGGCTCCGGCGAGGTCCCCGTCTCCACGACGACTGGGTTGGTATCGCCTCGGGTGTTGCTGGTGCGCAGTGCAATGAACGCAGTGGCGAGCACGAAGATGCTGCCGGTCAGCAGCGCCCGGTGAAAGCCCGAGGTGAGCGCGTGGGGTACCTGGCTGTGATTCGCCAGCAGGTGGTTGGTGCGTCCAGTCGCGATCGCGGAGAAGATCGCGAGTCCGAGCGCGGCACCGACCTGCTGCGACGCGTTGAGCAGCGCGGCGGCCAACCCCGCCTTGTCGGCCGGTACGCCGGCGTTCGCGGCTGTTGTGATGGCGACGAACATCGCGCCGACGCCCAGCGACACGATCATCAGTCCGGGCAACAGGTCGGTGAGGTACGAGCCGCCGACGGGGACGCGCGACAGGTAGTACAGGCCACCGGCCGTGATCAGCGATCCGACGACGATGACCGGACGCGTCCCGATCCGAGCCAGCAACTGGGACGAGACCCCGGCGGAGATGCCGACGCCGAACGTCAGCGGCAGGTATGCGCCGCCGGTCTGCAGCGGCGAGTAGCCCAGCACGTTCTGCATGTAGAGGGTGAGGAAGAAGAACATCGACAGGAACCCGGCGACGCCGACGAGCTGGGTGATGTCGGCGGCGGCCAGCCCCTTGACCCGGAAGATCGACAGCGGAATCAGCGGGTTGGCAGTGCGTTGCTCGTTGACGACGAACCCGGCCAGCAGCGCGAAGGCGCCGGCCAGCTCGCTGATCGTGCGCCCCGAACCCCACCCCTGGTCGGGTGCTTTCACCAACGCGAAGACCACCAGCAGCATCCCACCGGTTACCAACGCCGTGCCGACGAGATCGAAGTTGGCCAGCGGCGCGCGGCGACGTTCGCCAGGGATCAGCCAGAACATCGCCCCCAGCAACAACACCGCAATCGGCGGGTTGACGAACAACACCCAACGCCAGCCAGGCCCCTCAGTCAGCACGCCACCCAGGAACACCCCGGCAGCCGACGCCAGACCAGCCACGCCGCCCCAGACACCCAGCGCCGTGTTGCGGTCCTTGCCTTCCTTGAAACTCGTCGTCAGCAGCGACAACGCCGCCGGCAACATCATCGCAGCGCCGAGGCCCTGCGCCAGGCGAGCGCCGACGAGAACTCCCGCGTTGCCCGCGAAGCCGCCGGCAAGCGACGACACGGCAAACACCAACGTCCCCGCCACCAACACGCGACGACGACCCAACAGATCACCAGCTCGTCCACCGAGCAGCATGAATCCGCCGTAGGTCAGCAGATAACCACTGAGCACCCACTGCAAACCCTGCACGGAGAAATGCAAATCTGTCCGAATATCAGGCAATGCGATATTCACGATCGATGCATCAATGAAATCGAGAAACGCCACGGCGCACAGCAACGCCAGAGTCAATTTGCCACGGCGCGTCGCCAGAAACGACGGCTGACCGTCTACTGCAGTCATGTCAGAGAATCCTCCGATGAAATAGGTGGGTTGGCCGGTCCGACCGGCAGAACGCATCGCTCCGCCGACTCAGCGTTTACCTGCCTGTGCGGGTCCTCGGCCAATTTCTGCTGCTCATGCGGCGAATGCGTTTCTCCGCCGACGTCCGGGCCCCCGTTTGCGGGCAACGACCCGACCTCGGTCGAAGATCTCACCGCCCCAGACGCCGCAAGGCTCCCGACGGCCGAGCGCTCCGGCCAGGCAGGCCACCCGGGCCGGGCAGCCGCCACAAAATGCTTTGGCCAGCTCGAGTTCGGCGGACGTCTCGGCAAACCACAGATCAGGGCGCTCGCGGCACGGCAGGTCCGCGGAGCCACGACGCGGCGACGGGCCGACAACGGGTGCGGTCGCGTGGGTCGCACCGGCGACCGACATCGGCTCGCTCCGGCAGCTGGTCAACACGTCGGCCTCCTTCGTCGCTTCGTGCCTGGCCAGTCATTGGACTGGTTCAGCGACGACGGTAGGAGCCGATACCTGCCGGGAACGTCACCCGAAGGTGCACCTGCAGGTGGAATCTTCCAGCCGACGCGGGATCCGGCGGTGCCGTTGGGTCGGCTGCGAGTGCGTCCTAAGCGAGCAACCCGAGTTGCCTGCCGCGGGTGACTGCCTCGGTGCGGTTAGCCGCGCCGAGCTTGTCGAGGATGTGGCTGACGTGCTTCTTGACGGTGTCGAGCGTGATCACGAGCTCTTCGGCGATGAGCGGGTTCGACTTTCCCGAGGCCAGCAGGTCGAGCACCTCGCGCTCGCGGGCAGTCAACGACTCGACGAGACCGGAAACCGCGGCTGGGGTAGCTCGTCCAACGCCTGGCTCATCGGGTTTCTCGTCGAACGCGCGCAGTACCCGAGCGAGGTATTCGAGAGGGACGGCGCGCGCTGCATCGTGCGCGCCCCGCTGGGCTGCGACCAGCCGCCCGAGCAAGTCCCGCATGGGCGCGCCTTCGTCGACGAATACCCGGACGTAGCTCTCCGGGCCGCCGAGAATGAGCGCCTCGGCCAGAGCCTCCACCGCGGCAGCATCCTCGCCGCTCGCCGCGAGCGCCAGCGCCAGCAGCGCGCGCAGTTCGATCACGCTACCTATGCGGCGTTGCGCGTCGGCCGCCTCGTGCATTCGCTCCAGTAGCGGAATCGCCTGATCCGGCTTGTCTTGTGCAAGCAGCACCCGCGCCAGCACCAGATAGGCCAACTCTCGCGGGTAATCAGTGTCGTCGCCGGCGTGCAGACCGCGCTCGCGAGCCCAGCGCTCAGCGGATGCGAGGTCGCCCTGAGCCAACAGCAACTTGGCCCGCTGCGCCGGGACCGGGTTGAGCAGGTCGGCCACTGCTGGTCCCGGCGCCGCCTGCTCGGCCTCACCCATAGCGGCCAGAGCCGCGGCCGTATCCCCCTGCGCCTGCCGGATCCACGCCAGCGTCGCCAACGCGGTGGCCAGCGGCGGCGTAAACGTGAATTGCCTGCACAGCGCGATGCCCTCGGCCACCAGCCGCGCCGCCGTGTCGAGTTCGTTGCGCTGGTAGGCCACCTCGGCCAAGCCTGCATACGCGATTCCGGCAGCGGGCAGAGTCGGCTCGCCGGCCGGTGCGGTGATGTCGAGCGTCTGCTGATACGTCGCGCGCGCGGCGTCCAGGCGGCCCAGCGCGCGCTGCACCTGACCGAGATAGTGGCTTCCCCAGCCGATCAGGGCGCGATGACCGGCTGCGAGCCACTGGCCGATGCTCGACGACAGCACACGATCTGCATCCGTGGGTCGGCCGCCGAGCCAATCGGCCACAGCCAGGTGCCCTTGGGTGATGAACGCCAGCATCGATTCGCCGTCACGGATCTCGGCGAGGGCCCTCGACACGAGCGCTGCCGTGCTCTCAGCGTCACCCCGGAGTTCAGCCAGGTACGCGCGAAAGATCGCGATCGTCGCAGGGACATTCACCAGCATGCTCGCGGCTTTCCCGGCCGACGGCTCGAACGGCTCGAACGGCTCGCCGGTGGCATCGGCGGACGCACGCTCGGCGGCGTCCAGCAACTCATCGACCGCCTGCACACCCCCGGCCGAATCCGCCATCGCTGCCTGCGCCACCAACAACCGCGGACGGGCGCGGATCAGCTCGGCCGGAAGCACCGAGAGCCATCGCCGCACGGTCGCTCCCTCGCCGCGCAGGTAGAACAGCGCGTCGAATTGCTGCTCGACCAGGCGAGCAGCCCAGCTCAGGTCACCGGCTGCCGCCGCGTGGCGCACGGCCGCGTCAGCCAGGCCATGCTCCTCGTGCCAGATGGCCGCGTTCCGGTGCAGTTGCGCGACCCGGTCGGGTCGTTCTTGCTGCAGCCGGGTCCGGAGCAGGTCGGCGAACAAGTGGTGGTAGCGCCACCAGTCGCGCACATCGTCCAGCGGCACCAGGAACAGACCCGCCGTCTCGACTGCTTGCAGCATCGCCTGTCCATCGCCTCGACCGGTGACCGCGTCGCACAGCGGGCCGGAGAGCCGCTCCAACACCGACGTCTCCAGCAAGAACTCGCGCACCTGCTCCGTCTGGTGCTCCAGCACCTCCTCGGTCAGATAGTCGAGGACGTAGCGGTGGCTGCCGCTGAACGTCGCCACGAACCCAGCGACATCCGCCTGGTCGCGCAGCGACAGGGCAGCCAACTGCAGCCCGGCCGCCCATCCCTCGGTGCGAGACTCCAGTGCCGCTACAGCGGCCTCGGGCAGATCTGCCCCGCCAGCCGCAAACAACAGGGACGCGGCCTCCTCCGACGTGAAGCGCAGGTCGGCGGCACGCAGCTCCGCGAGCTTTCCACGTACCCGCAACCGCGCCAGCGCCAGCGGTGGATCGGCACGCGTGGCCAGCACGACGAGTAATTGCGGCGGCAGATGCTCGAGCAGGAACGTCACCGACGCGTGCACGGGCGCCGAGTCGATCAGGTGGTAATCGTCGAGGACCAGCAACAACTCGCCATCGCCGGGCGCGGCGGCGATGGCGTTGATCAGCGCCGTCACCAGGCCATCGAAGGACGCCGGGGCGGGCGGCCCGAGCAGCGGCGCGACCTGCTCGGCGACCCCGGGCCGGGCGCGGTCCAGCGCCGCGACAACGTGGCGCCAGAACCGCGCCGGATCGCTGTCGCCGGCGTCGAGTGACAGCCAGCCAGCCGGCCGCCCGCCGCGCCGGACCCAGTCAGCCAGCAAAGCCGTCTTTCCGAACCCGGCCGGTGCGCAGACCAGCAGGAGTTCACCCGCCGGCGCGTCGTCGAGGCGATCCAGCAACCGCGCGCGTGGCACAAAGCCCGGCTGCGGGTAGGGCAGATAGAGCTTCGTGGCGAGCAGAACATCCTGCTCGGACGCCGCAACCTCGAATGAGGCCGCTACGGGCCGATTCGCCATCGTGACCTGCCGCTCAGCGCATCCAGCGATCCTCCGCCGCAGTCAGCCTACTTCGGCCCGAGTGCCTGGTTGACGCAGCCGTTCCACCCCGAATGTGCCCTTCCTGCAGCCGGGTACTTGCTTGAATCACGGGAGCCGGGTCGCGCCGGCGAAGTCCTGCATGTCCTGCGAGGGATGGACGTAGCGGACGCCCAGGGCCTCGTTCGCGGCCGACACTGCCAGGTCAGGGCCGACCATGATCTCGACGTGTGAGATCGGGCTGTACAGGAAGACCAGATCACCGGGCTGCAGTTCGCTCGCACTGACATGGGTGCCCACGTTGTACTGCGCCGATGACTGGTGCGGCAGGCTTACTCCACCTTGGGCCCAGGCCATCATCGTCAGCCCGGAGCAGTCGAACGTGTCGGGCCCGGTGCCCGCGAAGACGTAGCCCTTGCCGACCTGATTGATCGCGTAGTCGACGGCACGCTGCGCTGCCGAGGTCGTGGCCTTGGACGCACCGCTTGGAGCGGTCGGAGCGGGAGCTGGCGGAGCCTGCTTTATCGTCGCGCGAGCCGTGGCCGCAGACACGGTGTTGCGTTGCTTGTAGGCCGCCTGCTGTGCCGCGGTCAGCGTCGCGAGCAGGTGCTTGAACTTCTTCGTATCCGCTTCGATCTTGTTCTTCTGCTTGTCGAGCGCGGCGGCCTTCGCCTGCGCGGCGGCGAGCAGCTTGGATGCGTTCTTCTGCGCCGTCTGGGCCTTCGCCTTCATGGCGCCGATCTGCGCCATGGTCTCGGCGCGGTGGGCCGAGATGAGGTTCAGAGTGTTCAGCGTGTCGAGGTAGCTCTGCCCGTCGCGGCTCACGAGCAGCGCGCCGGCGCGGCTCAACGACGCCGACTCGTACGTGGCGGTGACGGTCTGGCGGAGGTGGGCGCGGGCCTCGTCGAAGTTGGTGGCCGCGGCCAGCGCCTCGCGTTGCGCCGCGTCGGCAGCCTTCTGCTGAGCCTGAACCTCAGCAGTGGCCTGGTTGTACTTCTCGGCCAGAACTTCGTTCTGCTTGGCCAGCGTGTCGAGTTTGGCAGTCACCTCGCCGATGGTCGGCTGTCCGGGCGTTGCGCCCGCGACACGCGGGAGCACGACTGCACCCACCGCCCCGATAAGGGCGGCCAGCGCGACACCGGCGAGAAGCGATCGAACATGGCGGGAGGTCTGGGTGAACGCCACTGTTGGCGGAACTCCGTTTCTTCCTCGACCGCCTACCGAGTTAGCTGACGGGTTCGGGCTGGAAGATGCCCTACGGCACGGAGTCCTAGTGCGACGAAGCGCTGCGCGGTCCCCATACCGATTCACCCCAAGGAACTGGTGGGTTCCCGGTTCACCGGCGCCGATCACTCTGCCCCGCACACACAGAGCCCTCAGACGCCTGGACGATTCGGCGGTAACCTGCCGGTGACTCCCGTATGGGGGCCAGTGGGCCGGAAGGTCACGGAAAGGTTACGACACTTCCTACCCTCCGGCAACGACGCACGCACAGTGAGCGGACCGTCGCGCAGCGCCTCTCGAGATGCTCGCGGGCGCCGGCGCGGTTACCTGTGGTTGACGGCGAGCCATTCGGCGAAGGTCGTCGTGCCCAGGCGCGCGTCCGGGCCGGCAGTGATCGAGGTGTCGGTCAGTTCGGTGCCGAAGTAGCGGGCATGCTCCTCGCCCACGACTTTGCGCGGGTCGTTGTCGGCGGACAGGACGTCGCGGATCAGGTCGGCGAACCTGATTGTCTGCGGGCCCGCGATCTCGATGACACCGTTGACCGGGTCGGATACAGCGGCCTCGGTCACCGCAGCGGCCACGTCCTCGGCGGCGATCGGCTGGAGATTCGCGGCGGGCACGCGCACGGTGTCACCGTCTGTCGCAGAGTCGGCGGTGGCGCGAAGGAACTCGAAGAACTGGGTGGAACGGACGATCGTGTACGGCTGGCCCGCCGATTCGATCAGCTCCTCTTGCGCGATCTTCGCGCGCATGTACCCGCTGTCGGGCACCCGGTCGGCGCCGACGATGGTGAGCGCGACGTGGTGTCCGACGCCCGCGTTCACCTCCGCTTTGAGCAGGTTCCGTCCGGCGGTCTGAAAGAACTCGAGCACCGCGGCGTCCTCGAAGGACGGCGAGTTGGCCAGGTCAACGACCACCTGCGCGCCGGACAGCGCCTCGTCCAGGCCCTCGCCGGTGATCGTGTTGACCCCGGAGTCCGGCGACGCCGCCACCGCCTCGTGCCCACGTGTACGCAGGTTCTGGACGACTTTGCTGCCGATCAGCCCGGTACCGCCGATAACCACGATCTTCATGTCTTCGCCTTTCGCTTCGGACCGCCAGACGCACGGATTGCGTCAGGTGCGTGTCCTCACTGTGGCGCGGCGAGGCGAGGATCGAGTCCGTCGAACGCCCTAGTCGGATTCCCTGGCGGCGTTACTCGGGGGCACCGGCCAAGGCGTGGCGGAGTTCCTTGCGCGAGCTGATGTCGAGCTTGGGAAAGACCTTGCGCAGGTGGTATTCGACGGTGCGCGGGCTGATGAACAGCTCCGCGCCGATTTCGGGGTTGGTCAGCCCGTCCCCTGCCAGTCGGGCGATCTGCGCTTCCTGGGGCGTGAGCAGGCTCAGTGCGTCGGCCGTGCGTCTGCGCGCGGTCTCGCCGGTGGCCAACAGTTCGCGGCGGGCGCGCTCGGCGAAGGCACCAGCGCCGAAGCTGTCGAACAGGTCATGGGCGGCTCCAAGTTGCCGGCGGGCGTCCAAGCGACGGTTCTCGCGGCGCAGCCATTCGCCGTACACAAGCTTGGCTCTGGCCAGGTGCAGGGCGACGTTGCCCCGAGCGAGGCGCGTTACCGCCTCCTCGTAAAGGGATTCCGCGGCCGGGCCGTCGGTCAGCAGCGCGCGCGAGCGGGCCTCGATCCCGAGAGCCCAATCCGTGTTGCTCGCCCTTGTCCGTTCGGCAAGACGGTCCAAGGCGTCCGCGGCAAGCTGGGGTCGTCCGCTGCGCACCGCCGCCTCGATCAGCTCGAGCAAGGCCAAGGCGTACAAGCCGAGTCCATCGTGCGCGGACGCCGGCGCGGCTGCGGTGACCGCCTCGTCATAGCGAGCCAGGCCGTTGAAAAGCACCGCGCGTGAACACCCGATCATGCTCAACGCCAAGTCTTGCCCTCTGGCGATCGCGTCGCGGTGGGCCGCGTCGAGCAGCGGAACCGCCTGTGCTTCGTCGCCCCGGTAGGCGGCGAGCATCGGCGTCGTGTAGATCAACGGCGCGGTGCCGGTCATTTGCGTGATGGCGGCAGACTCGTCCATCAGGGCCGACGCCGCTGCGAACTCTCCGGCGTGTATGTGCACGCCGGCGCGGAAGCTGGCCGCGATCGGCAGGATGCTGAGCGCGCCGGCCTCGCGCGCGAGGCGTACTCCGCGGCTGGACAACTCGTCCCACAGCCGCTCGTCCCACAGATCTGATGCGATGCGGCACCCCAGCCACAGCCAGCGGTTGACATCGATGGAGTCCTCGTCGGCTCGGCGAAAGGCCTCCAGCGCAATCCGCAGTGGCGGCACACTCGCCGGAAAACCCTCGGTAAAGACTGTGGCCAGCCCGCGCACGAGCGCGTCGATGGCGTCTGGCGGCTGCGATGGCACCGGCGCGGCCAACGCGGCCGCGGCCACCCGTTGCACCTCGTGGTTATTGCCAAGGTGGCCGGCGTAGCCGGCCGCGGCGAACGCTTCGAGGTAGGTCTCGCGCGCCACACCTGTGTTGAACGCAGCCAGGCCCTTGGCGGCATCGAGCAGCAACGGCAGCGCGTCGCTGCCGCGGGTAAGTGAGAACGCGATCTGTGCTCGCAGCCGCTTGGAGAGCGCGCGCTGATATTCGTCGAGTGGGCACAGGTCTGCCATGCCGAGCAGCGCAGACGCCGCTTCGGGCGCGGCCGCCTCGATCTTGACCTGGGCGCCGCCGAGCGCTCGCGCTCCCCGACGTGCGGGATCAGGCGTCAGCTCGGCTGCTCGCTGCAAGAATGCGGCAGCCGCCGCCGCGCCGCCGCGGCGCTGCGCCCGCTCCGCAGAGCGCTCCAGTTCGGCAGCCACTGTCTCGTCGAGCCCCGCGGTCGCGTGTGCGCGATGCCATGCCCGCCGATCAGGATCCGCACCGGCATCGGTGGCCTCGGCCAGAGCGCGGTGTACCTGCTGACGTTCGCGTGGCGGCGCCGCCCGGTAGGCAGCCGAGCGCACCAGCGGATGGCGGAACTGCACGCGAACCCCGAACTCGACCAGCCCAGCCGCCTCGGCCGGACCGGCCGCATCGGGTCCGATCCCGAGTCGCTCGGCCGCGCGCCAGAGCAGGGTGACGTCACCGAGGGGTTCAGCCGCTGCCAGCAGCACCAGTCGACGCGAATCGGTCGGGAGCGATCCAACCCGGCGGGCGAACACTTCTTCGATCCGGCCAGTCAGCGACCCCGAGTCGGGAAGCCCGAAACCGCCCGCGAGGTCTGCCGGCGTCATCCCGCGAGGAAGCTCCAGCAGCGCGAGCGGGTTGCCCCGTGTCTCGGCCACGATTCGATCCCTGACCCGCTCGTCCAGCCGACCTGGGATCCCCGACGCCAGCAGCAGACGAGCTTCACTATCCGGCAGCCCCGCGACGAGCAGTTCGGGCAATCCAGCAAGCTCTGGTGCGTCAGAGGGCTCCCGGACCGCGAAGACCATCGCGATCCTCTCCGCGAGCAGGCGCCGTGCTACGAACGCCACTGCCTGCGCGGACGACCGATCAAGCCACTGGGCGTCATCGATCAGACAGACGAGAGGCTCCCCTTCGGCCGCCTCGGACAGCAGACTCAAGATGGCGACCGCCACCGCGAAGCGTTCCGGGGTGCCGCCCTCCTGCAGCCCGAACGCCGCCCGCAGCGCATCGCGCTGCGGTCCGGGCAGTCCAGCAACCCTGTCGAGCATCACCGCGCACAGTTGATGTAGGCCGGAGTACGCAAGCTCCATCTCTGACTGGACGCCTACGACCCGCACGATGCGACAGCCGGACGCTTGCTCGGCGACGTAGTCGAGCAAGGCCGTCTTGCCGACGCCCGCCTCTCCACGCAGGACCAGCACCGAACTCTGCCCCACGGCGATGCGCTGCAGTTGGCGGCCGAGTGCTTCGCATTCACTGCGGCGGCCCCGAAGCAACGGGCTCCACCGGGCGCGAGGCGGCGCACCACGCCGATTCGGGAACAGGGGGGTGGCCATCGGACCCACCTCCAAACCGACTAGCGCCGTGCATCGCGGGCCTCGGGTACTGGGCCCCGCGACGCGGTTGTCAGTCGGAAGCGAGCGCGGTCTGACCGCAGAGCAAGGTCGCCAGTACCCAACGGACACGCTACCGATCGACGCCGACGGCGCCGGACCGGGCGCCTGGGAGCGCCGCGCTAGCGGCCGGGTCGAGTGTGGTCGTGGTGCCGTGGCCCTGTCGTGCTGTGAGGTCAGCTCAGCACCCGGATGCTGGTCGGGAGAAGGTACTCCCAGTTGTTCGTCGTGCCCTGCGCCTTGTTCAGGAACCCGAGCTGGGTTTCGTTCGAGATCGGCGCGATGTCGACGTTCTTGTAGAGCGCCTGCTCGGCCTGGTTCCAGTACGTGCACGACGCCGGGGCTGGCAGGGTGCCGGCCTTGGCCACGAGCGCGTTGTACTGGCTGTTGTCGATACCAGAGAAATTCACGCCCTTGGACGGGATCGGCCCGGACAGGAAGGACACCATCTGGCTGGGCAGACTGACTCCGAAGCCGCCGATGGTGACGTCGAAATTGCTCGCGCCCTCGACATTCTGAGTGAACGCGGCGGCGGTATCGGCCGTGAGTTTGACTTTGACGCCGATGGCTCCCCACTCCTGCGCGATCAGCTCGGCGCTGGCCTGATACGTGGACAGAGACGATGGCGCGTAGTGCAGGTCGAGGGTCAACGACTTGCCGTTCTTCGTTCGGACGCCGCTCGCCCCCTTCGTCCAACCTGCCTGATCGAGCAGCGACTCGGCCTTGGCCTGGTCGAAGGTGGGTAGCTGCCCGGTCACCGTGTCGCCCTGGCACGCCGACGGGGTGAGTGCGACCAGCCCTTTGGACGCGCTGCCGTTCCCGCCGGTCGACACCGTGATCACCTGCTTATCGTTCAGCCCGGTGACCAGCGCTTCGCGGACGAGTTGCTCCGAGGTCGGCCGGTTGCCGAGGTGGTTGAACCACAGCCACACCGCCGAGCGATGGAACGGCGCACTCGACAATCCATCGGCTTTCAGTCGCTGCTGGTCCTGACCGTCGATGGTGGCGAAGTTCAGGCCACCCGAAAGTAGGAGGTTGGCTGCGGTCGTCTGGTTGATGATGGTCTTGATAACCACCTTGCCCGGCGTGCCCGGCGCGCTGGTGGATGCTCCGCCCGGGCCCCAGGAGTAGCCCTTGCGGACGGCCAACGTATAGCTCTGGCCGGGGACGACGTTTGTCAGCACGAACGGCCCGGTGCCGTCGGAGGTGGACTGCAGACTCGCGCGGTTGGCCATGCCCTTGGCGCAGACGATTGGCGTCCGCCCGAACGTGTTCAGCATGAACCCGAACGACGTCTTCATCGTCACGGTGACTGTGCGGGCCGCGTCGTCGCCGGTGGCGGTGAACGGCGCGCCGGCGGGGATATTCACGCCGTACTGCACGTTGCCGTTGCTCGCGTCGCCCAGATACTTGAGGTCATCGGCCACCTGGCTCGCGGTCAGTGCGGAGCCGTCCGAGCAGGTGATTCCGGGCTTTAGCGTGAAGGTCGCCGAGTGGGCGTCAGCCTTCCAGGTCCCGGCCAGACCTGAGACAAGCGCGCCGTTGGGGTCGAGGTTGACCAGCGTGTCGTAGGCCAGGCTCGAGTAGCCCCACAGAAGTCTGCCTTTGTACGGGTCAAAGGTGCCGAGATCCCTCGACGCGGCCATCGTGAAGGTGCCGTCGCTGGCGTAGTGCACGCTACCGCTCCGTGTGCCCGAGGGTTTCGAGTTACCACCGCATCCCGTGAGCACGAGGCAAATCGATGTGAGGCAGGCCAGCAGTGCAATCATCCGCCGCATGTCGGATCTCCTTCGGGTCGGAGGAGGCGGTAGGCATCGGCCGTGCAGGTGGGCCGTGTTTGGCACAGTAGAAGCCACCCGGTCCTCGATCGGCTTGTTCAATCGGATGAAACTTTCGAGAACGCTCGTCGCATCGGACGAGCCATCAGCCATCAGCAGATCAGCCCATCGGTCGCCTCACGTCGAGCCGAAGGAAGCTGTCGGTCGTCACGTTCGTCCGCTGGCACCAGGACGCCGGCCCAGCATTGTCTGGGTCGACCAATACTGAGCTAGTGGCGGCAAGGCACGATCGCATAACCCCATCGGCTCGGCCCGAGATCGGGAGGCTCCCACCCGATGACTGCCTTGATCGCGCAGCCGCTCACCCGACGTTTCGACAGCCCATGGCTGGTGTTCACGCTACGACGCGCACGGCGGCTGATCGTCTCGCTGTGGGTGTTGGTATCGGCCTCGTTCCTCATGATCCACCTGATTCCCGGCGACCCAGTGCGCGCCGCTCTCGGCGACACCGCGCCGCAGGACCTCATTGACGCCCGGCGGCGCGCCCTCGGTCTGGACGACCCGTTGTGGACGCAGTACGTGCACTACCTGCGCAACCTCTTCGAGGGACATCTCGGAACGTCCATCGCCAACGACGTACCGGTGACCCAAATCATCGGTGACCGCCTGCCGGCGACGCTCGAGATCGCGGTCGGCGCGTTCCTGCTGACCGTCCTGGTCTCCGTGCCGGTCGGCGTGGGCATGGCCGCCCTGACCCGTGGTGGGCGCCGACGCGGCGCCGAACTCGCCTTCACCTCGACGAGCGTTGTGTTGGCCGCGATCCCCGACTTTCTGCTTGCCGTCGGGCTCGTGTTCGTCTTCGGTGTCCGGCTCGGGTGGCTTCCTGTGGCGGGACGCAGCGGCTTGGACTCGTACATCCTGCCGGTAGTGTCGCTCGCGCTGGCCCCCACTGCGATCCTGGCCCGGATCGTGCGCGTGGAGATGCTGACCGTTCTACAGGCCGACTACATCCGCACCGCCCGGGCCAAGCGCCTCACGTCGTGGCGGGTGTACCTGCGCCACGCGCTGCCCAACGCCGTGACGGCGTCGCTGACCCTCGGCGGTCTGCTACTCGGCGCACTGATGGCCGGCACCGTCCTGGTCGAGAACGTGATGGCTTGGCCCGGCCTCGGCAGCACGATCGTCTCGTCGATCCTTTCCAAGGACTACCCGGTCGTACAGGGCATCGTCATCGTCTACGGAGTTGGCGTCCTCATGATCAACCTCGCCGTCGACGTCGCGCTGGCCATCTTGGATCCGCGCTCGACGATCCGGGAGAGCTGACCGATGGATCCGCTGGCCGAGTCGGAGATGCGGACGTCAACCCGCCGTCGCCCGACTACGAGGCGCAGACTGTCGGCGTTGCGCTCGCCGCTCGCCGCCGGCGCCACGGTGCTTCTGACGGTGGTGGGCGTCCTCGCAGTGATCGCCCCGATCCTCTGGAAGACCCGCGCGGGCACCGTAGATGCGGCCGCTCTGAACCAGGGATCATCATCAGCGCACCCTCTCGGTACTGACTCGCTCGGCCGTGACCTGCTCTACCGCGTGCTCGTCGCTACCAGGCTGTCGGTCGAGCTCGCTCTGCTAGCCACCCTGATTGGCGTGGTCGTCGGGGTGATCGTGGGCTCGGCACCCTGGCTGCTCGGACGGCGGGTCGGCCGGATCGCCACCGCCGTCGTGAACATCGCCGTCGCGTTCCCGGCGCTGCTGCTCGCGCTGTTCTTCGCGGTCGTGTTCGGCATCGGCGTGAAGGGCGCCGTGCTGGCCATCGGTTTCGCGACTGCGCCGGCGTTCGCTCGCCTGACGCAGACCCTCGTCGCCTCCGTGCAGGAGCGGGACTTCATCGCCGCGGCCCAGATTGCCGGGGTCGGTCGGATCCGCATTCTATGGCGGCACATCCTCCGCAACATCGGCGAACCACTCGTCGTCAACGCGACGATCGGGGCCGGCGGCGCACTGCTCGCCTTCGCCAGCCTGTCGTTCCTGGGTCTCGGCGTCCAAGCCCCGAGCTACGACTGGGGCGTGCTGCTCAACCAAGGCCTCGACAGCATCTACCTGCATCCGGCCGGCGCACTGGCGCCGGGTGTGGCGATCGTCGTGGCCGGGCTGGCATTCAATCTCGTCGGTGAGGCGGTCGCGAAGCGCATCGGGCTGCGTACCACTGTGCTCGACGTCCGCTCGGTCGAGGCCGCGCTCGCGGTCAAGGAAGCCGCGCTCGCCACGGCGCCCGCAGAGGCCGGACCGGAGCCCGAGGCCGCCCTGGCCGTCGAGAACCTGACCGTCACCCTGCCCGGCCCCGACGGGCCGATCACCCCGGTGCGAGGCGTCAGTTTCGTCATCTCGCGGGGCGAGGCGGTCGGCGTCGTGGGCGAGTCCGGGTCGGGTAAAAGCCTCACCGCCCTCGCGGTTGCTCGCCTGATCGAGGCGCCCGGCCAAGTATCGGCAGACCGCCTGGAATTCCTCGGCACCGACCTGCGCGCAGACGGCCTACGCGCGTCACGCCGGCTGCTCGGCATCTCGTTCGGCCTGGTGTTCCAGGACCCGACGACATCGTTCAACCCGACCATCCGGATCGGCCGCCAGCTTGCCGAGGTGGCCGAGGTCCACCAGGGCCTCGGGCGATCGGCCGCCCTCGGCCGCGCCGTCGACCGGCTGCGAGCCGCACGGGTCCCGGCCGCCGCACGCCGAGCGTCGCAGTACCCGCACGAGTTCTCTGGCGGCATGCGGCAGCGGGCAATGATCGCCATGGCAATGATGGGCGACCCCGCGTTAATCGTGGCCGACGAACCAACAACAGCCCTCGACGTGACCGTGCAGCGTCAGGTGCTGCGGCTACTCCTGGACATCCGCCGCAACAGCGATGTGGCCTTGCTGCTCATAAGCCACGACATCACTGTCGTCGCGCAAATGTGCGACCGCGTACTGGTCATGTACGCCGGCCACGTCGTGGAGGATCTGCCGAGCAGCCACTTGCGCAGCGAAGCCCGGCACCCGTATACCCGCGCGTTGCTGGCCGCGGTACCGGACATGTCCGCCGACCGAGACAAGCTCCTGCCGGTCATCGCCGGACGACCGGTCGACCCGGCCCACTTTCCCGTCGGCTGCGCCTTCGCCGCACGATGTACCTACGCCACCGACGAATGTCGCGACACCGACCCCCCGCTGGAGACCGACAACGCGGGCCACCGGGTCGCCTGTTGGCACATCGACCAGGTCGCCGCGAATACTGCCGGAATCGTCGCTGAGCGCAACCCGCGCATGGCTTCGGCCGCGGCGGCCGCCGACGCGACCGCCCGGGTTGGAGGGGCTCAGTGAGCGAGTTGCGGTTCTCCGACGTGGCCGTCCGGTTCGGTTCCGGGCGGCGGGCGATGCTGGCGATCGACGGAATTGACCTGGTGGTGCCGTCGGGTTCCGTGGTTGGCCTCGTCGGCGAGTCGGGCTCGGGCAAGTCGACGCTGGCCCGCGCCGCCGTCGGGCTCGCCCCGCTGCACCGTGGCCAGATCCTGCTGGACGGGCGTCCGCTGCGGCGCGGCTCGCCGGAACGAGGATCTCGGCCGCTGCAGATGGTGTTCCAGGATCCGTACTCCTCGCTCGACCCTCGCCGCAGCATCGGCGACTCGGTGGCCGAGGCCGTGCCACGCCGCGTGGCTCACAGACGCGCAGACCGGGAGCGCGAGGTAGCTCGGCTGCTGGAACTCGTCGACCTCGACCCAGGCCGCGCAGGCGCCTACCCGGGGCAGCTGTCCGGCGGGCAACGGCAGCGGGTTGCCCTGGCCCGGGCGCTGGCCGCGCGTCCGGAGGTGGTCATCGCTGACGAGATCACTTCCGCGCTGGATGTCTCGATCCAGGGCACGGTCCTCAACCTGGTTCGCGACCTGCAGCGCCGCCTCGACCTGTCGATGCTGTTCATCTCGCACAACCTGGCCGTGGTGCGCTACGTCAGCGACTTGATCGGGGTGATCTACCTCGGGCGGATCGTCGAGTACGGGCCGGCCGCCGATGTAATCGGCGACCCACAGCACCCCTACACACGGGCGCTGCTGAGCGCCGCGCCCGACCCGGACTCGTCATCGCTGGCTGAGCCGGAGTCCGACCCGCGGCTTCGGGCCGTCGCCGATGCCGAGTCGGCCGACCCACACAGCCCACCGGCCGGGTGCCGCTTCCATCCGCGATGTCCAATCGGACCACTGGTCTTCGACGACCGGACCATCTGCACGACCGACGAGCCGTTGACATCCGGACACCGGCACGATGCGGCGTGTCATTTTGCGACTCCCGCCGCCAGTGACCCGACACTCGAGTCCCGTAGTCGCGTCGCCGATGCGGTGACCACGGCGCCCAAGCGGGCCGGGTGAGCTGGACTCACAAGTCGGCGCCCGTTCCACCGAAAGACAAACCCGTTCCGCCGAACGATAAAGGAGCATCGTCGTGACTACTCGACGTCTGCGCATCGAGGACATGAGCCGGATCGATCTGCCCGAGCAGCCTGCGCTCTCGCCCGCCGGTGACCGCGTCGCCTACGTGCTGCGGGCAACCGACACCGAGGCCGACCGCGTTGTGCGCAGCCTGTGGCTCGCGTCCTGTTCTGCCGACACTCGACGCCTCACGCATGGACCGATCGACACCAACCCAGCCTGGTCACCGGACGGGCGGTGGCTGGCATTCCTGCGTGCCTCGGCGGACTCCGACCGAGGTCCCCAGCTGTGGTTGCTGCCTGTCGACGGTGGAGAGGCCGAGCCGGTCACGGACCTGCCGCTCGGCGCGGGCCCGCCGGTGTGGAGCCCGGACGGCACCCGGATCGCCTTCGCCGCCGACGTAGATCTCGACGCTGACGTCCGGACCGACAACGGCCCGGGCACACCGCCCGATCGATCGCAGGCACCGATCGTCGTTGACCGGCTCGGCCACGCGCCCGACGGGGCCGGCCCGCGGCGGTCAATGCGCCCACAGATCCACGTTCTTGACGTCGCCGACCGGACGTGTCGCGCCGTCACCGAGATCGATGGATTCTGCGGAATTCCCGCGTGGTCAGCCGACGGCGCCCGCCTGGCGTTCTGCGCAACGCTGCAGTCGCCGGACCACCCCGGGACCGTAGCCGGCGTATTTGTCACCAGCGAGGGTCGGCCCTGGCGCGCGCCCAACCGGGTGGCCACGTTGTCCTCTACCGACGGACCGGTGCTGTGGGAGCCGACCGGCGCAGCCCTGCTAGTCGTCGGCCGCGACTCGACCCGGCCCGGCCACAAGCGGCTGCTGCGGGTCTCGTTGGACCAGGACTGCGCCCAGGCCGGCAAGCTCAGCGATGTGGCTGCGGCGCTCGACCGCAATGTCATGGCAGGTACACCCGGCTACCCCGGTGCCGCTCCGCAGCTGGGCCCCGGTGGGGACAGTGTGGTGTTCTGCGTCCGTGACCGCGGGTGCACGCACCTGTACTCGGTAGACCTCGCGGGTGGCAAACCGCGTCCGGTCCTCGCCGGAGCCGCAAACAGCGTCTCAGGGCTCTCGATCGCCGGGTCGCGGCTGACGACCGTGCTGACCACTCCGACCTCATTCGGCGAGATCGTCGCCGTCGACCTGCCCGGCGACGGCACGAGCTCAGGGTCGCCCACCGTGCTGACTGACCACGGCGCCGCACTCGGCGACGTCGAGCTGTTCACGCGGGAGGATCGCGAGTTCACCGTGGCCGATGGGACCGTTGTCCAGGGCTGGCTACTCCGCGATCCCGACGCTGTCACGCCGCAGCCGCTCCTGCTCGACATCCATGGCGGCCCGCACAACGCGTGGAACGGGGCGGCGGATCCGGTACACCTCTACCACCAGGAGCTCGCCGCTAAGGGCTGGTGTGTGCTGGTCCTCAACCCGCGCGGCAGCGACGGCTACGGCGAGAAATTCTTCGCCGCCGTCACCGGCACGTGGGGAAGAGCCGACGCAGACGACTTCCTGCAACCATTGGACGAGCTCGTGGCTGACGGAACAGCCGACCCAACCCGGCTGGCCGTTACCGGCTACAGCTACGGCGGATTCATGACCTGCTACCTCACCGGGCGCGACCACCGGTTCGCTGCGGCCGTCGCGGGTGGCGTCGTGACCGACCTTGCCACGATGGCGGCCACGTCCGACGCGGGTTGGTCGATCGGTGCCAATGAGCTGGACGGCCTGCCCTGGAAGGACGACGACGCAGCGCGCACGCTGTCGCCGATCACCAAGGTCGACTCGGTGCGGACGCCGACCTTGCTGCTGCACGGCGCCGATGACCGCCGGTGCCCGCCGGATCAGGCCCAGCTGTGGCACTCGGCGCTAATCCGCCGCGGCGTCCCGACCAGGCTGGTGCTCTATCCGGGCGGGTCTCATCTCTTCGTGGTCGACGGTCGACCGTCGCATCGGATGGACTACTGCCGCCGAACTGTGGAGTGGGTGCAGCGATTCGCCAGCGCACCGGCGGATCTCCGTCCGGCGGCGCTCGACGGCGCACACTGGCAACGCCGCCTCGATGTCCTCACCCGCCGCCACGATGTGCCCGGGGCGACACTCGGGATCCTGCGCCTATCGGCCGGGGGTCCGGACGAACGGGTCCGGGTGGCGTCCGGAGTTCTGAATCGAGCCAGCAACTTCGCTACGAGCCCCGAGTCGCTGTTCCAGATCGGCTCGATCACCAAGGTCTGGACGACCGCTCTGGTGATGCAACTGGTCGACGAGGGACGGCTCGAGCTGGATGCACCGCTGATCGACGTCCTACCCGAGTTGCGGCTGGCCAACCCTGACGTCACCGCCAAGATCACGATGCGGCACCTGCTGACCCACACCAGCGGTATTGACGACATCTTCACCGACACCGGCCGCGGTGACGACTGCCTCGAGAAGTACGTAGCGCTGCTCGCCGACCTGCCGCTGAACCACCCGCTCGGCGCGACATGGTCGTACTCGAACACCGGCTTTGTCCTTGCCGGGCGCGTCGTCGAGGCGATCACCGCGCAGTCGTGGGACAACGCGTTGCGCGAGCGGATCGTCGAACCTCTCGGACTCGAACACACCGTGACGCTGCCCGAGGACGCGATCCGGTATCCGACGGCTATCGGGCACTTTCGCTACGACGATCGAGGCCCGATGCCGGCCCGCCACTGGGTGCTACCCCGCTCGGTCGGTCCGGGCGGCCTGATTGTCTCGACGGTCGACGACGTGCTCACATTCGCGCGGCTGCACTTGGCCGGCGGGGTCACGGCCGACGGACGCCGACTGCTCAGCCCCGCGTCCGCGAGGACGATGACCGAGATGCACGCTGAGCTGCCGGGCACCTACGTCCACGGAAACGGCGATTCATGGGGGCTCGGCTGGACTCGGTTCGATTGGGGTGGCCACCGCTTGATCGGCCATGACGGCGGCACGATCGGGCAGGCCGCGTCCCTGCGCATCCTGCCCGAGGCGGGGCTGGCGGTCGTCCTGCTGACCAACGGGGGCAACGCCGGTGACCTCTACAGCGATCTATTCGGCGAGATCTTCGGCGCGCTGGCCGGTGTCACGATGCCGCCGCCGCTGCAGCCGGCGACGGATCCGATTGCCGTCGACATCGGGTGCCATACCGGCCGCTACGAGCGAGCAAGCATTCAGATCGATGTGTTCAACCGCGACGGCGTGGCGATCATGCGAACAACTCAGATCGGTCCGCTGGCTGACCTGCTGGCCCAACCCGTGACCGAATACGAGCTCACCCCGGCGGACGCGAGCGGCAATCTCTTCGTAGTCGGGCAGCCGCAAGCCCAGAGCACCTCTGCCGTCACCTTCTTCATGCTGCCCACCGGTGAGCGGTACCTCCACTTTCGCGCGCGCGCGACGCCGAAGGTCGGCTGAGGTGCCGGCGCCGGAGGACGTCGAACGGATGCGGGCCCGGGTCCCTGACCTGCTCGCCGACCTGGAGGCCCTGGTTGCGTGCGAGTCGCCCTCATCTGATCCGTCGGCTCTCGCCCGCACCGCAGACGTCGTCGCGCGTATCGGTGCCATCCGACTCGGCGTCGAGGCTGAGAGGGTCGTGGTGGACGGGTGCGCCCACCTGCGCTGGCATCTCGGCGCAGGGCCTCGCCGTGTGCTGCTGCTCGGCCACTACGACACCGTCTGGCCGATCGGATCGCTCGTCGGTCGTCCGTTCGCGATCAACGGAGACGTACTGCGGGGACCCGGGTGCTTCGACATGAAGGCCGGCGTCGCGATGATGTTCCACGCCGTTGCGACGCTCGGGGCCGAGAATGCGGTGACCCTCTTGATCACCGCGGACGAGGAGATCGGTTCGCCCAGCTCTCGCGCGTTGATCGAGGCCGAGGCGGCCAGTTGCTCGGCCGCGCTCGTGCTCGAGGGCGCGGCCAAGCGTGGTGCCCTCAAAACCGAGCGCAAGGGCATCTCGCTGTACGAGCTACGGGTACAGGGCCGGGCGGCGCACGCTGGACTCGAACCGGAGCGCGGCGTTAACGCGACCGTCGAGCTCGCCCACCAAGTGCTGGCCGTCGATGCGCTCGCCGACTTGGCGCGCGGTACCACCGTCACGCCAACCCTGATGTCCGCGGGCGCGAGCACGAACACCGTTCCGGCAGCGGGCACCCTGGCACTGGATGTGCGCGTCCGCACCGTGGCCGAGCAGGCCCGGGTACATACGGAGCTGGCTGCTCTTGCGCCGGCGCTCGCCGGGGCCGGCCTCGAGCTGCGCGGTGGCCCGAACCGGCCACCGCTGCCCGCGTCCGCGTCAGAGTCCCTGTTCACCCGGGCGCGGGATCTGGCAAGCGAACTCGAACTGGCGCCGGTTACCGGGGTGTCGGTAGGCGGCGCGTCGGACGGTAACTTCACGGCTGGGGTCGGCGTTGCGACACTCGACGGGCTCGGGGCTGTCGGCGGAGGCGCACACGCTGATGACGAGCATGTGCTGGTCTCCTGGCTGGCTCCGCGTACCGCGCTTGTCGCGGCGCTCGTGGCCGACGTTCTCGCCGAGCCGGATCCACCAGCAGTGTCGGCACCGACGAACGGCGACCGCTCGTCTCGTGCTGGTGGACCATGACCCAACCAGGCGACGCAGGGCAACAACGTCGGGTTCGCTCTCGGCCGCCGAGGCTGATTGCCGACGGCGCGCCGATCGTGAGCTTCGATCCGTGCGGCTGCTATGTCGTCGCGCAAGCAGGTGCATCCGTTGAACGAGAGGTGGTGTCGTGAGGCTCACCGGGATCGAGTTCCGCCGGGTGCGGATGCCGTTGGTGGCTACGTCAACGGCGCTGAAGCCGTGTTGCGTGAGTTGCCGAGCTCGACTCGATAACGAAATCAAAGAGCTGGCTACCTCTCTGATCTGTCGCAGCCCACAATAGAAGGACCCGCTTTCGTCGCGGCCGACGAACCTGGGCGAGAGGCAGCCTTCTAGTTTCAGGTGGTGCTCGTCCCAGTGAACTCGCGGCCTCGCGCCAGCCTTGGTCGAGTTCTCGACGATCTGGGCGCGACGTTGCTTGAGCTGGTGCATGGTGACACCGACGATGTCAGCGACATCAGCGGAGTCGTCATCCATGATCCATTGGACGAGCAGGATCTTCCGAGACGATCACTCGTACTCGGTGTCGGGCTGCGCGAGCGTGCAGACGTCATCGCCGTGCTGGCAAAGCTGGGCGAGCAGCATGCCGCCGGGCTCGTGCTGCGGGCACCGGTGTCGATAAATGACGCGGTCGCGGACGCTGCGGACCGCGCCCGCGTTGCAATCCTCGGGCTTACCCGAGGCGCCTCGTGGGCTCAACTGGCCGCGATGTTGCGCTCGTCCATAGCCGAAGGATCCGTCGGCGTCGCGGTCGCCGAGAGCCTGGGCGGCATCCCATCCGGGGATCTGTTCGCGCTGGCTAACGCGATCACTGCGCTGCTCGATGCGCCGGTGACCATCGAGGACACCAGCTCGCGGGTGCTGGCTTTCTCGGCGCGGCAGGACGAAGCCGACACGTCCCGCGTCGAGACGATTCTCGGACGGCAGGTACCCGAGCGTTATACCCAGCGGCTCGTAGAACGAGGCATCTTCCAGACGCTGTACAGCTCGGACGCCCCGCTATGGGTCGTCGCCCAAGATCACCCAAGCGACGAACCCGGCCAGCTACCTCGTGTGGCGGTCGCGGTGCGTGCAGGCGACGAGGTGCTTGGTTCGATCTGGGCTGCGGTCCGTGAGCCGCTCAATGACGAGCGGACCCGTGCGTTCTGCGACGCGGCGAAGCTCGTCGCCCTGCACATGCTGCACGTGCGAGCGGGCGCCGACGTGGAGCGCCGGCTACGCACCGACCTGCTAAGCACTGCGCTCGAGGGTGGGGTCGGCGCCCGGGAAGCATTGAATCGGCTGGGCCTTTCTGACCAGGCGGTCGTGGTGCTGGCCCTTGCTCTGCTCGACCCGAACGGCGGCGAGCAGTCGATTCGCAGCAATGCCGACCACGTCACCGAACGCCAGCGCATCAGCGATGCGTTCGCCATGCACCTGAGTGCGGTGCACCCACGGTCCGCGACGGCCCTGGTAGGCGACGTGTCCTACGGGCTGGTCCCCGTCCGGCGCGATGGTGCGGATGGAGAAGAACGAGCTATGTGTATCGCCGCAGATTTTCTTGCTCGAATCAGCGACCGTGGGCACGTAGTCGTCGGCGTCGGGCCGGTAGCGCATGACACGGCAGAACTAGCCTATGCGCGCACCAGCGCAGACCGCGTGCTGCGGGTGCTGCGGGTGCCGCACGACGTCGACCGACGGGTGGCGTGCCTGGCTGACGTCCACGTCGAGGCACTGATGCTCGAACTGCGCGACCTGGTGGTAGCCCGGGGCGATCGCCTCCTCGGGCCGGTCGCGCGGCTCGTCGACTACGACACCAGGCACCACAGCAACCTGGTGCAGACATTGCGGGCTTGGCTCGACGCATTAGGGGACGTCACCGCGGCGTCCGCCGCCCTTTACGTTCATCCGAACACCTTCCGGTACCGGCTGAGGCGTCTCGCGGAGGTCAGCAGACTGGATCTGGCGGACCCTGCGGCTCGCTTCGCCGCGATGCTGCAGCTGCGTCTGGTGGACCACCCGGCTTCTGCCCTGGGAACCGACACGGTGCCGGACCTCTGAGGATGCGGTCCTTCGTCCGAAGTCACGGTCGCACCACCTCGTCGCCCTCGTCCGGGCCTGAGCCAGCCGTGTCCCGGTTGACGGACACACTGAGGCGGCGGCTCGTTGGTCGCAGGGCGTGCGACCAGTCGCCGATGACCCGCAGGCCGTCAGCCAGGGAGAAGGCTGGTCCAGTCGAACGGCAGAGATGCAGCGGCTGCACGGTCGATGACTCCGCCGCAAGTGATGACAGTTGTTGGCGGTGAGCAGGACGCAGGCTGGATGGCGTCGGCCGTCGTGTCACCGGATCTCGGTGTCGGGGTGTTCGTCGTCGTAGGTGTTGCGGGCTCGGGCGATGGTGTCCCGATGCGCGAGTGACCAATCAGCTAGTGCCTTGACGAGATGCGTAAGGCTGGCGCCGGTATCGGTAAGTCGGTAGTCGACATTGGCTGGCACGGTGGGATACACGGTGCGTTGTACGAGGCCATCTCGTTCGAGCCTTCGTACTGTCAGGGTGAGCATGCGTTGGGAGATGCCGTCGATAGCTCGTTGAAGCTGCCTGAACCGGCGAGTCCCGTTTGCCAGCTCGACGATGACAAGCACCGACCATTTGTCCCCGACTCGATCGAGCACATCTCGGATGCCACAGTCGGGGTGGTCTGACTGTCCGCATGGCTCCAGGTCGGCGGCCACAGCAGTCACATCGATGTGCGTGGGTGACATGAAACTGCCTCCTTGTGGGCTGGTCTGGGGTGCGTCACGCTTCCCACTGTAGTTACTGAAGAGAACCAGGAGACTGAAGGCCCAATGATCATGGTCACCGGGGCGAACGGACATCTCGCCTCTCTCACGCTCGCTGAGTTGCACGCTCGAGGTGCCGAAGCCGTAGGAGGTAGCCGCACTCCAGGAGATGCTGTCCGGCGTCTCGATTTCGATGATCCGGAAAGTCTGGACCTGCGAGGCGTTTCGACTCTCGTCCTGGTCTCGGCCGGGTACGCCGAGGATGATCACGTCATCGACCGCCATGCGGCCGTCGTTGACGCCGCGGTGCGTGATGGGGTTTCCCATGTCGTGTACACCAGCGTGACCTCGGCCGGTGACCACCTCGGGTTCGCCCTTGCGCACCGCGCAACAGAAAAGCTTGTCACAAGCAGCGGACTGGGGTGGACGGTCCTGCGCAATGGCCTGTACGCCGAGCAGTTCGGCGCAATGCTGATGTGGACTCCTGACGGCCTGGAGTCTGCCTTCGGCGCAGGCGCGCTGTCGGCTGTGACTCGCGACGATCTCGCGGCTGCCACTGCGGCCGTCGCAGCTGCGCCAGCAGCGCACGAAGAGAAAACCTACGACCTGGTCGGCAACCCGATCACAGCGGAGGACGTAGCCCTGCGGCTCGGCGTGACACACAAGACGATCGGACTGGGCGAATATCGCGCCCGCCTACTGGCCTCGGACGATCTCCTGCCGTTCCAGCCGCCAATGCTGGTGTCGATTGCAGCGAGCATCCGTCACGGATTTCTGAACAACACCAGCCCAGACTTTCACCGCCTCCTTGACAGGCCGTTGGCCGACACGCTCACGGTCGCCAGTGGCAGCGCGGCGTCGGCGCGTCCCGGCTTGGCCTGAAGATCGGCATAGTGCATGTCGAACGCGCCGCTCTCCGCAGAGGGAACAGCGGCGCCGCGCTCAGCCCACGGCCGAGGTAGTGACGCAGAGGAGTGCGTCCGATCCATTGCGAGGAGAGGTAGGTGTGCGGATGTCCGGGCGTGACTTCGTCCCGGCC
>CAVTEA010000013.1:0-74366 GCA_963733615.1 uncultured Actinomycetes bacterium
CACGCCCCTCAATCGATCTTCAGACTGCGAACGGGCACGCACCTTGCACGAAAGGTGGCCACGCGTTTCCAGAGTGCTCAGGCTTGCCTGTCCGCTGGATGAGCGACGCGGCGGCTACTCCGCAATCAGTTCGCCAACGCTGCACCGCAACGGAAGAATGCAGCCAGTGACAACGCCGCCCCTGCGAGAGCAACGCCAGGCGCGCGTCGCTGTCGCAATCACTTTCGCCGCAAACGGATTCCTCTTCGGGGCCTGGGCCCCTCGTATCCCCGAGGTGAAGCACAACCTGCACCTGTCCTCGGCGGCGCTCGGGTTCGCCCTGCTGGCACCCGCGGTCGGAGCGGTGCTGTCGATGAACCTGTACGGACGCGCAAATGCTCGTTACGGCAGTGCGCGAGTCACCCGCCTCGCGCTGGTGCTGTTCTGCTCGACGACCTGGCTGCCCGGCCTCGCGGGTAACCTGCCGATGCTCTGGCTCTCGTTGGTGGTGTGGGGCCTGGCGATCGGCGGGCTCGATGTGTCGATGAACGCCCAGGGCGTCACCGTCGAGCATGCGTACGGCCGGCCGGTGCTGTCCGGCTTCCACGCCGCGTGGAGCCTCGGCTCGCTCACCGGTGCCCTGGTGGGCGGCATCGGGGCGGGAGCCGGCGTCAACATCGCCGCGCAGCAGGCGGTGCTGGCCGGCATCCTGCTCGTCACGGTGCTGATCGCGAGCCGCGCCTACCTGCCCGATCCGCCGCACCACACCGAGACGCCTGCCCCGACGCGACGTCGCGCCCTACCAGAGCTACGACTGCTACTGCTCGGCGTGGCCGGCCTGTTCGCGTTGATGAGCGAGGGAGCCGTCGCCGACTGGAGCGGCGTGCTGCTCCGCGACAACCTGCACGTGCACGCCGCTCAGGTCGGCCTTGCGTACGCGGCGTTCAGCACGACGATGACCGCCGGCCGTCTCGTCGGCGATCGGGTCGTCCTCGCGCTCGGACGCGCTCGCTCGATCGCGACGCTCACCGCAATCGGGGTATCCGGACTGGCAATCGGCCTTGCTACAAGCACTTTCGCCGGCGCGGTGTTCGGCTTCGCACTGCTCGGCATCGGCCTGTCCGTGATGGTGCCGGTGCTGTTCAGCACAGCGGCCGACGGCGCCGCGCCGGGGCCGGCCATCGCCACGGTGTCGACGTTGGGCTACACCGGATTTCTGATAGGCCCGACCACGATCGGACTGATCGCGCAAGGCACGAGCGTCCCGTTCGCCCTGTGGTTGGTTCCGCTGTTCGCCGGGGCAGGCGGCGTACTCGGCATTGCGGCGGTCCGACTGACGGCCGCTCGCCGCGCCGCACCCGATGCCGTGCCGAGCCGAACCGGGGCTGTTGAGTAGCGGTACTCATGTGCGAAGCCGAGCGCTTCGCCAGGCTGATCGGCATGACAACTCCTACCGCTTCCAAGAACACCACCGCGTTCTACGCGCAGGCCGCCATCTCGTTCGGGCTGGCGCTCTCCGGCCTGGTCATCGGCGAGTTGTACCTGCCGGTTATCGGCTGGGTGCGTGCCTTCTTCGCGCTTGCCACCCTTTTCCTGGTGACCTCGACGTTCACCCTCGCCAAGTGCATTCGGGACGCGCAGGAAAGCGGAAACGTCGTCAGCCGACTCGACCAGGTGCGGCTCGAACGCCTGCTCGCCGAGTTCGACCCGTATCGCTCGCACGCGCCACATCTGGCGCCACAGCCGATGTCCTCGGTCGAGCCGCACAACGTCGCGTGATTGCGGCAAGCCCAATGCTTACGGCGCCGAACGGGCTATGGATCGGCGCCGGACCCAGCGCGAGAACTTCGCCAACCCGCGCCTCGAACTCGGCCGGACCGATCCGCTTCTCATCGCGAGCCTGTAGCAGTGCAGTGCAGCGGAAACCAATCGACGGTCGAACCCGCCCGCCGCAACGGCAGACCGCGGCTCGCGGACACCGACTGGAACTGGCCCTCGTTCCGCTGCTGAGCGTCGCCGAAGACGAGTGCACCACCGGGCGACTGCGTGACGCCTTGGAGCAAAACCTCATGACAGGCGACTACGCGTAACTGTCTTTTGGAGCCAAATTCGCAAATGGTAAGGTACCCGGCCTTGGGTTGGACGCAGTGTCCGATCCCGGCTGGTGGAGGTGTGCGTGTGGGGTGGGGCTCGGCGCACAGATCCCGGGCATCGAGGTCGGCGGCACGCAGGCGTCCGACCACTGGCCGGCGGTCGCCGCGCTCGTCGTGCACCGACCCTGACCCGCTACCGAGAAGGACGAGGTGCTGCCATGCCTAGATACCGATTGCCGGTTGCCGCGGGAGTCGTCGCGGCCCTCACCGCCGGGATGCTGCTCGGCAGCGCTCCCGCGTCAGCCGCGCCGGGCGCCCAGGTCGTGCGACTGCACCGCGGCGGCCCGGACATCACGCTGCCGTTCAGCACGAGTACCGCCGGAGAGGAGCAGTTCGACGTCACGGCGTCCGCACCGGACGCGGACTGGTCGGTGCGCGGCGACGAGTCGTCGGTCGTGTCCGTCTCGGTGGACGGCGTTTACGAGACCGACATCGTCATCCCGTTCGCGCAGCCGATCGTCCGCCACCTCGTCCTCGGCAAGCTCGCTGCGGGCCGACACCAGCTGACTCTGCACTACTCGGCCGACCGCTCGGCGCCGGCCGCACGCACCGCGGTCCTGGCCGGTTTCCACTTCGTCACCTACTCCGGTGACGGCGCCGACTCCCTCGCCGCGAGGTTCACGCCGGTGCTCTACGGCCGCAACATCGACCAGTTCGGCGGGCCGCTCGACAACGCCTACTCCGACACGCCGCTTGTCGCGTGGCACGAGGCGACGCCGGCCGCGACGCCGGGCCACACCCTGCTGCAGTACTCGATCATCTGGAGCAACGAGGACGGTGGCACGAACACCCCGCAGCTGATGGCCCGATGGGGGCGTACCACCGATATCGAGTGGATCTACCGTGTCGAGATCGACCAGAACGGCAACCGGGTCGCCGGCAGCGACACGTTCCAGGCGCCGAGCCACACGACGACCGCGTTCCACGGACGCTACGAAGACGACCACGCGGTGCTCGACACCTGTACGTCGAACAACAACGTGTGCGACACCGTGAACGACCCGATGCGTTTCTTCCTTTCCGCGCAGGAGAATCTCCCGGCCGGGCAGCCCCGCGAGCACATCATGGACACGAATCCCTGGACTTATCAGGTGATGGCTGCCGAGATGCAGCGCGAGGGAAAGCTGGAGAGCCAGCCGGATCCCGCGACGGCCGCGGTCAGCGACCAGCGCGACTACCTGTTCCTCGCCGTCAAGAAGGACACGATTCCGCCCGGTAATGGTGGTGCCGTGTGGGTCGGCCTCTCGGTGGGCGTCAAGCTGAAGAGCCGTGACACCATCTATCGCTCGGACCATCTGGGCGTCGGCGGGGCGACGGACTGGTCGCTGCAACGGGACGATCCGGCCGCCACGACTGTCGAGTTGCCGGCAGGCACAACCGTCGACGACATCGCTCAGATCGTCGTGTACCGCGTGGTGAACGGCGCGCCTGACCCGGGTTACAGCGTGCACGTGACCGGCGTGCTGCGGGCGTTCTTCCTCGGCGGGGACTTCCTGCCCGACCCGTCGTTCCTTACCTGGCAGGGCGGCATCACGCTCACCGCCGCGTCGCCGTCGGGCGTGCTCTGGCCCGGCGCCTGAGCGGTCCTCCGCTACAGGGGAGAAGGTCGCCGCGTTGGCGTGCCCGCGCTGGGTGCACAGCGCGTTCGCGGTGACGATCCCGCCGTCGATGTCGATGCTGTCGCCACGCAGTGATCTCGTTGGTCGACCTGCACGACGCCTCGGCCGCCGAGCACGGCGGCCGAGGCGATCAGGGACGATGCAGATGCTGGTACGGCACACGCTCCGATGATCACGACGGCGGCTCGGTGTGACGTTCGACCGCACTGGAACGAAGGCGTACGCGAAGAACTGGCTCGGCCGGTCCGCCGCAATACGTTCGGCTATTGCGCGTACACAGCCAGCAGGCGTGGGTAGCATCCTTGGACCGTGGATACCGGCATGCGGATGACTATGGTCGCCGTTCCCCCTGGGGACGTGACGATTTCGGATCGCCGAACGCAGCGGAGCTGGCCTGTCCGGGTCGAGCCGTACCTGTTGGCCGCATTTCCGATTACCCGGGCGACGTATCTCCAGGTCATCGGGAGCCAACCCGGCACGGCCCAAGGGGATCAGCTGCCCGCCGAATGCGTTTCCTGGTTCGACGCGGTCGGCTTCTGCAACGCGTTGTCCGAACGCGAGGGACTCCGACCGGCTTATGACATCCGGGACGAGCCCGATCACGTCGAGTGGGATCCCGCGGCCGACGGCTTTCGCCTGCCGACGGAGGCCGAATGGGAACACGCGTGCCGTGCCGGCACGACCGGCGCGCGGTACGGGCAGCTCGACGAGATCGCCTGGTACCGCGCCAACTCCCGAGGTCAGGTGCACGACGTCGGCGGTAAGCGACCCAACGACTGGGGCCTGTTCGACATGCTGGGCAACGTCTGGGAATGGTGCTGGGACACCTACGACACCGAAATCTATGGAAACTATCGGGTGCTGCGTGGCGGCGGATGGTTCGACGAGCACTGGAGTTGCCGGGCGTCGGTACGGCGCCGCAGCCACCCCACCTATCAGATAGATGACGTCGGCTTCCGGGTGGCACGAAGTGTGTCTGTGCCCGCCCGATGAAGATCCTTTATGCGACGCGGAGGTGCGCCCGTAACAGCGACCGCTGAACCCCATGCAGCGGCCGTCGGCTGTCTTACGATTTGTGTTACAGTTTAGGTATGGCGCAGACGATCACCTTCCGGCCCGACGAAGACGCCGAGCGCGCCCTTGCCGTGCTCACCGCAGACGGCACCGCCGTGTCCACCGCGGTCCGCACCGCGCTCATTGATGCAGCCCGCGCCCGTGCTCAGCAACGTCTGCGCGCCGAGGCCGAGACTCTGGCCGCTGATCCTGACGACCGAGCCGAGGCGGCACAGGTGCTGCGCGACATGGAGACGCTGCGTGCGTGGTGATATCCACCGGCTGAGCGCGCCACGAGGCAGCCGAGGCCGCAAACGGAGCGGTTCCCGCTTCGCCGTCGTCGTTCAGTCCGACTCGCTGCCACTGTCAACGCTCTTGGTGGCACCGACCTCGACGTCCGCGCGGGCTGCGCACTTCCGCCCCGAAATCGTGCTTCACGGAACCACCACCCGGGTGTTGGTCGAGCAAACGGCTGCCGTGGACCCCACTCGCCTCGGCGAACACGTCGGGCACGTCGGCTTCAACGAGCTCCGACAGATCGACGCCGCCTTGCGAGTCGTCCTCGAGCTGTAAGGACAACGCCGGGCGATGCTGAGACCTACCGTCCGCGGTCCGCGCAGTTGTCCAGCCAAGGATCCCGCACCGGGCTGTCGAGATTCTCTGTCAGGTCCGACTGCGAGTTTGATGCCGCTCAAGAGTGACGCCCGCGACCGCGTTTGAGTCCTGGATTGGACAACGTCATGGATGCCGCGCGGGCTAGGTTTTGCGCCGTGCCCATTGAGATGCCCTACTACCCGCTGCCCATCGACCGATCGGACGTGCACTACGCGCACGGTCCCGATTCGGTCCGAACGTCTCAGCAGAAAGAACGCCGAACCCGACGCCCTGAGGGACTTCCAGGCCACGGCACTGTCCCGCCTCGCAGCCCAGCACAGCGAGATCACCGCGCTGCGGAAGGAGCTGGAGTCCGCCCCACACACCAAGGTCAGGACGTTCCCCTCCCGGCGAACCGTTGACCAGGTCCGCACGGCAAGCTGCTTGACCTTGCCACTGGCGGCAAGGTTGAACGATGACCGGCATGAACAGCACCACACCGCAGAGCAGCAGGACCGTCGTCGTCACGGGAGCCGGCACCGGGATCGGCCGGGCCACCGCCCGCGCCTTCGCCGCCGAGGGTGCCCACGTGGTCGCGATCGGGCGGCGGGTCGAGCCGCTCAAAGAGACCGCCGCCGAGAACGACCGGATCATGCCGCTGCCCGTCGACATCACCGCCGAGGGCGAGCCTGAGCGGATCGTCCAGACCGTGTTGGAGACATACGGCCGATTGGACGTGCTGGTCAACAACGCCGGCATCGTGCACGGATGGCCGCAGTGCGGGAGTGGCAACTGGCGCACACCCCGTTGGCCCGGATCGGCCGACCCGAGGAAGTGGCCTGGGCGGTCACCCAGCTTGCCGCACCGGCGGCATCGTTCGTCACGGGAGTGGTACTCCCAGTCGACGGCGGAGCGGTTGTGGCGTGATAGGAGTGGCCCGGGAGGTGGAATGGATGCGGATCGGTGAGCTGGCCAGGGCAACTGGGACGACCGCTCGTGCACTGCGGCACTACGAGCAGGCCGGGCTGATCTCCTGCGAACGTGCCTCCAACGGCTACCGCGTCTATGACGAGCGGGCCTTGGTGCGGGTCCGCAACATCCGCTACCTGCTGGCCGCCGGGCTCACCCTGGACGACGTGCGCGTGTTCCTGCCATGCCTGGACGGCGATGTGGCTGCCGCACCGCCCTCCACCAAGGGTCTTCGGGTCGCGCTGGAACGGCTGGCGGTCCTCAACGACCGGATCGCCGCCCAGACCGAGGCCCGCGACCGGCTGCAAGCCGCACTCCGAGAGAAGACCGGCGATCGGATCCGCCCAGTGGCCTGACCAGGTGTCTCACTGCTGAGGGCGAAGAACTGGCGGAACCAGATGAGACAGCCTCGACTGGACATGTCTCCTGCACGGCTATCGGGCGTATCCGATTAGCAGTCCAGACATGACGAACCCCCTGCGGGTGCAGTCGACCCGCTGCCGGCGGCACCGGTATCGACGACGGAACAAGCCGCTTCACTGAGTTGACCGCCGTCTCGCGCGGGCCGAGCCAAGCTCTGGACCGTGGTATTCGGTTGTAATACACTCGAGGGGGTGGCCGACGAGCGGTTCGACGTGGATCTGCTCGACGATCAGGACCCGTTCGAGATCGACGCGCAGGCCGCGCACCTGTTCAAACATCCGCACCTGGGAATCGAGGACATCGACGACGTGTGGTCCAGCGACCCGCTGTTCTATCCGGCCAAGCCGCCGGCGCACTGGCTGATGTGTGCCGAGGTGTCTGGCCGGGTGCTGGTCGTGCCGCTCGCACCCTCGCGCAGCGGGTATCCGCGCCGCTGCCGTCCGATCGGCTGTTACGAAGCCGCGCCAGCACTGGCCGTCCAATACCGGAGGGACCGATGATCAAGAAGAAGCCGATGACCCCTGAGCAGGAGTACGACTACTACGCCGAAGCTGACAACCAGCAGCCGCAGGGCCCGCCGCGGCGGCGGGAGTCGCGCCTGTCCGAGATGGTGCCCGTCCGGTTCCCACCCGAACTACTCGACGAAATCCGCCGTCGGGCCGAAGCCGACGACCGGTCGCTTTCCTCCTGGATCCGTCGAGCCGCCGAACACGAACTCCGCAACTCCGCCTGACACATCGCCGAACTCGACCAGCGCGGCGCCGCCGGTCAACGGGGCCTGCGCGATACCCGCGTTGCGCTGCGCGAGCTGCTGAACCTGACCCCGCACCAGGCGAAGGCACGCCTCGACCACGCCATCGACGGCCCGCGCACCAGCATCACCGGCCAACACCTCCCGCCACTGTTTCCCGCCGTGGCCGCAGCGGTCGAGCAGCGCACCGGCGATCTGACCCCGTCCTGCTTCCTCAAAGCACAGGCAATGCTCGAGTCGCTCGCCAAGCCGCGACCCTCAGACAGCGACGGCCCCGACCCACGGCGGCACCGTCTCGCTCAGCGACGCACTACGCATCGCCGATCACGGCCGGGTCCCATGCCGCCTGCTGCCGGAACGGTTGGGCAGTCGAGCGACCGTGCGGTGAGCTGAGGCGCCGGCCCGTGATCATGAGCGTGAGGTTGGCGACGAACGCACAACCACGGCGCCGGCCACGACAATCTCGGCGACTCATCGAACGGCCCGCTCCTCGAACGGCCCGCTCCTCGAATGGCCCGCTCCTCGAACGCCCCGTTCGCCGAGCGGCCCGCTCATCGAACGCGGGTATCGACGGACTCACAGCGATCGTGACATCGGGTGCAACTAACGTGCGTGTCGTGCGTACAGCCTGGCGGGTTCCGCTCCCGGTGACGGGTGTGCTGCTGTCGTTGTGGCGGGCGGTTGCGCTCTTCCGAGCCGTCACCCTCGTCGTCTGCCTGTACCTGATCATTCGCTGGCACGACATCTACGCACATCCCGGCGTCGCCTACGGAGTCGGTGCCGCGATGATCGCGGTGACGGCAATTGCCTTCCGGCTCGCGGTGACCGGCCGCGCACACCGGGCGTCGTTCGTGCTGGCCGACCTTGGCGTGACCGTGCTGCTGACCATCGCCAGCATCTGGGCGCAGACGTCCGCGCAGCGCCACGGCTCCATGCCGACGCTGACGACGATCTGGGCGGCAGGGCCGGTGATCGAGGCGGCCTTCGTCGCATTGTCGCTGGGTGGTGTGCTTGCCGGCTGCGTTCAATTGGCCGCTGCGATGGTCGTTCGGTCCGGATACGACGGGCGGACGCTGACGAGCGGTCTACTCCTTATCGTGACCGGCGCAGTCGTGGGGTACGTGACCGCGCTGACCGTGCGCGCCGAACGGGAACTGGCTGCTGCCGCGGCCGCGCAAGCTGCGGTTGCCGAGCGGGAAAGGCTTGCCCACTCGATCCATGACGGTGTCCTACAAGTGCTCGGCCTCGTGCACCGGGCCGGTCGCGACGCCGACGGCCACTGGGCCGATCTCGCCGTGGCCGCCGCCGAGCAGGAGACGGCCCTGCGTGCCCTGTTGCGATCACGACCGCTCGACACCCGACCCGGCCACCTTGACCTCACCGGCGAATTGCGCCTGCTGCAAGGACAACGGGTCACTGTCTCGGTTCCCGGTGAGCCGGTCATCGTCGGTGCGGACGCCGGCAACGAGGTAGCCGCCGCGGTACGCGCCGCGCTGGCCAACGTCGAGCAACACGCCGGATCGGACGCGTGCTCCTGGGTATTGCTCGAGCTCCTGGACGGCCGCCTTTGCGTGACGGTGCGCGACGACGGCGTCGGCATGCCCGCCGGGCGGCTCGAAGCGGCCGAGAGCGAAGGCCGCCTCGGCGTCGCCGGATCGATCCGGCGCCGGGTCGAGACGCTCGGGGGGCAAGCCACCATCACCTCGGCGCCGGGCGAGGGAACGCTCGTCGAACTTGTCGTGCCCCTGGCCGAGGAGTGGCGATGACCGACGCGGTACGCGTGCTGATCGTTGACGATCACCCGATCTGGCGCGATGCCCTGGAGCGTGACCTCGCGGCCGCCGGTCACGACATCGTGGGCGCGGTGGGCGACGGCGAGAGCGCGGTCCGGATCGCCGCGGCGGTTCGGCCGGACGTCGTACTGATGGACCTGCAACTGCCTGGCATGTCTGGCGTTCAGGCCGCGGCCGCGCTCGTCGAGCAGGACCCGGGCGTGCGCATCCTCATGTTCTCCGCGTCCGGCGAGGACAACGATGTGCTGGCGGCGGTTGAGGTCGGCGCCCGCGGATACCTTGTGAAATCGGCACGAACGCCAGAACTGCTCGAAGCGGTGCGGCGAACTGCCGCCGGCGACGCGACGTTCTCCCCCGGACTGGCCGCCCTCGTCCTCGGTGAGTACCGGCGCATCGCCCGTGCCGAACCGGCGACTGCGACCGTGCTGACCGAACGCGAGATCGAGATCCTGCGGATGGTGTCGACCGGCCTCGCCGCCCGGCAGATCGCCGAGCGCCTCGTCGTCTCACATCGCACGGTGCAGAACCACATCCAGAACACGCTGCGCAAGCTGCAATTGCACAACCGGGTCGAACTGACCCGATGGGCGATCGAGCGCGGAATCGCCGACTGAGTCAGCCGTTCGCATCTTCGACGACCCGCCGAGCACGACCGATCATCGCGACGTCGACCATCCGCCCGTCAGACAGCACAACTACTCCGCGCCCGGCCTCGACGCCCTCCGCCAGCGCATCGATCAACGCCTGCGCGTCAGCGACCTCGTCCGGGCTCGGACGGAATGCCTCGCGGATCACGGGTATCTGGCGCGGATGGATCGCCGACCGACCACGGAACCCGAGCCCGCGCCCGACGCGGCACGACTGCGCGAGACCGTCGAGGTCGTCGATGTGCGGGTAGACCGACATCGCCGGAGGGGCCAGCCCGGCCGCGCGCGCCGCGACGACAATGCGGGCACGGCACCAGCCGAGCGCATCATCGCCCGTGACGCCGAGGTCGCTTGCCAGGTCGGCCTCGCCGAGTCCGATGGCCACGACCCGCGGATGCGCGGACGCGATCTCGAACGCTGCCTCGACCCCACGCGCCGACTCGATCAGGCAGGACAATCCCGCTTGCGCCGCGCCAAGTTGTTCGACTGCCGCGCGCACGTCGGCTGCCGACTCGACCTTGGGGATCCTGACCGCCCGCAGCGCCGGCACATCGGCCAATGACCGCAGATCGTCTGCGCCCCACGGCGAACCCAGTGCGTTGACCCGTACCTCGACGCTGCCTGGCTCGGCATGCGAGAGCCACGCGTGGACGCTCGCGCGCGCATCGTCTTTGCGCGCAGGCACGACCGCGTCCTCGAGATCGAGAATCACCACGTCCGCACCTGATCCGGCAGCTTTGCCATACAGGTCAGGGCGATCGCCCGGGACATAGAGCCACGTCGGTACCGGCATGCTCACACGACCTTCGCCGCACGCAGGCGGGCGATCTCGTCGGCGTCGCAGCCGATTTCGGTCAGGAGGGCCTCGGTGTCGGCGCCGTGCGGACGCCCCGCCCAGCGGACGGCGCCAGGGTTGCCGGACAGCCGGAACAGGACGTTCTGCATCCGCAGCGGGCCGAGCTCGGCGTCGTCCACTGTGGTGATCGTGTCGAGTGCGGCGAACTGCGGATCGGCGGCGATGCCGCGTGCGTCGTAGACGGGGCCGACCGCCGCCTGCGCCTCGTCGAACGCCGCGCTGACCTCCGCCGCGTCGCGCGCTGCGATCCAGTCGCCGACCGCCGCGTCGAGTTCGTCGGCGTGCTCGGCGCGTCCGCGCCCAGTGGCGAACCACGGCTGCGTCACGAGATCCGGACGGCCCACCAGGCGCACCACGCGTTCGGCGATGCTCTGCGAACTCGTCGACACTGCAAGCCATTGCCCGTCACGGCTGCGGTACACGTTGCGCGGTGCGTTGTTTGCCGACCGGTTGCCCAATCGTGGCGTGACGAACCCGAGTTGGTCGTAGGCGGTGATCTGCCCGCCCAGCATGGCGAGCATGGGCTCGATGATCGCCATGTCGATCACCTGGCCACGGCCGCTGCGGTCGCGGTCGCGCAGCGCAGCGAGGACCGCGAATGCCGTTGCAATGGCGGTGATTCCGTCGGCCAGCCCGAACGGCGGAAGCGTCGGCGGCCCGCCGGGCTCGCCGGTCACGGCCGCGAAGCCGCTCATCGCCTCGGCCAGTGAGCCGAACCCAGGCCGGTGCGCATACGGCCCGACCTGCCCGAAGGCCGTCACCCGGGCGATCACCAGCCGCGGGTTGCGCTCGTGCAGCGTCGCCGGCGAAAGGTTCCAGCGCTCCAGCGTGCCCGGACGGAAGTTCTCGACGAGGACGTCGGCGCTGGCGACCAGGTCGAGAAGCAGCCGCCGCCCGTCGGGCTTGGAGATGTCGAGCGTCATCGCCCGCTTGTTTCGGCCGATCGTCTTCCACCACAGGCCGATGCCGTCCTTGCTGGCCCCGTGGCCGCGGGCCGCGTCCGGCTTCGTCGGGTGTTCGACCTTGACTACGTCCGCGCCGAAGTCGCCGAGATGCGTGGCGGCAAGCGGGCCGGCGAACAACGTCGCTGCCTCGATCACCCTTATTCCATCGAGGGGTCCGTTCATGTCACGTCCACTGCGCAGCGGAAGCCGACACACGGCGAACGCTCCAGGCCGCCGCCAGGAAGCACCAGTTTCAGCTCCCAATCCGCGTCCTGCTCGCCTCCGTCGACGTACCAGTCCGACCCGGACGCCGCGTACCAACTACCACCCTTGAGCAGCGCGTAGCGGCTGATGCCGTCGGTGCGCTCGCTCGCGGTCCAGTTCCAGACGAGCGGCGTGGCGCGCTCGGCGCCGTCCTCGATCGCCGCCTGCCACTCGTCAGGTGTGGGCAAGCGGCACCCGCGCCAGGCGGCGTACGCCCGCGCGTCGTCCAGGCTGACGAACGTCACCGGTGCGTCGTCGGAGCCTTCAGGCGGCGCTGCGTCCACCCAGTGCGCAAGGAAGCGGTTGGCCACATGGGGCTGGTAGTTCGTCGCGATCACGAATCGGCGGAAATCAGCATTGCTCACCTCGCGCAGGTCGACGGCCACCGTGCCCAGGGTCACGTTGCGGGTCTCCTGCACGATCGCGTGCAGGTCTGGCGGCAGCGGTTTCCAGGCATCAATCCAGGGAGTCTCGTCACGCTGTCCGGTCTCGCGTCTGCGGTAGCGCACGGCAAGACTGCGCGGACCGGCCACGAGCACCGTGGCCTGTGGCCGGGTGCCGACCGCATCGGAGAAAGGCTCGGCTACCGGTTCGGTCAGGCGCGCAGGAAATTGGGTGTCGTGGTGGAGGCTCGTGACCAGTCCGTCCATACCCGCCGGTACGGTTCCGGATGTCCTTACCAGGCAGGCGATTCCGCGAGCCGGCACCGCAGACGCCACGGCGTCGCCGAGCATTTCGACAGGTGAACCGGCCGCTGCGTCGTACCAGGTGCCGGACGGGTTGATGCGCAGTACCGGTCCGCGATATGGGGATTCGCCGCGGTTGACAACCGCCCAGAGGCTCACATCGCCCAGTTCGTAGCGGTGGGCGAACACGCCGGCGGCGATCGCCTCGGGATGGATGTCAGCCAACGGCGTCCACGTCCCGTCGACGAAATGCCGATGGAAGACGCGCTGCAGCCGGCGCATTGCCCGCAGAGTGGCGCGGTCGCGGTCATTCCAGCCGACCCACACACCGAAGACGTCGTCCCAGACCAGAACGCCACAACCGTTCACCCAGGCCGACTGCAACTCGGCGCTGTGATCGCGGTTCCATCGCCTGGTGTGCTGCATCATGTGTCGCCGCTCGTACCAGTGCGCACGCAACACCCCCGGCGCAGCCGAGTCGTCGAACCATTGCGCCCACGACAGCGCGTGATCGGGCAACGCGTCGAGCGACACCCGCGACTCACCGCACAGCGCGATGTCGGCGCCGAGCAGTTCGACCAGTTCGGCCGAACCCTCTTTCAACGTGTCGAGAAATACGCCGTCGACGCCGTACTCATCGACCAAGGCGGCAAGTTCGGCCGCGTCGTCACGTGCTGCCCGCCGGGTTCCCGTGTCCCACGGGTTGTAGTCGACGAACACCCGCTGCCCACGGGCCTGGAATTGCCCGATGACACCTGCCAGATCTGGCACGTCGCGATAGAAGTCCCATTGATTACGGGGATCCAGGCCGATCACCGGGTATGCGTGCCACAGGACCACGCCGTCGAATCCGCCATACTCACGTTCGCCCGCGTCGATGAACTCGTCGACGGTGAACGTGCCGGTAGCGCGGTCGTAGAGGCGCTCGTCCCACAGCCAGACAAGGCGAATCGCGTAGCAACTCGACGCCCAGCCGGGCTTCTTGTCGTAGGCCGATCCGTCGTAGGAGTGCCGCCACCGCGCGTCGTCGCGCCACCGAGTCAGAGTGGCGCGCCAGGCAGGCCACAGCGCCGGATCGTCCGGTGCGGCAAGGATCTTCGCGTCGTCGAACGCCGACAGGTCAGGCGCGTCAAGCGGCACGTGCGTTGCCAGGTCGATCGGCCGCGGCACCGAGAGGTCACGCGTCATTGCGCTAGCCCGTAGGCAGCGTGGCAACGCTCATCGATCTCGTCGCGATACGGAATGGACGGCGCCGCTCCGTGCCGCTCGACGCTCAACGAGGCAGCGGCGCTCGCGCGCCGCATCGCCTGCGCAACCGACGCGCCGGCCGCCAACGACGCCGCCAATACGCCGCAGTACGTGTCGCCTGCGCCAGTGGTGTCGACAGCCTCGACACCAGGCGCAGCGACCGCGACGGCGGCGATGCCAGGCGCGCCGTAGCGTGATCCGGCCGCGCCCAGCGTGATCACGACACTTCGGACGCGCTTGAGCAGTGCGTCGAGGGCGCGTTCCGGATCGTGCACGGCATCCGGATCGCCGAGCAGGTCGGCCGACTCATGCTCGTTGACCACCAGCAGGTCGGCCAATTCCCAGGCGGCATCGGGCAATTCCATTGACGGAGCTGCATTCAGGATGACCTGGGTGGATGATTCCCGAGCCACGGCCGCAGCCGCCAGGAACGTCTCGATCGGCGTCTCGAGCTGGGCGAGCAGCACATCTGCTCCAGCGATGGCCGCACGGTCGCCGTCGGTGAGTCCGGTCAGCGTGGCATTCGCGCCGGACGCGACGACGATCGAGTTCTCACCTCCGTCGGCGACGTTCACCACGGCAAGTCCGGTCGGCTCGGGCACTTCACGCAGCGCGCTGATGTCGACGCCAGAATCCTCGAGCGTGGCGCGCAGCAATGCGCCGTCAGCATCTGCGCCAACTGACCCGATGAACGTGGTCGAGGCTCCAGAACGTGCCGATGCGATCGCCTGATTCGAGCCTTTGCCACCGGGCACCCGATCGACTCCAGTGGCAAGCACGGTCTCGCCCGCCGCAGGTATCCGGCGTACGCGAAGCACAAGGTCGACGTTCGCGCTGCCCAGCACCACGACGTCAGGCATCGGTGGAGAGTGCCGCGGTCCGTCGCGCGAGTACGTCGAATCCAGTAGCCGCGAATCCGGGAATGCTCGTGTCGATCCGGTTGCGCATCGGATCGATCCACTCCGCCGGCAACCGACGAGCGCCTGCCAGAGCGCCGGTTACCGCCCCGACCGTCGCTCCGTTCGAGTCGGTGTCCCAGCCACCCGAGACGACCAGGCAGATCGAGTCCGCGAAATCGCCCTTGGCCCAGGCCAGGGCCAGCGTGGAGAGTGCCACGTTGTTCAGCACGTGCACCCAGTGATGTTGCGCATGAGCCGCATACACGCGGTCGACGGCGCGCTCGAAGTCGGTCTCGGCAGCCGCGATGTCGCGCGCCTGCCGCACGGCCGCAGCCAGCCGGCTGCGCACCGGAATCACCGACAGCCCCGCATCGAGCACCTCGTCCACAGTGGACGCAACGACGGCCTCTGCCGCCATAGCAGCCACGTACATCGCGCCGTAAATGCCATTACGAGTGTGACTCACCCGCGCATCGCGCCACGCGAGTTCGGCGGCGCGGCGCGGCTGACCGGGGCATGCCCAGCCATAGCAGTCGCCACGGATCGCGGCGCCTATCCATTCCCGATAAGGGTTTTCGAGCGTCGCCGATCGGGGCGGCGTGATGCCGGCGAGCAGGTTTCGGTACGCGACGCGCTCCGCGGTGAACGTCCGCCCAGCGGGAAGATCGAGCAGCCACTGGGTCGCGACGTCGTCGCTGGACAGTTCGTTGCCGTGTTGTTCGAGCATGCGCAGTGCGAGCAGCGTGTAGTTGAGGTCGTCGTCCTCGGGCATTCCGTCGATGACCTCGACGAGACTCGTCGGCCGGCTCGCGCGGTTCCACGGCCACCGCTGCGCGACGTCCTCGGGCAGGCCGACCGCGGTGAAGTACCCGCGCAGCGGCCATCTGCCGGTCGCTTCGAGGATTTCGCGGATGCCCTGCCGAGGTATCTTCTCGACCGGCTTGCCCAGCAGGCAGCCTGATGCGCGGCCCAACCAGCCGCCATGGATCCGGTCGAGTAGATCGCCGCCCGAGGTCGCGCTCCGCGCAGCGCCCTCCGGAGCGGCGGCCCAGATTGCGTCGAGCGAGTTCGGTTCGTCCGCATCCTCTTCGGCCGCGCGCTGATCGAGTTGCGGCAGCAGGCGTTCGGCCAATGCACGCAACTCCGCCCCCGCGGGCGGCATCGACGCGCCCCGATCGGGCGGTTCCAACGATCCGCCGGCGGCAGTCCACTGCGCGACAAGGTCGTCCATCGAGCGTCCCTCGTCCGCCGCCTGACGGAACCCATGCCGGATCAGGTCCTCGGGTTGAACCCAGGTCACCCGCATCAGTCAGAGTCTCCATCCAGCGCAGCAAATGCCGCCGTGGCAGCCGATTGCCGTTCGGCGTCCTGTCGGGCGATCGTACGAGCCACCTGCGCCATCCGCCGACCTGCCCCGGCAAAGTCGAGCCGACCCGCGCTCTCGACCGCCTGCCACCAGTTATCGGGCACAGCTGACAGGCCACCGAGCGCCCCTGCGACGGCTCCCGCCATGGTGGCGATCGAGTCGGAGTCGCGACCGTAGTTGACGCCACCGAGCACGGCCTGCCGCACATCGCCTTTGGCCAGCACCAACATGCCCAATGCGAGGGGCAATTCCTCGATCGAGTGCATCCGGCTCGGCCGCCGAGCGGCCAGTCCGGGGTCCCGGTAGTCCGGCCCGAGCGTGTCGAACGGCGCCATCGCCTCGCGAAGTGCCGGCCCGTCCTCGATGCAGTCAGACAGCGACCTCGCCCGGTCACACACGGCCTCGATCGCGGCTCGCGTTCCGTCCTTGGCCAGGCGCAGGCACGTCTCGATGACGTGGTCGACGTCGGCGTCCACGGTCAGCGCAGCCGCGACAGCGGCCGCGATGACGCCCGCTGCCTCCCGCCCGTAGCTGGACTGGTGAGCGCCGGCGAAGTCGATCGCCTCTGCGTAAGCGCGGTCGGGATTGGCCGCATTGGCAATGCCGATCGGCGAGCTGTACATCGCCGCGCCGCAGTTGACGATGTTGCCGACGCCGGCCTCACGTGGATCAACGTGCCCATAGTGCAATCGGGCGACGAGCCACTTCTCGGCGAGAAACACCCGCACGATAGGGACGGTCTCGCGTTCAAGTTCGGGAATCCACACCGACTGGTTGAGCATCAACGGAACCAGCCGGTCGGCGGCGTCGAACGCGTCGAGGTGATCCTGCTTGTCTGCGTACACCTGCACCAGCAGGTTGGTCATCAATGTGTCGTCGGTGACGTGCGCATCGCCTTTGTGGTAAGGCGAAGCGGGTCGCGCGGTTCGCCAGTCCGGCAGGAACGGCCCGACGATCCCGGTCACCGGGCCGTCATGGCGCTGCCGGATCTGTTCGGGCGACCAGCCTTCGGTCGCGCCGCCCAGCGCGTCCCCCACTGCGGCCCCAGCCAGGCATCCCGTCGCGCGATCTTGGAGTGAGTTCACGAGCTTCCCTCATGTTGCGGCCTCCCCGGCCCGGTCGTGAGCCGGGGAGGCACCTTCGGTCATTGTCGCTGCGCACCGGCGCCCAGGCGAGCGCCGACGCGGTGCCGTCAGTGTCCGGCCACCTGTTTCCAGCCCGAGATGAGCTTGTTGCCCAGTCCGGGCAGGTCGGTCTTCCCGGCGAAGTACTGCTGGAACGCCGGCGTCGCGATCTCGGTCTTCCATTGCGGGTAGTTGGCTACCTGCGCGGTCGGCGAGGGAACCAGGTCCTTGGTCGCGCCGACGACGGTCTCCCAGCCGTTGACGCCCGTCGTCTGCTTCAGCAATTGCGCGGACGCCTTGCCGGTGGCCGGAGCCAGCCAGTCGCCTTGCGCGAGGTTGGCCAGGTTCTGCGCGGACAGGAAGTAGTCGATGAACTGCATTGCTTCCTTGGGGTGCTTGCTCTGCCGGGCGATCGAGTAGGTCTGCGGATCGGCCGTCTGGTTCTGGCTGGTCCCCTTCAACGGCGGCAACATGACCCAGTCGAATCCCTTGGGCGCCTGCTGCACCAACTGCTGGGCGAAGAAGTTTCCGCCCACGAACATCGCGTACTTGCCCGCGTAGAACCCGGGCAAGACGTCGGCTCCGCCCAGCCCGACCGTGTTCGGGGCCAATGACTTGTCCTGGAAGATCATGTCGTGGATGCGGCGCGGAACCTCTTGCTCAGCCTGATCAAACTTGACCGTAGTGCTGTTGCCGGTGCCGTCGAAATACTTGCCGTCGAAGTTGAGCGACAGGCTCAACACCACTGACACCGGCGACTTCAGCCCCCAGGCAAGTCCGTACCTGCCACCGGTCGTCGCCTTCTTGGCAGCCTGCTGGAACTGATCCCACGTCCACGGCTGGCCCTGCGTCGGCTCGGCAATTCCCGCCGCCTGCAGCACCTTCTTGTTGGCGAACACGACGTAGCTCTGCAGCAGCGACGGCACCCCGTAGATGCCTCCGTTGAACGTGACCGAATCCCAAACCCCTTGCGGCACGTCGCTCTTCAGGTCGGCGGGAATCTCGTCCTTCAGATCGGCCAGAAAGCCCTGCTGCGCGAACCCGGAGATGTCGGCGGCCTCGTCGTGGATGATGTCCGGCGCGCTGTTCGAGGAGAACGCGGTGACCAGCTTGTCGTGCACCGAGTCGGCGTCAACGGGTTGGTAGTCGATCTGGATGTCGGGGTGGCTCTGGTTCCACGCGGCAACGATGGACTTGTTCGCCTTCACCGTGGGGTCCTGCCAGGCATAGCTGGAGAACTTGAGGTGGATCGGGCCGGAGTTCTTGCCGCTGCCGCCACTGCTCGAGCACGCGGCCAGCAACGATCCGGCCAGCAGGCCCACGGCCAGCACCGAAACCGCCCGCCGCCGGCGACCCGTGTTCCCTGCGGATATGTGTCTTGTCACTGACTCCTCCTTAGGAGCTCTAGTTACGAATCGACGACGTGCCGCCGCCAGGGCGTGTACCGCACTAGCCCTTGACCGCGCCGGCCATCAGGCCGGATGTGAGTCGGCGCTGGATGAACGCGAAGATCACCAGGCTGGGCAGGGTTGCAAGCAGTGCCCCTGCCGCGAGCGGGCCGAGCGCGACGATGCCCTCGGCGCCGACGAACCGGGCGAGCGTCAACGAAAGCGTTGCCCGATCGGGGGCTTGCAGGATGACCAGAGCGAGGAAGAACTCGTTCCACGCCGAGATGAACGAGAACAGGCCGGTGACGACGAGGCCAGGTACCAGCAATGGCAGCACGACGCTGACCAGCGTGCGCATCTTGCCCGCGCCGTCCACGGACGCCGCTTCCTCCAGGTCTCGGGGAATCGACCGGACATAGCCCTGCAGCATCCATAGCGCAAACGGCAACGTGAAGACGAGGTACGCGACGATGAGGCCGGGCAGCGTGTTGGTGAGGTGGAGCTGCCGCAGAACAAGGAAGAGCGGCACCACGATCAGGATGGTCGGGAAGATCTGGCTGACCAGGATCCACAGCATCGCCGCCTTTTGCAGCACGCTGCGGTAACGCACCAGCGCATAGGCAGTGGGTAGCGAGATCGCCGTGGTCAGCAGGGCCGCACCCAGCGACACCTGCAGGCTGTTCAGCGCGGCCCGGCCCAGGTTCTGCGACGTGAACGCGATCCGGAAGTTGTCGACCGTCGGATGCTTCGGGATAAGGCTCGGATGGATCGACACCAACTCGCGCGGCGACTTGAACGAAGTCGACAGCAGCCACAAGAGCGGGAACGCGAGAAAGACCATGTAGCAAAGGAGAAGAAGGTACTGCACGACACGCACCGGCCGGGCGCGGCGCCCTCGCCGCCGTGGCACTGGTACCGGCGAGACAGCGGTCGGAGGCAACTTCTCGAGTTTCGGCGAGGCGGTGGTCATTACACCTCCCGCAATCGGCCGTACAGGTACAGCGCGAGAATCGCGACGATGATCAGCACCATCGCATTGCCCATAGCGGCTGCGTACCCGAAGTGGCCGTACTTGAACGCCTCGTTATAGGCAAACAGCATTGGCAGTGTCGTGCGCCCACCCGGACCCCCGTCGGTGAGCACGTAGATGAGCCCGAATGAGTTGAAGTTCCACACGAAGTCCAGCGACGTGATCGCGATGATGACGGGGCGCAACTGTGGCAGCGTCACGTGGACGAACCGCCCCCATGCGGTGGCGCCGTCGACCGAGGCGGCATCATTCAGTTCGCCGGGGATGCCTTGCAGCCCGGCCAGCAGCGCAACCGTCGTCTGCGGCATGCCCGCCCACACACCGACCACGACCACCGCGGCGAACGCGGTCGAGAAGCCACCGAGCCAGTTGACGTTCGTGTGCGTGAGATGCAGGGCGCGGGTGACTTCGTTGAGGATGCCGGCGTCCGGGTGATACACGAGGCGCCACATGATCGCGACGATCACCGGCGGCATCGCCCACGGCACAAGGGTCAACGTCCGCGCGAGCCACCGCAGTTGCAGCGGCAGGTCGAGCAGCAAAGCCAAGCCCAGTCCGAGGCAGAACTGGATGAGCGTGATCGAGAACGCCCAGATCAGCCCGTTGCGAAAGGCCTGCCAGAACAGCGAATCGTGCAGCAAACGCGTGTAGTTACGGAAGCCGGTGAAGTGTGACTGGATCTGGAAACCGGTTTCCGTATCGGTGAATCCCAGATAGATCCCCCGGATCAGCGGGTAGACGCTGAAGATCGCCACCGGTACCAGGGCGGGGAGCATCAGCAGCCAGGCCTGCCGGCGTTCACGCCGGACCCGTCGACGTGGCGGCGCAGTTGGCGCATCCGTATCGCTGAGCACCGTCATCGCGTGCCACGCCTGTTCCGGGACTGCCGTGACGGTCGGACCGGCTCGCTGGAGGCCCGCAGCACGAGTCGCGGCTGGACGGTCGCGCGGGATGCGGGCCGGTCCGGATCCCGCAGCCGATCAAGCAGCATTGTCGCGGCGATCCGCCCACGTTCCTCGGACCCGAGCGACACGCTGGTCAGCGTCGGGGTGGCAAGCTCGGCCAACTCGGTGTCGTCGACGCCGACGACGGCGACGTCCTCCGGCACGCGAAGGCCACGGGAGCGCAGCGCACGCAGGGCGCCGATCGCGAGCAGATCGTTCGCGCACACAATCGCGTCGGGATCGAAGTGGGTGAGCAGCGCATTGGTGGCTTTCTCCCCGGCGTCATGGGTGAAGTCGCTCGCCGTGACGGTCTGCGGGCCGGCCACCTTGCGGTGCAACGACGCCATCGCGCGATGGAACCCACGCTCGCGCGCCCGGCCCGGCACCGTGTCGGCCGGGCCGTTGACGAACCCGATCGCGCGACGGCCGCCTTCGGCCAGGTGGTCGACAGCCAGGCCCACACCGCGTGTGGAGTTCGCCCGGACGTTGTCGATCTGGACGCCCGCGGGAAGCGTGCCCACCACGACGATCGGCAGGCGCGAGCTCCTGAGTTCGGAAACAACCTGGTCGGTGATACGCAGCGGGCTGACGATCATGCCGTCTGCATAACCACGATTGAGCCCGCGGATGCTTTCGACCTCGTCGTCGGGAGCAGATCCGGTCGACGAAACGACGAGGCGGTATCCCGCCGTCCGGACCACGCCCTCGATCGCCCGCATCATCGCCACGTAGACCGGGTTGCCAAGATCCGCGACGGCGAAAGCCAGTTGCTCGGTAAGTCCGACCTTGAGCGAGCGCGCGGTGGCGTCTATCGCATAGCCGAGTTCATCGGCCGCCTTGCGCACGCGCGCCACCATCGCGGGGCTGGCGGACGCGCCACTCAGGGCCCGTGACGCCGAAGCCACAGAGACTCCGGCATGCCGAGCGACCTCAGCCAATGTCGGGCGGGTTGGTGTCAAAGTACGGCTCCGTAAACATCGCGAATATCGTTGCTGAACGAAGTTTTGGAATCGATTGCAAACAGGAGTCTGGAGCAATCGCCCGGACCTTGTCAATGCATCTCGCCGCACTGTAGCCATCTTGGATCATGGCCTTATGCTGACAGGCCCTCTGCTGTTGACACCTCCGTCGACAGGGAACCAAGACAGCAGCGAGCCTCGATTGCAATCGTTTTCAACGCGGACGGTCACCTGGCAGGAGCGCGCGCGGCGGCCAACGCACACGCAGGGCCGTAGGCGTACCGCACTGCAGGGGCCCTCGTGGTATCGGTACGTCGCCGCACACCTTCGACAACGGCACGAAGACGCGCGGGGTGCTGCACGTCTGATCGACGCCGGCTCAGTTCAGGGTGAGGATCTGGATCGACGAGAGCACCGACTCACAGCCAGCCTTGGCCACATCCGGCTCGTCGCGGTATTCGCACTGGATGTAGAGCTCACTCGTCCCGTGAAACACGAAGTACGCCTGCAACTGGGCACCGTCGGTGTTGGCCGCGGTCTGCTGGTAGGCCCGCGACCCGGCGACGCTCGTCGGGCGCAGGCTCGTCACGTGGAGCAGCCCGGCGTCGCCGGCATGGAACCGGCGCGGATCGGCATATGCGCGCAACTGCGCGTCGGTGTAACCGCTGCTGTCGAACGGCAGCTTGCCGCCGAGCACCTCGACAAGGTCGAACCGCCCGGTCGAGATCAGCGTCTTGTACCGCCATCCCCCGCCATAGGTCTTCAGCGTTGAGTTGTCGACGAAGCCGGCCGGCAGCTCGTAGCAGAACGGCGCACCTTGCGCGGTGACCGCAGGCTGCGCACACAACGAAGTCGACGTGCTGGGCGAGGCCGAAGTACCAGAACTCGACTGCGGGCTGGACGCGTTCGGTCCCGACGGATCGTGGCTGCCGTCACCGCCGCCGGATGTCGGCGACGAGCAGCCGACGAGGCCGAGCAGGCTCGGCAGCGCGACCACCGCCAGACAAAAGGCACGCACCGACGAAGTATCGCACCGTGCACTTACCGGTCATGCAACCCATGACCGGTACCGCGCGTCACGTCGCGCGATACTCCCGCAGCAGGCCCCGGCTGATGATCGTCTTCTGGATCTCGGACGTGCCCTCGCCGATGAGCAGGAACGGCGCCTCGCGCATGAGCCGCTCGATCTCGTACTCCTTGGAGTAGCCGTACCCACCGTGGATGCGAAAGGACTCCTGGGTGACCTCGGCGCAGTACTCGGACGCGAGCAACTTCGCCATACCGGCCTCGACATCGTTGCGCTCGCCGGCGTCCTTCAGCCGCGCCGCGTTCACCATCAGCAGGTGCGCAGCCTCGACCTTCGTCGCCATCTCGGCGAGCTTGAACGCGATGGCCTGATGGTCTGCGATCTGCTTGCCGAACGTGCGGCGCTGTTGCGCGTAGGCGACCGCGAGTTCGAACGCCCGGATCGAGATGCCACAGGCGCGCGCGGCCACGTTCACGCGGCCGACCTCGACACCATCCATCATCTGGTAGAAGCCGCGACCCCGGCCCGCCTCGCCGCCGAGTACCGAGGACGCCGGCACCCGCACGCCGTCCAGCACCATCTCGGTCGTCTCGACGCCCTTGTAACCCATCTTGTCGATCTTGCCGGGGATCGTCAGGCCAGGACGCGTCTCGCCGAAGCCTGGCTCCTTCTCGACCAGGAACGTCGTCATGTTGCGATACACCGAGTCGGCACCGAGGTCGTCGCGGACCAGGGTCGCCACCACGCCGGCGCGCGCACCGTTGGTCAGCCACATCTTCTGGCCGTTCAGTACGAACTCACCGCCGTCGATGGCAGCGCGGGTCTTGATCGCGGCGACGTCGGAGCCGCACTCCGGCTCGCTCATCGAGAACGCGCCGCGCAATTCGCCGGTGGCCATCCTCGGCAGCAGCCGTTGCTTCTGCTCGTCGGTGCCGTGCTGCGCGATCATGTACGCCACGATGAAGTGGGTGTTGATCACGCCCGAGATCGACATCCAGCCACGGGCGATCTGCTCCACGACCAGCGCGTAGGTCAGCAGCGATTCGCCCAGCCCGCCGTACTCCTCTGCGATGGTCAGCCCGAACAGGCCCATCTCCTTCATCCCGTCGACGATCGCCTCGGGGAACTCGTCCTTGTGCTCGAGTTCGGTGGCGTAGGGCAGGATCTCCTTGTCCACGAAGGTCTTGACGGTCGCGAGGATCTCCGACTGGAACTCGGTGAGACCGGCGGTCTGGGCTAGGCGGGCCATCAGGTAGCTCCTCGGGGCCGGGAAGTTACCCCGAAGTATCGGCCCGATCTCACGCGGACGCCTAACAGATCCGCCGGTGAGATGACTCTCAGCGGCCGGACAAAGCGCTCAGTTCCCGCCCTGCGGCGCGTCCCCCTTACAGATGCTCAGGATCTGTGGGTCAATTGAAGCGCTCGGTAGCCAAGTGGATCTTGTGTGTCGTCTCGCAGGAGGTCATCCATGTCCGCAGCACTTCCCCAGCGGCTCGGGGCCGAGTTCCTCGGCACGTTCGTCCTCGTGTTCGTCGGCTGCGGCGCCGCAGTGCTGGACGCCGGGAACAAGGGCATCGACTTCCTGGGCGTCGCCGTGGCGTTCGGTGTCGCCGTAGTCGTGATGGCCTACGCCGTGGGCGCGATCTCCGGCGGCCACTTCAATCCCGCGGTGACGATCGGCCTTGCCATCGCCAGGCGGTTCCCCTGGTCGGACGTGATCGCCTACATCGTCACCCAGGTCATCGCGGCAATCGTCGCGGCCACCGTCCTGTTCGGGGTGGCGTCCGGGCAGAAGGGTTTCTCCGCGCACAAGAGCGGATTCGCCGCGAACGGGTACGGCAGCCACTCGCCTTCGGGCTACAACCTCGGCGCCTGCCTGCTCGTCGAGATCGTGCTCACCGCGATCTTCCTCTACGCGATCATCGGCGCGACCGACGCCCGGGCGATTTCCGGGTTCGGGCCGCTGGCAATCGGTTTCACGCTGATGATCATGCATCTGGTGGGCATCCCGGTGACGAACATGTCGGCGAACCCGGCCCGCTCGACCGGCCCGGCGCTGTATGCCGGCGGCTGGGCAATCGGGCAACTGTGGCTGTTCTGGGTCGCGCCCATTGTCGGAGCGGCCATCGCCGGCGCGACCTATCACGCCATCGTCGGCGCGCAGGCCAAAGTCGCCGCATAGCCGCGCGCCCGCTTGCCCCGCGGACTACTTGACGACGGTGGCGTAGTCGATCACCTCCGCAGCCGGCGGCAGGTGCGGCGCGAACGGCTTGTTGTACTCGGTCAATGCCAGCCCGCCACCGCCGTCGCTGGGCGCTGCCTCGACCTTGAGCAGGAGCGGCGCGCCGTGCGCGGCGACGAAGATCTTGCTCTGGTCCTTCGTGTCGGTGAAGACGACCGCAGCGGTGCCGTTGACGGCGCTGGTGCCCGACTTCTCGAATGGACCGGAGCCGTTTGCCGCGCTCTGCGAGAACGACGTCACGAACGCATCCTTGTCGACGTACTGGCCGAGCTCGGCGAAGTTGGCGTTCGCGCTCGGAACCTTGACCCAGTGCGCGGCGAGTGTCGCCGCCAGGCGCTCGACGCCGGGCTTGTTGCCGATGGTCGCCTTCCACGCCGCAGCCGAGGTCTTGACGTAGATGTCGCCCGCATGACCGGCAAGATCGAATCGCGTGGCGCCCTCGGAGAAGTGCCCGGAACCGCCGCCGTCGCCGAAATGAACGTCAAGTTCGAACGGCGTCCCGTCGTCGTCCTTGCCACTGCCGACGACGTGAAAACTGTCAGCCGCCTTCACGGCTGCGAACATCTGCGGCACGAGGCTCTTCGGATCGAGCGTCGCGTTGTCACCGCTGGCCACGGGCGAGCCGATCGCCGCGGACGTCTTCACGTCCTTCTTGGAACTGGAACTGCAGCCGGCTAGCAACAAGGCGGTGATGGACGCGCACACGACGCCCGCGCACCAGGACCTGCGCATAAAGGATTCCCTATCTAGAAGAGACGATCGGACGGGTTGCCATCCAAGCGGTAACGCGCGGCGCGCGCCAACCTGGGTCAGTCTGGCAGGCGAGTCGGGAACGATCGCACGCTCGGACGGCCCTGACCACCGTCGACCGCAATGTTCGTGCCGGTGATCCAGGAGGCACGATCGGAGAGCAGGAAGCCGACCACGTCGGCCACCTCGTCCGCGGTGCCGAGCCGTCCCCATGGAAACTCGGCGGCGACCCAGTCGCGGTAGTCCTCCGGATGCCACTGCCGAAACTCATCCCAGCCCCCGCCGTCGATGAGCAGCGATCCGGGTGTGACGGCATTGACCCGAATCGACTGCGCGGCAAGCTCGTGCGCAAGGTTCGCCGCCAGGCTGATCTCGGCTGCCTTGGCGATCGCGTACGTCGATCGCGGCGTCGGGCGCAGTGCGCTGACCGACGAGATGAGCACCGCGGAACCGCCGCCACCGGCCACCATGTGCGGGACGGCCGCGCTGATCAGGGTCGCCGCGTGGCCGACGTTGAGCGCGAGGGTGCCGGCAAGATTGCTGGCCACCTGCTCCGGCGGGGTGCCCAGCATGTCGCCGCCGACGGTGCCGCCCGCGTTCGCGACGGCATGGTCGAGGCCGCCGAGTTCGGCGGCTATCTCGTCGACGGCAGCGCGCAGCCCGAACGCATCGGTCACGTCGACAGCGCAGGTCACAACCATGCCGCCGCGTTTTGCGACCTCGCCCTGCGCCGCCGCGAGCCCTTCGGGGCTGCGGGCGATGAGCCCGACGTGGGCGCCCTCCTTCGCCAGACGGTGCGCGATGGCCAGGCCCAGTCCCCGGCTGCCGCCGGTGATGACAGCACGCGCCCCGGCCAGGTGCAGGTCCATCGGGCTCAGTCTTCAGGCGGCGTGAACGACGACGTGCGCGTCAGGCCGGCGGCGCGCCCCTTGGCGGCGATGACCAGTGCCATCTTGCGCGACGCCTCGTCGATCATCTCGTCACCGATCATCGCCGAACCCTTCGCGCCACCGGCCTCGGACGTGTAGTAGTCATAAGCGTCGAGAATGTGCTCGGCGTGGTCGTAATCTTCTTGCGAGGGAGCGTAAACCTCGTTGGCGGCGTCGATCTGCCCGGGATGCAGCACCCACTTGCCGTCGAAGCCGAGGGCAGCTGACCGCGACGCCACCCGGCGGAACCCGTCGACGTCGCGAATCTGCAGGTATGGCCCGTCAATGGCCTGCTTGTCGTTGGCACGCGCCGCCATCAGGATCGACATCAGAATGTGGTGATAGGCATCGCCGACGTCGTATCCGGGCGGCTGCTCGCCCACTACCAGCGACTTCATGTTGATCGACGCCATGAAGTCGGCCGGCCCGAAGATGATCGTCTCGACCCGCGGCGACGCCTGCGCGATCTCGTTGACGGCGATCAGGCCCTGCGCGTTCTCAATCTGCGCCTCGATGCCGATGCGCCCCACCTCGAAGCCCATGGTCTTCTCGATCTGGGTCAGGGTGAAGTCCAGCCATTGCACCTGGGCGGCATTCTGCACCTTCGGCAACATGATGCAGTCCAGGTTCTGCCCGGCGCCCTCGACGACCTCGACGACGTCGCGGTAGGTCCAGTGCGTCGTGAGGTCGTTGACGCGGACGACGCGGATCTTGTCGCCCCAGCCACCCTCGTTCAGCGCGGCAACGATGTTCTTGCGCGCTTCGGGCTTGACGAGCGGCGCGCAAGCGTCCTCGAGATCAAGGAATACCTGGTCGGCCGGTAAGCCCTTGGCCTTGTCCAGAAAGCGCGGATTGCTGCCTGGAACGGCGAGACAGGAACGGCGCGGACGCAGCGAGACGCTCATAGGCAGGCAGGATGCCACCTCACGCTGCCGAGGGCACCAGCGTGTCCGCGGTCTCACAGCCGGACGTCGCGGTGGTGCCGGCACCTGCGCAGGCGCCGGCACCACCACGCGGTGCAGCTACTGCTTGACGAGCTCGCTGACGAAGCCCGGCCCGTAAGGCGAGCCGAAGCCGGTCGTCAGGTCGTAGCCGGGGGTTGTCTGGTACCCGGGTACCGCATCCGGCATGACGGTCTGGCCAGGCGTCACGTCCGATTCCTGGTTGTTGTGCAGGTTGCCGGACGCCACGGTGCCGTACTGGTGCGCCGTCACGTCATGGAAGGCCACCGACTTGTTGAACGTCGGCGAGTAGATCGCCTGGTTCAGGTTGCCGATCGGGCCTTTGCCAGCGGCCTCTCGCGCCTGGTTGCCCAGTGCGACCACAGCCGCCACCTGCGGCGAGGACGCGGACGTACCGCCGAACAGAACCCAGCTCGGCGGGCCGTCGACAGCCGGGAAGTAGGACCGGTAAGTCAGCGCACCGCCGTTGATGGCCATGTTCCACGCGAGGTCCGGCGTGCCGCGATGCGATCCGACAACCGACGCCACCGAGTTCTGGTAGCTCGGCCGTGGATAGACGGTCGACAGGCCGCCACCGGTCACCAGCCCGAAGCCGGGCTCGTTGCCGACGGCCTCAGTGTCGCCACCAACCGTCCAGTCCCACCAGGCCGTCGTGCGAGATCCGTTCGCCGCGATCGGCACGTCCGGGCCGGTCGGGTTCCAGGTCCAGCCGAACTGGCGCTGAGTTCCGCCGACCGAGGTGACGTACGGCGAGACGTTCGGGTAGCTCACCTGCGGATCGGGCGAGACCGTCGACTGGCGGTGCGACCGCTCGACACCCTGCGATCCGTTGTCGCCGGAGGAGGAGAAGAAGCTGTCGCCCTTGGCGACGCCCCGCTGGAAGGTCTGATCGAACTTGGCGAACTGGCTTGCGGCGGCTCCGGCGAAGGCCGACTCGTCGGTGCCGAACGACATCGAGAAGACCGTGCCGGCCGGGTACTTGTTGATCGCCCAGTCGATCGCGCTCATCGCGGCGGGCAGCCCCGGCACGCCCTGCGTCTCGGCGGTGTTGGTCGAGAGCAGCACGAGATGGGCCTTCGGCGCCATCGCATACGCCCACTGGACGTCGAGGTTGGCCTCGCCGGCCCATCCCTCGGCGGAGTTGGGACCGTTCTGCGCGGAGCCCTTCCCGCTCGCCGTTCCGTCGCCGTCCAGGTAGCCGGGTTTCCCGTTCGGGAACACCTGCTCGAAGTTGGGTGTCGGCATGCCGAACGTCTGGGCGAAGAAGGCCACGTCCTGCGCGGCGGTCGGGCTGCCGAACGAGTCGACGAGCACGATCGTCTGGCCCTCGCCCTGGTAGGGCAACGTGTCGATGCCGTACGCGGCACGCATGGTCTGCGGCGTCGCGCAGTGCAGATCGGTGGAGACCCGGTTGTCAGGCGCGGGCCGCCGGCAGGCGATGTTGCCCGTTGCTTGATCAGCTGGCACGAAGGCGCTCTCCGGCGCCTGGTACGCGTAATGCTGCAGAGCCAATGCCGGGGTTGCCCCGGACGGCGATCCGCTGGATACAACCGCGAAAGCGGCGACTCCCAGCGTGGCTGCAGCGATCGCACTGGTCTTGTAGACCCGAGCGTTCCTGCCCATACGATGGTCTCCCTTCGCTGCCGGATCACGGCAGCTCACGATGAAGCGGGCCCGGACGGGCGCGCTGACCGCCCGTCGCATCGCCCGGATCGTCGGGACGGTCGCAGTCATCTTGGAGGTCCGCCGGGCACATGGGAAGGGCCTGTTCATGAGCATTGGTCGCGCTATCGCCGCGAAGACGCACGCATCCGGCGATCAGTCGATCGCCTCGACCGGGACATCCTGGCCACGGACGCGCACAACCAGCACCAGGCCCGCGAACAGAAGCACCAGCCCCGGCACCGCAGAGAGCGGCGGACGCTGATGCAGCCAGACGTATGCGACTAGCGCGGCGCCAGGCGTCTCGATCAGCAGCACCAGGGCGACGACGGTGGGGCTCGTCGATCGCAGCACGACGTTGATCAGGCTGTGTCCGAGCAGTTGTGCGCAGATGGTGACGAGCACGATCTTCAACCACGCATTGCCGGAGAAGCCGACGATCTGCACCCGTCCGATCAGGCAGGCGGTAAGCAGCAGCACGGCGCACGTGGCGTAGCAGACCGCCGTGTAGCTGGCCGTCGTCATCCGGGTGCGGGCGGCCGCGCCGATGGTCACGTACGCCGCGGCACAAAGTCCACCAACAATCGCGAGCAGGTCGCCGCCGAGCGCCCGGGCCGACTGGTGCAGATCGGCGCCGGTGATCAGCGCCGCGCCCAGGGTTGCGACGCCGATGCCCACCCACGCGGCACGCGGCAGCGCGCGGCCGAGGAACTGCGCGATGAGCCCGGTGAAGATCGGCTGCGTACACACGAGCGCCGTGGCCGACGCGACCGTGGTCATGGTGAGGCTGGGCACCCAGGTGGCGAAGTGTCCGGCGAGCGCCACGCCGGCGAGCCCAGCCGTCGCCCAGGTACGGGCACTCAATCGGCGGATTTCGCGCAAGCCACGCGCAATGACCATCGACACGGCCACCCCGGCACCGATCGCGTTGCGCCACAAGGAGATGGCGAACGCGGGAGCGGCGGTGGCCGCCATGAGGGGCCCCGAGAACGAGACGCCGGTCATTGCAACCACCAGCAACAGGGCATCGAGCGGCGGCGGCGCGGCCAGGCTCTCGACGGTTCGACGTTCTGCGCGCTGCGTCACGGGCGCCATCGTGCCAGCGACGCCTTGGCGCCTTGACAGGCGCGAGACACCAGATCGCGTGAATCCACCCTCACGGCGACTAATCTTCACTCGTGAGTCCAGCCTCGAGGGTGTTCGTCGCCCACCTCGCGGGCATCGGCGTATTCGATCCGAATGGCGATCAGCTCGGGCGCGTGCGTGATGCGGTGGCTACCCTGCGCGTCGGGCGCCAGCCCCCGCGCGTCCTCGGCCTGGTTGTCGAACTGCTGCACCGCCACCGGATCTTCGTACCGATGGGTCGGGTCACCCGCATCGAGAACGACGCCGTCGTGCTCACCTCGGGCACGGTGAACATGAAGCGATTCGAGCGACGGCAGAGCGAATTGCTCGTGCTCAGTGGGCTGCTCGACCGGACCGTGACGATCAGCGAGGACGGGCGGCGCGTCCACATCGTCGATGCCGGCATGGAGCAGAACCGCATCGACGACTGGGAGATCACCCGGCTCGCGGTGCGCGGCGGCGGCGGCGGTCGAATCACCCGGCGCCGTGGCGAGCTGTTCCAGGTCGATTGGGACGAGGTCGACGGGTTGTCACTGTCCGAGTCGAGCCAGGGCACTGACACACTGCTGGCCGTGCTTGCCGGGATGCGCCCGGCCGACGTCGCGGCGGCGTTGCAGGACATGCCCGACAAACGCCGCCGCGAGGTGGCCGTCGCACTCGACGACGAGCGCCTCGCCGACGTGCTCGAGGAGTTGCCCGAAGACGACCAGGTCAGCCTGCTCACCTCACTCGAGGACGAGCGCGCCGCCGACGTGCTCGAGGCGATGAACGACGACGACGCCGCCGACCTGCTCGGCGAGATGACAGCGGCCGAGCAGGAGCGTCTGCTCAAGCTGATGGAGCCGACCGAGGCCGAGCCGGTGCGCCGGCTGATGACCTACGCCGACTACACCGCGGGCGGCCTGATGACCAGCGAACCGGTGATCCTGCTGCCCGATGCCACGGTGGCCGAGGCCCTGGCCCTGGTGCGCAATCCGGATCTGTCCGCGGCCGTGGCCGCGCAGGTCTTCGTGGTGCGCCCGCCGCAGGCGACGCCCACCGGCAAGTACCTCGGCACGGTTCACATCCAGCGCCTGCTGCGCGAATCGCCGGCGACACTGGTCAGCGGCCTCGCCGACAAGGACCCCGCGGCCCTGCGTCCGGGCACCGCGATCGCCGAGGTCACCCGGCATCTCGCGACCTACAACCTGGTCGCCGCCCCGGTCGTCGACCAGAACGACCGGCTGCTCGGCGCGGTGTCCGTTGACGACGTCCTCGATCACCTGCTGCCTGAGGACTGGCGTGACGTCGACGCGACCGCCGCCGACACAGCCGGACCGGCCAGTCATGGCTGAGCGTCGCGACCGGATCGACCAGCCCCGCGAGCCGCGGCGCGGTCCGGCCCTGCGCTACGACCCGGAGGCATTCGGCCAGCTGACCGAGAAGATCGCCCGCTTCCTCGGCACCGGCCGGTACCTGATCGTCCAGACGATCGTCATCATCATGTGGATCAGCTGGAACGTGTTCGCGCCGAAGCACCTGCGCTGGGACCCTTACGCGTTCCTGTTCCTCACGCTCATCCTGTCGCTGCAGGCCGCCTACTCCGCGCCGCTGATCCTGCTCGCCACGAACCGGCAGGACGACCGCGACCGGGTCAATCTCGATCAGGACCGCAACCACAGCAGGCAGGCCAAGGCCGATCTCGAGTACGTGGCGCGCGAACTCGCCGCCGTGCGCCTCGCGCTCGGCGATGTGGTTACCCGTGACTTCCTGCGCGCCGAACTCGGCCGGCTCGACATCGCGCGCGATTCCGGCGAGGACCGGCCTAGATACGGGGCTCCCAACTGACGTACCTGTTCGCCGGTTCGGGCAACATGCTGCGGTGCGGCGCGACAAACGTCATGAGCAGGGGGCGCCGCGCACTGGTCGGCACGCCCGCTTCACGTCGCCCGGGCCGCGGATTAGGACGCCAGCCGGATCAGCGCGGCTGTCGCTCCTGCGGCGACCACCACGACCATGAACGGCGCCCGACGCCACACGGCCACGACGCCCACCGCGATCCCGGCCAGCCGCGGCCCGTTCAAGTCGATGCTTCGACCGTTGGCCACCGCCTCGACGACGACGAGCGCCGCCAGCAGGGCGACCGGCATCAGTTCGACGAGGCGGCGGATCCGCGGCAGGTCGAGCAGCCGAGCCGGAACCAGGTAGCCCGCGAGCTTCAGCGCGTAGCAGCCGACGACGGTCGAGATGACAAGTGCCCAGAGGTTCACTGCGTCCCCTCCCCTTCCGGCTTGTCATACCTTCGGCGCGCGGTCGACCGCGCGACGAATGACAACTCGCGCTCTGGTGGGCGTCGCAGCGTGATCCCGGCAAGGAGCAGCGCAGCCGACGAGGCGAGGATCGGCACTCCCGGCGGGGTGAACGGGATGAGTACGAGCGCGATCAGCGCCGCCCCGGCCGCCACCCGACGCTCGACGGCGCCGGCGTGCAACCGGGGCGCGAGCAATGCCAGGAATGCCGCCGGAATCACGGCGTCGAGGCCGAATCGCGCCGGGTCGCCCAGCGCCTGGGCGCCGAGCGCCCCGACGATCGTCGCGATGTTCCAGAACACCCATACGCCGGCGAACGTCGACCAGAACGCGAGGCGCCCCAGGGACGGATCCGCGCGGGCGACGGCCATCGCCGTCGTCTCGTCGATCGTGCCTTGTGCGGCGAGCAGGCGCCGAACGCCTCGCACACGCAGCAGCGGGGCCAGCCGCATGGCGTAGAGCGTGTTGCGGGCTCCGAGCAGCAGCCCGCCGCTCAGCGCGGCGGCAAGAGTGCCACCGCCGCTGACCACGCCGACCACCGCGAACTGGGTTCCCCCGGTGAAGGCGAGCAGTGACAGCACCAAGGTCTGCGGCACCGAGAGGCCGGACGCGACGGACGCGGCGCCGAAGGCCACACCGTAGGAGCCCACGGCGATCGAGACGCCGAGCGAGTCGCGAACGACGGTACGGCGGCTCTGCGATTCCACCCCGCAGACATTAGGCACGATGGGAAGCGGATTCTTCAACGTCCGCTTGCGACCGATCGCATCAGGTCGACGTACGGATAGGTGCGCGCAGACGTGGGGTGTGGCCAGTGCCGCGCGTGTTCCGGCTTGTTCAGCCGACGCATCCGTCATCCGACGTTGCGCTGCTGTCGAAATCGGCGTCGAGGCGGCCGAGCAGGTCGTGCAACATGTGCAACTCGCCGTCGGTGAACCGCGACAGCCAATGCTCCTGGATTCCGGCCAGGTGGGTCGGCGCCGCGGCGCGCAGCCGGTCGAATCCGGCCTGGGTGAGCACGGTGTACAGACCGCGCGCGTCGCCTGGATACGGCTCGCGGGTGACCAGGCCTTCGGCCTGCAGCCGGTCGACCAGCCGAGTCAGTCCCGAGCGCGAGAGCAGGACCCGATCGGCCAGCTCCGCCATACGCAACCGGCGCTGCGGAGCCTCGGCCAGTTGCAGCAGGACGTCGTACCAGCTAAGTGGCATGCCCGTCGCTGCCAGCAGATCGCGCTCGAGTTGGCGGATGACCGAGCCGTGCGTCCGCAGGAAGGTGCGCCAAACGGTGATCCGCCAGTCGGCGGCTCGAATAGACGGGCTCACACGGGTCACGGTGGCCGATCCTAGGCTGTGCATGTCGGATTGCGCTTATTCGTGACCTAGGGTGCCCGGTCCGACGGTGGAGCGTGATTCTGCCGTTGCCGACCGCTGCACGCAGCAGCATCGGGCAGCCCGGCCGTACCATCGCAGTCGTGCCCCTACCGACCGTCGACGACGTGACCTCAGCGCTCGCAACCGTTCTGGATCCCGAGATCCGAAAGCCGATCACCGAACTGCAGATGGTCTCCTCCGTCGAGGTCGCAGCCGACGGCCGCGCGCACGTCTCGGTGCTGCTCACGGTGGCCGGCTGTCCGATGAAGGAGCAGCTCACGCGCGACGTCACGGCCGCGGTGAGCCAACTCGAGGGCATCAGCGGTGTCGACGTCACGCTCGGGGTCATGACCGACGCGCAGCGCGGCGCGCTGCAACAGCAGTTGCGCGGTGACGCACCGACCAACGAGATCCCGTTCGCCCAGCCCGGTTCGCGCACTCGCGTGTACGCGGTCTCCTCCGGCAAGGGCGGTGTGGGCAAGTCGTCGGTGACGGTCAACCTCGCCGTGGCGCTGGCGGAGCGGGGCCTGTCGATCGGTGTACTCGACGCCGACATCTACGGGTTCTCAGTACCGCGCATGCTCGGCGTCACGGGCCGCCCGACCCAGGTCGAGAACATGATCATGCCGCCGCAGGCGCACGGCGTGCGGGTGATCTCGATCGGCATGTTCACGCCCGGCAACACCGCGGTGGTCTGGCGTGGCCCGATGCTGCACCGCGCCCTGCAGCAGTTCCTCGCCGACGTGTTCTGGGGTGACCTCGACATCCTGCTGATGGATCTGCCGCCCGGCACCGGCGACATCGCCATCTCCGTCGCCCAACTCGTGCCCTCCGCCGAACTGCTCGTGGTCACCACACCGCAACTCGCTGCCCGCGAGGTGGCCGAGCGGGCGGGTTCGATCGCCTTGCAGACCCACCAACAGGTTGTCGGCGTGGTCGAGAACATGAGCTGGCTCGACCTGCCGGACGGCTCGCGCATGGAGTTGTTCGGCAGCGGCGGCGGTCAGGCGGTGGCCGACTCGCTGGCCGCATCGACCGGCACTCGGGTGCCGCTGCTCGGCCAGGTGCCGATTGACCAGCGCGTGCGCGAGGGCGGCGACGAAGGCACTCCGGTCGTGCTGAGCCACCCTGACTCACCGGCCGCCCGCGCGTACCGCGACGTCGCCGAGTCGCTTGCCGCTCGGCAGCGCAGCCTCGTCGGGCGCTCGCTCGGGCTGAGTCCGACGCGCGGCTGACGCTGCGTCGCTGAGGGCAGCTTCCGACACTCTTGTCTGTGTTGCCTGCTTGCATGGCACTGTGCTTGAGTGCAGTGTGCTCAAGTCTTCTACCTCCGTTGAGCTCAATGCTCGGGACACCCGGAATGCCAGGCTGTACCTGACCGGCCTCACGGCCTCGCTCCTGGGCGACAGCGCAATGACGCTGGTGGCCGGCATCTGGGTCAAGTCGCTGACCGGTAGCAACGCAGCAGCCGCCCTTGTCGCGGTGGGCATCTACGCGCCGTCGCTGCTTGCGCCGCTCGCCGGCGCAGTGGCCGACCGGGTGCGTCGCCGGCGCCTGCTGCTGGTCAGCAATCTCGCGATGGGCGCGGTGATGCTGACGCTGCTGTTCGTCAACCGCGCGTCGCAGGTGTGGCTGCTCTACGCCGTCATGACCTGTTACGGCGTGGCCCTCGTGCTGATCGATCCAGCCGAGAATGCGCTGTTCGCGGTCATGCTGCCGGACGCCGCGCGCGGCCGGCTCAACGGCCTGCGGATGACCTTGCAGGAGGGCTGCAAACTCATCGCCCCCCTGGCGGGCGCCGGACTGTTCTCGGTTGCCGGTGGCGGGACGGTCGCCGCACTCGATGCGGCAACGTTCGGCGTGGCCGCGACGGCGATCGCGATGTTACGAGTGGCCGAGCCGCGTCCGCAGCCGACCGAACGGCACTGGCGCGCCGAACTCGCCGCAGGAGCGCGGCACGTCTGGCAGGCGGCCCCGCTGCGGGCGGTGGTGCTCGCAGCGGCGATCGCGATGTTCGCCTCGGGCGTCGCGTTCGCCGCCATGTTCGCCATGGCGGACGCGCTGCACCGACCGCCCAGCTTCCTCGGCGTCTTCACCAGCGTCTACGGGGCAGGCGCGATCATCGGCGGGCTGGTGAGTTCGCGCGTCCTGCGCCGGTGGGACGAGGCCCGGCTCACCGCCCTCGGCCTGCTCAACGGTGCTGCCGGCTACCTGCTGGCGGCCACGCCGTGGCTGCCGGCGGCGCTGCTCGGCTGGTTCGTGCGCGGCTTCGCGTTGCCCTGGATCGTGGTCGCCGCGATCACGCTGGCGCAGCGGCTCACGCCGATGAACCTGCAGGGCCGCGTCTCAGCGGCGATCACGTTCCTGCTGTTCGCCCCGCAGCCGCTGGCACAGGCAGTTGGCGCCGCGGTGATCGCGCACGTCGATTTCCGGCTCGTGTACGCAGTCGTCGCGGCGAGCGGCCTGATCTGCGCGCTGCTGCTATGGCCGCTGCGCACAGCGGCTCAGCCCGAGGTCGCAAAACGCTAGGTGGCGTCCTCGTCGAAGGGAGCCTTCTCGCCGCGCCCGAGTGGCTGCTCGGCCGGTCGGCGACTCGCCGCCGGTTCGCTCGAGGCGGCGGCCGAGTCGTCCGAGCGGGCCACCGCGACATCGTCGTCATCGCCGAGCAGCGCCCGTTGCAGCGCCGTACGCGGGTTGAGCGAGCGCAGTTCGCGCAGCGAGTCCAGCCCGACGTCGGCGAACTCCGGGCCGAGTTCGTTCTTCAGTTGGCTGCGAGCGCCGGTGGCCATGTCACGAAGCTGGCGCATCAGCCGGGCCGCGTCGCGGGCCAGAGACGGCAGCCGCTCCGGGCCGAGCACGATGACGCCGACCAAGGCAAGCACCGCGAACTCCATCGGCCCGATGTTGAACATGGGCTACCTCAATCCGAACCAAGTGTGACGGTGACGGCGGATTCCTTCTTGCTGCCCTCACGATAGAAGTGCACCTTCACCTTGTCACCGGGCTTGTGGTCCGCGACGGTGACCGCGAGTTGCTCGCGCGAGTCGATCAGCGTGGTGTCGACGAGTGTGATGACGTCGCCCGCCTTCAATCCGGCCTGATCCGCCGGACCCTCCGGGTTCACCTGCACCACGTACGCGCCGTCGCGCAGCCCGTCGGTCGAACTGCGCGCCTGCAGCCCGATCGATGCGTGGGCCACCTTGCCGGTGTGGATGAGTTCTTCGGCGATCACTCGCGCGCCGTTGATCGGGATCGCAAAGCCCAGACCGACGCTTCCGTTCGGGCCGCCCTGGACCACCGAAGGCGACACCGCGGCGGTATTGATGCCGACGACGGCTCCGGCGGAGTCGACGAGCGCGCCGCCGGAGTTGCCCGGGTTGATGGCCGCATCGGTCTGGATGGCGTCGATGACCGCGTCGGTGTCGCTGCCCTCGCCGGACACGGGTACCGGGCGCCCCAACGCGGAGACGATGCCCGTGGTGACGGTGCCGCGCAGCCCGAGCGGCGAACCGATCGCGATCACCGGGTCACCGACGGCAAGCTTGGCCGAATCGCCCAGTGTGGCGACGGTCAGCTTGGCGTGGTCGACCTTGATCACCGCGAGGTCCGTCTTCGGATCACGGCCGACAACCTTGGCCGACAGCCGCGATTTGTCGGCGAAGGTGACCCAGATGTCGCCATGATTGGTAGCTGCGTCCGAGACCACGTGATTGTTGGTGAGGATGTAGCCGGCCTTGTGGATGACGATGCCCGCGCCAACGGCGTCGAGATCGGCCGTGTGCTCCTGGATCGACACGACCGCCGGTGAGACCCGCTGGGCGATCTCGGCGATCGAGCCGGGCGGGCGATTCGCCGGAGTATCGGTCTTTGCGAGTTTCACGTCGCTGTTGTGCAGGACGCCGTGCGCGCGGGTAGCGAACCAGTAGCCGGTTCCGCCGCCGAGCACTCCGGCGACGAGCGCGACGATGAGCATCAGCGCCAGCGCGCCGAGCCCGAATCGCCCGCCCCGGACGGTCCTCGAGGTGGACTCCTCCTCGATCGACTCCTCCGCCGACATCGGGATCTCGTCGTCGGCTTGCGGAGCATCCTCGTCGGGATCGACCTGCGCGGGACGTCCGCCGGTGAATACCGCGGGACGTCCGAGCCAGAACGGCGACTGGGGATCACGCCACGGATCGCGCCGTGCATCAGCCTTCCACCACGGCGATTCCGCCTTGTGCAGTTCCGGGGAGATGCGGCTTCCGGGCTCAGGATCGAACTCTCCGATTCCGGGCGGGCGGCCGTACTCGCGGGTCAGCCCGGGATGGACGGGCGGCGCGACAGACCGGTGCGCAGGCGGAATGCGCTCGCCCGGCAGCGGGGCGAAGGCATCGGTTGAGCCGGCCGGCCGGCCGAATTCGGCACGGTCCTCGGGCGATACCGTCGGCGGCGGCGGGCTGTAGAGCGGCTCGGGTTCGCGAGGGGCAAAGGAGTCATTGACGTCGGCGGGACGCATGTAGACGGCATCGGCCGCGGCGTCCGAATCCAGGTCGACGGCGCGGTCCATGGCAGGGTTCGCCGGCCGATCCGCGCCCAGATCCTGGACCTGATCGGATGCCGGTTCGCGCTGATGGCGGGAGTCGTCGTCGCTCATGCCCACGCTCCGTGCGGGGCGCGGCTACGGACGTCGTCGAAACTCATGCGGTGCGGGTCCTCCTCGCCGTTTCTGTCGAGTCTGCCCCAGCACATCGCGCGACGGCCAACAGCCCAGGTTCAGCGCTGCGCGCGTACCGCAGCGACCGGCGGGCTGGCAGCGGTCTGAAAGTGCAGATCCGGAGTCGGGTCGAATACGACGGGTCGGACCTGGGCGGGCGCTCCCGGCGCGGGACCTGCCGGTGATCCGGCGCCTCCGCCACCACCGGCGCCGGCCAGCACGACGCCCGCAGCACCGAGCGCGACGACGGCCGCCGCAGCGCCGAGCAGGCCATACGGGCGGTGCCGGCGTTCGACGCTCATGGGCGCCTCGGCCGGCGGCAGTGGCGGCGAGGGCGGTATGACCTCAGCCGGCGTGCCGAAAGCGGGGAAGACGGCCGACCCTTTGGATCGAGGGCGAGCGGCCGTTGACTGAGCGGGGTCGTGGATGGCACCGCACGCAGCCGGTCGAGCAGGCCACCCGGAAGCGACGGAGCCGTAGCAGCGCGCAGGGCAAGGACGGCCTCGCGCTGGACGGCAATGGCTTGCGCGCACTCGGCGCACTCGGCGACGTGCCGGGCGGCTCGCGAACGGGCCGCTGCGCCGAGCGCGCCGTCGGCGAACGCCGCGACAGCCTCGTCCGAAAGATGCTGGGCAGGCAGTGTGGGCAGGTTCACTGCACGACGCCCCCTGAAGACCCGGGGAAATCGGCGAACTCAGCCGCGCCGACACTCGACCTGGCGGCCGCGACGCCCGGCTCGGCCGGGCGAGTGCCCGGAGCACGGTGGGCGAGCGCCTCGCGCAACAGCACCCGGCCACGGTGGATGCGCGAGCGAACCGTGCCGACCTTGATGCCGAGCGTGGCCGCAATCTCCTCGTAGGACAGACCCTCGAGATCGCAGAGCACGACGGCCGCGCGGAAGTCGGCGGGAAGCGCGTCGAGCGCCTGCTGGACCTCAGGGTCGAGGTGCATCTCGGCGTAGGCCTGCTCGGGGCCTGCCGCGTTGGAGGCGAGCCGGTCGCCTGCGTCCTCGGGAAGCGCGTCGAAGCGGATCCGCTGACGCCTGCGCACCATGTCGAGGAACAGGTTGGTGGTGATGCGGTGCAGCCAGCCCTCGAAGGTTCCCGGCGTGTACTCGGCCAGGGACTTGAAAACGCGAACGAACGTTTCCTGGGTCAGATCTTCGGCGTCGGCACGATTACCGGACAACCGGTATGCGAGCCGATAGACGCGGTCGGCGTGTTCGCGCACGACCTCGTCCCACGTAGGAGGTACCCACACGGCGGCTTCCGTCACGGACTTTCACCCTGTCTGCTCGGCTGGCGGAACTGGTTTCGTCCCGTGCTCAGGCAACCAGTATCAGCTATGCGTTCGTGAAACGCCTCAGCGTTCCCTTACGTTCCCGGCTTCGACGTGCCAAACTTTGCGTGTTACGGCTGAATGCGCGCTGTATATCGGGGAGGTGCTGGCTGTGACACTTTGGATTTTGCTGGGACTTTTCGCCATCGGTCTGCTGGGGGTTGCCTGCGCCTGGGTGCTGAAGGCGCGCAGTGGGCTCGAGGTCGAGTCCCAGATCGTCTTGAAGCACCCATCTCATCTCGATCTCGACGCCCAGGTCGGTGCGATGCACATTGACGACGCCCGCCGAGGTGGCCGCCTCGCCCGGTGACGTGTCCCATTCCGCGGCCGCACCGGCCCGCGGCTGAGCGCGGTACGCGATCCCTACTCTTGCGGCGTGCATCGCTACACATCTGACGACGACGTCACCGCTCGAGCGCTTGCGGCCTACTGCCTGAACCGGCTCGCGATGAACGCTCCCCTGGACCGCCCGTCCACGCCCGAAGAACTCCACACGCTGGCCGGCGCGACGATCACCAAAGAGGGCCTCGGTGGGGTCGAGGCGCTGCGCCTGTGGGCCGATGTGCTGGCACCGACCTGCCTGTCCGTCGACCATTCGCGCTACCTGTCCTTCATTCCCAGCGCACCGACCAAGGCAGCCGCAGCGTTCGACATGGTCGTCGGCGCCTCGAGCGTCTACGGCGGCTCGTGGCTGGAAGGTTCGGGCGCGGTGTACGCCGAGAATCAGGCCCTGCGCTGGCTTGCCGACCTCGCCGGCCTGCCGGCCACCTCGGGCGGCGCATTCGTCCAGGGCGGGACGATCGGCAATCTCTCCGCGCTGGTCGCCGCGCGCGAGCACGCCCTGGAGCGCCGCGGCAATCGTCCGGCGAGATGGGCGGTTTGTGTCACCGGCGAAACGCACTCGTCGGTCAAGCACGCGCTGCACGTCGTCATGGACGTCGAGATCATCGAAGTGCCGGGCGACGCCCGCGGACGCATGACCGGAGAGACGCTGCGCGCCGAGATCGCGTCCCTGCCGGCTGACCTCGCCGACGGGATCTTCGCGGTGGTGGCCACGGCCGGATCGACGAACGTCGGTGTCATCGACGACATCGCAGGCATCGCGACCGTGGCGAGGGACCACGGCTGGTGGCTGCACGTCGACGGGGCATACGGCGGCGCCGGGCTGGCCGCACCTAGCGTCCGCCACCTGTTCGACGGCATCGAGGCGGCCGACTCGTTCATCGTCGACCCGCACAAATGGCTGTTCGCACCATTCGACTCGTGCGCGCTGATCTACCGCGATCCGCTACTCGGCCGGGACGCGCACACCCAGCACGCGGGCTACCTCGCCCCGGTGACGGTGGGCGGTGAGTGGAACCCGTCGGACTTCGCCATCCAGCTCACCCGGCGAGCCCGGGGCCTGCCGTTCTGGTTCTCACTCGCTGTGCACGGCACCGACGCCTACAGCGACGCCATCGAGCAGACCCTGACTGTGGCCCGGGCCGGCGTTTCGCTGATCCGCTCGGCACCGCACCTGTCCTTGCTCGTCGATCCCGATCTGACGGTGCTGATCTTCGAGCGCATCGGCTGGAGCGCGGACGACTACGACCGGTGGAGCGCCAGCATGCTCGACGAACAGACCGCCTTCGTCACCCCCACCCGCCATCACGGTCAGGTCTGCACAAGGTTCGCGATCGTCAATCCGCTGACGACCGAGGACGATCTTGCGTTGATCATCGATTCGATGCGCTGAACGAGCGCGTCCCCGCTCGAGTCGACTGGCCCGACGGCGTATTGCCATTACTCTGCGTGGCATGGCCGAAGCGATGCTGGGCGCGACCAGCCTGTCCTACGCCGAGTCATTCCATTCCGAGGACGAGGTGCTCAGCACCGCCAGGGCGAGAGCCACCGAACTCGGCTGCGTACCGATAGGTACCGCCGGAGGTGCAGCGCTGCGCGTGCTGGCTGCGGCGATCGGGGCGCACGCCGTGGTCGAGATCGGCACCGGCGCAGGCGTTTCGGGCTTGTGGCTGCTCGGTGGCATGCGGGACGACGGCGTGCTGACCACAGTCGATGTCGAGTCCGAGCACCAGCGCGCTGCCCGTCAGGCGTTCAACGAAGCCGGGATAGCCTCGACCCGCTACCGCCTGATCAACGGCTCGGCGGGCGAAGTGTTGCCCCGGCTGACCGACGGCGCCTACGACCTCGTCTTCATCGACGCCGACAAGACCGCGTACTCGGTGTACTACGAGCAGGCGCTGCGCCTGCTGCATCCCGGCGGAATCGTCGCAGTCGACAACGCCTTGTGGCACGACCGGGTGGCCGATTCCACCGCGCGCGACGCCGACACGGTTGCCATCCGCGAACTCGGCAAGGCGGTACGCGACGATTCCCGGGTCGTGTCGGCAATGCTGCCCGTCAGCGACGGCCTGCTGACCGCCGTCAAGCGCTGATCGTCACCGCCCACTGCGAGCGTCGCGGGTCGGTCAGCCCTGCGGGTACAGGTCGAGCACCATCCGGTCCTCGATGCGATCGGGCTCCTGCGGTGATACGGGTTGCGCAATGCCGTTGGCGACGAAGCCGAGCCGTTCGTATGCCCGGCGCGCGGAGTCGTTGTCGATGACGACCCACAACGCAAGTTCGCGCCCGCCGTCATCGCGGGCCCACGAGGCGACGGCCTCGACCAGCCGGCCGGCGAGGCGCTGGCCACGTGCTGCCTGCGCCACCCACATCGACACGAGCTCGCGCTGGCCCGGCGGCTGTGCCGGATCGCGGTAGCCGGCGGCCAGCCCGACCGGCAGCGGGCCGTCGAGCGCGAGGAAGAACCCGGACTCGCCGATGCGGGACCGCCATAGGCCCTCGTCGAACTCGACCTCGCGCTCGTAGGTCGACCCGAACGCCGACGGCGCCTCGCGCAGTGCAGCAAGCCGGACCTCGCGCAGCAGTTTCCAGTCGTCAGGCTCGACTCGCCGTATCTCGATCACAAGGCTCGATGCTGGCCTATTCCGGGCCTCGCGCAAAGCCGATTTGCGCACCTCATCTCGCGGCGTCCGCCAGCGCACCGAGGACGGATGCGACGACGGGACGGGCCGACGCACTCGACCGGGTGACCGCCCTGATCCGCCGGCCCAGCCGCGGCTTGCGCAACGGATGCACGTCCACGTCCGCAATGTCGTCGGCGACGGCGAGCCGTGGTAGCACCGAAACGCCGTGATCTGCCGCGACCGCGCGAACCAGCAAGAACATGTCGTCGGTCTCCCATCGCACGCGCGGCTCGAACCCCGCTGCGCGGCAGGCCGACCGGACGGCCAGCCCGCACGCGGCATCGTCGGGCGGCATCACCCATTCGGCGGCGGCAAGCGACGCCAGCGGCACGCCACCGCGGGCGGGCAACCGGCCCGGCGCGGCAACCACCACAAGTTCCTCGGCGCAGAGTTCGCGGGCCACGAGGTAGTCGGGCAGGGCCAGCGGCACGTAGTCGTACTCGTCGACGACGGCGACGTCGACGTCGTCGGCGAGCAGCATGCGCAGCGCTCCGGCCGGTTCGGCGACCACCACGGAGATCTCGACGCCCGGCTCGGCGCCACGCAATGACGTCACGCAGGTCGAGACGAGCGTGGCCGCCGCGCTCGCCACGGCCGCGATCCGGACCGGCCCGGTGACTGCGCCCGAGATCCGGTCGAGGTCGGCCCGCGCCGCTACCAGGACGTCGACGATCGACGCGGCGCGCGAGGCAAGCGCGTGCCCGGCACCGGTCAGGGCGACCCCGCGGGGTGAGCGGTCGAGCAGCACGGCGCCGGCCTCCCGTTCGAGAACCGCAAGTTGCTGCGAAACCGCTGACGGCGTAAGCCCGACAGAACGGGCCGCGGAGGCGATAGTGCCCCGTAGCGCCACCTCGCGCAGCAGCAGCAGCCGTCCCACGTCGAGTTCAGGCCCCGGGTTCGCCATAAGGAGAACTTACGTCATAATGGACGCAATCGTTAACGACACTGGCGTCGCTCGAGGAGGCGAATACATGATCAACTCGGTTCGGGTCATCGGTCTGGGCAAGGTGGGCGAGTTGGTCGCCACCCTGCTCGGCGACTCCGGCTTCACCGTCACGGCCTACGACGCGCGCGAGCGCACCGACCTGCCGTTCGAGACGGGCACACTCGATGTCCGCGACGGTGGCGCTGTGCGCGCCGCGCTCAAGGGTGCCGACGCCGTGGTGTCGTGCATGCCGTTTCACCTCAATCTCGGCGTCGCCGAGGCCGCGCACGAGGTCGGCGTGCACTACTTCGACCTGACCGAGGACGTCCCGACCACCAACCGGGTCAAGGAACTCGCCGCCGAGAACGGCTCGATCGTCTACGCGCCGCAGTGCGGTCTCGCGCCGGGGCTGATCGGCATCGTCGGCTCGTCGCTCACCAGGCACTTCGACGAGATCCGCAGCATCGAGCTGAAGGTCGGCGCGCTTCCGCGGCATCCGACCGGCCTGCTGGCCTACGCGTTCAACTGGTCGGCCGAGGGCGTGGTCAACGAGTACCTCAACGACTGCGAGGTGCTGCGCGGCGGCGTGCGCAAGATGGTTCCGGCCATGACCGAACTCGAACGCGTCGTCATGGGTGGGATCACGCTCGAGGCTGCGCTGACATCCGGCGGGCTCGGCACGATGTGCACCACCTACGAAGGGCGGGTGCAGCGCCTTGACTACAAGACGATGCGCTACCCCGGCCACTTCGAGCTGATGCGCTTCTTCTTCGACGAGTTGGGCCTGCGCGACAAGCGCGAGCTCGCCGGCGAGATCCTCGTCAACGCGAAACCGCCGGTCGACGATGACGTCGTCTACCTGCACGCCGCCGTTGAGGGACTGGCAAACGGCGTCGGCGACACCGCCGCCGGGCAGCTCACCCGCAAGCAGTACGTCCGCGCCTACCTGCCATTGCAGATCAACGGCCGGCTCTGGCGCGCGATCTCGTGGACCACCGCGGCCTCGGCGGTTGCCGTCGTCGAGCTGGTGGCCGCTGGCAAGCTTCCGTCGCACGGCTTCATCCAGCAGGAGGACATCTCCTTCGAGGCGTTGCTGGCAACCCGAAACGGCGCCCGCTTCGCCGAACTGGGCCAAGTCTGACGGTCGCCCGGTGATACCTGAACGTCAGCATCGTGATCCGCTGAAGGAGTCCTGATGACACTTCCCACCCACGACGAGTTGCGCGCCCAGACCACCGCGATCCTCGAGCGGCTCGGGGTGCGCGAGCTGCCGTCCGAGGGCGATCTGGTTGTCCGCTCCCCCATCACCGGCGGTGAGCTGGCGCGACTCAAGTCGCACAGCGGCAAGGAAGTCGCCGACATCGTCGGCCGCGCGCACGAGGCGTTTCTGCAATGGCGTACGGTGCCCGCGCCGGTGCGCGGCAACCTGGTGCGCGAACTGGGCGAGTTGCTTCGCGAGCACAAGGACGATCTCGGTGCCCTCGTCTGCATCGAGGCCGGCAAGATCCGATCCGAGGGGCTCGGCGAGGTCCAGGAGATGATCGACATCTGCGACCTCGGTGTCGGCCTTTCGCGCCAGCTGTTCGGGCTGACCATCGCCTCGGAGCGGCCGGGTCACCGGATGATGGAGCAGTGGCACCCGCTCGGCGTCGTCGGCGTCATCAGCGCGTTCAACTTCCCGGTCGCGGTGTGGTCGTGGAACTCGGCGCTCGCGCTCGTGTGTGGCGACCCGGTGGTGTGGAAGCCGTCGGAGAAGGCGCTGCTCACCGCGCTGGCCTGCCAGGCTCTGGTTTCGGAGGCTGCCCGCCGGGTCGGCGCGCCTGCGGCAATCTCATCGCTCGTGCTCGGCGGAGTCGCCGCCGGTGAGGCGCTCGTCGACGACCCGCGGGTGGCGTTGGTCAGCGCGACTGGCTCGACCCGGATGGGCCGGGCGATCGCGCCCCGCATTGCCGGGCGGTTCGGGCGGCTGCTGCTCGAACTCGGCGGCAACAACGCGGCGATCGTCGCCCCGTCGGCCGACCTTGACCTGGCCGTGCGCGGCATCGTCTTCTCGGCGGCCGGAACCGCGGGCCAGCGCTGCACGTCGTTGCGCCGGGTCATCGCGCATTCGTCGATCGCCGACGATCTCGTTTCGCGGCTGCGGGCCGCGTACGAGACGCTGCCGATCGGCTCGCCGCTTACCGATGGCACCTTGGTCGGGCCGCTGATCGATCGCGCCGCCTACGACGGATATGCGACGGCGCTGGACAAGGCGCAGGCCGACGGAGGCGAGGTGGTGGCGGGCGGCTCGCGGGTGCTTTCCGCCGAGGCGGACTCGGCGTACTACGTTTCGCCGGCTCTGATCCGGATGCCGGCGCAGACCGACGTGGTGCGCACCGAGACGTTCGCGCCGATCCTGTACGTGCTGACCTATGACGACTTCGACGAGGCGATCGCTCTGCACAACGACGTGCCGCAAGGGCTCTCCTCGTCGATCTTCACCCTGAACGTGCGCGAGGCCGAGCGCTTCACTGCGGCTGACGGATCCGACTGCGGCATCGCCAATGTCAACATCGGCCCGTCCGGTGCTGAAATCGGCGGGGCGTTCGGCGGCGAGAAGGAGACCGGTGGCGGGCGCGAATCCGGCTCGGATGCCTGGAAGTCCTACATGCGCCGGACGACCAACACGGTGAACTACTCGACCGAACTGCCCTTGGCGCAAGGCGTCGAATTCGGCTGACCGCCGAGCAGCCCGCGTCGGGGTTCCCCCGCAGGTGGGCAGCTCAACGCGCGGAACAGGGCTACAGGCCGACCCGCCGGGCCGCCAGGGCGATGCGATCGTCGGGTTGCACGGCAGCCACCCGGAAATAGCCTGCCGACTTCGTGCCGTAGAACTCGCCTGGCGAGACGACGATGCCTGCCTTGACGGCAAGATCGCGCGCCGCCGCCCAGGCGTCGCCGCCGGGCGCGTGCGCCCAGAGGTAGAACGTGCCCTCAGGCATTGGCGCCTCGTAACTCGCCGCCTTGAGCACCTGTCGCAGCACGTGCAGCCGGTTCAGGTAGCGGGCGCGTTGCGCGTCCACGTGCGCGTCGTCGCCGAGCGCCACCACCGCCGCGGCCTGCACCGGGCCAGGCGGCATCAGCCCGGCATGCTTTCGGGTTTCGCGCAGGAAGTGGATAAGCGCGGGATCGCCTGCGTAGAAGCCGATCCGCGCCCCGGCGAAGTTGTCGCGCTTGGACAACGAATGCACCGCCACAACCCCTTGCGTGCCGCTGCGCAGGATCGTCGTCGGTGCGCCGTTCCAGACGAATTCTGCGTAGCACTCGTCGGAGAGCACGGGGATTTCGCGCGAGCGTCCCCATTCGGCAACCGCTGCCAGGTCGTGTATCTCGCCGGTCGGATTGCTCGGTGAGTTCGACCAGATGCACATGGCGCGCTCGGCGTCGCTCTCATGGATCTCGTCGAGACTGCTGTACGCCACTGGCCGGCAACCCGCGAGGATCGCGCCCATCTCGTAGGTCGGGTAGCTGATCGCCGGGTACAGCACCGTGTCGCGTGACGGATCGCGCAGGCGCAGGTATTGCGGTGCTGACGCGACGAACTCCTTGGTGCCGACGCACGCGGCGATCTCGGTGTCAGGGTCGACCGACGCGCCGAGCCGGCGCTCGATCCAGGACGCGGCTGCCTCTCGGAAGGCTTTCGTGCCGATGGACGGCGGGTAGCCGCGAGCTGCGTCCACTGTGGACAGTGCGGCCATCACCTCTGGCGGCGGCGGGTCGCACGGCGTGCCGACCGAGAGATCGACCGCGCCTCCCTCGTGCTTGTCGGCAAGCGCGATCACCTCGCCGAGGCGCTCGTACGGGTAAGGCGGGGGCACGAAGCCAACCATCACGTCTCCAGGTGATCAGCGAGCAGCTCGGCCAGATGCCCGCTCTTGGTTCGGGCGAGCTGCTCGAGCTGGGTGCGGCAGGAGAACCCGTCGGCCAGGACGGCAGCACCTGGCGGCGCGTCGCGTACGGCGGGCAGCAGAGCAGTTTCGGCCACCGCCACCGAGACGTCGTAGTGCCCACTCTCGACGCCGAAATTGCCGGCCAGGCCGCAACATCCGCCAACGGCCACGATGTCAGCGCCGGCATCAGCGAGCAGCGCGGCATCGGCATCCCAGCCGAGGACGGCACGATGGTGACAATGCGGCTGCGCGACGCCGTGCACGTCGGCCATGCGCGGGGGCGTCCAGCCGTCAGTCGAGCGCAGCAGTTCGGCGAGGGTGCGCGTGGCCGCAGCCGCCGCTGCCGCGCGGGGGTCATCCGGCAGCAACTCGGCGGCATCGGCGCGCAGTACGGCCGTGCACGAAGGCTCGAGGCCCACGATCGGGATGCCGGTGTCGAGCGCCGGGGTGAGCGCGGCAAGGCTGCGCCGCAGCTGCTTGCGCGCGCCGTCGAGCTGCCCGGTGGAGATCCAGGTCAGGCCGCAGCACACGGGCTTGTCGGTAACCCGCACCGAGTAACCGGCGGCCTCGAGCACCTTGACGGCGGCGCGGCCGACGTCCGGCGTGAAGTGGTCGGTGAACGTGTCGACCCACAACAGCACCGGATTGCCTTGTGCCACCGGATGATTCGCGAACCACTGGCGGAACGTGCCGGGGGCGAACTCCGGCAGCGGTCGGCGCTGATCGATGCCGCCGAGGCGTTTAGCGATACGGGCCAGGCCACGGCGGCGAAGTGTCGCGTTCGCGAGACGCGGAGCCCGCGACGCCAGGCGAGCCCACCGGGGCAGCCAGCCCAGCGCATAGTGCGACGGCGGGCGAATCCGCCGCCGGTAACGCTGATACAGCGCCTCGGCCTTGTACGTTGCCATGTCGATGCCTGCCGGGCAGTCGCTGGAACATCCCTTGCAGGAAAGGCAAAGATCGAGCGACTCAGCGACCTCGGGCGAATTCCAGCCCTCGATCAGGGAGCCGTTGGCCATCTCCTGCAGGACGCGGGCGCGGCCACGAGTGGAGTCCTTCTCATCGCGTGTGGCCAGGTAGGACGGGCACATCACGCCGCCCGTGGCGGTGGTGTCGGCCCGGCACTTGCCCACGCCGACGCAGCGATGCACCGCCGTTGTCAGATCGCCGCGATCATGGGCGTAGGCAAACCCGAGATCGCGTCGCAACGACCGGGCGGCGGGCACGCGCAGGTCTGCGTCGAGGGGCGCCGGGTGCACGATCACGCCCGGATTGAGCAGGTCGGCGGGATCGAAGGCGTGCTTGATGGCTGCGAACAGCTCGATGGCCTCGGCTGAGTACATGTGCGCCAACAGCTCACCGCGTGCGCGCCCGTCGCCGTGCTCGCCCGACATCGATCCCCCGTAGCCACCGACCAATTGGGCCGCGTCCTGCACGAACTCGCGAAGCACCGCGGGCTTCGCGGAGAGCGGGAAGTCGATGCGGGCGTGTACGCAGCCGTCGCCGAAGTGGCCATAGGCGAGGCCGTCGAGGCCGTGCTGGCGCATCAGGGCGGCGAAATCGCGCAGGTACGCACCGAGACGGTCGGGCGGGACTGCCGCGTCTTCCCAGCCGGGCCAGGCAGGCTCGCCGGCTGGAGTGCGACCGCCGAGGCCGGCGCCGTCCTCGCGGATGCGCCACAGTGCCGCCGCGGCAGGGCCCGTGACGACGGACGAGTCGAGGCAGCCTGCGTCGGCGACCAGCTTCTGTGCGGCGGCACGCGCCTCGGCCTCGGTTTCGCCTGCTATCTCGGCGAAAAGCCAGCCGCCACCGCGCGGAAGGTCGGGCACGGCCGCGGCGCCGCGGCGCGCACGCACGACGCCGACCAGTCGCGCGTCCATGCCTTCGAGTGCCACCGGCCGATGCGGTAGCAAACCGGGAACCGCGTCGGCTGCCGCGGGCATGTCGGCGTACGCGAGCACGGCCAGCGCTGTCGCGGCCGGCGCGGACACGAGTCGCAGCGTCGCCTCGACGATCACACCCAGCGTGCCCTCAGTGCCCACCAGGAACTTCGCCAGATCAGCGCCGTTCTCGGGAAGCAGATGCTCGAGGGAGTAACCCGAGACCTGCCTGGTGAAGCGGCCGAACTCCGTGCGGATCAACGCCAACCGGTTGCTTACCAGGGTGTCCACAGTGGACGGAAGGCCACTGCTGCTGGTGTCGAGCACAGCACCGTCAGCGGTCAGCACGTCAAGTGACACGACGTTGTCGGCGGTGCGTCCGTACGCGAGAGCGCGTGAGCCGCATGCGTTGTTGCCGAGCGACCCGCCCACCGTGGCACGCGAATGCGTGGACGGGTCGGGCCCGAACCGCAGCGCGTGCGCAGCGCCTGCGGCCGTCACCGCATCGAGGATCGCGCCCGGCTCGGCCACCGCAGTGCGCGCCTCGGGGTCGACCGAAATCACGCGATTGAGATGCCGGGAGAAGTCGAGCACGAGGCCGGTGCCGATCGCATTGCCCGCGATGGACGTGCCCGCGCCACGAGAGGTCAGCGGCACGCCCAGCTCGCGGCAGACGCCCAGCGCCGCGGCGACCTCGTCGCGATGCCGGGGAAAGGCGACCGCCTGCGGCACGACACGGTAGTTGGACGCGTCCGACGAGAATTCCGCACGACGCCGCGCCGAGATGTCGACCTCGCCGACCCCGGCACGGCGCAACTCGGCGGCGAGCGTCTCCGGGGTCACGCTGCCATTCTCCCGCCTACGCCCCGGCGGGCTGCGGCCGGTAGTCGCGCGGGTGCGTCGCCTTCATCGTCACCGAGACGTTGTGCTGGTTGAAGCCCTTGAATCCGCCGCGCCGGGCGAGATTCTCCAGGTGCGAGCCGGCACCGCCGACCTTGGCAAGCTCGTCGGCCCGCTCGGCGCTCAGCTGCCCGGCGGCCACAAGCGGATCGAGCCGGGAGCGCGGCACCACCCACAGGTCCGCCTCGGTGAATGCCTGGCGCAGGTGCGCGAAGTCGGAGAATGGATCCATGCTGGCCAGCCCGCGATCGGCCAGCTGGTAACGCAGCCCGTCGAAGTCGAACTGCCCTTCCAGGTGGTGCATCCCGGCATCCAGCAACGATTCGCCGTGCAAGGCGCACCACATGCCCACGGTGCCGTAGGAATCAGCCTCAGCCAGCAGGCTGCCGGAGAAGTCGATTCGGGCGTCGTCGGGTGTCAGGTCGACGTCGGCGAAGATCACCCCGCCGCACCCTGGGTGTTCCAGCACCTGCGCGCCCCAGCCGGCGTCGTCACCGGCGTAGAAGCACTCGCGCAAGCCGAACCCCAGCGTCTGCAGGAAGCGGAGCAGCGCGTTGAAGGCGACGCGCGAGGAGCGGAACGTGTGGTGGTCGTAGTTGCCCCAGCCCAGCCCGAGCCGCTGCTGGCGGCCGTGCTGAATCGCGCCGGCAGTGTTCGAGCACTGCCAGTACGCGCGCTCGAGTTCGAGGAAGTAGGACGCGGCGAGATCCGCCCCGACCAGGTCAACCGCCTCGCGCGCAAAGGGAATCTGGGCCTCGACGCCCTCCGCGCCGACGAGGCCGCGTGGCCGTTCGGCGAGAATGCGCCACGCGCGTGCCGCACTCGCCGCCTGCTGCTCACTCCAGCACTGCGCTTGGACGCCCGCCGCCCACGATCGCCGTTCGACACCGGCTGCTTCGACGCCGTTCTCGTCGATGACCACGGCACGCCGGTAGCCCGAACGCGCCGCGCCTGCTACGGCGTACGTCGTGCGATTCGCCCGGGCGAAGGCGTCCACATCGTCAACGCGCAGATCGACCCGGTACCGGTCGGATATGACGAGCGCCGGGAGCTGGGCGCCGGGATGGCGCCACACGCCGCGCGTCGTCCCGTACCCGTCGACATAGCCGACGTCTCGCAACTCCTCGGCCAGTACCGGTCCGCCCACGCAGTCGAGCCAGTCCTGCACCCGGGTCGACGTACGCGGACCGAGTTCCGCCGAGAATCGGGCGAGACGCGGGCTCTTGCCGATGGCGTCTGCAACGATGCGGTCGACGAGTGCCTCGGCGTCCGGATGAAGTGACCATTCGAAGGTGGATTCCACCGGTCCATGATCGCGGGATACCCGGCCGCAAAGCAACGTGCGCAAGGCGAATCCTTCTTGGTCTGAGCATAAGCCGTTCTTATGCTCGACCCGATCCGGTTGCGAACCGCCCTGCACCGCCGCGGCAACCCGAACCCGTTGCTGCCAGTCGTGCTCGCCGCGCTGCGACACGGCCGGCACGTGATCGTCAGGTCGAACACCACGAGGGTGGCGCGGTGCCGTCGACGGCGAGGGTAACCGCCGCGCGGGCGGTGACCGGCCCGACCAGGTTGCCCGTGCCGCTGTACCCGCCGCAGGCGACGACGCCCGGACCCACCTGCACGCACAGCGGGCGGCCGTCCGCCGTGTACCCGACCGATGCGGCCCACCGGTGCGTGATGCCGACCGGCCGCCCGGCCATGCGCGCTGCCACCCGCTCGATCCATGCCTGGACGCCAGGCGTCGGCGTCGCATCGAGCGTCCACTCCTCGTCGACGAACTGGTCCCGGCCGCCGCCGGCGTAGATCTGCCCGGTTCCGTCCTGCTGCGCGTAGTCGTAGCCCCAGCGCCCGTACACCGGGCAGGGCAACCGGCGCGCAACCGGGTTCGTGGCGAGCATCTGCAGCCGGGCGGTACGCACCCGCCCGGCGAGTTGCGGCAGCACCGCGTCGAGACCGCCGTCGACGGCCACGACTACGACGCCGGCGCTGATCACTCCGCGATCGGTCACAACCCGGCGACCGTCCACTGTGGACACTCGGGTGCCCTCGTGCAGCTCGGCCTTTCCGCGCAATGCCGCTGCCAGCGCGAGCGCGCGACGAGCCGGATTGGTGGCTGCATCGTCAGGCAGGAAGAGGCCTTGCCCGAGTTCGCCGTCGTACTCCTCGACGGCAATGCCGTGCTCGCGCAAGGCCGCCGCATGTAGCGCACAGTCGGCAAGCTCGGCGCAACGATCAGCCTGCTCCGCGGCATCGACAGGATGACCGGGCAGTCCCGCGAGCCGGATCGAGCCGTCACGCGAGACGAGCGCGGGCCCGAGCGCAGCGGCGAGTCGATCGAGTTCGCCCAACGTCGCCCGGTACAGCGCGACTGCCGGCTCGGTGCCCCACTTCGCGATCGCATCGTGCAGGTAGGCCGCCGCGCCGCCGAGCAAGAATCCCCCGTTGCGTCCGGCCGCTCCAGCCGCGACGCGTCCAGCGTCGATGCCGACCACGCGCAGCCCACGCCCGACGAGAGCCTCGGTCGCAGCCAGGCCCGACGCGCCGAGGCCCACCACGCAGGCGTCGGCAACACGGTCTCCGTCAAGGGGCGCGCACCCGGGCCAGGCCGCGACGATCTCGTCGTCCCAGCCGACGACACGCGCCTGCATCAGGGCAGGGCCAGCTGGCTCTTGCCCAGCACCGCGATGCCGCTGTCGGTGACCTTGTACCGCGCCCTGTCGAGTTCGACGTCGACGCCGATGTGCGCGCCGTCGGGCACAACGACGTTCTTGTCGAGGATCGCGCGCCGGATGACCGCGCCGCGTCCGATCTGGACGTTGTCCATGATCACCGATGCCTCGATGTAGGCACCGCTGTGTGCGCGGACGTTCGGCGAGATGACGCTGTTTCGCACGGTCGCGCCGGCCACGATGGTGCCTGAGCTGACGATCGACTCCTGGGCCAGGCCGCCCTCGACGAACTTCGCCGGCGGCAACTGGGGCGGGTTGGTGTAGATCGGCCAGAGCTGGTTGTAGAGGTTGAAGATCGGGTGCACGGCCACGAGGTCCATGTGCGCGTCGTAGTAGGCGTCGAGCGTGCCGACGTCGCGCCAGTAAGCGCGGTCGCGCTCCTCTGCGCCGGGAATGTCGTTACGGGCGAAGTCGTACACGTAGGCCGTACCCTGCTTGACCATCAGCGGCATGATGCTGCCGCCCATGTCGTGCACCGAGTTGTCGTCCTCGGCGTCGGCGCGCAGCACCTCGAGCAGCGCCTCGGTCGTGAAGACGTAATTGCCCATCGACGCGTAGCACTCATCGGGACTGTTCGGCAGCCCGGGCGGGTGCTTCGGCTTCTCGATGAAGTCGACCACGGAGTTGTCGAGGCTGGCCTCGACGATGCCGAACGCGCTGGCCTCGCTGCGCGGTACCCGAACCGCCGCGATGGTCACGCTGGCGCCGGACTCGATGTGCTGGGCCACCATCTGGCGCGGATCCATCCGGTAAACGTGGTCGGCGCCGAAGACCACGATGTACTCGGGCTTGTCGTCGAAGATCAGGTTGGACGACTGCAGGATGGCGTCAGCGCTGCCGGTGTACCAGCGCGGGCCGAGGCGCTGCTGGGCCGGAACGGGCGTGACGTAGTTGCCGAGCACGGACGACATCCGCCACGTCTGGGTGATGTGCCGGTCCAGTGAGTGCGACTTGTACTGGGTCAGTACACAGATTCGAAGGAAGCCTGCATTGACCAGGTTTGACAACACGAAGTCGATCAGTCGGTAGTTTCCGCCGAAGGGTACGGCGGGCTTGGCGCGGTCAGCGGTGAGGGGGAAGAGACGCTTCCCCTCGCCGCCCGCAAGGACCATGCCCAGAACTCGCGGTTCCCTGGCCATGCACCTCACCCTAGCCGTGGCTTACCGCCGGAAGCGACTGTGAGTGACCAGTATGGTCGAACGCATGCGAGTCGGCATGCTAACCCGCGAATACCCCCCAGAGGTATACGGTGGCGCCGGGGTGCACGTCGAGTTCCTCGTCCGCGAGCTGCGCCGGCTCGTCGACGTCGAGGTGCACTGCTTCGGCTCGCCGCGTGCTGAGCCTGGCGTCAGCGCCTACCTGCCGCCCGCGGGACTCACCGACGCGAACCCCGCGCTGCGCACGCTCGGCGTCGACCTCGAGATGGCCGACGCCGTGGCAGGTTTGGACGTCTTGCATTCGCATACCTGGTACGCGAACCTCGCCGGCGTGCTCGGCTCGAGGCTGCACGGACTGCCGCACGTACTCACGGCCCACTCGCTCGAGCCGCAGCGGCCGTGGAAGGCGGAGCAACTCGGCGGTGGCTACCAGATCTCGTGCTGGGCCGAACGGCAGGCCTACGAGAGCGCCACTGCGGTCATCGCGGTCAGCTACGGCATGCGCGCCGACGTCCTCGACGCATACCCCTTCGTCGATCCGGCGCGCGTGCACGTCATTCACAACGGCATCGACACCGCGATGTACGCGCCAAGCACGGCATCCGACGTTCTCGCCCGCTTCGGCGTCGACCTCGCGCGGCCCTCGGCCGTCTTCGTCGGGCGGATCACCCGCCAGAAGGGCCTGCGGCACCTGCTCGCCGCGGCCAACCAGTTCGATCCGGACGTTCAGCTCATCCTGTGCGCGGGCGCGCCGGACACGCCGGAGATCGCCACCGAAACCGAAGCGACCGTCGCCGCCCTGCAGGCGAGCCGATCCGGCGTGATCTGGGTCCGCGACATGTTGCCACGCGCCGACCTGGTGCAACTGCTCTCGCACGCGACCGTCTTCGTGTGCCCGTCGGTGTACGAGCCGCTCGGCATCGTCAACCTGGAAGCCATGGCCTGCGAGACCGCCGTCGTCGCCAGTGCCGTCGGCGGCATCCCCGAGGTCGTCGCCGACGGCGTCACCGGCCTGCTGGTGCCGGCGCCGACCCGCGGCCCGGGCGCGTCCGCCCGGCCGGTGGTAGAGCCCGAGGAGTTCGAGGCCGGACTGGCCGCGGCCGTCAACGAACTGGCCGCAAACCCGGACCGCGCGGCGGCGCTGGGGCACGCCGGGCGCGAGCGCGCCGTCCGGGAATTCAGCTGGGAAGCCATCGCGCACCGCACCGTCGAACTCTACGAATCGCTGCTGTAGAGCGCGCCCACCTACAGCCAGGGCAGCCGTGCGAGCGCGGTCTGCGCATCGGGCTCCACCTCGGTGAAACCCGCGTCGTGGACGACAGGTGCGCCGCAGGCGAGCGCCTTCGCCCACTGCTCGACGCTCGCCTCGCGCACGGCCAGAGCGAATCCAGCTTCGCGCCACGCGTCCCGGTCGGTGATCGACGAGGCGCGCCAGCCCAACTGCGCCGCATGAGCGGCCTGCGCCATCGCCTTGCCCGCGCTCATCGTGTGGTGCGGCGAGAGCAACACGAGCGGCGTCGCGTCGCCGACCGGCGCCGGCTCATCCGGGTCATCGAGTTCGGTGCCGCCCACCTGCAACCGGGCCAGCTCGCGCGGCCAGCCGTCGACCGGGATCGGCGGGAACACCAGCACCTGCGCGCTGCCCTGCGCCACGGCCAGCGCGTCCAGGGACGCCGCACGCCGCCATTCGGCGCCGCGCGCTCGGCGTACGACCTTGCGGATGCGCTGCGCGTCCCAGGTGGAGACCGCGTCGTGCCACTCCGGGCGGGGATCGGTGAGCATGAGCAGCACCCCGCGAGCCGCGGCCTCGAGTGCATCTGTGCGGGTCGGAGGGGTGGAACGTTCGATGCGGACGACGAACGGCAGGACCAGTTCGATCACGGATAGGACTCGACCCACCGCGCGAGCAGCCGCGCACCGAATCCGGTGGCTCCCTTGGTGGCCAGCCCGGCGTCAGCGGCGCTGCGGGCCGGTCCGGCGATGTCGAGATGCGCCCACGGAACCGAGCCCGCGAAGGGGCGCAGGAACATGGCGGCCGTGATCGCGCCCGGCCCGCCGGAGTTGTTGTTCGAGTCGGCGACGTCGGAGCCGAGTTCGGCCTGGTACTCGTCGACGAGCGGCATGCGCCACAGCCGCTCGTCCGTCGCGTCGGCGGCGTGCGCCAGCTCGCGCCCGAGATCGTCCGACGTCGCGAACAATCCCCCGGTGCCCAGGCCAAGCGTCACCTTGATCGCCCCGGTGAGGGTCGCGACATCGACCATCGCGGCGGGCCGAAGTCGCGCCGCGGCGTAGGCGAGCGCGTCAGCGAGGACGAGGCGGCCTTCGGCATCGGTGTCGCGGACCTCGGTCGTGCGTCCGCCGAAATGGCGCACGATGTCGCCCGGACGCATTGCCGACCCGGAGATCGAATTCTGCGCCAGCGGCACGAGCACCGTGAGCCTGATCGGCATGCCCAGCGCGGCAACCACGCGGATCGCCCCGAGAGCTGCGGCCCCACCGGACATGTCGGTGTGCATAATCTTCATGCTCTCGCCCGGCTTGATGTTGTAACCACCGGTGTCGAAGGTGATGCCCTTGCCGACGATGACCAGATGCGGCGCGGACGAAAGCCCACGTGGCCGCCAGGCGGCCTCGATGAGTCCCGGCGGCGCGGCCGACCCGCCGCCGACGGCGAGCACCCCGCCGAACTTCTGCTCGGCCAACCAGGACGCATCGCGCCACGTGACGCGCACTCCGAGCGGCGCCAGTTCACGCTCGGCCTGCTCGGCCATCCACGCCGGAGTCTTGGTCGACGTCCTGGTGTTCGCGAGGTCGCGGGCCCATATGCTGCCCCGCCCGTAGGCGAGCCCCCGCTCGATGGCCGCCGAGTCGTCGACTGCCGAAAGGGTCACATCGCCACCGGACGCCTTCGGCCCCGACCTGACCTCGTAGCGGTACGCGCCCATCAGCAGGCCCTCGGCGAGCGCTGCGAGTTCGTCACCTGCCACCCCGGGCAGGGCCACGGTCAGCGACTGCGACCTGGCCGCCCGTCCAAGTGCGGCACCGGCCAGGCGAACGTCTGTCGGGCCGGCCTCGCCCACACCCACGACCAGCACCTTGCTCGGTAACTGACCCGGTAAGGGGAGTTCGCGTACGTCACCAGGGCTCGTCGACAGGTCGGACTCGCCGGCGAAGGACTCCAGCGTGGCGCGAGCCGCCAGCGGAAGCACAACGCTCGATATGCCATCAAGTAGCAGACCGGAACTGCCAACGCCGACTGCCAGAACCGCCGGGGTCTGGTCAACGGTCGCGATGTGGACGTCGGTCATACCCCGGCGTTCCTCCTCAACTGGGTGCAACTCGGCCCCGGAGTCCCAGTCGCGGGTCTCCGGGGCCGACTCTCACACGGGTAGCCAGAAGCGATCAGAGTGATCAGCCGACGGCGGACTTCAGCGCATCACCGAGTGCGGCCGCCTCATCGGCCGACATCTCTACCACAAGACGCCCACCACCTTCGAGCGGTACGCGCATGACGATGCCGCGCCCCTCCTTGGTCACCTCGAGCGGGCCATCACCCGTCCGCGGCTTCATGGCCGCCATTCGCGCCTCCTCCGTGAACGCCAAGCGCGTTCGTCCGAACCGAAACAGGCGCCGAGCTGCAGACCCGGCACCAGTACTGGCGTTATTCTCCCGCACGTTCAGTCCAAGCCATAGACCAGGGTCACGATCATGACGTCTGCGTCGCCCAAATGCGCGCAGGCCGCGCTGTCGCAGCGGCGCACGGCCGTCTAGCGTCACGTTCATGACCGAGCACCCCGGCGGCCCGAACCGCGAGGCCGCCTCATGACCGAGCACCCCGGCGGCCCGAACCGCGAGGCCGCCTCATGACCGAGCACCCCGGCGGCCCGAACCGCGAGGCCGCCTCATGACCGATGCCCTGATCATCGAGCGCTCCGACGGCGTCGCGACCCTGACGTTGAATCGCCCGGAATCGATGAATTCGCTCTCCCTCGAACTAAAAGAGGCGCTCGTCGAGGCGGTAGCGGATATCGCGGCAGACGACACGGTGCGAGCCGTCGTGCTGACCGGAGCCGGGCGCGCCTTCTGCGTAGGGCAGGACCTGCGCGAACACAAGGCGCTGCTCGAGGCCCGCGATCCCGCACCGCTGCGCACCGTGACAGATCACTACAACCCGATCACCTCCGGGCTGGCCACGATGCCGAAACCGGTCATCGCTGCCCTGAACGGTGTGGCCGCCGGCGCCGGCGCGGGATTCGCGTTCGCCTGCGATTTCCGCATCGCCAGCAAGTCGGCGTCGTTCCTGCTCGCCTTCGCCAACGTCGGCCTGTCACTCGACAGCGGCGTGTCGTGGACTCTGCCCCGTCTTATCGGCAGCGCGCGAGCCGCGGCGCTGTCCCTGCTCGCCGAACCGATCACCGCCGACGCTGCCCTGGACATGGGTCTGGTCAACGCGGTCGTCGAGCCGGACCTGCTGTTGCCCGCCGCACAGGAGTTGTCAGCGCGGCTCGCCGCCGGGCCGACGATGGGGTACGCGGCCATCAAGGAATCGATCGCGTTCGCAGCGACATCGACCCTCGACGAGGCTCTGGCGAAGGAAGCCGAGATGCAGGCGCGTACCGGCGCCAGCGCAGATCATCATGCCGCGGTGACCGCCTTCGTCAACAAGCAGAAACCGACCTTCACCGGCCACTGATGGCCCGCCTATCCGTTGAGTGGTGCGTTATGCGTCGAGTGGCGACTTATAACGCACCACTCAAGCGATAACGCACCACTCAACGAGGGGGGCCTTTGCGTAAAGCGCAGAAAGATCAGCGGGCGCGCCAGCAGCTCGCCACGTGGTCGTCGACCATGCCGGTTGCCTGCATGAGTGCATAGGCCGTGGTCGGGCCGACGAACCGGAACCCGCGCTTGCGCAGTTCACGGGCCATCGCGGCCGATTCTGCCGATTTCGCCGGAACATCCTCGACAGTGCGGGGACGGCGTGTCTTTTGCGGGGCGAACGACCAGAGCAGGGTGTCGAGACCCTCGGGCACCGCGTCGAGGATGCGCCGGGCATTGCCGATCGTCGCCTCGATCTTCGCGCGGTTGCGCACGATGGCGGCATCGGCCAGCAGGCGCTCGACGTCGCCCTCGTCGAAGTCGGCCACCTTCGCCACGTCGAAGTCGGCGAATGCGGACCGGAACGCGGGACGCTTGCGCAAGATGATCAGCCAGGACAGTCCGGACTGGAACGCCTCGAGCGAGAGCCGCTCGAACAATGGCTGATCTCCGCGCAGTGGGCAGCCCCACTCGTCGTCGTGATAGGCAAGGTAATCCGGCGCCGAGGTGGCCCATCCGCACCTGGTTCGCAGATCAGAGCTCATGCGGCGGAGGGGTTGCGGTGTCGCCCGACGGGGTCACAACGCCGTGCTGGGTATCGCGCAGCCTGGCAATCTCGGCGTCGCGCTCGCGCAGTTCCTCGGTCAGCCGGTCGAGCAGGACGTCGGTCTCGGCGAACCGGTACCCGCGAAGGGCTACCGGCAACCGCATGGCGATGACGTCTTCGGGGCGAATCGGACCGTCGGGTAACGCCCGCCAGGGCTTCGTGTCTGGATTGGGCGGCGAGATCTGCTCGCCCTTGGGCAGTATGAAGACGGCCAGCGTGAACAGTCCCGCCACCACGACCACCGCGAGCAGCGCGTACAACAACAGGGTCAGCACTCATTGATCGTGGCATGCCTACCTAACCGGCCGCCATCTGTCACGGTAGTGAGGTGACGCTCCGACTGGGCCGGCGTGCCTTTGCGGCGGGAGAGTTCGCCGTGATGGCGATCGTCAACCGCACTCCTGACTCCTTCTACGACGGCGGCGCGAACCTCGAGTTGTCCAAAGCCCTCGACGCCGTGGACCGTGCCGTCGACGAGGGCGCTGACCTCGTTGACGTGGGCGGCGTACGCGCGGGCTACGGTCCCGACGTCGACGAGCGCGAGGAGCTACGTCGAGTGCTGCCGGTCGTGACCGGCGTGCGCGAGCGGTTTCCCGACCTGGTGATAAGCGTCGACACCTGGCGCGCACCGGTTGCGGCGGCTGCCATCTCTGCCGGTGCCGACCTCGTCAACGACACGTGGGCCGGTGCCGATCCCGCTCTCGTAGGGGTCGCCGCCTCGACCGGCGCCGGCCTCGTCTGCAGCCATACCGGCGGCCTCGGCCCGCGCACCGACCCGCATCGCGTCCACTACGACGACGTGGTGGCCGACGTCGTGGCCACGGTCACGGCTGCGGCGGACCGCGCCGTCCAGGCAGGAGTTCGGCGCGACGGCATCCTCATCGATCCGACCCATGACTTCGGCAAGAACACCCGGCACTCCCTCGAACTGACCCGACGCCTGGACGAGCTGGTCGCCACCGGATGGCCGGTGTTGGTTGCCTTGTCGCGCAAGGACTTTGTCGGCGAAACGCTCGACCTTCCACCGAACGCTCGACTGACCGGCACCCTTGCGGCTACGGCGATATCAGCCTGGCACGGCGCCCGGGTGTACCGGACGCACGACGTCCGCGAGACACGGCAGGTGCTCGACATGGTTGCGAGCATCCGCGGCGCCCGGCCGCCGGTCGTGGCGCGCCGCGGGCTTGCCTGATCAGCTTGCCCGCTCGATCACCGCGAACGCATCGTCCACTGTGGACACTCGATGTAGTCCGTCCAGGGCCGCCTGCCGCACGAATCCTTCCTCGACGAGCGACTCCAGGTATGTCCACAGTGGACTGTAGAAGCCCTCCGGATCCAGCACGATCACCGGCTTGTGATGCATGCGGAGCGAGCCGGCCGTCCAGACCTCGAAGAGCTCTTCCATCGTGCCGATACCACCCGGCAGGGCGATGAACGCGTCGCAGCGTTCGTCCATGATGCGCTTTCGCTCTCGCATCGTCTCGACGATGATCAACTCGTCGGACTCGGCGTCGCCGACCTCCATCTCGATCAGCCACGACGGCATCACTCCGACCGTGCGCGCACCACCGGCGCGGGCGGCGCGCGCTACCGCACCCATCATCGAAACCCGGCCGCCACCGGAGACGAGCGAGTGCCCACCGGCCGCGATCCGGGTTCCGACGTGCTCGGCCAGCAGGATGTAGCGCACGTCGATGCGTTCTGAGGATGCGCAGAAGACGCAAACCGCTGCCATTACTGGGCGTCGTGCGTGCCGCCGAGCATGGCCTCGGCCTCGGCACGTTGTTCGGCGTTGGCCTGCGTCGACCGATCGCGAGCGGAGTCAGTGATGCGATCGACGATCTCGTCCACATCGTCGGTGAGCGTGAGCAGATCGACGTCTGAGGCGTGGATCTTGCCGCCCGCCACCGCGGAGCCGCGCATCCAGTCGATCAGCCCCGCCCAGTAGGCGGTGCCGTAGAGGATCACGGGGAACCGGGTCACCTTGCGCGTCTGTACCAGGGTGAGCGACTCGAACAGCTCGTCGAGTGTGCCGAACCCGCCCGGCATGATCACGAACGCCTGCGCGTATTTGACGAACATCGTCTTACGGGCAAAGAAGTAACGGAAGTTCAGTCCGACGTCGACCCAGTTGTTGAGCTCCTGCTCGAACGGCAACTCGATGCCGAGTCCGACCGAGACGCCGCCTGCCTCGGAAGCGCCGCGGTTGACGGCCTCCATCGAGCCCGGCCCTCCCCCGGTGATGACCGCGAAGCCCGCTCGCGCCAGCGCGCTGCCGATCGCGTGCGCGGCGGCGTACTCCGGGTGATCGCGCGGAGTGCGCGCCGAGCCGAACACCGACACCGCCCGTGGCAGCTCGGCGAGAAGGCCGAATCCCTCGACGAACTCCGACTGGATCCGCAGCACCCGCCACGGGTCGGTGTGCACCCAGTCCGAAGGACCACGCGAGTCGAGCAGGCGCTGATCGGCTGTGCCGGCCTGCACCTGCCCACGTCGCATGATGATCGGGCCGCGTTGCCGTTCGGCCGGTTGTGCCGGCGGCTCGGGCGGCACGGGCGGCACGGGATTCGGTCGCGTCATGCCGCAGAGCATAGGGATGGCCGCGATCTGCCCGCGGCTCCGCACGAAGATCGACGCGCTATCCGATGAGAAAGCGGGTCAGGGCCGCCTCGGCCTCGCCGATATGCGCGATCTCGACGGACTCCTCTGGCTTGTGGGCGAGGTTCGGATCGCCTGGGCCGTAGTTCAGCGCCGGTATGCCCAGCTGCGCGAACCTGGCAACGTCGGTCCAGCCCAGCTTCGGCTGCGGCTCGCCGCCGACGGCGGCAACGAAGGCACGCGAAAGCTCGGCGTCCAGACCTGGCCGGGCGGCCGGTGCCGAGTCGGCGATCTCGACCGCAAACCCGGCAAACACCTCGCGCACGTGCGCCTGCGCCTCGTCCTCGGACCGATCCGGCGCGAAGCGGAAGTTCACCGTGACGGTGCACTGGTCGGGGATGACGTTTCCGGCGACTCCGCCACCGATCCCGACGGCGTTGAGCCCTTCGCGATAGGTCAACCCGTCGACGTCGACGCTACGCGCCTCGTATGACGCGAGGCGGCTCAGCACCGGCGCGGCCGCGTGAATGGCGTTCTCGCCGAGCCAGGACCGCGCGCTGTGCGCTCGGCGTCCCGAGGTGGTGACCACGGCACGCAGCGATCCCTGGCAGCCGGCCTCGACCAGGCAGGACGACCCCTCGAGCACCACGGCGAGATCGGCGGCCAGCGCCTCGGGCCGCGTCCGGGCAATGCGGCCGAGACCGTTGCGGGCGGCATCGACCTCCTCGCAGTCGTAGAAGATCCAACTGAGGTCGACGTTCGGCTTGATGGCGCCCGAGCCCACGAGATGGGCCAGGCGCAGCTGCACGGCTACCCCGGACTTCATGTCCGACGTGCCGCAGCCGAGCAGCCGATCTCCGTCGACGCGCGATGGCACGTTGCCGGCGATCGGCACGGTGTCGAGGTGCCCGGCCAGCGCAACTCGCCGGCTCTGCCCCGTCGACGTGCGGGCGAGGACGACGTTGCCGTCGCGTTCCACGCCGAGATCGGGGTAGCGCGCCAAGGCCGCTTCGACCAGGTCGGCGAGATGCGCCTCGTCGCCGGAGACCGATTCCACGTCGACGAGGGCCGCGGTGAGGCTCGCACCGGAAAGGCTCAGATCAAGCACGGTCGGCACGTTACCGTGCAGGCCGCGGGATCGTGTTTGCCCGCCGCCGCGTCGTGATCATCTCTGACGTAGCCGCTATCAGGCACGTATCGAGCAGAGAGGACCAAGCGATCCTGCCGGCGCGACGCGAGTCAGCAACGCCTTCCTCGGAAGATCATCGAGCCGGACATAAGCGGGTTCGTTAGGGTTGCCTCGTGACGACGCCCCCCCGGCGCGATCAAGCGCGCCGCCCCAGCCGCAGTTGCCCGGCGTGCCGTCATGGGTACGTGCCGACCGGCGGCGCTGGGTTGCCGGAATGACGACGAAAGCATGGGGCTACGGCCTTGCCACCACGGTCGCTTCGGGTGACGCCATCGGCCGGGTGCTCGACACCTGGTTCCCGGCGCCCGCCCTGGGTGACACACCGGAGTCAGCGGCGTCGCCGCACGAACTCTCGTCGCTGACCGGCGCGAAGGAGGGCGTCGGCGATCGCGGCGTTCGGCTCGATGTCGTGTTGCGCGAAATCGACCTGGACGTCCCCCCCGCCGACACTCCGGACGCCTATCTACGACTGCATCTGTTGTCGCATCGGCTCGTGCTGCCGCACGGCGTCAACCTCGACGGCATCTTCGACGTACTGCCCAATGTCGTATGGACTTCCGCCGGGCCATGCGCCCCGGAGAACTTCGAGCAGACCAGACTCACCCTGCGCCGGCGCGGCACGCTGCAGGTACTCAGCGTCGACAAGTTCCCGCGCATGGTCGACTACGTCGTGCCCTCGGGCGTGCGCATCGGTGATGCCGATCGGGTCAGGCTCGGCGCGCATCTCGCCGAAGGCACCACGGTCATGCACGAGGGCTTCGTGAACTTCAACGCGGGCACGCTCGGCGCGTCGATGGTCGAGGGCCGGATCTCGTCGGGTGTGGTGGTCGACGACGGCTCCGATGTCGGCGGAGGCGCCTCCATCATGGGCACCCTGTCCGGCGGCGGCAAAGAGATCATCACTATCGGCAAGCGGTGCCTGGTCGGCGCGAACGCCGGCGTAGGCATCTCGCTGGGCGACGACTGCGTGGTCGAGGCAGGCTGCTACATCACCGCCGGCGCGAAGCTCAGGATGCCCGACGGGTCGGTCGTCAAGGCATCAGCCTTGTCCGGGCAGGCCGGCCTGCGGTACTGGCGCAACAGCATCTCAGGTGCTCTCGAAGTACGCCCGCGTGACGGCAGCGGCGCCCAGCTCAACACCGCGCTGCACGCGAACGCGTGAACCCGGCCCGCTCGTGAACGCTGTTCGACGAGGCCTTGTCGCCGCCTTCGTGGTCGTGGCGGTGCTGGCCGGATGTGCCTTCGGACTGTGGGCGTTGTGGCGTGCGGTGCAGTCGCATTCGACGGCTGAGGAATGCCGCGTCGGCGACTACGCGCTCGATCCCAGCCAGGCGTCAGTGGCGTCCACCATGACCGGTGTCGTCATCCGGCGCCAGCTCCCCGAACGCGCCGCCGTGCTCGTCCTCGCTGCCGCCATGCAGGAGAGCAAGCTCGTCAACCTCGACTCTGGAGAAGGTGACCGCGACTCAGTCGGCGTGCTGCAGCAGCGTCCGTCGCAGGGTTGGGGTACTCCGGCGCAACTTCAGGACGTCCACTTCGCCACCGGCGCGTTTCTCGACGCCCTACTCAAGATCGACGGCTGGCAGACCATGCCGCTGGCAGACGCGATCCAGAAGGTGCAGATCTCGATCGACGGTAGCTTCTACGCCCGGCACGAGGGCGAGGCCCAGGCGCTGTCCGATGCGCTGACCGGCCACTCCCCCGCCGGCATCACGTGCACCTTCCCGAAGCCGGCCCAGGTGACACCCGCGCGTCAGGTGGCGACGCTGATCGCCAAGGACCTTCCGGTCAACACTCCGAAAGCGGTCGAGCCGACGGTTACCGTGCCCGGTGCTTCATGGGCGACAGCAGCATGGTTCGTCGCGAACGCCGACCGGCTCGGCATCGACTCGGTTAAGTACGCGGGGCAGGCATGGACCCGCGAGCACGGATGGCGCACCGACAAGGCCGCTGTGAGCAGCGTGGTCGTCGCGACCTTGCACCGCTAACGCCGGCAGCTCGCGGTGCACCGCGGGTGGGGACTTAGACCACGAGTGCGCCACGGGTGGGCACTTAGGCGCCAGGTGGGCACTTACAACTGCCCACCCGGCGCACAACTGCCCACCAGCGTAAGACGGACGGCTACGGCCCTTGCGTGAGGGCAGCGCCCCCCTGCGTGAGGGCCGCGCGCCCCTTCGTGCGACGAGCCTGCGCCCACCGGCGTAAGGCCGAGCGCGTGCACCCCCGTCGGCGCCGACGACCAGCTAGTGGTCGGCGGCCTGCGGGGGCAGGTTGGCGATCAGGCCGGGATCCTTGTCGACCTTGCCGACCTTTGCGGCGCCTCCTGGCGAGCCGAGGTCGTCGAAGAAATCGACGTTGGCCTGGGTGTAGTCACGCCATTTGTCCGGCAGGTCGTCCTCGTAAAAGATCGCCTCGACCGGACAGACCGGCTCGCAAGCGCCGCAGTCTACGCATTCGTCGGGGTGGATGTAGAGCATCCGGCCCCCTTCGTAAATGCAGTCGACTGGGCATTCCTCGATGCACGCCTTGTCGAGTACGTCGACACACGGCTCGGCGATCACGTAGGTCACTGCGGTCCTCCGGGCGGGAATCTGGTTCTACGCGCGCGACAGTGCGCGGAAGTGCTCGACCTAGTATGCCGCTTGTGCTGGAACCAGATTGGGTCGGGCGGCGAGTTGCCGTCCGCCGCGCTCTTGAAACCGTCGACGGGCAGCGATTCGCCGACAGCGTAGGCGACCTTGTCTCGCTCACCAGCGATGCCGCCGTGGTGCAGACGCGCACGGGCCTCGTGCGTATCCCGGTCGAATCGGTGGTTGCGGCGCGGCTTGCAGAGCCGTCCGCCGGCGACATCCTCGCCCTCGAGGCGGTCTGCGCGCGCGGCTGGCAGGCGGAGCACACCGACGAGCGCGGCGGCTGGCTGCTGCGCGCGAATCAGGGCTTCACCAGCCGCGCGAACACCGCGCTACCGCTGGGCCAGCCGGCGGCATCCCTCAACGACACGCTCGATGCCGCCCGTGCCTGGTACGCCGCTCGGGGCCTGCCGCTGGCCGTCCAGATACCGCTGCCGGCACGCCGGCTACTCGACACCGAGGCGGCCGCAAGGGGTTTCACGGCGAGCCCGGACGTCCTCGTCCTCGCCGCACGACTGGACATGCTGCGCGCAGGCCCCGCCGACCCGTCCGACGTCCACGTCGCCCTGACACCTGATGACGCGTGGGTGGCCCGCTATCGCGAGGGGCGCGTGCCCGCAGTAGCGCGAGAGATCCTGGTTCGGCATGACCGGGTCGGCTTCGCCGAATTACGCCGCGACGGGCGAACTATCGCGATCGGACGGGGCGCCATCGACGACGGGTGGCTGGGCGTGAGCGCCGTCGAAGTCGATCCCGCGTGGCGGCGGCAGGGTCTCGCAGTGTCGATCCTGGCGGCACTGGGCGACTGGGCCCGCGAGGTTCACGGCGCGACCCGCAGCTACCTGCAGGTCAGTGCCGGCAATCATGCAGCGATGGCGCTGTACCGGCGGCTCGGGTACTGGCAGCACCACACGTACCGATATCGAACTGAGCCCGCCGGATAAGGGTCGGGTCGCATACGCTTTCCGGCATGCCGGAACCAACCAACGAGAAGCTGCTCGTCATCTCCTTCGACGACCAGCTCAGGGCACAGGAGTTCCTGCTCTCAGCCGTGCGACTGCAGAAGAACGACGGCCTGCAGATGCACGATGCAGTCTTCATCCGGCGTGATGCGGACGGCACCTCGCACGTCACCGAGACCACCGACGTCACGGCCAAGCGCAGCGCGCTCGGCGGCGGCGTATGGGGCCTGCTGCTCGGCACCGTGTTCGGTGGGCCGATCGGTGGCCTGGTCGGCGGTGCGGCCATGGCCGGTGGGGGTGCTCTGTACGCGAAGCTCGTCGACACCGGCATCAAGGGGTCCCCTTAGCAGCGGAACAAATCTGGTCCCTGACGGCGGAGGTCGGGTGGCGTCAACCAGCGACCAGATGACGCGACGGCGTTGGTGCTCTACACTCGGTGGTGCCTGTTGCGCTGAGCTTCAGGAAGTGAGCCCGGTAGCCGTCCGGACGGTCGGTGAGCCGGGCTTCGCGCTGTTCGAGGTCAGATCAGGCGGACCTCGGTCACGAGCGGCTGCACGCGGTCGCGCCAGTGACCGCCCTTGGCCCAGCACCATGCGATTGCGTCGGGTACGGCCAGAAGTAGCTCATGCTCGGCGCGGCGGTGCTCGTACCGGAGGGTGTCGCGGCATCCGACCTCGCGGGTGATCTCGATCAGGTGCTGCTGGTCCCACCACAGCAGCGAGTCGTCCTGCTCGAGGACGAGCATCTGACGCCCAGCGCCGGAGACATCGACGACCAGGGCGCGCAGGCAGACTTCCCGCGCGTCGAGTTCGTGACGTCCTGGTCGGCCGGCGTTGTAGATGGTCGCGGTTGCGCCGATCGATGCGATGGCATCGACGATCGCGCTGCGGCGGGCGTCTCGCTCCTTCTTCATGTGTAGGCGCCGCTGGCCCGGCATCACAAGTGCCCGGAGGTCTCTGCGCGCACCAACGAGGTCGTCGGGCATGACCACGGCTGCAACGAGCAGGTAGTCCCGCTGCTTCGACTCATCGACGAAGACGTGACCGCTCACGCGCGACGAGCCCGCGCCGGCTTCGGCTCGCCGGCTCGTTGCACGGCGCGGTACACGGTGGAGCGCGCGACGGAGAACAACTCGGCGAGCTCAGCGCTGGTGTGCTTGCCGCCGCGCCACAGCTCGACCAGGTGTGCCTCCTGCGCGGGTTTGAGCTTGGGCTGCTTGCCGCGCAGCCGACCCTTGGCCTTGGCGACCTTCATCCCCTCCCTGGTCCGCATTCTGATCAGGTCCGACTCGAACTCGGCGATCATCCCGAGGACGTTAAACAGCAGCCGCCCGACCGGGTCGGTCGGGTCGTGCACCGACCCGCCGATGTTGAGCTTGACCCCGGCTTCGGTGAGTTCCTCAACGATGTTGCGTGCGTCGGTCAGCGACCGGGCAAGCCGGTCGAGCTTGGTCACGACCAAGGTGTCGCCGGAGCGGCAAGCCGCGAGGGCCTCTCGCAGTCCGGGTCGGGCGCGGTTGGTGCCGGTGAGGCCGTGGTCGACGTAGATCCGGTTCGGTTTCACGCCGAGCGCGATCAGCGCGTCGCGCTGCGCGGTGAGGTCTTGGGCGTCGGTCGAGCAGCGGCCGTACCCGACGAGCATTCTGGCCACCGCAGGACTGTAGCGGTTGAGCCTACTTCACCGGGCATTATTGCGGGCGGGTCTTCTGGGATTCGCTGCCGTCCATGATCCCGGCCGAACGACGCGCCGTCGTGCTGGTCGGATGGTGTCCCGTATGCCGTTCGGCTAACGGGCAGAGGAGCGCTGTTGGTCGGAACAACTTGGAGACGCAGCTATGTGGGCCTGCGGTCGTGGAACGTTCGGCGTAGGTCGTCTACCCAGGCCTTGGGATTTTCCCAGGGTATGAAGTGGCCGCCGTGCTCGTGCGCGTTGACGTTGACGTGGTTGCAGTACTCACCCTGCGGGCCGTCTACAAACGCCTGTACTCGCTCCTGGCTGGTGTGGATGCCGGGCGGGTTCTCATATGTCATGAAGGTGAGGCCGACTGGTGCTTCCACGACCGGGGTGCGGTGGTGGGCGGGTGCCCAGGGGTAGCGGTTGGCGTTGGCGTAGTAGCGCATCGAGGTGGCGATGGAGTTGTTCACCCAGTAGATGGTGGCGTGGGTGAGCATGTCGTCTTTAGTGAAGACGGCTTCGAGGTCGCCGCCGTTGTCGCTCCAGGCGTTCCAGCGTTTCAGCAGCCAGGCGAGTAGTCCGGCCGGCGAATCGCTTAGTCCGTGGGCCAGCGTGGCGCCGTCGAGCATGTGCACGGCGAGGTGCGACGCCGAGCGGCGGTCCCGCTCGATGATGCGGGCGCGGGTCTCGGCGGGCTGTTCGTCGGTGAGGGGTGCCTTCTGGGCCAGGTCCCACGCGCGGGGGCCGGTGAAGAAGTCCAGTGGCAGGCCCGAGGCGATGTGGATGCCGTACAACTCGTCGGCGTACTTGTGGCCGAGCTGGCTGGAGACGAGACCGCCGATGTCGCAGCCCCCGGCGGCGTATTTCTCATATCCCAGGGTCTCGGTCATCAGGGTGTGCCAGAGGTCGGCGACCTTCCAGAAGTTGACGTCCGGAAAGCCAGTGAGCGGGCCCGGGAACCCGAAGCCAGGTAGGGACGGCACGATGACGTCGAACGCGTCGGCTGGGTCGCCGTCGAACGCGCCCGGGTCGGCGAGCGGGTCGATCACCTTCGACCAATGCCAGAACGTCCACGGCCAGCCGTGCGTGAGGATCAACGGGATCGGGTGCGGGCCACGGCCGGGCTTGCGCATGAAGTGCACCGGGGCACCAGCAACGCTGACCTGGTAGTGCTCGTAGGCGTTGATGGCCGACTCGGCCAGACGCCAGTCATAGCCGTCGCGCCAATAGACGACCAGATCGCGTAGATAGCTGTCTGGGACGCCGTAGAACCAGTCCGAATTCCCCTCGTCCAGTGGTGGCCGAGTCAATGCGAGACGAGCGCGAAGGTCGGCGAGGACCTCGTCGGGCACGTGGATGGGGGCGGGGTTCAGAGGAAATTGGGTCACGTCGTTCTCCTAGTCTCTGGTCCAAGCTGTTAGGCGATCGCCGGTTCAGTCGATGTGTCGTGGGCGATTGCGACCAGTCGAGACAGCACCTTCTGGACGTCAGCGAGCACGGCCCGATCGTGTTGGTCGAGTCGGTCGGTCAGCTGCGCCAGCCTCGCTACCCGGTCGGCGTGCCGGGACCGGACGACCGTCTCGCCGGCTGGAGTAAGCGAGAGCAACGCCGCGCGGGCGTCGCTCGGATCGGGTCGCCGCGACATCAAGCCAGCCGCTTCCAGCTTCGCGACCAGGCTGGTCAGCGCCGGCTGCTTGATCTGCTCGGTCGCCAGCAGGTCGGTCAGCCTCATCGGCCCGCTACGCGAGAGGCTGTGCATCACCGACAGTGTCGAGAAGCTGAACCTCTGCACCGAGGCAAGCCGGATGAAGACCGTATTGAAGTCCTCGATCGCCATCGCCAGCGAATCAACGTCGAGAGCACTTACCCGGACAGGAGCCATCCCAAAAGTATATCGACATTCGATGTAATCAGAGCTACTCCAGCGTTCTGCGCGCCGCGGTGCTGGTCAACGCCTTGCCCGCAAGCGGAACCGCCTGCGAGCACCGAGCACCGGCGTCGCTGCGTGAACCGCCGAGGACTAGGCAAGCTGGGCCGTCGTCCCGCAGACGATCCGCTTGCGGGCGGTGAGCCGCCGTGCGAACCGCGGCTCTTGTCCGGCGTTGATCGTCGCGGATAGCGTGCCTCATGCCGGTTCGGTTCCTGTCCGATGCCGAGCTCGCGAGGCTGAGTAGCTGGCCAGACGAGATCGCTGACGACGACCTGGTCACCTACTTCACGCTGACCGGCGACGACCTGGGCTGGCTGGGCGCGAACGTCCGGGTGGAGAACCGGCTCGGTGCTGCTGTTCAGCTTTGCGCGCTGCCGTGGCTGGGCTGGATTCCGGATGAGCTGAGCGCTTGCCCATCTAACGCGGTCCGCCGCCTGGCAGCCCGGTTGCGGGTCGCCGACGACGACGTGCCGGGTCTGCTGTCGGCCTACGGCGGCTGGGAGGGCCGCACCCGGCGTGATCACCGGACGCTGGTGCTCGCCCGGCTGGGCTGGCGAGTCTCCGCGGCCGGTGACCGCAAGCAGCTCGATGCCTTTCTCCTCGCTCGGGCGCTGGAACACGACGCACCCGGTGTGCTGCTTGCGCTGGCCTGCGACTGGCTGCGCAACGAACGGATCGTCCGCCCATCGGTGGACACGCTGTCGCGGCGAGTAGCAGCTGCCCGCGACGGCGCTCGCGCCGAGACCTACCATCGGCTCGCCTCGCTTCTCGCTCCGCCGCGCCCGACCTGGTTGGACGGGCTGCTCGACGTCGATGACGAGCTGGGGATAACTCGCCTGGCGTGGCTGCGCCGCGGCGACCACCGCGGCCACTCCGGAGGTGCTCAAGGCGGAGTTGGCAAAGCTGGAGTTCTTGCGTGCTCACGGCGCCGATCAACTTGATCTGTCCGCGCTGCCGGCCGGTCGCCGCCGGATGCTGGCCGAGACCGGCCGCCGTTCCACCAACCAGGCGCTGCAGCGCGCCGATGTCGACCGGCGGTATCCGATCTTGCTGGCGACGCTGGCCGAGACCTACGTCGAGGTCCTCGACGAGCTCGTGCAGCTGCTGGATCAGGCGTTGGCCGGGGCCGATGCTCGCGCCCGGTACGAGCTGTCCCAGCGCGTCGTGGAACGAGCCAAGGTGGAGATCGACCGCGGCCGGCTCCTGGACGAGGTGCTCGACATTCTCGCCGACCCGCTGGTGTCCGACGCTGACGTCGGCCGGTTGGTCCGCGCGCAGTCGGGATGCCGCGCCTGCAGGCCGCGCGCCGCCCAGTCGCGGAGCGGGAACCGCGTGATCACGGCCATTTCGACCTGCTCGCCGCCCGCTACAAGTACCTGCGCACTTTCACTCCGGCCGTCATCGCGCACCTGCCGCTGACCGGAAACACCGCCAACCCGGACGTCGTGGCGCTGTTGGCCGCGGTGGAGGTGTTGCGGGAGCTGAACGCGGCCGGCCGAACGACCGTCCCTGAGCTGGCCACCACGCAGCAGGCGACGGCGTTCGTGCCGGCCCGTTGGCGCGGCTATCTCGACCAGACCCACGGTCAGGGCCGCGGGGCCGCCTACCGGCACTACTGGGAACTGAGCGTGCTGTACGGCGTCCAGGCGAAGCTGCGCTCCGGTGACGTGTGGGTGCCCGGCTCGCGCCGCTACACCGATCCGACGACGCTGCTCATTCCCGTCGAGACCTGGGCGGCGCAGCGCGACGACTTCTGCGCTGTCACCGGCGCCGACGCCGATCCCGACCCGGCACCTGCAACGACTGGAGCACCGAGCTGGATGCCGCTCTCGCCGATCTGGAGCGAGTGCTCGCTGATCCCGCGAGTGAGGGCCTGGCCCGGATCGGCGAGGACGGCGATCTGATCGTGTCGCCGCTGCCCGCCGAACAGGTCCCGGCCGAGGCATCTGCGCTCGCGGAGGCAGTCGCCGCGCGGCTGCCTCAGGTCCACCTCCCGGCGCTGCTCATCGAGGTCGACCGCGACACGCGGTTCAGCGAGGCGTTCACCCATGCCGGTGGTGCTCAGCCGCGTAACCCTGACCTGGTCCGCAACCTCTACGCGTCGGTGCTGGCCTACGCATGCAACCTCGGCTACGCCGGGATGGCCGACGCCTCGGGCATCTCCGAAGACACTCTCGCGTGGACTTCGCAGTGGTACCTACGCCAGGAAACCTTGCGCGAGGCGAACGCTCGCCTGGTGAACGCCCACCATCGGCATCCGCTCGCTCGACTGTGGGGCGGCGGAACGCTGTCATCCTCGGACGGGCAGCGATTTCCGCAGCGCGGCCGCAGCCTCACCGCCCGCGCCCTGTCGCGGTACTTCCTCGACGAGGGCACTACCACCTACACCCACGTCTCCGACCAGCACTCGACCTACGGCACCAAGGTCATCCCGACCACCTGGCGGGAGGCGGTCGCCGTGCTCGATGAGATCTTCGGCAACCCGACCGACCTGCCGATCGGCGAGCACACCACCGACACCGCCGGGCAGACCCTGGCCACGTTCGCGATCTTCGATCTGGCCGGGCTGCAGTTCTCGCCACGCATCCGCGACATCGGCCGTCTCCAGCTGTACCGCCTTGGCGCCGGGTCGTCTTGGCGCTCCCGGTACCCGCACGCCGGTCCACTGCTCACGCAGCCCATCCAAACCCAGCTGATCGCCGATCACTGGGACGACCTGCTTCGGCTCGTCGGATCGATGAAGTTTGGGCACACGACCGCGAGCCTGCTCATCGCCAAGTTGCACGCCAGCAGCCGTCAGAACTCCCTCGCCCGAGCGCTGCAGGAATACGGACGGCTCGTCCGCACCATCTATCTCTGCCGCTACGTCGCCGACGAGGAACTTCGCCGACGAGTCCGCCGCCAGCTCAACAAGGGCGAGAGCCTGCACGCGCTGCGACGCGACCTGTTCTTCGCCCACCAAGGCCACGTCCGGCGCAGGCACCTCGACGACCAGGTCGACCAGGCGCTCTGCCTCACCCTGGTCACCAACGCCGCCGTGCTGTGGACCACGATCTACCTCGGCTACGCGCTCGACGCCCTCCGTGCCGAGGGCTACGCCGTCACCGACGAAGACGCGGCGCACCTGACACCGGCCCAGCACGACCACATCAACTTCTACGGCACCTACTCCTTCGACCTCGAAACCGAACTGCGCCGCGAAGGACACCGCCCGCTCCGCTCGCCGGCCGCCTGACACCTACCGGTCGCCGGAAGGGACCAGATTCGCTCCGCTGCTAAGGAGACCCGATCAAGGACGCCACGGTCGCGCAACTGCGTACCGTTGTGCCGCCG
>CAVTEA010000014.1:0-14210 GCA_963733615.1 uncultured Actinomycetes bacterium
GCGATGGCGTCGAGCGTGTCGACGTTGCCCTGCCGCTCAGCTTCAGCGAAGCGGCGGCCGAGGTCACGGATCGCACTGTCGGTGTTGGTCGTGGGTCCTCCTTGATGGCCGAAAAACCGACGTCGGCAAGGCACGCCGAAAGAACTGATCCGGCGGCTGTCACAGACCGAGCACCTGCCCCGTCTACGGGTAGAACCCAAGGAGAAGGAGCAGGAAATGAGAGTCTTCATCGCCGGTGCAACCGGCGCGATCGGCCGCCACCTGGTGCCGCAACTCATTGCGCACGGCCACGAGGTGTCGGCGCTGACCAGGTCCGCCAGGAAGGGCGATTCGCTGCGCAACGCCGGGGCGATCCCGGTGCTGGCCGATGTCCTCGAGCGTGCCTACGTGGTGTCGGCGGTGCGGGCGGCGAAGCCCGAGGTCGTCATCCACCAGCTGACCAGCCTCACCGGCCTGAAGAACCCGCGCAAGTTCGACCGCGAGTTCGCAGTCACGAACCGGTTGCGTACCGAGGGCATCGACAACCTGCTCGCCGCCGCCCAGGCTGCGGGTGTCCGGCGATTCATCGCGCAGAGCTTCGGCAACTGGAACTACGAGCGCACCGGCAGCGCGATCAAGAACGAGAGCGACCCGCTCGACCCGCACCCGCCGGCGAACATGGTCCAGACGCTCGAGGCGATCCGCTACCTCGAGAAGGCGGTGACCGGTGCCGACGGCGTCGAAGGCCTGGCGCTGCGGTACGGCGGCTTCTACGGGCCGGGCAGCGGCCTTGCGCTCGACGGCGACACCGCAGCGATGGTACGCAAGCGCAAGTTCCCGATCGTCGGTGCCGGCGGCGGATTGTGGTCGTTCATCCACCTGTCCGACGCCGCGGCGGCAACGGTCGCGGCGGTCGAGCGCGGCGCCCCGGGCGTCTACAACGTCTGCGATGACGAGCCGGTCGAGGTTGTGACGTGGCTTCCCGAATTCGCCAAGGCGATCGGTGCGAAGCCGCCACGGCACGTCCCGGTCTGGCTCGGCCGCCTCGCCGTCGGAGAGGTCGGCGTGTCGATGATGACCCGCATTCGGGGCGCGTCCAATGCCAAGGCGCGGCACGAACTGGACTGGAAGCCGCGCTTCGCGACCTACCGCGAAGGCTTCCACACGGGTCTCGGTGTCCGGTGACTCCGGCGGTCTTGGCGGGCGCGCCGTGCCTGCGGAGCTGCTTCGGTTGACCGAGGAGTTCCAGCGTCTGTGGGAGGTGACCGGACTCGCCGAGGCGCTGGCCGCCCGGATGGCGCTGCCGGGGTCGAGCCGGTCGGCCGAGGATCCCGTCGACATCGTGCTGGCCGTGCATCGCAACATGCTGACGGCCGCGCTGCGCGAGGCGCGCGAGCAGGGCAACATCGGTTCCAGGCCTGGACCGGACGAACTGGCCGATGCCCTGCTCGGCGTCTACCTGAGCCGCCGGCTCGCCGGCCGACCGATCGAAGGTTGGGTCTGAGGCAATCGCCACCGTTGCATTGCGCTGAGACACTCCCCCGGAGAGGTGGACGATGAGCGCTCTAGAGGACATATACCGCGACCTTCGGCCATATGCGTTCGCGATCGCCTATCGCATGCTCGGCAGCGTCAGCGAAGCAGAGGACGTGGTGCAGGACGCGTTCGTGCGGCTGAGCCGGGTGCCCGAAGACGAGATCGAATCGCCCAAGGCCTATCTGGCGACGATCACGACTCGTCTGGCGATCGACTCGTTGCGATCGGCTCGCGTCCAGCGCGAGACGTACTTCGGGCCGTGGCTGCCCGAGCCGCTCGTGACTGAGGCCGATCCCGGGCCGGCGGCGTCCGCCGAGACGGCTGACTCGCTGGCGATGGCCTTCCTGGTGGTCCTCGAGACGCTCTCGCCGGTGGAGCGCGCGGTGTTCCTGCTGCACGACGTGTTCGACTTCGACTACGCCGAGATCGCGCCGATCGTCGGCAAGAGCGAGGCGAACTGCCGCCAGCTCGCCACCCGCGCCCGCCGTCACGTCGAGGCGGGTAAGCCGAGATTCGAGACCTCTCGCGAGCGCAGCGCCCGCCTCGCCGAGCAGTTCTTCGCCGCCTGCCAGGGCGTCGACATGGACGGGCTGGTCGAACTGCTCGCCGGCGACGTGGCGTTCTACGGCGACGGTGGGCGCAAGGGCGCCGGCATTCCGTTCCCGGTGTTGGGCCGCGACAACGTGGTCAGGCTGCTGCTCGGCCTGTTCCGGCGCGGGCGCGAACTCGGCATGCAGCTCGAGCCGGTCGAGGTCAACGGGCAGCCCGGCGCACGGATTCTGGATGCGGACGGCGCGCTGATCAACATCCTCTGCGTCGATATCGCCGACGGGATCGTGCAGACGGTGCGTTCATGCGTCAACCCGGACAAGCTGCGCCACCTCGGGCCTCTCTCGCCGATCGGACGGCGTCCCGGGCAGTGACTGCGCTCAGCGCTCGCGGGCCTGCTTGATCAGCGACTTGCCGAAGTCCCACATCAGGCCCTGGCCGCGATGCGCTTCGTCCATGACGTCGACGAAGGCGTCGACGAAGCGATCGACCTCGGCCTCGCCGATCGTGAGCGGCGGGATCAGCTTGATCACCTCGAGGTGATCGCCGGAGACCTGGGTCAGGATGCGGTGCTTGTGGAACAGGGCGTGCACCACGGTCTGGGCGAACAACCCCTTGCGGGCGGCCTGAAGCGCGGCCCACGCAGGGCGCAGCTTCCAGGACGACGGGCGGCCGAACTCGATGCCGATCATCAGGCCCCGGCCGCGGACGTCGGCCACCATCTCGTAACGATCGACGAGTTCGGCGAGTCGGGCGTGCAGCATGTCGCCGATCTTGCGCGCGTTGTCGACCACACCGTCGACCTCGAAGACATGCAGCGTGGCGAGTCCGGCGGCCATCGCCTGCGCGTTGGAACCGAACGTCGAGTCGTGGACGAGCACGCGGTCCATGGACGAGTAGACCTTGCTGAAGATCTCATCGCGCGTGATCGTGGCGCCGACCGGGATGTAGCCGCCGGAGAGCGCCTTGGCGGCGGTGACGATGTCGGGCTCGACGCCGTCGCAGGATTCGTGCTGGTAGGCGAAGAAGTCGCCGGTGCGCCCGACGCCGGTCTGCACCTCGTCGGCGATGAGCAGCGCCTTGTGCTGGTGCAGCAGGTCAGCCGCAGCGGCCAGGAACCCCGCCGGCGCGACGGCAACGCCCTTGCCCTGGATCGGCTCGACGACCAGCCCGGCGACGTCGCCCTTGCGCAGTTCGCGCCGCAAGGCGTCGAGGTCACCGAGCGGGATCGCGACGTCGGGCAGCAAGGGGTCGAAGCCCTTGCGGAACTCGGCGGCTCCGTTCACCGACAGCGACCCGGTGGTGAGCCCGTGGAAGGCGTGCTCGCAATAGAGGATTCGCTTGCGTTTGGTGGCGAAGCGGGCGAATTTGAGGGCAGCCTCGATGGCCTCGGTGCCGCTGTTGCCGAAATACACGCGGTCGAGATGCGGCGTTTTGGCCAGTAGCGCTTCGGCGAGCAATCCGGCCAGCGGCGGGGCGTCGAACTGCGTCAGATCGGCGAGCCCAAGGTCGATCACGTCGTGAATTGCCTGCCGCACAACGGGGTTGTGCCGGCCGAGGGCGAACACCCCGAAGCCGGCGAGCATGTCGAGGTATTCGTGGCCGGAATCGTCGTAGAGGTATGCGCCTTCGGCGCGCGTGTAGATCTTGTCGAAGCCGATCGCGTGCAGCATTCGCGGCAGTTGATGGTTGAGATACCGAGCGTGAAGTTCGTAACGCTCGCTACCGCGCTGTTCCAGGAGCGCGGCCAGGTCGAATGACGCCACCTGCGAAGGCTAGCTGATCGGGGGAGCCGCTCGCCGGTCGGTCACATCCTTGGAACACACTGGGAATAGTGTTGCGCGGCGAGAGATTGTTGTGTCGTCCTGTCGGCGGGAATGGAAATGGCACGAAGATCGGGGAGTAGCTGATGGCAGGTGGGGATCTGCCTGAGGCGCAGCGGTCAGCGCCGTCGGCGCTCGGGCGGTTGGCGGCGTCGGCCGCGGCCCAGGCCGGGTCGGAGAATTTTCCGGTCGCCCTGCGAATCCTGCCGCGTGGGCCGCGTGACAAGCTCGAACGCACCTACGCTTACGCGCGGTTCGTCGACGATGTCGGCGATGAGGCTCCCGGCGACCGGCTTGCGTTGCTCGACGCGATAGAGGCGGACCTCCACGCGCTGGCGGGCGGCAATGCCCGCCTGCCTGTTGTTCGCGCGTTGCGTCCGCTGATCGAGGAATGTGGCACGCCGTTACAGCCGTTCCTCGATCTGGTCGAGGCAAACCGGATTGATCAGCGGGTGAGCGAGTACGCGACATTCGACGATCTGATCTCCTACTGCGACTTCTCGGCGGCTCCGGTCGGGCGCATCGTGCTGCATATTGCTGGCGCGTCGAGCGCGCAGAACGTCACCGACTCCGATTCGGTCTGCAACGCTCTGCAGGTGCTTGAGCATTGCCAGGACGTCGGCGAGGACGCCCGCGCCGGGCGCACGTACCTGCCGCAGGCAGATCTGCCCGAAGGCGTCGACCTGCTTGCCGCGACCACGAGTCCACAGTTGCGGGCGGCCATCGCCCTCCAGGTGGCTCGCGCCGTCGAGATGCTGGCGCCGGGCCGCGCGCTGGTGCGGCGGCTGCATGGCTGGCCGAGAATAGCGATCGCCGGATTTGTCGCCGGCGGCTTCGCGACGGCGACCGCGCTACGGCGTGCCGACTGCGATGTGCTCGCACAGGCCGTGCGCCCGTCGCGGGTTCGTACCGCCGGTGTGGCGGCCCGCCTGTGGGCCGGGCGCCGATGAGCGCCGACATCGACGAGGCCTACGACGTCTGCGAGCGGATCACCCGCGAGCAGGCGCGCAACTTCTCCTGGGGAATCCGGCTGCTTCCAGCGCCGAAACGACGCGCCCTCTCGGCCGTGTACGCCGTGGCGCGCCGCATCGACGACATCGGCGACGGCGACCTGCCCGCCGACGAGAAGCTGCGCCAGCTCGCCCTTGCCCGGGTGGGATCAACGGCGCCGGGCGAGCACCTCGACGACCCGGTGCTGCTCGCGCTCGACGACGCCGCGTGCCGGCTGCCCATACCGCTCGACGCATTCGGCGAGCTCGTCGACGGCTGCGAGATGGACGTCACGGGCCGCAGCTACGACGATCTGGATCAGCTCGTCGGCTACTGCCGCTGCGTCGCCGGATCGATCGGACGCCTGTCGCTCGGCGTCTTCGACCCGCCGCTGACCGGCGGTGATCGAGCGCGGGCCGCGGGTCTTGCCGATGCCCTGGGCGTGGCACTGCAGCTGACGAACATCCTGCGCGACATCCGGGAAGACCTCGGCAACGGCCGGGTCTACCTGCCCAAGCGCGATCTCGACCTGTTCGATGTCGAGTTCCACCCTGCCCGACGGATCGCTGGACCCGCACGACGGTCGCCTCGCCGAGCTCGTCCGGTTCGAGGCGGCGCGGGCCTGGGGCTGGTACGACCGCGGCCTGGAGCTGCTCGGCATGCTCGATCGGCGAAGCGCTGCGTGCTGCGCGGCGATGGCGGGCATCTACCGCGAGCTGCTCGGCCGCATCGCCGCCGATCCGGGCATCGTCATGCGCGGGCGCGCGTCGCTGCCGACTCGCGACAAGATCCGGGTCGCGGCCCGGTCGCTGGCCAGGGGCCGCACGTGAGCGGCAAGGCAGTGGTGGTCGGCGGCGGACTGGCCGGCATCACGGCGGCGCTGCGGCTGGCCGACGCGGGGCAGTCGGTGGTGCTGCTCGAGGGCCGTCCGCGGCTGGGCGGCGCGGCGTTCTCGTTCCGCCGCGGCGAGCTGTCGATCGACAACGGCCAGCACGTGTTCCTGCGTTGCTGCGATTCCTATCGCTGGCTGATGCGCCGCCTCGGTGTCGAGCAGGACGTCGTCCTGCAGCCCCGCCTGGACATCCCGATTCTGCGCGCGGACGGGCAGCGCGCGCGGCTGTCGCGAACAGCCGGCGTACCGGCACCCGCGCACCTGACGGCCGCGCTGGCCCGCTACCGCCTGCTGCGCCCGGCCGACCGGTTCCGTGCCGTCCGCGGCGCGCTCGCCTTGCGCCGTCTCGACCCGGGCGATGCGTCCCTCGACGCGCGCACCCTCGGCGAGTTCCTGCGCCGGCACGGCCAGAACGACGCGATCATCGGCTCGCTGTGGGGAATCGTCGCGGTCGCCACGCTCAACCTCGACCCGGACGAAGCATCGCTGGCGTTGGCCGCGAAGGTGTTCCGCACCGGGCTGCTCGATCATGCCGACGCCGCCGATGTCGGCTACGCCGGCGTGCCGCTCGGCGATCTGCACTCGACCGCGGCGCAACGTGCGCTCGACCACGCCGGCGTCGAGGTGTTGCTGGCCCATCGCGTCGAGTCGATCGAGCCGGGCGCGACCGTGCACGCCCGCGGCCGCGACGGCGCGCGCAGCTTTCAGGCCGACACCGTCGTGCTGGCCCTGCCGCACCGCGACGCGTTCGCCGCCGTGCCGGCCCTTGAGCAGACGCCGGTGGCCGGGCCGAGGGCCTCGGCGCGGCGCCCATCGTGAACGTCCACGTCGTCTACGACCGCCGGGTGACCGATCTGCCTTTCGCAGCCGCGGTGAATTCGCCGGTGCAGTGGTTCTTCGACCGCACCGACACCTCGGGGCTGCGGCGTTCGATGCCGGCGGGCCAGTACCTCGCGATCACCGTGTCGGCGGCCGACGCGATCATCGACGAGCCCAGCCGGTCCATCCAGCAGCGCTACGTCGACGAACTCGCCCGGCTGTTGCCTGCCGCCCGGCAGGCCGAGGTGGTCGACGCGTTCGTCACCCGTGAGCGGCGGGCTACGTTCCGTCAAGCGGCCGGCACCGCAGCGCTTCGACCGTCGAGTTTGTCGGGAGTGGACGGCGTTTGGCTGGCCGGGTCGTGGACTGCGACAGGCTGGCCGGACACCATGGAGAGTGCCGTTCGCAGCGGCATTGCCGCCGCCGACGACGCGTTAGGGGTTCTGCCGAAGACCGTGGAGGTCGCCGCGTGAGCGAGCGTTGCAGCGTAGCGAGGAGCGCAGCGGTGGTGCCGATGAGCGCTCGCGGGAAGATCGAGGGAGACCGATGAGCCGCACCGCGCCCGAGGCGATCGGCCGCGTGCGCGAGCCCGTTCAGCAGGCTCTGCGCAGCGCCGTCGCGACGCTCGACGACGAGCGGATGCGGCTGATCGCGTCCTATCAGCTCGGCTGGTGTGACCAGAACGGTGTGGCGGTCGGATCCGGGGGCGGCAAGGCGATCCGGCCGACGCTGGCGGTCCTGTCCGCCGAGGCCGGCGGTGCCGACCCCAGCGCCGGGCTGCCATGCGCGGTCGCTGTCGAACTGGTGCACAACTTCTCCCTGTTGCATGACGATGTCATGGACCGTGATCTCGAGCGGCGTCATCGCCCGACCGGGTGGGTCGTCTTCGGCGAGGGGCAGGCGATCCTCGCCGGCAACGCGATGCTGACCTGCGCGATCGAGACCCTCGTGCGCGACGGCGCCAACGGTCAGCGAGCGTTGCCCGGCCTGCTGGCCGCCACGCAGCGGCTGATCAGCGGGCAGTCCGACGACCTGCACTTCGAGGGCACGCGTGATGTGTCCGTCGAGGACGTACTGCGCATGGAGGCCGGCAAGACGGCGGCGTTGCTTGCCTGCTCGGCCTCGATCGGCGCCCTGGCTGTCGGTTCGCCCGCCGACGTCGTCGCGGCGCTGCACGACTACGGGCACGAGCTGGGCATGGCATTCCAGCTGATCGACGACATCCTCGGCATCACCGGAGACCCTGAGATCACCGGAAAATCGGCATCTTCGGATGTTCGGGCGGGCAAGAGGTCCGCTCCCGTGGTCGCCGCGTTGCGGTCCGGGGTTGACGCCTCCGCGCGCCTGGCCGACCTGCTCGCCGACGGCGCGCCGAAATCCGACGAGGACGTCATCCTCGCCACCAAGCTCATCGAGGAGGCAGGCGGCATCGAATGGGCCGCGCGGGAGGCCGACGCGCACCTGGCCAGGGCGCTCGAACGGCTCGATGCGTTGCCCTCTGCTCCGCACGTCGTCGACGATCTCGTCGCACTGGCGCGCTACGTTGTCGATCGCGATCACTGAGCGGCGGGGGGAGACCGTGACCGCACCACACACCACCGAGGTTCGCGACGACGTCCGTGTCGCCGTTGAGCGCGCCCGCGCCCACCTCGTCGGTCGGCAGGACGCCGCCGGCTGGTGGAAGGGCGAACTGCGTACCAACGTCACGATGGATGCAGAGGATCTGCTGCTGCGGCAGTTCCTCGGCATCCTGCGGCCCGACGAGCTCGAACAGGCCGCCCGCTGGATCCGGTCGCAGCAGCGGGCAGACGGTACCTGGGCGACGTTCCATGGGGGTCCGGGCGACCTGTCGACGACGGTCGAGGCGTACGCCGCGCTTCGCCTGGCCGGCGACAACGTCGACGATCCGCACATGGCGAAGGCTCGCGAGTTCGTGCTCGCCGGTGGCGGCAGCGAGGCCAGCCGGGTGTTCACCCGGGTATGGCTCGCGCTCTTCGGCGAGTGGTCCTGGGACGCGTTGCCGACCATGCCACCCGAGATCGTGCTGCTGCCGTCGTGGTTCCCGCTCAACCCGTACGACTGGGGCTGCTGGGCGCGCCAGACCGTCGTTGCCATCACGGTGGTGGCGACGCTGCGCCCGGCCCGTCCGCTGCCGTTCCACCTGGACGAACTGCGCAGCGGCCGCACGTCTGCACCGTCGAAGACGGGGACCGCCGCCCGCTTCTTCACCCGCCTCGACAAGGTGCTCAAAGCCTACGATCGCTCGCCGATCAAGCCTGGCCGCAAGGCTGCATTCCACCGGGCCGCCGAGTGGATCATCGCCCGCCAGGAGGCCGACGGCGGGTGGGGCGGCATCCAGCCGCCGATGGTGTACTCGATCCTCGCGCTGCACCTACTCGGCTACCCGCTCGACCATCCGGTGATCGCAGCGGGGCTTCGCGGCATCGACGGCTTCACCATGCGCGGGCAGACCGCAGACGGCCCGATCCGGTGGATCGAGGCGTGCCAGTCGCCGATCTGGGACACCTGCCTGGCGGTCACGGCGCTGCTCGATGCCGGCGCCGCCCCGGACGAGCCGGCCGTCAAGCGCGCGACGCAGTGGCTGCTCGACGAAGAGATCCGGGTCAAGGGCGACTGGGCGGTGCGCCGTCCGCAACTCGCTCCAGGCGGCTGGGCGTTCGAATTCGCCAATGACTACTACCCCGACATCGACGACACGGCCGAGGTCGTCCTCGCCCTGCAGCGCGTCGGCGAGGCGGTGGTCCCGGGCGTCGAGGCAGCTATGCAGCGCGGCACCGCCTGGACGCTCGGCATGCAGTCACGCGACGGCGGGTGGGGCGCGTTCGACGCAGACAACACCAGCCGGGTCATCGGCAAGCTGCCGTTCTGCGATTTCGGTGCGGTCATCGATCCGCCGAGCGCCGACGTCACCGCGCACGTCGTCGAGATGCTCGCGCACCGCGGCCGCACCGACACCGAGCCCGCCCGGCGCGGCATCCGGTGGCTGCTCGACGCCCAGGAGGCCGACGGCTCCTGGTTCGGACGCTGGGGTGCTAACTACATCTACGGCACCGGAGCGGTCGTGCCCGCACTGGTGGCCGCGGGTGTCGGCGCGGATTCGGTGCCGGTGCGCCGGGCGGTCCGCTGGCTGGAGCGTCATCAGAACTCCGACGGAGGCTGGGGCGAGGATCTACGTTCCTACGTCGATGCATCCTGGCGCGGTCGGGGCGACTCGACGCCCTCGCAGACCGCCTGGGCGCTGCTCGCGCTGCTCGCCGCCGGCGAGCACACCGAGGCCGTCGAACGTGGCGTGCGTTACCTGGTCCGCACGCAGCGTGACGACGGCGGGTGGGATGAGGATCTGTTCACCGGGACGGGGTTTCCCGGTGACTTTTACATCAACTACGAGATGTACCGGCTGCTGTTTCCGATAAGCGCGCTCGGCCGATACGTCAGACAGGTGGCGGATGCTTCCGCATCGCGGGGAGCGCGAGCTGATGGCGACGAGCGAAATCCAGCGATGAGTGAGGGCAAATGACTGAGAACCGCCTGCTCGTGGTCGCTGCGCTGCGCACCGAGTATGCGGCGCTGGCAGGCCGCGTGCCGGGTGCGCTCGTGGAGCGATGCGGCATGGGGCCCGAGCGGGTGCGCCGCTGGATAGGGCGCCTCGACGAAATTCGGCCGGACGCGCTGGTCGTCGCGGGTGTCGCAGGTGGGCTTGACCCGGCGCTGCACCCCGGCGATGTGGTTGTGGCCAGCGAGGTGCGCGACGAGCACGGCAGGATCGTGCTGCGTGCGGCGTCCCCGCTCGTCGCCGAGTTGCGCCGGATGGGGCTTCGGGTGCACACCGGCCCGATGGTGTCCTGCGACAAGATCGTGACCGGCGCCGAGCGCGAGAAGCTGGCCAAGACCGGCGCGCTCGCCGTCGACATGGAGTCAGCGGCTGTCGTCCGAGCGCTGGGCCGAGCCGGACCGTCCACCGGTCGCGGTTGTGCGCGTCATCGTCGACACCGCGCACATGCCGCTGGCCCGGCTGTCCACGGTGCAGTCCGGGGCGCGCGCCCTGTTGACCCTGCGCAAGTTGGCTCCGGCACTTCGCCGGTGGTCGGATCTGGCCGGGCCGCGTCGCGTCGTGCTTGCCGCGCCGCGCTCGTTCTGCGCGGGTGTCGAACGTGCGGTCGACATCGTCGAGCAGGCGCTTCGGCGCTACCCGCGCCCGGTGTACGTCCGGCGCCAGATCGTGCACAACGCGCACGTCGTCGCCGACCTGCAGAGCAGGGGAGCTGTCTTCGTCGACGAGCTGGACGAGGTGCCCGACGGCACGACCGTGGTGTTCTCTGCGCACGGCGTTGCACCGGCGGTGCGTGCCGAGGCTGCGCGCCGTGAGCTCACCGTCGTCGACGCCACCTGCCCGCTGGTTGCGAAGGTGCACACCGAGGCCCGCCGCTTCCTTGCCCGCGGCGACACGGTGCTGCTCATCGGCCACGACGGTCACGACGAGACCGAGGGAACGCTGGGCGAGGCGCCCGGCGAGATACAGCTGGTGCAGTCGGCGGCTGAGGCCGAGAAAGTGGTCGCCGCCGATCCGGCGAAGGTCGCGGTGCTGACCCAGACCACGCTTGCCGTCGAGGACGCCGACCAGGTCGTCGACGTGCTGCGCCGCCGCTTCCCGCTCATCGAGTCGCCGCCGACCGAAGACATCTGCTACGCCACGACGAACCGGCAGGACGCCGTTCGGGCGATCGCTGCCGAGTCCGATGTCGTCCTGGTGGTCGGGTCGCAGAACTCGTCGAACTCGCTGCGCCTGGTCGAGGTGGCCGAGCGGGCGGGCACCCGCGCCCACCTGGTCGACGACGCCGCGGGTGTGCTGCCCGAATGGATCGAGAACAGGCGCACGATCGGCATCACCGCGGGGCGTCCGCCCCGCCGCATCTCGTCGACGAGGTCATCGGCACGTTGCGCGCCCTCGGCCCGATTGATGTCGATGAGCGGGTCGTCACCCACGAAGACATCGAGTTCTCCCTTCCCAAGGAGGTCGCCGACTGATGTGTGCGTCGACGTCGATCCCGCGTCACAACCGACGTTCCGCTCCTGACGAGCGGGAGTAAGGAGATATGACCTGATGGCTGTCCCGATGCGTCAATCGGCGCGGGTTGGCTGGTACCTGTTCAGCCAGAAGCTGCGTCGCAGGGAGAAGTTCCCGCTGCTGGTCGAGCTCGAACCGTTGTTCGCGTGCAACCTTAAATGCCCCGGCTGCGGCAAGATCCAGCAGCCCCACGATCTGCTGCGCCAGCGCATGCCGGTTGAGCGTGCCGTAGCCGCGATCGAGGAGAGCGGCGCGCCGATGGTTTCCATCGCCGGTGGTGAGCCGCTGATGCACCCGCAGATCGACATCATGGTCGACGAGTTCGTCAAGCGCAAGAAGTACGTCTACCTGTGCACCAACGCCGAGTTGGTACGCAAGCGGTGGGACAAGTTCAACTTCAAGCCGTCCTCGTATTTCGCGTTCACGATCCACGTCGACGGCCTGCGCGATCGCCACGACGAGGCGGTCGCCAAGGAGGGCGTGTTCGACGAAGCGATGGAGGCCATCAAGTTCCTGAAGGAGAAGGGTTTCCGCGTCACGACGAACTCGACCTTCTTCAGCAACGACACGCCGCAGAACGTCATCGACGTGCTGAACATGCTCAACGACGAGGTCAAGGTCGATCAGATGATGATCTCGCCGGCCTACGCCTACGAGAAGGCACCCGACCAGGACCACTTCCTCGGCGTGACCGAAACGCGTGAGTTGTTCAAGAAGGCCTTCGCCGGTGGCAACCGCAAGCGGTGGCGCCTGAACCACTCGCCGCTGTTCCTCGACTTCCTCGAGGGGAAGGTCGACTTCGAGTGCACCGCGTGGGGCATCCCGTCCTACTCGCTGCTCGGCTGGCAGCGTCCGTGCTACCTGATGGCCGACGGGTACACCAAGACCTACAAGGAGCTCGTCGAGACCACCGACTGGTCCAAGTACGGTCGCGGACGCGACGAGCGGTGCAACAACTGCATGGCGCACTGCGGGTACGAGCCCACGGCGGTGCTCGCCACGATGGGATCGCTCAAGCAGAGCCTGCGCGCGATGCGTGAGCAGGGCTGACCGCGCCGACATCGCCACGACCGGCGAGCCCCGCGCCGTGCGCGACGACACGGGGCCGCGCCTCTTCCAGAAGCTCTGTGCGGATCGTGGGCGGCCCCGGCAGGTGCGCGCACTCGTAGCAGCCCGCGATCGCGGGTGTGGCTGGTCGAGACTGCCGACTCGGCGTATGTCATCAAGCAGATCGTCGGCGACCCGGATCCGGCGCAGCGCTTTGCCCGCGAGATGACCGCCCTGCATCTCGCCGACCAGGTCGAACCGCCGGTCGTGGCGCGCGTGCTCGCCAGCGACGCAGCCGAGCGGGCGATGGTCCTGGAGCACCTCGTCGAGCGCCGCCGATCACCGGCTGGCAGATTGCCTACGCCGCCGGCCTTGCCCGGCTGCACGCCGCCGGCAGGCATGCCGAACCGGCCGCGCTGCCGCCGTGGGTTGGGCCACGCCTAGACGACGTGGGTGCGTTCCTCGCGCTTGCGGACGAGGTGCGGGTGCCCGTCCGGGCGGGCATGGGCGCGGTGCTCGGCGATGTCGTCGACGGGCTGGCGTCGGCGCCCGGACGCTGTCTGCTGCACGGCGATCCGTGCCCCGACAACGCGCTGCACACGGTGGCCGGCGTGCGGTTCGTCGACCTCGAGCAGGCCGCGATCGGCAATGGTCTGGTCGAGCTGGCCTACCTGCGGATGGGGTTCCCGACGTGCTGGTGCGTTACCTCGACGTCGCCTGCGGTCTGCAGCGAGCCGAGCAGGCGTACCGCAGCGCGTGGCGGGAGTCGACCGGCGAGGACTGAGCGGCGACCTCGCCGATGCGTGCATCGGCTGGCTGCTGCGCGGCGACGCTCTCGTCCCGCGAGCTGAGCGCGGTGGCGCCGATTACCTGGCGCGCCTCGTCGGCGCGGACTGGGAGTGGGGAACCGTGACGGCCCGCGAGCGCGTGGCGCACCGCCTCGGCGTTGTCACAGCACGGTGACCGTCGGCCATCCTCGAGTTCGGCCCGCTCGGCGCGATCACGGTGTCAATCCGCGAGGCCATGCTGCACCATTGGCCGCGGCTCGGCGCCCAGCGGCGACCATCCCCGGCCTGGTGACCGGCAATCCCGTCACCACCATACATGGCACTGAGCTGCCCGCAGACCACCGCATAGCAGCGGCAGGTCACCGACCATCAACGGTGGGCGGTCCGGGGGACCCCCACGCCCTCCGCGCGGGACCACTCGCCTGGCAGGTCCGTAGTTGCCGCTCAAGCGGCGGTGCAAACGGCGTCCAGGGGGTGGTTTTTGACCGACCGCTGACCCGCAGTATTGGTACGGCGCCATCCCCGGGTGGAATCCGGGTCGTGGTCACATGCCCAGTGTGGTGGACCGGTGCAAGCCGGTGCCAGGCGGCAAGACTCACTCTCGCAACCAGCAAGTTTTCGCTGGGTTGGCCTGTGGAAAGGGCGCGACACACCGACCTCGGGGATGGGTCGGTGGACACGGGTTCCCTGTCAGGTCGCGC
>CAVTEA010000015.1:0-53466 GCA_963733615.1 uncultured Actinomycetes bacterium
TACTGCTGGAAGCTGCCTCGATTGTCGAGCCGGGCACGATCATCTCTGCTGCGGGCGCCACGCGGCGCATGTGCGTTCCGGATAGATCCCGGACACGCCGTTCCGGAGACATCCCGGACACCTTGACGCGACGGCCGGCAGCAGGCCCCAGGTCAGCCGATGAACGCGAGGTTGTCCCGCCCGCACCAATCCAGCACAGCGGGCCAGCTGCCATAGCCGGCCTCGACGTTGAGATGCCCGGCGCCCGGAATCAGCGTGGTGGGCAGCTTCAGCGCTCGGCCGTAGGCGATGGCGGCGCCTTCGGGGCAGTACGGATCGTTGTCGGCGCAGACCAGCACCGTGCCGTCTGCGGCGTGCCGAACGAGGTCGATGTCCAGCGGAACGGGCAGGAACCCCGTCAGCTCCGGCACTTGTGTGTGCGGCGACGGGGGAGCGACCAGTGCGACGCGGGCCGGCCGGGGGCTGCCTCCCGCGTGCGCATGGTGCAGCCAGAGCAGCGCGCCGAGCGAATGGCACAGCACGTCGAACCCGTCGTCGGGCAGGCCGGAAAGGGTGGCCTGTAGCGCGTCGAGCCAGGGGGCGAGTTGCGGCGCGTTCGGGTCGGGCAGTTCTGGGTAGCGCACCTCGCGTCCGCCCTCTGCGAGTCGTGCCGCGAGCCAGGTCTGCCAGTGCTCGGCCTCGTTGCCCTGCCAGCCGTGAACAAGGACGGTCGGGACGCTGCGGGTGGGTCGGCGTGGCACGCGCCAGAGCCTACGGCGCAACGGCCGCCCGACGTCTGCGGCGGTGGACATTCGCGACGCAGCTAACCCCCATCGCGCGACGGCTGGATCCCCGCGGCGCGGACGGCCCGCCGGGATGGCGTCGCGCAGCCCGCGATGTCGGCGGGTTCAATCGAATGGTGGGGGCACCCGGATCAGCGCCGGATAGGTCATGCTGGATGGGTGGATCACGTCTTCACCAAGCCGTCGGAACTTGCCGCCGCGCTGGAGCAGACCGGGTACCTACCCGACGAAGGTCTGGCCACGGCGGCCTTCCTCGCCCTGCGGATGCAGCGTCCGCTGTTCCTCGAGGGTGACGCCGGGGTCGGCAAGACCAGCCTTGCCCACGCCCTCGCCGCAGTGCTCGAGGCGCGGCTGGTGCGGTTGCAGTGTTATGAGGGGATTGACGCTGCGCAGGCGCTCTATGACTGGGACTTCCCGCGGCAGGTGCTGCACCTGCGTGCCGCCGAGACCGCCGGGCAGCACGATGCGGACGAACTCGAACGCTCGCTGTATGACCGCCGCTTCCTCGTCGCCCGCCCGATCCTGCAGGCCATCGAGCACTCGCCCGCCGTGCTGCTCGTCGACGAGATCGACCGCGCCGACGACGAGTTCGAGGCGTTCCTGCTCGAGGTGCTCGCCGACAACGCGGTGACGATCCCGGAGATCGGCACCATCCGGGCCAAGACGGCTCCGCTCGTCGTGCTGACGTCCAATCGCACCCGCGAGGTGCACGACGCGCTCAAGCGGCGCTGTCTGTACCACTGGGTGCCGCATCCGTCCTTTGAGCGCGAGGTGGCGATCTTGCGGCGCCGGCTGCCCGAGGTCAGCGCGAAGCTCGCGAGCGAGGTCGCGCGTGCCACGGCACGGCTGCGAACAGCCGACCTGCTCAAGCCGCCTGGGGTGGCCGAGTCGATCGACTGGGCGCACGCGCTGCACCTGCTCGGCGCCCGGGAACTCGACATGGAGAGCGCGGCGGCGACCCTCGGCGCAGTGCTGAAGTATCACGAAGACACTGTCCGGGTGCGCGAGTCCGTCCTGGCCGAGCTGATCGGCGCGTAGCTGGCATGACATCGACATCGCGCGACGGCGTCGACATCGTGCTCGGCTTCGCCCGCACACTGCGGCATGCGGGCGTTCCCGCCACCCCCGACCGGGTACAAGCGATGGTCATCGCGCTGGGGCACCTCGACGTGCTCGATCCGTCCGACACCTACTGGGCCGGGCGGCTCACCCTGTGTGGCGACCCGTCCGACCTGGAACGCTACGACGCCGCGTTCGCCGCGTACTTCGGCGGCCGCGGGCTTCCGGCGACCCGGCGCGCACCGCCGGCCGTGCGCCTGCGCGCGGCGCCGATCACGGCCGAGGTTCCCGCCGCAGAGGACGTTGAGATGTCCGATACGCCGCAGCTGAAGGTGCGGGCCAGCCGGCAGGAGGTGCTGCGACACCGCGACGTCACAAAGCTGTCCGCGCCCGAGCGGGAGGAGGTGCAGCGGCTGCTCGCCCTGCTCGCTCCGCGCGTCGGATGGCGTAGAACGCGCCGTTACGGACCGGCGCAACGTGGCCCGGTCGATCTCGAACGCACCGTGCGGCGCATGCTGCACCAGGGCGGTGAGCCCAGCAGGTTGGCCCGCCGGGCGCGGCGTCGCAAGCCCCGGCGGCTGGTGCTGCTGATCGATGTGAGCGGCTCGATGGAGCCCTACTCGGATGCGCTGCTGCGCTTCTCGCATGCCGCCGTTCGGGCCTCGCCGTTACGGGCCGAGGTCTTCACTCTGGGGACGCGGCTTACCCGCATCACGCGCGAACTGCGCCAGCGCGACCCGGACCGCGCCCTGGCCGCGGCGAGTGGTGCCATCCCGGACTGGAGCGGCGGCACCCGGCTCGGCGACTCGATCAAGGCGTTCCTCGACCTGTGGGGTCAGCGCGGCGTCGCCCGCGGGGCCATCGCCGTGCTGTTTTCCGATGGCTGGGAACGTGGCGATCCCGCCCTGTTGGGCGAGCAGATGGCCCGGCTGGCGCGACTGGCACACCGCGTCGTATGGGTGAATCCGCATAAGGGCAAGGACGGCTATCTGCCGATAACCGGCGGCATGGTGGCCGCGTTGCCGCATATCGACCACCTCGTAGCGGGACATAGTCTCGCCGCCCTCGAACAGCTGGTAAACGTCATCGGCGAGGCCTGAGCGCAGCTGTTGATCTTCGTGCTCATCGCGTGCTGCGGCGCGATATTCGCAGGAAGATCAACTCATCTCGGTGGAAGGCTTGCCAACTCGCGCGCCGAGGACTTTTGTGTGTTGTACCCACAACTTCAGAGCCGAGTTGGAGGACCGATGACGGGCGAAGACGACCGCGAACGCAACGAGCGCGGAGGCGAGAAATGACCAGTGTGAATGTCACCGTCGACGGCGTCGCGTACCACGACGACGTCGAACCGCGGACGCTGCTCGTCCACTACCTGCGAGAACGACTCGGCAAGGTCGGCACCGTCGTGGGCTGCGACACGGGCAACTGCGGCGCCTGCACCGTGCTGCTCAACGGCAAGAGCGTGAAGAGTTGCGCGGTCCTCGCCGTCCAGGCAGACGGGCGTGCCGTCACGACGATCGAGGGACTTGCCGGGGCCGACGGGTCATTGCATCCGGTGCAGCAGGCGTTCCACGACGAGCACGCACTGCAGTGCGGCTTCTGCACGCCGGGCATGATCATGGCCGCCTGCGATCTGCTCGCGGAGAACCCGAACCCGAGCGAGGCTGAGGTCCGCGAGGGCATCGAGGGAAATCTCTGCCGGTGCACCGGCTACCAGAACATCGTGCGCGCCGTCCAAGCGGCCGCGAAGGCGGGGCGTGAGGAAGTGACGACACTTGCCGAGCGCCGATCACCGAGATCGGCCGAGCCCGCGAGCGTAAAGAGGACGCGCACCTCATCACCGGTCGCACGACGTGGACCGACAATCTCGACCCTTCCGGCATGCTGCACCTGGCCATCCTGCGTAGCCCGATGGCGCACGCGAAGATCACTCCGTCGACGTGTCCGAGGCGTTGAAGCGGCCAGGCGTCGTTGCGGCGTTCTCCGGCAAGGACTTCGCCGAGGTCCAGGGCACGATTCCGTGGCCTGGCCGGTCACCGACGACCTGGTCAATCCCGGACATCCGAGCTCGCCGTCGATCAGGTGAACCATGCGGGCGAGGCGTCGCCGTCGTCGCCGCGCGCGACGCGTACGCGGCGCATGACGCGCTCGAAGCGATCGACGTCGAGTACGTGGCCCTGCCCCCGGTGCTCGACATGGAGGCCGCCCTTGTCGACGGCGCCACCCTCGTGCATTCCCATCTGACGTCCAACAAGTCGTTCACCTGGGAGTTCGAGTCGGGGGCGGCGGGCACCGGTGGCGCGATCGTCGACGCAGCTGCGCGACGCCGAGGTCACCGTCAAGCGGCGGTTCCGTCAGCAGCGACTGATCCCGCGTTCATGGAACCGCGTTCCACAGTCGTGGCAACCCGTCGGCGACGCTGTGACACTGTGGTCGTCGACCCAGATCCCCCATGTATTGCGCGTGATGCTCGCGCTGTCGCTCGGCATCCCCGAGCACAAGGTGCGGGTGATCGCTCCTGACGTCGGCGGCGGTTTCGGCGGCAAGCTGCAGGTGACGCCGAGGAGATGTCACCTGCACGATGGTCGCGCGCCGGCTGGGCAAGCCGGTCAAGTACACCGAATCGCGCAGTGAGTCGCTGATGAGCGGGCATCACGGGCGCGACCAGATCCAGGACATCACGATCACGGCGAAGCGCGATGGCACCTTCACCGGTCTCGACGTGCACCTGCTCGCCGATATGGGCGCCTACCTGCGCCTCGGTCACGCCGGGTGTGCCCATCCTCGGCGCGTTCATGTTCAACTCGATCTACAAGTTCGATGCGTACCGGTTCGTGTGCGACGGCGTGTTCAGCACGAAGACGCCGACCGACGCGTACCGGGGCGCCGGACGCCCGGAGGCGACGTTCGCGATCGAGCGCATCGTCGACGAACTCGCCGTCGAGCTGGGCATGGACCCGATGCAGTTGCGCCGCAAGAACTGGATCACCCACGAAGAGTTCCCGTTCACGACCGTCACCGGCCTGACCTACGACAGCGGCAACTACGAAGTGGCAACCGACCGCGCGCTCGAACTGATCGGATGGGACGAGCTCGCAAAGGAGCGCGAACAGCGACGTGCGTCCAAGGATCCGGTGCAACTCGGGCTCGGCATCTCGACGTACACCGAGATGTGCGGATGGGCACCCTCGCGCCTGCTGGGCGCGCTGAAATACGCCGGCGGCGGCTGGGAGCACGCGTCGGTGCGGGTGCTGCCCACCGGCAAGGTCGAGGTCATCACCGGTACCAGCCCGCACGGGCAGGGCCACGAGACCGCGTGGAGCCAGATCGTCGCTGACCGGCTCGGCGTGCCCTTCGACGACGTCGAGATCCTGCACGGCGACACCCAGTTCTCGCCCAAGGGCTGGGACACCTACGGCTCGCGTTCGGTTGCCGTAGGTGCGATCGCGGTGTCGAACGCCGCCGAGCGTGTCGTCGAGAAGGCGCGCCGGATTGCCGCGCACATGCTCGAAGCCAGCGAGGACGACATCGAGTTCGACGGTGGGACTTTCAGCGTGCGCGGGGCGCCAGGCACCGGCAAGACGATCCAGGACGTCGCGTTCGCAACCTTCGCGGCACACGATCTTCCCGACGGCGTCGAGGCAAACCTGGACGCGGACGCAACGTTCGATCCGCAGGCCCTGTCGTTCCCGCACGGCACGCACCTGTGCGCGATCGACGTCGACACCGAGACGGGCCGATCGACCATCCGCAAGTACGTGTGCGTCGACGACGTCGGCCAGGTGATCAACCCGATGATCGTCGAGGGTCAGGTGCATGGCGGACTCGCCCAGGGCATCGCCCAGGCGCTGTTCGAGGAGGGTGTCTACGACGAGGACGGCAACCTCAGCAGCGGGACGCTCGTCGACTACCTCGTGCCGTCTGCGGCCGACCTTCCGTCGTTCACCACCGACCGGACTGTAAGCCCGGCGACGACGAATCCCCTTGGCGTAAAGGGGGTTGGTGAGGCGGGCACCATCGCGTCCACGCCCGCGGTGGTCAACGCGATCATCGATGCGCTGCGGCCCTTCGGCGTCACCGACGTACCGATGCCGTGTACGCCCGAGCGGGTGTGGCGGGCGATCAACGAGGGAGGTGCCCGATGATCCCGGCCGCGTTCGACTATGTCCGACCGTCCACAGTGGACGACGCGCTCACCGCGCTTGCGGCAGCCGGCGACGACGGAAAGGTGCTCGCCGGGGGGCAGTCGCTGCTTGCGGTATTGCGCCTGCGGCTGTCCTATCCCGAGACGCTGATCGATCTGGGCCGCGTCGATGAACTGCGCGGCGTCCGCGACGAGAGCGACGCCATCGTGATCGGTGCGATGACCACTCACGACGAGGTGATCCACGATCGCCTTGTGCAGCAGCACGCGCCGCTGCTTGCGCAGGCGGCGGCAACCGTCGGCGACCGGCAGGTGCGCCACCTTGGCACGTTCGGCGGCTCGCTGGCGCATGCCGATCCGGCCGGTGACCTGCCGACGATCGCGCTGACCCTCGACGCGCAGATGGTCGTGCGTAGCGCGTCCGGTGAGCGGGTGGTCGACGCGCGCGACTTCTTCGTCGACTATCTGACCACCGCATTGCGGCCCGACGAGGTTCTCACCGCGGTCCGCATCCCGAAGTTGGGCGAAGGCTGGTCGACGCACTACGAGAAGTTCAACCTGGTGGCCCAGGCATGGGCGATCGTCGGTGTCGCGGCGGCTGTTCGGCGGCAGAACGGCTCGATCGCCGCGGCCAGGGTCGGGCTTACCCATATGGGCAATACCCCGCTGCGGGCCGGCGCCGTCGAAGCGGCGCTCGCCGGGGCGGATGCGTCGGTCGATGCCGTCCGTGCGGCCAGCGCGAGCGCCGCCGAGGGCACGCACGCGCCCAGCGATCTGGCCGGGCAGACCGACTACCGAAACCACCTGGCCACGGTGCTCACCCGGCGGGCGGTGTGCGCCGCGGCGGGAATCTAGGGCCTCAGACAACCGCGCCGGGATTGAGGATGCCCGCCGGATCAAGAGCGTCCTTGATCCGGCGGGTCAACGCCATGACATCCGCGCCGAGGTAACCCGGCAGCCAGTCCTTCTTGAGTCGCCCCACGCCGTGCTCGCCGGTGATGGTGCCGCCCAGCGAGATCGCGAGGTCCATGATCTCGCCGAAGGCGACTCGTGCACGGGCGGATTCGTCCACGTCGGAGGCGTTGTAGACGATCAGCGGGTGGGTGTTGCCGTCGCCGGCGTGCGCCACCACGGCGATCAGCACGCGGTGCCGCGCGGCGATCTGCTCGACGCCGCCGACGAGTGCGGGCAGTGCGGGCAAGGGCACCCCGACGTCTTCGAGCAGCAGATCTCCCTTGCGCTCCAGGGCCGGGAACGCGGCCCGCCGGGCGGCCACGAATGCCTCGCCCTCGTCCGGGTCGTCGGTGGTGAACAGTTCGGTCGCGCCACATGACTGGCAGGCCTGCTCGATCGCCGCTATCTCCTCGCGGGCGGCTGCGCCCGGCGCATCCGACCTGGCGAGCAGCAGTGCCTGCGCCGAGCGGTCGAGCCCCATCGAGACGTAGTCCTCGACGGCGTTGATCGACGCGTTGTCCATCAGTTCGAGCATGGACGGGCGCAGCTTACGGGTGATCGCGAGCACGGCGTCGGCGGCGGCCTCGATCGAGGCGAAGCTGGCGACGAGCGTCGAGGCCGGCGCTTGCGCGGGCAGCAGCCGCAACGTGAGTTCGGTGATGACACCGAGCGTGCCCTCGCTACCGACGAACAACTTCGTAAGCGACAACCCGGCGCTGTCCTTGAGCCGCGGGCCGCCGAGGCGCAACGCCGTGCCGTCAGCGAGTACGACCTGCATGCCGAGCACGTAGTCGGTGGTGACGCCGTACTTCACGCAGCACAAGCCGCCGGAATTGGTGGCCGCATTGCCGCCGATCGAGCACATCTCGAAGGAAGACGGGTCCGGCGGGTACCACAGCCCGTGTTCGGCGGCAGCGGCCTTGACCTCGGCGTTCAGGGCGCCGGGCTGGGCAACGGCGACGCGCATGGCGGGATCGATCGTCACCGTGCGCATCTTCTCCAGCGACAGCACGATGCCGCCCTCGACCGCGGTTGCGCCGCCGGACAGGCCCGAGCCGGCCCCGCGCGGCACCACCGGCACCCTGCGCGCGCTGGCCCAGCGAAGTGTCGCCACGACGTCGTCGGTGCTCGCGGCTCGGACGACGGCGAGCGGCTGCCCGGCAGACGGATCGCGCGCCCAGTCCTGCCGGTAGGCCTCCATGACGTCAGGGTCGGTGATGACGGCACCGTCGGACAGGGTGGCAGCGAGTTCGCTCGTGTCGCTCTCGGTTGTCGTCACCTGACCGATTCTGCCCCTAACGCGTGTTCGCTCTCACCGTGCGTTCGGCGATATCCGCGTGCAATCACTGTTCCCCTCACGCAGACTGACCGATCGTGGGCTACATCGATGTCGGCGGAGTGCGCCATCAGTTGCCGGACGGCCGGATTTTGCTGGACTCGGTTGGATTTCGCGTCGGCGAAGGCGCGAAGGCCGCACTTGTCGGGGCAAACGGCGCCGGCAAGACCACGTTGCTGCGGATCATCGCCGGCGATATTCCCGCGCAGTCCGGTTCGGTGGCTCGTTCGGGCGGGCTCGGCGTCATGCGGCAGTTCATCGGTTCGGTGCGCGACGCCACGACCGTGCAGGAGTTCCTCGTCCGGCTGTTGCCCCAACGGATTCGCGACGCCTGGGATGAACTCGAAGCGTCCGAGATCATGCTGATGGATCGCGATGACGAGAAGACCCAACTCGCATATGCACATGCGCTCGCGCAGTGGGGCGACGCCGGCGGTTACGACGCCGAGGTGTTGTGGGACACCGTGACCGTCGCCGCGCTCGGATTGCCCTATGACAGCTGCAAATACCGCGAACTGACCACCCTCTCCGGCGGGGAGCAGAAGCGTCTCGCGCTGGAGGCGCTGCTGCGCGGGCCGGACGAGGTCCTGCTGCTCGACGAGCCCGACAACTACCTCGACGTACCGAGCAAGCAATGGCTCGAGGAGCGGTTGCTGGAGACGCCCAAGACGGTGCTGTTCGTGAGCCACGATCGCGAGTTGCTCGCCCGGGTCGCCGACCGAATCGTCACTGTCGAAGGCGGCACGACCTGGGTGCACGGCGGCGGATTCGCCTCGTACCACGAGGCGAGGGCCCACAAACACGAGCGGATGGCCGAACTGCGCCGCCGGTGGGAAGAGGAGCACAAGCGCCTCAAGGACCTCGTGCGGACGTTGCAGCAGCAGGCGAAGCTCAGCGAGGTCATGGCGCAGAAGTACCGCGTCATGGCCGCCCGGCTGGAGCGGTTCGAGGCCGCGGGACCGCCACCTGACAAGCCCGAGGACGAGCGCGTGAACATGCGTCTGCGCGGTGGACGCACCGGCAAACGCGCCGTCGTCTGCGAGCAACTCGGACTCGACGGCCTGATGAGCCCGTTCGATTCGGAGATCTTCTACGGCGAACGCATCGGTGTGCTCGGCTCGAACGGTGCCGGCAAGTCGCACTTCCTGCGCCTGCTAGCGGGTGAATCGGTCGTCCACAGTGGACAGTGGAAGCTCGGGGCCCGGGTCGTTCCGGGGCTGTTCGCCCAGACCCACACCCATCCCGAGTGGATGGATCGCACTCCCGTCGACCTGCTCTGGCACGGTGAAGTGGGCCGTCCCGGTGTCGATCGCGGGCGGGCGATGAGCGCGCTTCGTCGGTATGGCCTGCAGCAGCAGGGAGATCAGACGTTCGGCTCGCTGTCGGGCGGGCAGCAGGCACGGTTCCAGATCCTGCTGCTCGAACTGTCCGGGGCCACCTTGCTCCTGCTCGACGAGCCCACCGACAACCTCGACGTGTTGAGCGCCGAGGCGCTCGAGGAGGCGCTCGAGATCTACGACGGAACGGTGCTCGCCGTCACCCACGACCGATGGTTTGCCCGGTCGTTCGACCGCTTCCTGGTCTTCGGCGCCGACGGCGTCGTCTACGAGTCGGACGAGCCGGTCTTCGGCGAGGGGCGCGTCGAGCGGGCACGCTGAAATCGCGGCATGAATGCCCGATGCCACCGGCAGACCCACTCGCCGCCGCGTGGCCCTCCTTTCCAAGACCTCCTGATATCCGGCGATCTTGTGCAGACGGGCCCAGCTCGTCCGGCGCGTCTGCACAAGATCCAGGCCATGCGCCGGTCCGTCCGGCCGCTGCGCGGGTGCCTGATTTGGTTACCGGCGGGGGCGCCGGTATGGTGGCGTGCTGGTGCGCAGGGCCGTTCGGTGCAGCGCACCACCGGCCATGTCCCGGGGTTGCTCGCCGATCAATCCGACGAGAGACCGTGGGAGCGGCGCTGTCTGATGACCAGCAGCGTCGTGAAGTCCGACTAGAGATGAGCAGGCTCGTGCCCACATACACTCCCAAGCCAGACGAGGTCACCCGCGTCTGGCACGTCATCGACGCCAACGACATTGTGCTCGGCCGGCTGGCAAGCCACGCGGCCCAACTGCTTCGCGGCAAGCACAAGCCGCAGTACGCACGCCACGTCGACACCGGCGACTTCGTCGTGATCGTGAACGCCGAGAAGGTCGCCGTATCGGGCGCCAAGCGCGACGAGTACCGCTACCGCCACTCGGGCTACCCGGGCGGTCTGTCCAAACGAACCGTCGGCGAACTGCTCGAAAGCAAGCCTGAGCGGGTCGTCGAACTCGCGGTGCGGGGCATGCTGCCGAAGAACACGCTGGGCCGTAAGCAGCTCAAGAAGCTCAAGGTCTACGCCGGCCCCGAGCACCCGCACGCCGCCCAGAAGCCTCAGCCCTTCGAGATCAAGCAGGTTGCCCAATGATCCACCTGACCACCTCACGCGCCGCGCTGCCGCTCCTGCGAGGGCTGCGGTGACCGCCCCGGTTGTCGGCCGCCGCAAGGAGGCCATCGTCCGTGTTCGGCTGGTGCCGGGCAGCGGCGATTTCAAGCTCAACGGCCGCACCCTCGAGGGCTACTTCCCGAACAAGATGCACCAGCAGCTCATCCGCGAGCCGTTCGTGACTCTGGAGAAGGACGGTCAGTACGACGTCATCGCCTCGCTGCGCGGCGGCGGCGTCACCGGGCAGGCGGGCGCCTTGCGCCTGGCGATCGCTCGGGCGCTGATCGGCATCGAGCCCGACGACCGTCCCGCCCTGAAGAAGGCGGGCTTCCTGACTCGCGACCCACGGGTCAAGGAGCGCAAGAAGTACGGCCTGAAGAAGGCCCGCAAGGCTCCCCAGTACTCCAAGCGCTGACTCGCCTCGGTGGGCCGCTATTTCGGCACGGACGGTGTTCGCGGCCTCGCGAACGGCGATCTGACACCTGAGCTCGCGCTGGCGTTGTCCGCCGCTGCTGCCCGGGTGCTCATCGGCCACGACCCGTCGCACCGGCCGCTCGCCGTCGTCGGACGCGACTCGCGGGCAAGCGGCGAGATGCTCGAGGCTGCCACCGTCGCGGGGCTGACGTCCGCAGGGGCCGACGTGGTGCGGGTCGGCGTGTTGCCGACCCCGGCGGTGGCGTTCCTCACCGCAGAGTTCGGCGCCGATCTCGGGGTGGTGCTCTCTGCCAGCCACAACCCGATGCCCGACAACGGCGTCAAGCTGTTCGCCCGCGGCGGACTCAAGTTGCCCGACGACATCGAGGCCGAGATCGAAGCGACCGTCGATGCCGGGCCGCTCGCCAGACGGCCGACGGGCGCGGCGATCGGGCGGGTCCGCGACGCCGCCGACGCGGGCGAGCGCTACATCTCCCACCTGCTCTCGGCGGTACCGACCCGGCTTTCCGGCCTGCGCGTGGTCGTCGACTGCGCGCACGGCGCGGCCTCTGCCGTGGCACCGGAGACCTACCGGCGCGCCGGTGCCATCGTCACCACGATCGGGGCCGACCCGGACGGCCTGAACATCAACGACGGCGTGGGTTCGACGCACATCGAGGCGCTGGCCAAGTGCGTCGTGACCGAAGGCGCTGATCTCGGCATCGCCCACGACGGCGACGCCGACCGGTGCCTGGCCGTCGATGCCAGCGGCCAGATCGTCGACGGCGACCAGATCCTGGCGATCAGCGCGCTGCAGATGCACGCGGCCGGCCTGCTGCGCGAGAACACGGTCGTCGTCACCGTTATGAGCAATCTCGGCTTCCATCACGCGATGCGTGATGCCGGCATCGAGGTCGTCACCACCGCGGTCGGCGACCGCTATGTGCTCGATGCGCTGCGCAGGCGTGGCCTCTCCTTCGGCGGCGAGCAGAGCGGGCACGTCATCTACACCGATGCGGCCACCACCGGCGACGGCCTGCTCACTGCGCTGCACGTCATGGCCTGCATGGCGAACAGCGCAAAGCCACTCGCCGAACTCGCTTCGGTGGTGCAGCGACTGCCTCAGGTGCTCGTCAACGTGCCGGTCACCGACCGGCAGGCGGCGTGCACGTCCGCGGCTGTCGTACACGCGGTGCGTAATGCCGAGGCCGAGCTTGGCGATACCGGCCGGATCCTGCTGCGCCCATCGGGCACCGAGCAACTGGTGCGGGTGATGGTCGAGGCCGCAACTCAGCAACGGGCCGAGGAGATTGCTCAGCGGGTAGCGGCGGTCGTCGCCGCGAACTGACTCGAACTGAGCAGCCCATGAGCTCGGTCGACTTCGCGTGGGCACACCGTCCGGCTCGCCCACAAGCCCGTAGCTGCGGTCAATCCACGTCGTAATGGGCCACGCCGTCGGCCGCTGTCTGGACGGTGAGCCAGCAGCGCTCGACCAGGACGTCGAGGTGGGCGAGAGTTTCCTGCACCGCGAGCATCTGGTTGAACAGGTCGAGGTCGGCGAAGTCTTGCTCGCGACGCGTCCAGCGCAGCACGCGGGCGGCTTCGTGCGCGGTCGAGGCACCCACTTCGACGGCCTTGGCGGTCGCGGTGAGCCGTGCCTCGTGGTGGTCGAGCAGTTCGTCGACCCGAGCATGCACGCTCGGGGCCACCGGTCCGTGTGCCGGCAGCAACCGCGCGTCGGGCAACGACCGCATCAGGCGTAGCGATTCGAGGTAGTCGCGCAGGGGCGACTCGGCGTGTACCGGTTCGAGCCCGATCGACGGGGTGATGTGCGGCAGCACGTGATCGCCGGCGAACAGGTTTCCGGCGGCCTCGTCCAGAAATACCACATGCCCCCGGGTGTGCCCGGGCGTTGCGATCACCCGCAGGGTACGGGTGCGCAGCGGCAGCTCGGTGCCGGTGGCGAGCCACCGATCCGGTGATTCCCAGTTGAGTTGGTCAGACGTATCGCCGTGGAACTGCCGCAACGCTGCGAGCAGAACGTCCGCACCGGCCCGCCGCAGGTGATCCATCGGCTCGGGCGCCCCGCCGGCGATGGTGCGCTGGATCGCCTCGATCGCCGGTCGCTCACCCTCGCCGAGTGCGACGGACGTGCCGTGTGCGCGGCGGATGGCGATCGCCTGGGTGTAATGGTCACGGTGCACGTGCGTGACGAGGAATTCGCGTACGTCGGCCAGGCCGAAGCCGATCTCGTCGAGCGACTTGGCCAGCAGCGCCTCGCTGTCGGCGAGTGCCCACCCGCTGTCGATCAGCACGACCTGGTCGCCGTCGCGGATCGCGTAGACGTTGACGGCACGCAGGCCGTCGTTCGGCAAGGGGAGTGGCAGGCGGTAGACGCCCGACCCCGGCGCGATCTCATGGGCGCCGGGCTGTGTCCACGCGGTGCGAGCGTCGTTATCCACACGTCTCGTCTACCACGCGATTACGGTGTCTGGCCCGATTCGTGGGGAACTCAACTCAGCGTCGGCTGCGACCCGGCTACCGTACGCTGCTAGGCGTGTGCGGCATTGTGGGATACGTAGGTCCGAGGCAAGCGCTCGACGTCGTCGTCGAGGGTCTGCGTCGTCTCGAATATCGCGGCTACGACTCGACCGGCGTTGCGGTGATCGACGACGCCCGCACGCTGCAGATCGCGAAGAGGGCCGGCCGGATCGAGAATCTCGACAAGGAATTGGCCGGCCATCAGATCACCGGCACGACCGGCATGGGCCACACCCGGTGGGCTACACATGGTGCCCCGACTGACCGAAATGCCCATCCGCACGCCGATGCCTCCGGGCGGATCGCGGTCGTCCACAACGGCATCATCGAGAATTTCAGCGAATTGCGGACCGGGCTGGAAGCGGACGGCGTCGAGTTCGCAAGCGATACCGACACCGAGGTCGTGGCCCATCTCGTCGCCAAGCTGCTACGCGAGCAGGGCGGCGGGCTCGCCGACGCGCTTCGGGCAGTCTGCCGACGACTTGCCGGTGCCTTCACTCTCGTGCTGGTCGATCGTGACGAGCCCGGCGTGGTGGTCGCCGCGCGCCGAAACTCGCCGCTGGTCGTCGGAGTCGGCGACGGCGAGATGTTCATCGGCAGCGACGTCGCCGCCTTCATCGCCTATACCCGGGACGCCATCGAGCTAGGTCAGGATCAGGTCGTCGAGATCCACCGCGACAGCTTCGCGATCACCGACTTCGCCGGTAATCCCGTCCAGGGCAAGCATTTCCACGTCGACTGGGATCTCACCGCCGCCGAGAAGGGCGGCTTCGACTACTTCATGCTGAAGGAGATCGACGAACAACCCAGCGCAGTCGACGCGACCTTGCGCGGGCATCTCGTCAACGGCCAGATCGTGCTGGACGAGCAGCGCATCGACCGGCAGGACCTGCGTGAGGTCGACAAGGTGTTCGTCGTCGCCTGCGGCACGGCCTTCCACGCGGGGCTGATCGCCAAGTACGCGATCGAGCACTGGACCCGGGTTCCGGTCGAGGTCGAGATGGCCTCGGAGTTTCGCTACCGCGACCCGGTGCTGGATCGGCAGACGCTCGTCGTCGCGATCAGCCAGTCCGGCGAGACCGCCGACACGCTCGAGGCAGTGCGCCATGCGCGCGAGCAGAAGGCGAAAGTGCTCGCGATCTGCAACACCAATGGCGCGCAGATCCCCCGCGAGTCAGATGCTGTCCTGTACACCCACGCCGGCCCCGAGATCGGGGTCGCGGCCACCAAGACGTTCGCCGCCCAGGTCGCGGCGGTCGAACTGGTGGGCCTCGCGCTGGCGCAGGCGCGCGGCACGAAGTACGACGACGAGATCACGCGCGAGTACGAGCTGCTCGCGGCCATGCCGGAGCGGATTGCCCAGACCCTTCGGGTCATGGAGCCGGTGCGCGAGCTGGCCCGCGAGATCGCCATGTCGAAGGCAGTGCTCTTTCTCGGCCGCCACGTCGGGTACCCCGTCGCCCTGGAGGGAGCGCTCAAGCTCAAGGAGCTTGCCTACATGCACGCCGAGGGGTTTCCGGCCGGCGAGCTCAAGCACGGCCCGATCGCGCTGATCGAGGACGGGTTGCCCGTCGTCGTCATCATGCCCTCACCCATCGGGCGGCCGTTGCTGCACCAGAAGATGCTGTCGAACATCGCCGAGATCAGGGCCCGCGGAGCGCGCACGATCGTGATTGCCGAGGAGGGCGACCGCACGGTGCGTCCCCATGCCGCGCATCTGATCGAGGTCCCCGCCGTGGCCACCCTGCTCTCCCCGTTCGTGACCACCATTCCGATGCAGGTGCTGGCGGCCGAGATCGCCCAGTCCCGCGGCTACGACGTCGACAAGCCGCGAAATCTCGCCAAATCCGTCACCGTGGAATAAAGCGATCTGACCCCGCCTGCGTGGTCGCCACGGGGCGTCTCGGTGGGTGCTCGTGCACGCGCTCGCTCGACGGGCTCCCTGGCATCCGTCAGGATGGGATGTGTGACGGATGGTGGCACTACCAAGTCGGTTGATCTGGTCATCGTGGGCGCCGGGCCGGTTGGGCTGTTCGGGGCGTACTACGCGGGCGTGCGAACGCTCAAGACCGCGGTTCTCGACTCGCTCGAGGAGCCCGGCGGTCAGATCACCGCCATGTACCCGGAGAAGGCGATCTTCGACGTGGCCGGATTCCCGGCGATCCGCGGCCGTGAGCTTGTCGATCAGCTCGTCGCGCAGGCGGCGCCGTTCGACCCCGACTACATCCTCGGGCACCAGGCTGTGGGCCTCGAGCGCGGCGACGGCACATTCGCGGTCACGACGTCGAACGGCATCCGGATCGAGACGCGGGCGATCGTCATAACAGGTGGCATCGGCACGTTCACGCCGCGGCCGCTGCCCGCGGGCCAGGAGTTCGTCGGGCGCGGCGTCGTGCACTTCGTTCCCGACCCCGCCGCCTACGAGGGGCTCAACGTGGTCGTTGTCGGCGGCGGCGACTCCGCGCTGGACTGGGCGATGATGCTCGAGCCGATCGCCAAATCCGTAACTCTGGTGCATCGCCGCGCGCAGTTCCGCGCGCACCCGCATTCGGTCGAGCTGCTCAAGGACTCGTCGGTGCAGATTCTCACCGACGCCCAGATCGCCGGCCTGCTAGGCAACCCGGCCCTGTTCGAGGCGCAGGTGACGGTCGGCGGCGAGGTCAAGTCACTGCCCTGCGACAAACTCGTCGCGGCGCTCGGCTTCACGGCCAACCTCGGACCGCTGCTCGAATGGGGCATCGACATCGTCGGCAGGCGGCACATCGCCGTCGACACGAAGGGCGCGACGTCGGTTCCCGGCGTCTACGCAGCGGGCGACATCGTCGACTACGAGGGCAAGGTCCGGCTCATCGCGACGGGATTCGGCGAGGTGGCCACCGCGGTCAACAACGCAGCCGCCTACCTCAACCCGGACGTGTCCGCCTTCCCCGGCCATCTGTCCGACTACGCCCCGCCCGGTGCGACCGGCTCGCCGACAGCGTGATCATCGGTGTCGGCATCGACGTGGTGCCGGTCGACCGCTTTGCGCAGGCGCTGGAGCGCACTCCGACGCTCGCCACGCGGCTGTTCACGGCCGCCGAGCTCGTAACCCACCACGGCGTTGCGCGCACCGCCGAGTCTCTCGCCGCGCGCTTCGCCGCGAAGGAGGCGCTCGCCAAGGCGCTCGGCGCGCCCGGCGGCATGCTGTGGTCTGACGCCGAGATATGCACCGACCCCGACGGTCGCCCGTTGCTTCAGGTCCGTGGCACGGTCGCTGCGCGCGCTGCCCAACTCGGTGTCACGCACTGGCACGTATCGCTCTCGCACGACGGCGGAATCGCGTCGGCGACGGTCATCGCGGAAGGGAACTGACGTGCGCGGCGTATGGCCGGTCGACGACGTGCGGGCCGCCGAGTCGGCGCTCATGGCCCGGCTGCCCGAGGGGGCGCTGATGCAGCGCGCCGCCCATGCGCTGTCCGTCCACTGTGGACGGATGCTCGGCACGATCTACGGGTCTTCGGTGGTGCTGCTCGTCGGCAGCGGTTCGAACGGCGGCGATGCGCTGCACGCCGGGGCGCGGCTCGCGCGCCGGGGCGCCCGGGTGCATGCCGTGCTCGCCGATCCAGAACGAGTGCATCGTGGCGGGTTCGGTGCCTTCGTCGACGCGGGCGGCCTCGTGGTGTCCACAGTGGACGCTTCGGCGCTGATCGGCTCGGCCGATCTCGTGATCGACGGGCTGCTGGGAATCGGTGGCCGCGGCGGCCTGCGCGGCCTGGCCGCCGAGTTCGCTGACGCCGCGCGCAGCAAGCCGACTGTTGCCGTCGACCTTCCCTCCGGCGTCGATGCCGACACCGGAGCGGTCGGCGAGCACTCCGTCCGCGCCGATACGACCGTGACGTTCGGCGCGCTCAAGCCCGGTCTGGTGAGCGGACCGGGCGCGTCGTGCGCGGGCGAGATCCGGCTCGTCGACATCGGGTTGGCTCCGCTGTTGCCTCCGGCGCGCACGTTCGTCCTCGAGGCGCGAGACGTGGCAGGCCTCCTGCGCACGCCCGTCGCGTCCGACGACAAGTACACGCGTGGCGTGGTCGGCGTGCTTGCCGGGTCGCCGTCCTACCCGGGCGCCGGCGTCCTGGCCACGGGGGCTGCGCTGGGCGGCGGGGCGGGCATGGTCCGCTACCTCGGCCTGGCCCCGGACGGCATACGCGCCCGCTACCCCGAGGTGGTGATTCAGGCGGACGCCCGCCCGCAGGATGTCCGCGTCCAGGCCTGGGTGGTCGGGCCCGGCCTTGGCACTGACGATGCTGCGATGAGCCTGCTCGCCGACGTGCTGTGTAGCGATCTGCCGGTCATCGTCGACGCCGACGGCATCACGCTGGTGGCCCGCGCTCCGCATCTCCTGCGCGAGCGTCGGGCGCCGACCGTGCTCACGCCGCACGATCGCGAGTTCGCCCGGATCGCCGGCGAGCCCACAGCCGACCGCCTCGGATCGGCTCGGCGAGCAGCCGCCGACCTGGGAGTTACCTTGCTACTCAAGGGAAACGCCACGCTCGTCGCCGAGCCGGACGGCCGCGCATTCGCGAACCCGACCGGCACACCCTGGCTGGCGAGCGCCGGAAGCGGCGACGTGCTCAGTGGCCTGGTGGGGTCGCTGCTGGCCGCCGGCCTGCAGGCGGGGCTCGCGGCGGCGGCGGGAGCGTACCTGCACGGAGTCGCCGGCCAGCTGGCAGCAACGGACGGGCCGCCCACCTCGGCCGACGTCCTCGACTCGCTGCGGGCGGCGCACCTGGCCGTCCGCGAGGGCGGCTAGCACGGCTGCTTGTGCAGGCGGGCTGTTTGAGGCGGGCTGTTTGAGGCGGGCACGGAGACAGTGGGTGCGACTGTGCGCGTGAACCGCAGCTGGCGGGCTGTGCTGCCCGACAGTAATCTTCGGCTCGATCCTGAACTAGGCGTTGGCGGATTCGATCTGAGTAGTACCCGTGCTCGCGTCGGAAGTCCTTACCAGATCAGGTGATTCTGGCTCGACGTAGTCTGCGATGATCAGATAGAATCGCACGCATGTTCGAGGTGTCTCCGCCGCCGTTGAGACTCGCGGAGATCACCGACGACCCCGACCAGGCCGCGGCGTGGCTCGCGGCTGAAGCGCCGGGTCCGGATGCGGTGGCGGCGTTGTCGCTGCTCGACCCGGCCGGGTTGTCGCACGGTGGGCGGGTCGATGCGCTGGTCGCGTTGGAACGGCACCTGGCCTGGTTGGCCGGGATGCAGCAGCGGCTGTTGGCCGTCATGGCCGCCGATGACCGGTCGGAGGATCGATGGGTGCGCGAAGACGTCGGCTGCGCGCTGCGGCTCTCGCCGCTGACCGCGCAACGCCGCCTGGCCGTGGCCGAGACGCTGGCGCAGACACTGCCTGAGGCGGGGCGGGCGTTACGCCGGGGCCGGATCAGCTACCTGCACGCCATGACCCTCGCCGAAGCCACCTACGGGCTCGACGCTGACGTTGCCTCGGCAGTAGAAGAACGGGTGTTGCGCCGGGCGGGTGGGCAGACGCTGGCCGAGTTCAAACGCTCCGTACGCCGCGCGGTGCACGCGCTGAACCCGGCCCGGGTCGAGGAACAACGCGCGCACGCCATGTCCGAACGCCGGGTGTGCGTGACTGCCCGCGATGACGGCATGGCCGAACTGTGGGCGCTGCTCCCGGCTGAGGGTGCTGCCGCGGTCATGGCCGCCGTGGATGCGCTGGCCTCGGTCACCTCCGCGACCGACCCGCGCAGCGCGGATCAGCGCCGCGCCGACGCGCTCGTCGACCTGGGCGTGGCCGCGCTGTACGACCCGTTGCTGCCGAAAGCACAGGGCATGCGGCCCTCGATCCACGTCACCGTGGCCGCGTCCACCCTGCTCGGGCTCGACGAGCAACCCGGCGAACTGGCCGGGCACGGACCCATCCCCGCATCAGTAGCCCGCCGCCTGGCCGCCGACGAAACGGGCACCTGGCGCCGGCTTCTCACCGACCCGGCCACCGGCGCGCTGCTCGATTACGGACGCGAGACCTACCGGCCACCGCGCGATCTCACGGAGTTCGTTATCACCCGCGACCAAACCTGCGCCTTCCCCGGCTGCTCGCGGGCGGCGCGCTGTTGCGACCTCGACCACCGAATCCTCTACGACAAAGGCGGATTGACCAGCCCCGAAAACCTGGCGGCACTGTGCAAACGGCATCACCGCGTCAAACACGAGGCCGGCTGGCGCCTAGACAGAACCACCAACGGCAGCTACCGCTGGACCAGCCCCCTGGGACACCACTACGAGACGCAACCACCCCACCTACCCGCGGACACCAGCCGAACCCGTATCGCAGAAGTCGACCCCGATCCGCCCCCGTTCTGACCAGTTCCGTGGGTGGGTGGCAGCTTCGCCCCTAGCGCGCAGAGGGGCGCGGCAGCTAGCCCTTCTCGATGTCGTGTTGTGTAGGTGATGAAGGTTGGTGCCCATCGGCGTCGTCGTTCCCGAGAAGGCGTCAAACCAGCTCATGCTGCATTGGCTGCAGCTCCCGGACGACCCGGACGACCCGGACGACCCGGACGATGGCGGTGCTGTACTGCCCGGTAACTCGGCACGCTACGAAGTGATCGCGGCCGGCTCGGGATGCAACAGCCGATCGGCCACGGCAACGGACGCGACCACGAGCACGGCGATGATGGCAAGCGCCAGCGAAGGTATGTGCATGGCGACGATCAGCAGCAACGCCAGCACTGCGATGGCGGCCAGCCGGCTCCAGGGAACGACCCGCCAGACGATCGCCTTGAACGCCGCGTGGCCGGCCAGGAAGAGCGCCGCGCCGCCGAGCACCATCCATGCGGTGGACGTCTCGGCGTGCGCGCCCGGATGTTCCAGCACCCGCTCGTCGGCGGCCGCGGCGACGATGATGCCGGCGATCATCACCGGGTGGATCCAGTGGTAGGCCTCGGTGCCGAGCCGCCCGGGATCGTCGGAGCCGGCGATGATTCGAGCCGCGTCGGACGCGCTCCGGTCGAAGTAGACCCACCACAGTGCCACGCTGCCGGCGAAGGCAGTGCCGAAGGCCGCGATCTGCGCGCCTGCGATCGGATGCAGGTCCGACAGCGTCGAGCCGATCACCACGATCGATTCGCCCAGCGTAATGATCATGAACAGCTGGCAACGCTCGGCCATGTGCGAGCCCTCGATCGTCCACTCGCTCGTGTGCGAGCGGCCGAGGCCCGGTGCGTAGAAGCCGACCGCCGCGCCGACGAGGTCGATGGCGATGCCGAGCAGCCACAGCAGTTCCCGGGCGTGCCCGTGGGCCAACGCGCCGAGCAGGTAGAACACGCCGCTGGCCACGCACCAGACCAGCACCCGCTCGAAGTTTCGCCGCAGGGCCCAGCCGGGAACCGCGAGTATGACGAAGATCGTCCGGCCGATCTGCATTGCGACGTACGCGCCGGCGACCAGCATGCCGCGGTGGCCGAACGCCTCGGGCAGGCCGATCGACAGGACGAGGCTCGCCAGCATCAGCACGACGAGCATCGCCCGTACCGGCAGCCGGTCTGGATCCAACCAGTTCGTGACCCACATCGTGTAGGCCCAGCCGAGCCAGACGATGGCCAGCAGCAGCAGCATCTGCAGGAAGCCTTCGACCGTCGCGTGCTCGAGCAGATGGTGTGACAGTTGCGTCACGGCGAATACGTATACAAGGTCGAAGAAAAGCTCGACATTGGTGACTCGCTGCTCGCCTTCGCGACTGCGCAGCAGCGACGAAGTGAAGGGTTGTGTCATCGCGACAGTGTTGCGCTACGCGGCCTTGAAGACCACGCTCGCAGCCAGCCATATGGTGCTCGCGCCCGGTGTTGCTCCGGTCGATACGGGTAGATCGCTCGACGAGCTGGACTTCGCGGGGTACCTCGCGATCGCCGCCGATCCAGAGGCCGCCGCGGACGTGCCAACGCACTCGAGGCCGCGCACCCGCGTCCGGTGCCCTGCGGGTTCGTCGTGTTCTTCGCCGGCTGAGCATTTGACAGACTGGACGACGTGCTCCGAACCGAAGCTGTCGTCGATCTCGACGCGATCCGCGCCAATGTGGCCAAGTTGAAGGCCTTGACGTCCGCCGAGGTCATGGCGGTCGTCAAGGCAGATGCCTACGGACACGGCCTGCTGCCCGCGGCTCGGGCCGCGCTTTCCGGGGGCGCCACCTGGCTCGGCGTCGCCATCGTCGACGAGGCGCTTGCGTTGCGCAGGGCCGGCATCACGGCCCGAGTGCTCGCCTGGCTCTGGACGCCGCAGGAGTCAGCCACCGTCCGGTCCGCAATCGCCGCCGGTATCGACCTGAGCGTCAGCAGCCAGTGGGCCCTGGACGCGGTGATCAGCGCGTCCCGCGAGCTCGCGACGACTGCCCGCATCCACCTGAAGATCGACACCGGGCTCTCGCGCAACGGAAGTTGTGCCGCCGACTGGCCGGATCTCGTGGTGGCCGCCGTGAAAGCGCAGGCTGCGGGCGGAGTCGAGGCGATCGGCGTGTGGAGCCATCTCGCCTATGCCGACGAGCCCGGCCATCCGACGATCGCCCGCCAGATCGCCCGGTTCGGTGACGCGTTGGAGGTCGCCGAACGCCTTGGCCTGACGCCGCAGGTTCGCCATCTGGCCAACTCGGCGGCCACGCTGACCCTGCCCGAGGCGCATTTCGACCTCGTCCGGCCCGGCGTGGCCGTCTACGGGCTCTCCCCGGTACCGCAACAAGGCGGTTTCGGCCTGACCCCTGCGATGACCGTGCAGGCGCATCTCGCACTGGCCAAGCGGGTCGATGCCGGCGAGGGCGTCTCCTACGGTCACGCGTACACCACCGAGCGTGCGACGACCCTGGCCCTCGTGCCGCTCGGGTACGCCGACGGCGTGCCGCGCAACGCAACCAATGTCGGGCCGGTTGCCATCAACGGCCGGCGTTACCGCATCAGCGGGCGGGTCTGCATGGACCAGTTCGTGGTCGACGTGGGCGACGACGAGGTGCGGGCAGGCGATCTCGCGGTGCTGTTCGGTGCCGGCCGCGACGGCGAACCTACCGCGCAGGACTGGGCGGATGTGCTCGGCACCATCCACTACGAGGTCGTAACGCGGATCGGGCCGCGCGTCGAGCGCGTCTACGTCGGCGGCGATTCGTGAAGCGCAGCACGGGCATCGTCGGCGGCATCGTCGGTGGCGCTGCCGCGGCGGCCGCAGCGGCCGCTTTCGTCGTCGAGCGCAGGGCTTCCGCGCGGCGGCGGGCGAGTGGCGCCGAGCCCAGCCCGTTCGAGTCGCTGCTAGCAGACCGGCAGGGCACCGTCGTCGTCGAGGACGGAACCGGGCTCTACTACGAGGAGGTCGGCTCGCCGGACGCGTCGCTGACCGTGGTGTTCGTCCATGGCTACACGCTCAATCTGCGGTCATTCCATTTCCAACGGCAGGCGCTGCAAGCACACTTCGGCGATCGCGTCCGGCTCATCTTCTTCGACCAACGCTCGCACGGCCGTTCCGAGAAGGGTGACTCCAAGCACGCCAGCATCGACCAACTCGGTCAGGATCTCCACACGCTGATGGAAACGCTCGCTCCGCAGGGACAAGTCGTCCTGGTCGGGCACTCGATGGGCGGCATGACGATCCTGGCGCTCGCCGACAGCCATCCGGAACTGTTCGAGGCTCCGGGCGGCAATCGGTTCCCATCGCGCGTGGCAGGCGTTGCGCTGATCTCGACCTCAGCCGGCGAGATGGCGTCGGTGACGCTCGGGCTGCCCGCACTGCTCGCGCGGATCAAGGGCCCACTGCTGCCGTTACTGCTGCGAGGTGCGCGACGTCAGGCCGACCTCATCGAGCGCGGCCGCGCGATCGGCACCGACCTGGCCTGGGTCGCGACCCGCAAACTCGGCTTCGGCAGCAAGGATGTTCCTGCTGCGACGGTCGAATACCTGACCTCGATGATCGCCTCGACGCGTATCGAGGTGATCGCGGACTTCTATCCGGCGCTGATGTCGCACGACAAGCTCGCGGCGCTCGGCGTACTTTCTGATACCCGCGTGCTGATCATCTGCGGCGACCGTGACCTGCTGACCCCCCTGGCCCACAGCAAGGCCATGGCCGAGGAACTGCCGAAGGCCGAGCTTGTCGTCGTCCCGCAAGCCGGCCACGTCGTCGTGATGGAATTCCCGGAGGCGGTCGACGAAGCATTGCAGCGCCTGGTCGGCTCCGCGCTCGACGACGCCGGCCGCAAGCGCCGGTGGCGGCGGCCATGACCATGCTGCAGCGTACGGTTCGACTGTCCACTGTGGACGACACTCGCGCGTTCGGCGCCCGCCTGGCTGGGTTGCTACGCGCTGGCGACCTGGTGGTGCTTGCCGGGCCGCTCGGCGCGGGAAAGACCGTGTTGGTGCAGGGCATTGGGGCCGGGCTCGGCGTCGAGGGTGCCGTCGTCTCGCCGACGTTCGTCATCGCACGGGTGCATCGGGGTGGACGCCTGCCGCTCGTGCACGTCGACGCCTACCGGCTCGGATCATTTGCCGAGGTCGACGACCTGGGCCTGGACGTCGACCTTGACGATTCCGTCGTCGCAGTCGAGTGGGGCACCGGTCTGGTCGAGCAGCTTGCCGAGGCGCGTGTGGAGATCCGCCTGGAACGGTCACCGGGCACGGACGAGCGGGTCGCCGAACTGGTGCCCCGGGGCGGCGACTGGGCCGAGCGACTTGACGAGCTTTTCCGCGATCGTCCTGCGCAGAGAACACCCCGCGCGCGCAAAGTAGGCTGACGCGTCATGCTCGTTCTCGCCATCGATACCTCGTCCCCAGCGGTCACCGCCGCTGTGGCGTCGGTCGGCGACGACGTGCGGGTGCTTGCACAGAGCGTGACCGTCGACGCTCGGGCGCACGGCGAGTTGCTGGCACCGTCCATTGCGCGTTGCCTGTCGGTGGCTGCAGCGGAACCCGCGGACCTGCGCGCGATCGTCGCCGGCGTCGGTCCTGGGCCGTTCACCGGCCTACGGATCGGCCTGGTCACGGCCGCGTCGATGGCTGATTCCCTCGGTGTGCCGGCGTATGGGGTGTGCTCGCTCGACGCGATCGCAGGTGCGGTCGACGCAGCGTCGCTGCTTGTGGCGACCGACGCTCGGCGTCGTGAGGTTTACTGGGCTCGTTACGTGGACGGGGTGCGGGTGGCTGGTCCTGCGGTCGGCAAACCAGCCAGTGTGTCCACAGTGGACAGTGCCGCGATGGCAGGAGCGGGCGCGCGGTTGTATGCCGATGTCATCGGCTTGCCGCTGCTGGACGCGGACTACCCGGATCCGGCCGCACTGGTGCGGGTTGCCGCCGACCGCGTCGTTTCCGGCGCGCCGGCCGACTCGTTGACGCCGCTCTACCTCCGCCGCCCGGATGCGGTCGCCCCGGTGAGAGCGGCGGCACCTTCGTGATGGTCGTCGACGTCGTGCCGATGCGTGTCGAGCACATCGACGCGCTGATGCCCTACGAGCAGGAGATGTTCGGAAGCGAGGCGTGGTCGGCCGACGGCTACCGCGACGAGCTTGCCGACACCCGCCATCGGCACTACCTGGCCGCCGTCGACGAGGACGGCGGCTTGGTCGGCTGGGCCGGCCTGCGCGTTGTCGCCGATTCTGCCGAGATCCTGACGGTTGGCGTGGTGCCTGCCGCGCGGCGGCTCGGCATCGGCGCTCGGCTGCTCGCGATGCTGCTCGACGAGGCCCGAAGGCGCGATGCCACCGAGGCATTCCTCGAGGTCCGCGTCGACAACACCGCTGCGCAGAAGCTTTACGAGCGAGCGAGGTTCGTGCGAGTGGGTACCCGCCGCGGGTACTACGACAGAGGGCGCGTCGACGCCGTCGTCATGCGAAAGGTACTGCCTTGACCGCCTCTGCTGAGCCGTTGGTGCTGGGGATCGAGACGTCGTGCGACGAGACGGGCGTGGGCATCGTCCGGGGCACGAGCCTGCTTGCTGACGCGGTGGCGAGCAGCGTCGAGGAGCATGCCCGCTTCGGGGGAGTCGTACCGGAGGTCGCCAGTCGGGCTCATCTGGAAGCCATGGTGCCCACGGTGCGCCGCGCATTTGCTGACGCGGGGGTCGCGCCGTCGGATATCGACGCCATCGCCGTCACGGCCGGGCCCGGATTGGCCGGGGCGCTGCTCGTGGGCGTCGCTGCCGCAAAGGCGTACTCGCTCGCGCTCGGCAAACCGCTCTACGGCGTCAACCACCTGTCCGCGCACGTCGCGGTGGATCTGCTCGACGAAGGCCCGCTCGAAGAGCCGTGCGTGGCGCTGCTCGTCTCGGGCGGGCATTCCTCCGTGCTGCTTGTGCCCCGGGTGGGCGGTCCCGACGTCACCGAGCTCGGCGCCACCGTCGACGACGCCGCGGGCGAGGCATACGACAAGGTGGCGCGTCTGCTCGGCCTGCCGTTCCCGGGCGGTCCGCCGATCGATCGCCTTGCGCCAGAAGGCGATCCCGCGGCGATCGCGTTCCCCCGCGGCATGACCGGTCCGAACGACCCGCCCTATGGATTCTCCTTCTCCGGGCTGAAGACCGCTGTCGCCCGCTGGGTCGAGGCCCGCGAACGGGCCGGTGAGCGCGTGCCGGTGGCCGACGTCGCGGCCAGCTTCCAGGAAGCGGTGGTCGACGTGCTCACCGCCAAGGCGGTACGCGCCGCCTGCGAGAACGGCGTCGAATATCTGCTGCTCGGCGGCGGCGTGGCCGCCAACTCGCGCCTGCGAGCGCTGGCCGAACAGCGGTGCGCGGCAGCGGGTCTACGACTACGGGTGCCGCGTCCTGGCCTGTGTACCGACAACGGAGCGATGGTGGCCGCGCTCGGCGCCCAACTGGTTGCGCACAATGCGCCGCCGTCGCAACTCGATCTGCCTGCGGATTCGGCACTTCCGATCACGACGGTGCTGGTATGACGACGCAGATGTGGGAGGCACGCGCCGCCGCCGGCCGGTTGGACGAGCTCGTCGCATTCGTCCTCGACCATGCCGACCCGTCTGCGCAGGTGTACCGAAGTGTCGGCGACGAGCCGCGAGTCGTCGTCATCGACCCGACCGGTCGAGGTCTGGGCGACGTTCCGGCCGGCCTGCTCGCGCGGCCGGCGCACAGCTGGATATTCGAGCTCTTGCCGCGCGATACGACGTAAGCTGCAACCGATTGACGCTGAGACGTGTCATCAGACTGTGACGCTTCTCCTCGGCACCTCCCGCGCAGCGCCAACCCCTTCGCGCGGTCAAGCACCATCGCACGTGGTGACCAGCGTGTTGCCGCGAGTGGCAACAGACGCGCAACGGTACGGGAACGCACAGGCGCGGGAGGGACGAATGGAGGCCGACGCGCTGTTCGCACAGTTTGTGCGCGAACAGACCGCCACGCTGCTGCGCTCGGCCTACCTGCTCACCGGCAACGCGTCGAGCGCCGAGGATCTCGTCCAGGAGACATTTCTGCGGTTGTATCCGAAATGGCAACGTGTCATGGCCGCCGACGTCCCCATCGCCTACGTTCGCCGCACGCTCGTCAACGGCTTCATCAACCAGCGCCGCCGGGCGTCGAGTCGCGAGATCGTCGTCGAGGAGATTCCCGAGTACGTGGACGGCCGCGACATCGGCCTGGAGATCACCAATCGAGACCTGATCTGGCGCCTGCTCGGCAGGTTGTCCGATCGGCAACGGGCCGCACTCGTATTGCGGTTCTTTCATGATCTCAACGACGACGAGATTGCCGATCAGTTGAACTGCCGCCTCGGCACGGTGCGCAGCTTGATCAGTCGCGGCCTGGCGGCATTGCGCGATGAACTGGCTCGTTCCGAGCCGACCGCAAGCGGCTATCCCGAGGGGAGGCAGCGATGAACGACGACCTCGACATCGAGAAGGCGTTGCGCGCGAGCCTCGCCGAGCACGCCAAGCGCGCACCTGCCGCGGACGCTCTAGCTGAGCAGATCATCGCCGCGGCCGATCATCCGCGTCCGGTGCATGATCTGCACGGTCCGCGTCAACACCGGTGGCGGGCCTGGACGCTGCCGGCGATCGCCGCGGGCGCGGTGGCGGCCGTCGTCGGTGCGGTCTTCGCCACGTCCCAGTTGCACCACAGGGCGGCGCACACCGCCAGCACGCCGACGCCGAGCTTCACCACAGTCGCACCGACGAGTGCGGCGCCGACCGCCTCGCCGACCATGTCCGCGCCGGGAACGGCCACCACGTCGGCGAGCAGCACGCCCTCGGCCACCCGGCAAGCTCCGTCCACCGGGCCGGTCCCGACCGCGTTTGTCGTTGCTGACATGACGTTCGTCAGCACGGTGGACGGCTGGGCGCTGGGCAGCGGGCAGTGCTTCAAGGACAAGTCGCAACGGTGCACCGCGCTGGCCCGGACCGATGACGGCGGTCAGAACTGGGAGAGCATCCAGAATCCTCCGGCGAATGTCTCGACCAACACGTCGTGCACTGCTGCGCCGTGCGTCAATCACATCCGCTTTGCCAATAACGATGTCGGCTACGCTTTCGGGCCGGACGCCCTGTTCATGACCACCGACGGCGGCGCCCATTGGACGCATCAGCCCGGCGGAGCGACCTCGCTCGAGATCGAGAACGGCACCGTTCTGCGCGTGACGACGCAGGGCACAGTGCAGATTGCCGATGTCGGTACCGACGCCTGGCAGCCGTCGTCGTTGCCCAACGGTGTCTCGGTCGTGGAGCTGTATCGCGCGCAGCACCGGGCTTATGTGGTCACCAATAATGCAGTGCCGCGCACCATGTATGCCTCTACCGACGACGGCAAGAGCTGGGCCGCACGTGGCAATCCCTGCGCGCGATCGAATCGCCAGGTCGACATAGCCAACGTCGGCGTGGGAGTCGACGGGTCACTGACGTTGCTCTGCGCGGACGAGAAGCAGGGCGATGCCGGTTCGGTCGGCCGGTTCGTCATCACCTCGACCGATGGCGGCGCGACGTTCCGCGATCCCGTTCCGACACAGACCAGCTCAGAGCGGATCATGTTCGCAGCCGCCTCGGCATCGGCGATCTTCTATAGCGCCGACGCGCTCTATCGCAGTGTGGACGGCGGCCGGTCCTGGCAGCGGGTCGCAATCGACGCGACCACCGGCAGCGGCCGTGCCGGCTTCCTCGGATTCGAGAGCCCGACCACCGGCCGCTGGGTCACTGGCGACGGCTCGACCGTGTGGACGACGACGGACGCCGGCGCGAGCTGGGCGAAGCACACGTTCGGCTGATCGCGCCCGTTCGGCCCCCGACGTTGAGAGTTGGCACTCGCCGCGTTAGAGTGCCAACCGGTAGCTCGGCTGGCACCCGCGACGACAGCAGGGCACCACAAGGCATAGAACCGCGACATATACCCGAGAAGGGGAGATCCACCGTGACCGCCACCAAGGTCAGTATCAAGCCGCTCGAGGACCGCCTTGTCGTGCAGGCCAATGAGGCCGAGACGACGACCGCCTCGGGCATCGTCATTCCAGATACCGCTAAGGAGAAGCCGCAGGAGGGCACGGTCATCGCCGTGGGTCCCGGGCGTTTCGACGACAACGGCAACCGCGTCCCGCTGGACGTCTCAGTCGGCGACGTTGTGCTCTATAGCAAGTACGGCGGCACCGAGGTCAAGTACGCCGGCGAGGAGTACCTCGTCCTGTCGGCGCGCGACGTCCTCGCGATCATCGAGAAGTAGAGCAACTTGAAGGCGCCACGACCCGATCGGATGCGGCGGCGCTCGCGCTCGTGAGTTCCGCTGCTGGTCGCCAGTGGTCGCCCAGGCTGCATGCAGGCAGGGGCGCCACGACCCGATCGGATGCGGCGGCGCTCGCGCTCGTGAGTTCCGCTGCTGGTCGCCAGTGGTCGCCCAGGCTGCATGCAGGCAGGGGCGCCACGACCCGATCGGATGCGGCGGCGCTCGCGCTCGTGAGTTCCGCTGCTGGTCGCCAGTGGTCGCCCAGGCTGCATGCAGGCAGGGGCGCCACGACCCGATCGGATGCGGCGGCGCTCGCGCTCGTGAGTTCCGCTGCTGGTCGCCAGTGGTCGCCCAGATCATGCCGCCCCGATGCCCCGCCCCCCACGGGGCGGGGCATCGTCACTTTCTCCCAGGAAGGAACCCATGCCCAAGATCCTCAGCTTCGACGAGGAGGCCCGGCGCGCGCTCGAGCGTGGCGTCGACAAACTGGCCGACACGGTCAAGGTCACGATCGGCCCCAAGGGCCGCAACGTGGTGCTCGACAAGTCCTTCGGCGCGCCGGTCATCACCAACGACGGCGTGACGATCGCGCGCGAGGTCGAACTCGACGATCCGTATGAGAACCTCGGCGCTCAGCTCGCCAAGTCTGTGGCCACGAAGACGAACGACGTCGCCGGCGACGGCACGACCACCGCGACGGTGCTCGCTCAGGCCCTGGTCAAGGCGGGCCTGCGCAACGTTGTCGCCGGTGCCGACCCCGGCGGGTTGAAGCGCGGCATCGACGCCGCGGTCGAGGCGGTCAGCACGGCACTCGACACGGCCGCGACTCCGGTCAAGGGCGAGCAGGAAATCGCCCACGTAGCGACGATTTCCGCGCAGGACGCCGAGATCGGCCAGCTCATCGGCGAGGCGTTCACCAAGGTCGGCAACGACGGCGTGATCACCGTCGAGGAGGCGCAGACCCTCACCACCGAACTTGAGTTCACCGAGGGGATGCAGTTCGACAAGGGCTACATCTCGCCGTACTTCGTCACCGATGTCGAGGCCGGCAACACCGTCCTCGACGACGCGTACCTGCTGATCACCACGCAGAAGATCTCGAGTGTCGCCGACCTGTTGCCGTTGCTGGAAAAGGTGATCGCCGAGTCGAAGCCGCTCGTGATCATCGCCGAGGACGTCGACGGCGAGGCGCTGTCGACTCTGGTCGTGAACTCGATTCGCAAGACGTTCCCGGCCGTCGCCGTCAAGGCGCCGTTCTTCGGTGACCGCCGCAAGGCGTTCCTGCAGGACCTCGCGATCGTGACCGGCGCCGAGGTCGTGGCGCCCGAGGTCGGCCTCAAGCTCGACCAGGTCGGGCTCGACGTTCTCGGCAAGGCAGGCCGCGTCGTCGTCACCAAGGACACGACGACGGTCACCCATGGCGCGGCGGACCAGTCGGCGGTCGACGACCGGATCGCGCAGATCCGCAAGGAGATCGAGGACACCGACTCCGACTGGGACCGGGAGAAGCTGCAGGAGCGGCTGGCCAAACTGGCCGGTGGCGTCGGCGTGATCCGGGTCGGCGCGGCCACCGAGGTCGAACTCAAGGAACGCAAGCACCGCATCGAGGACGCCATCGCAGCCACCCGCGCAGCCGTCGAGGAAGGAATCATCGCCGGTGGCGGCGCGGCACTCCTGCACGCCGCAGCGGTGCTGGAGGGCAACCTCGGCCTGAGCGGCGACGAGGCGACCGGTGTCGCGATCGTGCGCGAGGCAGTTGCCGAGCCGTTGCGCTGGATCGCGTCCAACGCAGGCCACGAAGGGTACGTCGTCGTCGCCCGCGTGCGAGATCTGCCTGCCAACAGCGGTCTCGACGCAGCCACCGGCGACTACGGTGACTTGCTCGCGGCGGGCATTGTCGATCCGGTCAAGGTCACCAAGGCGGCATTGGCCAATGCCGCGTCGGTGGCGGCGCTGGTTCTCACCACGCAGAGCCTGATTGTCGAGAAGCCGGAGCAGCCCGACGAGCACGCAGCCAACGGGCATTCGCACGGCGGCCACGGGCACGGGCACAGCCACGGCCCGGGCTTCTGACCCAGACGCAAGATCTCAGATCCCGCAGGATCTGGCCGGCTCAGGCCGTCAGATCCTGCGGGATCTGCGTGTGTGCGCCAACCGCAGCAGCTGATCCGCCGGTGGGTTGCCAACGATTCGCCTTGCGCGCTCCGAGCCTGCAGACAGCACGCCGTGCGATGGTTCGCGCAGGGATGGCGTTGGGTGTCGGTCAGGCCGGCTGGCTGGTGAGCAGCGCTTCGCGCTCCTCGACCGAGAGCCCGCCCCACACCCCGTACGGCTCGCGCGTCGCCAGCGCCCAGCGCAGGCAATTCGCGATCACCGGACAGTCACCACAGATTTCTTTCGCGCGTACCTCGCGCCGTCGACGTGACGGTCCTCGTTCGTTTTCGGGGTGATAGAACACCGCCGTATCGGTACCTCGGCAGGCTGCCTGCATCTGCCATTCCCACGCCCCCTGTTTTGACAGGGGGAGCCGTCGAACCTCCGCCATGGCTTCCCTCCCAACCCATCGCAGTCACTCGCGCACTTGCTGCTTAGCCCCTCGTCTCTTCCAAAGACTGACCGAATAAAAGGTGACGCACGAGGCAGAGATTTCCCTCGTGCGGCGACGACATTGTGCAACGTCGCAGCGCCCTGCGTACAGGCTTGTGCGCGGCGCGGGCGATATGAGCATCAGCGGCGGCGTGCGGCGGCATTGGTCGCGTCGGTGTAGCCGCGGGCATAGTCCCAGCTGACGAATGCCTCCGGGCTCGGTTCGTAGGCCGGCTCGTGCACGTGCGTACGGCCCTCGCCGACGAGTGCGCGCAGATTGGCCTCCATGAGGTCCCAGCTGAAGTAATGCTGCTCGCCGCAGTCGGCGCACTCGACCGCAATGCCGCGGATCTGCCGCGGCGAGAGTGCCTCGCGGAACTCGGCAAGCTCGTGCAAATCAGCCAGGACGTCGGCTCGCTCGTCGTCGCTCAGCGGCTCGATCGGATCAGGGTCGTCGAGGACCGCGGCCGGGTCGTGCGGGTCATTCAGGAACGGATCGACCGGACCGTCTTCGGGCATCACACCCCCACGGTAAAGCGTGATGGGGCCCGATGGCCAACCCGCCCCCCATTTTCCATGGCCCGACGATCCCGGCAGGACCTCGTTGAGTGGTGCGAAACCCGCGCAGTGGTGCGTTATAACGCATCACTCGCGTCATAACGCACCACTCAACGGATGATCGACTCAGCTCTCGATCGCCTCCAGCGGCCGGGTCCGCGACGCCCGAATGCCGGGCCACAGCGCGGCGAGAACCCCTACCACAGCCGCCACGACCAGGAAGGTCACCGCCTGGCCCCACGGGATGGACAGCACCTGCAGCCCCTGATCGCGCAGCCGGCGGGTGAACAGGGCGCCGAACGTCAACCCGATGGCAAGGCCGAGGACGGCGCCGAACACGGCGATGAGCAGGGACTCGACGTAGATCGTGCGCCGCAGCTGGCCGCGCAGCATCCGCACCGCTCGCAGCATGCCGATCTCGCGGCGCCGCTCGACCACCGACAGGGCGAGTGTGTTGACGATGCCCGTGATCGCGATGACGATCGCGAGGCCGAGCAACCCGTAGAGCAGGCCGAGCAGTTCGTTGATCTGGGACGCCTGCTGGCCCTTGAACTCCTCGCGATCCTTCACCCCGACCGTGTAGTGCGGTCGGTCGAACTGGTCAGGCCGGCGCGCAATGTCGCCGCCGAGGTGCCGGGCGCGGCCTTCACCAGCGCGACGATGTCGGTGCGTGGAGTCAGGGTGAGCGAGCCACTGGGCAGGCCGACGTTCATGGCATCGAGCAGCGACCGCAGCCCGTACGCGAGCCCGATGCCGCCGGCGAGCCCGAGCACGCTGCCGACGAGGCCGATCACGCCTGCCTCGAAGAGCACCGACCGGCGAACCTGGCGGCGGTCACTCCCGTGATGTTGTGGGACGCGCCGCCGGTCGGCGCCCGGGCCCTGATCGGGGCCCGTACGATGGGTTATTGCGCCCTTCGGTCCTGGAGCGACATTGACCAACACCGAACCATCAGTCCCCGAACTGCCAGCCAAGTTCAGCGCCCTCGGCCTGACTTTCGACGACGTCCTGCTGCTGCCCGGCGAGTCCGACATCATCCCGAGTGAGGTCGAGACGACCTCTCGCGTCAGCCGCAACATCTCTCTGAAGATTCCGCTGGTGTCCTCGGCCATGGACACCGTCACCGAGGCGCGGATGGCGGTGGCGATGGCTCGCCAGGGCGGCGTCGGCGTCCTGCACCGCAACCTGTCTGCCGACGATCAGGCCGCGCAGGTCGACCTGGTGAAGCGATCCGAAGCCGGCATGGTCTCCAACCCGGTCACCTGCGGGCCGGACGCCACACTCGCCGAGGTAGAGGCGCTGTGCGCCCGCTACCGGATCTCCGGCGCGCCGGTCGTCAACGCGTCGGGCGTGCTGCTCGGCATCGTCACCAACCGCGATATGCGCTTCGAGACCGACCAGTCCCGTCTCGTGCGCGACGTGATGACCCCGATGCCACTGATCACCGCGCTGGTCGGGGTTTCGCGCGATGACGCGTTGCGCACGCTCGCCCGGCACAAGGTCGAAAAGCTGCCTCTGGTCGACACCGAGGGCAGACTGACCGGGCTGATCACCGTCAAGGACTTCACCAAGAGCGAGGCGTTTCCCCTCGCCACCAAGGACGCAAGCGGCCGTCTGGTCGTGGGAGCCGCCGTCGGCGTCGGCGAGGACTCCTACAAGCGGGCGCTGGCGCTGGTCGAGGCGGGCGTCGACTTCATCATCGTCGACACTGCGCACGGCCACGCCCGCGGCGTCATCGACATGGTCGCCCGGCTCAAGCGCGACACCGAGGTCGACGTCATCGGCGGCAACGTCGCCACGCGAGCCGGTGCCCAGGCGCTGGTCGACGCGGGGGCCGACGGTGTGAAGGTCGGGGTGGGCCCGGGCTCGATCTGCACCACCCGTGTCGTCGCGGGCGTGGGCGTGCCGCAGGTGACCGCGATCTACGAGGCGTCCCTGGCGTGCCGCCCGGCCGGGGTTCCACTGATCGGCGACGGCGGCCTGCAGTACTCCGGCGACATCCCGAAGGCGCTCGTCGCCGGAGCTGACACCGTCATGCTCGGCTCGTTGCTGGCTGGATGCGAGGAGTCCCCCGGCGAGCTGATCTTCATCAACGGCAAGCAGTACAAGTCCTATCGCGGCATGGGCTCACTCGGTGCCATGCAGTCGCGGGGCCAACAGCGCTCCTACTCGAAAGATCGCTACGGGCTGCAAGACATCGCAGACGACGACAAGCTTGTGCCGCAGGGCATCGAGGGCCAGGTGCCCTATCGCGGGCCCCTTTCAGCGGTCGCGCACCAGTTGGTGGGCGGACTGCAGGCAGGCATGGGTTTCGCCGGCACGCGGACGATCGCCGACCTTCAGCAGCGCGGCAAGCTCATCCGCATCACCGCGTCCGGGCTCAAGGAATCGCACCCGCACGACATCCAGATGACCGTCGAGTCGCCGAACTACTCCTCGCGCTGATCACGCCTGCAGCCGCGGCATTTCGGGCGTGACCCTCCGCTTCGTGCCCCCCTGTTGCTCGTCGCGGCAGGTGAGCGCGCAATCGGTCCGGTTGCGCAGCGGTGTCAAGGTCGCCGGGCGCCGACTGGATTGAGATTTGGTTACGACCTCGGCTTCTTGTCGCAGGATCGATGCGCTGGAGGCCAATCTTGGACTAGCCTCCGGCGCACACCTGGGTGGAGAGACTGCCCTCGAAGTCGATATAGGAGCCATCCTTGCCAAATCGTGCGTTGACGACGATAGCTGTGGCGGTTACCGCGAGCGCCCTTGTGCTGACGGCATGTTCGAGTAGCAAGAAGAAAGGCACCGGCGGGCTCGGCGGCGGCGGCGGCAGCAGCTCGTCTGGCGCCAGTGGCCAGACCTACAAGATCGGCTTCATCGGTGCGCTGTCAGGCGCTAACGCCCAGCTCGGCATCAACGAGCGAAACGGCGCACAGCTCGCCGTCGACGAGGCGACTGCGTCCGGCAAGCTCAACTTCAAGGTGACTCTCGACCCGCAGGACAGCGAAGGTGACCCGGCGAAGGCGCCCGCCGCGGCGACCCAGCTCATCTCCGATCCGGGCGTCATCGCAACGGTCGGTCCGGCGTTCTCCGGCGAGAGCAAGGCAGTCGACCCGAGCTTCTGCTCGGCCACGCCGCCGATGCCGATCGTGACCGCATCGGCGAGCAATGCGACCCTGCAGCAGCAGGGTTACAAGTGCTGGCACCGGATCATCCCGAACGACAACGTCGAGGGCTCGCAGGGCGCTGACTGGTTGGCCCGAACCGGCGCGAAGAAGGTCTACGTGCTGAACGACCTCAGCACCTACGGCGCGGGCGTTGCCGGGACGATGGCGCAGGAGCTCAAGGCCAAGGGCGTCTCGGTGGTGACGAGTGGCGCCGACGGCACGACGACCAAGAACTACAACCCGATCGCCCAGACGATCAAGGCGTCCGGCGCCGACGCGTTGTTCTACGGCGGCTACGACGCTCAGGCCGCTTTGCTCGCCAAGGCACTCGTCGCGGCAGGCTTCAAGGGCCGCACGGTGACGGGCAACGGCGGCAAGTCCTCGGTGTTCACGCAGAACGCGGGCCCGGCCGGCGACGGGTGGTACTTCACATGCGGCTGCCAGGACGCGACGACAGCGGCGACGGCGAAGGGCTTCGCCACGAACTACCAGGCGAAGTTCAACACCCCGCCGTCGACGTACTCGCCCGAGGCGTACGACGCGACCAACCTCATCATCGACGCGATCTCCAAGGCGTCGGCGAGCGGGCCCGCCACCCGGACCAGCGTGCTGACGGCGCTGAATGCGGAGGACTTCCAGGGCATCACGACGCGGATCAAGTTCCAGGCCAACGGCGAGCTCGACTCGTCCAGCCTGATCGTGAACCTGTTCACGCAGAAGAGCGGCGCGATCACCGGTCTCGGCAACATCAACCAGATCAACAGCTGACACCTCGCGTCTACCTGGCACTGCGCCACCCCGGGGCGAACCGGACGATACGGTTCGCCCCCGGGCCGCGCCAGGTACTCTCGCGCCCCCAGTGAGTCGTCGTCAGGAGAAACGAAGGCGTGAGCCAATCCGAGAACTGGTGGCATCAGCTGCCCCAGAACATCGTCATCGGCCTGGAGCAGGGATCGGTGTACTCGCTGGTCGCGCTCGGTTACACGCTCGTGTACGGCGTACTGCAGCTGATCAACTTCGCGCACAGCGAAGTCTTCATGTTCGGAGGCTTCGGTAGCTATCTCGTCGTCAATGGCATCGTCGGCGATCGACATCTGACCGGGGCGATGGTGCCCCTCACGTTGTTGGCCGGCATCCTCAGCGGAGCCCTGACCGGCGCGGCTGTCGCCTGGCTGCTGGAGAAGGTGGCCTACAGGACCTTGCGCCGCCGCGGCGCTCCGAAACTCGCGTTCCTGATCAGTGCGATCGGCGCGTCCCTGTTCTTGGCCAATCTGGCCGGCAAGCTGTTCAACCGGCTGAGTAACAACACGTTCCCGACCTACTTCAACGTCAACCACCAGGTCTTTCGGATCGGCAACGCCAAGGTGACGCTCATCGAGGTGATCATGGTGGCCACCGCGGTGATCATGATGGTGTTCCTGGACCGCCTGGTGAACAAGACCAAGCTCGGCCGCGCCATCCGCGCCGTCGCCGAGGACGCGCCGACCGCGGCGCTGATGGGCATCGACATCGACAAGACCATCTCGCGCACGTTCGTCATCGGCGGCGCGCTCGGCCGGGGTCGCCGGGTTCCTGTTCGGCACGCGCGTTCGCCGTCTACAACCTGATGGGCTTCACCCCGGGCGTGAAGGCCTTCGCCGCCGCGGTGCTCGGCGGCATCGGCAACATCCGCGGCGCCATGATCGGCGGTCTGATCCTCGGCCAGGCCGAAGTGCTTGATTGCAGCGCTGCCCTTCGTCGGCGCTCAGTGGAACGACGTCGTCAGTTTCGTCGTCCTCGTGCTGATCCTGCTGGTGCGGCCGACCGGCATCCTCGGTGAGCGTCTGGGACGGGCGGCATGAGCGAGACGGCCGCGGACCCTGCTGCGCGCGGCTTGCCGCCTGCCTGTTCGGTGGATTCGTCCTCGCGCTCATGGTGGGCAAGCAGGAGGGCGGGCAGCGCGACTTCGGGATCTCCTTCCGGCAGGCCGTTGCGGTGCCCGCGGATCTTCGTCTTCCTCGCGATCGGCGTGGTGATCTTCGCGCTGATCACGTTCTGGCCACGGTCGTGCCGTACCTGGCGCCGGCCGGGCGTGGTGCCGCTGGCGTCCGGCCTGCTCATGGTCATCGCCGCGCAGACCATCATGAACTGGTACGACCCGTTGGACAGCAACCGCAAGTTCGGCGGCGTCCGCGCCGCGGCGGACGCGACGGCGGGCCTGTCCTCGGTCACGGTGTGGTTCTTCGACTGGCTGGCCTGGACGCTCCTCGCGGTCGGGCTGCTCGCCTGCGGCGCGGCGATCGTGACGCGGCTTCGCGCGCTCGGCTACCTGACCGGCGCCATCGGCGTCGTCGGCGCCGTGCTGGCCTACGTCGCGCACCGCGACATCGTCGACGTCGGCGGCGGCATCGATCATTCCCTGGGCGTGTACGCCGACCTGATCGGGTTCCTGGTGATCGCCGGCGCCGGCGTGACGGCGGTCCACTCGCGGGTCGAGGTCGCCGACACCCGCCGGTTCCTTCGGACGGTGGCGGGGTACCGCCCCGGACTCCCGTTCGGCGTCGTAGGCGTGATCCTCGGCGTGCTCGCCTACACGCAGGATGGCTGGTTCGGCCCGCTGACCATCAACGCCACCTTCGCCGACTCCCGAAGCGACTTCGCCGGCACCGGCATCTCCGCGCTCGCGTCGCAGTACCTCCACTGGCTCGGCTGGGTTCTGTTCGCCGCGGCGGCGTTGCTCGCGTTGACGGCGTCGCTACCTGGGCAACCGGTTGGTCGCCTGGGCGTGCGCCGCGGTCTCGCTCACCGGCATCGTCCTGACGTTCTTCACGTTCCGCTCGATGACGAGTGTCGGCGCGCGAAGATCGCTCCGCAGCACGGCGGCAACTGGAAGAACCTCGGCGTCGGCGGCTATATGGCGTGCATCGTCTTCGCCCTGTTCGTCGCGGCGGCTGTGCAGGCCGCGATGTCTGCGACGGCGGTCGCCGACGCGAACGGTGTGCCGGCGCAGGATCTGCCGGTGACGACGATGGTCGGTCAGATGCGCCGGTCCTCGACCGGCCGGGCCACGCGTGATCGTCGTCGCGGCGATCGCGCTGTTCTACCCGCCGATGCTGCCGGTGACCTGGCAGAACGTGCTCGTCGCGCAGATCGGCGTGTTCGTGCTGCTGGCCCTCGGCCTCAACGTCGTCGTCGGCTGGGCCGGCCTGCTCGACCTCGGCTACATCGCGTTCTACGCGATCGGCGCATACACGACGGCCTACTTCGTCGGCGCGCTGCCGACGAAGCCGCCGCACTGGCTGCAGATGCACCCCGCTGCTGACGATCCCGTTCGCGATCGTGGCGTGCCTGATCGCCGGCGTCCTGCTCGGCGCGCCGACGCTGCGGCTGCGCGGCGACTACCTCGCGATCGTCACGCTCGGGTTCGGCGAGATCATCCAGATCGCTCGCCATCAACAACCCCGGGCACTTCACCGGCGGTCCGCACGGGCTCCGACGATCCCGCACCCGGCGATCCACCTCGGGCGCCTTCCGGTTCACCTGGGGGCAGGACAACCTGCCGTACTGGTACCTGCTGCTCGGTCATCGCTCATCATCGTGATCGTGCTGTTCTACCGGCTCGAAGGGTCCCGTCTCGGCCGCGCCTGGGCGGCGATCCGCGAGGACGAGGTCGCGGCGCAGGCGTCCGGCGTCAACACCATGCGGGTCAAGCTGCTCGCGTTCGCGATCGGTGCCTCGACGTCCGGCACTGGCCGGCGTGTTCTTCGCCAGCCAGGTCGGCTACTTCGACCCGCAGCCTGTTCACGCTGCAGGCGTCGATCCTGGTCGTGGCGTACGTGGTGTTCGGCGGCATGGGCTCGCTGGCCGGCGCGATGGCGGGCGCCGCCGTGCTGACCTGGCTGCCGCAGTTCCTCAAGGACCAGGTGCCCGCCGGACGACCGGCAGATGTGGGTCGGCGCGCGTCCTGCTGCCATGATGATCTTCCGGCCGGCCGGTCTGCTGCCCGCGCGCGGCGCAAGGCCGAACTGCGAAGGCCTCGACTCGGCGCCGTCGTCGGAAGTCGTCGCGCGGTGCCCGCATCGGAGGGGTTGTGACGATGACGGCTGACACCGCGCCGGACGCCGCGACGTCGTGTTCGATATCAAGGACGTCACGCTGCGTTTCGGCGGTGTCGTCAGTCTCAACGACGTGTCGATGCAGATGTACCGCGGCGAGATCCTCGCGGTCATCGGCCCGAACGGTGCCGGCAAGACCTCGCTGTTCAATGTGCTCACCGGCGTCTACACGCCGCAGGCAGGGATCGAGTCACTGTCGTCGGCCGGCCCGGCGCCAAGCCGGTCGAGCGTGATCGGCAAGAAGACCCACGTCATCAACCACCTCGGCGTGGCGCGGACGTTCCAGAACATCCGGCTGTTCCCGGCCCTGACGGCGCTGGAGAACGTCAAGGTCGGCATCGAGACGCGGCAGCAGTCCGGGCCGATCGCGGCGATGCTCGGCATGCCCTGGCAGCGGCGCGAGGAGCGCGAGAGCACCGCGGGCCGCATCAGCGCTGCTCGGCGTCGTCGGCCTGGCCGGCAGGGCGCAACGAGCTGGCCGGCGCGCTGGCCTACGGTGAGCAGCGCCGGCTGGAGATCGCCCGCGCGCTGGGGACGCGACCCAGGCGTGCTGCTGCTCGACGAGCCGGCGGCGGGCACCAACCCGGCCGAGAAGCGCGAGCTCGCCGAGCTGATCCGCCGGATCAACAGCGAACGCGACATCAGCGTGCTGCTGATCGAGCACGACATGAAGCTCGTCATGTCGGTCGGCGCACCGCATCGTCGTGCTCAACTTCGGCGAGAAGATCGCTGAAGGCACACCCGCAGGAGATCCAGCGCGATCCCGGTCGTCGTCGCGGCCTACCTCGGGCACTACGGCCGAGCGAGGCCGAGCAGCAAGCCGACGACCAGCCGCGAGCTGCACCTGATCGATACCACGACGCCACCGCGAGAAGAGGACGTGTCCGGTGAGTGAGCGGCAGATCCTGCTCGAGGTCGACGACATCGAGGTGCGGTACGGGGCGATCCGGGCGCTGAAGGGCGTCTCGTTCAACGTCGGCGAGGGCGAGATCGTGGCGCTGCTCGGCGCCAACGGCGCCGGCAAGACGACCACCCAGAAGACGGTGTCGGGCATGCTGCGCCCGGCGCTCGGCAGCGATCACCTTCGACGGGCAGCGCATCGACGGCATCCCGGCGCACGAGCTGATCCGCCTGGGCATCTGCCACGTGCCCGAGGGGCGCCACGTGTTCCCGCGCATGACGGTCCGCGAGAACCTCGAGATGGGCGCGTTCCGGTTCACGCGCGATCGACCAGGCTGACCTCGACCATGTCTTCGAGCTGTTCCCGCGGCTCGAGAGAGCGCATCGGCCAGCACGGCCGGCACCCTGTCCGGCGGCGAGCAGCAGATGCTCGCGATCGGCCGCGCGCTGATGGGCAAGCCGCGCCTGCTGCTGCTGGACGAGCCGTCGATGGGCCTGGCGCCGATGGTCGTGGCGCAGATCTTCGAGATCTCCGCGAGATCAACAACCAGGGCGTGACGGTCCTGCTCGTCGAGCAGAACGCGGCCCAGGCACTGCGGCTGGCCAACCGGGGCTACGTCCTGGAGACCGGCGAGATCGTGCTGGAGGGCACGGGCAGCGAGCTGCTCGCCGACGACCGCATCCGGGCGGCGTACCTGGGCGAGGAGATCGCCACGACCTGACTCCGGTCGTGGCCGAGGCGGTCGTCACGATCGGCTGTAGGGCAGACTCTGCGGTATGCCGGACATCGTCGAGATAGGCCTCGGACGCAGCGCCCGCCGCGGCTACCACCTGGACGAGATCGCGCTGGTCGCAACGCGCCGCACGCGCGGATCGGCCATGGTCTCCACCGCCTGGCAGATCGACGCGCACAGCTTCGAGCTCCCGCTCGTCGCCGCGCCCTCCGACGCGGTGGTGTCGCCGACGACCGCCGTTGACGTCGAACGCCTCGGCGGGTTGGCTGTGCTCGACGGCGAGGGCCTGTGGACCCGGTACGCGGACGCCGAGGATCAGCTCGCGGCACTGACGTCCGATTCGGCCGCGCTGCAGGCCGTATACGCCCAGCCCGTCTCGGTCGACCTGCTCCGCCAGCGGGTGAGTGAGCTGCGAGATGCAGACGTGCGCGTGGCGGTACGCCTCTCCCCGCAACACACCGTCGAGCTGGCGCCGCATGTGCTCGCCGAGGGCGTCGACCTGCTCGTCATCCAGGGCACGGTGATTTCGGCCGAGCACGTCGCGTCCAAGAACGAAGCCGGGCTGAATCTCAAGACGTTCATCGCCGACCTCGACGTCCCGGTGATCGTCGGCGGATGCGGCAATTACCAGACCGCATTGCACCTCATGCGCACCGGCGCGGCGGGCGTGATCATCGGCTACGGCGCGCACCTCGGTTCGACCACGCACGCCGCCCTTGGTATCGACGTCCCGATGGCGACGGCCATCGTCGACGCTGCCGCCGCACGCCGTGACTATTTGGACGAGACCGGTGGGCGCTACGTGCACCTGATCGCCTATGGCGATCTCACCACCGGTGGCGACATCGCGAAGGCACTGGCCTGCGGGGCAGATTCGGTGATGCTCGGCGAGGCGCTCGCCGTCGCCGCCGAGGCGCCCGGCGCCGGCCGGTACTGGGACTCAACTGCCGCCCACCCGCGCGTGCCGCGCTCGGTGATCGTCGACCTCTACGGCGAGGACGAGCGGCCAAGCCTCGACGAGGTGTTGCTCGGCCCGACGAGCGATCCAAGTGGTGAGCGCAACCTGTTCGGTGCCCTACGCCGGGTGATGGGCAAGAGCGGGTACTCGTCGGTGAAGGAGTTCCAGAAGGCCGAGCTGATCCTCGCCGCGCCGCGCTGAGCGCGGTCGACGCGGTCAGATCCAGTCGCGGCGCCGGAAGAGCGCGTACAGACCGCCCGCGATGGCGATCATGATCATCGTGCTGACCCAGAATCCCCAGTGCCGGCCGAAGCCCGGGTACGGGATGTTCTGGCCGTAGAAGCCGGTGATCGCCGTCGGCACCGCGATGATCGCGGCCCACGCGGTCAGCTTCTTCATGACGGTGTTGAGCCGGGCGTCGGCGAGGGACAGGTTGGTCTCGAAGATCGACGTGATCATGTCGCGCAGTGACTCGGTCCATTCCGCAGCGCGCAGCACGTGGTCGAACAGGTCGTCGTAGTAGGGCATCAGGACGCTGTAGGCGTTGCCCTCCTGCGCTCGGCGCATAACCGTGCTGACGACCTCGCGCATCGGCAGGATCGCCCGGCGCGACTCGACCAGTGCCTTGCGCAGCGCGAAGGACCGGCGCTGCACCTGCCGCACACTGTCGCGTGTCTCCTCGAAGAGAAGGTCCTCGATGCGCTCGATCTCCTCGTCGAGCGCCTCGATGGCGACGAAATGGCCGTCGACGATGACGTCGAGCAGTCCGTAGATGAGCGCGCGGGGGCCGAACTTGACCAGTTCGGCATTATCGGCCCAGACGTTGACTACGGCATCCATGTCGAAGTCCTCGGTCTGGCGAACGGTCACAACAGCGCGGTCGACGCCGAACGCGGAGATCTGATGTGCGTGCAGCGAGCCACTTTCCCGATCGAAGCGCAGCGCGTACGCCGTAATGAAGATATGGGTCGGGTACCGGGTGGCCTTGGGGCGCTCGCGATGCTCGAGGGCATCCTCGACGGCGTGCGGATCAAGGCTGAGTTCTTCGGCAAGCGCGTTGAGTCGCGCGGCATCTGGCGCGCAAAGGTCGACCCACACGAGGCAGTCCTGCTCTTCGAGGTAGTCAGAGATCTGCTCGAAAGCGAAATTCTGCGCTTCCAACGTGCCGTTTCTCCACACCCGGGTCCGTACGCCATGTTCACGCCACAGGACCAGTCTCCCGCGCTCGACGGCGACCTAACGCCAATCCGCGTAATTTCAAGCCCATGGGTGGCTGGGCGGTAACGCAGATACCCAGGATCGAGCGGACGCACGGCCGTCGTGACCGGCGCGAATTCGGGTATCGGCTGGCACACCGCCCACGAGCTCGCCGCCCACGGCGCCCGCGTCGTGCTCGCGTGCCGCGACATCGAACGCGCGAAGCAGGCGGCTGACCGCATCGGCCGGCGAACGCCCGCCGCGGACGTGGAGGTTGCCGACTCGATCTCGCCGTCGATGACGTCGGTGCGGGCATTCGGCGGGCAATGGCACGAGCCGCTCGACCTGCTGGTGAACAACGCCGGGGTGATGGCGCCGCCGAGATCGCGCGAGGACCCGAGGACGGCTTCGAGCTGCAGTTCGGCACGAACCACCTCGGCCATTTCGTGCTCACCGGGCTGCTGCTGCCCGCGCTGCTGGCGGCGCCGCGCCGCGGGTGGTGACGGTGGCGTCCATCGCGCATCACGGCGGGCGCGCCGACGTCGTCGACGGGAACAGCGCGCGGCCCCTACGACCCCAGCAGGCGTACTCGAACTCCAAGCTGGCAAACCTGCTGTTCGCGCTGGAGCTCCAGCGCCAGAGCCGGCAGCCCGCGGACCTGCCGCTCACGTCGACCGCCGCGCATCCCGGGCGTCTGCGCCACCGGACTGGTCAGCGACCGCGAAGGCATGGGGGCGAACCGCCTCATGCGGGCGGTCGCCCCGGCATTCGTCAAGGCTGTTCACCCAGTCGGCGGCGGCCGGTGCCCGCGCGACGCTGTACGCCGCCACGCACGGCCGAGCCCGGCTCGTACACGGGGCCGACAGCGCTTCGGCGAGACCCGCGGCCGGATCGGGCCGGCCAGCCGTTCCGACGCTGCGCCCAGGACGAGAAGCTGGCGCATCGGCTGTGGAAGCGTCAGCGAGGAACTCACCGGGTTCCGCTACCCGTGGCCGGCGGCGCGCCTCGAGCCGCTGCCACTAAACGTCTCCGGCATGCAGGCCGATCTCGTCCTCGTCGTCGACTACGGGGCGCAGTACGCGCAGCTGATCGCCCGCCGGGTGCGGGAGGCACACGTCTACTCCGAGATCGTCCCGCACACGATGCCGGTGGCCGAGATGCTGGCCAGCGCGACCGAAGGCGATCATCCTGTCCGGCGGGCCGTCGAGCGTCTACGCCGAGGGCGCGCCGCAGGCACCGACCCGGCGCTGTTCGCGGCCGGCGTGCCGGTGTTCGGCATCTGCTACGGCTTCCAGGCGATGACGCAGGCGCTCGGCGGCGAGGTCGCCGCACACCGGCGGCGTCGGAGTTCGGCCGCACGACGCTCGACCGTCACCGAGCCCGGCGTGCTCCTGCGCGGGCTGCCCGCCGCGCAGCAGGTGTGGATGAGCCACGGCGACGCGGTCACCGTGCCGCCGCCGGGGTTCACCGTCACCGGCCGCGTCGACGGGCGCGCCGGTCGCCGCCTTCGAGGATGTCGAGCCGACGCCTGGCCGGCGTGCAGTTCCACCCGGAGGTGCTGCACACCGAGCACGGCCAGCAGATCCTGCGGCATTTCCTGTACGACATCGCGGGCGCCCGTCCACGTGGACCGAGGCCAACATCATCGACGAGCAGGTCGAGGCGATCCGCGCGCAGGTCGGCGGCAAGCGTGTCATCTGCGGGCTGTCCGGCGGCGTCGACTCGGCCGTGGCGGCCGCGCTCGTGCAGCGCGCGATCGGCGACCAGCTGACCTGCGTGTTCGTCGACCACGGGCTGCTGCGCGCCGGCGAGGCCGAGCAGGTCGAGCGCGACTTCGTCGCCGCCACCGGCGTCCGGCTCAAGGTCGTCGACGCGGCGGAGCAGTTCCTCGACGCGCTGGCCGGCGTCACCGACCCGGAGGAGAAGCGCAAGATCATCGGACGGGAGTTCATCCGCTCCTTCGAGGAGGCGGCGCGCGAGATCGTCGCCGAGGGGCGAGTCGGTCGAGTTCCTCGTGCAGGGCACGCTCTACCCGGACGTCGTCGAGTCCGGCGGCGGCACCGGCACCGCGAACATCAAGAGCCACCACAACGTCGGCGGGCTGCCCGACGACCTGCAGTTCGCGCTCGTCGAGCCGCTGCGCTCGCTGTTCAAGGACGAGGTGCGCCGCGTCGGCGAGCAGCTCGGGCCTGCCGCGTGAGATCGTCTGGCGCCAGCCGTTCCCCGGCCCGGGCCTGGGCATCCGCATCGTCGGCGAGGTGACGGCGGAGCGGCTGGACGTCCTGCGCCGCGCCGACGCGATCGCGCGCGCCGAACTCTCGGCCGCCGGCCTCGACCGCGACATCTGGCAGTGCCCGGTCGTGCTGCTGGCCGACGTCCGCTCGGTCGGCGTGCAGGGCGACGGGCGCACCTACGGCCACCCGGTCGTGCTGCGGCCGGTGTCCTCCGAGGACGCGATGACCGCCGACTGGACGCGCGTGCCCTACGACGTGCTCGAGCGGATCTCGACCCGCATCACCAACGAGGTGCGCGAGGTGAACCGGGTCGTCCTGGACGTCACGTCCAAGCCGCCCGGCACCATCGAGTGGGAGTAGCGGGCACGTCGGCGGCTGCTACCAGTTGCCCCGGACGGCACGCCGCGGTCCGTGATCAACAGAGGGATCCGGTCGACTATCGACCATATTGCTCTGTTGATCATGACCATTGTCGGTGATCCACCGGAGCGTGGACCGATGTGTCCGATCAAGGCGCCGAGCCTGGAGGTCGTCTCGCGGCTCGTCGTTGAGATGTCAGGTCAGCCGACGTGGTCGACCCGTAGCTGGCCGGTGTTGATACGGACGTCGATCGTGAGCGGGTTGCCTGATCCGGCAGTGACGAGGTCGCTGCTGAGGTACATGCCCCCTGAATCGTCGCGCCCGTCGACGCGGATGTCGCCGATGTGCACCTTGCCGTGGACGGTCACGGCCATCGTGCGGGGCACGAGCAGTTCGACCTGCCCAGCCGCCTGGGTGATGTGCACCGTGCGGGCTGTGTCGAGCGTGCCCAGCTGGGTCAGGTCGAGGCGAGTGCGGCCGAAGGCCTGGCGGTAGTCGAGGTTCAGCTCCGCTGCGCTTCGCGGGGTGAACGTGTTGTCGCCCGAACCATCGTGCAGGCTGGCCCGGCAACCGGCGAATATGAAGGTGCCGGCCGCGGCCGGGATCAGCAGCAGTGCCATCCACCAGATCGGGCGGCGTAGCAGCGCCCCGACGATCAGGCCGGCGAGAACGACGAAGAGCACCGCCCAGAAGTACGCGGGGATCACGATGCCGTGCGCTGCGTCGATGATCGCGAGGACGGTCAGCGTGATGAGCAGGACGCCGACCGTTATCCAGCGCACGGGCGCCGAGCGTCGGCGCCGCTCCCGAGCGGCCGCACGATTCTCTGCTATCCACGCATCGAGCTCGCTTGTCTGCTGCGGTACGGGCACGGTATCGGCGGCGGGGTGGGCAAAGCCGGCGTCCGGCCTCGGCTGCACCCGGCGGCGACCCTGCAGCGCGACGATCAAGATCGCCCCGACGACCACGAGCGGGACGAACGTGTGCGGGAAGAATCCGTGCGGGCGCCACCAGCTGAACATCCCGGCCCAGATGAGCACCACGGCCACGGCCGTGAGGATCCAGGCGAAAATGTTGCGGCTGCGCAGTCCCGCGACGAACCGGTCGACCGGAGCGTGTGCCTGGCTGCGCTCCGGGATGGCTGCCCAGGCGATCAGATAGGCCACGATCCCCACCCCGCCGAAGAATGCCGTCGTGGCGAACAGCACCCGGAAGATCACCGGATCGACGCCGAGGTATTCGCCCAGGCCACCTGCTACTCCCGCGGCGACACGGTTGTCCTCGCTGCGCCGCAATGTCCGTGCTGGGGCGGGATGTTCCGATGGCGGCAAGCCGGCGGACGGCGGCCCGGGAATGTCACTTGTGCTCATACCGTCGAGCATGCGGTCGGCAGGAGTCCTGGCGCATCGGGCACGTCCCTGATCCCACCCTGAATTGGCGGCTTGCGCGAGTTCGGGGCTGGACCTGATGCGAACGGCGCCGCGAAGCGGCAATCATGGTTGCGTGATGCGAGCACGTAGGCGGGACAGATGGCGGTGCCTCCGTGGCGCAACCGCCGCGGCTGTACCGGCGCGCCAATCACAAGGTCTTCGGCGGCGTCGCCGGTGGTATCGCCGACCACCTGCGGATCTCACCGGCCCGGGTCCGGATCATCTTCGTGCTACTCGCATTGGCCGACGGGCTCGGCGTTGTTCTCTACGGGGCGTACTGGATCGTCCTGTCTACCGCGCCCGGCAGCCCGCGCAGGTCCCGGTTGGACTGGCTGGCCTATCTCGGTGCCACCGTGGTGTCGATCGTGGGCATGTTCACCGTGGCGCGCTCGACGCCGCTCGGCAACCTGTTCGTCCCGTCCACGCCGGCCGTCCTCGCGGTGCACTCATCTGGCGGCAGGCGAGTGAGACGCAGCGCGAGCGCTGGTGGCGGCTGCTGTAGTTCGCTGGGCGGCAGCAGGTTGGGACGCATCCGGCTCGCGCTCGGTGCGGCACTGGTGATCGCCGGCGGGGCCGTCGTGCTGGCGCGATCGGACCTGACGGCGATGCGCGACGGACTGGTGGCCGTCGCTGTCACGGTGATCGGTCTCGCGCTGCTGACCGGGCCGTGGTGGATGCGCATGGTCGCAGACTCGGCGAGGAACGCCGCGAGCGCATCCGCTCCCAGGAGCGGGCCGATCTTGCCGCGCACCTGCACGACTCGGTGCTGCAGACGCTCGCCCTGATCCAGCGCAACGCCTCCTCACCGCGCGAGGTGTCCCGGCTGGCCCGGGGGCAGGAACGTGAGTTGCGCACCCTGCTCTACAGCGCCCGTTCCTCACCGGCCAACTGTCTGCCATGTTGAAGGCCGCTGCCGCCGAGGTCGAGGACTCCTACGCCATCGAGGTGGACGTCGTGGTGGTCGGCGACGCGCAGGTCAACGACAAGCTCGCCGCCCTGGTGGGTGCCAGCCGGGAGGCTCTGGTCAATGCGGCCAAGCACGCCGAGGTGACGTCCGTGTCGCTCTATGCCGAGGTCGAGGCGGATGCGGTGACGGCGTTCGTGAAGGATCGTGGCGTGGGGTTCGATCTGGACAGCATCGACACCGACCGCCAGGGCGTGCGCGGCTCGATCATCGGGCGGGTCGAGCGACACGGTGGTTCAGTGAAGGTGCGCAGCAGCGAGGGAATCGGAACGGAAGTCCAGATCAGAATGCCAAGATCATGAGTCCTGCCGCCATCTCGCCGCTCGGACAGCGGCATCTGGAGTGATCATGAGTAAGACCACCGTCTTCCTGGTCGACGACCACGCGATGTTCCGCTCCGGCGTGCGCGCCGAGATGGGCGAGTCGGTCGAACTGGTCGGTGAGGCAGGCTCGGTCGCGGATGCGATTGCGGGCATCCGCGAAACCCGCCCGGCCGTCGTGCTGCTCGACGTGCACATGCCCGACGGCGGTGGGCTTGCCGTGCTCGGCGGGGTGGCCGCCGAGGTGCCCGATACCCGCTTCCTCGCGCTGTCGGTGTCTGATGCCGCCGAGGACGTGATCGCCGTGATCCGGGCGGGCGCGCGCGGGTATGTCACCAAGACGATTTCCGCGGCGGAACTCACCGACGCGGTGCGCCGGGTGGCCGAGGGAGACGTCGTCTTCAGCCCGAGGCTGGCCGGCTTCGTGCTCGACGCGTTCCGGGACGCACCCGTCGCACCGTCCATCGATCCCGAACTCGATCAGCTCACGCCCCGCGAGCGCGAGGTGCTGCGCCTGCTGGCTCGCGGCTACGCCTACAAGGAGATCGCCGCCGAGCTGTTCATCTCGGTCAAGACCGTCGAGACCCACGCGTCGAACGTGCTGCGCAAACTGCAGTTGTCGAACAGGCACCAGTTGACCCGGTGGGCGGCCGACCGGCGCCTGTTCTGACGCGCTCAGGCGCCGGATCCGCCATCGATGACGAAGTCGGTGCCGATGACGAAACCGGCTTCGGGCGAGGCCAGGTAGAGCACGGCGGCTGCGATCTCGTCCAGGCTGCCGACCCGGCCGGCCGGCAACTGCCGGCCGATGCGGTCGTCGCGCTCGGCGGGGGTCTCGCCGGGGCGCAAGGACATCGAGGTGTCGAACGGCCCGGGGCTGATGGCGTTGATCCGGATCCCGTCGCCCGCGTGATCCAGCGCCGCGTTGCGGGTCAGCGCGCTCACCGCGGCCTTGGTGGCGACGTACGCGCCGAGGCCCGCTACCCGCTGGTGCGCGCCCAGCCTCGACGCGATGTTGATGACGGTGCCGCTGCGGGCCTTCCGCATATGCGCGATCTCGTGCTTCATCGACAGCAGGACGCCGGTGAGGTTGACGGACAGCATGGGCTCCCACTGCTGCTCGTCGATGTCGGCGACCGGGCCGAGTGCGGTCAACGTTCCCGCGCTGTTGACTGCGATGTCGAGGCCGCCGAACGCGGCGACGGCCGTGGCGACGAGGCTCTCGACATCCGGCGAGCGCGTGACATCTGCGGTCACCGCGATTGCCCGGCCGCCGTCGTTCTCGATGAGTTTCACCGTCTGCGCAAGCGGTTCAAGCGATCGTCCGGCGACGACGACCGCCGCGCCCTCTTGCGCGAACGTCTGGGCGACCGCGCGGCCGATACCGCCCCCGCCTCCGGTGACGAGCGCGGTCTTGCCGCTGAACCGTGAATTCATTGAGGTGCTCCTTCGATCGATGGGTGTGGTGCGGTGCAAAGGGCTGCCAGCGCAGCCAGCACGGTGAGGCCGGCAGCGGCCGTACCGAACGACCACGCGTATCCGCTCGCGGTTGCTGCGGACGGCGAGACGGCGGCCGCGTCGAGCGAGCGGGTGCGCGCGCCGGCCACGGCGGTGAGCAGCGCGAGTCCGACGGTCGGGCCAAGCTCCATCGCCGTGTTCAGGACGCCACCGCCGAGCCCGGCCTGCTGCTGCGGCAGGTCGCGCAGGGTGAGCACGGCTGCCCCGGCGAAGGCCCAGGCCGCGCCGATCGACAGCAGCACGATGCCGGGCAGCAGGCCACCGGCGTACGCGGTGTGCGGGTTGATCCAGGCGAGGGCGATCAGGCCGCCGCTCGCCAACGCCAGGCCACCGGCCATGACGGTTCTCGCCCCGTAGCGCTCCAGCAGCCGTCCGGCGGTGCGGCCACCCAGCACGAGCACTGCCGCCGCGGGAGCGAAGGCCGCCGACGTGCGAAGCGGTGACCATCCGCGAAGTTGCTGCAGGTAAAGGGCCAGCCACAGGTAGACGACGGCGGTGCTCGTGGCGGTCAGGGCAATGGCCAGCAGCGCAACGGCGCGGCGGCGCTCGGCGATGAACGTCAGCGGAAGCAGTGGGTCGTCGTGACCTGACTCGACGAAGGTGAACGCCGCGAGCGATGCGAGGCCCGCAACCACCGGCACGAACGCGGCGGCAGACGTCCACCCGCGGTCTGAGGTGAGCGCCAAACCGTAGCCGAGCAGGCTGAAGCCTGCTGTCGCGAGGATCGCCCCGGGAACGTCGAGCGCACGCCGCATCGTCGGCGCAGTTGCGGGCAGCAGCCTCGGTGTCAGGACGAGTGCTGCCGCGCCGGCTACGAGCGGAACGGCGAACGTGAAGCGCCACGAGGTCCACGTCGTCGCCGGTCCGGACGAGACGATTCCGAGCGTTGCCCCCAGCACCGAGAGCCCGCCCCAGGCCGCCGCCGCTCGCCCGCGCCCGCGCGCGTCCGGGAATACGGCGGGCAGCATCGCGAGAGCGGCCGGCGCCACCAGCGCTGCACCGGCGCCCTGCGCGAATCGGGCCGCGACGAGGACGGCAAAGCCCGGAGCAAGGGCCGCTACCGCGGTGGCTGACAGGAACACGAGCAGTCCGCATCGCCAGATCGGCCGGCCGCCGTGACGGTCGGCCAGTCGGCCGCCGAGTAGGAGCAGTCCGCTGAACGACAGCCCGTAGGCGGTGCTCAGCACGACGAGCCCGGACCGGCCCAGCCCGAACTGGGAAGCGATCACCGGCAGCGGCACCGACAGCATCGTGATCGTGAAGATCAGCATGACCTGCACGGTGCCCAGCACGGCGAACGTGGCGCCGGACTGCGTGGTGCCGGACTGCGTGGTGCCGGGCTCGGCGTGCATCGCGTCTGCTCCTATTCAAGACCGATCGTTCTGTTATAAGCACGCGGATGGCGCATCGCTCGGGTCAATTGCGGACCGGATCAGTCCAGTAGGTTCAGCGCCTGCGCCGCGGCGTCGCGTGCGCGGCCCGGCTCGATCGCCGCCTTGCCGACCACCCGCAGGCCCTGCAGCAGGACGAGCAGGAATCGGGCCAGCGCCCGGGGATCCTTGTCCGGGTCGAGCTCGCCCTGGGCCTGCGCGCGGACGAGGGCAGCGGCGAGCGCGGTCTCGAGATGATCCCAACTGGCCTGCACCCGCCGTGCTGCAAGCGGGTCGCGCGGCGCGAGTTCCACCGCGGTATTGACCACGAAACACCCACGGTTCCTGGCTTTTCCGGTCGCCTCGTCGGCGTACTGCTCGACCACTGCCCGCACGGCCGGCAGCGTCGGACCCGGCTGGGAGAGCGCGCTCAGCAGGCGAGGATCGACGATCTCGGCATAGCGATCAAGCGCCTTCAGGTACAGGTCGCGCTTGCCGCCGAACGTCGCGTAGATGCTCGCCTTGGCGATGTCGAGGTGCTCGACGAGGTCGGCCATGGTCGTGGCCTCATAGCCACGTTCCCAGAACAGCTCCATCGCCGACACGAGTGCCGCGTCAGGATCGAACTCCTTGGTCCTCGCCACGCCATCGACGATAGCTGTATTTAGACCGATCGGTCAAGAAAGATTCACTGCGCGAGAACGTGTGCGATGAGGACGGACTCGGGCGCGCGATCGGGTGCGGGCAACCCGGCCAGGTCGAGCACGGCGCGCTCGCCGGCACCATCGTCGTCGCGGCGCAGGGAGATCGGACCCACGTCCGGCCGGCCTCAGCCGGGGATGCTGACGACCCGGAACGCCTCGGCGAGGCTTCCGTCGGCAGATCGGCTGACTCGGCGTTGACGCGGTGCCAGATGCGCAGCATCTCTTCCAGGTCGTCCCGGTGGCCGGTCTGGGTGACGTGCGCGCGAACGCCGACACCTTGGTGTCGAACGTGTCGGAGATGTCGACGAAGTGGTTCGGATGCTCCGCGCCCATGACCCAGACCTCGGGCGTGGTCCAGGCGTCGAGGCCCTCGGTGTCGAACAACTCCGGAACGCGAACCGGTTGCGGGCGTCGGGATAGACCGCGCACATGGCCGCCTCGCCCACGGCCAGGTGATCGGGGTGACTGGCCGGGACGCGCGCCCAGTTGCGGTCGGGGAAAGGCAGCACCACCCGTTGCGGGCGGATTCGACGGATCTCGCGGGCGATGTCGCGGCGCAGATCGAGGCTGGCGGTGACCGCGCCGTCGGGATAGCCGAGAAAGACGATGTCGTTGACGCCGACGACCTTCGCGGCCGCGCGTTGCTCGGCCTCGCGCAGGACGGGCATCTGCTCGCGCGGCGTGTCGTCGAAACCGCCGGCGTCGCCGTACGTGGCGATGCAGTAGGCGACCTCGATGCCGGCGGCCGTCCAGCCGGCGATGGTGCCCGCCGCCCCGAAGTCGACGTCGTCAGGGTGCGCGGCGAGGACCAGCACGCGATCTATTTCGGAGTCTGTTAGCACTGCCTCATTCTGCCGGTCGTCCACTGTGGACCTGGGCAGTGCCCGGCTGTGCGTCACCGGGCGCCGCGGCATACCCGCAGGATCGCCTCACCGAGCAAGGAGCCGTCGGCGCCTAGCGCGTCGCGGTAGGCATCGAGGATGGCGCGCTCGCGGCCGAGCTCGACCCTGGTGCCGCCTGC
>CAVTEA010000016.1:0-96498 GCA_963733615.1 uncultured Actinomycetes bacterium
GGTGGGGAGAACGTCGCCGCTTCGGAGATCGAACGGGTCATCTACTCCGTGCCAGGCATCGTCGAGGCGGCGGTCGTGGCGCGGCCGGACGACTGGCTGACCGAGGTCCCGGTTGCCTTCGTGCGGGTGCAGCGTCGGGTGAGCAGACGCCCGAGCAGGTGCGCGAACAATGCGCCCGGATGCTCGCCGACTTCAAGGTCCCCCGCGAGGTCCACATCGTCAGCGAGTTCCCGCGGTCGACCATCGGGAAGATCAACAAGGTCGAACTGCGTGCCGCGGCTTGTCCCGATGCCGATCGGGCGGCGGCCCAAAGTCGCTGGATTGCCGAAGCCAAGCTGGACCCGTCCGGCGACGCCGGCTGAGTGGTCCGACGCCGGATCGAACCGATCAGAGCACGGCGAGCGGATCGACCGGCGAGCCCGTGGCACCCGGTATCCGCAACGGCGCGACCAAGAACAGGAACGCCCACCGTTCCAGCCGCGACACGCGTCGGCGAGTTCCGTCAGCGCGAGGTTGTCGAGCAGGTGGACGCCCATGGCCACCAGGCAGCACTGATGGATCGGCAGGGGCCAGTCGCTGTCGCCGTTGTGGGGGAGCGGGTCGCAGGCTCCGTCACTGCCCAAGACGGCGACGTCCCGCTCGGACAGCCACGTCACGCAGCGCGGGTCCAGACCGGCGAGGCCGTCCGCGTCCAGGCTCCGCGCGCCCAGGGCGGCCCGCCGGGCGTCGCGGCCGGTAGCACCAGCAGGATGTCGCCGGGCCCGACCCGGACGCCCTGCGACTCTTCGATGGCGCTCAGTTCCTCGGGGGAGATCACCTCGGTAGGTTCCAGCCAGTCCACGCCGCGCAAGCGCGGAACGTCGAGCAGAACGCCGCGCCCCGTCACGCCGTCGGCCACGGCTGCGATCGAGTTGTACATCGCGCCGACGCTCGAGCACACCACTGGCCGGTCGTCCGTTGTACATGCGTCCGCGCACGAACATGTGGCACAGCGCGTCCAGGTGAGTGACCGCCGCGCCGTGGAACGCGACGCCCACGTAGTCAAGCGCGGTCTCGAGTCCACGGATGCCCATGACGGTGGACGCGTCGCCGCCGATGATCATCATGTGCTGGACCGGCATGGGGTTGTCAGCGGCCGGCAGGATCGGGAGTTCGAGACTGCAGCTCACCACCGTTCCGTGCTGCACGAGCCGGGTGGCCTCGGCGACCTGGCTCTCCGCGACGAGGTTGAGGGCACCGCGCTGATCGTCGCAACCCCAGCGTCCCCAGTTCGAGACCGCATCGAAGACGGAGTCCATGTCCAGGCCGGCCGCTCGGTCAACGCCCATTGTCAGTCCAGCCAGCCGGTCTCGGTGCCGCGTGAGTTGAAGAAGCCCACCGGCCAGTTCCGGCCCGTCATCATGGCCTTGTCGACGTCCTCCGGCGTGGCGATGCCGTCGTCGACGATCCGCTGCGCCTCCCGGTATGCGGCCAGGAAGACCCGATTGAGGATGAAGCCGTACGTGCCTGGGGCGTCGCGCACCATGCAGACCGACTTGCCCATCCGCTCGGCCACGCCCCGCAGAACCTGAATCGTCGTGGCGGACGTTGTGGCCGTGTGCACGATCTCGCACATGCGCATCGCCGGCACCGGGCTGGCGAAATGCATTCCTGCGAAGAGTGGGCGACGCTGATCGCTGACGTCGCGCGCAATGTCCTCGATGGCCAGCCCGGAAGTGTTCGACGCGAAGATGGCCGCCGGCGCGACGATGCGATCCAAGTCGCGCAGCATTGCCTGCTTCAGCGTCAGGTCCTCCGGGACCGCCTCGATGAGCAGGTCCGCACCTGCGAGGTCGTTGAGGTCGTCCGTGAAGCTCAGGCGGCCCACGATCGCATCGAGTTCGCGCGCGCTGATCTTGCCGAGTTCGACTCCTCGCTTGAGTCCGAACTTGGTCTCGATGATGGTGTGCTGAGCACGTTTCAGCGCCGCTGGGACGACGTCGTGCAGTACGACATCGAATCCTGAGGTTGCTGCCACCTGGCCGATGCCGGCCCCCATGACGCCGCTGCCGACGATGCCGATGGTGGTCACGTACGTAGGTTGCGGATCCACGTTCTGCACGGTAGCCACCGTCTCGAACAATGGCAATATGATAAAGATAATTAAGTCATGCAAGATCATTGGGCGATGAGGAGAGACTCATGCGTGACGCTGTGATCGTTGATGCGATCCGGACCCCGATCGGCAAACGGAACGGTGCGCTTTCAGGCGTTCATGCCGCGGATCTGTCCGCTGTAGTGCTGGTGCGCTAGCCGAACGCACCGGGATCGACCCCTCGCTCATGGATGACGTGATCTGGGGTTGCGTCGGCCAGGTGGGGGAGCAGTCGGCGGACATCGCCCGGACGGCAGCGCTGTCGGCAGGATGGCCGGAGTCGGTTCCCGGCACCACCGTCGACCGGCAATGCGGCTCTTCGCAGCAGTCCGTACACTTCGCCGCGGCCGGCCTGATGTCCGGCCACTACGACGTCGTCGTGGCCGGCGGGGTCGAGTCGATGTCTCGCGTCCCGATGGGCGCGAACAAGGTGGCGGCGAATTCGGCGGTCCGTTCGCGGTCTGGATTTCTCGCGCCGTTACGCCGGCGGCCATCCGACTCAGGGCATGCCGCGGAACTCGTCGTCGAACGCTGGGGCTTATCCCGCGATCAGCTCGACGAGTTCGCCCTGGCATCACACGAGCGGGCCGCCATTGCCCAGGACGCGGGGAGGTTCGATCGGCAGATCGTCCCGGTCGCGCTGGCTGACGGCAGCGTCGACGATGCCGACGAAGGCGTTCGCCGCGGAGGGTCGATGAGACCCTGGCCGCACTGCAGCCGGCTTTCAAGGAGGGCGGTTCGGTCACCGCAGGAAACAGTTCGCAGATTTCCGACGGCCGCGGCCGGGCTGCTGATGACCACAGCGAAAGGCCGCTCAACTGGGCCTTCGCCCCCTCGCCCGCGTCCATGCGGTCGCTCTTGCCGGCGATGATCCGGTCTTGATGCTCACGGCCCCAATCTCCGCCACGCGCAAGGTACTGGCGCGCGGCGGCCTCAGCCTTGATCAGATCGGGGCGTTCGAGGTGAACGAGGCGTTCGCCTGCGTTCCGTTGGCTTGGCTCGCGGAAATCGGGGCGGACGACAAGCTACTCAACCCGAACGGTGGGGCCATCGCGCTCGGTCACCCGCTGGGCGGGTCGGGCGCGCGGCTGATGACGACCCTCGTCCATCACATGCACGACCAGGGTGTTCGGTACGGGTTGCAGGCGATGTGCGAGGGCGGCGGCCAGTCCAACGTCACGATCCTGGAACTACTGTAGCGCGTCAGAGCGGTCGGGTCAGCGTCCCTGGAACTGCGGCGCGCGCTTTTCCAGGAACGCTCGTGGACCCTCAACGGCGTCACCGGTGGCGAACACCGGTCCGGCGAATTCGGCCTCGATGCGCAGCGCCTCGGACTCGGGGAGGTTGACGCAGGCGCGGGCTGATTGGCGGATGGCTTGCACAGCGACCGGGCCGTTCCGGGCGATCTTGCCCGCCAGCTTCATAGCCGCGTCCATGAGCTGGTCGGTCGGAACCACCCGGTTGACGAAGCCGAGTTCGTAGGCCCGGGCGCATTGATCAGGTCACCGGTGAGAAGCAGCTCCATAGCGACGGCCGGAGGGATCTGGCGTGGCAGGCGCACCGTGGATGCACCGGCGGGGAACAAGGCCCACTTGACCTCTTGCAGGCCGAACCGGGCGTGTCCGCGGCGACCCGGAGGTCGCAGCTGAGCAGGAGCTCCATGCCGCCCGCGACAGCGAACCCGTTGACCGCAGCAATGACAGGCTTACCCGCGTCGACGCCGTGGGCCGGCGGGCCCTCGAGCAGTTTGCGGTCCCAGGCGTCGTGAGGTGGCCGCGCCCGGGTGAGCAGCGGGATCAGCTCCTGGAGATCCCCGCCTGAGCAGAACGCTCGGTCACCGGTGCCGGTGATCACGGCGACGCGAATTGAGGCGTCCTCCCGGACGCGATGCCAGGCTTCGTTGAGACGGACCTGGACTTCGGGATTGATCGCGTTATGCACGTGCGGCCGGTTCAGGGTAATGACGGCGACCGCATCCACGACGTCGACATCGACAACCATGTGCTAGGCCTGGCCGATCTCGGCGTCCCCATTGGCGCTCGGCGTCTCGCCAGAGCGGTCCCGCTGCCATCCAGCCGGCTATTTCGGAGCCGTTGTCGGCGTAGACGGCGGCCGCGGTCACGTCGTCGATGGGCTGCGGCGCGCCGGATGCATGGGCGAGGAGCTGGCTCTGGCAGGTGCGTTCGAGCGTGATGAACCACCAGGCGGCCGAACGAACCGATGCGCCTACGGTGAGCAGCCCGTGGTTGGCGAGAACCACCGCCTTGTGCTGCCCGAGGTTCGCGGCGATGCGACGGCCCTCCTCGCGGTCGCGCACGACCCCGCCGTACTCGCGATAGATGCTCTGGTCCCGGAAGAAGGCGCAGGCGTCCTGCGTCAAGGGCTGAATGTCCTGGTGCAGGGCGGCGATCGTCTTGCCGTGCAGCGAGTGGGCGTGTGCGGCCGCGATGACATCGGGCCGGGCCAGGTGAACCTGTTCGTGGATGCAGAACGCGGCCCGACCGACCGGGTGGCGGCCGTCGAGAACCCGGCCGCCGGGCCCGATCCGGACCAGGTCCGCGACCGTCATCTCCCGGAAGGACACGCCGAATCCGTTCACCCACAGCGTGTCCGGCTCGATCGGGTCGCGGGCCGTGATGTGACCGGCGATGCCCTCGCCGAAGCCCAGCCAGCCGAACAGGCGAAAGGCGAGGGCCAGATCGCGCTTTCGGGCGGCGCGTCGTCCGGAGGCGACAGCGGTTGCGGCACGTCCGGCCACAGACCCTGGTCCGTCCCCAGGAACGGGGTGTCCTGCAGGTTGTCCGTGGTGGTCATGTCCGAGCCTTTCCGTCGGCTGCACCCGCTTGGAACACCGCGAGGACGACCGGTGTTTCGCCACGGTTCTTCCAGCGGTGCCACGTTGCGTTCTGGACGACCGCGTCGCCCGGCCGGAGCACCTTCTCCGCGTCGCCGCGTACCTCCAGGCCGACCTCTCCGGAGAGCACGAGGATGAAGTCGACCGAGTCCGATCGATGCATTCCGGGATCGCTCGGGTCGAGTGCGCCGAGCAGGCCGGGCAGCTTGGCTTCGACGTCGGCAACAGCAGTTGCCAGATCGAGGTCCGGGGGCGGGGACACGTCGCCCGGCGGCAGCGTGAAGAGCGAGAACCGCAGGCCACCAGCCGGCGGATACCACGCAGCGTCGAGGGCGCTCGTCCCGTCCGTCGGAAGCGTCGGAACCTGGTCGAGGCTCCACAGCCGGTAGAACTCGCAGCCGGGCAGCAGGGGCGCCGTGATCGGCTCGATCACCTCGTCCGCCACGAACGCTGCCCTGCCGTCCGAATGCCCGGTGACGACCCGGCGTACGTTCACCACATTCCTCGATTCGTCGTGGATCGACGCGTACCGGGAGTCGGTCAGAGCCACTTCCGGTCGCCGATCATGCTGGCTTCCGCCCCACCGTCGGAGAAGATGATCTGGCCCGTGACGAACCTGTTCTCCGCGCTCGTCAGCCAGCACATGAGCTCGCCCACCCATTCCGGTCGCCCCGGGAACCCACCCAGCGGTTGCGGGCACCGGGCCTCGACGTGCGCCCGCGCCTCGGGATTGGTCAGGATCCACGCCGCCGCGGGTGTCTCGACGACGCCCGGTGCCACGACGTTGAGCGCGATGCCTGCTCCGGCCCACTCGGGAGTCGCAGCGACGTTGCGCACCCATCGATTCAGCGCGCGCTTCGCGCAGCCATAGGCGTCGAGGCCTTCCGGCAACGCGGCGGCGAGACGAATCGCGGTCTCCTCGTCCCCGTCCAGGCACGCCTGCACCACGTTGTTTCCCGGCTCAGGCATCAGCGACGAGGTGGACGACACCGCAACAGCGCGAGGGGCGTCGCTTTCCGCGAGCACCGGCCGCAGCCCCTCGAGCGTGGCGACAGCGCCGAAATAGTTCGTCTCGATCAGCCCGCGACGGCCGCCGCCGGCAATGGCGAGTACCCCGTTGATAGGCCCCATCCTGCGTGCCTGCTCGACCAACGACGCGCGCCCCGCTGCGTTCGAGAGGTCGGCCTCGATGTCGGCGTCCTCCAGGTCGCAACCGATGACCTTCGCGCCATGCTGCAACAGCAGTTGGGCGGTCGCGGCTCCGATCCCGGAGGCGGATCCCGTGACCAGGTACGTGCGGCCTTCGATACCGCGATCGCTCACTGCGCCCTCCTCGGCGTCTGGATGTCAGACCTGGGAAGACCGCAGGTCCGTAACTTGACCGACCGTACGAATCTCTAACCGATCCGTCAAGGACTTGTGTTTGCGCTAAGTTGACTATTCCGATCGTGCTAGGTTCTGTGCGTGCAGTCGAAGGCGGCACGTGCAGCGAGGTCGGCTGAGCGAGAGCGCTCGTTCACCGAGATCGCGCGTCGCGCGCAGATCGTGGCCGAGGCCGTGCGCACGATCGAGGACGTTGGGTACGCACGCGCCTCATTGAGCCAGATCGCGCAGAACCTCGACATCAGCAAGGGCGTGATCTCCTACCACTTCGCCAGCAAGGACGAACTCATCCAGGAGGTCGTTCGCACCTCGCTCGAGCTCGGTGGGCAACACCTCACGAAGAGCCTCGAAGGCGCAGAGACGGAAACCGACAAGCTGCGGGCGTACATCTCTGGAAACGTCGCGTTCTTCCGAGAGCACCGCTCGCATGCGATCGCCCTCGTCGAGATCTACAATGCGCGGGCCGCAGACTACGGGCCTGAACGCCGACGCATCGTGGAGGTTCTTGACGCACTGCTTGCCCGGGGTCAGCGGTCCGGCGAGTTCCGCGAGTTCTCGACACGCGTGATGGCGACGGTCATCCGGAACTCGATCGACATGATCCCGGTCATGATCGCTGCTGAGGGCGACCTCGACGTCGACGAGTACGCCCGCGAGCTCGTGGACGTCTTCACGCGCGCCACGTCAGCCCGGTTCGTTCAGAAAGCAAGGCGTTCCTCCCGCTGATGGCGGATGCGCTCCCGCACGGAGCGCAATGCATGCGAAACCCTGAAGCCGACGAGTCGATCACCGGTCGATCAGATTTGACCGAGCGTACGAAACTTCATCCGAGCGATTGACGAGTAGTACGCGCGTTGATAGCGTCCGCGCCACTCGTGGTTCGACCGGCTTCTCCGAAGGGCGGACGTATGGCAATCGGCAACAAGCGGAGATCCACTTCAGGTAGGCGCGCAACCAGATCTACCGCCAAAGGCGGCATCCTGATCGCCCTGTGCGGAGTCCTGGCTGCCGCGGCCTGTGGGACCACTGCGCCCCGCACGAGCGACCCGACCGGGGCCGCGCCCGGCTCGGGTGCTGTCAAGAACGGCCCGGTGACGGGCAAGGACTGCAACATCGCGTCGACCGGGCCGGGCTGGGACGCGAAGAACGTCTACATCGGCGAGGCGGTAGCGACCGACACCGCGAAGGTGGGCCAGAGCGTCGGAAACCCCCTCGACTTCGGCGACCAGAAGGCAATCGTCGGCGCGGCCTGGGACGCCTTGAACGAGGCAGGCGGGCTCTGCGGACGCACGGTCAAGCCTGTCTACTACGACGTCAACAGCGTCAACGATCCGAACACCGAAGCTCAGGCGGCCTGCACTAAGTGGTCGCAGGACCAACGCGTCATCCGCGCCTCGTTGGTCCCGAACATCAATCTGCCGAACATGTACGCGTGCATGAGCAAGGCGCACATACCGATCGTGGCGGCGACCGGGGAACCGTCTCTCCTGGCCGGGCTCGCGCCGTACCAACCCTACGTCTTCTTGCGCAACACCGCGCCGTGGGATGTGTTCGCTCGGTTCTGGGTCGACCGGCTGGTCGCAATGGGCTACCTCAAGGGCTGGAACGCCGCGACCGGAACGTCCGGGACGGCACCGGTGAAGGTGGGCATCCTGACCCGGGACGACCCCATCGCAAACGCGGCGTGGGCGAGGCTGAAGACAGAACTCGAACGACGTCATGTCGAGGTCGTCGACTACGTCAAGTCGAACGACTTCGCCCACGTCTCGAACTACGTAGTGCAGTTCCGGCGAGACGGGGTGACGCACGTGTTCCTCGACCGTCTCATGGGGCTCTTCTACGGGCCGGCAGCCACGAGCCAGAACTACTACCCGCGGCAGGCACTGAACAGTCTGGACTTCATCCAGCCGTTCCTCGCCAAGGGCCCGGCACCCCGGCAGCTACGGGGTGCGATGGGTGTCGGCTGGCTGCCGATGATCGACGTCGCGCAGGCACAGGACCCCGGACCGACCGCGGGCTACGCGCAGTGCATGCAGATCATGCACAAGGCGGGTGTCGACGTCTCCCGGCGGAACTACCAGTACACGGCGACGGCCGCCTGCGACAGTGCGGAATTGCTGAAGCGGTCGGTGCTTGCCGGTGGCGGCTTCTCCCCGCAGCAGCTCAGTGCGGGGGTCGACGCTGCGGCGAACGCCATGCCGTGGGCGAACGAGTTCGGCGCAGGCGCCCGCTCCGGCGACCCGGAACTTCTTTCCACGGCTCGCGATCTCGAGTACAACGACTCGTGCTCATGCATCAGGTACATCAATGGAAACCTGCCCATCTCGTAGGCGCAGCGTCTCGGCCATCGCGGCAGCGATCTGCGTGATCTGCTCGGCAGCAATCACCTTGAGCGGGTGCAGCGTCGCCCAGTTGGGTGCGATGCAGTTCCGTAAGGACAACCGCCTCACCTACACCAGTCCACGGGCCCGCAGCCTTGTGACGCTTCCGGTGCTCATCAGCTGGCGGTTCACGGCAGAGGACGGAAATGTGCCGCAACAATACGGGGTTTTCGTCGATCGGAGTCCGATGGCGGTGGGCAAGGGGTTGGCCGATCTCGCGTCGGGTGACGACTCCTGCGGAGGGGATTCGCACTGTCCTGACGCGAGCTACCTGGCCAGCCTGGGCGTGTACGTCACGACCGACGAGCGGCTGCCGCTCGACGTGCTGCCGCGGGTGGGCGGGGTGGGCGACGAGCAGCACACCGTGACGGTCGTGCCGCTCGACCGGGCCGGGATCCGCCGTTCCGAGAGCGCGTGGTACGTCGACTTCCGGCTTCGGCGGAGGTTCTGATGCTCCGTGGCGAGCCTCAGGCTCTCGACGATCTGGCCGGTACGTCGTCGCGCGACCGTCGCTTCCAGGCGCGCCGCGCGCTCGGCTTCACCTCCGAAGCCGCGGACGCGGCCCGCCCGGCCGTTCCGCTTCGAGAGGCGCTGGGCCAACCGGGAGTTTCGCTCTACCCCGTCGCCGCGCTCGGTGCGCTGGGGATCGTCGACACGTTCCAGACCTACGCCTTCACCGTGCTTACGCCGACGCTCATGCACTCTCTCGGGCTGTCGTTGGGCGGCATCGGGCTCGCCCGTGCACTCGCCTTCCTTGCGCAGACGGCGGCACCGGTTCCGATGGCCGCGCTGTCGCGCCACCGGAGCCGCGCCACGTTGTGCGTCGTCACCGCGATCGCTTGGAGCGTCATCACCCTGCTGACCGGCTTCGTCGTCTCCTTGCTGGCACTGATCGCCGTGCTCGTCCTCGACGGGCTCTCGACCGGCACGGTGGCGGCGATACACACACCGCTGGTCGTCGACAGCTACCCACCGACCGTGCGCGTGCGGATGCTGACGCTCTACACCGGCATCGCGCGATCCGGTTCGTCAATCCTGTCGCCGCTTCTCGTCGCGCTGCTCGCCGGCCCGCTCAACCTCACCTGGCGGGGCGTGTTCCTGGCCATGGGTCTGATCTCGACGGCAGTCACGCTGGTCGCCGCGCGGCTGCGTGATCCCGGCTACGGCACATTCGACACCGAGAAGGTGCACGGGCTCGCGGCAGGCGCCGTTGCACCGTCGGCGCCACCGGACGACGTCTCGCTGGGCTTCTTCGAGGTCTTCCGACGGGTGCTGCTGATTCCGACGATTCAGCGTCTGTGCATGGGATTCCTCGTGCTCGGCATCATGACCGTCCCGCTGACCACGTTCCTGTCGGCGTATCTCGATGTCCGATGGGGGCTCTCCGACAGCGGCCGCGGGTACTTCTTCGCGGCTCTGGCGGGTATCTCGGTCGGCGGGCTCGCGCTGTTCGGACGCTATGCCGAGCGGTACTTCCGCGCGTCGCCGGCCCGCCTCGTGGCCTTCTGCGGTTGGAGTGTGATCGCAGCGATGGCAGCGCTCGCGGCCGGTGTGCTGATGCCGAGCTTCGCGGCGATGTTCGCGCTGTTGGCAATCCTGTCCACGCTCATCGCGGTTCTTCAACCGGGTCTGACTGCGATACTTCTGTCGCTCGTCGACGCGCCGCAGCGGCCGCATGTCGCCGCCGTCGTCGGCGCGTTCCTCGGCTCCGGGGCGATCCTCGGCACGGTGTTCCTGAGCCAGATCGATGCCGAGTACGGGCTGACCGTCGCGATCGCTGTGCTCGCGGTACCGGGGGTCGCCGGCGGCCTGATCATCCGCAGCGCCCGGTCGACCGTGGAAGCCGACCTTGACTCGATGATCACCTCGATCCTGGAGTCGGAGGACATCGCAGCGTTGTCCGCTGCCGGAACGCGGCTGCCGATGCTGTCCACGCGTGGCGTCAACTTCTCCTATGGACAGTTGCAGGTGCTCTTCGATGTCGACTTCACCGTGGACGACGGCGAGATGGTCGCGCTGCTCGGCACGAACGGTGCCGGGAAGTCGACGCTGCTGAAGGTCATCTCCGGGATCGAGCTCCCGCGGTCGGGCACGGTGCGCCTGCGCGGCCACGACGTGACCTACCTCGACGCCGAGCGGCGGCTGCGTCTGGGCATCACGAAGATCCCCGGCGGACGAGCGGTATTCGGGCCGTTGAACGTCGTGGAGAACATGCGGGCCTTCGCCTGCTCCGTCGGCGCCGGGCGCCGCGATGTCGACTCGGCACTCGATCGATGCTTCGAAACGTTCCCTCGGCTGCACGAACGCGCCGGGTCCGCAGCATCGACGCTGTCTGGCGGCGAGCAGCAAATGCTGGGACTCTGCAAGGCACTGATCCTCGGTTCCGACCTCCGGCTGCTCCTGATCGACGAGCTCTCGCTCGGCCTGGCGCCGATCGTGGTCGGTCAGCTGCTCGACATCGTCCGCGACATCAACGCAGCCGGCACCGCCGTCGTCCTGGTCGAGCAGTCGGTCAACGTCGCGCTGTCGCTCGTCGATCACGCCTACTTCATGGAAAAAGGTGAGATCAAATTCGACGGTCCGGCAGCGCAACTGCTCGAACGCCACGATCTCCTGCGGGCAGTGTTCCTCGACGGCGCCGGCCGGCACGGCGACGCGCTTACCCCCGGCGGGGGAGGGCCGCACTCGTGACCGCACGCCTGCGCGCCACCGTCCGCGGGTTGCTCGTCGCCCGGTCCACTCGATACGCCTGGTACATCCTCGGCCTCGCGGCGGTTTCCGTCCTCGCGCTGTACGTCGTGCTGCCGCGGCTGCTTCGGGTCTCAGGAACGGCCACGCATCGGTGGCAGACTCCCGCGCCGTACCTTCTGCTCGGCGTGATTCACGGCATGGTGTACGGCCTGCTCGCGGTCGGGCTCGTGTTGATCTACCGCAGCAACCGGATCATCAACTTCGCGCACGGGCAGGTTGGGGCGTTCGGCGCCACCGTCTTCGCCTGGGCCGTCACCAAGGCGCACGTGCCGTACTTCGTGGCGTTCGTGCCGGCTCTGGCTGTATCGGCTGTGGCATCTGCCCTGGCCGAAGTCCTGGTCATCCGCCGGCTGCGCAAGGCGCCGCCGTTGATGAGTATCGTCGCGACGCTCGGCGTCGGCACCGTGCTGGTCGCGTTGGCCGGCGTCATCGGCGGCCAGGTGACGTCAGGGGCGCTCTTCCCGCAGCCACCGCTGCCTCAGTTCATGGTGGGCCCACTGCTTGTGACACCCGCCTATCTGGCCATGCTGACGCTGTCGCCTCTCGTCGTGATCGGCGTCGGCTGCTTTCTCAAGCTGACGCGGTTCGGCCTGCACATTCGCGCGTCGGCAGCGAATCCCGAGGCCGCGCGGATGGCCGGGATCTTCGCGTCGAGGATGTCCGGGCTCGCGTGGGCGGTGGCCGGCGCCATCGCGGCATTCGGAGGCATCCTCACCGCGCCCACGCTCGGCGTCGGAACCGGTGAGGCATTCGGGCCCTCACTACTGCTTCGCGCGCTCGTCTGTGCCGTGATCGGACGGATGGTCAGCTTCGGCTGGGCCCTCGCGGGCGGCATCGGTTTCGGCGTCATCGAGCAACTGCTGCTTGCCAACTACCCCAACGGCGGTGCCGTCGACCTCGTGCTGTTCGTGCTCATCCTCGTCGTGATGTTGGTGCAGCGTCAGGTCGTCGGCCGCTCGGACGAGCGGGGCAGTTGGGCAGCGGTGCAACGGATCGAGCCGCTGCCGGCGCAGCTGCGCCGGGTGTGGCTGCTCCGCAACCTGGGTTGGGTCGTGGGCATCGTCGCGCTCGGCGCCGCGGCGATGCTCCCTCTCCTGATGAGCAACAGCAACAGCGCCAAGCTGACGGCCATCGTCGCCTACGTCATCGTCGGGTTGTCGTTGACCGTCGTCACCGGTCTCGGCGGGCAGGTTTCCCTCGGGCAGTTCGGCGTCGCCGCCATCGGAGCGATCGTCAGCTATCAGGTCGCCAGCCGAACCGGCAACTTCATCGAGTCGTTCGCTCTCGCCGGATGCGCCGGCGCGATCATGTCGATCGTGCTCGGCCTTCCCGCGCTGCGGGTGAAGGGCCTGTTGTTGACGGTCACCACGCTCGCTTTCGCCGTCGTCGTGCCGTCCTACGTGGCGGCGCAGCCGTGGGCGTTCGGTAGCGGCGTGTTCCCGGGACGCCCGATCCTGTTCGGCCACGCGATGACGACGGACAAGGCGTACCTGTCGGTGGCGTTGGCTCTCCTCGCACTGTCGCTGCTGCTGGCCAGCAATGTGCGTCGCGGAGGACTGGGACGCCTGCTCGTCGCGGTCCGCGACAATGAGGACGCCGCGCGGGGTTTCTCGATCTCGCCGATGAAGGTCAAGCTGGCGGGCTTCGCCGTGGCCGGGCTGATGGCCGGCATCGGCGGGGCGGTGTACGGCCACCTGTTCTCGTTGCTGACCAGCACGTCGTTCCCGACCCAGACGAGCATCGACATCGTCGTCATGACGGTCATCGGCGGAATCGCGCAGCTGTCCGGGCCGTTCCTCGGCGCGCTGGTCGTGTTCGTGCTGCCGACCTTCGTAACGCTCAAGTCGTTCGCGATCTTCGCCACGGCCGCCGGGCAGTTGCTGATCATCATGTACCTGCCGGGCGGAGTGGGTCAGCTGATCACACCGATCAGGAACGGGTTCGCCCGGTGGATCGGCGCCGCGTACGGCATTGACGTGGATGCTGCCTTCCGCCGGCAGCGGGCAGAGCCGACGGCCGACGACCTCTACGACGTCCTCGGAACACAGTCGAGCCGCGACAACGCGCGCTACCAGCTCCGCGAGCGCCGTCCGGCGGCCGGGCAAGAGGGTATTGCCCTGGAAGCAGTCGGCCTGACCAAATCGTTCGGTGGCGTGCAGGCCGTGCGAGGCGTCTCGTTCGAGGTGGCTTTCGGCGAGACCGTGGGTCTCATCGGCCCGAACGGTGCGGGCAAGACGACGACGTTTGAACTGCTCACCGGATTCACCGCCGTCGATCGCGGGACGGTGCACTACGCCGGGAGAGACATCACCGGGCTCAGTCCGCAGGCCCGCGCCAGGACCGGACTCATCCGAAGCTTCCAGGATGCCAGCCTCTTCCAGACCCTGACGGTCACCGAATGCGTCCAGGTCGCGCTCGAGCGCGCGAAGCGCACCGCCGTGCTGCCCGCCCTACTCGGCGGAACGCGACGCGAACGATGGAAGGAACGGCACGCCAACGACCTCGTCGGCTGGATGGGACTGACGCCGTTTCGATCTGCCCGCGTCATGGAGCTGTCGACCGGCACGCGGCGCATCGCCGAGCTGGCGTGTCTGGTCGCGCTCGAGCCGCAGGTTCTGCTGCTCGACGAACCGTCGTCCGGGATCGCGCAACATGACACCGAGGCGCTCGGCGAGCTGCTGGTCCGACTGCGCGACGAACTCTCCCTGACCCTGGTTGTCATCGAGCACGACATCCCGCTGATCATGGGATTGGCCGACCGCATCGTGGTCATGGCCGACGGTTCAGTCATCGCCGCAGGGTCGCCCGAGACCGTACGTAACGACCCCGGTGTCGTCGAGGCGTACCTCGGCGGAAGCGTCGCGGCGATCGAGCGCTCCACCACGCGAACCGCAGTCGGTTGACCGGGGCTTCTCCAGCGCCGTATTGTCACTAAAACATTTAAGTAGATAAGGTAATTTGATGATGCGCGCGAAGCAGCAATGAGCGGACCCCTCGCCGGCATCAAGGTGGTCGAGCTGGCCGCCCAGGGCCCGGGCCCGTTCGCGGCCATGCTTCTGGCGGACCTCGGCGCCGAGGTGCTGCGTGTCGATCGAGCCGCATCGGTCGGCCTGACCACGTCCCATGACCTGATCAACCGTGGCCGGCGGTCGGTCGCCGTCGATCTCAAGACCCCCGAGGGGGTCGAGGTCGTACTGCGCCTTGCCGAGGGCGCCGATGCGCTGATCGAGGGATTCCGCCCGGGCGTCGTCGAGCGCCTCGGCGTCGGGCCGGCGGCGTGTCAGGCCCGCAATCCCCGGCTCGTCTACGGCCGGATGACCGGCTGGGGGCAGGCCGGCCCGTACGCGCGGGTGGCGGGCCACGACATCAACTACCTCGCCCTGTCCGGCACGCTGCACATGATCGGGCGCGCATCGTCCCCGCCGGTCATCCCCGTCAACCTGCTGGGCGACTACGCGGGCGGCGGTTTGCTGCTTGCGTACGGGTTGGTCAGCGGACTCCTCGAGGCCGCGCGGTCGGGTCTCGGGCAGGTCATCGATACGGCGATGGTCGACGGTGCGGCGCTGCTCGCCACGTTCGTCCACAGTGGACTGGCCGCCGGCACGTGGAGCGAGGATCGCGGGACGAACCTGCTCGACGGCGGCAGCCCGTTCTATGACGTCTACGAAACGGCCGACGGCGAGTTCATCGCGATCGGCACGATCGAGATCCGATTCTTCCTGGACCTGATCGGCCGTCTCGGTCTCGGCGAGGACGTCGCGAGCTGGCACGGCGATCCCGAGCGATGGCCCGAGCTGCGGACGCGACTAACGGATACGTTCCGGCGCAAGACGCGCGACCAGTGGTGTGCCGTCCTCGAAGGCATCGACGCGTGCTTCGCGCCGGTGCTGCGCCCGTCGGAGGCTCCGAAGCATCCGCACCTCGCGTACCGCGAGACGTTCGTCGAGGTCGGCGGTGTGTGCCAGCCCGCTCCGGCACCGCGCTTCAGTCGGACGCCGGCAGCCATCGAGCGACCGCCCGCCAACCCCGGCGAGCACACGGACGAAGCGTTGCTCGACTGGGGATTCTCCGCGGACGAAGTTCGCACGCTGCGCTACCGAGACGCGATCGCATGAGGGCCGGTCCGCGAACGGGCGGCGATGCGGCCGGGTCGCCAGCCGGCCCGCTCGCGGGCGTCCGCGTCGTCGAGTTGGGCTTCTGGGTCGCTGGGCCGTCGACGGCGGGTCTGCTCTGCGACTGGGGTGCCGAGGTGATCAAGATGGAACCGCCGGCGGGCGACCCCTTGCGCCGGTTCATCGTCAGTACTGGCGGCGCTGGCGGCAATCCGGCCTTCGAACTCGATAACCGCGGCAAGCGCAGCGTGTCCCTGGACCTGCGCACGGAAACGGGCGCCGCGATCGCACGGGACCTCGTCTCCGGTGCCGATGTCTTCGTGACGAATCTGCGCCCGGCGGCCCTGACCCGTCTCGGCCTGGACTACGAGAGCCTCCGGGACGGCTGCCCGGGTCTGGTCTACGCATCCGTGACCGGCTACGGAAGCGGAGGGCCCGACGCGGACCGAGCGGCCTTCGACGCGGGTGCATTCTGGTCGCGCGCCGGCGTCGCCCGTGCCATTGCGGGACCCGGCGTACCGCCGCCGGTGCAACGGGGCGGAATGGGCGATCACTGGGCGGGCGTGTCGGCTGCGGCGGGTGTGTGTGCGGCTCTGCTCCAGCGGGTCACGACCGGTCGGGGCCAACAGGTGTCGACCTCACTGCTGCGCGTCGGCGCCTACACCGTGTCCTGGGATCTCGACATCGAGCTGCGGACGGGCGCGCCGATCCCGCACTTCACGCGCGAGGTCCCGGGCAACCCGCTGTACAACTCCTACCGAACCAAGGACGGAGGCTGGATCTGGCTGCTCTGCCTGGATCCCGAACGGCACTTGGCGGACGTGAAGAACGCCCTCGGCCTGACCGACGGTGATCTGGAGGGCCGATTCACCTCGCCGGAAACGTGGGCCGCCGATTCGGCCGAGCTGGTCGGCCGGCTCGAAGCCCTCTTCACCACGCGGACGACGAAGGAGTGGGCGGAGGTTTTGGACGCGCACGGGGTGTGGTGGGCGCCCGTCCAGTCACCGAGCGACTTGCTGAGCGACCCGCAAGCCGAGGCCGCCGGCGTCTTCCTCCGCCGCGAGACCGCGGGCGGTCCTGAGCGGACGGTCGCGGGCCCCGTGGACTTCGCCGGCTTCGCTCCCTGCGTTCGGGACGCACCCGCGGTCGGCGAGCACACCGAAGCAGTCCTGGTCGAGCTCGGTCTTGATGCCGACGACATCGCCCGCCTGGCGGCGAAGGGAGTTCTCGGGTGATCTCCCAGAACAGTTCCGACGAAGGGAAGAGCCCGATGTCTCACTACCGCTACCTCACCTACGAGCGTTTGGACGGGGGCGCGATCGCCCGGATCCTGCTCAATCGCCCGCGAAGCAGAAACGCGCAGAACCGTGGGCTGCTGGAAGAGCTCGACCGCGCCTTCATGCAGGCTGAGGCAGACGACGACGTGCGGGTTGTGATCCTGGGCGGGGTCGGGCCCGCGTTCTCGTCCGGTCACGACCTCGGGTCGAGCGACGACCGCGACGAGCGAAGCGCTGGTCCGGATCAGCTCGCGAGCTACCGGGCCAACGGCGCCACGCGCGGCGGGGCCGAGGGTCGCATGCTGCAGGAGTGGCACTACTACCTCGAGAACACCCGGCGCTGGCGGAACCTGCGCAAGATCACGATCGCGCAGGTCCACGGCCCGGTCATCGCCGGCGGTCTCATGCTCATGTGGTGCTGCGATCTGATCGTCGCCGGCGAAGACGCCACGTTCACCGACCTCGTCGGGACCAAGCTGGGAATGTGCGGCGTGGAGTACTTCGCCCACCCGTGGGAGTTCGGCCCGCGCAAGACGAAAGAACTGCTGCTGACCGGCGATTACCTGGACGCCCACGACGCGCACGCAATCGGCATGGTGGCCAAGGTGTTCCCGAATGACACGCTCGCGGAGAGCACTGTGGCGTTTGCCCGTCGCATCGCAGCGTTGCCCAGCATGACCGCACTGCTGGTCAAGGAATCGGTCAACCAGACCGTCGACAACATGGGCTTCCACAACGCGCTGCAAGCGTGCTTCACCTTGCACCAGCTCAACCATTCGCACTGGGCTGAAGTGCATCAGAACGGCGCTCCGTGTGGGCTGCCCGAGGACGGTCTGCCCGAGTGGCATCTGGCGCCACGCCCCGCGCACGCGGAAAAGGCGTCCGTTCGGTCCGCGGCCGTTTCGTCAACTTCAGGTTGACTTGGCAGGAGCGTCAACCTGAAGTTGACGCACGACGACACCTTTCCCGGTACCTCTCGACAATCTCATCGCCTACGTCAAAGCCCTGCGACCGCAAGGGAAACCGCTCGACGAACTGGCCACGGCGGTCACGGTCGCCGAGCGCCTCGACGAGCAGGCCGACGCACTGATCGGCCACTTCGTGGACAAGCCCGTCGTTCCGGCGCGTCATGGAGCCAGATCGGGTCGAGCATGGGCGTGTCCAAGCAGGCCGCCCAGAAGCGGTTCGTTCCGCGGTGGGACGACTCTGACCCAATCCCCGATGAACAGCTGTTCTCCCGGTACACACCGCGGGCCCGTAACGTGCTTGCGATGGCACACGCGCTCGCGGAATCCGCCGACGTATCGGCCGGCGCGATCGTGGTTGGACTACTCAGCGAACCGGAGGGCCTCGCGGCCAAGATCCTGCATCAACTCGGCACGACCGACGCGGCGATGTCCTCCGCGTTCGGACTTCAGCCTCCCGATGCGCGCCCCGACGCCGATCCCGCCGTACTGCGCCAGATGCCGTTCGCCGACGACGCCAAGGCGCTCCTACGCGGAACCCTGAAGGCCGTGCTGCGGCTCGGGCACAACTATGTCGGCGCCGAACATCTGCTTTAGGCGCCCTGTTCGCCGACGGCGCGCCGGCCAAGACGCTGCGCGGCCTGGGCGTGACAGCTGAAAGTGTCGAGGCGGGCAGCAGCACCGAGATCGCCCGCATCCACGCTGAACGAACCGGAGAGCAAGCAAGCTGACCAGACACGATCAGGCATCGCAGCTTTGGCCCAGTACGACAGTCGGTGTGCCAAGAACGCGGAAGGTGAGGCCGGTGTAGGAGTCCCTCGCTGGATGCGGTGTTGTGCAGGAGATGAAGGTTGTGGCCCTTCGGCGCCGCCCTGCGGGGGGAGGCGTCAAACCACCTCGAGCTGTGTTGGTTGAAGACCGTCGTGGTGAGCGTCGAGGAAAAGGCGCACGTGATGTGTCAGGTGGGGATCGGGAAGGCGAGCGTGAGCGAACCGCTGTTGACGTGTCGAGAAGTAGGAGTGACATCGAAACCGGGCCGATCGGCTGGGGTCCGGGATGAGCCTGGCGGGTGCCCGCTGATTGGCCAGGTGGTGTCCGGCATGAAGGCGGCGCGAGCCCGGTCTGCGGCTTCTGCATGGAACTTGGGAAGGCAGGCGTCGACACTGTCGATTTCGGCCACTTGGTGGTCCGGTTCGGTGAGAGGGAGCGCGCCCGGCGGCGGAAACCGTGAGGCGTTGAGTACCGTCGCGAGGCCTGCTGGCGGACCGGCTTGTAGTAGTGAAGAAGCTGCGGTAATCGCGGTGGAGGGAAGGGGCCGGCTCATTCGTGCCGACGTCGCGTGGGCAACCGGGCATCGTCTGGGAGGACTCGCGTGAGTGCGGCAGGGTTGCAGGACAAGTCGTTTGTGATCTCCAAGCGGTTGGTGTGGGAGGCATATGAGAAGGTCAAGGCGAACAAGGGCGCGGCTGGGGTCGATAGGGAGTCGCTGACGGCGTTCGAGGCCGATCTGAAGGGCAACCTCATCTGAACCCGCCCGAGGGTGCGGTGGTGCTGTGCGTGGATGAGAAGTCCCAGGTGCAGGCGCTGGCCCGCTCCCAGCCGGCGTTCCCGATGATGCCCGGCATGCCCGAGAAGCGGACCCACAACTACATCCGACACGGGGTCACCAGCCTGTTCGCGGCGTTCAACACCGCCGACGGCACCGTGATCAGCTCACTGCACCGCCGGCACCGCACGATCGAGTTCCGCAAGTTCCTCACCAAGATCGACACCGAAGTCCCCGCCCACCTCGACGTGCACCTGGTCTGCGACAACTACGGCACCCACAAGAGCCCGGCGATCAAGAAATGGCTCGCGAGCCATCCCCGCTTCCACATGCACCACACCCCGACCTACTCCAGCTGGCTCAACCAGGTCGAACGCTGGTTCGCCTACCTCACCAGCGACCTGCTCCAACGCGGCGACCACCGCAGCGTCCACGCCCTCGAAACCGACATCCGCTCCTGGGTCAAAGCCTGGAACACCAACCCCAAACCCTTCATCTGGACCAAGACCGCCGAACAGATCCTCGAATCACTCGCCCGACTTATCGCACGAATTAATGGCGCGGGACACTAGGTGGTGATGAGCGGGCGTTACTTCTACAGTCGCCGGACGCGAAGTACGCCGGTTCGCAATGGCAGGGTGAACTCGCCGCGAGCGGTCTCTGGTCTGCTCGCGAGGCAGGCACGGATGCGCTTCAGCGTGGCGTCACGCTCTCGCCCCGGCATGAGAAGCATCCCCGCCCTGGTCGCGAGTGTTGCCACGAGAGAGTCGGCGGTGCGGCGCTGCCCGTGCGGGAACTCGGCCTGCTCGGACGAACCGAACCGGGCGCGCCTGCCACCGCTCGGAAGGTGCAGGTTTGCCGTCGCGGAACGCCAGCTGCTACGTGTGTCGCGCGGACCGATCGCCGCACTCCCGCTGACTCGTTCGAGCACGGCTACCCAGTCGACCCGGTCGTCGACGACGTTCCACAGGCCGGCCAGAATCCCGCCGGGTGCGAGAACCCTGGCGATCTCGGGTCCTGCGACGTCCATGTCGAACCAGCGCATGGCATTGCCAGCTACGACGGCGTCAACGGACGCGTCCGGAAGGGGGATCGTCTCCGCACGACCGGCCAGGGCACCAACCGTCGGCAGCGTCCGCCGCAGCTCGGCCAGCATCGCTGGATCAGGCTCGACCGCGATGGCTTCGAAGCCCAGCTCGACCAGCGTGGCGGTCAGCTTGCCTGTTCCGGCGCCGAGATCGAGCACCCGCGATCCGGGCGCGGACCCGAGCGCCCACTGCACCGCGGCCCGCGCGTAGTCCGGGCGGTGCTCGGCATATGCGGCCGCCGCTATGCCGAACGGCGAGCCGTGGGACGGCTTGCCCGGCACCAGCTGTGTCGTTCATCGTGTGATCCCTTCCGAGTCGCGAAGGCTCGGCGTCGCCGTGGCTTGGTGGGCTGCCAGCGAAACGATGCACGTGCGGTGAGTGCGCTGGCGAGCGTCCACGCCGCGAGGATCAGCAGGTCGCGGGTCGGTAGGGCGGCATCGCGGATGGCGTGCTGCGTAGCGTCAACGATCGGTTGAACGGGCAGGTAGCCGGCGAGCGTGGTCAGCCAGTGGGGTTCGGTAGGCAGCGGCCCGAAGACGCCGGAGATGAGGACGACTGGCAGATAGGTCAGGCCGAGGATGGGGAATGCGCTGGCCACTGTTGGGATGAACCCGGTAACGGCGGTGGTGCAGGCCGCGCAGGTGAGGGCACCGAGGGTCAGTGCTGCGACCACGACGGCCGCCTGCGCGGGGCCGAGGTGGGTCGCGAACAGCAGGACACCGGTCAGCACGGTGATCGTTGCAGCCATCACGCCGACGAGCATGCTGGCTGCGACCCGACCGGCGAGATGGCACCAGGTGGGCAACGGCGCGGCCCGCCATCGCTTGAGAACACCGGCCTCGCGGGCTGCGACGAGGCCGATGCCGTGCGCGGTCCAGGTGGTCATGGTGAGGCCCAGAGTTGCGTATCCCGCCAGACGCGAGACCGGCAGGTGTCCCCGTGTCGTGCCGGCGAGCAGCAGCAGTAGCACCGGTAGGACCATCCCGGTGCTGACCGCGCGTGGCGTGCGCAGCAGTTGGCGGAGGTGGTGGCGCAGCTGCCCGAGCAGCAGGTCCGGGACGCGGGGCAGCGCACGGGTCGCCGGATCAGGCGACATGATCGGAGAAGGCATGCAGATCGGGCTCCGGGGTCATCGGTTGGTCGACGAGCGCGAGATAGGCGTCCTCGAGGCTGGGCGGACCGACCTGGACGCCGGACAGCGTCAGTCGATGCCGGTCCGCCCAGGCCAGCAGTTGGCGCAAGCACCCGGTGACATCGGGCGTGCGGATGTGCAATACCCGGTCGACGGGTCGGACGTGCCCGGCGAGACCGGCCGGAAGGTTGTCGACCGGGGCGTGATCGGGCAGCGGGTACGTGATGGTGGCCGGCCCGCTGCGGGCGCGCAGCTCCGCCGGTGTCGTGTCGGCAGCAATCCGGCCGCCCGCCAGGATGATCAACCGGTCGGCCAGATGGTCGGCCTCGTCGAGATAGTGCGTGGTCAGCAGGACGGTCGCGCCGGCAGCGGTGATGTCCTCGATGGTGGCCCAGCATCGCCGACGCGCTTCCGGGTCGAGCCCGACCGTCGGTTCGTCGAGGAAAAGGATCTCCGGGCGACCGATGACCGCAAGACCCAGATCGACGCGCCGCTGCTGTCCGCCGGACAGGGCGCCGACGCGCAAGGACTTCTCGGCGGTCAGATCGACGAGGTCGAGCACCTCCGCGACCGGCCGCGGAGCGGCGTACAAGCCGGCGAACAGTGCCAGCAGTTCCTGCACCGTCGCGTCGCCGTCCAGGCTGGTCGACTGCAGAACCAGACCAACCCTGGCTCGCCAGTCCCGACCGGCGCGGCTCGGTTCGGCGCCGAGCACCCGGACGCTTCCACTGGACGGTTCGACGAAACCCTCGAGCGCCTCGATCGTCGTGGTCTTACCCGCACCGTTCGGACCCAGCACTGCCACCAGTTGACCCGCGGGAACCTCGAAGCTGATGCCGTCCACAGCCGTGGCCGCGCCGTAGCGTTTCGTCAGCTGCTCAACCGTGATCGCGTTCATGATGGCTTGCGGTCACTGCTCCGGCGCGTCGCCAGGCTGCCCGCGCTCCACACGAGCAGGGCGCCGCCGATGACCTCGAGCACGACCCGACCGGTAGCGATCCCGACGCCGAGCAGTACAGCCGCGAGCAGTGCCCGGACGGCGGGGTTCTGGATTCCGAATAAGCGAAGCATCACGTTTCCTTGGGGCGTTGTGGATAGGCGCCTCCAAGGCTGCTCCGATGCGTCCTGCGGGCGCATCGGCGCTGAGGCTGATCTTGGCGGTGGTCATCGGGTCCAACTCTGGTTCGACACGGCGTCCAACCCTCGTGGGATCGCGCGGCATCGACTCCTGGATCGATGTCCGGCGGTTGGTCGAGGGCTTATCCTCCGTGGGGTGGACAGCATGTCGACGACCGCGCCGACTCTTGCGGATCTGCGCCAAGCTCGAGCACGTCAGGGCGTCGTCTGGCGGTGGCTGCGGCTGGTCGGGCCGGTGGTCGTCGCGTTGACGATCCTGGCGGTGGCTGAAACCAGACCGCATCCCAGTCTGCGCGGCGCTGGTCTGGCGATCTCCATCGCACTCGCCGCGTTCGGTGCCGGGGCCTTCGGTGCGCTCGCCGCCCGGGGCGGGGAGGGCTGGTTGAGACCGACGTTCGTGGGCGTGCTCGTCGCGGCGAGTGCGGTGCTCATCGGCCTGCAATCTGGCGGACCGGCCCTGCTGGGGCCGTTCGTCGCCCTGGCCATCGTGAGCCGACGGGTGCCCGCCCGCGTCGGCGTCGTTCTGACCGCGGCGGCTTTGGTGTTCGTGGTCGTCGACGCGACTCGGTCCACCGGCGCCCGACCGGCGCCTGCCGGGCTGGTGACCGGGATTGCGATGGCCGGCCTCTACGGCATAACCCTGCTGGCCCGGCGGCTCAGTGAGACCAATGAACGGGCCGAACAGCTGCTGATCGAACTCGATCGGACTCGCGAGGCGCAGGCCCGGGCGGCCGCGCTCGCGGAACGTCAACGGCTTGCGCGCGAGATGCACGACATCCTGGCTCACTCGTTGTCCGGCCTCACGCTCCAGCTCGAGGCTGCCCACATCCTCGCGAGCACCCGCGACGACGACCGGTTGTCCGGGACGATCGAGCGCGCCCGTCATCTCGCCAAGTCCGGTCTGGACGAGGCCCGCCGGGCGATCGGCATGCTCCGCGGCGACGCGCTGCCCGGACCCGACCAGTTGCCCACGCTGTTCGCCAGGTTCGAGCAGGACACCGGCACGCCGTGCGAGTTCACCATCACTGGGAACCGACGCCAACTCGGCTCTGAGGTATGTCTAACCCTGTTCCGGGTCGCGCAGGAATCGCTGACCAACATCGCCAAGCACGCACGTGCCGCTCGCGTGACGGCGACGCTTGCCTACGCGCCGGACCGGGCGCGGCTCACAGTCGAGGACCACGCGCTGGACGGCGGTGGCCCGTTAGCGGTGGGTGAAACAGGCTACGGGCTCAGCGGCATGCGCGAACGTGCGGAACTGCTCGGCGGCACCCTGACGGCCGGCAGTACGAGATCGGGTTTCCTGGTCGAACTCGAGATTCCGGCATGAGCGACCTGATCCGGGTCCTTGCCGTCGACGACCAGCGGGTCGTCCGCGAAGGCCTGGTGCTTCTGCTCGGCCTGCTGCCTGACGTCGAGGTCGTCGGAACCGCCGCGGACGGCGACGAAGCCGTCGCACAGGTCGGCGAACTGCACCCGGACGTGGTGCTCATGGACCTGCGCATGCCGCACTGCGACGGCGTCGAGGCCACCCGCCAACTCAGCGAAACACACTCCGACGTCAAGGTCATCGTGCTCACCACTTACGCCGACGACCAATCGGTCATCGCCGCGCTGCGCGCCGGCGCGCGCGGCTATCTCACCAAGGACGCCGGAGCCACCGAGATCCAGCACGCGCTGCAGCAAGTTGTCGTTGCCGACCGGGCCGTCATCGACCCAGCAGTGCAGCACCACCTCGTCGATACCATCGTGCGCAAGAAACCGGCCGGTCACACCACGCAAGCGACGGCGCCCGGCGGCCTGACCCCACGCGAACTCGAAGTACTCACCCACATCGCCGAAGGCCGGCCCAACACCGACATCGCCACCCGCCTGGTGATCAGCGAAGCCACCGTCAAAAGCCACATCAATCACCTACTCGCCAAGATCGGCGCCCGGGACCGCGCCGGCGCCGTCAGCTACGCCTACCAACACGGACTCCTCCCCCGCCGCGGTGACGCGGACGGCTAGTGTCCCGCGCCATTAATTCGTGGTGATAAGTTGTAGGTTGAGGCGTGGCGAGGACGGGGCGGCCGAAGCCGAGTTGGTGTTGAGCTGATGGTCGAGCGCGTGCAGTTGGTGCGGTGGGCGCGGCGGCGAAGTCGGCGGCAGGCGTTGGCACTTGCGGTCGCGGATCGTGTTGGCGAGTGCGCGGCCGGGGCGGCCGAACAAGAGGTGGCGGCGGATTTGGGGTGGCGCCGAGCACCGTAGGCAAGTGGCGTCGTCGGTTCGTCGCGGATCGTCTGGACGGGCTGGCGGACGAACCGCGGCCTGGGCGGCCGCCATCGATCACGCGCGGATCAGGTCGAGGACGTCGTGGTCGCCACGCTGGAGTCCACTCCGAAGAACGCGACGCACTGGTCGCGGGCGATCGATGGCGGAGAGAGCGGGCTGTCCGCCTCGACGATCGGGCGGATCTGGCAGGCGTTCGAGCTCAAGCCCCACCGCGCCGAGACGTTCAAACTGTCGAAGGACCCGCTTGTTCGTGGACAAGGTCTACGACGTCGTCGGGCTGTACCTCAACCCGCCCGAGGGTGCGGTGGTGCTGTGGGTCGACGAGAAGTCGCCAGGTTCAGGCGCTGGCCCGCTCCCAGCCGGCGTTCCCGATGATGCCCGGCATGCCCGAGAAGCGGACCCACGACTACGTCCGGCACGGCGTCACCAGCCTGTTCGCGGCGTTCAACACCGCCGACGGCACCGTGATCTCGCTCCTGCACCGCCGGCATCGCACCATCGAGTTCCGAAGTTCCTGATCAAGATCGACACCGAGGTCCCCGCACGACCTCGACGTCCACCTGGTCTGCGACAACTACGGCACCCACAAGACCCCGGCGATCACGCAACTGGCTGGCCGCGCCATCCCCGCTTCCACATGCACTTCACCCCGACCTATTCCAGCTGGATCAACCAGGTCGAACGCTGGTTCGCCTACCTCACCGACGAACTCATCCGGCGCGGCGACCACCGCTCCGTCCAGGCCCTCGAGAACCGACATCCGCGACTGGGTCAAAGCCTGGAACACCGACCCCAAACCCTTCATCTGGACCAAGACCGCCGAACAGATCCTCGAATCACTCGGACGACTTATCGCACGAATTAATGGCGCAGGACACTAGATGAGTGAGTCCTTTTGCTATTGAGGGCGTGTCGCTGTTCGGAGGGGTAGGCGGAGGGCGTCGAAGATCATTTTGTGACGAACGACCTGGACGCCCTCCTGACCGCACTCTACGTCGATCTTGATGACCGTGTCCTGCCCGCGCTGGGCTGCTCGCGTGAGCATCTGCCTGGTCGTAAGCCTCGGTTGAGCGATGCCGAGTTGATCTGTCTGGCGGTGGCGCAGCAGTTGCTCGGGGTCGCTTCGGAGCGGCGCTGGGTCCGCTACGCCCGCGCCCACCTGCGCGGGTTGTTCCCGTATCTGCCCGAGCAGTCCGGCTACGGCAAGCGGCTGCGCGCGCTGGGTGGGCTGCTGGCGGCGGTGATCACCGAACTGGCCCGTGACACCCCCTCGTGGTTCGACGAGCTTCGGCTGCTCGATTCGACTCCGCTGCCGTGCGCCGCGTCGCGGGAGACGGTCAGACGCTCCGAGCTGGCCGGGCACGCCGGATACGGCTACTGCGCTTCGCATTCCCGTTTCTTCTGGGGGTTTCGGCTCTACCTGATCGCCGCCCCGGACGGGATGCCGATCATCTGGGGCCTGGCCAACCCGAAACTCGGCGAACGTGAAGTCACCCAAGCCCTACTCACCCACGACAGCCACCTGATCCGTTCCGGCCAGATCATCCTGGGCGACAAGGGCTTCGCAGGGCGGGACTTTGAAGCGTTCGTGCGAGACGAACTCGACGCGCACCTGCTGCGCCCAGACCGCAAAAACGAACCAGCCCGGCACGGCAAACTCGCCCGCGTGCGGCAATGGATCGAAGCCATCTTCGACACCCTCAAAGGACAACTCACCCTCGAACAACACGCCGGGCGAACCCTGTCCGGCGTCTACGCCCGCGTCGCCGCACGACTACCGGGTCGACGGACCCCACGGCGATCAGTCGTGGGGCCACGACTGGGACTCGGCGTCGCTCACCCCGTTCAAGCGCGCTGGCCAACGCCCGCGGCCGCCGACGAGATCGTCGTCGACGCCGCGTAGGCCGAGCGCAGCGGTATCCGCGTGGGCTCGACGGTGACCGTTCAGGCGACCGGCGCGACCAGCTCGGACCGGTCGTCGGCCTGACGACACCCAAGCACGAGCAGCCGGGCCTGCCGTCGCAGTCGTCCGTCTTCTTCTCCCCCGCGCGGACGCGGCACTCGCGGGTCACCCGGGTCGGGTGGCCGCTCTGGGCGTGTGTCCCGCGCGGGGTACGGATCCGGCGACGTTCGCCTCCACCGTCCGCCGCGTGTGCTGGCCAGCGCGCCGGTCACCGTGCCGTCGGGGACGGCCCGCGGAGATGCGGGGTTCCCGGCAGCCGCCGACGCCAAGGCAGTGCTGGTCAGTATCGCCGGCGCGCTCGCGGCAACGTCGCTGTTGATGGCTGTCCTCGTGGTCGTCGGGGTGCCTATCTCGGCAGCCACGGTCGCCGGGTTGCTAATTTTGGCCGGCGACGACGAGTCCACTCTCGTAGGCGATGACGACCAGTTGTGCGCGGTCGCGGGCGTCCAGTTTGGCTAGTAGCCGACTGACGTGGGTTTTGATGGTGGTGACGCCGAGGGTCAAGAGGTCGGCGATCTCGGCGTTGCTGCGTCCGGTGGCGACCTGTCGCAGCACTTCGCGTTCGCGGTCGGTCACCGTGGCCAACCGGGAGGTGTCCGGTGCGGCCGTCGGGGCGCGGCGGACGAACTCGGCGACGAGGCGTCGGGTGATCGCGGGAGTGAGCAGCGCCTCGCCCTGTGCGACGACGCGGATCGCGTCGAGCAGTTGCTCGGGCTGGGTGTCTTTGAGGATGAATCCGCTGGCGCCCGAGCGCAATGCAGCGAACACGTGCTCGTCTTGGTCGAAGGTGGTTACCACGATCACCCGCGGCGCATCGCCGGCGGTGTTGAGCAGGTGCCGGGTGGCCTCCAGGCCGTCCATGACCGGCATGCGGATGTCCATCAGCACAATCTCGGGGGAGCTCTGCCGGGTCAGTTGCACCGCCTGCGCGCCGTTGGACGCCTCACCCACGACACACAGATCGTCTGCCGCTTCGATCAGGGCGCGGAATCCTGCCCGGACGAGGGCCTCGTCGTCGGCGATCAGCACCCGGATCTCATCGCTCATTGTCGCCTCCGGTCGGGAACGAGGCCGTCACGGCGAACCCGCCGCCCGGCCGCGGCCCGGCCTGCAGCGTGCCGCCGAACAGGGCCAGTCGTTCGCGCATGCCGACCAGGCCCAAACCCGTGCCCTGTCCCGTGCCGGAACGGTTCGGTTCGGCGCGGCCGTCGTCGCATACCCGCACCCGAAGCTCACCCGGGTCGTGCTCGATATCGACGTTGGCCCGGGTGGCGATCGCATGCTTTACCACGTTGGTCAACGCCTCCTGTACGACACGGAATGCAGAGGCCTCGAGCAGCGGATCATAGCCACGGGCCTCGCCGATCTCGGTGTAGTCGACGGCCAGACCCGCCGCTCGCGTCGCCTCGAGCAGACGGGCCAGGTCGGCCAGCCGCGGCTCGTCGAGCTCGCGGGTGGGCTCCTCACGGGTGCTGCGCAGCACCGCCCGCACCTCCTGCAGTGCCGACCGGCTGGTCGTCTCGATCGCGGACAGCGCCTGCGGAATCTGCTGCGGGTCGCGGTCGAGCAGTAGCCGCGCGACTCCGGCCCGAACGGCGATCACGCTCAGTGTGTGCGAGACGACATCGTGCACCTCCCGCGATACCCGCAGCCGTTCCTCGGCCCGGATCCGCGCATCGCGCTCCACGCCACGCTCGCGGCGTTGCTCGGCGAGGCGGCTGCGGGACTCGCGGGCCCGGCGCAGCGAGTCGCCCAACAACCAAGCCGGGATCGAAAATACCTGCACCGCGTCGTAGCTGAGCTCCGGATGCAGACGCAGTCCAACCCGGGACGCGGCATCGATCGCCACCAGCGACGACACCGACCACGCCAGCGAAGCGCGCCACCCCCGCCGGTCCGCGAGCGTGAACACCGCAACCGGCACAACGGGCCCCGCGTTGCTCACGAACGGCGTGAAACGCACACCGGTCAGCGCGGCACCTACCTCGACTGCCGTCACCGCGGCCAGCGCGCCCACCGGCCACCTGCGCCGCACCGCCAGCGGCGCAACCGCCAGCACACCGAACACGGCAACCGCCACCCACAACCCCCGCCCATTGAACAGGGCTGGCGCCGTGAACCCCACGAACGAGGCTACGCAGATGCCGACGTCCACCGACGTCGGATGTCGATCTTGCGCGTCTACCACCCGCCGGTACCACGAGGTCCGATCTGACACCGCCTGCACTCCTCGACGCTAACGCTCCGCCATCAGCACCGACGTCCCACCATGGGCCGACCCGCGATCCATCCCCAGGAACGACAATGCGGGCCAGCTCCTGCACGAGAACGGCTCTGCAATCAACCGGCGGCCCGACGACAAAGCCACCCGAGCGCACCAGCGTAGAATCATGACGACAACCAGCCCATCACCCACAACCATCCAGCGCCGCTGGTCTCGCCCACTGGTCGCCGCCGCCTCGGCCGCGCTCCTGATCGGAATCATTTCCGGCGGCATCCAGTACCTGACCCGCTCTCCCGCTCATAGGCACCACTCAACCGGCACGGCCGCATGGCCCGTACACATCGTCCTGGCCGTCGCGCTGCTGATCACCTCGCTGGCGCGCGGCTGGTCACTGCCGGCGACGCTCACCACCACCGCCGCTGCCCGGCTGCGCACCGCTGCCCGCCAGACGCCGGCACGACTCGTCCTGGCCGCACCGCTGATCGCACTCGTCCTCTACAACCTGTGGCGTGTCGGCGAGCAGGTACTGGCCGGCCTCGACCCCAACTTCACCGTCAACGCCTGGGGCGGGCCCACCTACCTCGGCGCGATGTTCTGCCACTACCTCGACGCCGCCCTGCTGACGGCTGCGGTGCTCATTCTGATCGACTGGCTGCTGCCCAAACCGGGTCCGTCGCGGTAACAATCAGCTCTTGAAGGTTCGGTGTCTCGCCGCGCCGGGTGAGGTCGCGCTGACGCCGAGTCGGATGGCAGATGCGTCCGAAGGTCGGACGCCTGCCTCCGATTCGGCGCAATCGATCCACCCGGACTCGTCCACGCACGAACCCAACACATACCTGGACACTCATGCTGAGACGTCGAGGGAGCCGTCGACTAGACATCTCGGCATCACACGAAGGCACAACCCGTCACCCGCAAGGCATCCGCGTTCAGGTCGGCGCTACCGCGATAGTGGGTCCGCTCGCGAAGAACTCCGATTGCAGCCTTCCCCTGCTCACCCGCAGGGCGTGTCAGATCGGGTGTGTAAGTGACGTGGACTGACTCTGAGTTCTAGCGACTCGGAAAGGGACCACGCGATGACTGACACTGAGATCGTGCCCCGTAAGCGTGATCGTGAGCCGGCGGATCGACGGCCGCTGGTCGACGCTGCGCTGGCCGACGAGCTGCTGGCGCGGGCGCAGACCGATGGGTGTCGAGCTGCTCGGCCCGGACGGGCTACTGAGCCAGGTGACCAAGTCGGTGCTCGAGCGGGCGCTGGCCGAGGAGATGACCGAGCACCTGGGCTATGACAAGCACGACCCGGCCGGGCGCGGGTCGGGCAACAGCCGCAACGGCGTCACCGGCAAGCGGCTGTTGACCGAGATCGGCGGCATCGACCTAGAGGTGCCCCGCGACCGCGCCGGCAGCTTCAGCCCGCAGATCGTGCGCCAGGGCCAGACCCGCCTGGACGGGTTCAACGACCGCATCATCGCCTTGTATGCGCGCGGATTGACCACCCGCGACATCCGGGCGCATCTGCGCGAGATGTATGACGTGGACGTCTCGCCGGACCTGATCAGCCGGGTGACCGATGCGGTGCTCGAGGAGCTGCAGGACTGGCAGGCGCGTCCGCTGGATCGGGTCTATCCGGTGGTGTTCATCGACGCGCTGATGGTCAAGATCCGCGACGGTGTTGTCGCGAACCGGCCGGTGTATCTGGCGATCGGGATCGACTGCGACGGCGCGAAGAACGTGCTCGGGCTGTGGGTCGGGCCGAGCACCGGAGAGCCGAGCAAGTTCTGGCTCACCGTGCTCTCGGAGCTCAAGAGCCGCGGCGTGGCTGACGTGTGCATCGTGTGCTGCGACGGGCTGACCGGCCTGCCCGACGCCATCGGGGTGGTCTGGCCGCAAGCGGTCGTGCAGCTGCGCGTCGTGCATCTGATCCGGGCTTGGCTGCGGTATGCCTCGAAGAAGGACTGGGGCGCGCTGACCAAGGATCTGCGGCTGATCTATACCGCCGTCGACGAGCAGGCCGCAGAAGCCGCGCTCGACACCTTCGAGCAGCGCTGGGCCCAGCGCTACCCGACAATCGTGAACCTCTGGCGCAGCCACTGGGTCGAGTTCGTCCCGTTCCTGGCGTTCCCCCCTGAGGTGCGTCGCGTGGTTTATACGACGGATGAAAGTGTCAACAGTGCCGGCGTCCCAGATGGTCTTGTGCCTTGTGGTCCGCGCCCACCGCCGCTGCCGGGTCCTGCGGCCCGCAGCCGCGGTCAAGGTGGAGCCCCCGGCGAAGCGACACCCACGGATCCGCGCGCAGCGCAACCGGGCAGGTCGCAGGGGCGGCCAAGTACTAACACGGGCTCGCGGCCCATCGAACAAGAACGGCCTGCCCACCCTGCTTCACTCCCGGTGTCCCTGTCCCGGACGGTCGCACCGTATGCCGACACAGCAACACCCACCAGGGGCGAGAGGCCGACGGAACCGGCGGCACCGACACCTTCATACCGGTTACGAATCTGATCGAGTCGATGAACGCCCGGCTGCGCAAGGTAACCCGCAACCGCGGGCAGTTCCCCACCGAGCAGGCCGCGCTGAAAGTGCTCTACCTCGCCGTGCGCAACCTCGATGAGTACCGCGGTCCGACGGTCGGGACAAGAAGCTCGGGCTGGAAACAAGCACTCCAAGCGTTCACGATCTACTTCGAGGGACGCATCCCCACACCATGACCGCCACGATCACTTACACAGACGGTCAGTTGTGTCCAAGCCCGTGGTGTTTGATCTTCGCTCGCTGCTGAGCGTGGCGTCGAGATGTGAGACGGCCACCGCGTGATCCTTCACGAGATCCGACCAAGGTTCCCGAGCGAGGAGCAACGCGATGACCGCACCACCCAGTATCGACCCGTCTGGCTGGCTCACCGAGCAGCTGGCCGAGGCGAGTCCGGATCTTCTCCGGCAGATGATCACTACGTTCGTGCAGGCGCTGATGGGCGCCGAGGCCGACGCCGTGTGCGGCGCCGAGTACGGGCGCGCGCAGCGACGAGGGAACACCCGCAACGGCTACCGACGCCGGGACTGGGACACCCGCGCGGGCACGATCGAGCTGGCGATCCCGAAACTGCGCGCAGGTTCGTACTTCCCGGAGTGGCTGCTCGAGCGCCGCAAGCGGGCCGAGGCCGCGCTGGTCAGCGTCGTGGCGACTTGCTACCTGCTCGGTGTCAGCACGCGGCGGATGGAGAAGCTGGTCGAGACCTTGGGGATCACGCAGGCTGTCGAAGTCGCAGGTCTCGATCATGGCGAAGGATCTTGACGAGCAGGTCGCGGCGTTCCGCACCCGACCGCTCGGCGACTCGGGGCCGTTCACGTTCGTCGCGGCTGACGCGTTGACGATGAAGGTCCGCGAAAACGGCCGGCTGGTCAACGCCGTCGTCCTGGTCGCGACCGGCGTCAATGCCGACGGGCACCGCGAAGTGCTCGGGGTGAAGGTCGCGACCAGTGAGACGAAGGAGGCGTGGAACGTGTTCTTCGCCGACCTGGTCGCCCGCGGCCTGACCGGGGTCAAGCTGGTCACCTCTGATGCTCACCGGGGTCTGGTCGAGGCGATCGCGGCCAACCTGCCCGGCACCACCTGGCAGCGGTGTCGCACCCACTGAAGTCGTAAGAGAACAACGTGTTGCTTTCGATCTTGGAACTCGTTGGTGTTGGTATGCGCTTCCCCGACGAGGTCTTGTCTCAGCTCGCGTTGAGGTTCCGGGTGTTGTTGCCGCATCTGAACGAGCGGCAGCGGCGTCTTGTGCTGGCGCAGGAGGCGCGGCTGCTTGGGCACGGCGGGGTGCGGACGGTGGCACGGGTGGCCGGGGTCAGCGAGACCACGGTCCGCAGCGGGGTGTTCGAGTTGGCGGCTGGTGGTGATCCGCTGCCCGATGGCCGGGTCAGAGTGCCCGGTGGAGGTCGCAAGCCCGCCGAGGATCAGGACTCGGATCTCGTGCCGGCATTGCTGACCTTGGTGGAGCCGGATGAGCGCGGGGATCCGATGTCGCCGCTGCGCTGGACTACCAAGTCGCTGCGCAATCTGGCCGAGGAGCTGACCCGGCAAGGCCATCCGGTCTCCGCACCCACCGTGGGCCGGCTGTTGAAGGAACAGGGCTTCAGCCTGCAGGCCAACGCCAAGACGCTGGAAGGCAAGCAGCACCCGGACAGGGACGCTCAGTTCCGCTACATCAACGAGCAGGCCAAGGCCCATCAGGCCGACGGGCAGCCGGTGATCAGCGTGGATACGAAGAAGAAGGAACACCTCGGTGACCTGCCCAACTCCGGCCGCCAGTGGCGTCCCCAGGGCGATCCGGTCCGGGTCGAGGACCACAGCTTCTTCCTGACCGGCCCGGACGTCCCCCACGCCATCCCCTACGGAATCTACGATCTGGCCGGCGACCGCGGCTGGGTCAACGTCGGGGTGGATCACGACACCTCGGCCTTCGCGGTCGCCTCGATCCGGCGATGGTGGAGCGCCCGCGGAGCGGGTGACTACCCGGGCGCGTCCCGGCTGCTGATCACCGCGGATTGCGGTGGCTCCAACAGCTACCGCTACCGGTTGTGGAAGGCCGAACTGGCCGACTTCGCCGCCGAGACCGGGCTGGCCGTCACGGTCTGCCACTTCCCTCCGGGAACAAGCAAGTGGAACAAGATCGAGCACCGACTGTTCTCGCACATCACTATGAACTGGCGTGGCAGACCCCTGACCAGCCATGAGGTCGTCGTCAACAGCATCGCCGCCACCCGCTCCCGCACCGGGCTGCGGGTCGAGGCCGCCCTGGACACCGGCGCCTACCCGCTGGGCGTGTCGGTCAGCACCGAACACATGAGCATGCTGCCGATCACACCCCACGCCGAGCGCGGCGCCTGGAACTACACGATCGGCCCAGACGCTCCCCACGCACGCCTGTCCGCGCCCGACGATCGGCAGCTCATCCGATCACGCGCCTTGGACACGCTGGCCGACCCGCGCCTGACCGGCATGAACCGCGAGCAGCTGACCGAGCTGGCCGCGGCCCTGGCCCCAGCACAGGCCGCCCGCGCCGAACAGCGCTACTTCGAACAGCGCGGCGGCCCGCGCCGCAAAGCCAAGGCCAACCACGGCCGGCCCCTGCTCACCGACGCCGACAAGGTCCTGCTCACCATCGTCTACCAGCGCCAGATCTGCTCCCAGACCGTCCTGTCCGAGATGCTCGAAATCAGCCAGCCTCCGATCGGGCAGGCGATCGCCGAGACCGGCAAGCTGCTGGCCGCGCACAGACACACGATCGCACCCACCGTCCTGCGGTTCACCAGCGCCGACGCGCTTCGCCAATTCCTCGCCACCGACACCATGCCCGCACGCCCGAACCGGCGGGAGAGGCTGGCAGATCCGGTGCTAACCGGGATGAGCCGAGATGACCTGGCAAAACTGATCGAACGGCTCTCCCGGTGACAAGCCGCGGAAGCCGAACAGCGCAAACACCGCCAGCGCGGTGGCGACCGGCAGACCAGAGCCCGTGGCGGCATCTTCTACGAGAAGATCACCGATGCCGAGCGCGTCCTGGCGACAATCCTGTGCCTGCGCAAGGTCTGCAGCCGCGACGTGCTGGCCGAACTGTTCAACGTGAGCCGACGCACCATCGGCAACGCCCTCACCTGGGTCCGCCCGCTGCTGGAGGACGACGGATACACGATCACCCACTCCGCAACGCGATACTCCAAGACCACCGAGATCCTCAACGCCCTCACACCGCACCAAGACACGCCACACGCCCCGGAAATGACAGGTTGAATCCTTACGACTTCACTACGCCGCCAACCTCATGTCGGTCTGCCCCAAGGCCGCATGGCCGGCGTGAAGACGATGCGGCACTCCGTCTATGACCAGCCCGACGCCGAAGCCGTGCACGCCCAGTTCGACAAGATGCTCGACACGATGGCCGAGCTCGCTGCCGGCGGTGGCCTGCCACCTCGACACCGCTCGCGCCGACGTGCTCGCCTGCACCAGCTTCCCGAAAGAGATCTGGCGCCAGAGTCCACGAGCGGCGGATCACGTCAGATCGGCCGCCGCGCTCGCGCGCTTCGCGGTCGACTCGCCAGACCTGACGGATGAGCATCGTCGGCAGTTACTGAACAACGCCGTCTGGTACTTGTCCGAGGCCGGCGGCAAGTACGCCACGCGTTATCGAAGTGCGGGAGTGCTATCCCTCGAGGCACATGCCCCGCTGGCGAAGTGGCGGTCAGAGCTGCGCCACGATCACGTGACAACACGACGATCGACCCTGGCGCGTCTTACCTCTCCGAGTGCTGACGTCGAGGAAATTCTGCGCTCGGTGGTCTCGTGCACGGTGACGAAGATGGAGCATGAGCGGCTAACTCAGTTCGATGAAACCTGCGAAGGCTGGGATCGATACATCGCCGCACGGGTCGACGTCTACGACATGGCAACCGGCGCCCTATTCATCCGCAACGGCATGCGCGCCTGAGCAAGCCATATCGTTCATGTGTGCGGACCGCTCGCGTTTCGCGGCGCGCGGGCAGGCGTCATTATGTTGCACAGGACGGCGGCGTGACCGTGCTGCCAATCTGTCGGCGCACTCCCGCGCCCCGGTCAGCGCCCGCGTTGTCCGCCGAGACCCGGAAGGACTTGGGTGCCCTCGACGCGAACGACGGTCAGCGCGGTCGGGTCGAGGCCGAGGATGGAGAGGATCGTCGGCGCGACCTGGGTGGTCTCGACCGGGTTGGACTGGACCTGGGCCGGGATGTGCGGGCCGTTGATAACCATCAGGACGTGCCGGTCGTCGGTGTTCATGCCACTGTGTTCGGCGAGATTGGTCGGCTTCGCGTACACGATGCCTTCCTGGACTTTGCCGAAGATGTCGGGGTAGCGGGCCGTCGTCGAACGGGACGGCGAAGAAGTTGGCGGCGTCAGTGCCGGCCCAGATCTGGGCCAGGCCCGAGTGCTGGACGGTGACCGGGTTCTTGTTGACGTCGTAGCCCTGCGCGGTGTGGTCCCCACAGGTAGCTCTTGACGAAATCGCACGCAGCCTGTGATTTGTCCGACAGGTAGGACTGCCACAGGTCGTTGTCGGTCCCGGCGACGATCAGGTTCGTGTTGCTCGGGTGCGTCTGCGCCCGGGTGGTGTTGATCGCGTTGATGATCGGGCCGTCCTGGACCGTGATGAGCTTGTTCGGATCGGACGCTGCTTGTCGTGGGTGCATTGCGGTGGCTGGCGGAGCGACCCAGCCGCGAGGACAACCGTGCGGACACCGCACCGGCGAGCGCGCCACACACGACGATCGCGGCGGCGGCAGGGGCAGGCGGTTTGACGGCCATGCAGAACACGATGCCGGCGCCGAGCCCCGCTCTGATTAGCACCGCGTTCCACATTCGCGGGTGTCGAAGGCGCGCGGTGACGGTAGGCGAGAGCTTGCCGTGCTCGCCTTCTACCAGGGCGTGCATTGTGCGAAGCTCACGACCGGTCAGTGGCTCGCCGAGCACGACGTAGGCTTTCCACCCGACTAGCCCAACGATGATCCAGCCCTGCCAAGACCAGGCGTCCACTGCGAGGTAGATGCCAGCACCGAGGACGGCCAGCCGAGCCCACGGTCCAATGGCCGCGGATATCTCCAGGGTGCGGATCCAGGCGCGGGCGGCTGCCGCTGACTCGGTGGCGCACAGGCCACTGACGCCCAACCAGTCAGCGGTGAGGCTGGCGAACATCAGGATCCCACAGCCGTTCCGTTGTGGGGTCCCAGACGGCGCCGTGCGAGGTATTGAGTGCGTAGTCCGCGTGGCAGTAGCTCGGCCGAATGCAGATTGTCGGCGTAAGGCACCAGGGTCGCCCAGATCTTGTGTCCCGTCGTCCAGTCCACGATCGCGGCCATGTCGTACTGCGCGACGTTGCCGGGCTGCGCTCCAGTGACAACCAGGCGGGACGAGCCCTTGCGTAACTTGAAGTCGCTCCATCGAGTCGCCGAGATCTCGTTGCTGCTGAATCCCTCGGCGGACGTGGGCAGCCATGTCCGCTCGATCGCAGAGGGACTGTTCCGGTCCGTCGCCGATGGATCGAAGACGATCAGCTGGCCGGACGCTTGGTCACCCCCGATGATCGGGTAGTCAGTCGGGTCGGCGCTCACCGAGGTCGACGCGACGCCCGTGCCGACGACGCTTGCGGCCGGGCCGCTTGGCCAGACTTCAGACCCGCAGCACCTCGACTCCGTGGGCAATGAACTTCTCAGCGATCTCCTCCGTCGTGCCAGTGTCCGTGATCAAGACGTGCACATCCGAGAGATCGCAGATGCGCGCGAACGCCCGGTTGAGCAGCTTGGTGCTATCGGCCACGACGACGACCCGTCGAGCTCGGCTGGTCATCACGTGGTTGATGTTGGCTTCGTCCTCGTTATCTGCAGAAGCGCCGCTCTCGTCAAGGCCGTCGACGCCGAGGAAGACGATGTCCAGCGTGAGCTCGCTCATGACGCGGCTCGCGAGCGGTCCCACAAGTTCGTACGATTGCGCTCGTGCCGAACCGCCGGTCACGATGATCTTCACGTTCGGGCGCACGGTCAGCTCGTTGGCGATGTTGACCGCGTTGGTCACAACCGTCACGCTGCGGGACTTTGAGGCGTGCGAGTTATCCGGGCTCACCTTGCCGGCGATCGCGCGGGCTACCTCGGTGGTCGTGGTGCCGCCGTTGAGACCGATGACGGCCGCTTGGCCAGCGAGATCGGCAGCAGCGGCACCGATCCGTTGCTTCTCGGTTGCGTGGCGCGCTGTCTTGTAACGCAGTGGAAGGTCGTACGCGACGCTGTTGGCGATGGCGCCGCCGTGGGTACGGGTCAGCATCTGCTGGTTCTCCAGATGATCGAGGTCGCGGCGAATCGTCGCGGACGAGACCTGGCTCTCGCTCGCGACTGTCTCGACGTCAATGCGTCCGGTGCGTGCCAAGACCTCGAGTAACCAACTGAGTCGCTCTTCCCGATTCACAGCTGACCCTTCAATAGGTGGATCTGCGCTCGCCGTGTGTGGGCGCAGCGCGGGCGTCACCCCATCGTCGTGTCTATCACGACTGCGAGCTTTCGCTGGGCTATCCCGTGAGCAGGGGCGCGAAACGGCCGATACCTTGCCGCCTGGCGCAAGATATTGCATGATTACCGGAGAGAACGCGCGTATATGCGCATCGACTCCAAAGGGAGGAAGGTGCTCGTTCGTGGGACCCGCGACGTTCGTCGAGGCCGAGGTCGACAGCCATAGGGAGTGTTGGATCCAAGCGGTCGGCGAGACTCGACGCCTCACCGGTTTCGACCCTCTCACCGTGAGCGCAGGGTCGTCCCGGGTGGGACCGGGCCGTCTCGTTTCGGCCGAACATCTATAGGGAGCGCGTGGTGCTGCAGACCTGGCTCGCGTCGTCGCTGCGGCGGTTCTATCCGGCGACGTCGTCCGAGCGAGCTGATGCCTTCCGCATTCGGGCCACGCGCGGTCAGCGGGTCTCGTTCCAGGCCGTGATTCGTACCGCAGATGAGCCGCGCTCGGTCACTGCGAGTGTGTTCGCGCCGGTGGGTGTGTCAGCGCTCGTTCGCCGGGTCGGTCACGTGCCGCTGAGACACTTGACGACCGGCGTGCAGGCCGGCGATCTGGACGGCCTCAACTATCTGCCCGGCCTGGTGCCGGATCCGCTCTTCGACGAGACGACGCTCGAAGCGGGCCCGTGGGAGACGAACAGTTTCTGGATCACGCTATGGATCGGCCACGATCTGCCGCCCGGGGAGTACGAAATCGGAGTGCATCTGACCGCACCCGGAGAGGAACCGCATGAACTGTCGCTACAGCTGTTGGTGTCTCCGGCCGTACAACCCGACCGAGCCGGCTTCCCGATAACGCATTGGCTGCATGTAGACGCGTTGTGCGACTGGTACGGCCTGGAGACCTTCGACGCGGCGTTCTGGCGGATTCTCGGCTTGTACCTGGATGACTATGTCGCGCACGGCTCGGATCTTGTGTACGTCCCTCTGTTCACGCCACCCCTGGACGGGGTTCGGCGACCGACCCAGCTCCTCGGTGTCGAGAGCACGTCGTCGGGGAACTACGCGTTCGACTGGACATTGGTGCACCGGTGGGTAAGGGAGTGCTCGACGCGAGGAGTCGCCGCGTTCGAGTGGACGCACTTGTTCTCTCAGTGGGGTGCAGCCCATCCGCCGGCGATATACCACGGACGCGGGGAGGACCGACGAAACCTGTGGCCTCCCGACGTGGCGGCGACGTCTGACGTATACGTCGATTTCCTCGCACAGTTCCTGCCGCAGCTCGAACGCTTCTTGAACGTCGAGGGATTGACCGAGCGCAGCTACTTCCACCTGTCCGACGAACCCTCAGGCGACGAAGCCCTTGGCAGGTATCGACAAGCCCGTCACCTGATCGCTCGGCTCGCGCCCTGGATGAGGGTTATCGATGCGCTCAGCGACATCCGCTTCGCCGACGAGGGGTTGGTGGACGAACCGGTGGCCCTGCTGCCCGAGGCGGCAGAGTTCGTGCGTCACGGGCTACCCGCGTGGGCTTATTTCTGTTGCTTGCCGCGGGGTCGCTATCTCAACCGCTTCCTCGACACTCCGCTGACGACGGTGGCTATGTCGGGCTGGCTCTTTCACCGCGTTGGCATCAAGGGATTCCTGCACTGGGGCTACAACTATTGGTACCGCTCACAGACCTCCGAACTCATCGACCCTTACCTGGTGACCGACGGCGGTGCCTGGCCCAAATGGCCTGCGGGCGACACATGCCAGGTGTATCCGGGCGCGTCAGGTCCGGTGGACTCCATCCGGTGGGAGATCTTCGCCGAAAGCTTGCAAGACCTCGCGATGCTGCGCGCGGTGCAGCCATCGCGGGAGGGGGCGCTGCTGGAGCCGGTACGAGGCTTCGATGACTTTCCCCGCACCGAGTCGTGGCTGGTGGCGGCACGACACGCGTTGATCGATTCGCTCGCCGCCGCGACTCGAAGCTGAGTGCGCATTTCTGCCCGCACACGCATCAAGACGAACAGCAATGAACTGCTAGCCTGTAGCGGAGTCGCGCCGTCGCGTCGAGGCGCATGAGGTGCGCTGGAAGCTCTCGCCGAGCGGACGAAGGAGGTCGTGATGAGGCCGATCCCAATGGGACTCACCCACCGTCAGGCCGCGCTAGAGCGACTCGGAACCGAGCAGTTCGACGTCCTCGTCGTCGGTGGCGGCATCGTGGGCGCGGGCGCAGCGCTCGACGCCGCGAGCCGGGGTCTGTCCGTCGCGCTCGTCGAGGCGCGGGACTGGGCGTCGGGAACGTCGAGCCGCACGAGCAAGCTGATCCACGGTGGCTTGCGGTATCTGGAGCAGGGCGACCTTGCGCTTGTGCGCGAAGCGCTCAAGGAACGTTCGCTGCTGATCACCCGGCTCGCTCCGCACCTCGTACGACCGGTCGCGATCCTGCTGCCCTTGCGGGGACGCGTGTGGGAGCGGGCCTACATCGGCGCCGGTCTGGTGTTGTACGACCTGATGGCCGGCGGCAAGGTGCTACCGCGTCATCGGCACCTGGGGCGTCGCCGGGCGCATCAGCAGGCCCCAGGGCTACGGCCCCGGGCGATGGTCGGTGCAATCCAGTACCACGACGCGCAGATGGACGACGCCCGGTACGCCCTCGCGGTCGTTCGCACCGCTGTCGCGCAGGGCGCGACCGCTGCGAGCGGTGTACAGGTCGAACGCTTCGTCATCGGATCGGACGGCCGCGTGAGCGGCGCATCGGTGGTGGACGCGGAAGGCGGTTCTCGCTTCGACATCCGAGCCAAGGCGGTTATCAGTGCAACCGGTGTCTGGACGGACGACATCCAGCGGTTGCTCGACTATCCCAGCGGCTTCCAGGTCCGAGCATCGAAGGGCGTTCATCTCGTCGTGCCACGAGACCGGATCGATCTCGAGTCCGGCCTCATTCTGCGCACCGAGACGAGCGTGCTGTTCGTCCTCCCGTGGGAGACGCACTGGCTGATCGGTACGACGGACACCGAATGGGAATTCGACAAGACGCACCCGGCGGCTACTGACGCCGACATCGACTACCTGTTGCAGCAGGTCAACGCCGTGCTCGAGACGCCGATCGCCCGCTCGGACATTGCGGGTGTCTATGCCGGTCTACGTCCTTTGGTGTCGGGCGATACCGAGTTGACCGTGCGGCTGTCGCGCGAACATGCCGTGGTGGCGCCAGCACCTGGACTGACTGTCATCGCCGGCGGAAAGTTCACTACCTACCGCATCATGGCCAAGGATGCTGTCGACGTAACGGCGCGCGGGCTCGATACGAGCGTGCCCGAATCGGTGACCGATCGACTGCCGCTGCTCGGTGCCGATGGGTTCGTCGGTCTCTGGCATCGACGACACTCCCTTGCCGACAGCGCGAATCTGCCGGTCTCGAGGATAGAGCGCTTGCTGCGCCGCTACGGGTGGTGTGCAACCGAATTGCTCGACCTCATCGCCAGCGATGCCGACCTCGGCCGGCCGATTTTCGGCGCCGAGGATTACCTACGCGCAGAGGTGATCTACGCGGTCAATCATGAGGACGCGCGGCATCTCGACGACGTACTCACACGGCGGACACGCATATTCATGGAGACGTCGGACCGGGGTGCTGAATGCGCTGCTGAGATCGCTCGCCTGATGGCGCGGGTGCTTGGCTGGGATGAGCGCACAGAACGCGAGGAGATCCGGTGCTGCCTGGACGGGATCGAAGCCGACCGGCAAGCGCAGCGCCAACCGGACGACCGTAGTGCGAATGCCGTGCGACAGCGCACCGGCCGGATCCACGCGTCAGGGCCCGATGAGGACTCTCGCCCGGTTCGGCCGGCTGACTTCCAGCAAGCCGACCCGGCAATCGCAGAGCACCGCGCGGCCTCGTGAGCGCTTCGCCGCCCTCTTGGGACGTGCGACATACCGAACGACGGCGCGGCCGCCGCGCGCACCACGCTGGCCACGAAGAAGTCGTTGAGCCGATCCGCCCGTACTCGACAGCAGGTAGGGCGTAGGCGCCGTACACATTCGGCTTGTCCCGAGCCGATCCTCCCGCGGCGGTCGGTCTGCATGACCCATCTCTTGGCCACCTGGAACGCAGCATGAGCTCCTCGTGTCGCCTCGCTTCGACCAATGCCCCGATCGGGCGTTCCGTCCGATCTGCGGAACGCGGAGCGTAGTCAACAGAGTGTTGACGGTTGCATGTTCAGGCCATAGAGTGCGCATCAATGAACATCCACCGTTGATTATGGGCAGTGTTATCACCTGTTTTGACCAATTGGGATCGAGATGGGGATCGATCATGCATATCTACTCACGCTCGCTTCGGAGCACCGTGGCCACGGCGGCTGTGGCTGCCATCGCCATTGCTGGCCTCGTCGCCTGTAGTTCGTCGTCTAGCGGCGATGGTGGTACGGGGACGAAGGAGTTCACCTACTGGTCGATGTACACCAAGGACGAGCCGACTGCGAAGGTCATCCAGGCGGGCATCGCGTCGTTCGAGAAGGACACGGGCGTGCAGGTACACGCGCAGTGGCAGGGTCGCGACGTCCTGACGAAGGTCAAAGCGGCGCTGAACACGAACAAGGTGCCTGACCTGGTCGACCAGGGCTTTCCCGGGCTGAAGGCGACGCTCGCGCTGAGTCACCAGGCGCTCGATCTCAAGCCGGTGTATGACATGGCGATCCCGGGGGAGAACGGCAAGACCGTGCGCGACGCGGTGCCGACGAGCTACGACTCGCTGACTGCGGCCGACGGCAAGACGATCCAGGTTCCGTACTACATCTCGACGAACAGCATCTGGTACAGCGCCAAGCAGTACCCGAACCTCGTCAAGAGCCCGCCGACGACGTGGGACGAGTTCACCAAGACGTTCGCGGCGGTGAAGGCCAATGGTCAGGCGCCGCTGGCGCACGACACGGACATCCTCGACTACGACTCGACGTTCGTGGACGCCGCCCTCGAGCGGGCGCTCGGCCCGGGCAAGCTGCACGACCTGGTCGCCGACCACTCCGGCAACGGCTGGGACGACCCAAAGGTCAAGTCCGCGCTCGGCGCCATCGCTCAGCTAGCCGCGGACAAGGACTACGTCCCGGGCTACGACTCGAGCAAGTACCCGGTGATGGAGAAAGACTGGGCGCACGGTAAGGCCGCCTACATCTACATGGGCAGCTGGGTACCCCAGTACGACGGCCCGGATGTTGCGAAGGACTACGACATGCGGACCTTCAACTTCCCGCAGCTCGTCGGCACCGATCAGTCGATGCCGGTCACCACGTACGGATACGCCGTTCCGAGCAAGGCGAAGAACGCGCCGGCCGCGGAGAAGTTCATCGCGTACTTCCTCGGCCGCACGTGGCTCACCCAGCTGTCGCAGACCGCGCTGATCCTGACGCCGGATCCGACCGTCGCTGTTCCGGCCGTCCTGAAGGACCTGCAGACGCTGATGAAGACCAACGCTCCCTACCCGGCCGACGACGGCGTCAGTGCAGACTTCCCGGATCTCAGCAAGCAGTTCGACGCGCTCAACCAGGGTCTTATTACCGGCAAGGACGACGTCGACGCGTACGTGTCGAAGGCGAAGTCGGCGCAGTCGCAGTACTGGAAGTTGAACGGTTGAGCGGCACCACCGTGGTGGCCACCGAAGACCACCGGGTGGCGCAGGCGAAGCCGGCGGCGCGAAGGTCGGGCACACGCAGCTCGCTGGAGAAGCGTCGTCGGCGCCTGTTCTACCCGTTCGTCCTGCCCGCCCTGACGCTCTACCTGATCTTCTTCATCGCACCGTCCGTCGCCGCGGTCTGGATCAGCTTCAACCGATGGACCGGGTCTGGGCCGATGACCTGGCGCGGCACTCGCAACTACACGGTGCTCTTCCAGGACCGGGTGTTCCATAAGGCATTCGAGAACACGCTGATCATCCTGGTCGTCGTCGGACTGGTCGTGTTCACGCTCAGCTTCGCGTTGACGATGGTCCTGCGCGAGATGCGACGCGGAGGAAAGGCCGTCCGATCGATTCTTTTCTTCCCCTACATCGTCTCGCCGATTGTGCTGTCGATAATCTGGGGTTTCATCTTTCAGTACAACGGCCTGGTCAACACGATGCTGCAGCATCTCGGGACCGGTCCGGTCAAGTGGCTGTCCGCTGACAACCTGTTCAAGATGATTCTGGTCGGCATGGTGTGGATCAACGTGGGCCTGTACGCGACGATCATTCTCGCCGCGGTGGACCGGATCCCGGCACAGTTCTACGAGGACTCCGCGCTCGCCGGCACGAACGCCTTCCAGCGGTTCCGGTACATCACGCTGCCGATGACGTGGGACGTCGTCTCCGTCGTGGCAATCCTGTGGACGATCAACTCGTTGAAAATGTTCGAGTTCATCTTCGCCTTCGGTGGCACCTCGAACGACCTACCAAACCAGTCGGTATGGAACTCGGCGCTGTTTGTGTACAGCGCGTCTTTCGGTGGCCGCCAGCCGTCCTACGCCTTGGGGTACGCGTCCGCGGCCGCGATCACGATGCTCGCGCTGTTCGCCGTGTTCGTGCTGCTCCTGCGGCGCATGTTCCGGCGCGAGCGGATCGAGTTCTGACGCCGTGATCGGAGACACGGAGATGACCGCGGTAGCCGTAGCACCTGAGGCAGCGCCGAAGAAGGCACTTAAGGGTGGCCGCCCGGCTCCGGGCACCGAGCGCCGAGCGGTGTTCCAGATCGTCGGTAGCGCGTGCACGTGGCTGCTCGCGGCGTTCAACGTATTCGTCCTGCTCTTCATGCTCTTCTCGTCGTTCAAGACGACCAGCCAGATCTTCGACTCGCCGTGGTCGCCGCCGAAGACCCTCCACTGGGGCAACTGGTCGCAGGCTTGGAACGACAGCGGGTTCGGGCGGGCCGCGTTCAACACCGTGATCCTTGTGTCGGCTGCGTCGGTCACGATCATCGCGATCGCCGCCCCTGCGGCGTACATGCTGTCCCGGACGCAGACCCGCTCGGCCGAGGCCCTGACCGTCTTCTTCACCATTGGCATCGGCATCCCGACCCAGGTCACGATCATCCCGCTGTTCGTGATGATGTCGCACGCGAACCTGATCAATAGCCTGTTCGGGCTCTACATCACCTACACGGCGATCTCGCTGCCCTTCACGGTGTTCCTGTTGACCGGGTTCTTCAGTTCGCTGCCCGGCCGGCTGGAAGAGGCGGCGACCCTCGACGGCGCGGGCACCGTGCGCACGTTCGTCCAGATCATGCTCCCGCTCGCCCGCTCCGGTCTGGTCACGGCGCTGATCCTGAACATCATCGGCCTGTGGAACGAGACGTTGATCGCGCTGGTGTTCATCCAGGACCAGAGCAAGTCGACGTTGTCGCTGTCGCTGCTGTCGTTCATGTCCACGATCACGCAGTACAGCGCCCATGCCAACTACGGTGCCCTGTTCGCCGGGGTGTCCATCCTCGTGCTGCCGATGCTCGTCATCTACGTCTGGCTGGGTCGGCGGATCGTGCAGGGAATCACGCTCGGGGCCACGAAATGAATCCAGGAGTCTCCTGATGGCAGATGTCGTATTCGACAAGGCGACGCGGATCTACGCAGGCGCGGACACGGCCGCGGTCGACGCGCTCGACGTGCGCGTCGAGGACGGCGAGCTCATCGTGCTGGTCGGCCCCTCCGGCTGCGGCAAGTCGACGACCCTGCGCATGCTCGCGGGTCTTGAGGGCGTCGACGACGGCACCATCCACATCGGTGGCCGCGACGTCACCCATGTGCCGCCCAAGAGCCGCGACATCGCGATGGTGTTCCAGGACTACGCCTTGTACCCACACATGACCGTCGCGCAGAACATTGGCTTCCACCTCAAGATCGCCAAGCTGCCCAAGCAGCAGATCGCCAGTCGGGTCGCTGACGCGGCGCGGCTGCTGGACCTCACCGACTACCTCGGTCGCAAGCCGGCGAAGCTCTCCGGCGGGCAGCGGCAACGGGTTGCGATGGGTCGCGCTATCGTCCGCGAGCCCAAGGTCTTCCTGATGGACGAACCGTTGTCGAACCTCGACGCGAAACTGCGCGTCCAGACCCGCACCCAGATCGCCTCGCTCCAGCGTCGCCTGGGAGTTACGACGGTCTACGTGACACACGATCAGGTCGAGGCGATGACGCTCGGCGATCGTGTCGCTGTGATGAAGGATGGACTCCTGCAGCAGGTCGACCGGCCACGTGTGCTGTTCGACCGGCCGGTAAACACGTTTGTCGCCGGATTCATCGGCTCACCGCCCATGAACCTCCTGCATGGCGAACTGGCCGGCGAGGACGTCCACGTCGGTGAGCTCGTGCTGCGCGTGGGCCGGCAGCAGCGGACGGCGCTTACCAGCGGCGGAGTGGTCGTCGGTATCCGAACGGACGCTTTCACGATGGAGAGCGACGGCGATGACAAACGGGGCCTTCGCGCGATCGTGGAGCTGGTCGAGGACCTGGGGTCGGACGCCTACGCGTACTGCACGACCGACGTCGGCGGACGCGAGATCCAGGTGGCGGTTCGCGTGCATCCCGACGACGTCCCTGAACGCGGGGCCAAGGTGAGCTTGGTTTCGCAACCGCACGCCGTGCACCTGTTCGACGCGGCTACCGGCGCTCGGCTGCCCGATTGATGGGTGCTCGTTCGAACCTCGTCCTTGTCGCTGCGGATCAATGGCGCGGTGACTGTCTCTCAGTGGCCGGGCACGAGGTGGTACGCACGCCCACTCTGGATCAGCTGGCGGCCCGCGGCACGCGATTCAGCAACGCTTACAGTGCCACCCCGACCTGCATTCCGGCGCGCACGGCGCTGATGACAGGCCTCGCCCAGGAGACGCACCGGCGAGTCGGCTACCGCGACGGCGTGCCGTTCGACTATCCGATCACGCTTGCCGGTGAGTTCCGGCGAGGTGGGCATCAGACGCGGGCGATCGGGAAGATGCACGTCTGGCCGGAGCGGGCACGCATCGGCTTTGACGACGTCGCCCTGCACGACGGATACGTCCACTTCTCGCGCCGGCGATCGCGGGCCACCGAGCTGTTCGACGACTACCTGCCCTGGCTTCGGCAGCGGGCTGGCGACGCGGCGGCGGACTACGCCGATCACGGCCTGGACTGCAACGCCATCCTCGCTCGTCCGTGGGACAAGGACGAGGCACTGCACCCGACGAACTGGGTCGTCAGCGAGGCGATCTCCTGGCTGTATCGGCGCGACGTCACCGCGCCGTTCTTCCTGTACCTGTCCTTCCATCGGCCGCACCCGCCATACGACCCGCCGCAGTGGGCCTTCGACCAATACCTCGACACGCCGCGGAGTTGCCGATTCCCGAGGACCTGGACGGCCGAAGTGTATTGCCCTTGACGCAAGGGATCCGCCCGCCGTGGCGTGAGTACCTGCACGGCGAACACACGCTGCTCGATCAATCCATGCAGTGGCTCACCGATGGCCGGGAGAAGTACGTCTGGCTGTCCGGCAGCGGCCGGGAGCAGCTGTTCGACCTCGTCGCCGACCCGGCCGAGCGCCAAGACCTCGCACTGTCACCGCAGCACGCGCACCGGGCGAGGCCCTGGCGTTCGCGGATGGTCGAGGTGCTGAGCGGGCGCGAGGAAGGCTACGTCGTCGACGGCGACCTCGTGGCGGGTCGACCGGTGCTGGATCTGCTGTCTACGGCCGCGCCCTGGAAGCCGTCGTGACGGCGCGCATGCCGCAGAGCAGCGCACGGTTGATTGCGGTCACCGATCAGTCGATCGGGCGCATCCTCGTCTTCGACTTCGATCTTGACGGGTCGCTCGTCGAGGGTTGCCCGCCCGGGACGGTCTGGTGTTGGCAGCCGGATAGCGCCGCGTGGGGGAGGCCCTCAGACGTCCGCCTTCGGCGCGACGGATCCGGCGCGCAGTGCATGCTCGTCGCGGACTCGTACGGCCTGGCCGCAGTGGTCGGCGCGGACGGTGAGCTGCTGTGGTGTGCGGACGTCGGGCCGACCGCGAACCCGCACGCCGCCGAGCTTCTGCCCAATGGTCGGGTCGCGGTTGCGGCGAGCACGGCTGGTTGGGTACGCGTCTATGCCGGCCTGTCGGCGCCACACGACGAACGCTTCGTGGAGTTCAGGTTGCCCGGCGCGCACGGCGTCCTGTGGGATCAGGCCCGTGGTGTGCTGTGGGTGCTCGGTACGGATCGGCTCTGCAGCCTGCGGCCGAGCGGCGACGCCACCGTACTCGCGCCGCTCACCGATGACGAACTCCCCAGCCGCGGCGGTCACGATCTGCAACCGGTCTACGAGAACAGCGATCTGCTGTGGCTGACGACGTCCAGTGAGGTCTACCAGTTCTCGACGAGCGGGCGGAGCTGGTCCACGACGTACCCGCATGCGACGTCGGCGAATCGCGCGAACGTCAAGAGCGTCGGCTCGAACCCGTTGAGCGGCGAGATCCTGCAGACGGTGCCGGCGCCCGGCGCGGTGCCCGAATGGGTGACCGACACCATCGACATCTGCGCAGCGAGCCGTCGCAGCATCCGTAGCGAAGGGCAGTTCTACAAGGCGCGCTACTGGATCGCTGACCCAGTGACGCAACACCGACCCGCGTAGCCCGCGGGAACTCGAGAAGGGACGCGAATGCGAGCCGGCAGAACGATTCGGATAGGTGTCGCGCTGATTGCGGCCGGCGTGCTGTTCGGCGTCGGAATGGACGCCGCGGTCGGCGACCCGCAGGGGAACCGGTCGCCCACGCTCGTCGCTGCGGCCGACCAGGCAACCGGTCAGATCCTGCTGCTGGATCCGACCGTGCCCGATTGGAGCGCGGCCAACGACGCGACCGCGCTCAAGTGGGCCTGGCAACCCATCGAGGCCAATGGATTCAGTGCCGCTGACCTGGCGAGCTGGGGACCGGCCTCGAGCGCGCGGCTGAGGCACAGTAACCAGCTGCACTCGGACGCCCTGCTTACCACGGCATCCAATGGGTTCGTCGGGGTCGCGTCCTACCCGTCGGGTCAGCGCGTCTGGTCGACCGACGTGGGCGCACCACCGAACGCGCACTATGCCGAGCTGTTACCCAACGGGAACGTCGCGATGGCGGCCACGACGCCCGGCTGGGTCCGGATCTACACCGCCCCGCAGGGCCCGAACTCGGCCAACTACGTTCAGTTCGACCTCGACGCGGCGCACGCCGTGTTGTGGGATCCGAAGCTGGACGTGCTGTGGGCGGTCGGCCTGAACGACATCGTCGCGTTGAAGATCACCGGCCCGGCCGGTGACCCGAAGATCGAAGTCGTTCGGGACACGCTACTGCCCCAGGGCGGCGCACACGATGTCGAGCCGGTATATGGCAACACGGACCGGCTGTGGGTCTCGACCGGCAGCTTCGTGTACCAGTACCTCAAATCGTCTGACACGTGGTCGACGAGTTACCCGGCTGCGCGGTCGATCGACCGGCGAGGGGTGAAGAGCGTCGGCAATGATCCGCAGACCGGTCAAGTGTTGGAGACGGTTCCGAGCGACCTCGCGAACCCGGGCAGCTGCGCCACCACGTGGTGTACCGCAACGGTCGACTTCTTCCTGCCGGACCAGACCCGAACGCGGCCCGACGCGCAGTTCTACCGCGTCGTGTGGTGGGTCGACCGGTACCAGTAGTCGAGAGGGCTGCGGCCGGGCGTGCCCCGGTCGCAGCCGAGAGGGGCGGCAACTGCTCAACACGCTGCTCATGGCGGTCGGGCGCACCGCCGGACAGCTCGTGTGCTGCTCGCTCGCCGCCTTCGTCTTTGCGCGACTCGAATTCCGGTTCAAGACCGCGCTATTCCTGCTGGTCATGTCGCTGACCATGGTCCCGGGGCAGCTGTTTCCTCGGGCCGCAGTACGAAATCATGGTGCATCTGGGCTGGACGAACACGCTGCGCGCGCTGATCCTGCCCGGCATGTTCAGCGCGCTGGGCATCTTCCTGCTCCGCCAGTTCTTCCTCGGCCTGCCGCGAGAGCTCGACGAGAGCGCGAAGCTCGACGGCTGCAACCCGTTACAGACCTACTGGTACGTGGCCCTGCCGCTGGCCCGGCCGGGCCTGATCGCCCTCGGCATCATCACCATGGTGTGGTCGTGGAATGACTTCCTGTGGCCGCTGATCGTGAACACCGACCCGAACAAGATGACCGTCTCGGCCGGCCTCACCACGCTGCAGGGGCAGTACCAAACCAACTACCCCGTCCTGATGGCTGGTGGGCTGTTGGCCACCCTGCCGGTGATCGCCGTCTTCGCATTCCTGCAGCGGCAGTTCATCGAAGGGATCGCGACGACAGGCAACAAGGGATAACCACGCACAGCGTCGCCGTCGGCTCTGGGTTCTACCGCGCGCCGGCCAGGTGAGCGGTCCGGCCTCTGGCGGTTGCCAGGCGCTCGCTCGGCGACGATGTCCTCCGAGGTTCGGGTGCCCCCGCACGCACGCTGCCGGCTATGTTCTGGCGCCGGTCTTGGTCCAGGCGCGGTCGGCGGTGAACGTCTCCAGTTCGGCGAGCGCCTCGGGCAGGTTCGCGCGGCCCAGGCCGACGCGGAAGAAGCCGCCAGGTGTGTCGAACAGGGTTCCGGGCACGAGCAGCACGCCGCGCTGCTCCAGCAACGAGCGGGTGAAGTCGCCGATCGGTATGGGCAAGCGCAGTTCGGGGAAGCAGACGCTGCCGGCCTGCGGCTCCAGCCACCGGTAGACGTCCGGCCAGCGGGCGGCGAAATCGCGTACCAGCGCGGTGTTGGCAACGATCCGCTGCCGGCCGGCAGCGATGATCGGTTCGCTTGCTTGTACCGCGATCTTGGCCAGCACCTCGCTGGGGGCGCTGTTGCAGATCGTGGTGTAGTCCTTCGCGGCTACCAGGGCGCGGCAAAGCTGCCGGTCGCGGCATGCGATCCAGCCAAGGCGCAGCCCGGGCAGCCCATACGCTTTGGACAGCCCGGCCATGCTGATACCGCGTTCGTACATGTCGGCCGCGGGCGGCAGGCGATCGTCCGGGTCGTGTTCGAGGCCGCGGTAGACCTCGTCGCTGAGAAGGTAGGTGCCATTGCGTCTGGCCAGCTCGACGATGTGCCGGAGCGCCTCGCGGGTGATCATTGCGCCCGTCGGGTTATGCGGAAAGTTGAGGTAGATCAACTTTGTCGTGGGACGCATCGCTGCGGCGAGCTCATCCACGTCCAAGGTCCACCGCGTCGACGCGTGCAGTGCCACGAGCGTGACCTCGGCTCCGATAGCGCGCGGGATCTCATAGGAGGATTGGTACGCCGGGGTCATCCCGATGAAGTGGTCACCGGGTTCCAGAATCGTGTTGGCGAGGTGGAAGATGGCCTCCTCAGGCGCGGCGAACACCACGACATCCTGTGGATTCGCTGTCGAGTAGTGCGCCGCGACCGCCTCGCGCAGCGCGGGTGCGCCCTGCGAGTCGGTATAACCCAGCCGCAGCTCGTCCCAATCCTGCTGGGTGGCCGGGTCGGCGTACGCCAGCAGCTCGGCTACCGACATCGTCTCCGGGTCGCTGCTGCTCAACAGGAACCGAGCAGTGAACTCGTGTTCGCCGAAGTAACGCTCCAGCAGGAACTCACGAATGCGCATAGCCGATCCTGCACCGGCCGAGCCAGCGCCAGCCAAGCGGGGTGCTGCCCGGGAACCTGCGAATCGCGTATTCGCAAGCAGTTGATCCTTGCTCCGTAGGTCCAGGTACGCCGGGATCGCCATCGGGCCTGGCAAGGGCCGTCGTGGTCGCGGTAGTCCCGGACGGAGCCCGGCGAGGGCGCGGCATCCAGATGCGGATGGCCCCTGGTTTGTCCTTACGCAGCAGGGTGAAACTCGACGTTCGGGTGCTCCGGCTCGGCCGGTCAGCGCCCGGACGTGGGATGGGCGGGTCCGCTGGCTTCCGGCGTCTCGCGCATTGAAGAGCGCGCACTCTGTTCGTGGCCGGTCCCGTGGCCGCAGTTGCTTGATGGGGTGCCTGCTCAGACGCGTGCCAGCTGGTTCGGCGATCGGCGCAGGTAGACGAACCAGGTCAGCGCGAAGCACGCGGCATAGAATGCGATGAACGCGACGTAGGCGGCGTTGCCGTTGTGGTAGGTGAGGAACGACTGCCGGAACGCGATGTTGACGAGCACGCCGCCGAAGGCGCCGATCGCGCCGGCGATGCCGATGAGCGCGTTGGCGAGTCGGCGGGCTTCGCGCTCGGCCGTCGCGGCATCGGCGCCGGCCTCGACCTGCCGGTGGGCCTTGCTGCGGAAGATCGCCGGGATCATCTTGTACGTCGAGCCGTTGCCGATGCCGCTGAACACGAACAGCGCGATGAAGCCGACGAAGAACAGCACCAGCGACTTCTGCGTCGAGGCGATGAGCACGACAGCGGCGGACCCTGCCATGAGGACGAAGTTCCAGAACGTCGTCCGCGCGCCACCGATTCGGTCGGCCAGCCAGCCTCCCGCCGGCCGGATCAGCGAACCGACCAGCGGGCCGAGGAAGGTCAGGTAGGCGACCTTGACGGGGTCGACGACGTGCTTGCCGCTCGCGTAGAAGTGGGCCGGGAACTGGTTCTGCAGCACCTGCCCGAACGCGAAGCCGAAGCCGATGAACGAGCCGAACGTGCCGATGTAGAGGAACGACATGACCCAGGTGTGCGGGTCGCGGCACACGTCGCGCATCGCCCGCTTGTCGTTGCTGACGTGGCGATGTTGTCCATGAACAGCGCGGCGCCGAGTGCGGCGACGACGATCAGCGGGATGTAGACGCCCAGCATCACCCGGGGGTGGCCCTTGCCGGCAGTGGCCAGCACCGCCAGGCCGACAGCTGCACCGCGGCGACGCCGAGGTTGCCGCCGCCGGCGTTGAGGCCCAGGGCCGCACCCTTGAGTCGCTGCGGGTAGAAGGAGTTGATGTTCGCCATGGACGAGGCGAAGTTGCCGCCGCCGACGCCGGCCAGCGCCGCGAGCGAACGAGCAGCGTGCCGAAGGAGACGCCCGGCTTCGAGGGCAACCGCGACGGCGATGCCGGGACGAGCAGCAGCAGCGCGCTGACGATCGTCCAGTTGCGGCCGCCGAACTTCGCGACGGCGAACGTGTACGGCAGCCGCAGCGACGGATCCCAGCGCAGTCGGCAGCGTGGTCAGCAGGAACTTCTCCGCCGCGGCCTGCTTGGGGTCGGCGCTGAAGCCGTAGGCGGGCGTCAGGAACAGGACGAACACCGACCACAGGCTCCAGACCGAGAAGCCGATGTGCTCGGAGAAGATGCTGGACACGCAGGTTGCGGCGCGCGATTTCGGCGCCGGCGCGTTCCCAGAATGCCGGACTCTCCGGGTCCCAGATGTCGAGCCACCGGCCGCGCACGACGGGAGCCGGCGCGGCGCGCGTCGCCTGGGGGCTAACGGTCTCGGTCATGAGGCGGCCTCGCTGTTCGGGCCGCCGGGGTGCTCGGTCATGAGGCGGCCTCGCTGTTCGGGCCGCCGGGGTGCTCGGTCATGAGGCGGCCTCGCTGTTCGGGCCGCCGGGGTGCTCGGTCATGACAGGTCCTTCCGCTCGGTCGTGGGCGACGCTAGGAACGGCACGTTTCGGCTGCGGGCGGGTTTCCGAGGCATCCGTGCAACGAATCCCGCACATGTCCTCGCAACTCGTGTGAGGACGCCCGGACCGCACACCCATCGGCGTGGTCGGAGAGGGCTCCGTAGCGAGGCGTTAACGTCGCTGACTCGGGCCCGGAACCATCGGTGCGGACGGTTGAGCGGTGCCCATCGCGACGCATTGCCCGTACTGCGCGCTGCAGTGCGGGATGGCGCTGCGCGTCGACGGCGGCGCTGTCACGGTCGAGGCGCGCGGGACTTCCCGACCAACCGCGGCGGCCTGTGCCAGAAGGGCTGGACGTCGGCCGAGCTGCTCGACTCCCCGGAGCGGCTGACGACGCCGCTGGTGCGGGCGCACGGGCGCGCCGCTCGTCCCGGCCAGCTGGGACGAGGCGCTGGACCGCGTCGCGGCGGAATCCGCGGCGGCGCAGACCGCGTACGGCGCCGACGCGGTCGCCGTCTTCGGCGGCGGCGGCCTGACCAACGAGAAGGCGTACGCGCTGGGCAAGTTCGCCCGGGTCGCGCTGCGCACGCCGAACATCGACTACAACGGCCGGTTCTGCATGTCCTCGGCGGCGGCGGCCGGTAATGCGCGCGTTCGGGGTCGACCGCGGGCTGCCGTTCCCGCTGTCGGACATCGCCCGCGGCGGACGCGATCCTGCTCGTCGGCAGCAACGCCGCCGAGACGATGCCGCCGTTCATGCGGTGGCTCGCCGAGCAGCGGGACGGCGGCGGCGCGCTGATCGTCGTCGACCCGCGGCGGACGCCGACCGCGCGGCACGGCCACGCTGCACCTGCAGCCGACGCCCGGCACCGACCTCGCGCTGGCCAACGGCCTGCTGCACCTCGCGATCACGACCGGCCGGGTCGACGAGGCCTACATCGCGGCCGCGGACGACGCGGCTTCGACGAGGTCCGCCACGCGGTCGCCGGGTACTGGCCGGAGCGGGTCGAGCGCGATCACCGGCGTGACCGTCGCCGAGCAGCACGCCGCCGTCGAGCTGCTGACGACGCGCGAACGCGCGATGGTGCTGACCGCGCGCGGCGCCGAGCAGCACGCGAAGGGCGACCGACACGGTGTCCGCGCTGATCAACCTCGCGCTCGCGCTCGGCCTGCCGGGCCGGCCGAGCAGCGGCTACGGCTGCCTCACCGGCCAGGGCAACGGGCAGGGCGGGCGCGAGCACGGGCAGAAGGCCGACCAGCTGCCCGGCTATCGCGCGCATCGACGACCCGGCGGCGCGCGCGCACGTCGCCGCCGTCTGGGGCGTCGACGCCGGCCGGCCTGCCCGGGCCCGGGCCGCTCGGCGTACGAACTGCTCGATCGCGCTCGGGTACGCCCGACGGCCCGCGCGCGCTGCTGGTGATCGGCAGCAACGTCGCGGTGTCGGCGCCGTCGAGCCGGCCGGATCCGCGAACGGCTGGCCGCACTGGACTTTCTCGTGGTGTGCGACATCGTGCTGTCCGAGACGGCGGCGCTGGCCGACGTCGTGCTGCCGGTCGCGCAGTGGGCCGAGGAGAACGGCACGATGACCAACCTCGAGGGCCGGGTGCTGCTGCGGCGACGCGCCGTCGCGCCGCCGCCGGGGGTGCGCACCGACCTGGACGTGATCAGCCGAGCTGGCCGACGGCTCGGCGCGCCGGGCGAGTGGCCAGCCGAGCCGGCGGCAGGTGTTCGACGAGCTGCGCCGCGCCAGCGCCGGCGGCCCCGCCGACTACGCCGGCATCAGCTACGAGCGGATCGCCGCCGAGGACGGCGTGTTCTGGCCGTGCCCGAGCGCCGACCATCCCGGCACGCCGCGGCTGTTCGCCGACCGGTTCGCGACGCCGGACGGGCGGGCCCGGTTCGTCGCGGTCGAGCACCGCGCCGGCCGCCGAGGACATCGACGCCGCGTACCCCGTCTACCTCACCACCGGCCGGGTGCTGCAGCAGTACCAGAGCGGCGCGCAGACCCGCCGGATCGAGCGCTGCGCAGCCGCAGCCCGAACCGTTCGTCGAGATGCACCCGGACCTCGCCGACCGCGCACGGCGTCGAGCGACGGCGACCTGGTGCGCGTGGTGAGCCGCCGCGGCGCGGCGGAGGGCCCGGCGCGGATCACCGACACGATCCGCGCCGACACGGTGTTCATGCCGTTCCACTGGGGCGGCGCCGGCTCGCGCCAACCTGGTCACCAACCCCGCCCTGGACCCGATCTCGCGCATGCCCGAGTTCAAGGTGTGCGCCGTCCGGCTGGAGGCCGTCGCATGACGTCGTCCGTTGTCGGCAACGGCATGGCGGGCGCCCGCTTGGTGCAGGAGCTGCGCGGCGCGGGACGGCGACCGCGCCGAGATCACCGTCGATCGGCGCCGAGCCGGCGGCGCGTACAACCGGATGCTGCTGTCGCAACGTGCTGGCCGGCACAGCCCGAGCGCGACGACATCGAGCTGGCCAGCGAGGACTGGTACGCGCGCCACGACGTGACGCTGCTGGCCGGCGTCCGCGGCCATCAGCGATCGACCGCGCGGCGCGCACGGTGCCGTACTCGACGACGGCCGCGACGTCGCCGTACAGACGTGCTCGTGCTCGCCACCGGCAGCACGCGCGGTCGCTGCCGCCGATCGCGGGGCTGTCGACGACGGGCGGCGCGCACGTCGCAGTCCTTCCGCACCCTGGACGACTGCGCGGCCATCGTCGAGCGCGCGGCGTGCGCCGCCCGCGCGGTGGTGCTCGGCGGCGGGCTGCTCGGCCTCGAGGCGGCCCGCGGGCTGGCCGGCCGCGGGCTTGCCGGTGACCGTGGTGCAGCGCGGCCGGCAGCTGATGGAGCGCCAGCTCGACGCGGGCGCCGGCGAGTGCTCGAGCCGCACCCTGCGCGAGCTCGGCGTCGAGGTGCTGACCGGCGTCGTCGCACGACGGCGGTGCGGTCGAGACCGGCGTGGCGCCTGGACGACGGCCGGCACGTGGCCGGCGACTGCTGGTGCTGTGCCTGCGGGGTGCGCCCCGACGTCGACCTCGCCCGCGACGCCGGGCTCGCCGTCGACCGCGGCGTCGTCGTCGACGACCAGCTGCGCAGCGTCAGCGACCCGGCGCATCTATCGCGATCGGCGAGTGCGCCGAGCACGCGGGCAGGTGTACGGGCTGGTCGCCCCGGCCTGGGAGCAGGCCCGTGTCGCCGGCCGACGTGCATCACCGGCCGTAGCCGCCGGCGCTACGCGGACTCGGCATCGGTCACCCGGCTCAAGGCGACCGGCATCGAGCTGGCCGCCATGGGCGAGACGGACGCCGCCGACGCCGACGACTGTAGAAATCGTGACCTTCGTCGACGCCGCGCGCGGCATCTACCAGAAGCTGGTGCGTCCGCGACGAGCGGCTGGTCGGGGCGATCCTGCTCGGCGACACCCGCGCCGCCGGCACGGTCACCCAGCTCTTCGACCGCGGCGCGTCGCTGCCCGGCGACCGGGCCGCGCTGCTGCTCGGCCGGCGCGACAGCGCCGCGGCCGAGCGCCGAGTCGCCCGACCGCGCATCCCGGACGGGCGACCGTCTGCCAGTGCAACGGCGTGACGAAGGCGCGATCTGCGCCGCCTGGCAGGCCGGCGCCCGCGACGTCGCCGGCGTCGCCGAGCGCGACCCGCGCGACCACCGGCTGCGGCACCTGCCGCGACGCGGTCGGCGGCATCTGCTCGACTGGCTCGCGCGCGCGCTGATCCGCGCCGCGATGAGCCCGCGTTGCCGAGGCCTGCCTGAGTGCAGAGCGAGCTGCGTCGTCGTCGGCAACGGCATGGTCGGCCAGCGGCTCGTCGAGGCGCTGCGCGACCGCGACACCGCGGCACCGTGGCGGATCACCGTGCTGGCCGAGGAGAGCCGCGCCGCGCCTACGACCGGGTCGCGCTGTCGTCGCTACTTCGACGGCGTCACGCGCGGACGACCTCGATCTCGTCGCGCGACGGCTGCTACGACAGGCCGCTACGCGCTGTACCTCGACGAGGCGGTCGCTGCGCATCGACCGGGACGGCCCGGGCCGTCACGACCGGACGCGGGCGTACGGATCGGCTACGACGCGCTGGTGCTGGCCACCGGCTCGTACCCGTTCGTCCCGCCGGTGCCCGGCCACGACCTGCCGGGCTGCTTCGTCTACCGCACCCTCGACGACCTCGACGCGATCCGGGCGGCCGCGGCGGCGGCCGCAGCGCGCACCGGGCGGCGGGCCGGCCTGGTCGTCGGCGGCGGGCTGCTCGGCCTCGAGGCGGCGCGCGCGCTGCGGCTGCTGGGCCTGTCCCCGCACGTCGTCGAGCTCGCGCCGCGGCTGATGCCGCTGCAGGTGGACGAGGGCGGCGGGCAGCTGCTGCGCCGAGCTGATCGAGGAGCTCGACGTCACCGTGCACTGCGGCACGTCGGTCGGCCGGCATCGAGCCGCGACGGCGACCGGCTGCTGGCCACCCTGGCCAACGGCACCGAGCTCGACCTCGACCTGGTGGTGTTCTCCGCCGGCGTGCGCCCCCGCGACGAGCTCGCCCGCGACGGCCGGACTGGCGGTCGGCGACGCGCGGCGGCGTCGTCGTCGACGACGCGTGCCGGACCGCCGACGAGCACATCTACGCGATCGGCGAGTGCGCCTGCATCGACGGCCGCGTGTACGGCCTGGTCGGCCCGGGCTACGCGATGGCCGAGGTGGTCGCCGACCGGCTGCTCGGCGGCGCCGGCGACGTTCGCCGGCGCCGACACCGTCCACCAAGCTCAAGCTGCTCGGCGTCGACGTCGCGAGCTTCGGCGACGCGCTCGCGACCACCGAGGGCGCGCTCGAGGTCACGCTCAACGACCCGGTCGCGCGGCAGCTACGCGAAGCTCGTCGTGTCCGACGACGCGACGACGCTGCTCGGCGGCATCCTGGTCGGCGACGCGCTCGCGGTACGCGACGCTGCGCCCGCTGGTCGGCCGGCCGCTGCCGGGCGATCCGGTCGCGATGATCGCGCCGTGCCGGCGCGGCGAGTCGGCGTCGGCGCGCTGCCCGACGACGCGCAGGTCTGCTCGTGCAACGCCGTCACGCAAGGGCGACGATCTGCGCGGCGATCGCCGAGCACGGGCCTGACCGACGTCGCCGAGCGTCAAGGCCTGCACCAGGGCCGGCACCGGCTGCGGCTCGTGCGTGCCGCTGCTCAAGACGCTGCTGGCCGAGAGCGGCGTCGCGACGAGCACGGCGCTGTGCGAGCACTTCGCGCATACCCGGGCCGCAGCTGTTCGACATCGTCCGGGTACCGAGCGATCACGCACGTTCACCGAGCTCGTCGAGCGGCACGGCACCGGGCGCGGCTGCGACATCTGCAAGCCGGCCGTCGCCTCGATCCTGGCCAGCCTGGGCAGCGGCCACATCCTCGACGGCGAGCAGGCGGCGCTGCAGGACACCAACGACCACTTCCTGGCCAACCTGCAGCGCAACGGCACGCTACTCGGTCGTGCCGCGCATCCCGGGCGGCGAGATCACGCCGGAGAAGCTGCATCGTGATCGGCGAGGTCGCCCGCGACTTCGGCCTCTACACGAAGATCACCGGCGGGCAGCGCATCGACCTGTTCGGCGCCCGGGTCGAGCAGCTGCCCGCGATCTGGCGGCGGCTCGTCGACGCCGGCTTCGAGTCCGGCCACGCCTACGGCAAGGCGCTGCGCACGGTGAAGTCCTGCGTCGGCTCGACCTGGTGCCGCTACGGCGTGCAGGACTCGGTCGGCGCTCGCCATCGACGCTCGAGCTGCGCTACCGCGGCCTGCGCGCGCCGCACAAGATCAAGGCCGGCGGTCTCCGGCTGCGCGCGCGAGTGCGCCGAGGCCCAGAGCAAGGACGTCGGCGTGATCGCCACCGAGAACGGCTGGAACCTCTACGTCGGCGGCAACGGCGGCTTCCGGCCGCGGCACGCCGACCTGCTGCTGCACCGACGTCGACACCGACGACGCTGGTCCGCACCATCGACCGGTTCCTGATGTTCTACATCCGCACCGCCGACCGGCTGCAGCGCACGGCGCCGTGGATCGAGTCGCTTCGGAGCGGCGGGCTGGCTCGACTACCTGCGGGCGGTGATCGTCGACGACGCGCTCGGCATCTGCGCCGAGCTCGACGCGGCGATGGCCGAGCACGTCGGCGGCTACGCGACGAGTGGGCCGGCGTGCTGGACGACCCGCAGCGGCTGGCGCCGGTTCGTCTCGTTCGTCAACGCCCCGGACACGCCCGGACCCGAGCATCACGCTTCGTCAGCGAACGGGGCCAGCCGCGGCCCGCCCTGCCGCTGGCGGCTGGTGCCGATGACCGCCGGCCGTGACGACGCGACCGATCGACGTGGGTGGCCGCGTGCCCGATCGACGCGGATGCCAGCCCGAACGCGGCGTCGCGGCGCTGGTCGACGGGCGAGCAGGTGCGCTCTGTTCCGTACCTATGACGGGCACGCTGTACGCGCTCGGACAACCTGGACCCGTTCAGCGGTGCGTACGTGCTCTCCCGCGGCATCGTCGGCACCCGCGGCGACGTGCCGACGGTCGCATCCCCGCTGCACAAGCAGGCATTCGACCTGCGCACCGGCGTCTGCCTGGACGAGGACACCGCGTCAGCCGTTGCCGACGCACCCGGTGCGGGTGCGCCGGACGGCCGAGGTCGAGGTCCGAGCGTGCGGCACTGAGCCGGCGATCGGAGCCGCTGGCCGGCTACACCGTCGGCATCACCGCGGCCCGGCGCCGCGAGGAGCTCGGGGCGGCGCTGGAGCGGCGCGGCGCCAAGGTCGTGTACGCGCCCGGCGATCCGCATCGTCCCGCTCGCCGACGACACCGACTGCTGGCCGCCACCGAGCGCTGCCTGGCCGCGCCGCTCGACATCGTCGTCGCCACCACCGGGATCGGCTTCCGCGGCTGGATGGAGGCGGCCGACGCCTGGGGCCTGGCCGACGCCGCTGTTCGAGCGCCTCGACGCGGCCACGCTGCTGGCCCGCGGGCCCAAGGCGCGCGGGGCCGTGCGGGCGGCCGGGCTGCGCGAGGCGTGGTCGCCGGAGTCCGAGTCGTGCAGCGAGGTGCTCGAGCACCTGCTGCGCCAGCCGACCTGACCGGCCGGCGCGTCGCGGTGCAACTGCACGGCGAGCCGCTGCCCGATCTCGTCGCAATCCCTCGCGGCGGCCGGCGCCGACGTGATCGAGGTGCCCGTCTACCGCTGGGTGCCGCCGGATGACATGACGCCGCTGCGCCGGCTGGTCGGCGCCGTCGCCACCCGGCAGGTCGACGCGTCGCGTTCACCAGCGCCCCGGCCGCGGCGAGCTTCCTGCACGCGGCCGACGACGAGCTCGGGCACGCCGTCGACGCGCTGCGCTCGGGCGTCGCTGGCCTGCTGCGTCGGGCCGGTGACGGCCGCGCCGCTGCAGCGCGCCGACGTCCCGGTCATCGCAGCCGGACCGGCCGCGCCTCGGGGCGCTGGTCCGCGAGATCGTCGAGCAGGTGCCGGCCCGCTGCGGACTGGTGCTGCCGGCGGCCGGCCACACGCTCGGCGTGCGCGGCCACGCGGTCGTGGTCGACGGCACGATGGTGCCGCTCGGCGCGACGGCAATGTCGCTGCTGCGCGATGCTCGCCCACCATCCCGGACAGGTCGTGTCGCGGGCGCAACTGCTCGCCGCGCTGCCGAACGACGGGCAGGACGAGCACGCCGTCGAGGTCGCCATCGGGCGGCTGCGCACCGCGCTCGGCGACCCGCGCATCGTGCAGACAGTCGTCAAGCGCGGCTATCGGCTGGCCTATGAGCCCGAGCGCGCTGGATCCTGCACCACCGACGAGGTGAACGTCGAAGCGGCGCCGGCGTACGCCGTGTCCGCACGGCATACCTGGATTTGCCGAGCGACCAGCTGAGCGGCCGGCCGAGCGACCAGATCAGCAGGCGACGGGAGTATCCGACCAACGGCTCTGGCGCACTTTCGGTGGTTGGTCGGGCGTGTCGGCGGCCGGCGCGGGATCTCTTGTTGATCACGATCGTGCGTGATCGATGCGGATGTGGTGGTCGGGACGGTCTTTTCGGGGTTGACGGCGTTGACGATCTACGGGATCGAGGACGCTGGCGAGGTGATTGTGGTGCACGCTCGCACCCGTGGCGGCGCGGTGAAATGCCCGAGCTGCGGCACCCTCACCGGGCACGTCCACGCGTTCGGTGAGCGGGTGCCGGCGGACGTGCCTGTCGACGGACGGCGGGTGCTGGTCCGTGTTCGGGTGCGACGGATGCGCTGCCGGGCCGAGGACTGCGCGAGACAGACGTTCCGCGAACAGGTTCCTGGTGTGCTGGAGCGCTATCAACGCCGGACAGTGCGGCTGAATGCGCAACTGCGCAGCGTGGTGCGGGAGCTGGCCGGCCGCGCCGCGGCCCGGCTACTGCCGGTGATGGGCATCGTCGCGGGCAAGGACACGGCGGTGCGTGCACTGCTGGGCATCGCGCTACCTGAGCGTCCGGTGCCGCGGGTGTTGGGGATCGATGACTTCGCGCTGCGGCGCAGCCGCCAGTACGCCACGGTGGTGATCGACGCCGAAACCGGCGAGCGGATCGATGTGCTGCCCGGTCGCGGCGCCGGCGTGGTCAGCGACTGGCTACGTTCCCATCCCGGCGTCGAGGTCGTGTGCCGCGACGGGTCGAGCACCTATGCCCAAGCCGTCCGCGACGCGTTACCGAGCGCGGTGCAGGTGGCCGACCGCTGGCACCTATGGCACGGTCTCGCCGAGGCTGCGCTGAAGGAAGTCGCGGCCCACTCAGCCTGCTGGGCCGGAGCAACCGGCGTCCAGAACGGGCCACTGGCCCGCACAACGTCCGAACGCTGGCATCAGGTGCACGACCTGCTCAAGCAAGGTCACGGGCTGCTGGAGTGCTCGCGGCGGCTGAATCTGTCGCTGAACACTGTCAAGCGGTATGCCCGAGCCAGCGAACCGACTCGGATGCAGCGCGTGCCGAAATACCGCCCCACGTTGGTCGATCCCTACCGCGATCACCTCCGACAGCGGCGCGCTGAGCAGCCTGGCGTGCCCGTGACGCAGCTGCTAGCCGAGATCCGTCAGCTTGGTTACCCGGGCAGCGCGAACCTGCTGACCCGCTACCTCAACCAGGGCCGCGCCGAGGACAAGCAACAACATCTCTCACCCCGGCGCGCGGCTCGCCTGCTGCTGACCAGACCGGCCAATCTCACCGACCGGCAACGCGAGCGTCTCCACCAAATCGCCGACGCGTGTCCCGAAATCGCCGCTGTCCGCAACCTTGTCGCCGCGTTCGCCGCGTTGCTCACACCCGAGCAGGACAATCCAGCCAGGCTGCAGGCGTGGATGGACGCGGCACGCAGCAGCGACCTGCCGCACGTGCATTCCTTCGTCCGCGGGCTCACCCAGGACATCGAGGCCGTCAACGCCGCGCTGAGAACGCCGCACCACAACGGCAGAACCGAGGGCGTCAACACCAGAACGAAAATGATCAAACGACAGATGTACGGCCGCGCCGGCTTCGAGCTTCTTCGACACCGAATCCTTCTCGGCTAACCACCGAAAGTGCGCCAGAGCCGCTAACTTGACACGCTCTCGACTGGGCACCCGGGCGCGGGCACTGGCTACTGGCCCGCCGCTCGATCAGCGACCCAACCGAGATCGCCTACTACATCTGCTACGGGCCCCGCCGATCCAGTCTGGTGGACCTGGCCTGGATCGCCGGGTCCCGCTGGCGGGTCGAAGAGTGCTTCCAACAGGCCAAGAACGAGGCCGGTCTGGACCACTACCAAGTGCGCAGCTGGCGGGCCTGGTATGCCCACATCACCCTGTCCATGCTCGCCCTGGCCTGGCTTAGCGGCACCAAAGCCCTTGCCGCAAAAGGGGAATCGGCGTCCACGACCAAGACATGATCAACTACACGTTACCGGAGATCCGCCGCCTGCTCGTGCACCTCATCCTGCGACACACCCACCGACCCGACCACGTCTGGTCCTGGTCACGCTGGCGACGACGACGCCAACACCAAGCCCGCGCCAGCCACTACCGACGACGCGGCTACCCACCCGAAGTGCCGTTGCAGTATTAGAGCTCGTTTCAGAATGAGCGGTTGAGTTGTTGGTGGCAGATCAGGGCGCAGGCGAGTTGGAGTAGGCCGAGGTGGATGTCGGCGCGTCGTTCGTATCGGGGGCGGAGTCGTTTGAACTGATGGAGCCAGGCGAAGCCGCGTTCGACAACCCAGCGGACCTTGCCCAGTCCAGAACCGTGCGCGGTACCGCGGCGGGCGATGCGTGGCCGGATGCCGCGTGTGTCGAGCAGTCGGCGGTACTTGTCGAAGTCGTAGCCACGGTCGGCGAACAGCTCACGGGGCATCTCAGCCACGTCTCGGTCGGGTGCGTAGCGAACTGGTTGAACTCGGCGATCTTTGTGGAAGCCTGGCACCATCGCTGGAATGTGCTGCGTCATTCGACGCCTCTCATCGCGTCATATGTATGAGTCCAGGGGAAGGCCAAAGGGTGGAATGGGACGTGAGTTTTGTTGAGTTCGTCCGTGATCAGGCGGACGAACTGTATCGGGCGTCGTACCTTTTGGTCGGTGAGCCGTCCGGGGCAGCCGATCTGGTCCAGGAAACGCTGACTCGGCTGTATCCCAAGTGGGATCGGGTGTTGGGGGCCGATTCTGCCCTCGCGTACGTCCGCAAGGCGGTCGTGAATCAGTATTTGTCCGGGGCGCGACGATTGCGATCGAGGGAAGTTCTGCTGGCCGATGTGCCGGACACGGGCGTGGATGACGAGGTCGCGTCACGCTTCATGGATCAAGCCGTGCTTGATCGTCCGCTGGCCACCCTATCGCCGAAGCAGCGAACGGCGGTGGTACTTCGCTACTTCCACGACCTGTCCGATCACGAGTCAGCAGTTGTGATGGGCTGTTCTGTGCCGACGTTCCGTAGCCATCTTCGACGCGGCTTGGCGGCGCTTAGGAGGCAACTCACGACGAGCGAGACCCCGCCCGTAGACGGTCGTAATCTGAGGAGCCCACGATGAGCACCGAGTTCGAGCAACACCTGCGTGACCGACTGCGCCGCGCTGCCGAGACAGCGCCAAGCCAACCGGGACTACTTCGCCAAATTGAAGCCGGGACCGTCAGCGACGCGTTGCCGGGGCTCCCGCATCGAACACGACTCCGCAGATGGCTGCCTCTGCTGGCTAGCGCGGCGATCGCCCTCACCGCCGCAACTGCCATCGCGCTTGCATCGGTGGCAAATCACCGCTCCGCGCCACCGGGGGTGGGAGCGTCGTTGTCATGCGGGGTGCTGCCGCAGGCGTGTCGGCTTTCGGCGCCACCGGCCGGCCACGCGAGTGATCAAGAGGCGCACCCATTACCGAAGGGCGCTACCTTGCTCACACGCAGTCAAGCCGAGGCACATGCTGTCGGAGCGAACCACATTACCTCGCGCACGTTCAGCGCCCTGATGACTGGTGCGCAAGCCGACGCTCGGTTCGAAGTCGGCCGCGCAAGCAGCTATGACGAGACACGGCCGGTCTGGGTTGTCACCGTCCACGCGTCTGTCGGGACCGACGGTGGACCAGGGGCACGTCCTACGAGAAAGGACGTGTATTCCATAGTTCTTGACGCTCACACCGGACGCATAACAGACGCGTGCACGGGGTGCGCATGGCTAACTGCTAGCTTGTGACGGCCGTCCGATCTCTCAGCACGTTGTATCGTGTCCCGCGTCTACAACACAGCATCACTTTACGGCTGACGCTTCAGGGGCCTCGACAAATACTAATAGCGAATGGTCCAGCCGTTTGAAGTCTGCTCGGGCTGTTCGTTCACGAGCCCTGCGTTAGCCAGGCGCACCCGATGCACATGTCGGTCACTCTGCCACTGGCAGCATCGATCACGACCGAGAATGCATCCTTGGCTTTACCTGCAGCCGCTGGCCCGCCGTCAGTAGCCACGTGCGCGTGCACGGCGACGACCCAGACCGGTCGGCTCGAGTCATAAGACAGCGGACGCCCGATGCTGAATTTCGCGTCCGCTTGCACACCGGACATCATTGCGCTGTATGTTGGAGACGTAATCGTCGAAGAACCAATTGCGACCGCCTCTGCACTGGCGCGGGCCATGAGTGCCGCGCCTTGTGGAATTGGGGCGGTTTCGGTCTCGCTCCCGAAGTCCTGCTTGTACGCGGCCGAATTGCAAATCTGGTGAGCTTGCATGCACGCCTTCAACGCAGGATCGTTTAGGCCTGTGTAGCCGGGTGGCACTGATGGCGAGTTCACACCTGAAGGTATCGGTCCCTCAGTCGGCGCGGCGCCAGGCGGTGGAGTGGTGTCGGTGCCGTGTGCCGAGGTCTGGCTGAGCAAGACAGCCGTGATGACTACTGCTACCGCACCGACAGTGATCTGCAGCGGTCGCTTGCGAAGTGCCTCAGCTATCTTCATCAGTTCTTCCTCGCCTTCCACTCCGTCATGTACGGAGTCCAGCTGAAGCAGTACCCGTTAGGCCAGTTTGGTGTAACGCCATATTGGTTGCACGGGTAATCGACCCAATCGACATGGTAGCCAAAAGGACCCCAAGCGCCCGATGTTGTTTCCGTCTGCAGCGATGTCCAGTCGCCTTGCGACGTGTGGGTCACTGGAGTCGGTTGATTCTGATTGTCCTCAAGGCCTACCTGAAATTGGAACCCTTGCCACCCGTTATTGGTTGGTTGGTTCGTTGACATTCCGATGTAATTTGCATCAAGGAATACGTCCCAATGATTGGTGCTTGATGCACGCTCAGTCGTGTAGGTGTGATGCGCAAGATCGATGCTGGCGTTCCCGAAGGTGTGGAGATGTTCGTTCCCAGCGGCATCAAAGTCCGCCCAGAACCATGTGTAGCCGGTATTGGTTCCCGTCACGTCTACGCCGTTTCGGAGGCCGAACTCTACCCACTGTGCGAGGTCTGCACGGGTGTAGAACCATTGCTCGGCATTCACGTGATAGGTGTTGACGTACGGAGCGCTGATATTCAGCGCGATATTATCGAATTCACTGTAACCGCCGGCGTATCGGTCGCTATGGGACCCGTCCAGGCATTCCGTCGCGCTGGGATTACCTCCGTGCGCGCAATCAGCTGACGCCGCCGGCACCCCAACGATCGCGGTGCCTATCAACGCCACACCACTTGCAATTAAGGCTGCGGTGAATCGCACCCTCCCACCCCCCTTTACCGTTGCGACGAGCTGCTAGAGGTTGTCCCGCTCCCCGTTGAACTTCGGTGGCAGTCCTCATGATCGTCAGGCGGCGATCACGTTGTCATCTTGACGCACGGCACTGACAGTTTGCGCGGCGACATGCTCATCGAGTGCGACGCGGAGCGCGGGCAGGTGGAGGTGGCCGTTGACGCGGCGGAACTGCTTGCTGGCTTCGATCATCCCGGCGGCGCACCAGCGCAGCGCCATGTTGCCGTTCTGCCAGTTCTTCACGTTCGTGGAGTGGTCGCGGGCGATCGAGATCATCGACTCGATGCTGTTCGTGCTGCGCAGCGTTCGGGCCAACGTGGGTGACACACCCAGCCGCAGCACGGTCAGCGTCTCGGCCAGTCCTTCGCGCAGTGACGCGGCGGCGCCGGGATGGGTGCGTTCGAGTTCCTTCGCGAGCGCTTCGAGCTGTGCCTCGGCCACAATCGCGGACTCGGCGTGGTAGGCCTGCCGCATCCGCTTGGTTACGGTCGAGGCGAGATGGTCGGGCAGCTTGTCGGCCAAGTTTCTGATCTTGTGAAGTTGGCAGCGGCCGATCACCGGATGATCGAACACTCGCACGACTGCGGCCCGCAGCGCTTTGCCGCCGTCGATGCCGACGAAGATCGGCCGGGTGGTGCCCAGGCCGCGGTCGCGCAGCCCGGTCAGCAGATCGGTGACCACGCTGGTGTTCTCGGTCGGGGGTGTCAACTGGCTGGCTCTGGCTCACTTTCGGTGGTGACCGGTGTTGGGGCTAGGCGAGCAGGATGCGGTGGCGTAGGAGGTCGAAGCTGGCACGTCCGTACATCTGTCGTTTCAGCATTTTCGTGCGGGTGTTGACGCCCTCGGTTCTGCCGTTGTGGTGCGGCATAGTCAGCGCCGCGACGACAGCATCGCGGTCTTGCTCGATCCCGCGGACGAAGGAGTGCACGTGCGGTAGGTCGATGCTGCGCGCCGCGTGTGTCCACTCCTGCAGCCTGGCTGGATTGCTCTGGCCGGGCGTGAGCAGGGCCGCGAACGCGTCGACAAGACCGCGCAGAGCGGTGATCTCGGGACACGCACCGGCGAGCTGATCGAGACGTTCGCGTTGCCGGTCGGTGAGATTGGCCGGCCTGGTCAGCAGTAGCCGTGCAGCCCGCCGGGGCGAGAGGTGCTGCTGCTTGTCCTCAGCTCGGCCCTGGTTGAGATAGCGGGTCAGCAGGTTCGCGCTGCCCTGGTAGCCGAGCTCGCGGATCTCGCGAAGCAGCTGGGTCACTGGCACACCAGGCTGTTCAGCGCGTCGAGACCGAAGGTGATCACGGTAGGGATCCACGAGCGTGGGGCGGTATTTCGGCACGCGCTGCAGGCGGGTCGGTTCGCTGGCGCGGGCGTAGCGTTTGACGGTGTTCAGGGACAGGTTCAACCGCCGGGAGCACTCGAGCAGTCCGAGACCTTGCTTGAGCAGGCCATGCACCTGATGCCAGCGTTCGGTCGTGGTGCGGGCCAGCGGCCCGTCCTGGACCCCGGTTGCTCCGGCCCAGCAGGCTGAGTGGGCCGCGACCTCTTTGGCCGCTGCTTCGGCCAAGCCGTGCCACAGATGCCACCGGTCCGCGACCTGCACTACAGCGGGAACGGCGTCGCGTACGGCTTGGGCGTAGGTGCTCGACCCGTCGCGGCACACGATTTCGACTCCAGGATGGCTACGCAGCCAGTCGCTGACAACACCGGCGCCGCGGTCGGGCAGCACATCGATCCGAACACCGGTTTCGGCGTCGATCAACACCGTGGCGTACTGGCGGCTGCGCCGCAACGCGAAGTCGTCGATCCCCAACACTCGCGGCACCGGCCGGTCGGGCAGCACGATGCCTAGCAGAGCGCGCAGGGCGGTGTCCTTGCCTGCGGCGATTCCCATCACGGGTAGCAGCCGAGCCGACGCGCGACCGGCAAGCTCCCTGACGACACCGCGCAGTTGCTCGCTCAATCGCACCGTGCGCCGCTGATAACGCTCGAGCACACCAGGGACTTGCTCGCGGAACGTCTGCCGCACGCAGCCCTGCGCGCGGCAGCGCATTCGTCGTACTCGGACACGCACCAGCACGCGTCGCCCATCGATCGGGACGTCTGCTGGCACCCGCTCATGGAAGGCATGCACGCGCCCCGTTAGGGTCCCGCAGGTCGGGCATCGCACCGCACCGCCACGGGTGCAAGCGCGAACCACGATCACCTCGCCGGCGTCCTCGATCTCATCGATCGTCAACGCCGCCAACCCCGAAAAGACCGTCCCGATCAGGACTTCCGCATCGATCATGGCCGATCTTGATCAAGCCGACCTCCCGCGCCGGCCGACGACACGCCCGGTCACCACCGAAAGTGAGCCAGAGCCCGACCAACGGTGTACTTGGCCGGTGCCAGCGGCCCCAGGCTCACCGTTTGGTGTGTTCCACGAGCACGGCGGCCGCCCGGTCAAGCAGTTGGCTCAACACGGCGCGCTCCTTGGCCGTGAACGCCCGCCCGAACTGACGCTCCAGTTCTACGACCTCTGCGTAGGCCTCGGTCAACAGCGTCGTGCCGTCCCTCGTCAGAGTGACGATCTGAACCTTCGCATGCACGGATGACGGTTCGCGGCAGACCAGATCCTTTGCTTCCAGGACCTTGAGAACGCTGGCCATCGTCTGCTGGGTTACGCCGCAGGCTCGGGCAAGCTGAGATCCCGATTGGCCCGGTGCGCGAGACAGAGTGAGCAGCACGGCGTACTGGGTCATCGTCAAGCCGCGCCGGCGCAGTACGGACTCATGGTGCGCCGTCAGAGCCTGTTCGGCTGAGCGGATGCGAGTGCACAGGTACTCCTCGCTGGTGGGTACCGTCATCGCTGACCTTTCACAGAGCACGTTGTTGACTTCGATAGCTGTCATAGTTACCTTCACTAACACAGGTAACTGTAACTCGACAGGAGACTGGCTATGAAGGCAATCATCTTGGACGACCGTGACAATCTCCAGGTAGGGGAGGTGGCAGATCCGGAACCAGGACCAGGAGAGGTGTCCATCGCTGTCGCCTACGCAGGAGTCCAATGGGGCGATGTCCTCGTCCGACAAGGGCATTTTCCGACTCCGCGGCCCTACGTTCCCGGTTTCGAGGCTGCCGGGCACATCGTCGGTGTCGGCGCTGGGATCGACCCCGCTCGGCTCGGTGAACCCGTTACCGCGCTGACGAGCGGCGGCGCTTTCGCCGAACGCGTCACGGTGCCCGCCAGCCTGGCGCTGGCGTTAGACGGCATTGACGTCCGTACTGGGGCGGCGTTCGGTTGGGTGACGCCGACCGCGTACGACCTGATCAACACGATCGGCGCCGTAGACGCTGGTGATCGAGTTCTGATTCACGCGGCTGCCGGTGGCGTCGGCAGCCGTGCGGTGCAGTTCGCCCGCGCGGCCGGAGCCGCCGACATCACTGGCGTGGTCGGCACGCCACAGCAGATCGAATACGCCTCCGGGATCGGCTGTACCCGCGTGATCGACAAGGATCAGTACCCCGGAGAACTCTCCGACTCTCACTTCGACGTGATCCTGGACCCGATCGGCGGGCCGACACGCGCCGCCAACGTGGAGCGTCTCGCGCCGCACGGCCGCCTCGTCGTGTACGGCAACATCGCAAGCTGGGACTCCTATGAGGCGTCAGCCAACGACTTGTTGATGAAGGGCCAGTCGCTGCTGACCTACAACAGCAATCTCCTCAGTCAGACCGCACCCGACCGGCTCGCGGCAAGCGCACGAGCCGCGCTCGAAGTTGTCAGAACCGGCACCGTCGCGATCCAGGTCACCGCGGAGTACCCGCTCAGCGAAGCAGCGAAGGCCGTCGACGACCTTGCCGCCGGAGCCACGTTCGGCAAGACCATCCTTCGCGTCGCCGCATGACGTGACGTCGATCGCCTACCAGTCAGGACTGAGATTCGGCGATCGCCGAGAACCGCCGGAGGCATGGCGGTTCTCGGCCCGGCTGTCGGTGCCGGCTGTGATTCAGCGCGCCGCGGAACCGTTCCGGTTGTGCCGCGTCACGACAGGCCGACGGACTCGAGTAGCGGCGTGTCGGCCGCGGTGATTAGCTCGGTCTCGCCGCGACTGTTGACGGTCCGCATGGCGATCACGGCGGTGGCGAGGAGGAAGACGCTCTCGGCGAGCAACGCGCGGTGGATGCCGGACGTCAGGGCGTGCCTGGAGGAGTCGTGCAGGTGCACGAGGTGGTTCGTCCGGGCCGTAGCGATGGCGGAGAAGATCGCCAGGCCGAGGGCACCGCCCACCTGCTGCGACGCATTCATGAGTGCGGCGGCCAAGCCGGCCTTGTCGGCGGGCACTCCGGCGTTGGCGGCCGTCGTCACTGACACGAACAGCGCGCCCAGACCGATGGAGATGACCATCTGCGCGGGAAGAAGATTCTGGGGGTACGAGCCGTGGACGGGCACCTTCGAGAGCCAGTAGAGCCCGCCGGCGCCCAGCAGGGCACCGACGATGATCAGCGGGCGGGTCCCGACCTTGAGCAGCAGCTGGGAGCAGATGCCCGCGGAGACGGCGACGCCTGCGGTGAACGGCAGGTACGACGCGCCGGCCTTGATCGGCGAGTAGCCCAGAACGACCTGGACGTAGAGCGTGATGAAGAAGAACATCGCGATCAGGCCGGCCGCCGCGATGAGCAGCGTGAGGTTGGCCGCCGCCAGGCCGCGGATGCGGAAGGTGGACAACGGCATCAGCGGGTTGCGGCCGGTCTGCTCCTTGATCAGGAACAGTGCCAGCAGGATCCCGGCGCCGACCAGTTCACCGATCGTCCGGCCCGATCCCCAGCCCTGGTCCGGTGCCTTGACCAGGCCGTAGACGAGCAGCAGCATGCCGCTGGTGACGAGGACCGTGCCGACCATGTCGAAGTTGGCGAGCGTTGGCCGGCGCTGCTCACCCGGGATCATTCTGAAGATCGCGACGAGCAGCAGGACGGCGATCGGGGGATTGACGAACAGCACCCAGCGCCAGCCGGGGCCCTCGGTCAGCAGGCCGCCGAGGAACACGCCGGCGGCCGAGGCGAGCCCGGCGACGCCGCCCCACGCGCCGAGCGCGGTGTGCCGGTCCTTGCCCTCCTTGAAGTAGGTGGTCAGCAGCGATAGGGCGGCCGGCAGCATCATCGCGGCACCGAGTCCCTGGACGAGCCGGGCGCCGACGAGGGTGCCGGAGTTCTGTGCCAGGCCGCCGATGAACGACGACACCGCGAAGATCGTGGTGCCGGCGACGAGCACGCGGCGCCGGCCCAGCAGGTCCGCGAGCCGGCCTCCGAGCAGCATCAGCCCCCCGTAGGTGAGCAGATAGCCGCTGAGCACCCACTGCAGGTTCTGTACCGAGAAGTTCAGGTCCTTGCGGATGTCGGGTAGAGCGATGTTGACGATCGACGCGTCGACGAAGTCGAGGAATCCGATCGAGCAAAGCAGGGCGAGGGTGAGCTTGCCCCGGCGTGTCGCGAGGAACGACGGGGAAGTGGTGGTCGCGACCATGGCGGGCCTCCGTACGACGAAGTGGCGGTGAATCTCACAAGGGATGTCGTGTCGGCGTCGCGCAAGGTGACCGCATGTGACGAACTCCCGCGGCCGTCACATGGAGGCGGCGCGATCCGTCTTGAGGACCGCTCTGGCTCGCGCGCGGCCGGACGCCCGGCTGGTCGACGTGGCCGACAGCTACTCGCTCGTCCCGCTAAACCAGCGGGAGCTGCTCGCGGACCTCATCGCCGAATTCGTCGCCGAGTGACACGGCCCGCTACCGTCAGAACATCGTGTGGGAGTTCGCCGCCTCGTCCGGCACCGGCTGCAGCACGTCCCAGTGCTCGACGATCTTGCCGTCCTCGAACCGGAAGATGTCGATGATCGCCGCGCCCGACGTTCCCGGCACGCGCACGCCGTGCACGTGGCCGACCACGAGGTCGCCCTCGGCGACGAGCCGCTTGACCTGCATGGTGAGGCCGGGGAACGAGTCGCGCAGGTAGGTGAGGAAGGCTTCGAGCCCGTCCACCCCGTCGGCGATCTGCGGGTTGTGCTGGATGTAGCCCGGACCGATCAGGCTCCGCGCCGCCGCGAAGTCCTTCTCTACGATCGCGTACCGGTAGAACGCCAGGACGGTCTGCTTGTTCTGCTCGATGGCGTCGGTCATCTGATTCTCCTGTTCTCGGTGGTTGCTGGTCATTTCTCGGTGGTCGCCGGTCAGGCGACGGAGGGGAGTTCTCGGCTGCGCTTGCGTATGGGCAGGACGAGGGTGACGAGGACCGCCGCGGACACGACGAAGCCCATGGCCGACCAGCTCGCCACGTTGAACCCGTGCACGACGCCGACGACCGGCGCCGCGTGGTGGGAGGTGAGGTACGAGGCCGCCGCCTTGCTCGCGATCGTGCTGAGCAGTGCGGTGCCCAGCGAGGCGCCGACCTGCTGGGATGTCATGACCATCGCGCCGGCGACGGACGTGTCTGCGCCGGCATCCAGCGTGGCCGTGCTGTTCGCCGTCACGAGCACCCACCCGGTGCCGAGGCCGATCAGCAGGAACACGGGCATGATCCGCAGCCAGTAGCCGCTGTCGACGCCGGTCGTCGCGAGCAGCACGAGGCCGCCCGAGATGGCCAGCAGCCCCGGGGGCAGCAGCGCAACCGACGACCCGCGGCTCAGCAACGGCGTCACGAGTCGGACGCCCGCGATCAGGCCGACGGTCAAGGGCAGGAAGGCGAGACCGGCCTTCACCGGAGAGTAGTGGCGCACGTCCTGCAGGTAGAAGGTCAGGAAGAACAACGCGCCGAACATGCCGACCGCGAGGCTGAGCACGGCCAGGTACGACCCGGCACGACGACGGTCGAGGACCACGCGCAGCGGCAGCAACGGCGCCGCCACGCGAGTCTGCGACGAGACGAACAGGGCGAGCAGGACGACGCCGGTGACGAGCGCGCCGACGGTCAGGTGGGCGCTCCACCCGTCGGTCTCGGACTTGGCGAACCCGAACACGAGCGCCATCAGCCCTGTCGTGGCCAAGACGGCGCCGAGCAGGTCGATAGGCCGGCGGACGGCGGGTACCGAACGGACGGAGTAGATCGCTCCCGCGCCCGCCATCGCTGCGATCGGCAGGTTCACGAACATGCACCAGCGCCAGTCGAGGTACTGGGTGAGGACACCGCCGAGCAGGACACCGATCCCGGACGAACTGCCCATCGCCGTGCCGTAGATGCCGAAGGCCTTGGCGCGCTCGGCCGGGACCGGGAAGGTCATGGCGAGCGTGGCCAGCACCGATGGCGTCATCAGGGCGCCGAAGACACCCTGGGCGGCCCGCGCGCTGAGCAGCATCGCGGTGTCGGCTGCGGCACCGCCGACGGCCGACGCTACTGCGAAACCCACGAGACCGATCAACAGCGCGCGCTTGCGGCCGATCGCCTCGGACACGCGTCCGCCGAGAAGGAGCAGGCCGCCGTAGCCGAGTGCGAACGCCGTGATCACCCACTGGCGGTTCGCATCGGACAGCCCGAGGTCGCGCTGCGCTGACGGCAGGGCGATGTTCATGATCGTCAGGTCCAGGCCGATCATCAACTGCGCCCCGGCGACGGAGGCAAGCGCGAGCCAACGGCGGGGGTCGGACGCGGTTGTCTGCGCATCCGCGGACGAAAGGGTGGTGGTGCTCATCGGCGACCTCATCTTCATTCGTTTGCCAGCTAGCGAAAACGATAGGCGGCTAGTCATTAGCCGTCAACTGACTGTGGCGTGCGGCATCGGCGGGCTAGGCTGGCGCGAGGTGGTTGGCCACAGGAAGCGGGCGGCGAGGGTATGGCAGACGAGTTCACGGACACGTATGTGCGTGCGTCGAAGTCGTTCCGCGCGGTGCTGACGGTCGCGTTGCGTCGGCACGGCCTGCATCTCGGGCAGAACCTCGTGCTGTCAACGCTGACCGAACAGGACGGCCAGACACCGGGGGAGATCGCGGCGAGCTTGCACGTGACGACCCCGACGATCGTGAAGATGGCGACCCGGATGGCTGCCGCCGGTCTGCTCGTCCGCCGCCGTGACCCGTCGGATCACCGCCTGGTCCGGCTCTATCTCACCCGCGCTGGCCGGGACCTGTCCGGCCCGCTCGCGCAAGACGTGGCCGACATCGAAGAGCGGCTGACCGACGGCTTGTCGGTCAGGGAGCAGGCCACGTTGCTCAAGCTCATGGACCGGGTCTCCGACAACGCTTGGGGCTTGCTCGCCGACTGGAATGAGGAGATCCCCGAGTAGGCCGGTGTCACGTCCGAGCCTCGCCTTGCCCGGCTACCGGTTCGCGAGGACGCCGAGGTGCTCGCCGTGCTGGGCCGCGAGCCGTCCCCGGAGGGTTGCAGCGTGGATCGGCACGGGGCGGACGATGTGATGTCGACGTTCGATTCGCGGCCTGGTCAGGTGCTCCGCCCCGCACCGACGCGTTTCTCGGCGCCGTACTGACGCTCAGCGGTCACATTCGTCGGGTTACGTTCGACGTACTCGTAGAAGGCCGGCCACCAGGTCGGGCGCAGCGAGAACCATAGGAGCACCGCAATGTCGCATTACACCGAGCCGGCCGCCGACGCCTGGGCGCGCCGGGAGTCGCGTGCCGGCAGCGTCGACTTCACGATGATGTACATCGCCCACGACGCCTTCAACCGTGACCTCGACCGGCTGATCCGCGCCGTCGACGCGGGCGAGGGGTTCTCGCCCGCGGCCGCCGCGACGTGGCAGTCGTTCAGCAAACAGTTGCACACCCACCACACTGCCGAGGACACGGCTCTGTGGCCGCGCCTGCACGCGGCGGTGACGGACCCCGACGAGGTGCGCATCCTCACCGAGATGGAGGCCGAGCACGCCGCCCTCGACCCGATGCTCGAGCAGATCGACGCCATGATGCGCGGGCACGACGCGGCTCGCCTCGGATCCGAGCTCAAGATGTTCGCCGAGGGTCTGTCCGCCCACATGATCCACGAGGAGACCGACGCGCTGCCGCTGCTCGAACGGCGCACCGGACAGCAAGGATGGGACGCGTTCGGCAAGGAGATACGTGGCCAGCAGGGCGGGCTCAAGGGCGCCGCGGAGTACCTGCCGTGGGTGCTCGACGGCGCCACGGCGCGGAGCACGGCCAAGGTGCTCGCTCAGCGATGCAGCGAAGGCCGTCGACGAACTCGCCGCCGGAGGAACGTTCGGCAAGACCATCCAGCTCGTCGCCGCATAGCCCCGCCGGGCGGGGTGTCGTTGGTTCAGCGGGTGCCGGGAAGTTACGCGGCGATGAGTCCGTCGGCGTGAAGGTCGACGGCTCGGCGAGCTTGCCGACCGTGTAGAGCGCTTCAACTCGACCGCGTCCCACGTCCAGGTGCGCCTGCCGGCCCTGCTCGTGCGAAGGCGTGCAATGGCGAAACTTGTGGGGCCGAGGCGAATGGCGAGCCACGCGGTCGCGTCGGCTTCCTCGTAGATTGCCGCGACAGCGGCGCGCAGCCCGGCCTCGATGTCGGACTCGTGGCCTGGCCCGGCCTCGATCCGCACGAGCATGCCCTTCGTGACGACCGAAGTCCGAGCACGACGTCGACTTCATGATCGCCGAGTCCGACGTGGAGGCTGCGGCGGCCGCTCTCGGTGACGCCGGGCTGGCCGTGCGGCGACCGCCCGAGGACTGGCTGCTCAAGCTCGACACCGACGGCGTCGTGGTGGATCTGCTCTACCGTGCGGCCGGTGTCCCGGTCACCGCCGATCTGCTTGACCGGTCCGACGTGCTCGACGTGTTGTCCGTCCGGATGCCGGTGCTGCACTCGAACGAGGTCGTGCTGCACAAGCTGTTTCGCTGACTGAGCACTACTGCGACTTCGCGCCGCTGCTCGCGTCCGTCCGTGCGGTCCGCGAGCAGCTCGACTGGACCCGGATCCACGAGGAGACGGCCGACCGCCCGAACGCGGCCGCCTCGTGTTCCTGACCGACCGCCTCGGCGTCAGCCCCGCGCGGTGCGCCGACCCCGACACGTGACGGTCGGCGGGATTGGTGCGGCTCGGCGACGGGAGGATCGGGCCGTGGACGCGCTGCGTGAGTACCGCCGCAAGCGGGATCCGAAGCGCACCGACGAGCCCATGCCGGGCCGGCGGCGGAAGCGGGCGGGCAACTCGTTCGTGATTCAGGAGCATCACGCCGACTCGCTACACTGGGACTTCCGGCTCGAGCGCGACGGTGTCCTGGTGTCGTGGGCGGTCCCCAAGGGAGTGCCGCCCGACCCGGAGGTGAACGTCCTTGCCGTGCGGGTCGAGGATCACCCCTTGGAGCACGCCGACTTCGAGGGGACGATCCCCGCGGGTCATCAGGTCGTGGCGGGTGAGTACCGGCTTCCCATTGACCGACCGCGACGGCGGAAACTCCGAGGGCCTCGGCCACGGCTGTCTTCGTCATACCCGCGAGGTGACGCGCCTGGGTCAGACGCGCGGGCTCGAACGCGGCACTGACCGCTGGCCCAATGGTCGACTGGACCTCCTCGCTCGAAAGTATGTGCAGCTGTCGATCGTCACTGCGTCGTCGAGTCATCGTTCCCCGGAGCTCCAGTCTCGCCGGGCTGGATCAGCCCGCGCTCGTAGGCGAGGACGACGGCCTGCACGCGATCGCGTAGCGCGAGTTCGGCGAACAGCCGGTTGACGTGTGTCTTCACGGTCGCCCAGCCGTAGTCGACCACGCCTACGCCGGCCAGCCCGGTCAGCGTTGGGAGGTTCCGCTCGGTGCGCGTCGCGCCGTTGTTGGGGACGTCGGCGCGCAGCCGGGGCAACGGCGTGCCCTTGCTCAAGACGTCGGATCGCGGGGCTTCGACGTGACGAGCGGGGTCAGTGCAGCCGGACGCTCCTGGCGTACTTCCGCGCCAAGCGTCGGCGGTAGATCACTCTGGCCGGCAGCGGCACGAGGGTGAGCACGGCGCCGGTCGCCTCCGGTGAGGCGCCGTCGAGTGACCAGGGCAGCATCGTCGCGGCTGCGCTCATGCCTCCCTGCTTGTGAGCCTCGGTTGCGAAGGCGTCCCATCCCTCGGCACCGAGGGTGCGTTCTAGCAAGGGAAGCGCCTCGTTCTCCTCGTGCAGCATGTGAGCGCGGAGTTCGCGCCGCAGGGCCCGCAGGCGGTCGACGAGAGTGTCAACCGTCCCGTTGCCGAACACGTCGTCGATCGCCTCGATACGAGGGTCGATGCCGGCGTGCTCTGCCTGCATGGCGTCGAGGAGGTCCTGTTCGTTCGTCGAGTGCACCGCCGCACGCAGCCGGGGCCAGAGCGCGGCGTCCTCGACGCTGTGATGAAGATGCAACATCTCGGCGAAGGTGGTCCAGGTGGCTCGTGCTTCCGGCCCACGTATGGTGCCGCGTTCGGCGGCGGTGAGGAGACGGTCGAGGTCGCGCGCGAACGCGTCGTGCCCGACGTACATCATCAAGAAGTCGACCTCGCCACGCAGCGACCGCCGTCGCTCCCAGGCCTGCTCATAGGTCTCGAACTCGTCGCTCATCGACACTCCAATCAGTCAGTCCGCGCGGCTACCGGGCCGAACGGACGCGCTTGCAAATGGGGAGGAGATTCCGGGTCAGCGGTAGTTACGGGCGCACAGTCGCCGGGATCGGCTGGGGCTGGACGCGTCCGGGTTCGCTCGGGCGGATGCGCAGAACGCGGCGGAGTGGGTCGGGCAGCCACCAGTTGTACTTGCCGAACAGCGCGAGCAGGGCGGGCACGAGCAGGGCGCGGACGACGGTCGCGTCGAGCAGGATCCCGGCCCCGAGACCAGTGGCGAAGACCTTGAGGTCGGTGTCGGGTGCCTGGGAGAGCGCGAAGAAGGAGAGGGCGAGGATCAGCGCCGCGCTGGTGACGAGCCGCCCGGTACGCGCGAGCCCTTCGACGATGGCGTCTGGGGTGCTGGCTCCGCCGTCGTATTCCTCGCGGATGCGGCTGAGGATGAACACCTCGTAGTCCATGGACAACCCGAACAGGAAGGCGAAGACCAGGAGGGGGACGAAGTTGGTGATCGCCCCGGTGGCGGGGATGTTCCAGATCGCGTGTGAGCCGTGGCCCTTCTGCCAGACGAGCACGAGCACGCCGTAGGTCGCGCCGACGCTGAGCAGGTTCAGCACGACCGCCTTCAGCGGCCATCAGCACGGATCGGAAGGTGCGCATCAGCAGCAGGAACGTGACGAGCACGATCAGCGACGAGCATCAGCGGGAAGTGCCGTAGACGGCGTGGTTGAACGACTTGGGACTGCGCGCCCGAGCCGCCGATCCGTGCATGCAGGTGCTGGGTGGCGCGGCGGACTTCGTCGATGAGCGAGGCACCCGGGCCGGAGTTGGTCTCGTGCTGCGGGATGCACGTCGATCGACGGACTCGTCGCCTGACGTGCCGGTCAGCAGCGCGCCGCGCACGCCGGGCAGGGCGCGGGTGCGCGGCGATGACCTGGCCGGTCTGGTCGGGCGTCGGTGAGGACCTGGATCGGGGTGAGCGCGCCGCTGGCGATGGCGGCCCGTTCGAGCCGATCGAGCGGCCGTGCGCGGGGCGGCCGGAGGTGGCCAGCGACGCCGAGCTCGGCTCGCCGAGCGACCAGCGAGAACGCCGGCACCACCAGCGCGATAAGGACGGCGAGACCGACCAGACGCGGCGAGTCCACCGGCGGCGGACCACCAGGCGCGCCCACGCGGTCCACGCGCGTGATGCGGCGGCCGGCCGTCGTCGGCGGGGCCGGTCGAGGAACGGGCCGGCCGCTGGTGAGCAGGGCCGGCAGCAGGGTGAGGCTGACCAGCACGCTGACCAGCGGGATGAGCACGCCGCCGTAGCCGACCGACCGCAGGAACGGCACCGGCAGCACGATAAGGGCGAACAGGCCGATCGGCGACGGTGACACCGGAGTAGAGCACCGAGCGGCCGGCGGTCTGCATGGCGGCTTCGACCGCGGCGCGATTGTCCGCGGCCGCGGCGCGCGTTCCTCGCGCCAGCGGGTGACCACCAGCAGCGAGTAGTCGATGGCCACGCCGAGGCCGATGAGTGCGACGAGGAACTGCACCAGGAACGAGACGTCCACTGCGAGGGTGAGCCCGTCGACGAGCAGGAAGGTCGTCAGGATCGAGACGAGCGCCATGATCAGCGGCAGCAAGGCGATGAACGAGCCGAACACGAACGCCAGGATGGCGATCGCGCCGATCGCGCCGATCAGCGTCAGTGCGAGCACACCGGCCCCGCCGCCGCCCGAGCCGGTCAACTCGTCGATGCCGGTCATGCCCGACGGTGCTGCCCGTGGCAGCTGCGCCGCCCGGGCGAAGGTCGCCGGCGGCCGCCGAGCCGAGCAGTTTGTCCTGGACCGCGCGTCGTCGCGCGGGCGGGTAACCACGCACGAACGTGGTGCGCTGGTCGGCGCTGACCAGGACCGAGTCCGCTGCCGTCGCGTACGAGACGACTCGCGGGGCAGGGCGATTGCTGGCCCGGAGCGAACGCGCGAGTGCCGATCGCCACGAGCGAGGGCGGCTACCGACGTTCGGCGGAGGTCACGTCGTGGCCTGCCGGGACGGTGACGACCAGAGCGCCGGATCCCGATCGCCGCCGCTACCGAACGGTCGAGATGGCCCGGTTCGCCTCGTAGCCGGCCTGCCCCGGCAACGTGAACGAGGTACTAGCCGCGCCGACAACCCGGAAGTGGCGACGGCACCGGCGACCGCGATGAACACCCATGCCACGAACACCCAGCGGGCATGGGTCGAACAGAACGTCGCGATCCGACGCATGGCATTCCCTCGTTCCGACAGGCGAGTAGCAGCACGCAACCTGTTGACCGTGCAGCCGAGTTGCACGCACTACCGCAGAGATAATTCTTACAGAGCTGTCAAGGTATAGATCGCCTGCTAACCTTGTCAATCGTGTCGGAGTTAGGTACGTCACCGGAGTCGGTGCGGCGGCGTCGGTCGGACGCCGAGCGCAGCATCGCGGCGATCCTCGACGCGGCGGCGCGTGTGCTGGGCCGCGATCCGCAGGCGAGCATGGAGCAGGTCGCGAAAGCGGCCGGTACGAGCCGGCAGACGGTGTATGCGCACTACCCCTCGCGCGAGGCGCTGCTCGCCGCGTTGACCGACCGTGCCACCGAACGGGTGCTGGCCGCACTTGAGGCGGCCGAGCTGGATTCCGTCGCGCCGGGGGAGGGTCTGGTGCGGCTGCTCGAGATCAGTTGGCAGGAGTTCGAGGCGGAACCGTTCCTACTGCATCTGCCGGCGCCACACCCCGCGCCCGACGAGCGTGATCGTCACGAGCCGCTGCTTGTGTATTTGGAACGGCTGATCCGGCGCGGTCGCCGCCAGGGCGACTTCGACCGCGAGCTGACGGTGAGTTGGATGCTGGCTGCGACGATCGCGCTGGGTCATGCCGCCGGTGAGGAGGTGCGGGCCGGACGGATGAGCTCGCGCAAGGCGCGCGCTGTACTCGAGCGGGGCCTGGCGCGCCTCCTCGCGGCGAACTGAACCCGGCACACTTGGCAAAGTCCGTGCCCGGTCCGTCAGTCTGTAATTACGATCGTCGGCGCCCGCCGGCCGCGCTGGATCGAGCGGCGGCGGGCTGCGAGTTCCATCCCGCCGCGCGGTGCGGAAGACGACCGAGGGGCGCAGCGGATGCCCCTCAGGCAGCAGCGGGTACTCGAAGTCGTCGCTCGGGTCGTAGCTCATCCCGAGGCGGCGCATCACGGCGCGCGACGGCGCGTTGGTCCGCGTGGTGATGGAGATGACCTCGTCGAGGCCGATCGTGTCGAAGGCGTAGGTCAAGACCGCACGGGCGGCCTCGGTCGCATATCCGTTGCCCCACGCCGAGCGCGCCAGCCGCCAGCCGATCTCGACCGCCGGGGTGAAGTGCGCCGGAAAGGTCTGCCGAGCCAAACCGGTGAAGCCGAGGAACGTGGCGTCGGCGCGCCGTTCCACGGCCCACAAACCGAAGCCCCACTCGTCGAAGGACGCTCGATGCGGTCGATGAACCCGTCACTGGCCTGCCGGTCGAGCACGCCGCGGAAGTAGCGCATCACCTGCGGATCGGCGTTCATCGCCGCGAATGGCGCCCGGTCGCTGGCCCGCCACCGGCGTAGCACCAACCGTTCGGTGCATAGCTCGGGTCCGGTTCGGCTGACATCGTTTCGCCCCACTGGCACTCCCGTCACCTCAATCACGCCGCTGTCGACCGCTGGCGGTCGGCACCCGCACGAACGTGAACCTTCGCTAATTCTGACACGCTTGACAAGCTTAGTAGGGTCTCTTAGATTTGACAATATTGTCAAAGATAAGGAGTTAGTCGATGAAGGTGGATGAACAAGCGGCGATAGAGACGTCAGGTTTGACGAAGCTGTTCGGCGCGACGCGGGCCGTGGACGGCGTCGACCTGCGCGGTGCCGCGACGGGCGTCTACGGCGTGCTCGGGCCGAACGGTGCTGGCAAGACGACGACGATCCGCATGCTGGCGACGCTGCTGCGGCCCGATGCGGGCAGCGCGCGTGTGTTCGGCCACGACGTCGTGCACGAGGCAGAGGCGGTGCGGCAGCGGATCAGCCTCACGGGGCAGTTCGCCTCGGTCGACGAGGACCTCACCGGCGTCGAGAACCTGGTGCTGCTCGGCCGGCTGCTCGGCTTCTCGGGCGGCAGCGCGGCGCGGCGCGCCGCGAGCTGCTCGAGGCGTTCGAGCTCGCGACGGCGGCGGACCGCCGGTCAAGACCTACTCCGGCGGCATGCGGCGCCGCCTCGACATCGCCGCCAGCATCGTGGTGGCCCCGCAGCTGCTGTTCCTCGACGAGCCGACCACCGGACTCGACCCGCGCAGCCGGAACGAGGTGTGGCAGCTCGTCCGCACCCTCGTCGCCGAAGGCACCACGGTCCTGCTGACCACGCAGTATCTCGACGAGGCCGACCAGCTCGCCGACCGCATCGCGGTGATCGACCACGGCGCGGTCGTCGCCGAGGGGACACCGAGGCGAGCTGAAGGCGTCGATCGGGCCCGGCGCGCTGCGGGTGCGGCTCGGCGATCCGGGACGCCGGGCGCAAGCCGCAGCCGTGCTCGCCGAACTGCTGCGGGTCGCCGTCGAACCCGGCTCGGACCAGGCGGTGCTGGTCGCGGTCGGGGCCGATCCGCAGGACGGTCGCGCGCACGCGCTGGCCGAGCTGAGCTCGGCAGGGATCGAGGTCGGCCGACTTCGCCTTCGGTCAGCCGAGCCTCGACGAGGTGTTCCTCGCCCTCACCGGCCACCGCGCGACCAGCGCGACAAGCCAGGAGAACGCCGCATGAGCCAGCCCAGCGCCGTCATCGACCAGCACGACCGCAGCCCACGCCGCCCTGGTCGCAGACAGGCGGCCGCCGTCGAGGCCGGCACGATCTCGGCCTCGCTCGCGTTCGCTTGGCGCGCGGTGCTGCAAGATCAAGCACGTGCCCGAACAGCTGCCGACGTGATCGCCAGCCCGATCATCTTCACCTCATGTTCACCTACCTGTTCGGCGGCGCGATGAGCCGGCTCGACCGCACGAGTACCTGCAGTTCCTGCTGCCCGGCACGCTCGTGATGGCCGTCCTGCTCGCCACGATGTACACCGGTATCAACCTCAACACCGACCTCAGCAAGGGCGCTGTACGACCGGTTCCGCACCCTGCCGATCTGGCGCCCGGCCCCGATCGTCGGTGCGCTGATCGGCGACGCGGGCCGCTACCTGCTCGCCTCGACGCTCGTCGTCGGGCTCGGACTGGCAATGGGCTTCCGCGCCCACGGCGGCGCAGCCGGCGTCCTGCTCGCCGTCGCGCTCGTCGTCGCCTTCGCGCTCAGCCTGTCCTGGATCTGGACCGTGCTCGGCCTGCTCATGCGCTCACCGCAGGCGCTGATGAACATGGCCACGGTGATCCTGTTCCCGCTCACCCTGGCGAGCAACACCTTCGTCGACCCGCAGACCATGCCCCACTGGCTACGCGGCACCGTCGACGCCAACCCGGTCTCGCACCTCGTCACCGCCGCACGCGCCGCCATGAACGGCACGCTCACCGGCACGCAACTCGCCGCCGTGCTCGCAAGCTGCGCAGCCCTCATCGCGATCTTCGCGCCGCTCACTATGCGGCTCTACCGCAACGACCGCTGACCGTGAACGCGCCGTTGCCGGCCTGCTCAGGCGCGAACGTGCGGGTCTCGGCCGGTGAGCGCCAGCAACCGGTCCTGCGGGTCCGTCGACGTCGTGTCGATCCGCGCCGCGAAGAAGCTCCCGCTGCCCCAGAACGATGGCGGATACTTCTCGATGACCTTCGCGGCGGCCAGGCACAGATCCGGCTCGAGGGTGAGGTCCTGACCGGTGGTCATGGCGAGATCCCAACCGTGGATCAGCATGTCCGCCCCGTGCACGCCGACGGCGAAGACGGCGGGCGGCTCGCCGGCGGGCAGGCGCGCCGGTCTCATCGGATCGTCGATCCCGGCGACTGCGGCCGCCATCGCGGCCGCGGAAGCGTCGAACTGCTCGAGCGGTGAGGAGATCGGCTCCTCGTCGCGGGTAGGCCAGTCGGCCGGCTGCCCGCGCAGCGCCTGGGCGAAGCGGATGTTGCCGCCGACCAGGTGGGACAGCAGGGTGCGGATGTCCCAGCCGGTGCAGGCGCTCGGGCGGTCGAGGTCGGGCACGGTCAGCGTCGCCAGTCGCGCTCGGGTGGACGCGGTCGCGAGCCGGTCGAGGGTGTAAAAGTCGATCACGGCGGGCACGGCGGCTCCTCGGCGGCAGGGGACGGGCGCTCAGAATATAACGGACAGGCGTCCACTAAAATCTGAGCATGTCCCCACGTAATTCGCTCCGGGAAGCGGCTCGCACCCGCGCTCGGATCGTGCAGGCCACCGTCGCGCGGGCCTCTGCTCTCGGGCTGGAGGGCACCACCGTCCGCGACCTGGCCGCCGACCTCGGGATGAGCAAGTCCGGCGTGGTTGCCCCGTTCGCCTCGCGCGGGCATCTGCTGGAGACCGCGTTCGACAGCGCGGTGGCGACCTTCCGTGCGGTCGTGATCGAGCCGGTGCTGGCGCTGCCGCCGGGCCGCGACCGGCTGCTCGCCCTGCTGGACCACTGGATCGACTACCTCGTCGACTGCCCGTTCCCCGGCGGGTGCTTCCTGACGACCGCGTCGGTCGAGCTGGACAACCGAGCCGGCCCGCTGCGCGAACGCACGGCCGCGACGGTGACCCGTTGGCTGGACTTCCTCACCGACGAAGCCCACGGGGCGCGTCCGGACCTGCCGGCTGAACCTGCCCGTGACCTGGCGAGCGCGCTCAACGGCATCGCGATGTCGGCGAACCAGGAGGTTCAGTTGCTGGCCGATCCCGCCGCCGGTCCACGCGCCCGCCGCGCGATGCACGCCGCTGTTCTCGCCTTCGCAACCCAGCCGCGCTCCAGACCGCACGTCGGCGCCGTCACGGGGACCAGCGACATCGCGAACAGCTAACTACGTGGGACCTTTCGGCAGGGGAGGCCGCGGCATGGCGCAGTTCCTGGACATCGGCTCGGGGTGTATCGCCTATGACCGGCGCTGGCACGGACCGGTGCTGGTGTTCAGTCATGCGAGCCTGGTGGACCGACGCGTGTGGCGAGCCCAGTTGGACGCGCTCGCCGAGGACCACGACGTGATCGCGTACGACCGGCTCGGCCAGGGCGACTCGAGCGAGGCGCCGGCGCAGGTGCGGCACGGAGTCGACCTGGTGCACCTGGTCGATGCGCTCGACGTCGAACGCGCGGCGCTGGTCGGTTCATCGATGGGGCGGATACTCGCTCGAGGCCGCCCCGCCGCCTAAGCCCTCTAACCGGCTCACTCACGTGGTGACGATCTGCGCCAGCAGCGTCCGACCATGTCGGTGAAGTACTCCACCGGCTGCCACGGGGGCAGCGGCGGGAAGCAGGCCAGCGAGTGCCGAATCGTGGCCGGGTCGCGCCCGGCGTCCGCGCACGGGTCATCGAATCGGTGGCTGCGGTCGGCAGTGACGGCGTAGAAGTCCTGTTCGGTCTCCACGCCGTAGCCGCCCACGAGCTCCACCCGTCAGCCTGCTGCGCGGCAATCTGCAACATCTTCAGACCATGGGCTGCGATCGTGACCGGCGGTCGCGGCCGCTGCATCCGTCAGCTCGACGCGGTCGCCTCCCGGCAGCTGAGCGCTCTGGCTACCGGCACGCCGCTGGTCGCAGGCCTTGATGGGCCGGTGCTCGTCGACTTGGACGACACCATCATCGAAGTCCACGGGCACGCCAAACGGGGCGCCGGGTTCGGCTGCACGAAGGTCCGCGGTCTCAACGCGCTGATCGCCACCGTCGCCACCGTCGCCGCCACCGTCGCCGTCGCCGTCGCCGTCGCCGTCGCCGTCGCCGTCGCCGTCGTCGTCACCGTCGTCACCACCGTCACCACCGTCACCACCGTCACCACCGTCACCACCGCACGGGCGGCGCCGGTGATCGTGGCCAAGCGCTTGCGCAAAGGATCGTGCGGGTCCCCGCGCGGCGGCGCGACTGGTCGCTGACGCGCTGGCCACCGTGCGGCGCCTGCGCCGCAGCCCGGCGCCGCGAGCCCGCCAGCGCCGCGAGCCCGGCAGCGCTCAGCCCGGCAGCGCTCAGCCCGGCAGCGCCCAGCCCGGCAGCGCCCAGCCCGGGCAGGGTGCTGCTGCGTGGTCACTCGGCCTACTACGGGCATGCCGTGGTCAAACGCTGCCCGACGGGCGGGTGCCGACGTGTCGGTGACCGTGCGCCTGGACCGGCGGGTCAAGACCGCCGTCGCGATGATCGGCGCTGACGCCTGGCAGCCGATCGAGTACCCCGATGCCGTGTTCCACGAACAGGCGGCGGTGGATCTCACGCGCCGAGGTCGCCGAAATCGGGTTCACCGCGTTCAGCTCAAGAAGAAGGCTGAGCAGGTGCCCGGCCGGCTGGTGGTGCGCCGCACCCCGACCTCAACCCGAAAACCGCGACGGACAGGCGACGCTGTTCCACACGTCGGCGCGCACGCCTACTTCACCACCAGCGATCCACCGAGCTCGACAACGTGGGCGCCGACAAGACCCACCGCGGCCACGCGATCATCGAGCAGGTCCACGCCGACCTGAAGAACTCCGCGCTGGCCCGCCTGCCCTCGGGCAAGTTCGCCGCCAACGCCGCGTGGCTGGTAAGTACCGATCTCGAACCCGTGTCACATGGGATCGGCTACTGGGCAGCCCGCCGACTCAACGAGTTGCGTCGGGTTCCTGAGACAGGCGGCTGCCGTCATGCGTCAACTTGGTGAGAGAGACCCGTCCGCCGTGCTGACCGTGCGTCAGATCGATGAGACGGGACAGGAAGACGCAGCCAGCGAGTCCGACCGAATCATGGTTCACCTAGCACGCCAGGTCGTGGTTATCGGTGCGGAGACCCAGGGTGGGCAATGATCACATCTGTGGGCTGCTCCGGTTGATCTCCTGGGCCAGCCGGAGCAGCGCCTCGTTGCCCAACCGTTGAGCGGTCGGCCGCAGTCCCCGTACGAGCAACCCGGCCCCGGGCACGCGTAGGCCGCCGAGAAACCCGATTCGGGTACCGGTCGTTTCCTCCCGGGCCGCCATGCCGCCGACCCACAAGCGGCTCTGCATCCAGCACCAGCCGGGCCGCAGGACGACGTCGAAGCGGGCTCGCTGACCCAGCGTGCCCCGCACGTCCATGCCGAAGCCGCGCGGTCTCGATCTCGGTGACCGCGACGCTGCGGAAGTCTCTGATCATCAGAGGCAGTGCAGTTTCCAGGTCCGCGGCGGTGGCCCATGCGCGGTCGAACGGTGCGGGTACGACGAGCTCGGAAAGAACGGCCCCGGGGATCGTCGCGGCCATCACCTTCAGCCGACGGATCGGGTCGAGTTCGGCGACCGGCCAGTTCTGGGTCATCGTTGCCACGCCTTCCGGAAGCTCTGTCGTGCACGGTGCAGTCGCGACTTGACCGTGCCGACCTCGACGGCGAGCAGCGCCGCGGCGCTGCTCTCGTCCAGGTCCTCGAGGTCACGCAGCACGAGCACAGCGCGGTGATCCGGGCTCAGGCGGGCGAGCACGTCGCGGATGTCCGAGGCGAGCTGCGGATCATCGGGCCGGGGCACGTCGGGGAGCTCGTCGGCGGCCTGCCGTCGGGCACGACGGGCGACCCGGACCGCCTCGCGGACCGCGATCATGCGCACCCAGCCATGCAGCGCGGCGGGATCGCGCAGTGACCGCAGATCACGGAACACCGCGATCAGCGCTTCCTGCGTGGCGTCCGCGCCGTCTTGCAGCGCGATCGGTCCGCACAGCCGACCGACGTAGGGCGAAAGCACGTCGAGCAGCTCGTTCATCGCACGCGAATCCCCGCGCTGCGCGGCGAGGACGAGCGCGCTCGTATCCGCAGAGGTCATCGTGGAGCGATCATGCCATTCGGCTCGCTGCGGACGGACCGCGCGGGCCGGCGACCGAACGCGCGGACGGTGTCGGCGACGATGTCGGGGCACTGCTCCGGAAGCCACTGTCCGGCGCCGTCGATCATCTGGATGCGCAGCTCGTCGGCGTAGCGTTCGTAGCCGCGCAGCGAACGGGCCGTGCGGGCGGCGTTGCCGGTGCCGTGCAGCATCAGCGTCGGAACGGTCAGCCGTCGTGAGCGGTTGCGGCCCAGCAGGGTGGGGACGATCTCGCGGTAGGCGAACTCGTGCATCAGCCGTTCGCCGGCCCGCGCGCGGGCCGGCTCGCGCACCGACGCAACGTACTCGGCGATCTCGGCCGGCGACAGCACACCGCGTGAGTGGCCGAGGCGGAACACCATCCGGGTCACCGCGGGAACCCGGCGCAACACCCAACGGCCCACCAGCGTCGTCTCGACCAGGGGTGTCCACCAGAACCGCCACGCCTGACCAACGAGTGCACGCGCCCGCCAGTACGGATGCATCGCGTTCAGGGTCACCAACGCGCTCACCCGCTCGGGGGCGCGCAGGCTGAGGTGAAAGCCGATCCGTCCTCCGACGTCGTGCCCGACCACGAGCACCTGCGGCAGCGCCAGCGCGTCCAGCAACGCCAGCACATCGTCGACGAGCTGCTCGGTGCGGTAGCCCTTCTTCGGCGCGTCCGACCATCCCGCACCGCGCAGGTCGGGGCAGATGACGTGGTGATCGGTGGCGAGCAGCGGGAGCACCTTGCGCCAGGACCACCAGTGCTGCGGCCACCCGTGCAACAGCAGGACCGGTGGGCCGCTGCCGGCCTGCGCGACGTGGAACCGCATCCGGTCGGTGTCGACGTAGCGGTGCTCGATGCCGGGCACATCCGGCAGTGGGCGGGTCATGTTCACGATCACTCCTTCGAAAGATGGGTTCACCAAGGACAGGGGCGCGCGGGCGGCAAAAGGTTCCCGACAAGTTCGCCGGGTGTGAACGGCGTCACCGCGGGGAACGCCCACGAGCCTCGCGGGCCCCTTACACGGTGACTGACCACCGAGAAGAGGAGAGATCATGCGCCGCTGGATCACCGTCGCGCTCAGCGCAATGCTCACACTCGGCGTGGCCGCGCCGGCCACCGCCGGACCGCCACGTCACCTGCGCGTCGCCTACGTCCGCCTGGGACAGGTGCACGTGCTGCAGGTCGGCTCATCGACGGCCCGCCAGGTCCTGGTGCTGGAGGCCGGGCAGTTCGGCGCGGCCGGCGACTTCAAGGCGCTGGCCACCACGCTGGTCCGCAGCCTGCCGGACACCCAGGTGTGGGCCGTCGACCGGCGCGAGACCGGGCTGGAGGATCTGACCGGGTTCGCAGCCGGCACGCCAGATCGGGCCGCCGACTACTACCTCGGCGACCGGTACCGTCATCGACCCGACCCGCAGGCCGCCCACTGGGGCCTGGCGGCCACCCTCGAGGACCTGCACGGCGTGATCCGCGCTGCCCGATCCGGGGGACGGCGCGTCGTGCTCGGCGGGCACTCGTGGGGCGCGACGATCGCGCTCGCGTACGCGGCATGGGACTTCGCCGGGCGGCCGGGCTACCGCGATCTTTCCGGTCTGATCCTCATCGACGGCGGGATGCACGACGCGTTCGCCGGCGAGGGCGATGTGTATCGGCTGACGCCGGCGCAGGCGCGCGACGGGCTGGCCCGGATCAAGGCCGGCACCGTGTTCGATCCAACGCTGACCATGGGCCGCACCGAGACGTACGCGATCCTGATGCAGCTTGTGGCCCAGTACGCGAAAGCCGCGCCGGCCGCACCGAGCACACTCGCCGCCACGCTGCCCGAGCCGCTGCGACCACCGGCCCCCGTCACCAACCTCGGCCTGATCGACTACCTGTACGTCACCCACCCTCTCGTGCCCGACCTGTCGGTCAACACCGCCTACACGCCGGTGAGCCGCGTGGCCGATGTGCTCGCCGGGCCCGTTCCGGGCGGGTTCGAGTGGTACTGGCCGCAGCGGCTCACCCTCGACCTGGAGGCGGCCGACCCGTACGCGCCGACCGCGACCACCGACCTGCTCGGGCTGCGGCTGTGGCACGCCAGCGAGGTCGACGTTCCGCTCTACTCCTTCCAGACCGGACTCACCCACGGCTCGGTCAACGTCGCCGCGCGGTGGGTCGTCGCGCACTCCCGAATTCCGATCGCGCGCTATGGCGGCGACGACGCGATGACCCACCTCGACCCGTTGTGGGCCACGCCGTCGCGCAACACCATGCTGGACACGATCGTGCCGTTCCTGAACGAACTCGACCCGCACCAACCAACGAGCACTGCACCGGCAGCGCACCGTATCTCCCAGTCGGGCACGCGGTGGCGCGGCGTCTCATGGGTGGATCCGCTTGCGGTGCTGCCGTAGCGACCGATCCCACCGCGATCGGCTCGACAGTCCGCCTCGACCGGCGGCTTGCCCTTCACCTTGGGGAAAACCGCACAGTGGCCATGCCGGGGACAGATGATCCGGCGATCGCTCGTCAACTCATGACAGAACCGGGGTCAGCGGTGTGGGTGTAGGCCGCCCGGTACGCGCTCGGGGTGAGTCCCACCCAGCGGGCGAAGTGCTGGCGGAGTGATTCGCTCGAGCCGAGGCCGCTCTGCCGGGCGACGCGATCCATCGGCCAGGTCGTCGTCTCGAGCAATTCGCGGGCCCGGTCCACGCGCTGGTGCAGCAGCCACTGCAGCGGGCTCAGGCCGGTCTCGGCGTGGAACCGGCGGGTCAGGCTGCGAACGCTCGTGTGGGCATGGCCTGCCAGGTCGCTGAGCGTCAGGTCGTGGTCCAGCCGTTCGAGCGCCCAGGCCCGCGTCTCGGCGAGCGCCCGGCCACGTTCGGGCGGCAACGGCGACTCGATGAACTGTTGCTGGCCGCCGTGCCGCGTCGGGGCGACGACTGCCAGGCGCGCGACCTGGTTGGCCACCGCCGCGCCGTAGTCGCGCCGCACGATGTGCAGGCACAGGTCGACCCCCGCTGCCACGCCGGCCGACGTGAGCACGTCGCCGTCGTCGGTGTAAAGGACGCCCGGTCGCACGTCGACACTGGGGGAAGCGCGCGGCCAACTCATCCGCGTAGGGCCAGTACGTCGTGGCCGGACGCCCGTCCAGCACACCTGCGGAGGCAAGGGCGAAGGCTCCCGTGCAGATCGAGACGAGGCGACTGCCTGCTGCCTCAGCCCTGCGCAGGGCGGAGATGACCCGTGGATCGAAGTCGGTGCGGCGACCGGAGCCGGTGACGATCACCGTCTGGACCTCGGCGAGCGTATCGAGGCCGGCCTCGACGACGAGCCGCACGGCGCCGGTGCTGTCCACCACGCCGGGCTCAGCGGTGCAGACGACGACGTCGTACGCCGGACGCCCGCGACCCGCACCGAGGCGAAGACCAGCTCGGGAATGGCGAGGTCGAAGGCTGTCACAGGAGGGACCGCGATGACCCCGACACGGTGCATGGCCTGATCCTTGGTAAGTATGGCAATCCGGCCACTAGTCTAGCGGGCCGCCGCTGGCACACAATCGAGTCCGGTCCGGGCCACTGGCCCGGACCGGATGTCGAATCACCAACGATCGTAGGAGATCACATGCCACTCAAGGTTGTCGTCGGCGCTGGAGCCACCGGCATCCCGACTGCCCTGCTTCTCGCCGAGGCCGGTGACCATGTCCGGCTCGTCAGCCGGCGCGGGCAGCGGCCCGGATCATCCCGGCATCGAGCTCGTCGCGGCGGACGCGACCGACACGGATCGGCTCGAAGAGGTCGCTGCGGGGCGCCAGCACGATGTTCAACTGCGCCATGCCGCCGTACGACCAGTGGCCGGCTCTGTGGCCGCCGCTCGCCGCATCGCTGCTGGCCGTGGCCGAGCGGACCGGCGCCGACTACGTCATGCTGGGAAACGCGTACGGCTACGGCCCGGTCGACGGACCGATGACCGAGGATCTCCCGCTCGTCGCCACCACGTCGAAGGGCAGCGTGCGCGCCCGGATGTGGCTGGACGCCCTCGCCTCGCACAAGGCCGGGCGGGTTCGCGCGACGGAGGTCCGGGCGCACGACTTCCTCGGCCCGCGCGCCGTCTCGTACTACACGCTCACCGCTCAGCCGGCCGTGCTCGCAGGTGAGCCGGCGACGTTCTTCCCCGCCGATCTCGACGCACCGCACTCCTGGACCTACACCGTCGACACCGCGCGGACGCTGGTCGCCGCGAGCGCGGACGAGCGCTCGTGGGGCCGCGCCTGGCACGTGCCGAGCACGAGTGACATGTCGATCCGCGCGTTGTCGCAGCACATCGCGGCAGCGGCCGGCACCGCGCCCGCCTCCGTGCAGGCGATGACCAGGGAGCAGCTGGCGGCGCTGGCCGCAGCCGACAGCTGGTCGCCGAGGTGGCCGAGATGCTCTACATGGTCGAGCGTCCGGCCATTCTGGACTCCGCCGAGACCCAGCGGATCCTCGCGGTGACGGCCACGCCCTTCGACGACGTGGTCGCCGAAATCGTGCGCCGCCCGAAGCCATGAGCGAGCGGGTCGCGCCACGGCGAACAGGGTGAACGGCAACGACTGCCGATGGAGAGTCCACCCAGCGATGTTGCCCGGGACGCCTGAACAGCCCGACGAAGCCACGCCTGCACGATCCGGCAGGATTCGACGGCAGTGAAGCACGTGCCGACCGATTTCTCGTGGCTCTACAGCACGTGCTGTAGAGCCACGAGAAATCGGTCGGCATGTGCTTCACTGCCGTCGAATCTGCCGGATCGTGCAGGCGTGGCTTCGTCGGGCTTTTCGGCGGCCCTGGATCGTCGCTGGGCCGCTCTCCATCGGCAGTCGTTGCCGTTCGCTTTCGCCTGGCGCGACCCGCTCGCTACATGGCGTCGGGCGGCGCACGATCTCGGCGACCACGTCGTCGAAGGGCGTGGCCGCCACCGCGAGGATCCGCTGGGTCTCGGCGCAGTCCAGAATGGCCGGACGCTCCACCATGTAGAGCATTTCACAACCTCGGCGACGATGCTGTCGGCTGTGGCCAGGGCCGTGGTTGCTCCTTGGTCATCGCTGCACAGAGGCCGGCGAGGTGCCGGCCGCCTCGGCGATCGCTGCGCGATGCGCGGACCGATAGATCGGAGTGCTGGGCACGTGCCACCCGCGCCCCCACGAGCCTGTCCTCGCTCGCGGCGACCAGCGTCTCGCGGTGTCGACGTGTAGGTCCAGGAGTGCGGGGCGTCCAGATCGGCGGGGAAGAATGTCGCCTTCTCGCCAGCGAGGACGGCTGGCTGGGCGGTGACCGTGAAGTACGAGATCGCGTGCGGGCCGAGGAAGTCGTGCGCCCGCACCTCGGTCGCGCGAACTCGCCCGGCGTCGTATGCCGCCATGGCGTCGAGCCACATCTGGGCGCGTACCCGGCCTTTCGCGGTGGTTGAGCGAGCGGGAGATCTTCGTGCATCGGTCCGTCGAGCGGGCCGTAGCCGTAGGCGTTTCCAATCATGACGTAGTCCGCCGCGGTCTGTTCCGCTACGGATAGCAGCGATCCGGCCAGCGCCGGCCACAGATCGGGCCACCGGTCGTACGGTGGCATGGCGCAGTGAACAGCGTGGTAGCGCCCCGCGGGACCTCTTCGAGTTGCTCGGTGTCGGTGGCGTCGGCCGTGACCAGCTCGATGATCGGATGATCCGGGCCGCTGCCCCGGCGGCTGAACGAGCCGGACATGGTTACCTGCCTCGCGAGAAGAAGCGCGGTGGGGATGCCGGTGGCTCCGGCGCCGACAACGACCTTGAGTGGCATCTGTCTCCTCGATATGGGGAGCGACACCGGTCGGGGAGTGGCCGAATCGGACTCGATCGTTCACCGGCGGGCCGCTAGACTAGTGGCTGGAATGCCACGGCTACCAAGGATCTGGCCATGCACCGTATCGGGGTCATCGCGATTCCTCCCGTCACCGCCTTCGACTTCGCCATTCCCGAGCTGGTCTTCGCCACGAGGTCGGCGGCGCCGGGCGTACGACGTCATCGTCTGCACCGCTGAGCCGGGCGTGGTGGCCAGCACGGGCGGCGTGAGGGTGGTCGTCGAGCCCGGCCTGGATACGCTCGCGAGGTGGAGACGGTGATCGTCACCGGCTCCGGTCGCGGCACCGACTTCGATCCACGTGTCATCTCCGCCCTGCGCCAGGGCTGAGGCAGCAGGCCGGCGGCTAGCCTCGATCTGCACCGGCGCGTTCGCCCTGGCCGCGGCAGGCGTACTGGACGGCGTCCGGCGACGACGTACTGGCCCTACGCGACGAGCTCGCCGCCGATTCCCCCGCGTCGACGTGCGACCCGGTGTCCTTTACACCGACGACGGCGACGTCTTGACCTCGGCCGGGGTTGCAGCGGGGGTCGACCTGTGTCTGCACATCGTGCGGCGCGACCACGGCGCGGCAGTGGCCAACCGGGTCGCACGTTTGGCCGTGGTCGCCCCGATGCGGCCCGGTGGCCAACAACAGTTCATCGAGTCGCCGTTTCCCCCCGAACGTGGCCGCCCTCGCCGGGACGCGCGCCTGGGCGCTCGAGCGGCTGGAGGACGACCTCACGCTCAGAGACCTGGCCGCCCACGCTCATACGAGCGTGCGCAGCCTCACCGGCGGTTCCACGCCGAGACCGGGTTGAGCCCGCTGCAGTGGCTGCTGCACCAGCGCGTGGACCGGGGCCGTGAATTGCTGAGACGACGACCTGGCCGATGGACCGCGTCGCCCGGCAGAGCGGCTCGGCTCGAGCGAATCGACTCCGTCAGCACTTCGCCCGCTGGGTGGGACCCACCCGAGCGCGTACCGGGCGGCCTACACCCAGACCGCTGAGCCCGGTTCTGTCATGAGTTGACCAGCGATCGCCGGATCATCTGTCCCGGCATGGCCGCTCTGCGGTTTTCCCCAAGGTGAAGGGCAAGCCGCGGGTCGAGGCGGAGCTGTCGAGCCGATCGCGGCGGATCGGTCGCTACGGACTGGACCGCAACGATCCGCCATGAGACGCCGCGCCACCGCGTGCCCGACTGGGAGATACGGTGCGCTGCCGGTGCAGTGCTCGTGGTTGGTGCGGTCGAGTCGTCCAGGAACGGCACGATCGTGTCAGCATGGTGTTGCGCGACGGCGTGGCCGACAACGGGTCGAGGTGGGTCATCGCGTCGTCGCCGCCATAGCCCGCGATCGGAATCGGGAGTGCCGACGATCGATCCGCACGGCAATGTTCACCGAGCCGTGGTGAGTCCGGTCTCGAAGGAGTGGAGCGGAACGTCGACCTCGCTGGCGTGCGCAGCCCCCAGCCCGAGAGCAGCGGGGTCGCGGTCGGCGAGTATGGTTCCGCCGCCTCAGGTCGAGGGTGAGCCGCTGCGGCCAAGACCATCGAACCCGGCCGGAACGGGCCGGCGAGCGCACGTCGGCCACGCGGTCACCGGCGTGTAGGTGGTGTTGATCCGACAGGTCGGGCACGAGAGGGTGGGTGACGTACAGGTAGTCGATCAGGCCGAGGTTGGTGACGGGGCCGGTGGTCGCGCGGCTCGGGCAGCGTGGCGGCGAGGAGCAGGTGCGGCCGGCGCGGCCCCGCCTGTACTGGGCCACAAGCTGCATCAGGACAGCGGTGGGGCGCTGGTCAGCGTTGGATCGAACACGGTGCCGGCCTTGATCCGGGCCAGCCCGTCAGCACGCCTGCGCCGGCGTCAGCCAATACACATCGCCCTCGGCCGGCGAACGCGTCGAGCATCCCGCCGTCGATGAGGATCAGACCGGAAAGATCGCGGTAGCCCGGCCGCCCGGCGAAGTCCCATGCCGCGTACGCGAGCGCGATCGTCGCGCCCAGCGTTGCCCGCCGAGCACGAACGCGGGGGGACCGGATCGGGCAGCGCGGATCGCGCGTGCAGGTCCTCGAGGGTGGCCGCCAGGCCCCCGTGGGCGGCCTGCGGGTCGGGTCGATGACGGTACCGGTCGCCGAGCTCGGAGTAGGTCGTGCTTGCCGAACCCGGTCAGATCCTCCACCCCGGTCTCGCCGGTCGACGGCCCACACCTTGTATATGCGGCTGCGGACCAGCGTGGTGGCCAGCGCCTTGGAGACCGCCGGCCGCGCCGAACTGCCCGGCCTCCAGCACCTGGCGGGCGGTC
>CAVTEA010000017.1:0-7572 GCA_963733615.1 uncultured Actinomycetes bacterium
TCGTCTCGCGCTCGATCTGACGGATGCGCTCGCGGGAGAGGTCGATGCCCGGCCGATCTCGTCCAGCGTGCGTGGCTGGCCGTCGTCGACCCGTACCGCATGCGGACCACGGCGGCTTCGCGCGCCTCCAGCGTGCCGAGTACGGACTGCAGTTGACGACGCATCAGTTCCGGCCTCGACTGCGGCCTCCGCAGCCGGCGCGCTGTCGTCGGCGATGAAGTCGCCAAGTGACGCGTCGTCGTCGGCGCCGACGGTCTGGACCAGACTGACCAGATCGCGGGAGAGGTCGATCAGCTCGCGGACCCGTTCCTCGGCGATGTCGAGTTCGTCGGCGAGTTCAGCGTGGCTGGCCTCACGCCCGAGTTGCTGGTTGATTTCCCGCCGGATGCGCTGCAGCTTGTTCACCTGCTCGACGAGGTGGACCGGCAGCCGGATCGTGCGGGACTGGTCAGCCATCGCTCGACTGATTGCCTGTCGGATCCACCAGGTGGCATACGTCGAGAACTTGAATCCCTTGGTGTAGTCGAACTTTTCGACGGCCCGGATGAGGCCCAGGTTGCCTTCCTGGATCAGGTCGAGGAAAGGCATGCCGTGGCCGGTATAGCGCTTCGCCAGCGAGACGACCAGGCGCAGATTCGCACGCAGGAGATGGTCCTTGGCGCGTTCGCCGTCAATCACCAAGGCGCGCAGGTCGCGCTTGCGCGCATGCCCGAAGTTGTTCGAAGACATGAGCAGGTGCTCGGCGTAAAGGCCTGCTTCAATCCGCTTGGCAAGATCGACCTCGTCAGCAGCGCTGAGCAGTGCGACCTTGCCGATCTCGTTGAGATAAACACGAACCAGATCGGCCGAGGTCGCGGCCTCGTCGAGATCTGCGGCGGCGACAGGAGCCTCAGGTGTCGGCTCGAGTTCTACGGGCGCCTCGACATCAGTCGTCTGCTCGATGACCTCAGCCGGGGCGTCAGCAACCTTCGCCGGACGCGCACTGCGATGACCGCGCGTGGCTATGCGCGGCTCGCTGGACGACTGGCGCCCTGCGGTCCGGGTTCGTGTGCTTCGAGAAGTTGCCACTGGGTATGACCACCTATGTTCTCGCGTGTTGCGCTTCGAATCGGCTCTCACCAGCTACTTCGACAGCGAAGCCGGTGCGCTTCATCTCTCTTAACTGCTTTGACGCATGCGGTGTTCCCGATGCTGCACGCCAGCTAAACAGATCTCAGGACCCACACAGCGGCCCCGAACTGCTCGAACGGCGGGGCTCAAATCTCCACGAGAACGGTGACCGGGCCGTCGTTGACCAAATCCACCTGCATATCGGCGCCGAAGCGCCCGCTTTCAACAGTTACGCCTGCTTGGCGCAGCGCTGTGCTGAACGCCACGATGAGCGGCTCGGCGATAGCGGCGGGAGCGGCCGCGCTCCATGACGGGCGTCGGCCCTTGCGGGTATCTGCGTAGAGGGTGAATTGGCTGACGACGAGCACGCCGGCGTTCGGGGTGTCGGCAATCGACCGCTCGCCACGCAGGATCCGCAACTCTCGTACTTTTCGGGCGAGGGCCTGTGACTGCTGCGCAGTGTCCGAGTGCGTGACGCCGACAAGGACGAGCAACCCCGTGTTGATCGCAGCGACTGTGTCGCCATCGACGCGCACGGCGGCGCGCTCGACTCGCTGCACGAGCGCTCTCATCGCGGCTGGGTGAGCGATGCTTGGGCGCGCAGTTGTCTGAACTGCCCGCAGCCGTCGATGCCAACCGAATCGTCAACCGAATCGCCAACCGAATCGCGCACCGAATCGCGCACCGAATCGCGCACCGATCATCGTGCCGGATCGCTCGGCACGGATGGTGAGACGGTGGGACGATGTAGCGGTGCCACACCCTCGCGACGATCAGCCTGCGCTGATCACAGACGCACCGCAGAGCCTCGACGACGAGTACAACCGTCGGCGCAAGCGTTACGCGATCATGATGGCGCTTCGGGCGATATTCGTCATCGCAGCGGCGATGACCTATCGCGTCTCGTGGATCCTGGCCATCGCGTTCGTCGCCGGCGGCGCAGTGTTGCCCTGGTGCGCCGTCCTGCTGGCCAACGACGGGCCGCCCAAGAAAGCGAGAGCGTTTCGGGGTTACGCCGGCCGTCCGGGTGAGCGTGCGCTGCCGAGTGGGAGCGACGACCGAACGATCGACGGGTGAGCGCGATGGCAGAATCCACCCCCGTGACCACTACCCAAACTCTCGAGTCTCCGAAGACCTCGGACGCCGACACCGGCGATCGCATGTTCCACTATGTCCGGAAGGCCAAGATCGCCGAGAGCGCCGTACTGGGCACGATGGTTCAGGCACTGTGTGGTGAGGTTTTTCCCGTTACCCGCACACCCAAGCCCGGCTCGCCGGTATGCCCGCGCTGCAAGGAGATCTACGAGTCGATGCCGGCCGGCGGCGGCTCGTCGGACTGATCCTCGACATCGTCAAGGCGCTGCCAGCCGCGCGGGTCGAGCACCCGCGGGCGTTTGCGCGTCGGCGCCATCTGCTCGATCGCAGCGTTGAACTCCGCTCCCAGGAGCACGCCGAGCCCCAGGACGTAGAAGAACAGCAGTGCCGCGATCGGAGCGGCGAGCGTCCCGTACGCGTGGTTGTGATCCAGGATGAATCGGATGTAGCTGCGCAGTGCAACCGAGCCGGCCATGAAGACACCCACGGCGAGCAGTGCGCCGGGAACGCCACGGTGCCAGGGCAACCGTCGTGGCGGCGCTAGGTGATAGAGGCTGGTCAGACCGAGTAATAGCAACACGATCACGACCGGGTAGTAGGACGCGTGGATGACCGTGCTCGCCGTCGAGCGCACACCGCGCGGGAACAGCGTCGGTAACAGGCTCGGCCCGAGTACGAGCAGTGGAAGCAAGACGACGCCGAGCAGGACCGCACCGAGGAACAGCCACAGGGCGAGCAGCCGACTGCGCACCGCGCCGCGCTGGTCGCGCATGCCGTAGGCGATCGTGATCGTGTTGACGAACGTTGCAGTCGCTGACGACCCAGCCCACAGCGCCAGCACGAATCCGATGCTGATGACGTCGATGCGCTGTCCGTGCAGAATCTCACGCACGGTCGGCTGGACGATCTGGGCCACGACATCCGGGCTGAACGCACGCGTGAACGTGGCGTCGAGCTGCGCCTCGGTGCGGTTGACCGCATCGGGTCCGAACCATCGTGAGACGTAGCCAAGGGTGGCCACGCCCGCCAGCGCCAATGAGGGAAGGCTGAGCAACTGCCAGAAGGCTGCCTCGGCAGACAGGCCCAGGATGCGGTCGTGCCAGGCCTGGGCGAGAGTGTGTCGGACCAACCACCGAATGCGATTGCCGACGCTCACGACTGAGAGTGTGCCGATCCGTGCCCGTGTTCGCGCATCCTGGCTAGCCTTCGAGCGTGTCGCACCAGCCAGCCGGCCTGGTGGCCCTCGATCTCGCGGGCGTATTCGTCTTCGCACTTTCGGGCGGCCTGGCTGCCGTCAGAGCTTGTCTTGACCTGTTCGGAGTAGTCGTGCTCGCCACGGTGACGGCCCTCGGCGGCGGCATCGTGCGCGACACCCTGCTCGGTGCGACCCCGCCGGCGTCTCCGCGGCACTTGGCCTTACCTTGCCGTCTCGGCAGCGGCGGGAGTCTTCGTCATTCTTGGTGGCACCAGCAGGTCCGGCTGCGTTGTCCGATGCTGCTCGCCGACGCTGTCGGGCTCGCTTTGTTCACCCGCGCCGGCACTCGCCGGGCACTTGACGCAGGCGCTGGTCGGCACCTCGTCCGCGCTGATTCGAGGACCAGGCAGGCGCCGGACACTCGCCCACTAGAGTGTCAGCAGATGCCCCGGCCTCTCGTCCGGGGCATCTTGTCGCGCCAGGACAGACGCAGAACCGGAGGAGGGTGCCGTGGCGCAATCGGGACAGCCCCACTCTGCCCGGCCGCTGCTGCTTCGTGGCTGGCAGCGAGCAGCACTGGAGACCTACGAGGAGCGTCCGCACCGAGACTTTCTGGTGACGGCCACACCCGGAGCCGGCAAGACAACCTTCGCCCTCGCCCTTACCACCCGGCTGCTGGAGCGGCGCGTCATCGACCGGGTGATCGTCGTATGCCCGACCGACCATCTGCGCACGCAGTGGGCGGAGGCCGCCGACCGAGCAGGCATCCCGCTGGACCCGACGCTGTCGAATGCGGTCGGTCCGGTGCGCCCGGACATGCTCGGCTACGTCACCACGTACGCGCAGGTGGCGGGCAAGCCCAGGCTGCACGCTGCGCGCACCGGCGCGAAGCGAACCCTCGTCGTACTCGACGAGGTGCATCACGCCGGGGACGGGCTGTCCTGGGGCGATGCCGTGGGCGAGGCGTTCGCCGACGCCGCACGGCGCGTGTGCCTGACTGGGACGCCGTTTCGCACCAGGCCCGACGAGCTGATCCCGTTCGTCCAGTACGACACCGGGGCAGACGGCGCGATGGAAAGCCACGCTGACTTTCGCTACGGCTACCGCGAGGCGCTTCGCGACCGGGTCGTGCGGCCGGTCGTCTTCGCCGCGTATACCGGCACGTCGCGCTGGCGTAATAGCGCAGGCGAAGTCGTCGCCGCGAGCCTGTCCGAGACGAGCACGAAGCGCACCGAGGCGGTCGCCTGGCGCACCGCCCTCAACCCGGCAGGGCAGTGGGTGCCCCACGTGATCGCGGCCATGGACGAGCGGATCAGCCAGCTGCGCGAGACCGGCATGCCCGATGCCGCCGGCATCGTGCTGGCCAGCGACCAGGACGATGCGCGGGCCTACGCCGCGATCGTCGAGCAGCGTGACGGGTGAGGCGCCGGTCGTGATCCTCTCCGACGACCCGAAGGCGAGTGCCAAGATCGCCGCGTTCGCCTCGGGCGACCAGCGGCATGCGGTGTGCGTGCGGATGATCTCCGAGGGCGTCGACATCCCGCGCGCGCGTGCCTGGCGTGGATGACCTCATACCGCACCCCGCTGTTCTTCGCGCAGGCGGTCGGCCGGGTCGTGCGGACCCGCGGGCGCCACGAGTCGGCGACGGTGTTCCTGCCCGCGGTGCGCCCGCTACTCGCGCTGGCTGCCGAGCTCGAGGACGAGCGCAACCACGTCATACCGCCGCCCTACGGCGACGGGGGAGTCTGCTCGACATCGAACCGGTCGAGCGTGAGCCGGGCGAGGGGCGCGGTTACAAGGCGGTCGATGCGGAGGCGGAGTTCGCGCACGTGCTGCACGGCGGCCGCGCACTCGTCGGCGACGAGCTGTACCGCCGAGGACGAGGAGTTCTCGGCCTGCCGGGGCATGCTGTCGGCCGAGCAGACCGCGATGCTGCTGGCCCAACGCGATGCCGCGGCCCGCAGCCGCGCGGCGGGGTCGGTAGCATCCGACGACGCTGGGCCGAGCGTCGCGACATGGCGGGCTGCCGCCGAGCTTCGTCGCGAGGTCAATCGTCTGGTGAGCGTGGTGGCCGCGAGGGCGGGTCAGCCGCATGCACAGATCCACGCCCAGCTGCGGCGGGCCGTGCCCGGGCCGCCCTCGGCGTCGGCGAGCGCGGAGCTGCTCGAGCACGCCGTGACCACCTGATGGCACTCATCGCGAGCTGACTCGCGGGCCCGCGAGTCGAGGTCGTGGGCGTTCACGCGTTACCTTGTCGGAGTGCCCGTCCTAAGCCTTGTGCTGGCTGCGTTCGCAGCCACGGGTAACGCCCTTGCCGCGGTGATGCAGCGAAAGGCGGCGCTGCAGGAACAAGACAGTGACTTCGGGCGGGGCGTCATGCTTCGACTTATGCGCAATCCGGTGTGGATCACGGGCATCCTGGCCATGGTCGCGGCCTTCGGTTTGCACGCAACCGCACTCAACCTCGGCGAGCTGTCGGCCGTGGAACCGATCATCGCGCTGGAGCTACCGCTGTCGCTGCTGTTCGCGTCCTGGACATTCTCGGCACGACTTGGCCGCCTCGAATGGGCAAGCACGATCACGATGACCGGTGGCGTGATCGTGGTGCTCACCGCGTTGTCGCCGACTCCGGGCAAGCCGACCGGCGTCAATCACGTCACCTATGTGCTTGCCGGAGGCGGCACCGCGGGCACGGTAGGCATTTTGTACGTGCTTGGTCAGCTGAGCAGGGGGCCGTTTCGCGCGGCATGCCTCGGCGCGTCGGCTGGCACCAGCTTCGGCCTTACGGCCAGCCTGGTGAAGGAATCGGTCACCCAGCTCTCCGATCGAGGACTGTTCGGCCTGGTGTCGACCTGGCAGACGTACGCGGCGATCAGTTTCGGCGTGCTCGGCGTCGTGCTCGTTCAGGCGGCCCTGCACGCGGGCCGCCTCGTTGCCGCCCAGCCTGGTATCACGCTCATGGATCCGCTCGTCTCCACACTGTGGGGGGTACTCGTCTTCAACGAGCAGACGCGCACGGGCATCTACCTGGTCGTCGCCGCGCTCGGCGCATTCGCGATGCTGGCGAGCGTGCTCGTGCTGGCCCGCTCACCGCTGCTGGAGTCGAGCGAAGACGGCCAGCCCGCGGTCGACCGAGCCAGCGCGCGTGACCCAGCGGCCTACCCCCACCTGGCCTGAGGCGGCAACGTGGTCTATCTGGTCGGGGTCGCCGCGGCGGTGTGCCTCGGGCTCGGGTACGTCCTGCAGCAGCGTGCCGCGTCACTTGCCCCGGTTGAGGACCTGCTGTCCTGGCGGCTGCTGATCGACCTGTTGCACAAGCCCCTCTGGTTGTGGGGTGTTGGCAGCATGGTGCTCGGGCAGTTGCTGGGCGGTCTCGCCCTGCAGATGGCCTCGGTTGCCCTCGTCGAGCCGCTGTTGTCGGCGAATCTGCTGTTCGCGTTCATCATTGCGGCGATCCTGTCCGACCGGCGGGTGCGATGGCACGAGGTGGGCGGCGCGCTGTTGCTCAGCTTCGCGCTGGGTGCGTTCCTGCTTGTGGGTAACCCGCGCAGCACGCACGACGCACGTCCAGCGCGAATCTGGATTCTGATCGCGCTGGCCGTCGTCGCCGGAACCGTCTTCGTCCTGGTCGTCGTCGCGAAGAATCAGCACCTCATCGCCGAGGCGGTGCTTCTCTCGACCGCAGCCGGCCTGCTCTACGGTTTGCAGGACGCCGCCACCCGCGAGTCATTGCTGCGGGCCGAGCACGGCATTGCCAGGATGTTCTCCAGTCCCTGGACCTATCTGGTCGTGATCGCGGCTGTCATCGGGCTCCTGCTCGCGCAGAGCGCATTCAAGGCGGGTTCGCTCTCGCATTCGCTGCCGCCGCTCACGGCCGCCGAGCCACTCGCCGGGATCGGGCTCGGTGTCGGCCTGCTCGCTGACCGGGTAGCGGTGACCCCCGGCCACCTCGCTGTCGAGGCAGCGTGCGGGGCGGCCGTCATTCTCGGCGTCTACCTGATCGCCACCTCTCGCACACTCAACCGTCCGCATCGGGGTCGCCGGCCGCGCAGGTAGGAGCCCGATCGGTTGCCTTCGCCCTGCCATGCTGTCGCTAACGAACCGGTCGGGCAGGCCCTTGACCGCGGTGGTGCCTACCTTCTGCGAACTGCTGCCGGTCTTGGCGGCACTCG